>CAYYRW010000045.1:0-123 GCA_964474205.1 uncultured Nitrospirales bacterium | reverse complement strand
ATATCACCCCTGCGGGGTGAGAAAACCGGGAAAAGGAATCGCCTCTTCCGGGGGGATCGAGGACTCGACCCCCGGCTAATCGAATATCACCCCTGCGGGGTGAGAAAACCGGGAAAAGGAATC
>CAYYRW010000044.1:0-61881 GCA_964474205.1 uncultured Nitrospirales bacterium | reverse complement strand
GACCCCGATGGCCCAAAACAACTGTTTTTGCTCGAATAACGTTGGGACAGCAGTGGGATGGATTGAATAATCAAGAACCTCTTCTTCAAAAACATGGCGGCTGCCGCAAACTAAAAAGCTTCCAAGTGGCGCAATTGGTCTTTGACGTGACCGTGCGTTTCTGTGAACGGTATATCAGTTGGCGGAGCCGAACTCAGGACCAGATGGTCCAGGCGGCGCGAAGCGGGGTACAGAATATCGCGGAAGGAAGCCAAGCCAGTGGAACCTCTAAAAAACGGAATTAAAACTTACCAACTGCGCACGAGCTAGCCTGGAAGAACTCCGTCTGGATTACGAAGACTTTCTGCGCCAGCATGAATTGCCCTTGTGGCCTAGGGAAGATTCCCGCCGCCAGCACTTGATCGATCTGCGCCCCAAAACGACGGAGGATGTGGCACAATGGGCAAGGGCTATCCATGATATGAGTAGAAGTGGACAGCGTGGACAAAGTGGACAATGTGGACGGACAGAACCGGATAGACAATCAGCACTGTCCAAAAAGTCCACTCCGTCCACAAAGTCCACCATGTCCACAGAACCCACCTATCCTGAAATTGCCGCCAACGGTGCACTAACCTTCATCGCCGTGGCCTGTGAACTTCTTAACCGCCAAATCGCCGCACAAGCTGAGGCCTTCGAACAAAATGGCGGATTCACCGGGCGCCTGTACCATTACCGGAAAAACAAAGCGTGAAGGTTCTCAAACCATTTGCGTTCCGTGCTTCATCTTGCTAAAGTCAGCGATCAATGCGTGTACAACTGATTCATCCACCCCTCTACCGGAATCCGGGCGCGGTCCAGGCAACGCGCCCCTCGCTTCCGATTGGATTGGCGTATATTGCCGCAATGTTGCGCCGGGACGGTCACAAAGTCAGCGTCCTGGATGCGGTGATGGAAAACCCGGATCAGGTGACAGAGGATGGGCGGTTATGCTACTTCGGGCTGCGTCCGGAGGAAATCGCGGAACGGATTGACCCGGAGGCGGAGGTGGTGGGCATCAGCGTGCTGTTTTCATTCACCTGGCCCCTGGCGCGGCGCATCGTCCAGTGCATCAAGGAGCGCCATCCGCAAAAACTGATTATTGGCGGCGGGGAGCATTTCACGGGATTGCCGGAACTGTCGCTTCGTCAGGCGCCGTTGGATTACCTCGTATTGGGCGAGGGCGAGGCCACGGCCAGCGAATTCATGAAATCGCTGGAATCCCGCGATTTTCACCCCGAATCCATTCCCGGCCTCGCATTTCTCCGGGACGGCGAATTTATCCAAACAGAGCCGCGCCCGCGCATCCAGGATGTGGACAGCCTTCCCTGGCCCGCATGGGACCTCTTCGATCCGCCCGCGTATTACCGGCATGGCCACATCATGGGGATCAATGCCGGCCCCACGATGCCGATTTTGGCCACACGAGGCTGCCCGTACGCCTGCACGTTCTGTTCGAACGCCATGATGTGGAAACGGCGCTGGTGCGCCCGCACCCCCCAGAACGTAGTGGACGAGATCGAGCATTACCAAAAACAATATGGCGTTACCAATTTCCCGTTTCATGATCTCACAGCCGTGCTGAGGAAAGACTGGATTGTGGCTTTTTGCATTGAATTGTTGCACCGCGATCTGAGGATAACCTGGCAACTGCCGGTGGGAACCCGCAGCGAGGTCATTGATCGCGAAGTGACCTATTTGCTCCGTCAAACAGGGTGTGGCACCATCGCCCTCGCGCCGGAGAGCGGTTCGATGCGCACCCGCAAGCTGATCGGCAAACGCATGGCCAATGTCACCCTGATGCGGGCCGTCCGCGCGGCCCGGCGCAGCGGCCTGAGCATCACCAACTTCTTTGTCGTGGGATTCCCGCACGACACCCGCTCCGATCTGTGGAAATCGGTGCTGCTCGCCGCACGGCTGGGGTTTGCGGGCGCGCACGACATCGCCTTGAGCATCTATTTCCCCATTCCCGGTTCGGAACTCTACAACACCCTGGCGGCACAAGGCCGCATCGAGCCCACCGACGACGTGCTCCTCTCCCCCATCTTCTCGATGGACCCCGCCCTGCACCCGGAGAATAATTTCTGCGAGCATCTATCCGCCCGCGCCATCACACGGATGAAATATCTTATTCTTCTGACTTTTTACTTAACACAATTCGCCGTGCGGCCCTGGCGGGTGTTTCATCTCTTCCGTAACACCTGGCTGAATAAAGAATTCACCCGCCTGGATATCTTTCTAATTGATAAGAAACGGCGTTGGTTTAAAAAATCGCGCGCGTGATCCCCGTAGTATAAAAATCGAAACATCCCCTTGTCATTACAGCGAGTCGTGGATGATCTTGTACGTTTCGATGGCATACGCGCCCATATCCGCTTCAAAACCCTTGGGGCCAACAGGGATTTCTTTCTGGCTGTTTTCAAGCAAATCAGTTCCATGGACCGCATCGGGCTGAATCGCAGGGTGAAGGGTGACAACCGCATGGCAAGGCAAACCGGCGGATTCATAACAGCGCAGAATTAAATCATCCGAATCTTCCGCTTTTTTCAGCACCGTCAGCACAACGTTTTCGGGGGTCACCTGAACGAATGAATTCTCCGAAGGCCAATCGCCCGGATGCACGGAATCCACCATAGCAATCAACGGATTGTTGAATTCGTGGCCGCGCCGAACGGTGTTGGATTCCTGCCATCCGCCCGGATGGGGGTACAAGGCGTAACGCAACACATGCACGCCTTTTTCGTCCGTGGCATGCACCGGCGTGCTGGGACTCCGCAATACGCTTAGCCGGAGGACGTTGTTAAGCACGTCATACCCATACCGGCCATCATTCAGCAGACTAACCCCATATCCGTCCTGGGAGAGGTCCACCCAATTTTGCGCGGTCTGTTCTTCGCCGAGGCTTTTTCGGGAGATGACGCCGCACGGAATTTCATAGGCCGCGGAATCGGGTGAAATCGCGAGGGGGAAAGCAACTTTGACCATCTTGTTCTTTCCCTCCCAGTCTATCGCCAAGTCAAAATCGATTCTGGGCAGCGCATTGTACAGGGTGATTCGCTGGGTGAACCGCGCCAGTTCAAATTGTTTTTTAATTTCAAGCACCGTGCGCACCGGCCCTTTTTCCAGCAGGGTTATTTTTGGGTTTGGCGCCGTATCCAGGCATGCGCCATCCCATACATTATGTTCGGGCTTGTTATCCGATGATTTCAGGAAACCCTCTGAATCACCAAAGTCCTCCAGAATCTGAATGGCATTCCCTTTGCCCTCTTTGCCAAGAATTTCCCGGGCATTTTGTTTGTCATAAATACGGGCAAGACAACCGGTAACCGGTTCTATCCGGATCGTGAAGAAATCATTCTCAACCGCATACGCGGGGCCTGTTGGGCGTACATCGGAGGACGGCCTGCCCGGTTCCATGACGGCCCAATAGACCTTATACCCCAATGAAGGCACTTTTTCCGCCAGGAAGACGTATCGCACCCTCCCCCTCGCGTTTTTGTTTTTGGGTCCCTCAAGCAATTGTGCGGCAATCCGGTTTCCAGCACCATCCCGCAACGTCACAGCGCGCACCGGGGCCGGAACATCCTGCACCACTTCGACCACATCGCTTCGCTCCCAGGCCATGGGATTAAAGACAACTATCGGCGTCCCGGTGCCTGTGGTTTGAATATGCGGACAGAATGCGCGCAGTTGTTCGTGCAATTCCCCGCGCGCCCACGACTCAACATCCGCATACCGTTTCAGTGCATCTTCTATGGACGACGGAATATCCGTCCCGGAAATGGTGTCGTGAAACTGGTTGAGCATCACTTTTTTCCAAGCGCCGTACAAGGCGTCTTGCGGATAGGCGCGCAGGCCCAAACGCATGGAAAGGGTGGCGAACTTTTCCAGGGTCAAGAGGAGATTTTCACAGGTGCGGTTCCCCTTCTTGACCTCGGATTGCGAGGTATACGCGCCACGGATGGTCGGAGGTAATTCATCTTTAATAACGGGGAAATCATGGGGTTCTTTTAATACTGCATCGAGAAATGCCGCAGGGGTGCTGAAGATCATCTTCGGTGGAACACCCCCCTTGCCCTTCTCTTTTGACCGCTGGTTCATGGCTTGATTCATGCGCTCGACATCCGCCCGGATCGCGCCGCCGCCATGATTCCCCACGCCATACAGCGAGATGTCGTCCGTCACCCCGTACTTCCGGTGCGTATCCAGGAGCCGTGCATCGATTTTTTCCTGCGGGGCCAGTGTTTCGCCTCCTTCCTGGAACGGTTTATACGCAAAAACCCGGCTTCCATCCGGCCCTTCCCACCAGAACATGGACTCCCCTTCCCCACGTGGACGGGTGAACATATAAGAATCCATGCCGCTCTTTTTCAGGATTTGCGGAAAGGTCCATGGATGCGTCCAAGCATCCTGGAACCACGCGGTCCGAACATCAATCCCGAATTCCTTCAGGAAATACCGCTTCCCATACACACATTGCCGCACCAGCGACTCTCCGCAGGGAATGCTCCCATCCACCTCGCAATAGAGGCCACTGCCAATGGCCAACCGTCCGCCGGCGCCTCCGGCATGCGGATTGGGAAGACGCATCCCCATGGCCTTTGGGCTATGCGCGTAATACCGCAACTTGTAAAAAAGCCCGGGATATTTTTCTTCCAACGGTTCGATGGCCGGCACTTGCAGATAGGTGAAGGTGTAATCGGGGTATTTTTCGAGGTTGCCAAAAGCTGTCTTCAGTGTGTGGGGAATTACCACCTCCAACGTTTCGGGATCATAGCGCCACCACCACGCAAGATCGATGTGGGACTGGGGAATAATGTGCAGGGTCATCTGTTCGAGCACCTTCGCATCCGCGTTGGGTTCCTTTCCCGCCAGGGCATTTTCCATACCGGTGCTCCATATCAGGCTGCTCAATATCAATAGAACTCGAACACGCCACATGCCTTTCCATCCTTTCCGAATAATTTCAACGCATGCCATGAAATATGGTACCATTCGTTCTACAATCCGTGATTTTACGGGTTAAACCACAACATAGTAACAATATCTGGTGCACAAGATACAGGATTTTGTTCTTTGCGAAAGGATGCATGAACACCATGAATGCGGCGGAGTTGTTTTGTTTGGACGGAAAAGTGGCGGTGGTGACCGGCGGAGGCGGCGTGTTGGGCGGGGCCATTGCGGAAGGCTTGGGCGCGGCGGGCGCGGATGTGGCCATTGCGGACCTGATTCCCGCGAGTGCCGATGCGGTGGCGCAACGCATCATTGACAAGGGCGGTACGGCCAAAGGCTACGCCATGGATGTATTCAAGAAGGAATCCATTCAGGCCTGTTGCAATGCCATTTGCGCGGATTTCGGCGGCGTGAATATCCTGATTAATGCGGTGGGCGGCAATATGAAGGGCGCCACCACCTCGCCGGATCAATCCTTCTTTGATCTTCCCGCGGAAGCACTGCAAAAAGTGTTTGATCTTAACCTGATTGGCGGAACCGTCATCCCGTCTCAGGTATTTGTCAAAGCGATGCTGAAGAATCCCGAGGGCGGCTCGATTATCAACATCTCCTCCATGAACGCCTTTCGCCCGCTTACCCGCATACCGGGCTACAGCGCGGCAAAAGCGGCGGTCAGCAACTTCACCCAGTGGCTGGCGGTGCACCTGGCGCAGGAATACAGCCCCAAGCTTCGCGTGAACGCCATTGCCCCGGGCTTTTTCCTGACCGTACAAAACCGATTCCTTATGATCGATGAAAAGACCGGTGAACCCACCCCGCGCGGCAAGTCCGTCCTCGGGCATACGCCCATGGGAAAATACGGTTCGCCGGAAGACCTTATTGGCACTACCTTGTGGCTGGCCAGTGACGCCTCCAACTTCGTAACGGGCATCGTGGTGCCCGTGGACGGAGGTTTCTCGGCTTTTTCAGGCGTATAGAAGTTTAGAGGAAGTAATTTCATGAGTGACGCAATTGAACGCATCAAAAACCGCAAGCCCGAGCACGAATTCCTGATTGCCATTGATTCCGATGGCTGTGCCTTCGATACAATGGAAATCAAGCACAAAGAGTGTTTCATCCCCAATATCATCAAATTCTGGGGATTACAGCCCGTATCCAAGTTCGCGCGCGACGCCGCTGAATTTGTGAACCTGTACTCCAAATGGCGCGGCGTAAACCGGTTCCCGGCATTGACCATGACCTTCGATCTGCTGTCGGAATGGGACAAGGTGCAAAAACGGGGTTTCCAAGCGCCCAGCGTGCCGAATCTGCGCCGCTGGATTGAAAAAGAAACCAAACTCGGCAATCCCGCCCTCGAAGCCTACTGCAAAGAACACCTCGATGAAGGCGACATGCAGCTTGCCCTGAAATGGAGCAAAGCGGTGAACGTGTCCGTGGCGGATATCGTACAGGGCGGCCTCCCCCCCTTCCCATACGTCCGGGAAAGCATCGAACGGGCCTGTGATCGTGCGGACATCATGGTGTGTTCGCAAACCCCGACCGAGGCGCTGGTGCGGGAATGGGAAGAACAGGATTTGGCGCAGCATGTATTTGTGATTTGCGGACAGGAAATGGGCACCAAAGGCCAGCATATCGAATATGCCTCGAAGGACCGGATTGAAGGGTCGAAAATCCTCATGATCGGCGACGCTTTCGGCGACATGAAAGCCGCCCGCGCCAACAATGCACTGTTCTTCCCCATAAATCCGGGAGAAGAAGACGCCTCCTGGCAGCGGCTCTATGAAGAAGGCCTGGACCGGTTCTTCGGCGGAACCTACGCCGGTGCATACGAGGCCTCGCTTATCGCTGAATTTGAAAAATATCTGCCCAGTACGCCACCTTGGAAGAAATAATGCTTTTACCACGAAAAATACGAAATGAATGAAAAAAATTTCATCGTGGAGTATTTACGGTACACGAAAATCGTTGTTGAAATTAAGGCGGTTCCTGAACACAATGACCACCATCATGCCCAATTGTAAAGATATTTAAAAGCAGTAAATCTTCGTTTGGATCTGTTCAGCATTTTTTAGTCATTACCAAGGTTTGTAGTATGAACGGATGTTCGATGAATAATTTTCGTGTGTTTCGTGCATTTCGTGGTAAAGAATAAGAAACCATGCGTGGGACTCAATGTATCCAACATATCTTCCGGGAGCCGATGCAACGTTTTTCGGACGGGTTCTGGGTGCTAGGCACAAGAAAGGTGTTCACCAATTATTTACCCGTGGACAATTACCTCATCGTATTGGATGAGGGAATGAAAGTGGCTGGCGGATGAAAATCATTGCCGACGAAAATATTCCCTATGTGCGCGAGGCGTTTGGCCCCTTGGGCGATGTGGTAACGCTGTCCGGCCGGACGATATCCAAAGATTCCCTGAAGGATGCGGATGCGCTGCTGGTCCGTTCCATAACCAAAGTCAACCGGGACATGCTTTACGGAACTCCCGTGCGGTTCGTCGCGACGGCCACCATCGGCGAGGACCATATTGACAAGGCTTATTTGCAAGAGCGGGAAATTTTCTTTTCCAGCGCACCGGGATGCAACGCCAATAGTGTCGGGGATTACCTGGTGGCGGCGTTGCTCATGCTGGCTCGAAAACACCGCTTGGATTTGACGCACATGACCTTGGGCATCGTGGGCGTGGGCAACGTTGGAAAGCGGGTGTGGAAAAAGGCCGAGGCGCTGGGGTTGACGTGTGTTTTAAATGATCCGCCCCTGGCGGAACAGACCGGCGACCCGCGTTACCGGCCCATCGAGGAAATCCAGAGTTGCGATATCGTCACCTTCCATGTGCCTCTTGAAAAACAAGGTCCGCACCCCACATGGCACATGGCGGATGAAGCATTTCTGCAATCGCTGCCGCCCGGGGTTATCCTCATTAACAGTTCGCGGGGCCCGGTTGTGGATAATCTTGCCCTGCTGCGTTTGTTGCGCCAGCAGCATATCCATGCCGCCGTGTTGGACGTATGGGAGGGAGAGCCCAATGTCGACCTGGCGCTCCTGGAAAATGTGGATATCGGCACGCCGCATATTGCGGGCTATTCCTTCGACGGCAAAGTAAACGGAACGCGGCAGATTTACGAAGCGTTCTGCGCCTTTCTGGGCAAAACGCCCGCCTGGGATCCCACTCCTTTATTGCCGGCTCCGGAAGTTCCGGAATTGGTCTTGGAGCCGTCACAACCGGGCGCGCTGGATAGCGCCGTCCATACGGTATATGACATAATGAGGGACGATGCCGTCCTGCGGGGCGTGAGCAATGTTCCTGAAAGCGAACGGGACGCCTATTTTGACATGCTGCGCAAGAAATACCCCCGGCGGCGGGAATTCTTTAACACTCGTGTGCGTCTGACGAACGCCGATCCCAGCCTGGAACGGCGTCTCAGGGGCATAGGCTTTACCCTGGATTAGAACATCATGGTGTACCGCCGAATTGCAGAAAACGATTATCTTTGCGGCCAGGAAGTGTACGAGGCCGTGCAGACGGCCTGCACACAGATACCCGTGGATGGCAAACGCGTGCTGTTCATCATTCCCGACCAAACCCGCAGCATGCCCATGCCACTGATGTTTCGCGCATTGTTCGATGCCGTGCATGCGCGCGCCTCCGCCATGGACTACCTCATCGCCTTGGGCACCCACCCCCCCATGACTGACGCGATGATTCACAGTCTGCTGGGCATTACCGAAGAAGAGCGCAACGGGAAATACGGGACCATCGGCATTTTCAATCACGCCTGGCAGGACCCGGAAGAACTTGCCTCCATCGGTACGATTTCGGAAGAAGAGATTGCCCGTATCTCCGGGGGGCTGATGCGGCAATCCGTGAACGTGACCATCAACAAACGGGTTCTCCAATATGATCGCGTGTGCATCGTCGGCCCGGTATTCCCCCACGAAGTGGTCGGATTCAGCGGAGGCAACAAATATTTCTTCCCCGGCGTGTCCGGCGCGGAAATCCTTAACCTGTTTCATTGGCTGGGGGCCTTAATCACCAACTTCGTCATTAACGGAACCAAGAACACGCCGGTGCGGGAAGTGGTGAACAAGGCGGCATCCCTGATTCCGGTGGAAAAGTCGTGTTTTTGCCTGACCGTAGTGGGTAAAAAGACGAAAGCGGTCTTCTTTGGGTCACCGGAAGATGCGTGGAGCGAAGCCGCAGACCTTTCCGCGAAAACCCACATCATCTACAAAGACAAGCCTTTCAAAAGCATATTGGCCATGGCCCCGCCGATGTATGATGAATTGTGGACCGCCGGAAAATGCATGTACAAGCTGGAACCCGTGGTGGCCGACGGCGGTGAACTGATTATCTTTGGCGAGCATGTGAAAGAAGTGAGTGTTACGCACGGTCATCTCATCAATAAAATCGGGTACCATATCCGCGATTATTTTACCAAACAAATGGATCGGTTCCGGGACATACCGGGCGGCATTTTGGCCCATTCCACCCATGTGCGTGGCGGCGGAACCTTTGAAAACGGCGTCGAGCGCCCGCGTGTTCAGGTCACACTGGCCACAGGAATCCCGGAAGAAGAATGCCGGGCGATTAATCTTGGTTACCGCGATCCGAAACAAATCAACCTGGACGATTGGAAAGACCGTGAGGCGGAAGGCTGCTTATTGGTCCCCAATGCCGGTGAAATCCTGTACCGGCTTAAAGAGTGAATGAGCCATGCTTCGTTGGTTCCCCTTCCTGTTAATCGCGGCGGTAGTGGGTGGATGCTATGAAGAGCACAAACCGCCCCGGGAAACCTATGTCCCCAAACTCCATGCCCAAGAATTGAATAACCTGGCGATGTCCGCCTTGCGCGCCGAAAAGTATGACGAAGCGCTGTCACTGGTCAGTCAAGCGGTTGAAGACGATCCCCGATTCTATCAGGCGCAGATTAACAAGGCGAACATCCTGGGGAAAATAGGGAGATTCGAGGAGGCAGTATCCGTTTTAACACAGGCAATTGCCGTAAAACCGGATTTTGCCCAGGCCTATTTATTTCAAGGGGTGTATTTGGAAAAGACCAATAAAAAGTTAGAAGCACAAGCCTCGTATGCAAGAGCGGCGGAACTCTTTGCACGCGATATGAATGAAACGCCCCTGCCGGAGACCGCGTTATGCAAGGCCATCGCGGTCTATTTGGGCACCGGAAAAGTTGGCGGGGTGACCGCTCTGAACGAAACAATCGCGCGGTATCCAGATTATGTTCCCGCGCGTTTTTTAAGGGAAAAAGTGCTAAAAGGCGACCGCGATTATTTTATGTGGTGGCTCGCGGAACAGAACAACCGGCCCGTGCCAGGCAAACAGGAGTAGATGCATGCCGAAGAATGTCATTGTCGCGCAATCCGGCGGACCCAGCCCGGTGATCAACAGTTCCCTTCGCGGGGTCATTGAAACCTGCAAGTTGTTTCCCGAAACCTTCGGAATAATCTATGCGGGGTGGCATGGCATCGAAGGCGTGCTCAAAGAAGAGCTGCTCGACTTGTCCGCGCAGGATGAAGAGGAAGTGGCGCTGTTGCGGTATACCCCCGCCGCGGGCTCTATCGGCACATGCCGGTATAAACTGAAGAAAAATCAGACCGAAGATTTCACACGGGTCATCGATGTGATGAAAGCCCACAATATCGGGTATTTCTTTTACAACGGCGGCAATGATTCCATGGACACGGCGCACAAGGTGAGCCTTCTTGCGCATGAGCAAGGACTGGATTTAGTGGCGGTGGGCGTTCCCAAAACCATTGACAACGACGTGGGTGATTCCGAATTCAAACTGATCGACCATACGCCGGGCTTTGGGAGCGTGGCGCGCTATTGGATGGGCATCGTGCAAAATGCGAACGAAGAAAATGCAGGGTCCTGTCCTGCGGACCCGGTATTGGTCCTGCAAGCCATGGGGCGCAAAATTGGGTTTATTCCGGCGGCGGCGCGGCTGGCGGACCCAAAGCGCGAGATGCCGCTTCAGATTTACCTGGCGGAAGCGGGGATTACCGCCGAAGAGATGTGCGACCGGGTGAACGATCAACTGAAGCGCGACGGGCGGTGCATCATTGTTGTCAGCGAAGGGTTCGACTTGGGCGATCTCGGTTTCACCAAGGACAATTTCGGCCATGCGCAATACAGCGCCTCGAAAACCACCGTGGCCCAGCAGGTGGTGAACATGTTGAACGAACGCGGCTTGCCCGTGCCCGGCAGTGCGCGGGGCCAGGTTTCCGGAACCGATCAACGGGATACCTGTGTCTACGCTTCCATTGTGGATTTGGATGAAGCCTACCGCGTGGGCCAAAAAGCCGCCCTGATTGCGCAATCCGGCGAGAATGGCTGGATGGCCACCCTGCTCCGCGATCCCGGCCCCATCTACTCGGTCCGGTACGACAAAGTCCCCCTCGAAAAAGTGGCCAATTCCGAACGCACCTTCCCCAAGGAATGGATCACCCCCGATAAAATTGACGTGACCGATGATTTCGTCCGATACGCAAAACCGCTCATCGGCGAAGATTGGGCCAGCGTACCCGTCATCAACGGACGGCAGCGTTTCACGCAATTCAAACCCATTTTTGCGGAAAAGAAGCTTTCGGCGTATACTTTACAGGCGTTACGGAAATAAGCGTTGTAAAAATAGGGCTCATTTGTGAAATTCGAATGGCACAAAAGCAAGGCGGCACAAAACTACACAAAACATGGAGTTTCTTTCACCGAGGCAACGACGGTTTTTGGCGATCCTCTTGCCTCTACCTTTTCAGATCCGGATCATTCCGGAAGCGAGCAACGTTATGTTACAATTGGTCAGTCCAATTTGGATAGGATTTTGGTTGTATCCCATACAGAACGGTATGATCGAACACGTGTAATAAGTGCACGAAAAGCCACCCGGCGTGAGAAAGCGGCTTATGAAGAATAAACGCATTATTAAAAAGCCTAAAGATATACGTCCCGAATACGAGTCCGATTTGATTCGAAGCGGTGTGCGTGGAAAATACTTGAAACATTACCGTGAAGGTACAAATATGGTATTGTTGGCGCCCGATGTAGCGGAAGTCTTCACCAGCGAAAAAGCAGTGAACGATGCTTTGCGCGCCTATATGCGGATGAATAACATCTCAACGCCTCCTTCCGTTTAGGCAAATTCCCTTTTGCTATTTAACTCACAACCTCACTGTTTACATGTTTTAACGCTAAAAAATAAGGAGCAAATGACACAGTATGGCGAAAATGGACATCGGTCTGATTGGTTTGGCGGTGATGGGCGAAAACCTCGTCTTGAACATGGAAAGCAAGGGATTCAGCGTGGCGGTGTTCAACCGCACGGTATCCAAAGTGGATGATTTCATCAATGGCCGCGGAAAAGGGAAAAATTTCCACGGTTGCCACAGCATTGAAGAACTGTGCGCGAGCCTGAAATCCCCCCGGAAAGTCATGCTGCTGGTGAAAGCGGGCAAGGCGGTGGACGACTTCATCGATCTGCTTATCCCCCACCTGGAACCCGGCGACATCATCATTGACGGCGGAAATTCACACTTCCCGGACACCATCCGCAGAACCAACTATGTGGAAAGCAAAGGTCTGTTATACATCGGTACCGGCGTCTCCGGTGGCGAAGAAGGCGCGCTGTTGGGGCCTTCGATGATGCCGGGCGGTTCCCCCGCCGCATGGCCGCATGTGAAAGACATCTTTCAATCCGTCTGCGCCAAGACCGACAAGGGCGAACCCTGTTGCGAATGGGTGGGCGAAAACGGCGCGGGGCACTTCGTCAAAATGGTGCACAACGGCATCGAGTACGGCGACATGCAGATGATTTGCGAAACCTACCATCTGATGAAAGAAGGCATCGGCCTGAGCAACGAAGAAATGCACGCCGTATTTACGGAATGGAACAAGGGCGAACTAAACTCGTATCTCATCGAAATCACGCGCGACATTCTGGGCTACAAGAATGAAGAAGGCCAGCCGGTGCTTGATCTGATTCTGGACACGGCCGGGCAAAAAGGCACGGGCAAATGGACCGCCATCGCCGCCCTGGACCATGGCCAGCCCCTCACCCTGATTGGGGAAGCGGTTTTCGCGCGGTGCCTGTCCGCCATCAAAGAGGAACGCGTTTCAGCCTCCAAAATGTTGAAAGGCGCTGTCAGCCCGTTTAATGGCGACAAAAAGGCCTTTGTTGACGACCTTCGCCAAGCCCTGTACGCATCAAAAATTGTCAGTTACGCCCAAGGCTATCAATTGATGCGCGCCGCCGCCGCGGAATATGGCTGGAACCTGAACTATGGCGGCATTGCGTTGATGTGGCGCGGCGGCTGCATCATCCGCTCCGTGTTCTTGGGAAAAATAAAGGAAGCATTCGATCAAAATCCGAAACTGGTCAATCTCCTGCTCGACCCCTTCTTCGCCGAAGCCGTCAGTAACGCCCAAGCCGCGTGGCGGCGCGTGATTACCACGGCCGTAAACCTGGGCATCCCCATGCCCGCCATGAGCACCGCGTTGGCCTATTTCGACGGCTATCGCAGTGCCTGGCTGCCTGCGAACCTATTGCAAGCCCAACGCGATTATTTCGGCGCCCACACTTATGAACGCGTGGACAAACCGCGCGGCGAATTCTTCCACACGAACTGGACGGGCCGCGGCGGCTCGACCGCAGCCTCCACCTATGTAGTGTAATTGCAAACCTGTCCGGGGAAGTCCGGCCGAAGGAAAGGATTTCCCCGGATTTATGCAAACTGACCAGGAGTTCGCATGCCCAAAATCTTTGTTACGCGGATGTTGCCCGAAAGCGGCCTGGCTATGTTGCGCAACGCCTTCGGCGCGGAAAACGTGTCCATTGCCCCGCAGGAGGGCGCCATTGGGCGTTCTGAATTATTGGCGGGCGTAAAAGGAATCGACGCCTTGTTGTGCATCTTGACCGATGCCATTGACGGCGAAGTCATGGAGGCCGCCGGGCCGCAACTTAAAATCATCGCCAACTATGCCGTGGGGTATAATAATATTGACGTGGCCGAAGCCACGAAGCGGAGAATTCCCGTGACCAACACACCGGGCGTATTAACGGAAACCACGGCGGATTTGGCGTGGGCCCTGCTCATGGCGGCCGCACGCCGGCTGGGCGAATCCGAACGCCTCCTGCGCGCGGGAAAATGGGCCGGATGGGGTCCCATGCTTTTCCTCGGGGTGGATATCCATGGCAAAACCCTGGGGATTTTTGGCATGGGCCGCATCGGCCAGGCCATGGCACGGCGCGCCATGGGATTCGGGATGCGGGTTATTTACCATGACCAACAACCGTTGAACCCCGATTGGGAAAGAGAGTTTAATGCCCGGTATGTGGACAAAGCCTCCCTGCTCGCGGAAGCGGATTTCATCAGCATCCATTGCCCCCTCACCCCCGAGACGCGCCACGCCTTCGGGGAAGCGGAATTCAAGGCCATGAAGTCTACCGCCGTCCTGATCAATTCCGCGCGCGGTCCCGTCGTCGACGAAAAAGCCCTGGCCCATGCCTTGCAGGCCGGGGAAATTTTCGCTGCGGGACTGGACGTATTTGAAGACGAACCGGCGGTTCATCCGGATTTGCTGGAATGCCAAAACGCCGTGCTTATCCCCCATTTGGGCTCCGCCTCGCGCGAAACCCGTGCGCGCATGGCCGAAATTGCCGCCGCCAACATTATCGCGCGCCTGGACGGACACGCGCCCCCCAATTGCGTCAATATGGAAATTCTATAAATACGCCTCCGCGAAAAACATCCACTGGGCTTCCCGCGGAGGCCAAATTCACGTATGCCGTATGTTGCGCGTCACGCGGACGGAATAAAAAACGACACAATCATCGCCACGATATTCAATACGGCAATCACAAGCTGGATAATCGCGCTGACGGACATTTCATTTCTCCTCATTCTTTAATGGTTGATGGTTTACACCCATATTTTCACGCATGTATGCCACTAACTTTATTTCATCCCGTGCAGAACTAATCGAACACACACCCGCCGCTTCATCCCACTCGCGGGTTCAAAAAATCACTTACGGACGGGCCTTATAGCCAAAACGCCATCGACGCCACGAACAGGCTCGCGATGGTGAGAATCACACGAACAATAATTTCCACCGTTGTCATTTTCGGCACCCTTTCGTACTCAAGCTTCCGCTTATTATCCCGTTACGTCCCGGGCGCGATTATTCCGCCAACCAAATCACAAGGTTGAAGATAACCGCCGCCAACACCGCGAAAATCTGGACCCAGATGTCCATGCGCAACACCCTTCCGTGCTTAGGCCGTGCCCACACGCGGCACACTACCGCCACACGGCCACGCCCACAGAGTATCAATTCTTTCGACGCCTGTCAAGAAAAAACACGACCCCACCGGATGCTTCGTTGTCAGGGGATGCATCCTTGGGGAACGCATCACCGGAATCATGATATCGTATCCCAATAAAGCCCCAAACACCCGTTTGGAATTGGATATCCCACCTAGCCCACGGAGTCAAGAAGTGGGTGTCCGCAGCCGTTACCCATTAACACTTCCTTTTTGAATTCTTTGCGCTCTATGTGGCAATTTTTTCGCTTTCAAAAGAACCTTTCGTCTGTTTCGTCGATTTCGTGGTAAGACTATCCGGAACTATTCACCACGAAACACCCGAAATAAACGAAAAAAATTTCTGTTTAATGATCCATTACGTATGGTTTCGTTCTCTGTGCCGCTGTGCCTCTGTGTGAGGATGTATCTCACACAGAGCCACCAAGCCCACGGAGAAACCCCGACAATTTTTCTATTCCACTCCGCGCGGCTCGGCGTACTCTGCGGCTCTGCGTTGAATAAACTTCTTAACGCTGATTCTGTTTTTACATCAATCCGCATACTCAGTCGAAAATGCGAAAAAGACCAATATAGGTGTCCGAATGGCTCTTACGTAACAAAGAATATGAAAACAAAGCGAAAAAAAGGGACGGTCCCCAGCGAGCCCGCCCAGGGGCAAAACCTGTATCCTGAAAACCTTTTTAAGAATGGGCGGGCGAGACGGGAACGTCCCTTCTTTTCGCGTACTACAGTTCCCCGCGTTTAACTAAGCGCCAATTCGGAATAGTACTAAACCAAACTTCAACAACTTCACAACCACAATCCGTTTTAGCTTTTTTCCAGCAAATGCAGACTAAAGGGTCACATGCACATATAATCTCACATCTGCATCTATCACCCAAAGGATCTTTTAGTAAGATTGGATTACTTATGGCATAAATATATGCATTTGGCCCATCGACCATCCCCAATGGATCTCGCGTCAGCCATCTTGAGGCCTCGGGGCTATAGTATCGATACGGCGCATAGTAGAGCCCATCGTCTTTATCACACGCATGGCCTGTAAAGCCTCGATTGAGGGCAAGGCCGGTTTGATTGTACACCTCCCCGTAGGGCATGTATTCATAACTCGCGAGGGCGGCCTTGTTCTGGTCGCGGAGGGTTCGTACGCTGCCGAGATGGTCGCCCATGTAATACCGGTAGCCGCCGGTCGAGGGATTCGTCCCGGTCACCTCCGCCAAGCCGGGGATATAGGTCAGGGAGAGATTCTCGAGGTCCCAATCCGCACGTTTGCCGTGCAAACGTGCCGCACGCGCCAGCCACGGCTTGGACGCCGCAGGCGGACAAACGTGGCGAGAGCGATTTCTTTCCCATCGCCACCACGTGTTGTTCACAGAATCGAGCGTTTTACACCGCCGCTTGCCAAGGCCGTCATACTGATAATAGACCGTGGCCGCCTCACCGGGGAAGTTCAACGTCACGTTCTTCAGCTTATCCCCAAAGCGGTAATTATAGACCGCCTGATAACTGCCCTGATTCTTCGTGACCAGCCGCCCCCAGGCATCATACACGAACGTGGTGTTCACCCCGCCCGTCGTCATCTTCGTCATCTCATTCGCATTGTTGTATTGCTACGACGTGGTCACCGGGTCCGGCACCGACATCACCACGTCATCGATCTGCGCGTAATAATTCGCCATTTCCTGCAATGAGAACTTTACCGACGACAACACTCCCAAGCTCAAAACCTCCTTATTTGCGAAGTTCTTTCTCCATGTAATTAAGTAAAATCGGTCTAATAATATCGTGTGGCCCTTTTCTTTTAGGAAAAAGTCTAATTACTTCATCACTAATTGCTAATGCCTCTTGATACCTACCCATCTGAAAATATGAATATATAATCGCGTAATATATTAAAGATTTTATCGCTTTGGGGGATTTGCATTTCAGCGCCTGAGTATATGAATCCAATGCAGCTTGATGGTTGTTAAGGGCGTTAAGAATCCGCCCACGTTGATATTCAATTTGCCAACATGTTTCCTTTCCACGCTTATCCTCTAAACCACGCATTATTTCGTATGCCTTCTTAGAGTCTTTATCGAGGAGGAGAATATCTGCCAATATTATATGTGTAGTCCATGGAAAACTATCATAAGGAAGTTGTTTTTGAAGAAATGAAATTCCAACCTGATTATTACCAACTCGGCAAAGAATATACGAAAAATTTGAACAATATGTTGGGAAACGCCTGCAGGGTAAACGATTTACCATTTCTAGAGCCGCTTGTTTTTTCTCCTGCATGGAAAGGCCGAAGAGTTTCAAATATCTAAAGCTAAGCAGAGGGGAATGCATGAACTGATAAAAAAACTGACAAAGTATCAAAAAGGTTCTTGTGGCTATAGAAAATTGATAATAGTTGTTGAAACACACATACGGAAAAGGTAGCACGGTATTAAAACGTGTATTTTGCACGTAAATATTCTCCCGTATATTGTAGGTTAAATGAATCTATCAGTTTTCTTTTTTTATGGAATACCTGGCGGTAGTCCGCCATCAGGTGGAGGAGAAGAGCATACAGCCCATGCTATAGCAAGACTCATCAAGCAACCGGGCGTGGGTCCATATTTGCAGTTAGCCTTTACCGCATCTACTGCAGCTTCACACTCATCTTTATCGTTGGGATTTGATCCACCGCGTAAACATGGGTCTTCTCCACACTTTGCTCCTGTTGGAATCCATACACATTGACCATTGACAATTGCTTTTATGCATTGTTGCGACATTACATACGTACAAATCCCCCCAATACACACAAGCACAATCTGGGTTATCTCCTCAATACATACCACTGCGGGTTGAAGTCCAAGTGGATCCGCAGCAAAAACAGGCTGGTCTTTAACATACGAGTATAAATTAGGCCCCTCTTTCATCCCCAGTGGATCTCTCGTCAACCACCTTGAAGCTACCGGGTTATAGTATCGATACGGGGCATAATAAAGGCCATCGTCTTTATCCCAGGTATGGCCGGTAAAGCCACGGTTGAGAGCAAGGCCGGTTTGATTGTACGCCTCGCCGTAGGGCATGTATTCGTAGCTTGCGAGGGATGACTTATCCTGAGCGCGTATCCCCCGCACGCTGCCGAGGTGGTCGCCCATGTAATACCGGTAGCCGCCGGTGGAGGGGTCCGTGCCCGGCACTTCGGCCAGGCCGGGGATATACGTCATGGACAGGCCTTCGATGTCCCAATCGCTATCCGCGTCCGCGTATTCCTGGATGACGTTATATCCGAGGTCCCAGCGCCACCACGTGGTGTTGACCATGTCCAGCGTTCGATTGCGCCGCTTGCCGAGGCCGTCGTACTGATAATAGACCGCGGCCGCCTCACCGGGGAAGTTCGACGCGACATCCTTCAGCTTATCCCCGAACCGGTAATTATAGACCGCCTGATGACTCCCCTGACTTGTTCCAGTGATATTGGGTTTGCCATCCGAACGCCCCGAAAGGGGCAATAACATGACAGCCCAGGGCAACGCCCTGGGAACAGGTTCGTCCCTCACGATACCGCCCTGAAGGGGCATAACATATCGCCTTCTTTCCCACGATCCGGTGTCTGCGTAATGCCTTGAATAACCGAAATGTCCTGCCCTTACAGGGCGATGGGTGGGGTGGGGCTGACCGTGTCCCAGGGCGTTGCCCTGGGCTGCTATGTGAAGGCCTTTCAGGCCCTGCGCCCCGCAATTATGTCCACATTTCACTTCCACAACCACCTCGAATGATCCGTGTTTCCTACTGTCTTATGTTACCCCGAACATCCCACGGAGTCAAGTGGGGGGTGATGTTAGGCGTTGATTATGGGCCGTTGGCCATTATATCAAGGACAGCAAGGACGCCAACGACGTCAAGGACGCAGCGGGGCATAGCCGCAACCAAAGAATGGCATGCGGAGGACGCGGATTTGCGCGGACAAGAAAGAGGCTCCACAGATTCCATAGATTGGCACAGATTTTTTTTAGAAGTATCTCGCGCGGAGCCGCGAAAAAGCGGTGCCGCATGGGTTTGTACAGATAGGAAGTATTGCATGCCGGCATAGCTATTTATGTGAAGCATGAGGACAATTTCTTTGTAAAAATACAAGAAACTGACAGGTAGTAGTACATGGCATGCCTGGAACGTATCTCGTGATGACTTTTATTGAAGGGTTGATTGAAATTGGCCGGCTATCGTCTGAAATGACGGGAAACCGTTCGTGTTTATATTTCGTAAGTTTCGCGCATTTCGTGGTAAAACTATCTGGAATTATCCACCACGAAACACCTGAAACCGGCGATGCGCCGCCCAATGCTTACCGCCAGTATTTCTCAATCTTTTTAATCACGTAGAAGGTCACAACCCCTATCCCGATCATGGTGCCGAAAAATAAGGGATACGCCACCATCCAGTTTTTGGGATTGGTCATCATCGAGAACTCCGACATCCCCCCCATCCCGGCAAAGAAACTGGGGATGGCCACGGCAATCACGATAGCATTGAGGTTCTTCATCATTACGTTAAGGTTGTTGCTGACCAGGGAGGCGCGCGCATCCATCAGTCCGGAGATGACGTTGGTGTAAATTTCCGCCAACCGGTAACATTGGTCGTTTTCCACGCCGATATCGTCCAGGAATTCGAGTTCCGTGGTGGTAAATCCAATTTTGGCGGCAAAGTTCTTCAGTTTCCCGATGGTGTACCCATTGGAATGGATGGCGTTCAGATAATACACCAGGCTTTTTTCCAGCATGAACATGTTGATCAGGTGGCGGTTTTCCATGGAAGTGTTAATCTTCTGCTCCAACTCATCCGACACCATCTGAATCACCTTCAGGTGCTCCAAAAAGTGAAAAATGGAGTTGTAAATCAGCCGGAGCATGACGTCCGCCAGGCTGGCCACGTTCTGGAACACCTTTCCCGAGAAAAACAGGCCGTCTTCCGCCACCACGACAATCAGCTTGTCTTTATACAGGAACAGGCCGCTTGACGTGACCCTGAACAAAAACTGCTCCCCTCCTGAATAATTCCGGGGCCGCTTCAAAATGATGGCCATATGCTCCGGCTCAAACTCGACGCGGGACAGTTCATCGGGGTCCATGGCTGATTGCAGCGTATGCTCGTCCACTTTGAGCACATCCACCAGATAGCGCCGTTCTTCCGGGTCCGGATTGACATACAGGAAAATCGGCGCGCCGGCCTGCTCGCTTTCGGCGACCTTGCCTGCAACTATGTCGTAACGTTTAAGCATGAGAATTCATCCAGGGGAGCACTAATAGAGCCGTATCATACCGCATCCAGCACCATATTTGCCATAAAAATCTTTGGTTGTGATAAAATGCACGTGTCATAAAAAATAAGGATATCGCATGGGCTTGACTGTTGTGGAGTTGATGGTGGGAAACCCCGCCAACCCCAAGACCCTGGTAAAGCTGGAATTCTTGGTGGATTCGGGGGCCATCTATTCCGTGGTCCCCAAAAAAATCCTGCGTAAATTGGGTATCAAACCCCTGGCCGAACAAGTGTTCCGCTTGGCGGATGGAAGCAAAATTACACGTAAAAAAGGCGGTGCTTTCTTTAAATATGGCGACGCGGTGGGGTGCGCGGATGTGATATTCGGCGAAGAGGGAGACAGTAATTTGCTCGGCGCGTTTACCCTGGAGGCGCTCGGGCTCGCCCTGGACCCGCTTCGCAGGGAATTGAAGCCGCTTCCCATGATCCTGGCCGGATACAATCCCCGTGCGATGTGATGTGGTGAACCCCTAAATCCGGGCCCTGGAATTATTACCTGCGAATAAGCCTCCGCAACCACCCCACGGGATGGAGGCGTTTCCAGAAAGGCTGGCGCTTGGCGGTGATTTCCGTGGGAAGTTCATGATTGGGAATGGATTCGGGCGGTTGCGCCTCACTTCGGTTGTAGAGTTCGAGCAAGGCCGTGTGAAATTCCCCCGCCGTGGCAAACCGCTCATCCGGATTGGCCGCCATGGCCTTGTTCGCGAATTCATCACATCCGGGGGGTAAATCGGGCCGCAACTCGGCCATCGAGTGTTTCCCGTCCGGAAGTTGCCCGGTGAGCATCTCGTAAAACATTACGCCCAACGGATAAATATCCGCCCGGTGATCCACCCCCGCCGCGTTGATGCGCTGCTCCGGGGCATTATATTGGATTTTTCCCATGTTGACGCCGACCATGGTAAGCCCCTGGAAGGCGTCATTGAGCTTCGCCAGGCCAAAATCCAACAGCCGCACCGTGCCGTCGGGCAAGACCATGATGTTGTCGGGCGATATGTCGCGGTGAATAGTGACCCGGTGGGCGTGGTCCAGCGCGTGCGCAACGAGGCAGAGCACCCGGACCACCGACCCGAAATTCAACTTGCCCCGCTGGTGGAGCCACTCCCGGATGCTTTTCCCTTCCACATACTCCATGGTGTAAAAAAGAACATCCCCATCCTTCTGCGCATCAAAAATTTTGGAAATGCAGGGATGGTCCAACTGCCGCAGGGCTTCCACTTCCCGCGTAAACCGGGCAATCACCCGCTCATTGTACATCCAGCGGTTCCGCAGCACTTTCATGGCAAGCTTCTGGCCGGTCTGCGTGTCGTTAACCAAAAACACCTTCCCCATGCCTCCGCGGCCCAGCGGATGCAACACCTCATAGCGTCCGGCTATCCGTTTTCCCTGTTCCCCCTCACTCATGGGGTTGGTGGTCTCCTGCCCGGTTTCCTGTAGACTGAGGTGATATTATACATGGACGCCGGAGCGTATAGAAATGTTTTCTTGCGCTTCACGGCAATTTGTCACAAAGAAGACCCGAAACTGGAACGATACATCATGATGGGGTTAATCCTCATCATGTTGGTTGCTTGACACCTAGTTCATGGTTCTTCTTCAAAAAGAATTGCAAGCGCATCACGAAGTTCGGGCAAATGGGCTTTAACAATCCCCCAGACCACTTCGTCTTCAACACGGTCATATCCATGAACAAGGATGTTTCGGAAATTTATGATTGTTCGATGATGTGGAATTTGTGCCGCCGTTTGTGCGGCGATCTTGAGTAAGCGATTCATTGCTTCGCCAATAATTATAAACTGCCGCTCAACTGCGGATCGGCAAGAAACATCGTTAGCATAATCCTCAAAGTCCTTGCCCTTGGTAAAGTTGAGAATCAAATTGCCTGCCTGAAGCATATCGTACAGGAGTGATTTAACTTCAAGCGGCATACAACAATGTCCTTGAACTCTCAATGCAAGCAATAAAATAGGGGTTTCGGATAGCGCCAACTTCCACCAAATCAATGGAACGTTGGAAAAGGTCCTGCAAATCGGCAAGAAGGCCAAAATACCGCTCGGCATGCTCTTTGGGAGTACCTTGCTGGAATCGCACTAAAAAGTCCAAATCGCTGTTCTCTTCATTAAATCCCTGGTGCACAGACGACCCGAAGGCTTCTAAGGATTCCACCGCATAACGATGACATAATTCCTGAAGTTTTTCCGCCTTATCCGTCAGAACTGTTGTCATCTTGCGCTCTCCTCATATTCTACGGCCATGAGTATACCATGAATTTGAAACTGGAACATACCCAATATGCGACAATCCCATCCCTTTCCCATGCTCATTGCAGGCCCAAATGCCCCGTGGAAACTCATCCATCCGCCAAGATGCTTCCAATCCCCCACTTCGTTATAATGGTGCGGTAATCATCAACCAAGGGAGAATGTCATGTATATTGGACGCATTGTGAGTGTGGCGCGGACGCCGGACGGGCGGATTTGCGCGGTATATCGTGTTTCCAGCCGCTCGTTCCCCAACCGCACCGCCGTGGTGGGGGAAACCAAGGTCAGCATCATTCCGAAACCCGGCTTTGAATCGGACATCCATAAAAATCCCTATATCGCCTACAACTGCGTGCGCATCGTGCGCAACGGCGCCGTGGCGGTGGTGACCAACGGCAGCCAGACTGATCCCATCGCGGAAAAAATTGACATGGGCATGCCCATCCGGGATGCACTGGCGCTCTCCAGCCTGGCCCTGGATTATGAAAAGGACAGCTACAACACGCCGCGCATCAGTGCGGTGGCGGACCGTTCCGATGGTTCCGGCTGGCTGGCGATTGTGCGTCATGATGGCTTGGAAGTCCGAAAAATGCCATTACTCCCCGGTGTTTTCTTCCACGTGGCCACCTACGGGGAAAACCATATCTCCGAAGCCCAGACCGGTGCCTTTGACGCCTCGAATGCCGATGAAGCCTGTGATTTTATTCTAGGCAAGGGACTTTTCGCACAACGGGACAATCCGGTGACCGCCGTGGCGGCGGTGCTGGAAGACGACCGATTCACCCTCTGCGCCAAGGACGCACAACCCCGCTAATGCCGCAAACGTTCCTTGAAGAGATGGATGAACTCATCCGCGCGCGGTACACCCTGCTCTGGGTGCTGACGTGGGAAGAACAGCGCGCGCGGAAGCTGTTGGCGCAGGTGGCCGCAAAACAGCAGAAATCGCTCTTTGAATGGAGCATCACCGATGGCCTGCGCCGCATCTCCGGTCCACAGGACAGCGGCGTCCAACCGGCCAAGCGCGAACGCGAACCGCTGGCGGTGTTGAATGAAATCCTCCAGGCCAACACTTCGGCCCTTTATATTCTGAAAGATTTCCACAATTATCTGGAGGCGCCGGAAATCGTTCGGCAGGTGCGCGATCTCGGACAGGCGCTCTACCATAGCCGGAAAACGGTCATCATTCTGTCCCCGCGCCTGAAAATTCCGGCGGAACTGGAAAAATCGCTCACCATTGTGGACCTTCCGTTGCCGAATTATGACGATTTGTCGGCACTGCTCCGGGAAATGCTCGCGGCCCCCAATGTGTCCCGCCGGTTCCGCGTGGATCTCGCGCCTGCTGAAATGGACGCACTCACCAAGGCCGCCCTCGGCCTTACCCTCGCCGAAGCGGAAAACGCCTTCGCCAAAGCGATTGTCCGTGATAACGTCCTGGACTGCGGGGACATTCAGGCGGTAATCGAAGAGAAAAAACAGGTGATCCGGAAATCGGGCCTGCTCGAATATTGCGACGCCCCGGAACGCATGCAACAGGTGGGGGGGATGGACCTTCTGAAAGACTGGCTCGCCAAACGCATCCGGGCGCTCAGTCCTGAAGCGCAAGCCTATGGCTTGCCCGCCCCGCGCGGCGTGTTGCTTTTAGGCGTGCAAGGGTGCGGCAAGAGCCTGATGGCCAAAACAGTCGCGTCCTCCTGGCGCCTGCCGCTTTTGCGCATGGATATGAGCCGCATTTTCCAGGGCTACATCGGCAGTTCCGAGGAAAACATGCGGCGCGCCCTCCAAACTGTGGAAAGCCTCTCCCCCGTCGTGCTCTGGGTGGATGAAATCGAAAAGGCGCTATCGGGTGTGGAGGGTTCCAGCGCCACGGATGCCGGCACCACCGCCCGCGTGGTGGGCCAGTTTTTAACCTGGATGCAGGAAAAAACTTCCCCCGCGTTCATTGTCGCCACCGCCAACAGCGTTCGGGGACTTCCCCCGGAATTGCTTCGGAAGGGCCGTCTGGACGAAATCTTTTTTGTGGACCTCCCGCGCGGACGGGAACGAGGCGAAATATTCCAAATTCATCTGCGGCGGCTCGGGCGCGATCCGAACCGGTTTGACCTCAAAGACCTCGCGCAGGCTTCCCATGGTTTCAGCGGAGCGGAAATCGAACAGGCCATCATCAGCGCGCTGCACGATAGTTTCTTTGAAACACGTGATCTGGAGTCGCGCGACATTCTGAAGAGCCTGGCGGAGACCGTGCCCCTTTCCCGCACCATGCGCGAGCAAATAGAGGAATTGCGCGCCTGGGCGCGTCACCGTGCCCGGCCCGTGTCTTCCTTTCAAAACATCACCTCCAATGCCACCGCTCCGGAAATCCAGCCATGAGCCGTTTCGAGTGGCTGGAATTCGAGGCGTCCTGTTTTTCTCAAGGCGGTTCCACATCGGACACCCAAGCCCCCACGGACGGCCCCTCGTTTTATCGCGCTGCGTGCCGCATGCGTGAATCCGGGTTCTTCGATACCGCCGCGCAATTTTACGAACGCGCCATCGGCTTTGACGACCAGCATTACCCGGCGTGGACCGGCATGATTGACAGTATGGTCCGCGCGGGCCGCATCGAGGACGCCGACCGCCGTTCGCATGAAGCGTTGGACAACTACCGGCAAGTGCGCGTGTTTTATGCATCCCGGGCCTTGGTCCTGGCACATCGCGGCTCGTTCGAAGAGGCGGAATTACTGTCCACCGTGGGTGTGGAAGACGAACCCTCGCCCTATGCGTATTGCATCCGGGCCGAAGTGCTGGTGAAGCAATCCAAGGATAACCGGTTGGAAGCCTTGGGACTCTTGGAGCAGGCGTTGAACCTGCAGGAGGACGCATGGAATACCTGCCTTTTGGGCGGTATGATACTGTTGAACGCGGGCTGGCCGGCCTTGGCCGCCGGTTATTTCAGCGAAGCGGTGCACTGTAATCCCCGGGCCGTGGCGGGTTTCCTGTATTTGGGTGATTGCTTCAAGGCGCTGCGCCTGTATGAACAGGCCCAGTTTTATTACCAAAAAGCCATGGAGACCGCGCCCAAGCATGAATTGGCGGTGAAGCGGCAAAAAGACTGCGTGCCGTTGATGTATGGGCTAACCCGCGTGTTCCATCGTGATGCTTTGCGCCGCCGCTGGAATAAAGCATTTGAGAAATTGAAGCCGAAAGGATCGCCCAATGGAAATCACTACTGAATACGTATCCCCCCTGGTGGAGCGGTTTGCCACCAAGGAAATGATCCATCTCTGGAGCGCCCAGAAGAAATTTTCCACCTGGCGGCGCTGCTGGCTGGCGCTCGCCGAAGCCGAACAGGAACTCGGCTTGAACATCACTGACAAGCAACTCAAGGAAATGCGCGCCCATCTCGACGACATTGATTTTGATAGGGCCAAAGAGTATGAGCGCAAGACACGGCATGACGTCATGGCGCATATCCACACCTACGGCGATGCGGCCCCGAAGGCCAAAGCCATCATTCACCTGGGCGCCACCAGTTGTTATGTCACCGACAACACCGACCTGATCCTCTTCCGCGAAGCCTTGGATATCCTCTTGCAAAAAGCTGTTTCCGTCCTGGCACGCCTAAAATCGTTCGCCCTGCAATGGAAAGACCTTCCCACGCTCGGCTTCACCCACTACCAGCCCGCACAATTGGTCACCGTCGGGAAACGGGCCTGCCTGTGGGCGCAGGACCTCCTGATGGATGTCGAAGACCTGGATGCGGCCTCCCGCCGGCTGTGTTGCCGCGGGGTCAAAGGCACCACCGGCACCCAAGCCTCCTTCCTGGCGCTCTTTAACGGCAACCACAGCAAGGTCCGGAAACTTGATCAGCTTGTGGCGAAAAAGCTGGGGTTCAAACGTTCGTACGCCGTAACCGGCCAAACTTATCCCAGAAAAGTGGACACCCACGTGCTCCGCGTATTGGCCGCCATAGGCGAATCCGTGCACAAATGGGCCACGGACATGCGCCTCCTGCAAAACCTCAAGGAAGTGGAAGAACCGTTTGAAAAAACGCAGGTGGGCAGTTCCGCGATGGCCTATAAACGCAACCCCATGCGTTGTGAACGCGCCTGTGCCCTTTCACGCTTCCTCATGGTGGCGCCCCTTCACAGCGAGTTCACCTCCGCCGTGCAATGGTTCGAACGCACCCTGGACGACTCTGCCCTGCGCCGCCTCAGCCTTCCCGAATCCTTCCTGGCGGCGGACGGCCTCCTTAACCTGTATTTGAACGTCATGGAAAATCCCAAGGTCTATCCGAAGGTCATTGAGAAGCACGTATGGGCGGAACTGCCCTTCATGGCCACGGAAAACATCATTATGGAAGGCGTCAAGCGGGGTGGTGACCGCCAGGAGCTGCACGAGGCCATCCGGGTGCATTCCCAGGCCGCCGGCATGGAGGTAAAAGAGCATGGCCGTGAAAACGACCTCTTGGACCGATTGGCGGGCGATCCGGTTGTCAAAATGACCCGCAAGGAATTGAACAAACTCCTCAATCTGCGTGATTTCGTGGGCCGCGCGCCCGAACAAGTCGTAGAGTTCATTTCGAATGAAGTTGACCCCGTGTTGGAGCGCTTTGCCGGCAAGTTGGGCGCACGGTCCGATGTGCGCGTATAAAATAGGTGGAGTCCCTGATCCATGCGTGTTGACCTGCATTGCCACTCCAAATATTCCAAGAAACCGTCGCTGTGGCTCATGGAAAAGATCGGCTGTCCCGAGAGTTTCACCGAACCCAAGTCCGTGTATCACATTCTGAAATCCATGGGAATGACGGCGGTCACCATTACGGACCACGACCAAATCGAAGGTTGCCTGGAAATCGCCGAATTTCCCGACACCTTCATCAGTGAAGAAATCACCGCGTCCTTCCCGGAAGATCAGTGCAAGCTGCATGTGCTGGCCTATCACATTACCGAGGCACAGCATCAGGAGATTCAAAGGCTACGGGAAAACGTGTATGACTTGGTGCCGTACTTGAATCAGGAAAACATCGCGCACGCCCTGGCCCATCCGTTGTTCAAGGTAAGCGAATTTTATGACCTCGAACATCTTGAGAAACTTCTCTTGCTCTTCAAGGTGGTGGAAATCAATGGCGGGGAATCCGGGTATGTCAATGAAGATCTCCGGCGCATCCTGCATCTTATTACCCCCGCCCGCATCGCCAACCTCGCCGATAAGCATAACCTCTCCCCCATCGGCCCGGAACCCTGGATTAAGTATTGCATCGGCGGTTCAGACGACCATAGCTCCCTGCATCTGGCGCGCGCCTTTACAGACGTCGCGGACACCGGCGACTGGCCCTCGTTTTGGTCAGGCGTTCAAAACGGACAAGCCACGGTTACGGAACATCCCGGCACGCCGCCCATGCTCGCCCATTTCATGTACGGAACCGCTTATCAGTTTTACAAGGGAAAATTTAAGCTCGATCAATATGTGAATCAGGACCTCTTCCTGCGTTTTCTAGACCGCGCCCTCCAACGCGGCCCCTGGACGGAAGAGTCGCTCATGGACCGTTTCTGGTTCCGGTGGGGGCAGTACATGCGGTACAAGCCCGATCCCGGCGGACCGCTCAGCCTGCTCAACCTGTTGCGCTGGGAAGCCAGCGAGGCTGTGATGCAAAACCCCGATTTGCTGGAATACACCCAGCACAGCACCGGCTACGATGAAACCATGGAGCAAAAATGGTTCACCCTGGTCAACCAGGTGTCCAACCGCGTCCTCATGGAATTCGGCTCCCAACTGCTCGACAAGCTGGTCAACGCCCACATCTTTGACGTGTTCAGCGGCATTGGCTCCGCCGGGGCGCTCTATTTTATGCTCGCACCCTTCTTTGTCGCTTTCTCGCTGCACAAGCAGGGCCGGGATTTCGGCGCAGCGGTGCGCAAACGCTTCGAGGGTATTCCCTGCGCACCGGATATCCGCGTCGCGCATTTCACCGACACGTATAACGAGATCAACGGTGCGGCGGTGCGGTTGCAGCGTCACGCCCGTCTGGCGCGTGAAACACGGAAGCCCTATACCATCATCACCTGCGCGCCGGACAGCCCTCCCAACGAGGAAAATGTCCGCCGTTTTACGCCCGTGGGCGAGTACGCCATTCCCGATTATCCGGATCAGCGGCTCTGGTTCCCCCCGTTCCTCGAAATGCTGAATTACTGTTACGAAGAAAATTTCACCCATATTCATGTGTCCACACCGGGTCCCGTTGGATTGGCGGCCTTGGCCATCGCCCGCATTCTTCGCCTCCCCCTCTACTGTACGTATTACACCTCCTTCCCCGCGTACATGCACTATGCCGTGGCCGACAGCTATGTCGAGGAACTCCTCTGGAATGCGCTCTTCTGGCACTACAGCCAGATGGACCGCATCTATGTGCCCTCCAAAGCCGCCTTGGCCACTCTCAAGCAACGAGGCCTGCCTCCGGAAAAGCTGCATCTATTGCCGCGCGGCGTGGACCTTGAATGCTTCCATCCCTCCAAACGCAAACCCATTCCCGATGCACCGGAAGAGACCATTCATATCCTCTACGTCGGGCGGGTTTCCCATGAGAAAAATCTTCATCTCTTGGCGGAGGCCTTTCTGGCTTTGACAAAAAACACGCCCTATGTGCATCTGCTCATTGCCGGGCGGGGCCCTTACCGTGAAGAAATGCAGGACCTGCTCAAAGAGACTCCTTGCACCTTTTTGGATTTGATGACAGAAGAAGAACTCGCCACACTGTATGCCTCATGTGATATGTTTGTGTATCCGGCGGCCACCGATACCTTTGCGGATGTAGTGTTGGAAGCGCAGGCGTCCGGCCTGCCCGTCATTATCACTGATGCCGGGGGCGCGAATGAACTCGTGATTCCCTTTGAAACCGGCCTGATTGTGCCCGGCGACGATGCCGCCAAATTGGCGGAAGCCATGCGTAAACTGGCCGCCGATCCCCTGCGCCGCCGGGGCATGGGCCAAATGGCGCGACAGTATATGGAGCGCCGCCCCCTCGCCAAGGCCTTCTCTGAATGGTGGGACCTCTTTGAAAATCCGGCATAAATTCCCTGCGCTGCATACAACACAAAGAAGCGGATGCACGGCGTTCCCCTCTCTTTTCTTTCGAGGCGGTCTTAGAAAACAACCCGGCCGAACCCGGCAACATTGCGCATCCTTTGCACATTCAATCATGCTTCCGATGCATTCCATCCTTCAAAAATGCGTCTATGACGTCGAACCATCACTACTGGTCAAAAAGATGCTGATGGTAATAAAACATACGCGCCTGCATTTGGGCCAGCAGCTCAGGTTCGGAAGAGGCCAGATTCGTAAGCTCGCCGGGATCCGTGGACACATTGTAGAGTTGCGGAACCCCCACGATTGAATGTTCGATGTACTTCATATCCCCGAAGACGACGGATTCGGCTTTGTTATTAATCGAACAATCCGTCATGAGCATATGCGTCACGATGGGAAAATTCCCGGCGTCCTCGAGAAAACTGCGCCCTCGCCAGCCGGCATTCGCCGGAAGATTCAACAAGGTGGAAAGGGCCGGCAGCAACCCAAGCGTTTCCACCGGCCGGTCAACTACAGCGGGGGTGACGCCAGGCCCCGCCACAATCAGGGGAACATGAATCAATTCTTCGTAGACGTTGATCCCGTGCCCACATGTTCCGCGTTCCATCAACTCCTCGCCGTGGTCCGCTAGAATCACAAAAAGAGTATCCGGATACCGGGCGGTGATCTGGCCGATAAGCCGCTCTACCTCGGCGTCCGTGTACCGCACATCCGCATCATACCGGTAGCGCAGGCACTCAATGCCATTTTCGGACAGCGGGGTGCGAAGCGGCGTGGTGCGCTTTGCCCATGCGGTATATAAGTCATAGGCGAAATCCGCATAATTGCCGGGCGCCAGATTGTCCGCGTCGCTCACGGTGATTTCCGGTTGGGCCCCAAATACGGTCTGGTAGTCCGCCGGCGGGGCATAGGGGCCATGCGGGTCAATATAGTGAATAAAATAGAAAAAAGGCTCCTGCCATTCTTCAATGCGGCCTAAAACGTGGTTTGTCATCGATTGCGCCGGCCAATCTTCAACTACCGTCGTATGCGCCATATTGAATCCCTGAAGGTAGCCATAGATCGCATTCATATAGTTGTTGGCCGCGGCGCACCACGTATCGTATCCATGGTTCGCCAGCCACTCCGCCAGCGTCGTATAACTATCCGGAATTACATACCGTTCCCAGGGTTGGACGGAGATAGTGGCCTTGAATACTCCAGGATAACTTCCGCTAAACAACCCGGCAACAGAGGGCCGGGTCCACGTACTTGGAGCGATGGCGTGGGTGAATCGAATGCCACGCTGGGCAAAGTCATCCAGAAACGGCGTGATCGGAATGCCATTTCGCGTGGCGCCTATTCGATCCTCGCGTAACGCGTCCAATAACAACACCACCACGTTGCGCCCGTTCCCGATGCAATAGCCATCTTCCGTGGGCGCGGCAAGAGCGGAACATTGCGAATAGGCCCCCAAATTATAGAATTGCACTAGCCGTAAAAGCTCACTGAGGCTGATCATCCAGTCCTGCGGCGCGTAATCGCTGCCATGGGCCGTGCAGGCCGCTGTCTCGCCCGGGCCGGGGGCAAAACCGTCCTCCGTCGCCTCCTGGCAATGCAGGCCCGCCGAGTTGTAGAATTGCACAACGCGCAGGAGTTCCGATACATTTATGGCCCCATCATGGTTCTGATCCGCACTGTGATATTCAGGCACCGCATACGATACCCCGGCCATCAGGCTCAGGAGCGGCGCCACGCCACCTTGAAGGAACCGCCACGCACCTTTCATGACATCCACCTCCAAATATCCATGAACTACTGCTCAAATTGATTCTATCCTAGCTTCCTAAAATTGTCAATGACTCGGCGTCAATCACATGACTTTTCCCCGCCGTACACCCCGGCGGTTTTCCCGCCCCCCCTTAAATATGGTATGATGCCGCTTTCAAAACCTGTGTGGCGCTCTCTGTATAGCAACGTGGAGGTCCGTATCGCATGTCGAGTGGGAAGTATGATCATCAGGCTATCGAACAGAAATGGCAAAAATACTGGCTAAAGAACAAAACGTTCAAAGTGGAGATTGACCACGCCAAACCAAAGTACTACGTCTTGGATATGTTCCCCTACCCCAGCGGCGACGGTTTGCACGTGGGCCATCCGGAAGGCTATACCGCCACTGATATCATTGCACGCTATAAGCGGATGAAAGGCTTCAATGTGCTCCATCCCATGGGATGGGACGCCTTCGGCCTCCCCGCCGAACGCCACGCCGTGCGCACCGGGGAGCATCCCGCCATCGTCACCAATAAAAACTGCGACACCTTCCGTGATCAGATTCAACGCCTCGGCCTTTCCTATGATTGGGACCGTGAAATCAATACCACCGACCCGAAGTACTACAAATGGACCCAATGGATATTTAAGGTACTCTTCGAGCGCGGCCTGGCCTATGAAGTGGAAGCCCCCGTGAACTGGTGCCCCGCTTTATGTACCGTCCTCGCCAATGAAGAGGTTAAAGATGGAAAATACGTGGAAACCGGCGACCCCGTCGAAAAACGGATGCTCCGCCAATGGATGCTGCGGATTACCACCTACGCAGAACGCCTCCTGGCCGATCTCGATGAACTCGACTGGCCGGAAGGCATCAAGTCCATGCAGCGGGAATGGATTGGGCGTAGTGAAGGCGCTGACGTCCAATTCCAAATCGCCGGAAGCAACGACACCTTCATGGTATTCACCACCCGCCCCGATACGCTCTTTGGGGCCACCTACTGCGTCCTCGCCCCGGAACATCCCCTCACCCTGCGCATTGCCACCCCGGAACAATTGCCCGCCGTGAAGGCGTATGTCGAAGCCGCTTCGCGCAAGAGCGCCCAGGACCGCATGAAGGACGAACAGAAGAAAACCGGCGTGTTTACAGGAGCCTATGCGGTCAATCCGGTCAATAATGAAAATATTCCCATTTGGATCGCGGATTATGTCCTGGCGGAATACGGCTACGGGGCGATTATGGCCGTCCCCGCCCACGATACCCGCGACTACGAATTCGCCAAGATGTTCGATTTGCCCATCATCGAAGTCATTTCCGGCGGGGATATAAGCCGGGAAGCGTACACCGGAGATGGCGTTCTGGTGAATTCTCAGATTCTCGACGGATTGCGCGTGACAGAGTCCAAGAAAAAGATATCGGAATGGCTGCAGGAACGCGGTTTGGGCCGCCCAACCATCAATTACAAGCTTCGCGATTGGCTGTTCTCGCGCCAGCGGTATTGGGGCGAACCCTTCCCGCTCATCCGCACCCAGGACGGCGCCATTAAAGCCTTGCCCATGAAAGACCTGCCGCTCGTGCTTCCGGAATTGGACGATTACCGCCCCACCGACGACGGTCAGCCCCCCTTGGCCCGCGCCGTGAAATGGGTGAACACCATTGATCCGGAAACCGGCTTGCCCGTCACCCGTGAAACCAATACCATGCCCCAATGGGCCGGCTCCTGTTGGTATTTCCTCCGTTTTGTGGATGCCAACAACGATCAGGAAGCCTGGTCGAAAGAAGCGGAACAATACTGGATGCCCGTGGACCTGTATGTCGGCGGCGCGGAACATGCCGTGCTCCATCTGCTCTACTCGCGCTTCTGGCACAAGGTCTTGTTCGACGCCGGCCACGTCTCCACCAAAGAACCCTTCACCAAGCTCTTCAATCAGGGCATGATCCTCGCCTACTCCTATCAGGACGCCAACGGCAAATACTACTATCCCGGCGACGTTGAAAAGCGCGGTGACACGTGGTTTGTAAAAGGGAAAGACATTCCGCTCACCACCCAGATCGAAAAAATGAGCAAGTCCCGCTACAACGTGGTAAATCCCGACGACGTGGTCCGGGAATACGGCGCGGATTCCATGCGGCTCTACGAAATGTTCATGGGGCCCCTCGATCGCGACAAACCCTGGACCGATGAAGGCATCCAGGGCGTCCACCGCTTCCTGCGCCGCGTATGGGCGTTGTTCATCACCGAAGAGGGTACGCTGCATCCGCGCATCGTTTCCACCGGCGGCGATGCGGGCATGCTGCGTGAACTCCACAAAACCATCAAGGCGGTCGGCCATGACATCGAACACCTCCAGTTCAACACCGCCATCGCCCGCATGATGGAATTCCTCAATGCCGCCCTCAAGGCGGATCGTATTGACCAAGGGATAATGGAACAATTCGTCATGGTCCTCTCCCCCTTCGCCCCCCATCTGGCCGAAGAACTCTGGGAACGCCTGGGGCACGCCAAAACCCTGGCCTACGAACCTTGGCCTCAATACGATGCCGCATTGCTGGTGGAAGACACCCAGGAAGTCCCCGTGCAAATCAACGGAAAACTGCGCGGCAAGGTGGTTGTGCCCGCCAATGCGGACAAAGATGCCATCCTCGCCGCCGCCAAAACCGACGAGAAAGTCGCCCCGCACCTCGAAGGCAAAACCATCGTTAAAGAAATCTACGTCCCCGGAAAAATGCTTAACCTTGTGGTGAAATAGGTTAAGAAATAGAACGCGGATGACGCGGATCATACGGATTTTTTCGGATTTGATCCTGGGAATAGGCATTTTATGTATATCTGCACAATTCGTAATGCACGCATGCTATAAAGGGAGCATTTCGTATGGCGTTGTTATATGAAGAATTGACGGAAAGAATTCTTGCGGCATTCTATACCGTGTACAATGAACTGGGCTATGGCTTTCTAGAGAAAGTCTATGAAAATGCGTTGTGTGCTGAATTGGAAGCCATGGGGATAAAAGTGGAATCTCAAAAACCGGTTGCTGTGTATTACAAAGACAAAGTAGTTGGCGAATATTTTGCTGATTTGATAGTCTCCAACAAAGTAATTATCGAACTTAAAGCTGCGGAAGCTATCTCTGAAGGACACGGAAAACAACTTATCAATTATCTAAAAGCTACCGGGATTGAAGTAGGCTTATTACTGAACTTTGGCAAGAAACCAGAATTTATGCGGAAAATATATCAAAGTTCGAATCCCTCAAAATCCGTATAATCCGCGTTATCCGCGTTCTATTATCATTGTTCAAGGGAGAATGCAACCATGAAAAATACCTTGGCGCTGTTCACCCTCCTTTCCCTGGCGGGGTGTGTCAACCTTGTTCCCATGTCAACCTCTCCGATCCATTTCACGCCAAAAGGCGATGGCAGCACCGATTGCACCGCTGCATTTCAAAAAGCGCTGGACGCCACAGGTAATGCAGGCGGCGGCATTGTATCCGTCCCGGCGGGAACCTTTCGCATCAACGGCACGCTGACCATCCCGGACAACGTCACCCTGGAAGGGGTGAATCGCGCCCCCGTTCGTGGCGTCACACCGGATAAAGGCGGCACGGTTCTCCTGGCCTTTGCAGGGAAAGACTCCCTCGAAGGCCCCCCGTTTATCCTGATGAACGAAAACAGCGTCCTGAAAGGCCTCACCATCTTCTACCCGGAACAAATCAAGGCCAATCCCCCTCTGCCCTACCCATGGACCATACAGGGTGCGGGCAAAGACAACGTCACCCTCCTTGATCTGACCCTGATCAACCCCTATCAGGCGGTTGATTTGGGGACAAAGCCCAGTGGCCGTCATCTCATTCGTAATTTGTATGCCTATCCCTTATTCAAAGGACTCTACATCAATCAATGCTATGACGTCGGGCGCATCGAAAACATCCATTTCTGGCCCTTTTGGGACATTGATCCCAATAGTCCCCTCTGGGTCTTCACCCAGGAAAACGCCGAAGCCTTCATCATCGGCAAAACGGACGGGGAAATGGCGAATAACCTCTTTTCCATCTTCTATAAAGTGGGCATGCATTTTATTGACGGGCCTATTGGCGACGCGCAGGGCAAAATCACCAGTTTCGCCGCCGGTTCCGGCATGTACACCAATTGCTATATCGATGTCACTCCGTGTGCCATTCTCGTGGATGCGGTCATGGATACCGCCGGCGTGAGCTTCGTTAACGGTTCGTTCATGTCCAACATTGTCGTCGGCCCTAAAAACCGGGGTCCGGTAAAATTCACCGGATGCGGGTTCTGGGCCACCCGCCACCTCGCGTCACATGCTTCGCTGGAAGGCCGGGGCGCCGTATTCTTCGAGTCCTGCCATTTCAACAACTGGGACCGGGCGGAACAGGGCGCACCCTGCATTGACGCCAACAACAAGCGCCTTTTGGTCACCGGATGCGACTTCCCCACCAACCGTGAAGATCACCAACTCATCCGCCTGGGGCCGCATCTGCGCAGCGCCGTCATTACCTCCAATCTCATGCCCGGGGGGCAACACATCACCAATCACGCCCCCGAAAACGCGGACATTCAGATCGGCCTCAACGCCACCGCACCCAAACCCAACTACGTGGAAGAATGGCTGTTGCTGGCGGGATTTCCCAATGAAGAAATTCCCAATGCCCCGGCCGATACCATCACCCGGCGCGGATTTGACACCGATTACCTCTCCGAAGTTGGCGGCGAGTCCAAGGCCATCCTCACCCCCTCCACCCAAGTCACCTATCGCGGTGAAACCGGTGTTTCACACACACTGAAGACACAAACCGTGCAGGCCGATGATCGCCACATCCTCGATATTCACGAGATCTGCCCCGGAGACTACCAAGTTGCCTACGCCTTCACCTTTCTCTATTCGGAATCCGAGCAAACCGGGTATTTTGAACTCGGCATGAACGACGGTGGAAAAGTCTTCATCAACGGCGAGGAAGCCTTCCACCGCTTTTCTCCCCCCGGCATGCAATGCAAACCGGGAACCGACCTCTTTGAAGCTCCCTTGAAAAAAGGCTGGAATCCCGTCCTGCTGAAAATTGAAAACGGAAAAGGCGCATGGGAATTCATCTTCGAGGCTTATGACGCCAACGGCGAAAACCTCCATTCCGCCCTTACGGCCCGTTAACCGCATCATTCATGCTCAGATGCTTCGCAATTTGTTCCGAACCCGCCCCCTCCAGCGCCATCAACAGCTTCTCCGTATACCGCATCACCACCAATTCCGCTAACACCTCATCTTTCTGTTCAAACGCCTCCAGCACGCGATCCACCACCTGTTGGCTTTGCGCAAACCCCAGCAGCGGCAAATCCAGCCATTGCCACAGCCGAATTTGGGTTTTGCCCGTTGAATTAAAGATGAACTCGAACACCTGATTGTGCGACGCGGCGGCAATCTTGCGGTACATCCTGAAATTCAATTCCGCTAATTGATCCGGCTCATCCTGATGACGGCAGCGCGCGGCGGCGGCCTCACAAATCTCCTCCAACTCCGCTTCCGTGCGGCGCACCGCCGTCAAGCGCACAATCGAACGCATCAGTTGACCCCGAAACTCCACCACATCCTTCAGGAAGCGCATATTCACCGCGCCATCATCCCCCCGTAAAAGAACATCCACCAGTTTCACCCCGCTCGTAAATTGCATGTCATCCACATAAATCCCCGATCCCTGCCGGATATACACCAGCCCGAGCGCCTCCAGGCGCATGAGCGCTTCCCGGATCACATTGCGATTCGTCTCATAGTCCACCGCCAACTCCCGTTCCGTCGGCAACTTGCTCCCCACGGGATACACCCCCTTCAAAATCGAACGCGTCAACCGCTCCGCTATCTCACGTCCGCGCGTCTGGCCAAAGCCCGTCATCCCATCACTGCGCTGTTTTTTTGTTTGCTTCTTCTTCGCCATGCGAATCCCTCTTCTCGGGTCACGGGGAAAACCGCTCCTCCCATCCGATAGTTGTCAAATAATGGGGACATAAATTGGTATTACCAATTTTAGGCGAGAAGCCCGCTCCACCGCAAATTGCACCTTATCACTCCCCCTCCTCAAACCCCCACATAATCCTCCAGCCGTCATTCCTTCTTGCAGAAACTCGCCCTGATATCGCACACAAAATCCTTGTCGTCCCTGATGTTCTTGATGTCCTTGATAGCGGATACCCCCGTTCTCGTCGGCCGTGCCTTATTCACCCTGTGTTTACCGTCCGCACCATGAGGATTCGTCAGTTTGCATCTCAATGCAAAATCAAGTATCCTATAGGTACAATACGCCCGGGTGGTGGAATTGGCAGACACATTGGACTAAGGATCCAATACCGCGAGGTGTGCGGGTTCAAATCCCGCCTCGGGCACCATTTTTCCTCTCCAATTTCTCAATTCTTTGCGCTTCTCCGGTGTTTTACGCAGTACGCTTGCTAAATTCTGAATACTTCGGGCATACTGGTGGCCGGAGAACGGCTATGCAATTGACCACAACCCGATTTGGCGTGATGGAGGTGGACCCGGAAACGGTCTATACCTTCACACAGCCTATCATAGGATTTCAGGAGTTTCGGCGGTTCGTGCTGCTGGCGGGGCCGGCGGAAAGCCGGGTGTTTTGGCTGCAATCAACGGAATCGGCGGAACTGGCCTTCCTGCTGATGAATCCGCGCGATGTGATGCCCGAATACACCGTCCCGTTGAATTCGCACGAACTGGCGGAGCTGGCCGCTTCCACCATGGAGGAATTGGAGATTTACACATTGGTGGTGGTGCCGGACGATCCGGCGAAAATCCGGACCAATCTTAAAGCGCCCATTCTCATCAACCGCAAGCACCATCTTGGGAAGCAGACGGTGGTGGATCGCAATGACTATCCCATTCAGTATTTTCTGAAGCAAGGGAAAGCAGGGGCGCGTGAGCCACGGAGGGACCAGAGTCATGCTCGTTCTAACGCGTAAAGAGAATGAAAGCATCATGATCGGCAATGACATCGAGGTCAAGGTGCTGGACCTCAAAGACAACCAGGTGAAAATCGGCGTGGTCGCGCCGCGCGCCGTGGCCGTGCACCGGCGCGAGGTCTTTTTGGCGATTCAGGCGGAAAACGCCCAAGCCGCCCTGCCCCACGGCATGGATGTCGCCAACTTGATTCCGCGATAGAAAGGACCGCACATGGACGTGATTGTGGATGGGAAACGGAATGTGGAAGTGAAGGGGGACCCCGCGGACGCGCTTTCCGTGGTTACGGCCGCAACAGAATTCCTGCACGCCCAGGGACGCGCCATGGTGTCCGTGTCGGTGGACGGAAAAGCGCTTCAACCCGATCAGATTGTCAACGCGCTCCAAGGATTGGACACCCATCAGGTCAAGGTCTTGGAGATCGGTTCGGAAAACAAGGCGGTGATGGTACGCAACTGCCTGGCGGAACTGGAAGCCGCCCTGCCGGAATTGCCCACGGCCTGCCACAGCCTCGCGGAAGTCTTCTACAGCGAAACCCCCGAAGACGGCTTTGAACCCTTTCAGGAACTCGCCAATCTCTGGGCGCATATCAAACGCCGCCAAATTCTCATTGCCAACGCCTTGGGCATGAATCAACAAGACATCATGGTCAAAGACGCCTCCCTCGCCGAAATGCAGACCGACCTCAACAGCTTCCTCGAAGAGGCCGTGCAGGCCCTCAAGGATGGCGATTGCGTATTGCTCGGGGACCTGCTCGAATACGAACTGGCCCCCCGCGCGGAACAGGAAACGTCCATTGTGTCGGTGTTAAAGGAACACGCCAAAGCGCATTCAGGGTGATTATGGCCCAGCCCCGCATTCTCACCTTCAATTTCCATGAACCGTATTTGTGCCTCATGGCCAAAACGGGTCTCCAATTCGATGCCGGCCAATATCTTGAAGGCCCCCTCGCCTATGCCTGGCACGCCGCCTATCGCCCGGTGCCGCCCAATATCACTCTGCTGGCCGAAGCGGAATGGCGCGAACGCCTCAACGCGGGTCATTACGATGTCGTCATCGCCCAAAATGAAATGAACGCGCTCGACATCGCCAACGCCCCCGGCGCCAAGCTGTTGGTCTGCCATAACCGCGCCACTTTTCTGCGCACCACCGTGGCCTCGAGTGAAGGGGATCCGGTGGAAGCCTTCAACCGGCTTATCCGCCGCTTGCGCCCTCATTTTGAATTTATCTTCATTTCCGAATCCAAACGCGATGATTATGGAATCCCGGGCCGGGTGATTTTGCCGGGACTGGACGTGGAAAACTACGGCGGATACACCGGCGAGCGCGAATGCGTGATTCGCGTGGGGAACATGATGCGCGCCCGAGCGCTCATGTTCGACGTGGATTTCCAGGAAACGGTCTGCCAGGGCCTGCCCACCCGCGTGATTGGGAATGACCCGCTGATCCCCGGCGCGCAACCGGCCCCGTCCTTTGAAGCGCTGCTGGAGGAGTTCCGCCAGAACCGGTGCCTGCTGCACGTTTCCCGCGAAGACTATGAAGACGGGTACAACCTTTCCATGCTCGAGGCCATGGCCTGCGGCATGCCCGTGGTCTCCCTTGCCAACCGCACCTCGCCCATCACCCATGGCGAGGACGGTTTTTCGTCCTATAATGCCCCCGCCCTGAGAAAATACCTGGAAATTCTTCTCGCCAACCCGGAATTGGCGCGGGAAATCGGTGCGCGCGGACGCGCCATGGTGGCGCGCAAGTTTCCCCTGGAGGCGTTTGTGGAAAAATGGCGCGCCGCCATCTTCGAGGCCGCCAAAGGACACAAACCGCGCCTGCACCAGTTGCGCCCGCAAAAGCCGCGCGGCCTCCTGCTCCATTACATGTCCTCGCCCTTTACTACCGCCCGCTATTTTGAAGAAAGCGCCCACGGGCAATGCAATGTGCTCACTACGGGGCCGCGCCTGCCGGAAGAAATGCTCCTGCACTGGGGATTTCAACCGCCCATTCCCCCCTATCCCCCGCAACGCATCAAATCCGCCTTCAACGACACCTATGCCGCGATTTGGAAATCCCTGCCCAATGGATACACGGCAGACCTGTATTTGTGGGTCGATTCAGGGATGGATCGTGTGGCGGATGATATCCATCTTCTGCCCATGCCTAAAATTGCCTATTTGATCGACACCCACGTCAGCATTGAACCGCGCCTCGAAGTGGCGCGCCATTTCGACGCCGTCTTTCTTGCCCAGAAGACCCATGTCGAGCACTTTCGCGCCGCAGGCATTCCGCGCGTCGAATGGCTGCCGCTGGCCTGCATGCCGTCCCTCTATCCGCACGAACCCCTGGAACGAATGTATGACGTGGCCTACGTGGGCAGCCTGAATCGCGAAGACGGCGGACGCCGCGCGCAATTGTTCGAGAAAATCGCCGCCCGCTTCCCTAACAACAAGATCGGAAAGTTCTGGCCCGAAGACATGGCGCGCATCTACTCCCAAGCGAAGATCGTCGTGAATGCATGCCACAATAAAGACGTGAACATGCGGGTATTCGAGGCCATGGCCGCCGGCGCATTGCTGATCACCGATCCCGCCATCGGTCTGGAAGACCTGTTTGAAGACGGCAAGCATCTGGTCATCTATCGCAGGGATGAAGACGTCCTCGGGCTGATTCAACACTACCTGGACCATCCGGACGAGCGGGAGCGAATCGCCCAAGCGGGACAAGCCCTCGTGCGCTCGCAACACACCTATGCGCATCGCTTGGAGATCATCCTGAAAGAAGCCGAAGCGCTCGCGGCGGACTATGCCAAGCGCCCAACCGCCCCCAAGGAACAGGAATATTACGAGCATCCGCGGTATGAGGTCATTCAGCATATTCCTTTGCGAACCCGCCGCCTGCTCGATGTGGGATGCGGCGCGGGCATTCTCGGCGCCACACTGAAAAAAGAATTCAAGGAGATGGAAGTCACCGGCATCGAAATGGTGGACGATGCCTGCCGCCGTGCGCAACGTGTGCTCGACCGCGTGATTCAGGGCAACATCGAATCCATGGATCTACCCTTCGCGGACGGCTATTTCGATTCCATCGTATGTGCGGATGTTCTCGAACATCTGGTCGAGCCCGCCGCCGTGCTGAAAAAGCTGGCCCGGTGTCTTGCCCCGGACGGTGTCATCGTCATCAGCCTGCCGAACGTCCAATATTACGAAGTCGTCTCCATGCTCGTCTCCGGCGCGTGGACCTATATGAACGCGGGCATTCTCGACTCCACCCACCTGCGTTTCTTCACCAGACAGACCGCCGTGGACATGATCCGCGAGGCGGGCCTGGAAGTGGCGCATATCGGCCCCTTGAATATGCAGGCGCCCGAAAAACTGCCGCGCAATCCTGATGGAAGCCTCTCCCTACACAAACTCACCCTGCACAATGTCACGGACGAGGAACGCGACGAGTTTTTAGTGTACCAGTGGGTGGTATTAGCCTGTCACCCGGGGGTGGACCGCCTGGAGAAGGCGCGGCAGGCCCTTGCGCTCCAGCAAGAAGAAGCCGCTTATCTCCTGGCCTCGGATGCAGTCGGCGTGGACGAAGGCGAACGCCGCCATATCATGGCCAAGGCACTGGTCCGGCTGGGCCGGTTGGAAGAAGCCGAAACCAACTACCGCGAAGCGTTGAATGTGCACGCCACACCGAATCTGCTCTCGGAATACGGAACCTTATTAGTTGGCATGAACCGCACGGAAGACGCAAAACCCTGGCTGGAAAAGGCACTCGAGGCTGATGCCGCCAATCCCCGCGCACTGGGCGCACTCGGGCTGATTATGCTGGCCGAAGGAGACCAAACGCGGGCCTTCGAGTATTTCCACGCCGCCCTTTCCTCCAATCTCGACCAAATCTCCCTCCTAAAGCCGTTCATCGAACTGGCCGGCCAACTGAACCGCCGGGAAGAGGCGGAACCCATTCTCCACAATTTTGTGGACTTCTATTCCGGTAATCTTGAATTGATTTATCTGTATGCGTCGATATTGGTGGATTTGAGACGGTTTGCGGAAGCCCGCGAACACATCGACACCCTCTTACTCTTCGATCCCGGCAATCCCCAAGCCCTCGAACTCATGAATCATTTGGAACCATAGAACCCACAGTCCATTTTCATCCTTCCTCATGAATTCACCATCTCGCCAACCTGTGGCGTCAATTCGCAAAAGCAAGAAACATGCAAGGCCGGGAGGGCGAGGCTCCCGAGGATGTCTGAGAAATCTAAACAGTCGCGTAGATATGTTTGCCAATAGCCCAACGGCGATGATCTACAACCGAGGAATTGACCATGTACTCACCCCGATAGGGAAGAAACATCCAAATGTTCGTCCGGAACACCACACTTATTCACCGGCTCCTTGCGTGTTTTTCCCCGAAGGGGATTTCATAATTCCAGCCCAGCGGTTGCGTTTCGCTACCCTGGGTAGACATGCCCTCCTAACCATCTTCTCTGAAAGAGATGAATAACCTCTCCATCATTTCCTGTGTTTCTAAGAAGGAACAGCCCACGGCGAATCTCAAATCCACGCAATGTTTATGCAGGTAACACTATGTCGGAATTGCCTTTCCTTTCGTCTATTTCGTGCGTTTCGTGGTAGAGAATTTTCGTTTCATGTTTGCCCCTCCCGCCGCCGCCAATACCGCCGCCAATAGCAACAGCCCCGCGTAATTCGCGGCGGGCACGCCATTCGCAACAACAATGTAATCGGTTCTGGTTTTGGAGAGGGCGTCGTTCGCCACGGTGATCGTCAGGGTCACGGTGTAACTGCCGGGATCTAAGTAGGTGTGTTTCGGGTTCTGCTCGGAACTCGCGGGCGTGTCGTCCCCGAAATCCCACGACCACGATTGAATGACATACAACCCCCCGGTCGAGAGATCCGTGAACTGCACTTCGAGCGGCGCGGCCCCCGACAACGGAGACGCCGAGAAATCCGCTGCCACGCCTTTCGCGCCCGACAGCGCGTTCAGCGGCTCGAAGATTCCCTTTGCCCCCGCGCCATTAATCGACACCACGCCCGCGCCGGGTGTTCCCGCCGATACGAGCCGCCCGCCCGCGCCATTCGACTGCGCCGCGGAGGAGGACAGGTCCGTCGTCGTCAGGTTCAGCGAGGCGTTGTTAGCGTTGTAGTTTTCCGCAGTGGCCATTGCTGTCATGAAAAGTATGGCGATAAAGAAGGGTATCCATCTCCCTCGTTCCCAAGTTGTACTTGGGAACGCGCTTGTCTTCAAAGCTTTGCTTTGTCCGGTTCCCCTCGTTCCCAAGTTGCACTTGGGAACGTGCTTGTCTTCAAAGTTGTACTTTGGGTCTCTGCGAAGCACAGCTTCGCCCGCAAGTGCGTTCCCAAGTGCAACTTGGGAACGAGTCAAAGCGGGAATGACGGATCCTGTTTTTCGCGTTTGGGGGGCACTATGTCGAGATTGCTTCGTCGGCGCGGACGCCTCCTCGCAATGACAAAGGATGTTGTGGTCCGGATTAACCCGATACCCGGCACCCGACACCCGATACCCGGCACCCGATACCCGATACCCGGCACCCGATACCCGATACCCGATACCCAACACCCGATACCCGCTTCTTCCAATCCGCAATCCGCAATCCGCAATCCGCAATCGTTTCATGTTCCGTCTCCTTTCCTGTTTGAGCCGAAAAGAGACTCTATTTCGCCGCCAGTTGTTCAATGAGCGCTTCGAGTTTCGCCATTCGGGATTCCAGGGATTGAATCTTCGCATCCTGGGCCGCAATCTTCTCGTTCTGCTCTGCGACCTTGGCTTCCAGCTTCTGGTTCACGCCCTGGACAGCCGCCAGCGCCACGCCGTCCGCGTTGAGCGTACTGATGGAGGTGTCGCTGTCTCCGACGCAGAACGCCGCGTAGAAATCCTGCGCCATCGGCCCCATATATTGTATTGCTGGATCCGCCCCGATGAAGTTCCAGGTGCTTATAGGAACTTCCATAAGCTTTTCGAGCACATCGACCGGGTTCACGACTACGATATTTTCTTTCTTGCCCCGGTCGCTCGCGTTGGACCAGGCGCCTCCTCCGGCTGGAATGTAGACCCCGGTCGTCGAGCCGGCGTTCGTCCATAAATAATACCCATTGCTTGCGCGCATCGACACGACGTTAGCGGTGGGGCAGACGAAACTTGCGCCGGTCGAGTCCGCCCAGACAAAAGAACCGTTGGCATCCGCATTCGTGCCGGCTTTATAGCCCGCACAAAAGCTATAGTCCCCGGCGGCGGAGTTTTGGCGACCGCCGGCCACCATGGAGTACACTCCGCTGGCCGTGTTGGAGTAGCCACCACCCACTGTAGCTCTGTAACCGGTGGCCGTGTTATCCCAGCCGCCGCTCACTGTGGAATCCTCGCCGCTGGCCGTGTTGGTGTAGCCGCCGCCCACCGTGGATGCGTAGCCGCTGGCCGTGTTGCCGTTGCCACCGCCCACTGTGGCGTAGTAGTAGCTGGCCGTGTTGCCGTTGCCACCGCCCACCGTGGCGTAATCGCTGCTGGCCATGTTGCGCCAGCCGCCGCCCACCGTGGCGTAATCGCTGCTGGCCGTGTTGGACTGGCCGCCGCCCACCGTGGACCATTGGCTGCTGGCCGTGTTGGACTGGCCGCCGCCCACTGTGGAGTAATTCGCACTGACCGTATTGTCACGACCACCCGCAGCCGTTGAATACAAACCGTTTGCCAGATTGTTGCCCCCCCCAGCTACGATAGAGCCGCCACCGGTCGCCTCGTTGGACCATCCACCCCCCACTGTGGCATAGTTCCCTCCACTGCCGGACCCAGCCTTATTATCGCCGCCGCCGCTCACCGTGCAATAATTGTCCAGCGTCCGGTTGTTCGTCGTGCTCGGATTTCCCGTGTCCGACGGTCCGCCACCGGCCACGATGGAGTATAGACCATTGGCCGTGTTGTTGGAGCCGCTGCCCACTGTGGCGTAGGAGCCGCTGGCCCTGTTGTCCCAGCCGCCGCCCACCGTGGCGGCATAACCGTCGGCCCTGTTGCCCCAGCCGCCGCCCACCGTGGCGGCATAACCGTCGGCCCTGTTGCCCCAGCCGCCGCCCACTGTGGCGGAGTCGCTGCTGGCCGTGTTGCCGCTGCCGCCGGCCACCGTGGCATAAATGTTGCCGGCCATGTTGCCGCTGCCGCCGCCCACCGTGGCGGAGTCGCTGCTGGCCGTGTTGCCGCCGCCGCCGCCCACCGTGGCGGATTCGCTGCTGGCGGTGTTGCTGAGACCGCCGCCCACCGTGGCATAAATGTTGCTCGCCGTGTTGTCTCTGCCGCCGCCCACCGTGGCGGATTCGCTGCTGGCGATGTTGTAGAAGCCGCCGCCCACCGTGGCACGAAAGCCGCTGCTGGTATTCAAGGCGCCGCCGCCAACTGTTCCATAGCTAGCGGTGACGGAGTTGATACTTCCAGAGTACCCCCCTCCCGCAATGGTGGCTCCGTAAGCACCGGCCGTAACCCAATTCCCGGAATATCCGCCAATGACGTTGGGCGCATTCGCGTTCGGCTCGAGCCGTAACGCGCGGGCATTGTTCACTTTGAACTCCAGCGCGGCATTATCGCTGGTGCCGACAAATTGCACGCCGGGGATGGTGCCCGCGTTGCCGTCCAGTTTCCAGACGGCTGAAGAATCGGGCGTGCCGCTCTCGTAGCTCAGGACGCGGAAGGTGTCACTGCCTTGGTATTGCAGTTCGACGGCGGTGTCGGCAGTGCCGGAAATGTAGCCGGCGGTGCCCGCCACGGTCGAGGCGACCGTGCCGCTGGTGCTGAGGGTGTAGATTCGGCCGCCCCACTGGCCAAAGGCGGCCTTCGTGCCGTCGGCCGACATGACCAGGCCATGATCCTGAATGTTGCGGGCGATTCCTCCGGAAGTCCAGGTCAAACCCGAGTCCGTCGAAAAGTAGACGTACCCGTTGAGGTCATGCGCCATCAATTTGGTGCCGTCGGCCGACATGGCAATGGCGCGCCAATTACGGGCGCTTTCGTGGGCCGTCCACGTCGCGCCTGTATTTGTTGACGTCCAGATTTGCCCGCCATAGGCACAGGCCGCAATTTTGGCTCCATCCGCGGACATGGCCACGTCGGCATAGCGTTGATCATTGTTGCCTGTGTAGTTCCAGTTATTGCCGCCGTCGGTGGAAACATGAATCAGATACCCCGCCCCGTAGTTGAACGTCGTGCAGCAGGCGATCTTCATGCCGTCCGCCGACATGGCCACTTTGCCCCACCCGTTCCACGCGCCTAATTTGGACGTCCACGTCGCCCCCGAGTCCGTCGAGACGTACAGGTCCGTATCCCAGGTTGCCACCATTCTCGTGCCGTCGGCCGACGCGGCGCACGCGCCCCAGGATTGGTTCGTGCCGCGTTGCGTCCAGTTTGCGCCCGAGTCCCATGAGGTATAGATGTAGCCGCCGGTCACACCGACCATCTTGGTCCCGTCCGCCGAACATGCCAAACCATACCACCACTGGTTCAGGGCGCGGTTAACCCAGGTTACGCCGCCGTCCCATGAGGTGTACAGCCCGCCGCCGCTCCCGCCGTATTCGGCGGCCACCAGCACTCTGCCGTCCGCCGAAGATGCGATGGCAATCCAATCATTCACCATTGCACGCGCCGTCCACGCGCCGGAATAGTCGGGAATTTGCATGGGACCGGTCAGGATGCGCTGTGAGGCATTTTGCGCGATCTTCCAGCCGCCCGCGCCCATGCCGGTGACCCGGATGATGTCGCCGAAGTTGATGTTTGCCGACAGCGGCAGCGTCAATGTGATCAGGCTGGCGCTATTGGCGATGTAGCCGTTGTTCGCGGCCATCTGGGTATTGGCCGTCACGGCGGTCCAGGGGAATCCGGCGGACCCGCCGGCGATGACCTGCTGGCCGTTCCAGTATAATGTGCCGGCGACGTTGTAGAGTTTGTCCGTGGCGGTGCTCGGCGCACTTGCCTGGCCGATGCCGACGTAACTGTTGTTGACGTTCAGCGCGCCGGTCATGGTGTCCCCGGCCTTGGCGACCTTGCCGGCAATGGCGGTGTCTTGCACGCCTTGCATCGTGTCCACGTCCCCTTTGGTGTACACATCGGCGGCATTCGCCTTCGCGGCAATCTCTAAATCTTGCGCCGCTTGCGAGTCGTCCACGTCATCCTTCGTGTAGACATCCGCGGCATTGGCTTTCGTGGCAATGGTCAAGTCCTGCGCCGCTTGCGAGTCGTCCACGTCATCCTTTGTGTAGACATCCGCAGCATTCGCCTTCGCATTCAACTGGCCCTGAATCCCGCTGCTCACACCGGATAGGTAGCCGAATTCCGCATCGAGCACACTGCCCGTACCGATGGCCGACACGTCCACGTGCGCGGCCTCTTTGGATTCCAAGGCAAACGGCACACTCTCCATTTTGATCCGGTTCGGGAAGAGATCGGCGCCCGTGAGCGGGGCCGGTTCCGGGCCGCTCGCCACCGCCACTGCATACCACGCCTGCGGACTCAACATAACCTGCGGCGGCACGGTGACGGTGATATTAAACAGACCCTCGATGGACACCTCGGTCTGGCCCAGAATCACACTGCCCAGGGCGGCCCCGCCCGTGCCCGCGTCAAAGAATTGCACGCTGAAGTCCCGCAACCCCGCCAGCGCGTGCCCCTCCGCATCCAGCAACTGCCCCCGGATGTTGATCGTGGCCGGAGGATCGGCCACCACCCCTCCCGCGAGGCACATCATGGTTAACACAATGATTCCGAATGAACACCATCCCTGCAACACACGCGATTGACGTTTCATGGTTCTCTCCCTCTATTTCCGTATGAACCTATTCCTTTTCCATCCCAGCCCATCAGGAAGATTTCACAGGCATCCAACAGGCTAAACAGACCCTTACCTACTAATTCTACTTACGAATATGCGCTTGGTTTTGTAGTAAATATTACACAACCTTTGCGTTTCTATTCCCTTCCACCACTACGTAATACTCATAAGAATAAGTCATAGTATCTGAAAAGTCAAGCAGAAAATAGCCTCCATTAGAGGGCTTTTAGCGAATTGATCCGGTCAGTAAAAGGGGCATTGCCTGAAACATGCCATCGCAGGAATACTATATACTAGTACGCAAAGCCCATAGGAGGATTGCGGATTGCGGATTGCGGCCCCCGTGTTCTTCAATCCGCATTCCGCATTCCGCAATCCGCAATTCCCCCCCGGACCCCGAACCCCGAACCCAGAACCCCGGACCCCGAATCCCGATAGGGTTAGCGATCACGACCTGCGTACTAAATGGGGCAGGAAGCGGGTGAGAAATTATTCCGACTCTGTCCGGGCGGGCGCGATGTCAATCAGGCCGATGGCAGTGGCGTAACGGACGAGTTCGACGTTGTTTTCCAGGGCCAATTTTTTCAGAATGCTGGCACGGTGGACGTCGGCGGTTCTGCTGCTGATGCTGAGTTCCTCCCCGATTTCCCGGCAGGTTTTCCCTTCCACGAGCATCAGCATCACCTGCTGTTCCCGGGGGCTCAGCGTTGTATACGCCGTGTCCCGCACGATGTTTTCGGAATGCGTATCGGCCAGAATGCTGGATACGTCAATGCCCACCTTCCCGTCTATAAAGATGTCTCCCTGGGCCACACACCGGAGCGCATCGAGGAATTTGTTGGTGGAGGATTGTTTGACGACATAGCCCCGGGCGCCCGCGTGGAAGGACTCGATGACGTAGTTTTGCTGGATGTGCATGCTCACGATGAGAATCCGCATCTCCGGATAGATAGTGTGAAACTCGCGCGTCAATTGGATGCCGTCCATGTCCGGCAGGGTGATATCAATGACCGCGACATGTGGGGGGCTTTGCTTGGCCAGTTGCAGGGCTTCTTCGGCGGTTTCCGCGCCTTGAATGTCCCCAAACATCCCCGTGGCTTCAATGGTGGATTTCATGCCCCGTAAAACGAAGGGATGGTCATCCACAATCAATACTGTCTTTTTCTCCGGCATCAAGCCTGTTCCTTTTGTTGAGGAATTTCCACCACAATGCGCATGCCCTCGCCAGGCGCCGAATTAACGCGCATCGTTCCGCCGAGCAGGCGCATCCGTTCCTCCATGCTTCGCAATCCCATATGCCCTTCTTTTTTCCCATGCTCCTGGTCCATGGCAAAGCCCCGGCCATCGTCCTCGATGCGTAAAATCACCTTGGGGAAGGCGCCCAAGAGTCTTACCCGGACATTGGAGGCTTCGGCATGCTGCCGAACATTGTTCAGCGCCTCCTGTAAAACGCGATACACGTTAACCTCCCCGACGGGACTCAAAGATACATTATCCATACCGTGGGCCTGATAGTCAACAGAAATTCCCGTGACATACGAAAAATACTTACATAATTGCATCAGAGCGCGCACCAAGCCCAGTTTGGCCAGTTCAGGAGGATGCAAGCCGTAGGCAATCCCACGGACCTCCTCTATGGCTTTATCGAGTAATTCGACTATTTCGTGAGGTTGATCCCCTGGAGTGCCGGGGAATTGTTTTTCCGCGGAAAGTTTTGCGAACCAGAGGGCTTGAGCGACGCTGTCGTGCAACTCGCGCGAGAGCTTTGCCCGCTCGGCCCCTTCGGCCAAAACGACCTGCTGAGTGAGCTGTTGCACCTGCCGGGTTCGTTCGGCCACCTTGCTCTCCAGCGTGGCCGTGAGGCCCAGCAGTTCGTGCATGCCCAGGGCGGATTCCCGCGAGGTGTACATTACAAGGCATGCCGCAAGGCCGACCAGTCCGTAGAGATGGGCATACGGACCGGCATTGGGGAAATACTGTCCGATTGACACGCCGTACAGCGCCGTGACGATCTGCGCCGCTACAAGGAAAAAGAGGCCGAGCCCGACAGCGCCGCGATTTGCCCGGCGCGGAATGAGGTCATACATTGTCCAGACGCGCAGGTATTCCAGTGTCATCAGCGGGAAGATGGAGAATGCGATCCAGCGGGTCTCCAGCTTCCAACCGCTGGCAAACAACGCGGCGCTGACCACGCCGTATCCCAGAACAGCACGCCATGACACGGCGCCGTACGCCATGACATGGACCATCGCGATGCCGGCGATAAACGCGACCCCCGCCCACAGGGGAGACATCCAGGCCGCCGTGGACAGCACATTCTTGAACGTCCAGCTATCCTCTGTCGCGATCAGCATCGAGAAGATGGCCAGTGCCACGGTAACGCAACAGACGGTGCCTTCGATTTGCCTGGGATGGTTGCGGTATACCAGCAGGTAGTACACGACCGAAACCGCCAGCAAGAACAAGAGAAACAGGCGGTGCTGCTTTCGGGGTTGCAGGACACGCAGCTCCTCGTTCATGGCCTTATCGGCGTGTTGTACGGCCAGACGCGCGATCGGGCGCCCGCACCCCTCGCTGACCACACGAACCGCCAGCGTGCATTCCCTGGGCAAGCATGTCGTGGTATCGCGGTAACGAAACGGCTCCAGCGCCCAGTCATGCCTGTTCCGGTCAGGGATGCGCGCGCCATCGAGATAGACGTCAACGCTCTGCGCATCAATCCCCACGAATCCGTACGGCGCCAGCGTACTGCCGTAGGCGAAGCACCCGAGGACGCGCATCCAGTATACGCCGCCCGGCGGCATTGTATCCGCGGAGGGCCAGTCTGGGACCTTGTTCCAGTTGCTGTCATCATAACCGGGTTGCGCCCAGGCCGGGTCGTCTCCCGCCATCCACCGCCAGTCCGGAGAAAGCAGCACATAGCGTCCATCCTCAACGGACGGGGCACTGGGAATACTCGGATTCCAGACCAGGGGCGTCGCCGGCGTCGCCTCCGGGCCTTCGACCCGCAGCGCGAAACCAAACAACTCCGCGTTACAGGCGCTGCACACGATGAGGCAGGAGTTGACGCCCCGCAGGAGATCGACGCCGCGGTCTTCCCATTTCAGCGGCGAGTAGGGCGCCTCGGGCTGGTCGAAGACCGGGCGGCCGTTCACCCAAAGTTGGAGCGTGTTCTGCGAGGCGCAATAAATATGGCCGCGCTGATCCGCGTCGCTGTCGAATTCGCAATAGGCCGCGGCAGTCACGGTTGGGTCATATCCGGCGACTTCCCGCAAGTTGATGAGGTCTCCGTCCGCGCGATACCGGACCCAACGTTGCTCGAAACCGTTCAGCGTTTCCCCTTCACGGGGCGCCGGGAACGCGCCGCCGGCGGGCGTGAAAAGCGCGTCGAAGGGCGCCTGTTCGTCCAGGGGGCCGGCCACCAACCAGTTGGTGAGGTATCCGCCATCCGGCCGTGGCGTCCTGGGGGGCGCGTCCCGCCGCTGTTCTTCATTATCCGGCACACGGCGGACATCCTCGCCTTCGCGTTGCGGTTCCACGGTGGAACCGGCTTCGGAGGAACTCTGGGACTCCGGCCCGGCAACGGTGCAGACAGCCGTGGCGCCGTCCGTGTTGAACGTGTGGATGGGGCCGGCCCATGCTCCGGCGAAGAGCTTCGTGCCATCCGCTGATAGGGTCAGTTGCTTGAAATTCCAAGTGTGACCACAGGGCGTCCATGCCGCGCCCGCGTCCGTCGAAAAATATACGTCGCCGTAGAGGGCATGGGCGGCGAGTTTCGTGCCGTCCGCCGACGAGGCCACGCTCCGCCAATTACGATTGTCTTCGTGGGCCGTCCAGGTCGCCCCCGAGTCGCCCGATGTGTAGATCTGGCCACCCCACACACAAGCCGCCAGCTTCGTGCCGTCCGCCGACGAGGCCACGCTCCGCCAATCTCGGATGTCTTCGTGGGCCGTCCAGGCCGCACCCGTGTCCGCCGAGGTCCAGACCTGGCCGCCGCCGACACAAGCCACTATCTTCGTGCCATCCGCCGACATCGCCACATCGGAATAGGGCAGCTTCTGGGCATTGCAGTACGCAAACGTGCCGCCCCCGTCGGTTGAAACATGAAGCAAGTATCCAGCGCTGTAGTCACGCGTGGTACACACGGCGATCACCGTGCCATCGGCGGAACAGGCCACTTTGCCCCAGCCGTTCCAATCGATGAGTTTCTTCACCCACGTCACCCCCGAGTCCGTCGAGACGTAAAGGTCCATGTCCCAGGTAGCCACCAACGTGGCGCCATTCGCGGAGGACGCCACGTCAACCCAGGCCTGCTCGAAGGCGCGTGCCGTCCAGGTGGAACCCGAGTCCGGCGACGTATAGATGCGGCCGGGGTTCGCGCAAGCCACCAGCTTGCTGCCGTCGGCCGACGACGCGATTCCACTCCAGAACCGATTGCCACTCGCTTGTGAAGCCCCTGTACCGGTTGTCCACGGGAACTGCACTGTGTCCGCGACTCCCGGCAAAGCGCCCCCGAGGAACAGTATCGCCCCTGCGATCAAGACGATTCTGTTCCGGGCAGTACGGCTGTTTTGCACGCGTTCCAACATAATTCCCAGTTGTTCCTCGGCCGGTAGTGCGCGGATTATACTCCAGACTCGGCCTGGGACAGTAATAGCGGAGAAATGTGTACGATGAAAAGGTACACTGGCCAAAGCACTCAGAGAAGCATTTTAGTGATGGGGTGCTTCGCTGCCTTTCAGGAATCAGGACAACCCTTCAAACGGCTGCCGTTTTCGCAGCAGCACATGGCGCAGGCTTATCAGCACGCACACGGCGGCCAAGGCGCTGATCCATTTCCCCACTTCAAAGGAAAAGGGTTCATAGGAGAAGGCTACCAAGTGCTCCCCCTCCCCCACTTCAACCCCCCGGAACACGCCATCCACCGGAAAAATATCGGCCGCTTTTCCATCGAGTGTGGCGGTCCACCCGGGATACCAGGCATCCGCCATCACCAAAACACCGGGGCGCGTTTTTTCGATCTGTACCGCCGCCGTGTCATTGCTTTTACCCCGTTCCAGGGTTACGTCGGCATCCGGCCCTTCGTTGTTCTCCGGCAAGGCGGAGCCCTCTAACACCGGAAGCTGTGCGGACGCAACCCGGGAAGGATCAAAATGCTCCACGTGCCGCCCCTCGTATATCATGCGCGCTTTCGGCAACGCCTTCAGGTCGCGGAACAGCGCCGCCCCGGAGGCATACACGCTCTGCATCTGCAAATCCGGGCGCATTTCCGCAAAAACGCCCCGGATGTCTTCCTTGGTCAACAACAGCGCCTGAATGCCGCACCGGCGCAACAACAGCGGATCGGGCTTGATGCGATCAATGAACGACTGATACCGATACAGCGACGCGCCGGAAGGATTGAACACTTGTTCGACGCCGTTGGCCGACAGCGGCCATTGTTTCAACATTTGGCTTCCCCCAATACGGTTCTGCATGGAGCGCAGCGAGGTGACAAAAGACGTTTCGGGAAATGACTGCGGTTCGGGCGTGTTGGGCAGACAAGGGAGATATGCCCACAACAGCGCCAGCGCGGACAACACACTCAACACGTACCCGGTGCCGCGCACCGTGGGCCGGATCAAGGTAACGCCTAAAAGAATCAAAACGCCCAGGGCCACGCCCAGGGGCACAAGCAGCGAAAGAATCATGGAACTTGCAGACGCCTCACCCCGGATGAAAACGCCCCAAAGGATTAGCCCGGCCCCCCACAAGGCGGGCATGAAGCGCTTCAAATGCCGCAATGCGCGTTTGCATTGTTCCGGCTTCAACTCATTCCATTCCTGCGCGCCAGCCCCCACCATAAACGCAAACGCCAGGCAATGCGCTATAAGAAAATGTTGCGGGCCCAGCAGTTCCAGCACATACACCCGGGAAATATGGTCCCCGAACAACAGTGGAAGACATACGAACGCCAAAGCCGCCATGAACATCGATTCCGTCCGGCGCCGCACGACTTTCCCTGTAAAACTCCGCAGTGCCCACCACAGCGGCAGCAGCAACAACGACACCAGCCCCGTGTGCAGCAACCGCACATAGTTGGCGGATGCTCCCCGGTGTTCGCCCGTCAGTCCCGGCGTCACCAGCGCCGTCAGGTCGCCAAACGTGAACGACACCGGCGGCAGCATGTTCTCGATGTGCCCTTGGGTGAGAAATTCCGCGAAGGGAATCACCTGGAGGGCCAGCAGTCCCAGCGAAAAGAAGACAGCCAGCGCCAGCCCCCCCAGAGCCACGCGCAGATGAATCCAGCGCTTGTCGCGCACCCGCCGCGCAAGCATGTACAGCATGACAAATGCAATGGAGGACGCCATGGTTTCCGGGCTGCCCCCGAAACCCATCAGCGCCAGCACCAGCGCGGCCAGCGGCCACGCCCGGAATTCGCCGATCATGAGCCGTTCCGAGGCCACCAACAACAGTGGAAACCACGGCAGTGCATCCGCCATGGTATCCGCCGACCACAGAAAAACCGGGCCGCTGAGTTGATACGACAGCCCCACGAACAGGGCAATGGCCGGTTCGAGCCGGAACCGGCGCGCCGCATAATAAGCGGCCCAGCCCGCCAGCATCAGCTTCAACAACACCGACCAGCGCAACGCCAGCGCCAGCGGCAGGAAATAGAACGGTACGGAAAATGGCGAGAATACGCGTGTGCGCCACAGGGCCGTGAATGGCGTTCCAAACCCTTCATTCGGATTCCACAGCAAAGAATCGTGATTCATGGCCGCCTGATGCATGAAGGCATACCACGGATACGTTTGCAGGGTGTGTTGGGCGGTAAACGGCTCCGCTTTCACGGTGAGCCCATCGGGCAACGCTTCTTCCCAAGGCGGGAGCAGCAATGCCTGGTCCAGCGACAACGGCAACCCGCTGGACAGGCAGAGTACGGCGGGCAGCGCGGCCAGCAAGGCAAAGCAGAGTATATTTTCGACAACTGCCTTTCTCGAACGCATCTATCCGCTCCCGGGGTGGCCCATTCCATAAAAAAGGAAGCGCCCACGGGGGGCGCATCCAGTATCCGTTGTTTAACTCTTTTTTGGACGCGAGTGAATGCTGAGCCCGTAGTAATCTTCGGCGGCTTCATGCATTACTTCGGACAACGTGGGATGCGTATGAATGGTGTCCACGATCTCCTCGACCGTGGCTTCCATCTGCATCGCCAGGGCCGCCGTCGCGATCATTTCGCCCGCTTCCGGACCCATGATGTGCACGCCGACAATCTCATCCGTCGCCGCATCGCCCACAATCTTCACCATACCCTCGGTTTCACCAATGGCATGCGCGCGGCCATTGCCCATGAACATGAACCGGCCGGTCTTGACGTTGATGCCCTGCTCCTTCGCCTTCTTCTCGGAAAGCCCCACGCTCGCCACTTCCGGCGAGGTGAAGTTACAGGCGGGCACCACGCGATAGTTCATCTTCTTGTTGCCGCCGGTGACATTCGCCGCGGCCACGATGGCTTCCGCGGAGGCGCCGTGCGCCAGCCAGGTCTTGTCGATGACGTCGCCGATGGCATAAATGCCCGGCACGCTCGATTCGAGTTTTTCGTTGACCAGAATGCCGCCGCGCGGACCCACCTTCACGCCCAGATTCGGGTTTGAAGTGACCACTTCGGAATTGCATTGCAGCCCCACGCTCACCATCACCATGTCCACTTCAATCTTGCCGGCCTTCACGCCTTCCAACTCAAGGGTCACGGTGTTGCTCGCGGGCGTGGCTTTGGCCACTTTGGTGCCCGCGCGCACGTCAATGCCCTTTTTCTTAAACACCTGCTCCAACCGTTTCGTCAATTCCTCGTCTTCACGGGGCAACACGGTCGGCATCGCTTCGATCAGGGTCACTTCCGCGCCGAAGGCATTCCACACGCAGGCGAACTCGCCGCCCATCGCGCCCGCGCCAATCACGGCGATACGCTTCGGGACATCGGTCATTTCCAGGGCGCGCGTACTGCCAATAATCGTTGTGCCATTAAATTCGAGGCCCTTCAGGATGGCCGGACGCCCGCCCGTGGCCACGATAATGCTTTTCGCCGTAACTTCCTGATCGCCCACGGCAATTTTACCCGGCGCGGTAATCCGGGCTTCGCCATTGACCACCTGGATGCCGTACGCCTTGAACAAGGCGTCGATGCCGCCCGTGTTGACACTCACGACCTTGTTTTTGCGCTTCAGCAAGGCGTTCATGTCCACACTGACCTCGCCAACCTTCAGGCCGTAGTCTTCGGCATGTTTCAGCCGCCGGTACATCTCCGCCGTGTAGATAAAGGTTTTCGTGGGGATGCAGCCGACATTCAGGCAAACGCCCCCCAGGTATTTCCGTTCAATCACGATGACTTTCGCGCCGCGCTGAGCGCACCGAATGGCCGCGACATATCCGCCGGGCCCCGCGCCGATAACCGCTACATCACACTGTGGCATATGCTACTCCTTGGTCTCCGGGCCGGGTCCATGGGCCTTTCCAAACCCTATACCCCAAACCCTAAACCCGCTTGTTTAGAATTCCGCGGCTTCCATTATGGCTTTGACGCGCCCCATGAACTGCGCCGCAACCGAACCGTCAATTACCCGGTGATCGCTCGAGATGGTCATTTTCATGATCGGGCGGATGTGAATCCCGCCGTCAACGGCCACCACACGGTCTTTCATCTGGCCCACCGCGATAATCGCGCTGTCCGGCTGATTGATAATCGCCGTGAAGCTCTCCACGCCGTACGCGCCCAGGTTGGACACGGTGAACGTATTGCCCACGTAGTCATCGGGGAGCAATTTACCCGTCTGGGCTTTGGTGGCGAGGGCTTTCGCGGCGGCACTGATGCCCTCGAGCGACAGCAACTGCGCCTGCTTGATCACCGGCACGATGAGGCCGGTCGGCAGGGCCACGGCCACGCCCAGATTGATGTCGGCCACCTGCTCGATGGCGTCGCCCGCCCAACGCGCGTTCACGGCGGAGAATTCTTTCAGGGCGCGCACCACGGCGCACAGCACCAAGTCGTTGTAGGTGAGTTTGTAGGTCTTGACGCCCGCGCGAAAGTCCTTCGCCTTCTGCATGTCCACTTCGATGGTGACATAATAGTGCGGGGCCGCATATTTGCTCCCGCACATGCGGGTCGCGATGATCCGGCGCATCGGCGTCAACGGAATGCGCTTCACGCCTTCCGCAGGGGCGGCGGCAGCGGCGGGAGCCGGTGCAGGCGCTTTCGCCGGAGCGGCGGCGCGGGAAACGTCGTCTTTCGTAATCTTGCCGCCGATGCCGGTGCCTTCAAGGCCGCGGACGTCCACGCCCGCATTTTCCGCCATACGGCGCGCGGTCGGCGTAATTTTCACAGCGCCCTGGCTGGCGGCATAGGCCAGCACGTCCTCTTCCGTCACCCGTCCGCCAGCGCCTGTGCCAGCCACTTTGCTGACATCCACGCCCTTTTCCTCGGCGGCCTTGCGCGCACGAGGCGAAGCGAATCCAGCGCTTTCAGTGGCGGTGACTTGCGGTGCGGGAGCGGCGGCAACGGGCGCTTCAGCGGCGGGGGCTGGGGCGGCCGCTGAGGCGGGAGCGCCCCCGGACACGCCGTACTTACCCAAATCAGGCAGGGCCTCATCAGCCGCGCCGACCAGCGCGACAACGGTCATTACCGGAATATCTATCCCCGGCTCCACCAATATCTTACGCAAAATTCCGGAGGCGGTGGATTCACATTCGATCTCCGCCTTGTCCGTCTGGACCGTGAAGATGGGTTCGCCTTCCTGAACGGCGTCCCCTTCCTTTTTCAGCCATTGAACAATTTGCGCTTCTTCCACCGATTGGCCCAACTTGGGTAACAAAATCTCGTGCATAACTGCCCTTACGTTATCCAGCCTTGCTGCTGAAGGTGTTCGGCACCCTTTTCGATGTAACTCACAAGCGGAGAATCCGGGCCAAGTTGACAGACTTCCCGCAGTACGCCCAGGGTGCCTTGTTCCCGACGGATACGCTGGAGGGTCTGCGCGGCCGGATCATCCCCCTGATCGTACCGAATTGCGGCGGCCACTGCAACTCCGATGCCTTCCGGGGGCACTCCTTGTTCCAGGCACATCAGCCCGGAACCGATTAAACGGTCTTTCACACCGAGTTTCCGGAGGGGATCCCGCGCCACCCGCGCAATCTGATCCCCCAACGCGCGGTTGTGATACCGGCGAATCAGATCGTCCCGGTGCGCATGTAAATCCGCGAGATTCAGCCCGTGTTTTCGGTGCAATCCTTCGCAACTTTCCGACGCGGCCGCATGGACCTCCGCCCGGATCGCGTCATCCCGGATGGCCTGCCAGATATATTCATGCCCCCGCAAATAGCCCAGATACGCCGTAGTCGCGTGGCTAAGATTGTGCACAAACAGCTTCCGCTCCACATACGCCCCGAAATTGGCCAGCGCCTTCATATGAAGAATTTCAGGGACAGACCCCTTAAATCCATTCATGTCCACCGGCAAATCGCAATACGGCTCCACACACACCAACAGCACGTCCTCCGCCTTCTGCGCTTCCGTCATCACCGGCACCATCCGCCCGATGGAGGCCTCCACAAAGCCCACCCGCTCATCCAGAGCGGTATGATACACGTCGGGAAGATACGCCCGGACCTTCTCCCGCATAAAAGGACCGGCATCAATCAGGTTTTCGCACAAAATGATATTGAGCGGCGGCGCGTCCGCACACTGAAACCGTCCTTCAATACCCGCCGCGAGCGCCGGCGCAATGTACCCAAGCGCATTCACCCCCACCGCCGTGGACGCAATATCCGCCTCGGACAACGCCTTCACCACCGCCTCGCGATCCTTGCCATGCACCGCATCCACCCCCTCCACCAGAATCGTCTCACATTCCTCCTCCACAATCCGGATGGGATACGAATGCCGCGCCTGTAGCGCCTGCACCACCTCCTCCACCACATCCACAAACGTCGTGTGATACCCCGACTCAAAATACAACTGACCCAAAAACCCGCGTCCGATATTGCCCGCGCCAAAATGTACCGCTCGCTTTGTCACATTCACTTTCCTTACCACTGGTTTCAGCCCCAAACAAGAAAACCAAGTATAACAAAACTAGTCTGCCAAAAGGAGTTCATTATGCCCTGGATTTGTGCGCCGACGATCCAATGTATCAAGCTGTGGTAGCATTCATTCCGGCAAAAGCCACTTTGGAAGAAGCCTTGAAATATCTTGAAGAAAAGATGAATGCGCCTTCGGAGTTTGACAACAAAATGGGACTCAATGATATGTTTTCTGTTCCGGAATTGGCCTTTCACATCACCCATAATTTCCCGGAAATTATCAACCACAGCTTCGAAAACAAATCCATGCGGCAAAGCCCCATTCATGTCGCCTGTCAGGACATCTTATTCCGCTTGGATCGCATGGGTGGACAATGACGAATTACTGCGGAAATAACAGGATGCTCCATGTTACCAGTATCCTGAGTTGCAGCAATACGCGTGCTTTTTCCCGTCATTACAAGCGCAATGAAAATAAGACTCAACCCTTTCTGTCATTGCAATGACAAACACGCATCCCCTTCTTGCCATTCACGTATCAATAAAATCTGTGCTAATCTGAGCAATCTGTGTGTAATTAAATAAGGGAATCCAGAAATCCCCAATATAGTATCGATCACTCCATCTCCACCCCCCATTTACCGCCCATTTTTCCACAAAATCCAACCCTCCAATCCACAAATTTTAACCCCCACTTTCCATTTCCTGAAATATGTAGACGCCAGCGTCTACTTTTTTACGCTGTTTTTCTTTCTACAAAATATTTTTCCCAAAAATTCCCCTTATATTTCCCCATTTTCTAGCCTCTAGCCCCTAGCCCCTAGTCCCTATTTCCTGCAATCCCCCGCGCTAATAAACAGAGACCAACACTCTCCACTGGACTCGGCATCTCGCCGCGCCCAACAACTAAAAAGTGAAAACAATGAATCGAAGCCTCAAACAACCTGCCAATAACTCCCATTGGTCCTATCTGTCCAATGGGTCCTATACTCCCCAGTCTTCCCAGTCCTCCAAGTCCTCCCAGTCCCTCTTTTCCTCCGTGTCGGTCAGTGTAAGTCAGTGTAAGTCCGTGTTCCCCTCTGTCTTTTTTCCCCTTTGTCTCTTCCCCCCAACCCCTCTTGTTGTTCCGCAATCCGCAACTTCCCACGGCGTAGCCGCAGGCGAAGCCGGGTCCCCAATAACCCATGAAAGATCCCCCAATGACCACGCCAACCTCCCCCAAACCCGCCACCCCAGTCTCCACCACCACCACCGCCCTCGGCTCCCCCTGCTCCCCCGTCTGGGATGAACCCTGGATTCAAACCATCAACCAACGCGAAGCCGAACTCGCCCACCGCATCTGCGGCGCGCGCACCCCTGGCGGCGCCCCCTGTGAGTTTTCCCCCGAACACAAAAACGGACGCTGCCGCTTCCACGGCGGATTCGACCTCACCGGCGCGCAACCCGGCAACCGCAACGCCGTCATCCACGGACTCTACTCCCGCGCCCTCCAGCGATGCTCCCCAAAATGCCCCAACTGGGCACACTGCCCTCTGGCCGCACCCCACGTCGCCGCGCTTCCCCCCGCCAACGCACCCACCTGCCCCTACGAAGCTACCCAATACCAGGCGGCCGTCACCGACGCCATCGAACTCACCACACACCTCGAAAACGCCACCAACCTTGACCAACACACCGCACACCACATGGCCATGCTCCAGGTCATGATGACCCGCGCCGCCACCACCCTCAGTAATTCCTCCCTCATCGACGCCACCGAAACCCTCTCCAAAGACCTAATCAAAGAAACCTTAAAACCCTCTGCGGCCCTCACTGCATTCCTCCGCCTCTCCTCCGAATACCGCCGATACCTTGGCCTCTACAACAAACGTCTCATCGTCTCACCCACCTTCAGAGAATCCCAAACCTGTGCCCAACGCCAACACCATGATTTCTCCCTCACCCCCGAAGACCAGGCCCATCTCCATCCTGCTTCCAACGACTACCTCGCCACCGCAAAAGACCATCTCACCGAAGCCCTGAGACACGTCGATACCCGAACCCCCTTTGGACACAAAGAAAACCATACCCACCCCAACGACGCAACCGTCCTCTACCGAAAAGCGTTCTCCCTCGCCCCCGAACTCCCCCCCCCCCCCCCCCAACCCCCCCATCCCAACCCCCCCCCCCCCCCCCCCCCCCCCCCCCCCCCCCCCCCCCCCCCCCGCACCCACACCCCCCCCCCCCCCCCCCCACCCCCCACCCCCCCCCCCCCCCCTCCCCCTCCCCCCCCCCCCCCCCCCCCCCCCCCCTCCCCTCCCCCCCCCCCCCCCACCCCCCCTCTCCCACTCCTTCCTCTCCCG
>CAYYRW010000043.1:38519-62256 GCA_964474205.1 uncultured Nitrospirales bacterium | reverse complement strand
CAAGGTTCAGTACAACCCCCTGAATACCCGTTGGGATGCCAATGCGCACCACCACCCGGATCACCGAGAAATCCGGGATCAGCGAGAAGCGTTCCGGCGGCGGCAGATGCGTCTTCTTCCGAAAGATCAGGATCACAGCGATGATAACACTCACCAGCGGCGCGAACACCGTGCCCAGCGCCGCCCGGCAGGCCATAGGGCACAAAACACACCTGGCCTTCGATACGGCCAATCCCATCCCCGCCATGCGCGGCGGCTGTTATTTCAATTGTTGCTTCCATCAATGTGTTCCGGTTCTTTCTCGTGTAAAATTCGGGGACGGGCTACGAATTACGGTTTCATTTCCGATGATGGGGAAAATCCTATTTCGTAGCCCGTCCCTGAATTTCCTAATAAATGGTGCCTGTCACCAATTATTTGGGTTAATCCAGTGTAGTCCGCGTGGCGATATGAATCCGGGCGGCGGCGGAACGGGCGGATTCCAGGGCGTCATCGCGTGTGGGACCGGTGGCCAGAATGTATCCAAGGCGGTCGCGGGAGGGAAGATCGGTCACGTGGCCCAGAATGTCGCCCGGTTGCACCCGCACTACCACGTCCTGAACACCGGACACGGCGCGCGCGGCCTCGCACCCCTCGATGTGATCCACCACGCCGGAATGACTGGTGAGCCAGACCACGGCCGCGGCCCGAGGGGTGTCCGCACCGCCATCAAACCCTTGCGCGCAATGCATCAACCGCTCCACCACCGGATCGGGAGTGCCGGCAATGTATACGGCCGTGATTCGCGCGGAGGCCGGCGTCACAACAAATTCCATCTCGATGAATCCTCCATCATGGGGCAGGGCGGTCTCGGCGCGTTTCGCCCGATTTATCAACGGATCATACGCGGCGGCCTCCAGACCGGCCGGCACACAAAATTCCACGGGCACGCCAAACGGCCCTTCCAAAAGGCGTTCGCTCAGTATTTCGGCGGGATAAAATGCACCCCGCCGTGTGTATCCTATAACGCGATAGTGTTCGCCCGGCGCATCGGCCTGCAAGAGCACGCCGGCATCGGGGCACGGGAGGTGTTTTTGGGCCTTGGCCCACGCCAGGGAAAGGTCGTCCGGACTTTCCACCCGCATGCGCCACCCTTCGCCCGCGCTCACCCAGACAGGCCCGCCCAATTCCGCCGCAGCCTTTTGCGCCGCTTCGGGGGTCCATACGCGCTTGCAGGGGACCGTGATCCCCAGTGTGTTCAATCGTTCCAGCATACTTTTGCCGTTGCCTTGTTCGTTTCCGGCCTTTCCGGCGCTATGGTAGTATATACGCTTTCCGGCGCGCACGGGAATACCGGCGCAAGCAAAAGAAGGAGAACATTTCATGCCAAGGAAACATCGTATGGGGATGACCCTTTGGTGTATGGCGGTGGCAGTGATTTTGAATGGATGCGGGGGTCCGGCCCCGGAGCCCGCATCCAGCCCGACAGCGCCCCAAAAGGATGCGCCCTCGGCTCCCGCCAACCCCACGGAAGATTCCGGAACCCCCGTGGACGGCGATTGGATTGTATCGCGGCTCCCGGTGGAGATGGCCACGCTGAATCCGCTGCTCTCGTCCCATGACGCTTATGCCAAAACCATTACGGATTTGATTTACGAGGGATTGCTCAAACGCGACAATGAAACCTGGGAGATGAAGCCCAATCTTGCGGAATCGTATGACATTTCGGAGGACAAGCTTCTCTTTACGTTCAAATTGCGCAAAGACGTGAAATTCTCGGATGGCGTCCCCTTTACCTCGGCGGACGTGAAATTCACCTATGACATTTTAATGAATCCCGCATCGGATTCCATGCCGTTGCGCAATTATTTCGAGAATGTGGAACGGTGTGAAACACCGGACGAATACACGGTCCGTTTTGTCTGCAAGCAGCCCTATTTCAAGACCCTGATTACGTTGGGCGAAGATTTGCGGGTGCTGCCGAAACACATTTTCAGCACGGGCGATTTCAATACGCATCCCAATAACCGAAAACCCATTGGCACGGGGCCGTTTGTATTCGAGGCCTGGGACACCAACCAGCAGGTGGTGATTGCACGCAATGAACAGTATTGGGGCGTGAAGCCGCATGTGCTGAAGCGTCAATACAAGGTGATTACCGACGATAACGCGGCGCTCCAGGTGTTGCAGCGCGGCGAATTGGACATTATGGGGATGACGCCGGACCAGTGGGTGAGTTCCGCCGTCAACGCCCCGGAATTCGAGGCCAACTTCAACAAGCTGACCTATTTCATCCCCAGCCACGGGTATATCGGCTGGAATACGCGGCGTCCGGTGTTTAGCGACAAAAAAGTGCGTCAGGCCATGACCATGCTGCTGGACCGCCAGACCATCCTCGCCACCATTTTTCACGGGCTGGGCGTCGAAGTGACGAACTGCTTCTTTTTTGATTCGGCCGAATACAACAAGGAACTGACCCCCTGGCCCTTTGATCCGCCGCGCGCCCGCCAACAATTGGAGGAGGCGGGGTGGGTGGATGCGGACAGAGAGGGCGTGCGTGAGAAGGACGGACGGAAATTCGAGTTCGAATTCATGGTGCCTTCCGGCTCGCCGGAAACCGAAGCCCTGGCCACGGTATTCAAAGAAGAACTGAAAAAAGCGGGGATAAAAATGAACATCCGGCAGCTCGAGTGGGCCACCTTCGCGGAAACCGTCCAAAAACTCAATTTTGACGCCATGATCATGGGGTGGCAATTGGACCCGGAACAGGACCCCTATCAGATTTGGCATTCGAGCCAGGCCGAACAGGGCTCGAATTATCCCGGATTCAAGAATACCGAGGTGGATGCCATTATCGAGGAGGCGCGCAAGGAATTCGATATGGAAAAACGCGCGGCGCTGTATCACCGCATGAGCGCCATTATTTATGACGAGCAGCCGTATACCTTCTTGTACTGCAGCAAAGCCCGCGTGGCCATTGACAAACGCTTCCGCAACGTCAAGGCATACCGGCTCGGCCTCGATGGACGCGAATGGTGGGTGCCCAAGGACCAGCAAAAACACCGGTGAGGTCCGTAGCGGGCGGCCTCCTTGGCGGAGAATGCGCCACACCGGAACAAAGCATTCGCCAGGGATTGTTTCCATTGTGTATGATGCCTTGCGGCAAAAAATTGCGGGTAGGATGTATGGCACGATTGAGCACAACCCTGATACTGGCAACGCTCCTCCTGGCCGGGGAAGCGGCGGTATGGGCGTGTAATTCCGGAACCGTGCGGGACGCGGCGTTTCAGGGAAAACGCGACACCCACCGGCTGTGCGTGATGGGCAACAAGGGCGATGCCGAAGCGGACGCCATTTACACCCGGCTTAATCAGTGGTATCTGGAGAATAAAGACGGATTTAATCTACGGGTGGAGCGTGTCATCGCGGATGATCCGGAAATACGCTGGGAACGGTACGGGCTGCCGTCCGCGCCCCCCTCATTCCCGGTCACGGTGCTGGTGGGCATTTCATTATTTCTCCAGCAGGCATTTCTGATTGAGCATTGGGAACCCGCTCCGGAGGACAATGCGCTGGCGGCACTGCGTTCGACCCCCTCACTGGAGACGGCCAAACAACATCTGGTGGATGTGTGGGCGGTGGTGCTGTATGCGCGCGGCTCGGGCGAAGGAGCGGGCCAAGGGTACGCGGTTTTGGAACGCGCGGTGAAGCGCTGGGAAACAGAACATGCACCCGGAATTCGCCTCGTGCCGCTGGAACGCACGGACCCCCGTGAAAAAATCCTTTGCTCGTTCGCGGGCATCAAGCCGGACGGGCCGGATTGGGCCGGCATCCTGTTTGGCCGGGGCCGCCTGATGGGGCCGCCGTTGCAAGGCGCGGACATTACGGAAGAAAACGCGGATCGATTGCTCAAAAGCCTCACCGTGCCCTGCACCTGCCTGCAAGAATCCATTGCCTTGGGAATTGATGTGCCGCTGGTGTGGGAACCCCGCCTGGATGAAAAGTTCGCCTCGCTGGAAGCCGCCGCCGGGCATGGCTACAAAGAAATCAGCTTTGATGCCCAGGCCGAGGCGATGGCGGCGGAAGTGCCCAATGAAGAAGGGCGGAAACTGTTGTGGGCGGCGCTGGCGCCGGTGGGCGCGGCGGCCCTGTTGGCTTTGGCGGCGGCAGCCTTTATACTTTGGAAATGGTATAGCATACGCATGAGGGAACAGCCATGAACAAAGGCCTGACGCTGCGCCACATAATCGTGGCGGAGATGAAGCAATCAAAGATTAACACCCTGCTCTGCCTGCTGACCGTGGTGTTGGCCACCAGCCTGCTGACGGCGCTGGGCGCCATCAATGAAAGTTCCATGGACGCCACGCGGCGCATGATGAAGGACATGGGCTTCAACCTGCTGATTACGGCGAAGGGCGTGGACCCCGCGCGGTATCAGGCACTCGATTTCGAGGGGGGAGACATGCCGGAAGAATATGTGGCCCAACTCACCGCAAGCACGGTCATGGCCCAGCATTTCGTGGGCAAGTATCAAAAAACCGTTTCCTTGAAAGACTGCCTGGTGGTGTTGACGGGCGTGGTTTCGGAAAAGACCCGCGTCAACACCGAAAAAAAACCCATGCCCACCGCCTATATGATCCCGGACGGGAAGGTGTACGTAGGCTCCGCCGTGGCGAAGGCGCTGAAACTGGAACCCAACGCCACGCTGGAAATCCTGGGCAAAGCGTTTGTCGTGGACAACGTGCTGCCGGAGGCCGGCATGATGCCGGAAGACATCCGGGTTTTCGCCCCCCTGCATGAGGTTCAGGCGTTGTTGGGCAAGCAGGGAAAAGTGAATGCAATTGATGCGTTGGCGTGCCAGTGCCCCGCCTCGGCAAAAGACCTCACGAACGCCATCACCAAAAGCATCCATGACGTGTTGCCCGGGGTGGATGTACACCCCTATCAGTCCATCCTTTTGGCGCGGCATCACCAGCGCGTGCTGATAAGCCGGGTGGCGCTCGCCGCGCTGGGCATTGTCATGACCACTGCCGCCGCGGCCATCTGGGGGTTTACCCATCAGAATGTACGCAACCGGCGGCGGGAGATTGGCGTGCTGCGCGCACTGGGCGTTCCGGGTTGGCGCATTGCCATGTTGTTTTTCGGGAAAATTGTTGTTTATGCCACGTTGGGCGCGCTGGCGGGGTGCGCCTTGGGCAATCCCCTGGGCCGCTTGTTAAATGTGTCCGATGTCACACTGACCATCCCGCCCAAATTGCTGCTCGCCATCCTTATTTGCACGCCGTTGGCGGCCCTCCTGTTCGCCCTGCCGCCTATTCTGGGCGGACTGTTGCAGGAACCGGTGAACGTGCTGGGAGACCGCGAATCATGATCCGGCTGGAACACATTGGCAAGCAGTACACGCGGGGCGGGGAAGTGGTGAAGGCGCTGGACGATGTCTCGCTGCACATCCACAAAGGCGCCTTGGCGTTGGTGCACGGCCCGTCGGGCAGCGGCAAGAGCACGATGATCAACTTAATCGCGGGGCTGATGCGCCCCACGTCGGGACGCTTGTTCATTGTGGAAAAAGATATTGCCTCGTTCTCCCCGGCGCATCGCGCGGGTCTGCGGGCGCACCGCATCGCCGTCGTGTTCCAGATGTTCCATCTGCTGCCCTATCTCAACGCACTGGAAAACGTGCTCCTGCCCACCTTGGCGCGGCGCAACCCCGAGGCCGTCGAACGCGCCTATGAACTGCTCGTGGCGCTGGGGTTGGCCCACCGCGCCGCCCATCTGCCCGCCGAACTGTCCGTCGGCGAACGCCAGCGCGTGGCCATGGCGCGCGCCGTATTGAACCGCCCCGAAATTATCCTGGCCGACGAACCCACCGGCAATCTCGACGAAGAGAGCGCGGGGCTCGTCCTGGGCCTGCTGGAGCGCTCCCGCTCCGAAGGCGCCACCATCCTGCTGGTCTCCCACCAGCACCTCCACCGCATCCACCCCGACATCACCTTCGAACTCCGCGAAGGACGGCTGGTTCAAAATGGCGCACGCGACGCGGCAGAAAGCGACTTGGTTGACCGCAACGCGGGCCGCACCAAGGAAGTAAACGAACTCCAGGCGGGTTACAACCTGCCGGAATGAAGGTTTTCCGGACAGAAACGGGAATCTCTTTTTCCACACACCCAGACCCTGCATCGCAACTTCACATGCTTGTCGCGCCTTGTCTTTGCAAGAAACGAAGCAATCTCGCCGTAGTGTCAATTTCATGTCAAGTCAGATTGCTTCGCTCCGCACTGACAGGAAATAAAAGTGTTGGGCTATATGGGCTAACCACACGTTTCTATTCGTTTCTTCCGGTATTTTTCGATAGGTTCTCAAGCAATAACGCGTCCGGGGTATAGCCCAACGCGCGCATTTTCTTCACGGTGTTCCAAGCCGCGTCGTACTCCCCGGCAATCGCATAGGCCAAGGCGAGATTATGCAGGCTGTTTTCATGCCGGGGGTTGAGTGACAGGGCCTTGTTCCATTGGGTGATGGCTTCCTGATACCGTTGCTTGCCGGCCAAGGCCCGCCCGAGGTTGTAGCAGTTTGTTGCCGAGCCGGGTTGAATCTGGGCGACCTGCTCCCAGGCCAGGAGGCCCAAATCAATGTTTCCGCTGTTCATGGCGTCCGTGGCGATGTGCACCAATTCCTTAAACAGTGCGGGGTCCTTGTCCACGCCCGCGCGCAATTCCGGCACGGCCTCCGCAAGACGGTTTTCGTCCAACAACAGTTTCCCAAGCTTGAAATGGGCCGGGCCGGGTTTCAGGTGTGCCGGGAGGGCTTTCCGGTACCATTCCAGGGCCTCGCCGCGCTTCCCCTGCTGTTGCCGTATGTCGCCTATCAACTCGAATACGTCCGGCCACGAAGCGTGAATCGCCAACGCACGATCACACTCCCGTTGCGCCTTTTCCAGGTCTCCGTCCGCGAAACTGCGTTTGGCCCGGTTGAGATGCAATTCCCCCCGGTCCACCTGCCGGGAGCGCACGACCGGGGCCAACAGGTTTTCCACGGGCGCGTAATCATCCGTCAGCAGAAGGCGGCCATGGCGCGCGATCAGATTTCCCACCGTACTCACCGCCAACAATTCCCCAACATACGCATGCTTGGTTTTTACCCGCTCGGGAATGTCCGCAAGATTCAAGGGCCGATTGGCGCAGACCACAATAAAGGTGTCGCGGATGAAGGCCGGCCGGCCCGTATTGAACACATAGACGTAAGGGAACACCTCTTGGCAGGTGGCCGCCACGGCTGACAGGAAAGCCCCGGATGCCTGCATGTCTATCATGTTCAGCAGGTATATTCCGTTTTCCTTCAGCAGGGTGCGCACCTGCCGTGTGAATTCCACGGTGGTCAAGTGATAGGGGACCGTATAGTCGTTGATGGAATCGCCAAAGATGCAATCAAAACGCTTTGGCGAGGTTTCGCGCAGTACATCCGATACACGATTTCGCGCATCCATGTTGTAAATGGCCATCTTCGTGTCGCGGGGCAGGCCAAAGGCCGCATGGGCCGCTTCCGTGACAGCGGGATCAATTTCCGCCACTTCCGTGTATCCGCCCGGCCGCGCTGTTTCCAGGTAATGCGGGAAGGCATAACCGCCGCCCCCAATCACGAGGGCGTCCAACGGTTGGGCGCCCGGAAAGAATTTGTCAATCACCGCTTCGTAGACCCACTCATACTCGTATTGCAACGCCTTGGGGTCGTCCAAATTCACCATGCTATGGGTAAGCTTGTCGAGAATCATCTCCCGCAGTTGAGGATATTGCGGGTCCACCGTCACCGCGATGTAGGAATATTGGCTTTCATCCTCATAGACCACCTGCGCCGCCTTGGGATGATACACGAGACATAGCATCAAGGCCGCCGTGCACACAAGCACCCAGCCCGCCGCCCACAGACGCCGGGCCGCGTACACCCAAACAGGAATGGCCAGCAGCAATGCCACGGCGATAATCAGGGCGGTGCTCCCCAGCCAATCAATCAAGGCGTATCCGGCGAGAAAGGTGGCCAGAATGCCGCCCAGCGCGCCCCATGCATAAATGCCTCCCACCGCCCGGCCCGGCGCAATGCCTTCGTCCAGGGTGCGGCGCACCACCACGGGGCTGATGCCGCCCATGCACAAACAGGGCGGAAAAAACACCAACGCGGTGTACACCGTGATCTGCATCGGCCACGTCAGCGCCTGCATGAAATACCATTCCCGGAGATAATCGCCCGCCAGCCGGCTTAGCCCCGGACTCGCCAGCGTGAACCCGCAAGACAGCAGAAACAGCGCCGCCACGGTTCCCCGTGTTGCCTTCCAATCCGCAATGCGGCCCCCCAGATAATTCCCCAGCGTGACCCCGGCCAGCACCACCCCGATAATGGTGGTCCAGGTGTAGAGGGAGGCGCCAAACTCGCGCGCCAGCACGCGCGATGCCGCCAGCTCAAGGGTCATGAAGGCCGCATTGGACACAAATACGGTCAGGTACGGCACCAGCCAGGCCATACGCCCGGGCCGAAGGGATTCCTTGTGTATCAGGGCGTGCGTTGAAATAGCTTCCCGTACCCGGAAGGCCGCCCCGCCATACAGGAGCGACAACAACAACATGACCGCCGCGGCGCACAACAGAATATGCGAAGCACTCAGGGTGAAAATGAGCCAAAAACCGGCCAGAAACGTTCCTCCGATGCTTCCCGCCGCGCCCGCCGCGAACACCAACCCCACACTCCGCCCCGGACCCTGTCCCGCGCCAAGCGCGGCGTTCGCCACCACCGGGCTGATGGCGCCCAATACCGCCGCGGTTGGCAGAAACACTACGGTGGTATGAAGGGCGATCCGCAACGGCCAGGCAAAATGAACAAGCAACGGCCACTGTCCCGCCAGCCAATTCAGTGGAAGGATGATGCCACAACCGGCCGCGGCCAACAAAAACAGCACGGCGAGCGTGCGCAGGGGCCGCGCGCGGTCCGCCATCCGCCCGCCCAGATAATTGCCCAGCGACATGCCGGCCAGCATCACGCCGATGATGGCGGTCCAGGTGTACAGCGACTGGCCCAAATATCGGGAAACCAGCCGCCCCGCCACCAATTCCACCACCATAATGGCCGCATTGGATAAAAATACCGTGCCAATGGCGCCGGCCAGCAGTAAGAAATTATTGTTTTTTTTGGCTTGAGATACCATGGAATATTGTGGTCATTTCCATTTATGCATTGAATAATCACCCGCAGCGTGTATAGGGCGGGAGGTACGTATTAAAATGCCTTGGCAGAGTGCGCGAAAACCCGTTTGACGAGTTAAAGGGTCGTTCGCACTCTTCTTCACCCACCGGGTGAGGCAAATGCAGAAAGTCACAGTCATCCATGCCCCACAGTTTGATACATGTACCGCCTGTGCTGCAACTTTAACCGCCATTTCTGGAATAATGGGTGAGGAACCAGCCTTTTCGGTATCCGGACCGGTATGCGGAAGGCACGGGACGTGCGACATGCCGCGTCTTTCATCGTTCAGACGGGGGCGGATCGAGGGCAAGCAGTCCGCCGGGGTTCATCAGATTCTGCGGATCGAAATGTTTTTTCAGGGCGCGGAGCACCGCCATCTGTTCCGGCCCGAGATACGCTTCGAGCCAGGGAGCCAGCAGCCGCCCCACCCCGTGGTGATGGCTGATGGAGCCGCCAGCCTGGACAATCGCGCTCACAACCCCGGCATGAAACTCGGCGAACTCTTCCCAAGAATCGGGCTTGAGCATGAAAATGAAGTAGAGGTTGGTCCCATTCATATAGAAATGCGAAGCGTGGGTCATGCAAACGGTCCGTGGCCGGGCTTTGACAAATGCCCGGACTTCCTGATGGACGCGGTGCAGGTTGTCCCAGGTGACCGAGGTCTCGAGGGTGTCCGCGATGATCCCGTAGTCCATCCAGTCCTCCCGCATCATCGGCTCCTTATACCGCGTTTTCTCCCACTTCCGCGCCGGGAATCCACTGAGATACGTGGCGCCGTGGCGCCGCGAGATTTTTTTGATTTGCGCTTTAACGTGGCGGGTGTAGCCCTTTTCCCCTTCGGCCGTTCCCATGGCGATGCAGCGTTCGCCGGGTTTTTTCCCGGTCACCGCCATCAACGACTCGAACCATCGTTTCCCGCCCGCTCCGAACAGTTTCAGCCCGTGATCGGTCTCCTCGGGGTCGGAAATCCGGTACACCGCGGGCATGCCGAACTCGCCCTGCATAATCTCGCGGCTGGCCTCCACCGCCGCGTCCCAGGAGGGGAACATGAACGAAAAGTATTGCCGGTTTTCCGGCTGGAACCGGAAAATCTTCATGGTTTGTTCGACCAGAATCCCGAACGCGCCTTCGCTGCCCTTCATAATGTCGTTGACCTTGGGGCCGGCCGCGGACGCGGGATACACATGGGTCTTGAAAGAGCCGGCCGGGGTGACATATTCCTGGGCAAGCGCCAAGTGATAGGCGTCGCCATAATACGTCGAGGCCTGACCCGACCCAAGGGTAACCACCCATCCGCCCACCGAAGAAATCTCGAAGGACTGCGGGAAATGGCCGCCGGTATAACGATGCGCGGTGTTGAATCGCTCGGGCGCCTGGTTCAACGCCTCCTCATACTCCGGCCCCATCATGCCCGGCTGGACCGTGGCGGTCTGATTGAGTTCGTTTATGGAAAGTATCCGGTTCATGTGGGCATTCATGACCAGGACCACGCCGCCGTGCCTTGGGGCAATCCCCTGGACCACCGAGGAACCGCCGCCGTACACCGAAACCGGTATCTTCTGCTCACACGCGTACCGCACAATGTTTTGCACGTCGTGTTTGTTTCGCGGCTTCACCACCAGGTCCACGGCATCGGCAATCCGGTTGTGCCGGAGGTCGAACACCTCCCGGAGCGTCTGCCCGCTGCTGTACTTGACCCGGTCATAGTCATCGAGCGACACATTTTCCGGGCCAACCATTTCCTGAAACGCGGCTATCTGGGCGCCGCTCACACCGGGTTTTTTGTCCAGCGTCACCACCTCATGGCCTTCAAATTGCCGTTTCTTGAAATCCGCATCGGTCATGCCGAATTCATACTTGATGATCTCGATCAATTCGGCGCGGGGATGCTTGAATTCATCGGGCCGGCCCAACTTGAAGATGGACCTGTACGAGCCTTTCCGCGGCGGCTCCTCATTCCAACCCGGCTGGAATCTCTTTTCGGCCATGAGCGTCCCTCACTTTTTTTCCGGCGTGCGCGGAACCTGGCTGGTGTTGCGCCGCCGGATGAAACTGTTGTCCCCCCGGTCCAACGATACGTTCCGAAGGGGTTGCCCTGCCCGCCTATCATAGTCAAAACCTTTCCCCCGGTCCAACCTGTTGACGTGCCTGGGCGAATGTTTCCCTGTCCCGGCTCCCATCCCCTATAATGGCCCTTGCCCGGAAGCGGGCGCGGCGAAAGGAGAAAGGTGAAAGAGTTCGAGATAACCATGGCGGAGCGGATGGCGGACGTGCCGGACGGCCCGTGGGATGCGCTCACGGAGAATGCATCCCTGTTTTTACGCCGCCCGTATCTGGCCACGCTTGAACAGGCCGGTCCGGACACTATCCAGCATCGCTACGTGATGTTCTTCCGCCGCCAGAACCCGGTCGCCGCCGCCTCGCTCCAGATTCTCTCCATCACCGGAAAGCAAATGGTGGAAGCTGCTCCTCCGCCATCCGTGATGGGCGCGGGCCCCTGTGAATGCGCCCTGGGCACGCGCCTGATTCAATCCGCCCGAAATGCCGGGTTGCACGTCATGGGGGGGCGTGTGGCCGTATGCGGGAATTTCTTCTCCACGGGGCCTCATGGGGCCGCGTTTGCCCCGGAAGCCGATCCGCGAATCATGTGGCCGGTCCTCGGCGAACTCCTCTGCGGTCCCATGATGCGCGCCAATCCCTCCGGCACGGTGGGCTATGCCATGGTGAAAGACGTGCCGGAAGTGGAATTGGATACCAATGCCCTGCTGCGGCGGCTTCACTACCGCCGCCTGGAAACAGAGCCGGACATGGTGCTGCGGATATTACCGCACTGGCGGCGCATGGAAGAGTATCTTCAGGAACTCAAGGCAAAATATCGCAAATCCGCACACACTATTTTCCGAGCATTTGATGAATCCGGAAATGAACTGGAGCGCCTGGAAAACCTGAATGCACACGCAGACACGCTGTATGCACTCTATAAAGCCGTGGAATCCCGCGCCAAAGTCAGCTTGGCCTCATTTCCCGAAGGCTACCTGCCCGCCCTCGCCAAGGCATTGGGGCCAGACCATTTCCGCTGCACCGTGGCCCGGCGCAAAGACAAAATCCTGGGGTTCATGACCACGCTCCGGGATGGGGATACCGCGATTGCGCATTATGCCGGCCTGGATTATGAGGCCAATGCGGCGGCCCCCGTCTATCTGCGCCTGCTCTACACCGTAATCAGCGATGCGCTCGAGTGGCAGTGCCGGCGGATCAGTTTTGGCCGGACCGCCCTGGACGCCAAAGCCCGGCTCGGTGCACAACCCGCGCCCCTCGTTACCTGGCTGCGCCACCGCAATCCCGTGGCCAACGTGGCGGTGGGCGCTTTGGTCCGTTTGGTGCCGCATGAAACCGCCCCCCCGCGTCATCCCATGAAACAGCCCGAAATCGAATAAAAATCCGCCGGATTACGGCTCGTTGTCCATTACGCTAAAGGACATGATGGCTTCCGCCGCCACCGCGCCGTCCACCATCGCCACGGCCTTCACCTTGTACGCATTGTGCCGCCAGTGCATCATTTCCGCCTCGATGACCAACTGGTCGCCCGGCACCACCGTCCGCCGGAATTTTGCCTTTTCCACGCCCATGAAAAACGCCAACTGGCCGTTGGGTTCACCCAAAGCCGTAAAGGTCAATACGGAACTGACTTGCGCCATGGCTTCAATGATGAGCACCCCCGGCATCACCGGCACATCCGGCCAGTGTCCCTGGAAAAACGGCTCATTCACGGTCACGTTCTTGATGCCCGTCACATGTTTCCAGGGTTCAAACGAAAGAATCCGGTCCACCAGCAGGAAGGGATAGCGGTGCGGCAGGATTTTCATGATCTTATTGACGTCCAGCGCCGGTTTTTGACGCATGGACGAGATTTTATAATCCTTCAGCGGCGGAAGGCCATGGCCATTAAAATAGACCTTTTTGATCTGCTTCGAGAACATCACGTTCTTTTCATGGCCGCTTTTCACGCCCACAATGTGGCCCTTCAGCGGACGGCCCAGCAGGTAGGTATCGCCCAGCAAGTCGAGAATCTTGTGCCGCACCATTTCATCCGGGAACCGCAATTCGTCGTTCAAAATGGTGTCATCGCCGATAACCACCGCGCTCTCGAGGCTCCCGCCGCGGATAAGGCCCGCGTCCTGAAGCATTTTCACTTCCCGCAGGAAGCAAAAGGTCCGGGCCGGGGCAATCTGGTCCTTAAAGGTATCCCCCGTTATGGTGAACGAGGCATATTGCGTGCCAATGGCCACATGGTCATACGAAATGGTCAAGGTAATCTTCAGATCATCGGACGGGAGCACGTTCAGGGTAACGTCGTCCTGCCGGTAATACACCGGACGGTCCACCACGATGTAGTTCCGGTCCGCATCCTGTTCCACCACCCCCGCCTTCGACAAGGTATTGTAGACCGGCAGGGCGCTGCCGTCCCCGTTCGGGATTTCATCCGCGTCTATTTCAATATAAAGATTATCAATCCCAAGCCCCATCATGGCGGCCATGGCGTGTTCCACCGTATGGACGCGGGCCTCGCCCACGCCGATGGTGGTGCCCCGCGATACATCCACCACATGGTCTATATCCGCCGGGATGGCCGGTTTTTCCGGCAGGTCCACCCGTGAAAACACGATGCCCGCGTTCGCAGGAGCGGGGCGGAAGGTGACCGTCGTCAGGCTGCCGGTATGGAGCCCCACCCCGGAAAAGGAGATGGGTTCCGCAATCGTCTTTTGCTTGTCACTCATGGAGTAACTTTTTCTCCAGTGCCTCCACCTGGCGTTCAAGCTGCCGAACCCGCTTGGACCATTCCGGCAGGTTCTGGGTCACCGCGACCGCGCGCAGCCATTTCCCATGCTCGAACGCCGGGTAGCCGCTTACTATGGCGCCGGGCGCCACTGATTTATGCACTCCGGACCGGGCGGCGACCATGGCGCGTTCGCCAATGTCGATATGGCCGGCGATGCCGGCCCCGGCCCCAAGTTGCGCATGATTCCCTATTACCACACTGCCCGCCACCCCAACCATCCCGGCCAGGGCGCAGTGTTCGCCGATCTCCACATTATGCCCGATTTGCACCAAATTGTCGATCTTCGTGCCCCGCCGGATGCGGGTAACGCCGAAGGTGGCCCGGTCTATCGTCGTGTTGCTCCCGATTTCCACGTCATCTTCCACCACCACCCGCCCAATTTGCGGGATTTTCATCCATTGCCCCCCGAGCGGGGCGAAACCGAACCCGTCACTGCCCAAGACCGCCCCTGCATGGATGACGCACCGGGAACCCACCTCGGTATCTTCCCGAAGCACCACATTCGGGTATAAAATCGTGTCTTCCCCTATCTTCACCCCCCGGCCCACGGAAACCCCTGCATATATAATGGTCCGCGCGCCAATTTCGCAATCCGCCGCAATGCTTACATGGGCGTCCAGCGCCACATCCGCCCCCAGCGTCACATTTTCGCCAATGGCCGCCGTTGGGTGGATTCCAGCGGGATGCCGGGTCTGCCGCTGAGAAAAGCTTTGAAGCACTTGCGCAAAGGCCAAGTCGGGTTGAGGACATACGATCAGTGTGGGCGTTTGCCCCTCCGGCGGCTCCGCTATCAGCACCGCCGTGGCCTGGGTCGTGTGGATCAAAGGCAGATAACGGGCCGAACGCACAAAGGTAAGTTCGCCCGGTTGGGCTTCCTTAATGCCATTCACACCGGTTACCGGCGCACTGCTGTCGCCCAGCACCGTGCCGCCGACCAATTCAGCGATGTCGCCAACCGTCATGCTCATCGTGCGGCAGCGCCTGGCTGAGCGTTTAATATGGATGTGTCCATGCGTGATTGGAGCCCACAGGCGGCCCCATCAATATCCTTTAGTTAGTGGTGAAAACACCCACTACACCCTACCCTCGAACGTGTACATCACAGCTACAATTAAGTGAAGTATACCATAAAACAAGGCTAAAAACCAATGGCCCTACTTCGCTTTCTTCTTCCCGCCCTCCGTTTTGGCGGGCGCGGGGGCCGTCGACGATGCTTTTTGTGTATTTAGCACTTCCAGCACTTTCGTGGTCACGTCAATCGTTGGGCTATGATACAGGACACTTCCCATGGCGCCGGTCTTGGCCTTGAGAATCAAATGATAATGGCCCTCTTGGGCAATCTGTTCGATGACCCCTTCGATGTCCTGTTCCACTTCCCCGAGAATTTTTTCTTCGGCGTTATCAATCTGCCGCTGGCGTTTGGCAAACTCGGTTTTGAGGCTTTCCAGTTCCGATTCCAACTGGCTTTCGCGTTCCCGGCGCTCGTCCGCGCTCATGGTGGCTTTTTTCGCCTCATACTCCTGGCGTTCTTTATCAAAATTCGAGCGCATTCCCTCGAATTCCTTCTGGAGCTTGTCGGCCTCGCCCTGAAGTTCGTCATATTTCTGTTTTCGTTTCTCATATTCCGCCATGAGCAGCCGGATATCCACCACCCCAATCTTGAATTGCCCCTGAACGGGAGCTTCCGCTGGCGCCGCCGCCGGAGCGGCCGGAGCAGGCGCACCCGTCTCGGCGGCCGGCGCGGGAGCCGGTGGTGCGTCTTTCGCTTTCGCCTTTTTCTCCGCGAAGGCGCTTGCCCCTATCATTAGTACCGCCACTGCCAGGAGTGACACCATCCAACGCGTGGACAACGTATGTGTATTCACGGTCGTAAATTCCTTTCTGCTATGTATGCCGCCTGACCTAAGCGGACCTTGGTTCTTTCATGGAATGCGGAGTATACCACCCCCTGCACGTCCAAGCAACCCGTCTTTGTCCAAAAGGCGCGCGCCCAGCCTACGCACCGGGCCGGGGGGGCGCATTCGGTCACAGGCTTATCGGGGCCGGGCGTGGGCCACAGCAAGCTTGCGTTCGGTCCAGCGGGCCAGCCGCACGAACGGCAGTCCGAGCAACAGGTAAATGATGGCCACGATGATGCCGGTGCCGAAGTAATCGTAGTAGGTGGTGGCCACCTGGCCGTAGGCTTTGGTCAGTTCCACCATGGTAATCACGGAAACCAGCGAGGAATCTTTGAGTAAGGAGATAAAATCGTTGGTCACGGGAGGCAACACCACGCGAAACGCCTGTGGCGCTATTACATGGCGAATGGCCTGCCAGCGGGTCATGGCGAGGGCCAGGGCGGCCTCCATCTGGGCGTGCGGCACGCTGATGAAACCCGCCCGGTAATTCTCGGCCTCGTAGGCGGCATAATTCAGGCCCAATCCAATTACGCCCGCCAGGAACGGCGAAAACTTGATGCCGAGGGCGGGCAGGCCGTAGAAAATGAAGAACAGTTGAATGAGCACGGGGGTTCCGCGGATGATTTCAATATAGATGGTGGCCAGGATCGAGAGGGGTCTGGGGGCGTAGACCCGGATGGTCGCGAGGATGAACCCGCAAAAAATCGCCAGGACCATGGCCAGAATGGAAATTTCCATGGTGACGATGGCGGCGCGCCCGAAGATGGGGAGCACATGCCAATAGCGGAGGGCGCGTTCCCGCCACCCCGAGAGGGGCCGCTGATTCGCAACCCAGGCGTTGTACATCACGGGTTCCGTTTTCGCGGGGCCGAAATCCTGGAATTCGGCGGCGGTAACGGAGTTCCAGAGGTTCCAGCGCTCCAGGATGGTGCGCAATTCCCCGTTCTGGCGCATGTCGGAGAGGATTTCGTTGACTTGATTGAGCAGTTCGCGATCTTTTTGGCGCAACGCGAATCCATACACAATGCGTCCGATATCCGTGCCGACGAATTTCACGTCGGGCCTTGGGCCGCCGTAATACAAGGCCACCGGGGCGTCAAACAGCGTTGCATCGAGACGGCCATTCGACAAATCTTCAAAGCCGTTCACTTCGGTCAGGTACCCCCGGATGTCCACGTCGCCCATGGACTCCAGGATGTATTGCGCGACGGATTCCTTCATGGTGCCCACGACTTTGCCGTGGCAGTCTTCGAGCGAATTGATGAGGAAGGTGTCGCGGCGGACGGCCAGTTTCAGGCAGGTGACGTAATAGGGGAGGGTGAAGGCGACGGCTTCTTCGTGTTCGGGGGTGATTTCCAGCCCCTCGATGGCGATGTCGTACAGATCACGCTCCAGGCCGGGAATCAACTTGTCCCAATCATTCTGCACATGCACCGGCGTCCGGCCCATGCGTTTGGCAATCGCCTCGATGATTTCCTGTTCGTAGCCGATAAGCTGGCCTTCATGGGCGGGATTGTTGAAGACATACGGCACGCCGCCCTCGAGGTCCACCCCGTACCGGAGCACGTCCGGCGCCGCCGGAACGGTAACCACCGCTTCCTCTTCCTCTTCGCCCTCCGCGGCCGCCTCCCCTTCGTCCTGTGCATAGGCGGGAATCATCCCCGCCGCCAAGCCCACCACCGCCGCCAGCAGGAAACACCAGGTCCACGGAGGGAAAATCACCCGAAAACGGTTCTTTTTAATGATATGCATCATAGGTCGCGTCCCACAAATTGTTTGAGAAACCGGCGGGTCCGATCATCTTTCGGATTGGTGAAAATTTCATCTTCGTCCGAGATTTCGACGATCTCGCCATGCTCCATATACACAATGTAATCCGAGGCATTCTTGGCGAAACGCATCTCATGCGTCACGATTACCTGGGTCATGCCGTCCTGATCCAGGCTGCGCATCACCTCGAGCACCTCATCCACCAGTTCGGGGTCCAGCGACGATGTCGGTTCGTCATACAGCATCACTTTGGGCGACATGGCCATCGCGCGGGCAATGGCGGCGCGCTGTTGCTGCCCGCCCGAAAGCTGATACGGATACCGGTCCTTGTATTTCACCAGACCCACTTTCTCCAGCATCTGTATCGCCTTCGACTCCGCCTTGTCCTGCGATTCCTTCTTCACCACCATGGGCGCCAGCATGATGTTCTGCCGGATCGTCTTGTGCGGAAACAGATTGAGCGATTGAAACACCAGGCCGACTTCCGCTCGGAGCCGATGCGCCTTTTCATAAAAACCGCGGTCCATGTGTGTGTTCTTGCCCGAACGTTTCAACGTCACGTCCGCGATGGAAATCGCGCCTTCATCAAGAATTTCAAGGCCGTTCAGACATTTCAGCAGCGTGGTCTTTCCACAACCGGACGGGCCGATGATCGAGACCAAATCGCCTTCCTCGATGGTCAGGCTGATGTCGTGCAACACCGGATGGCCGTCATAACTTTTTGTAAGGCCCTCCACCGAGATCAACGGGGTGGAAGGCGGAGCTGTTGCGTTCATGGGTTTCCCTCCCGCGATAGCGTTGCGCCTTTAATGGGGGAAACGATACTGTTTATGGACGCCCCTGTCAAGCGATTTTTTGGGGGGCGGTTCAGCAGGGGCACGGTTGAGAAATTTAACCGCCGGTGGTACTATGCCCGCATGACACGGATGGCAACATGCAACACGGGGGTGTAGCGCCCAATGCTGCGATGGAGTAAAAATAAAAATTCGGAGGCCGCGGACGAAAACGCCGCCCCGCCCGTACCGGCCGTACCGGGAAAAGCGGCCGTGCCCGCTCCTGTCCCGCCTCCGGAATCCGCCCCCAAAAAGGAACTTCCCCAACTCCTTTTGGACGAAGGCGCCCTTACCGAGGAACAGTTCCAGAAAGCCATGGCCCTTCAAAAGGCATCGGGGGATTTTATCGGCGAAATCCTGATCCGGGAAGGAATCCTGGACGAAAAATCCCTGCTATCCTTCCTGGCCAAACACTGCAAAATGCCCCATCTCAGCCTCCTGGATTATCTTATTGACAAGTCCATCGTGGGCATCGTCCCCCAGGAAATCTGTTTCAAATACCGTCTGTTGCCCATTGACAAAATGGGGAGCAACCTTACCATCGCCATGGTGAACCCGCTCGATGCCGAGGCCTTGCAGAAGGTGAAGGAATGCTGCCCCAATCTCCGGATTAAGCCTATTCTCTGCGCGTATAACCATTTCGATACGGTGGCCAGCCGCCTTTTCCACACCACCAAGTCAGGCGCACCCGATGAACTTTCCGCCACCTCCCTCGGGCTGCGTTCTCCCCATAAAGAACCCAAGCCTGCGCCCCCGGTGGTTCCCCAAGCCCCCCCCGAACCCGTGAAGGCCCCGGAACCGGAGCCGGAAATCATTCCGGAAGCTCTCGAAGCGGAGCCGGAACCCATACCGGAACCCGTGCCCGAGCCACCCACAGCGCCTTCGGCCCCCCCCGAGCCCGCGGCAGCGCCCGTTCTCCCTCCCGCGATTACCACCGAGAATGTCCTGCACTCCGTTTTTCAAGCACCGGACGAACCCGCCCCGGCCCCCGCGCCAACCCCGGCCACCGGCCCCGCGCAATCGAACTCCTCCATTCTCATGCGTGAAATGGCCGCCGTGATGATGGACAGCATGCGCGACACCTACGCCATGCTTGCGCGGCGGATGGAATTGTTTCACGGACTTACCCCGGAAGACGTGGCCCGGATTTTCTCGCGCGGCAGCACCCGCGAATACGATGAAGGCGAACGTGTTTTTGAAAAAGGGCAGCCGGGCGCCGAAATGTTCGTCATCCTCGGCGGGGAAGTCCGCATCTTCGACGGCCCGCAGGAAATCGCCCTGCTCGACCGCGGCGACATGTTCGGTGAAATGGCCCTCGTCAGCAACGAACCCCGCAGCGCCAGCGCCGCCGCCACCTGCACCACCAGCCTCCTCGTCCTCTCCCTCGACGACCTCAAAAAAGACCTCCCCCGCGAAGTCTCCCTCCAACTCCTCGTCAACATCATCATCACCCTCAGCGAACGCCTTCGCCGCGCCAATACGGACGAACGCCCCCGGTAACAGTGTTGTTCTTAAAGGGGAAATGGGTGGCGTCGCGTTTTCGCTGTATGGGTGACATGCGGCTGAGGGGGTGCATGTCTCGCATAAGAGGATTTTATTGCATTTGCCCCAAGTGCGGCCGAAACCCGCATAGAATGTACGGAGTCTATTGACGGGCCAAAGTGATATTTTATATGCTTGCGGCGGGCCTATTCCGCAACGATATGGTCCAAGGGATAACTATCCGAACTTCAACCAACCTCCAGAAGGAGCAAACATCATGAGCGATACGAAATGGACACGGCGGGCGTTTCTCGCGGCCACCACGACCACGGCCGTGGCCCTGGCGGGCGGATGCGCCGGCAAGCCGAATACGGCGAAAGTGGTGCCGGGCAAAGAATCCCCGAATGAGAAATTGAATGTGGCGGGGATTGGTGTGGGCGGCAAGGGGTTGGGCGACATCATGTCCTGCCGCCGCGAAAATATTGTGGCGTTATGCGACCCGGACTGGGACCGCGCGGGCGAAGCCTTCTACAAGCTCAAGGGCGCCAAGCAATATAAGGATTACCGCAAAATGTTCGAGGAAATGGGGAAGGAAATTGACGCCTGCACCATTTCCACGCCGGACCACACCCACGCGCCGGCCGCCTACATGGCCATGAAGCTGGGCAAGCACGTGTATGTGCAGAAGCCGCTCACGCACACCATCGCGGAAGCGTACCTGCTGCGGAAGGTGGCGGCGGAGACCAAGGTGAAGACGCAAATGGGCAACCAGGGCCACTGCGGCAACGGCGTGCGCGAATTGTGCGAGATGGTGTGGGCGGGCGCGATTGGCGAGGTAAAAGAAGCGCATATCTGGACCAATCGCCCGATTTGGCCGCAAGGCATCCCCGCGCCGCTTCCGGAAGAACCCATCCCCGCGGCGATGGACTGGGATTTGTGGATTGGCACGGCCCCCATGCGCCCCTACAACAAGGGTTATGCGCCGTTCAACTGGCGCGGCTGGTGGGATTTCGGCTGTGGGGCCATCGGCGACATGGCGTGTCACATCTCAGACCCCACCTTCTGGGCGTTGAAACTGATCGAAGCCAAATCCTACACCGTGGAAGTGCTGCAACAGGATGGTTTGAACACCCAAACGGCGCCCAACAAGTCCATTATCAAGTACACCTTCCCGGCGCGCGCCGGCATGCCCCCCGTGGACGTGTATTGGTACGACGGCGGCCTGCTGCCCAAGCGCCCGCAGGGCGTTCCGGAAGGAGAAAAACTGGGTGATGGCGACAATGGTTCATTGTTCATCGGCACGAAGGGCGTAATCACCTCGGGATGCTATGGCGGGGAATCGCGGTTGGCGCCGAGCAGCCTGATGAAAGACTACACCCGCCCGCTCCAGACCATTCCGCGCATCAAGCTGGAGAATCCGTATTTCAATTGGCTGGATGCCTGCAAGGGCGGCGAAGAATCCTGCTCGAACTTCGAGTATGCCGTGCCGCTCACGGTGATGGCCAACATGGGCAACGTGGCCCTGCGCGCGGGCAAAGCCATCGAATTCAATGTCAAGGAAATGCGCATTACGAACGACAAGGACGCGAACGCCTTCTTGACCAAGGAATACCGCAAAGGCTGGGAATTGCCCGTCTGAGCCGGAGTATCGAGGAAAAAAGACCCCATTGGCCGCAATGGGGTCTTTTCACATGTAAGGGAGCCAAATTTCAAAAAAATCCCGCCCTGAAATAGGTACTTGCGGAAAGCGCCGAATATTATTACAATCCTTTGTGCTTTCCGGCATACGGTGTATTATTCCGCCGGAAGGCGTGGCTGTACAGGGTAGAAATTGGGTAATCGGGGCCTTTGGCGCGACGCAAAGGCCCCGGGGAAGAAGTAGTATGCGGAGTCTATTGATGATTAACCGGGGAGGAATTTCCATGGGCCGGAATAGGTCGTTTCGGGATAGCCGTGTTTTTTTGCTTTTGCTGCTGGCATTGCTGGGGCGGGACGTTTCCGCCACCTCCATAGACGCCAAGGTGGAAGAATCCTATGTAAAAATTATTGTGAATTCCTTTGATGGGGAACCGGCCCCGGACCCCAATACGCACGACGGGGATGGCAATGGAATCGTGGACCGGGCGCAATTCCGGCTTTTGGACACGGTGCTGCGCGAGGAATCCGCGCCGCACCATGAAGAGGTGTTGGCGGTCTTTCAGCAGAATCTGGCGCAAATGCAAGACGATAACACCCTGGGCTTCAAGTGCAAGTTTATGGAGATTCTCTATCACTTCACGTGTGACAACTTTAACCGGCACGCAGCCGGCACCATGACGCTGGCGGAACCCGTGGCGGTGGACCGGTTAATCTATGAATTTTCCCATGGTTCCGGGATTAACCTTAACGTCAATGAGTACAATTTGACATTGGCGCCGTATTTCAACGGAACCGGCGATTTGGATGGCGATGGGATCACGAACGCGGAGGAATTCGCGGCGGTGTGCGGCGGCTTGGACGCCTATGTGGCGGCGGTGATGGACCCGGCAAAAACGCCCGATACGCTTCCATGCTGCGGGGTGTGCATACTGGCCTTTTCACTTCAGCCGCAGGGCGGGCAGTATTACGCGCATGCATCGCATGTGTTTTCCGTGGCGGCGGATGACACCGAGGGCGAGGTGCATTACCAATGGTACAAGGATGGCGCGGCGGTGGGCCCGGACGCCCCGGAGTACCTCCTGGCTGACCTTCGGGAAACCGATTCAGGGTCCTATTGGTGCGTGGTGACGGACGCTTCGGAATCCGTCACCTCGGAAACAGCCGCGTTGACCGTGGCCGAACACATGAATATCACCCTTCAACCGGAAGGGGCGAAGCGGTGGGTTAGTGAGACGCAGACATTTTCGGTGGATGTGGAGGGCGGGCTTGGGACCGTGCATTACCAGTGGTTTAAGGATGAGGCCCAGATCGGTTCGGATTCTCCGGAGCTGCCTTTGAGTGAGTTGACCGAACAAGACAGCGGCATGTATTGGTGCGTGATAATGGATAATGCGGAGACGGTGACCTCGGAGAAGGCGGTGCTCACCGTGGCCGAACACATGGAGATTACGCTTCAGCCGGAAGGGGCGTCTCATGGGGTCGGAGAATCCCATATATTTACCGTAGCGGTGGAGGGCGGACTTGGGACCGTGCATTACCAGTGGTTTAAGGATGAGGCCCAGATCGGTTCGGATTCTCCGGAATTGATTATGGAGGGCTTAACCCTCGGGGACGCCGGAGTGTATTGGTGCGTAATATCCGATGACATGGAACAAACCAGCACCGAGCATGTGGAATTGCAGGTATCTGAACCGGTGGAAGGCGAAGGGGCTGAAGAAGGGCAACCGGAAGGGGAAGGAACGGAAGAAGGCTTCATGGAAGGCATGCCCTCCGAAGGCTCGCCGGAGGAAGGCGAAGGCGCGGTGGAAGAAGGCCAACCTGAAGGTGTTATGGAGGGCGAAGGGGTGGAAGAAGGTCAACCCGAAGGTGTTGTGGAGGGCATGCCCTCCGAAGGCTCGCCGGAGGAGGGTGAAGGCGCGGAAGAAGGCCAAATCGAAGGTATTCTGGAAGGCGAAAGTATTCTGGAAGGCGAAGGTATTCTGGAAGGCGAAGGTATTCTGGAAGGCGAAGGCGTGGAAGAAGGCCAAGCCGAAGGTATAGTGGAAGGGGAAGGAACGGAAGAAGGCCAA
>CAYYRW010000043.1:0-38419 GCA_964474205.1 uncultured Nitrospirales bacterium | reverse complement strand
GGAAGAAGGCCAAGCCGAAGGTATAGTGGAAGGGGAAGGAACGGAAGAAGGCCAAACCGAAGGTATAGTGGAAGGCGAAGGTCCAGAAGAAGGCCAAATCGAAGGTATCCTGGAAGGACAACCTGAAGGTATAGTTGAAGGGGAAGGCGCGGAAGAAGGCCAACCCGAAGGCGTTGTGGAAGGCGAAGGTGATGAAGAAGGCGGAGAGGAAGGCGTGGTGGAAGGCGAAGCCGAGGGGGAAGGGGAAGTGGAGGCACCATTCGCGACGTCTCCTGCGAATGGTGAGACGCTTTCCTTTGGTCTAGTCGTGGTGAAAATGACGGAGACCGGAACGTATGGGATAGAGAACCTGACCCAAGAGACGCTGGTGGTGGAAACGAAGCTTGAAAAGGGCGGTTTAATTGTCCTGGAGGGTGATCCGCAGTTTTCCCTTGCCGCGGGTCAGTTCGTGGAACGCACGGTCCGCTTCACGCCGGGCCGGGGCGGAAATTACAATGATCGAATTTTAATCACGGCGGGCGATTATCAGGCCGCCATTAATATCCATGGCCAAGGAGTGTATGTGCCGGTGATGTCCTGTCATGGGGAAACCGCCCCTTCGGGAAGCGGGTTGTGGCAGGATATGGGCGTACTGCTGTTATTGGGGATCGTGCTTGTGGTTTGGTCTCGTATTGGCCGGGAGAGCACATAAATAACCATCGGAGGGTTGTATGATGAAGCCGTGTTCGCGTCGTGAATTCATGTCGAAGAGTTTGTGTGCCGCGGCGGCGGTGGGGGCGGCGGGCTCGCTGGCGGGGTGCCCGAAAGCGCCCGTGACGCCCGTGAATCCCACCACCGAGGTCTCGCGGGTATTCGCGGTCCGGGGGAGGGACCTCTACGAAATGGCCCGGCAGGCGCTGGCGCATTGGGGCGGGGCGGCGGCGATGGTCAATCCCGGCGAAACGGTGTTCATCAAACCCAATCTGATGGGGGCGGGAATTATGCCGGGGGAGGGCAATATGATGGCACGGGGCGAATGCACCAAAATGGAGATTGTGATGGGGGTGGCGGAGGAGTGTCTTAAAGCGGGCGCGGGCAAGGTAATCATCGGGGACGGCGCCCAAGCGGACGCGTGGTCCTGGGCCACGTTGCCGTCCCTGGACGGGACCACGAATTACGAAGCGGAAGCCGCGCGGTTGAACACCGTCTATGGGGATAAAGTGCAGTTGGCCTGTCTTGAATCGGATACGCCCGCGTGGATCGAAGTACCCTCGCCGTACTCGGGCCTGGGCACCATCAAGGTGTCGAGCCTGGTGTATGACGCGGACAAAATCATTTCGATTCCGGTGGCGAAGACGCACTTTATCACCAAGGTGAGCTTTTCCCTCAAAAACTTCCTGGGGGTGTCGCCGGCGCTGGGCATATCGCTGGGTTCGATCAAGTCGCGGATGAACCTGCATTCGGCGCCGGGCGGTGTCCAGCAGAGCTTCGTGGACATCGCCGCCGCATTAAAACCCGATTTCGCCGTCATTGACTTTTCCATCGGCCTGGAAGGCAACGGCCCCGGAAACCTGGGGGGCTGCCTCAGCAACAGCGTGGACATGCGCGAACGCCTCGGCGATTTCCTGTTGCTCTCCAGCGATGATCTGGTGGCCGCCGACGCCACCGCCACGCGGGTGATCAGTCAGGAGCCTTTGAACATCAAGTATATCAGGCTGGCCTATGAACAGGGGCTGGGCCAGGCGCAAAAAGATCTGATCACGGTGGAAGGCGAGCCGCTGGACAGTCTTGTCGTGGACTGGAAGCCCGCAACGTTTGGGAAGAGCATACCACCGGAAGCGCTGAACCTCCCGCCCTATAATCCCTTGTATTTTCCACAGGACGTATAAGATTCCTTGGAACGCGGAAGGGCGCGGCATGATGCCGGGTCCTTCCGTTTACAATCGCTGGCCGAATACCTGTACCGCGCGAAACTTTTTGATTGGCAATGAAGGGGGTTTATATTTATAATACCCTTTCGTTTTAGATTGGAAACCAGACAACATCCGTCTAGGAGGGAGAATTATGGCGAAGAAGACTGTAAATGTGGCCATGATCGGCGCCCAGTTCATGGGCAAGACGCATAGCAACGCCTGGCGGAAGGCCGGGATGTTTTTCAACCTGCCGGTGCAGCCGGTCATGAAGGTCATGTGCGGCAAGTTCCCCGAGGAATTGGCGAACGGCCCGAAATGGGGCTGGGAAGAAACCTCGCTGGATTGGGAAGCGGTGGTGAAGCGTCCGGATATCGACATCATCGACGTGTGCACGCCGAACTTCCTGCATCCGCCCATCGCCATCGCCGCGGCCCAAGCGGGCAAGCATGTGATCTGCGAGAAGCCGCTGGCCAACACGATGAAAGAAGCGAGCGCCATGCTGGCCGCGGTAAAGAAAGCCGGCATCAAACACATGTGCGGGTTCTCGTACCGGTTCGCCCCGGCCGTCCAAACCATCAAGCGGATGATTGACAAGGGCGAGTTGGGCCATATCTACCATTTCCGCGCCACCTATCAACAGGATTGGATCGTGGACCCGGACTTCCCCATGGTCTGGCGCTTGAAAAAGAAACACACGGGCTCCGGCGCACTCGGCGACATCGGCGCGCACATCACCGATCTGTGCCACTTCCTGGTCGGCCCCATCAGCGAGGTCGTCGGCTCGATGCGCACCTTCATCAAGGAACGCCGCATCGCCGAGAGCGACACCGGCATCACCGCCAGCGGCAAGAAATCCGGCAAGGCCGTCAAGATGGACACCGTGGACGTGGACGACGCCGCAGTCTATCTCGCGCACATCAAAGACACGGACACGCTGGCCACGTTTGAAGCCACACGGTTCGCCCCCGGCCGCCGCAATTTCAACTCCATCGAAATTTACGGCAGCAAAGGTTCGGTATTGTGGAACCAGGAAGACATGAATTTCTTCCAGTACTTCAGCCGCAACGATCCCCCCACGCTCCAGGGCTTCCGCCGCGTCCACGCCACGGACGGCGCGCATCCCTATGCGGCGAACTGGTGGCCCACCGGGCACATCATCGGCTACGAACATTTGTTCGTGCATGAGTTCGCCGAATTTCTGTCCTGCCTGGGCAGCAAAAAAGTCACCTATTCGACGTTTGAAGACGCCGTCAAGTGCCAAAAGGTGTTGGACGCCGTCGAGAAATCCACCCTGACCCGGAAATGGGCCAAGGTGTAATTTTCACCCCATTACAGATCACGGAGCCCCGCCCTGCGCGGGGCTCTTTGCTATGCGGCTATCCCGGATATCTCACCATGTTTCATGCCGCTGTCGCCTTGCAGGGGTGGCACGGCCAAATCCGTTCCCGGGCCTGGACCCTCTGCTTGGCGGTGCGCTCATCATTGGCACGAACGCGTTTACAGAAACGACAGGTGAGGAGGGTGTGGCAATCACTGCGGTTTTTAATTAAGAGAGGAAGCCCGAAAGGAGACCTGAAAGACTTCCCCTCCGCCAACTGAAACGATACTCTCAAAGAGCGGCGTCAAATGCTTTGTGTCTGTCGCGCTCGATGATAATCGTTTCGAGGTTGTTCATCCGCTGCTCGATTCGCGAAAGCCGCTCCGAAAACTCATCCTGTTGGCCGGTTGCCTTCGCACGTTTTTCTTTATGGCGGTATTCCATCCAGGCAAGCATCAGGCCAAACCCAAGCATCAGCACAACAACAACGAATACAAAGATAAGCAGAATTAAATCACTCATCATTCAACTTCCCCCTTTCTCATCAAGACGCTTGTCCCAATCGCATCCGCGTGAAGTAACAATCGTTTCAATATTGGCAATGCGATCTCCAATTTGTTTGAGACCGGCGTGCAGTTCCTCAATACATTTTTGGCTTTTGCGCAGTTCGCGTACCGTGCAGTAACCTGCAGTAAAGGACACGCTTAAGAGCAAGACAATCAGGGCTTCCATCATGCATCTCCTTTTTCATTCAGTCTCTTGTCCCAATCATAGCCGCGCGTGGTGACAATGCTTTCGATTCGCTGGATGCGGCGCTCCAGGCTGTCAAAGGTGCGCTTGAGGCGCTGCACCGCCATGCTGCGCGAGCCGGTATAGGACCGGTAAAACTCCTCTTCTTCCATGTTAGCCGGTGGAAGCAACGGTTCCGGTTTCATCAACAGCGCCGCCAGCACATACCCCGCCACCGCGGGCCAGAATCCCGTGAACACGGCGCCAACCACAAAGATAATCCGCATCCAGAACACGGAGAAATCAAAATGCTCGGCGAGACCCCGGCATACGCCGGCAATCGCGCCATTCCGGGAACGGTATGGTATCCCGGACGTTGCAGAGTCCCTGGTGTTCATGCCTGGCCTCCTTTGCGCTCGCGGTCCAGCAGCAGGGTTTCCAAGGCTTCCACGCGCTGTTCCATCTTCGTGAGCCCGTGATAGATTTCCTGGATGAGTTTGGATTCATCCACGGACCCGCTTCCCGAACTGTTGCCTTTGGAAACGAGCCGGACGATGGTCCAGCAGATGATGGCGAACGCGGCCAACAGCGATCCAAACACCACCAGCACAATCAGCGGAACCATAAATATGCTCATAACGGTCATTGATGCAGTCTCCATGGTGGTCTCCCTTCAACGCGGCAATCGCCACGCACTACTATACACTTGGCGCCGCCTCAAACGCTTATTTGTTGTACAGACGCTGGTCCCAGTCGCGGGCGCGGTCCGTTACCACCGTCTCCAGACGCTGCAAGCGTTCATCCAGGCTGTCGAAGGTGCGGCGGAGCCGGCCGGTCGCGCCCGCATACTCCTGTTCATGGGAGCAGCAGGGTTCCGGCTTCATCAACAACGCGGCCACAAGATAGACCGCGCCGACGGGCCAGAATCCCGTGAAGATGAAGGCGAGGATCACCAGGATGCGTGTCCAGAACACGGAAAAGTTGAGATATTCGGCGATGCCCCGGCACACGCCGAAGAAAATGCCGCGCCGGGAGCGGTACAAACCGCGGGAAGGCCTCTCAGAAGAATAACTCATGGCGGGTCTCCTTGTTGATGTCCGTTTGCGCCGGGATTACTGCTGCGCCGGGGCGCTCTTGCGCGCCTTCAGGTTCGCCAGCTCCTGCTCGATCTCGGTGTCCGCTTCGAGCGCGTCAAACGCGTCTTTCAAGGAAGGCTTCCGGCCAAAGTTCACCAGATTGGCATCGGCCTCCATACGGTCGATACGCTGCTCGAATTCCTCGAAGCGCTTGACCGCGTCGCTGGTGTCGAAACGGCGGATGCCGGTTTCCTTGCGCTTCTGATCCTGCGCATGACGATGCCGCTGCACCAAAATCCGCTGCTTCTCGCGGGCCGCGCCCAGCTTGTCTTCGAGCTGCATGATGTCGTTCTGGTATTGCGTTACCAGATGCTTCGTCTGTTCGAGTTCCTGCTCGAGCGCCTCGGCCCGTTCCACGAACCGCCGCTTCTCAAGCAGCGCCTCGCGCGCCAGGTCCTCGCGGCCCTTGTCGACCGCGAGCGAGGCCTTGGCGTCCCAGGTCTTCGCCATCTCCAGCATGGATTCCATTTCCCGCTGAATCTTCTTGCGCACGGCCATCGACCCCGCGCAGTTGGCCTTGATCTCGACCAGCGTGTCTTCCATTTCGCGGATCATCAGCTTGACCAGTTTCTCCGGGTCTTCCGCCCGGTCCAGCATCGCGCTGATATTCGAATTGATGATGTCGCGAACGCGCGTAAAAATACCCATGGTGTGCTCCTTGCTACACCGCGCAGGGCAAAACCTCGCGGTATGCGGGTTGGGGGGATTCTTCCTTCTCCACCCACTGGATACGATATCCCAGTGCGGAGAAGGCCAACGCCGCTTCCGGAGTATCCCGGCGAATCTGAAGGCCGGCGGCGTACTCCCGCACACCGTCCAGCGGGCGGCACCAGATCACCCGGGCCACCACTTCCACATCTTCGCCAAGCATCAGGGGAGACGCAAAACGCAGGGACAGATATTCGCCCGGGCGCAACGCGCGCCCCAAGCGAATCGCGGCGCCGGTACGGCCCACATTGAGCCAGTAGCCTTTGCCCGCCACGCCCGATTCACACCGGTACGCGACCCAGCCACTGACTGGCGTCCGGCGTTCCCGTTGAATCGCTGCTGTCTGTACCATGTCCTGTTTCTCCTTTACGAACCTATACTCCGGCACGGCCTTAAATATTCACCATGGGTAATGCAACCCCCGTGCCAGGAAGCTATAGTATGGGTAAGTTTATGCATACCAGACCCTTAAAAGTTCCCTCCGGTTTCATGACCCCAGGTATTCGTGGTCAAAATTGCCGAATATTGTATAAATTATCCTTGAAATGGTAATATAAGCCTTATGATGGAATAATTTGAAACCAAAAGCAGGTCAAAGACGATTATGAGTATGAATCGGCCCGAAGTGGAGATTGTTCAAGCGCTGGGGCAATCCGAGGCTTTCCTCGCGTTTGAGGAACGGCTCTCGCGGGTGGCCCCGGTGGACCGTCCCGTGTTGATTATCGGCGAACGCGGCACCGGAAAGGAATTGGCCGCGCAGCGCCTGCATTTTCTTTCCAAACGTTGGGAAGACCCCTTCATGGCGTTGAATTGCGCAGCCCTGGCCCCTTCTCTGATTGAGTCGGAACTGTTCGGTCACGAAGTGGGGGCCTTTACCGGGGCCACGCTGCGGCGTAAGGGCCGTTTTGAGACGGCGGACGGCGGCACGCTCTTCCTGGATGAGTTGGCGCAGGTGCCGCTGGAAGTGCAGGAAAAGATTCTGCGCGTGGTGGAGTATGGCGCCTTTGAACGCGTGGGAGGGTCCTCCCCCATTCATGTGGACGTGCGGATTGTGGGGGCGACCAATGCCGATCTGCCCGCGCTCGCCGCACAGGGCAAATTCATGCGCGACCTTCTGGATCGCCTTTCCTTCGAGGTATTGTATGTGCCGCCGCTGCGCGAACGTCATGAAGACATTCCCCTGCTCGCGGAATATTTCGCCCAGCGCATGGCTGTGGAACTGGGCCGCAAGGAAGCCCCTGAGTTCAGCGATGATGTACTGAAACAACTGGAGGCGCATCCCTGGCGCGGCAACATCCGCGAATTAAAAAATGTAATCGAACGGGCCGTATACCAAACCGGCTCCAACCGCATCGCGTCGGTGGTGTTTGATCCCTTTACGGGCCCCCATGAACATCCTCTCGAAACACCCCCCGCGTTTTCACCCGCGCCGCTTCCTGAAATCAAAAGCTTCACCGAAGCCGTGGAAGCCTATGAAATCAAGCTGCTCTCCACCGCGTTGCAGCGCGCGCGCTTCAACCAACATACCGCCGCCAAACGCCTCGGCCTCTCCTACAACCAATTCCGCGGCCTCTTCCGCAAATACCGCCGCGCTTTGGAGCAAAAATAAATCGCTCGTTTCCAGGAATTACCGCCATCACTTCTCCTCCGGGCAGTACGGATCATAACTTACCCAGACTCCACGATTCTTCAGGGTATTAATTTCGCCGCAGGCATCTTCCGACAGGAAATTGTTAATGAGATTCAGCGTGTCGCCGGATCCAAGCCCGGAATTCGATACCAGGGCCGCAATATCCGTAATCATGTTATAACTGAGATTCAGATCAACCAGGCCCGAAAGCGAGGTCAGCGGGCCAATATTCACAATCTGATTTCCATCCAGACTCAATGTCATCAGGCTGCTCAGGGGCGCAAGCGGGGAAAGCTCCACGATCTGGTTTCCCGACAGGTTCAGCCCTGTCAAGCTGTCCAACGCTCCCAAGGGCCCAAGGTTCGCAATCTGGTTCCAACTTAATCCCAGAACAGTCAGATTGGTGAGGTTCGTCAGCGGTCCGGTATCCACTATCTGGTTCCGATCCAACGTAAGGGTTGTCAATCCGGTGAGTTCCCCGAGCGGGCTGGTATTCACAATCTGGTTCCATTCCAACCTCAGCACGACTAGATTGGTGAGAAACGTCAATGGGCTGACATCCACAATTTGGTTCGTATTCAGATTCAAATGCGTCAGCCCGGTGAGTGCGGCCAAGGGCGCCAGTTCCACAATTTGATTTTCTCCCAAATCCAGGGACACCAAGTTCACACAGTGTTCAATTTCCGCGAGATTGACAATGCTGAAGCCGGAAGCATCAAGTTGGGTCAAGCCCGCCAATGCTGAAGCGTAGATGGGACCCATGGGCAACCGGAGCGCCTCCCTCACCGCCGCCTCCAGGCCCGGGTCAGGGAACACTACTTCCTCTTCTCCTTCAATTTCCCCTTCTTCCACCCCCTCGCCTTCAATGACGCCTTCCCCTTCTCCTTGGCCCTCCCCCTCGCCTTCCCCCGCGCCCTGGCACGGTTCGGCAAGTTCGGACACAACACGGTAGGTCCAGAACCCGATTTGGTCCCCCGTCGTGCTCAACCATTCCGCCAGATGTTCCTCAAGATAGGCCGCCCAGCCATCATATATTTCAGCGGTGACATCGGCGAATCCCAGAAACTCCGTGATGCGCCATGACCACAAGCTATCTCCATTCAACGGATCGCAGTTGGTATAGGAGCCTTCCGTGCCTCCTTCCGCTATGCGCGCCACCGCAATATGGGCGCTTGTTGATTCAGGGCTTGCAATAACGGCGCGGGCATGCGCTATGTCCCCGGGATGATTCAGCGGCAATACATACGCGCCCTGGGCCGTGTTGTCAGGATTGGCCACCACGAAATAGACCGTGGCCTCCTCGCCCTCCGCGGCGCCTTCGCCTTCGCTCAAGCCCTCGCCTTCACCCCCGGCTTCAGGACAAAAGCCATCCTCCGTGCCTTGGCTGGGACACGCCGTATAGCCGCCGCTGTTGAAAAACTGTATCACACGCAGTAATTCGCTCAAATTTATGTGCCAGTCCTGCGTGTTGTAGTCGCTATCATGGGGCGTGCAACTTTGATCACCCGATCCGGGAGCAAAACCGTCTTCCGTACCCGTTTCACAATGAAATCCGCTCGAATTGAAAAACTGTATCACGCGGAGCAACTCACTGAGCGAAATGTACAGGTTTGCATCCGTATCCGCGGAGTGCACTTGCGCCATCGCGGGCATGCCGGGAAAAATACAACCCACTGTAACTACAACCACGATTCGAAAACCACTGGTGGCGAACATGGCCTGCCCCTCCTTCTTGTGTGAGCCACACCCCCAGTTTCCCCTCATCCGGGAAACATGAAGGTATGCTTATGTGCCGATTCCGTCATAAAAATCCTACGGCATGGAAAAGAAAAAGTCAATGGATTTTCACCCTTTTCGCGACTTTGGAAGGGTGCGGGGCTTTCAGCGAATCTGGTGGCCGTGCATCAGGCGCGCCAGGGGCGGGGACGGGTTTGAAATTCGGCGATGACTTCCTTGGCGATGGCGGCATCCTGCGCCACCTGGAAATCGAACATGCCCGCGCAGACGAAGTCCGCGCCATGCTCAAAGGCGTAGGCAAATCCATCGCGAGCGGGGATCGCGCCGGCGGCCAGCACCTTGAAGGCGATCCAGGGAGTGGCGAGGTTTTTCATGACCTCGATGGTGCGTTCGGGGTCCTGTTCGAAGAGGTTGTCGTTTTGCGTTTCGTTTTTGGCGGACCAGTAGTTTTTATGATGGAACGTTTTCATGTAGAAGTCGGGCTTGATGCCCGCCTTTTCGCAGGCGAGGATTACCTCGAGATTATGGCAACTGACGCCGGCGACGGCATTGCGGGCTTGCACGGTCTCGACCGCCTTCGCGAGCACATCCACCCGGCCTTCGCTCACCAGCGCATCACCCATCTGCCCCGTGGTGAACACCCCGATGGCCCCCATGTCAAGGGCGCGCTCGGCGTCCTGCGGGATGATTTCCGGATTGACAATTTGGGCAATCCACTGGATTTTTCCGCCTTTTTCCATCCAGTATTTCTTCAGGATGCGCACCGTGTCCTGATCAAATTTGAGCATGGCGGTATTGATGCCATTGGCTTCGCAGAGCCGGAACGTCTCCATCACCTTGTCATCGGAAAAGTAATGCTTGAGGAGATCCGAAACATAGGTGAGGTCGCGGCTGTGGGCGTAGCCGCTGATGAGATTGCCGCCGCAGATCAGCCGGCTGATCGACACATTGCCCACGCGGCCCGCCTGAAGCTGTTTGGGCGCGATCACCAGCGAGGGCGCTTCCACCGGTTCCTGGGCATGCGCCATAAGAACGCGCTCTTCCATGCTCAACGCCACGGCGGCGCCGGTGGTGACAGCGAGGGTCTCTTTGATGAAATGCCGGCGATCCACGGGCTGGGCCATGCCTGTTCCTTTCGGTTTGTTTCCGGTGGAAACAGGGGTAGTATACCGTGAAAGGCGGTGTAAAAAATACCGGAGGCGCTGGCGGAGTCAGCTTGCCATCATGGGGCTGGGCTGCACGCCCAAAAGGAACGCCATAAAGAACGCCCATTCCATGCTGTGGGCCAAGCCGGGCATAAACCGCAACGCCGCTTTCCGCGTATGATGGTCCGCCTCTTCCACGCGCTGCACCACCGCCCGGCCCCGAAGTTCTCCCGGAAGGCCCAATTTTCCCGGGCAGGCATGTGTTGGAATGGTGATGTCGATCTGCTGGCCCGGATGCAATTCATGACGCGTCATCACGCATATCCCGCTTTGAGAAACATCCGAAGTAATGCCCGGCCCCACCCGCACCGGATGATCCGCCTGAAGCAGCACTTTCAAACCCACTTTAACCCGTTCGGCGCGGCGCTTCTCCACTTCGCCCGCCATGCCCGCCGGCTGAAAAACACTCCCGCTCTCCATGAAGTTTCCGCCTCCCCGTGCGTTAAATACACGTTCCGTGTCATGAAATTTTCAGCAACTTACCACCTCGGCATACGAACTTCTCACGTATGTTAAGTATAACAGCAACGTACCGCAAAAGTCCAGCAGAATATCTTTTTGCGCAAATTACACGGTTTTCCCTTCCCTGGGAACATTAAATAGACCCCTTTATACCCATGACGGTTTCTACAATTGCGCTATACTCTAACTCCTTGTGAAAAAATCACTTACTCGGGGGCCACTTCAATGTTCCGGCCGCTCCGGGCGGATTCATAACACGCGGTGAGGACCTTTTGGCTTCGCAATCCCGTCTCCATCCCCACGGGCGCGGATGTTTTGTCCAACAGCGCCTGGCTGAAGGCCTCAATTTCCGCGCGGTACATGTTGACGGGCTCCGGGGCGATCACCAATCCGTCCGACGCGGCGCGGGCCTGCTGTGCGTCATATCCCGCGTCACCGCCTTCCAGATAGGCGGTCATCTCGCCGCGTGCGCCCTGCCCGATGGTGCCGCACGCCAGAATGCTCCCTTTTGATCCGTACAATTCCAGCCTGTTCTTGCTGCTGTTATCGGGAATGCAGAAGAACGCGTCCACGGTTCCCATGGCGCCGTTCTGGAAATACAGTAACGCCACGGCACTGTCTTCAGCGGCATAGTGTTGCACGGAGGTGTTGATCATGCAGGCCACGCGTTTCACCGGACCGAAAAACATTTCCAGAAGATCGATGCAGTGGCCGCCCATGTCGATCAGCGAGCCGCCGCCGCCCAATGCGGGGTCCTGACGCCACGCGCCGGGAATCGCCGGGTACCAGCAGGACAACTGCGCGCGGGCATACACGGGTTGGCCCAACCGTCCCTCTTCGATCAGTTTCAACGCGGCCTGATGCTGCGCATGAAAACGCATCATGAACGCACATCCCAGTTGCACCCCCGCCTTCTCACATGCCGCCGCCATCTCCTGCGCCTCCTGCGGCGTCATACCCAAGGGCTTCTCGCACAACACATGCTTTCCCGCGCGCGCACAGGCAAGCACCTGCGCATAATGCACATTCACCGGGCTGGCGATATACACCGCGCCAATATCCGATGCCAGTAATGCCTCGACGCTCTCCGCGGCCGCCGCGCCATACTGCGCCGCCATGGCGCGATTCACTTCGGCGTTCACATCAAACACGCCCGCCAGGACGGCGTTTGACGCCGGCGCAATGCCCTCCGGGATCGTCCGCCGTTTTGCAATCCCGCCCGATCCCAACACGCCCCAACGGATTTTCTTGCCCATGCTCAAAACCTCCCTGCTGTTTCCGCTCGTTCCCAAGTTATACTTGGGAACGCACGTGCACTAAAAGCTTCGCTTTGTAACACGACACACGTTTTCTTCAAAACTATTTCGCGTAAGCGCGGATCACCTTTTTCAGCGCATCGCCGATTTGGTGCGCGTCGCTTTCGGTGAAGGTCGGGTACGCGAAGCACGTGAACGTGTGGCTCTGATGCCAGATCGCATTCGGCACTTCCACCTTGGCGTACTCCACGCTTGCCGGCGTGGTGTACTCTTTCGAGTTGAACGGAAACCCGGAATCGCCAAAGCCGTGCCGTTCGGTAAAGGCGCGTTCGGTATGGCATTGCGGCCAGAACACCCGCCACGCCGGGGCGCCTTCCGCCCCCGCCGCCGCGACAAATTGATTGATGTCGCACCGCATGTTTTCAATATCGAGCGAAAACGCCATGACGTACCAGCCGTTGCGGCGTTCGGGAGTGTCCACGGGCCGGAATTTAACCAGCGGCTCGTCTTTCAGCGCATCCAGAATGATTTGGGCGTTGCGCCGCCGCGCGGGCATGTTCCACGAATCCATCCGCTCCAATTCCGCCAGGCCTATGGCCGACTGCATCTCGGTCATGCGGTAATTCCATCCGATGCGGTTATGGATGTACGGCAGTTTTTGCTCCAGTTCCAACAGGTTCATGCGCGCCTTCACGTCATAGCCATGATCACGGAAACTGCGCGCTTCCCAGGCCAAATCCTCATCGTCGGTGGTGACCATGCCGCCTTCGCCGCCCGTGGTGAAGGTTTTGTTCTGGCAGAAACTGCACCCGGCCATTTTCCCGAGGGTGCCGGTTTTCTTCCCCTTGAACTCGCCGCCAAACGCCTCCGCATTGTCTTCAATGACCAGGAGATTATGCTTCTTGGCGAAGGCCCGGATTTTATCCATGTCGCACACATTGCCGTAGAGATGCACCGGCATGATGGCCTTGGTGCGCTCCGTCACCAGTTTCCCGGCGGATTCCACGCTGATGCAGTGGTCCTCGAGGTTTACATCGGCGAAACGCGGAATAGCCCCGGCCTGCACGATGGAAAAACTGCTCGCGATGAAGGTGTAGCTCGGCACGATGACTTCATCGCCGGGTCCGATGCCCAGCGCCGCCATCGCGACATGCAGCGCGGCGGTGCCGGTGGCCACGCTGATCGCATAGTTGCTGCCCTGCCATTCGGCGAATTTTTTCTCGAACTGCATGCCCCTTGGGCCGGTCCAGTAATTTACTTTGCCGGAGCGCAACACTTCTTCCACCGCCTTGATGGCTTTTTCGTCAAACTTGGGCCAACCCGTCAAGCTGTTGGTTACCGCCTTGGGTCCGCCGTCAATTGCCAGTTTGTCCGCCATGACCTGTCTCCTTGTTTACGTGGCCAAACGCAGGGCCGCCTGCACTTCACGATGCGCCCGCGCATTTTCCGCGCGGTCCGTCCGCACTTCAATCAACGCGGAACGTCCCGATGCGAGCGCCCGCGCATAGTCCTGCACAAAAAGGGGCTGCGAGCGCGGGCAGGCGTACGATAGCCCAAACATCCGCGCCGCTTCCTCAAAACCCAGTCCATGCGGCGCGCCGAAACACTGTTCAAACAGTTCGGGATACTCCGCCACCGGCAGAAACGAGAAAATGCCGCCGCCGTTGTTGTTGATGACCACCAGGATCACCGGGGCGGCGCTCGCGCGCAAGAGCGGCAACGAATTCAGATCGTGCAGCGCGGCCAAATCCCCGAGTACCGCGGTCACCGGTGTCTTCAATCCATTCGCATAGCCCGCCGCCGTGGCGATGTTGCCCTCTATGCCGCTCGCGCCCCGGTTCGCCGCCACCAGCCCCGCCGGACCGTCCGCCGCGCCGTACATGTCCATGTCGCGGACGGGCATGCTGTTGCCGAGAAACAGCACGCTCCCCGCCGGACGTTGCCGCGAGACCAGCCGCGCCACCGCAATTTCGGAGAGCGCCGGCGCGTCTTTCAACCATGCATCGATCTCTTGGGAAAGGCACCGGGAGGATTCGGAAAAATTCCGGCCCCAGGACGGTCCGCCAATATCGCGAATCGAGGGGGTGAGCCATTTGCAGAAACCCGATACGCCCATTTCGACCCGGTGCGTCACCTGGTGAAACGGGTCCTGCCGGAACGGATGCGGATTCACCACCATGTATTCCGGACGAACCCGGGCCAGATGTTCTTGCAGCCGCTTTGACGTAATGGCCCCGCCCAGATGCAGCACAAATTCCGGGGTGCATTCCGTTTGAAAGGCGTTGGAAAGAAGCAGTTGATCATACTGCGGCACAAACGGCGCGCCCTCCGCGTTCAGGCGCAATCCGGAGCACACGTCCGCAAACACCGGCCACCGCAGGTTTTCCGCCAGCAGCCGCGCGGCGGCGGCCTCCTTTTCCGTATGCAGCCGCCCCACCACCAACAAACCGCGCTTCACGTCATTCAACACGTTGATCAGCGCGAGATCGTCCTCGGTTTTCAACCGGATATTGGGAAGACGGCAGTGGGTATAGGGTGTCTCCGTGTTGCGCCACGCGGACAGCGATTCCATGCCCGCCGCCACGTGTTCTTGACCCTGGAAAACCGGCGCGAGGGGTTCGCGAAACATGCAGTTGACGTGCACCGGCCCGGCGGGCGGATGTTGCGCGCGGCACAGCGCCTGATCCGCCGTGGTCAATACCATTTCCGCCGGAATCGCCGGGTCCGGGCAGGGCAACGTAAAGGACCACCGCGCGTACTCGCCATACAGCCGGGTTTGCTGGATGGCCTGATTCGCTCCGCAGTCCAAAAGCTCCGGCGGGCGGTCCGCCGTCAGAAGAATCAGCGGCACGCAGGACATCGCGGCCTCCACCACCGCCGGCCAATAATTCGCCGTGGCGCTGCCGGAGGTGCAAATCAACACCGCCGGCCGGCCGGTGGCCGAAGCCCAGCCCAGCGCATGGAACGCCGCGCCGCGTTCATCAAAATGCACCATCGAGCGCACGCGGGGATGCCGCGCGGCGGCCATCGCCAGGGGCGTGCTGCGCGAGCCGGGCGAAATGCAGAAGCCGCACACCCCGCCCCGCGCCAGCTCTTCCACCAGCAGCGAGGCCCACCAATGATTCATATTGGGTATATTATCCAGCATCAATATTCAACACCGTGAGAAAGTTGGCCATTTTGTTTTCAATTTCATCCCATTCTTCCCGCGCCGTGGAGCCCGCCAAGACGCCCGCCCCCGTGTAAAGCGCGAGGGTGTTCCCCAGCACCAGCCCGGAACGAATCGCCACGCAGAATTCCGCGCTGTCGTAGCCCACCCAGCCCGTGGGCGATGCATAAATCCCGCGATCAAACGGTTCTTCCGTTTCGATCCAGCGCAAGGCGTTGTCACGCGGCGTGCCGCCCGTGGCGGGGGTGGGATGCAAGGTCTCGATCAACTCCGCATCCGCGAAATTGTCATTCAGCAACCCCTCCAGCCGCGTGCACAAATGCTGACAGTTCGACAGGCGCAGCACCCAGGGTTCCGGTTCCACCCGCACGTGATAACACAAACGTTCAAAACGGGCCTTCAGCATGTCCACCACAATTTGCTGCTCGCGCCGCAGCCGGGGCGTATTTATCAACTCCCCGCCCAAGGCCTGGTCCTGTGCGTCCGTTTTCCCGCGCGGGCGCGTCCCCGCAATGGCTTCACTTTGCAAGTATATCCCGTTCCGGTGATACAAGCGTTCCGGAGAAGCTCCGATAAACGCGCGATCATCGGCGGGATGAAAACAAAACCGGAACGTGTTCGCGCTGAATTCAGACAACCGCAGCAACAGCGCCACCGGATCAAACGGCGCCTCCGCCGTAAAGCACGTCTCGCGCGCCAACACCACTTTTTCCAACGCGCCCGCGGCAATGGCGTCCAGCGCGCCTTGCACAAGACGCTCCCAGCCCGCGCGGTCCGGATGATCCTCCCGTGCAACAATGCCCGGGATTCCAGAAGGCGCGGCGTAATCGGGAAACCGGATTTCATTCAGTATGGTCCGCAGTGTTTCCAGCGTGCGCGCATTTTCTTCCTTCGTGCCGCACCGGGCATTGCACGCAAGAAAACAGGCCTCCCCCCGCCGCATCACTTCCACGCGCGGAATGATAAACCGGTATTCTTTGAAGGCGCGCCAGCGCTCCCCTTTCACCGGCCCGCGATGAAAACGGAATCCGCCGTAATACCGCAAACTGGGATGCCCCGGCGACAACTGTCCGCGCAAATACTGAAACAGTTCCTCCGTGGTGCGCGCGCCGCCCGGCGCAATATCCGCCTCGCCCATCCCCGCCATCTCGAAGGCGTTCTCACGGTCCGACCAGTAGTATTGCGTGACACCCCGTTGCGCTCCCAGCCATTCCAGAGGATTGCAGGGGGAGATGGGGACCTCCAGGCGCAGGACGGGCGGCGGCCCGGGCGCTTGAACATCCCCCGCCAGCAGCCGCGTCAACTCCGCGGCCAGCGTTTGCACCGCCGTACGCGATGACAGGGGCTCGGGATATATCGAATTCATGGGCATGGGCGTGTGCTTCATTCCTGTACACGGAAAACCGGGGTTCCTGGCCCCGGCTTGCCGCGGTACTCCTGAAAAACGATTGTAGAGAACATGCCCCGCGTAATCAACCAAAGAATGCAGAAATGGATGGATTGACACCCGCCTTGGGAAAAGTCATGATACGTTCGGTGATTTAACAGTGGAGGCTGATGCAACATGACACGGCGGCTAACCTTCCTCCCCGTTCTGCTAATGATGGGCCTGATTTCCTTCCCGGGCATGACCGCCCCGCCGATCAAGGCGGCCGTGGTAACCGGAGGCCATGACTTCGATCAGAATGCCTTCCCGAAACTCTGGCAGGCCATGCCGGATATGGAATGCACCCTCCTGCCGCAGAAGGACGACAGTGAGCTTTTCGAGGACATCACCGAGTGGCCCTACGATGTAATTGTCCTCTACAACATGAGCCAGCGCATTTCGGAAACGCGCCGCCAGCATTTCATCCAATTGCTGGACCGCGGGGTGGGGCTCGTCGTGATGCACCATGCCGTGGCCGCCTTCCAGGAATGGGCGGAATACCCGAAGATCATCGGCTGCCAGTATTTCATCGAGGAAAAAGACGTCAACGGCGTAAAGTATCCGAAATCAGGCTACCAGCACGACCTGGACTTTACGGTCACCATCGCCGATCCCAATCACCCGGTCACGCAAGGCCTCAAGGACTTTCAAATAAAGGACGAGACCTACCATACCTATGTCTTCGATCCCAATGTCCATGTGCTGCTTACCACCAATCACCCGCAGAGCGACCGCATTCTCGGCCATGCGAAAACCTATGGAAACGCCAATGTGTGCTATATCCAGCCGGGACATGGTCCCGATATCTTCGAAAACCCGGCCTATCAGCGGCTTGTCGGGCAAGCCATCCGCTGGGCCGCCAAGCGCGAACCCTCCGTGGAAACGGTAATGGATTTCAAGGACCTGGGCGCGTTTCGGGCCCCCACCGGCGAGTGGTCCGTGGTGGGCGGCGTTGCACAGGACCCGAACGATGAAAAAAAACTTGTTGGCACGCCGGGCACAGGCGCGGCGCTTAACGGCCCGAATGGCAAGACGGCGCATCTCGTGACACAGGCGGAATTCGGCGATGTCGAGGCGCACATCGAGTTTATGGTGCCGAAAGGCTCGAACTCCGGTGTGTATTTCCAGGGGCGGTATGAAATCCAGGTGTTGGACAGTTGGGGCGTGGAGCATCCCAAGTACGGGGACTGCGGCGGCATTTATCAACGCTGGCACGAGGAGCCCGGCCTCCAGGACAGCGAGCGCGGCTACGAAGGCCGCCCGCCGCGCGTCAACGCTTCCAAAAAGCCGGGGGAGTGGCAGACGTTCGACGTGGTGTTCCGCGCGCCGCGTTTCGATGCCTCGGGGAAAAAGACCGCCGATGCGGTGTTTGTTTCGGTGAAGCATAATGACGTGTTGGTGCACGAGAATCAGCCCGTTACCGGCCCCACGCGCGCCGCGATGTTCAACGATGAGAAGCCCACCGGCCCCCTGATGTTCCAAGGCGATCATGGCCCTGTTGCATACCGGAACATTCGGATCCGCACGTTGGCGCCGGGATCCGAAGATCCCTGGAAACAGGTGTTGACCTACAACTTCGGGCAAAGCCGGGAATGCCTGGCGGCCATCGAAAATGAAATCCATCTGGCCAAGCCGGCGGACTATGCGGCCATCGAAACGAAACTGCTGGCCGTGCTACAAACCCCTACCGCGCCCCTTGCGGCAAAACAGTTTGTGTGTAAAATGCTCGACCGCGTGGGTTCCGCCGCGTCCGTGCCGGTGCTCGCGCCAATGTTGCTGGATGAATCATTCTCGCACATGGCCCGCTTCGCCCTGGAGCGCATTGCGGATAAAAGTGTGGATGATGCACTCTTGGACGCTCTATCGAAAACACAGGGCAAGCTGAAAATCGGCATGATCAACTCCCTGGGCGAACGCCGCTCCGAAGCCGCCGTCAAGGCGCTTGTCCCGTTGCTTCAGGAGCCTGATTTGGCGTTGGTGGAAGCGGCGGCATCGGCTTTGGGCAAAATCGGCGGCGATGACGCGCTCGATGGGTTGATGGAGGCGCGTAAATCCACCAATCCCACTGTGCATGAAGCTGCTTCGCGGGCGTGTTTGAATATCGCGGACGCTTTGCTCGCCAACGGAAAAGAAAGCGCGGCCAAGGACCTTTTTGATACGCTGTATGTGCCGGAGGAAATTCCGGTGGTGTTGGTGGCGGCATTCCGGGGCCGCGTCAGGACGCGCGGGGCGGACGGTGCGGCGCTGGTGGCCGAGGCGCTCCAGGGCGGCGCGCCGGAACTTCAATCCACTGCGATTCAACTGGCGCGGCAGGTTCCGGGGAAAGACGCCACACGCCTCTTCGCGGAAGCCCTTCCCACGTTGGATACGCCGAAAAAAGCGCTGTTGCTCGCCGCATTGGCCGACCGCCGCGATCCCGAAGCCCAGGAAGCTGTTTTAACCTGTATGAACGACCCCGATGGCGATGTGCGTCTTGCCGCATGCAAAGCCGTGGCCTCCGTGGGTGATGCGGCCGCCTTGCCGGCCCTGTTGCAGCGGTGTGGTTCCGGGCAGGCGCAGGAAGCCGAGGCGGCACGGGCGAGTTTGGCGCTCTTGCCGGATAAAAAAGTGAATCCCGCGCTGCTCGAAAAACTCAATGCGGCGGACACACCGCAAAAAACGGAAATTATCCGTGTGCTGGCCGCGCGTCAGGCGAAGGAAAGCACTCCCGTGTTGTTGGCGCTTATGCGGGATGCGGACGCCTCCCTGCGGGCCGAATCGTGCAAGGCACTGAACGGGTTGGCGGACGTGGCGGAATTGCCCGCGTTGATTGAACTGCTGATGAACCCGCCCGAAGCCGAAGAGCGGAACACCGCCGCGGAAACCATCACCGCCGTGGCCCAACGGGCGCCGGAAGGCCCGGCGCGCACCCAGCCCTTGCTGGAGGCCCTCGCCAAGGCCCCGGACACTTCCGCGAAAGCCGTGGTGCTGGGGGTGTTGGGAAAGATTGCGGATACGGCTTCGCTCGAAGCGTTGCGCGCCGCCGCGAAAGACCCCGCGCCGGAAGTGCAGGACGCCGCCGTGCGCGCCTTGGCCGCATGGCCCGCCGCCGCCGTCCTTGATGATCTCCTGATCCTTGCGCAAACGGGCAGCACCGAAATTCACAAGGTGCTCGCCTTGCGTGGATACATTCGCTTGCTGGGCACTGCATCCGGCCGTCCGGCAGAAACCATCGTACAAGGATATACGGAAGCCCTGAAACTCGCCGCGCAAGCCGACGAGAAACGGCAAGTGCTCGCAGGGCTCGCCAACCTGAAATCGCCCGAGGCCCTGAATCTGGCCCTCACCCTGCTCCCCGATGCGGAACTGCAAAACGAGGCCGCCATGGCCCTCCTGAAAATCGCAGGAAATCTCACCGGCCCTGATGCCGCCGCCGCGCGCGCCGCCCTTCAACAAGTGGCGGACCAATGCAAAGACGAAACCATCCGCACCCAAGCGAGAGAGGGCCTCGCGAAAATACCCTCATCCTCCTAAAGACGGCAGATTGCGCATCCCCCTTTGCAGACAGATTTCCTGCGTCTTCATCCACTCGCGCCCGGACAATACCCATCTTCACTTCCAGAGCAGGCATGATACCCGCCGGAATTAAAAAATTGGATGATTCGTAATAATTCGGAAAGGCTTACCTGCCAATCCTGGGGATTGTAGTCGGAATCATATGCCGCACAGGTATGGCTGCCAAAACCGGGCGCATACCCGTCCTCAGTCCCTGACTGACAATGAAAACCACCCGAGTTGAAGAACTGAATTACACGCAATAATTCCGATAAAGCTATTTGGCCGTCATGGTTCTGATCAGCGGTGTGAAATTCATGTTCACCCTCTATTTGGCCTTCTACTTGGCCTTCCGATTGTCCTTCGGCGAGACCTTCACCCTCTCCAGGCTCATAGTCCGGATCAGCACAATCAATGTATCCATTATTATTCTTATCCACTTGATCAAACTGTACTTGGGTGGTGTATTCGCTTACTTCCGGGAACGAAAGCAAACCATCGTCATTACTATCGAAAAAGGACAATAAACTGTTTCCCAACGCTATCAATTGTGGCAATAATTCCGCCTGTGAGACAAGTCCGTCGTTATCCGAATCAATATAATCAAATAACAGGTTCAACGGAGGAACGCCGTCAAATATACTATAAATAGACTCCGCCTCGGTTATGGATAATCCACCATCACCATTGTCATCGAATAAAGGCCAGAGGATTACCATTAAGGTTCCTGGCGCCGTAGGCAATGCACAAGGTGTTTCGCCCTCCCCTTCATTTTCACCTTCCTCGTTTAAAAGAAAATTCACCGTGATATTCTTATTGCCATTCATCGTGATTGAAACGGGATTTGTATTGCCCGTTATGCTGCCGGTCCAGTTTGAAAAACTCCAACCACTTTCCGGTACCGCTTCAATGTTTACCACGGTATTCAATTGATACGTATCAGACCATGGAAGCGCCTTAAGGATGCCATTCACTTCCACATTTCCATTTCCTGTTTTTGTCAGGCTTAGGGTGTATCGCACTTGGTTAAAATTGACCCCAACGTTCCTATCGCCGTTCATCTGGATTATTGTGGGGTTAGTGGCGCCTGTCAAATCCAGCGACCAGCCATAAAAGCTCCATCCGCTATCTGGGACCGCCTCCAAACTCACAATTGAACCAATGGAGTAGGTTCCAGCCCATGGAAGAGAATACAACACACTGTTTACTTTGATATTTCCATGTCCTGGGGTTGTTATATTGAGTGTAAACGACTGAACAATTTCGCCTTCACCTTCTTCCTCTCCCTCGCTTACCCCCTCTCCTTCGCTTACTCCCTCTCCCTCGCTTACCCCCTCTCCTTCGCTTACTCCCTCTCCCTCGCTTACCCCCTCTCCTTCGCTTACTCCCTCTCCTTCACTTACTCCCTCTCCTTCGCTTACCCCCTCTCCTTCGCTTAACCCCTCTCCTTCGCTTACCCCCTCTCCCTCGTTTACTCCCTCACCCTCACCTACCCCCTCTCCCTCGGCTGATCCTTCACCCTCATTCATACCCTCACCTTCATTTTCGTCTTCTCCTTCATTCTCACCTTCAATGCTCAATTCCCAAAGGAAGTGAGGATATGAGAGTCCTTCATGAATGGTCCAAACACTAGTAAAATCCCAACTGGCCGTGGTAAATGTTGTACCCGACATCATTTGAGTGGTTGACAACCCTGTGCCGCCAGCAGAAGTTGTTTGTCCACTGGTATCCATGTCCCAAAAACACGCCGATGATACATCCCCTCCGTTGAAACCAACCAGACCCCCAGTAGGAGATGCCCCCGAAATCAACCCTGCCGCATAACATTCCACGATGCTTCCATAGTTTTCACCAACAAGCCCCCCTGCATAATCCCAACCGGACACAGCGCCTATCGCATAACATTGGGTTATTGTCCCATTATTGGCGCCCGCCAATCCTCCCACTTTCTCTCCCTCTAAAACTGCCGCAATGGAAAAACATTCTGTCATAACGCCATTGTTCCACCCCACCAGCCCGCCGATTGAGCAATAACCTGTCACCATGCCCGTGGTATAGCAAGATGTTAGGGTCCCATGATGGCTGTATCCCACCATTCCCCCAACCTGCCAAGTGCCCGACACCGAAACATTTTCAAGCCCTAAATTTTCTGCCGTACCCGAGAACATACAACCAAAAAGCCCAACATAATATTCTGACGGGCGGTTAATAACCAGCGAAGTGATTTTATGTCCTTGTCCGTCAAGCCTGCCTGTGAATCCGTGTATGGGCATGAATCCCGCCCCATCATTCCATCCCCCAGTTGTCAGAGCGTCAATATCCTTTGTAAGTTGATAGTTGCCATCAAGAGGATAACCCGCATCTGACCCAATTTTCTGAAGAACCGAAATAGAATCTATAGGAATCTGTCCTGTCGCTTCTGGAGATAAAAAAACCAGCAGTAAAGCTGCCGCCACCAGAAATTGCGCTCCCCCTGTAATTTGTTTTGAAAAAGCTCTTTTCCTCATAATTGAAATCCTTCTTCTCTCAACCCACCTATTGTTCAAAAAGTGTTGCACTTTATGAAGAATTTTTAATTATCGTATATTTTCTATGCTTCAAAATCAAAATAGTCAAAGAAAAAAGAACCTTTGTATGCAAAATGAATCATCGCCTTACTTGGTTACACAGGTAAAATACACGCCCACATGGCGGCATTGCCGGGTTCCACGTTTGTGAGGGGAAGGTCTTTGTGGTCTTTTACGAAGGGGTCGGCGGGGCGGGCATACAGTTGGCGCGTGCCGGTGCGGTTGGAACCGAACACGAGCCAGTGCCCATCGAGGGATACGCGGGGATGATACTGGAGCGTATTTTCGGGCGTGTGGGTCAGTTGCCGTGTTTCACCTTCGAGCGAACCCCACATGAGTTGCACGGAAGCGCCTTGTTGTGCGGTGTAGAAGATCCCCTGGCTGTCCGCGGCCCAGACCGGCACGTCGCTGCTGCCTTCGTGATAATCAAACACATCCAACACCAGCACCGACCCCCAATACCCATTGCGGCTGGCCACCTTCCGCAGGCCGGTCCCGTCATGGCGCACAATATAGGGGTCGGCATGCTTGGCATCCGCCCCGGCCACGAACAGCACCCATTTCCCATCCGGGGACCATTGCGGCCCGAAATTGAAGGCCTGCCCCGTGTCAATTTGCCGGGCCTCCGCCGTTTTCGCATCGGCGATGAACACCTTGTAATCCTTATGGTACGAGAGGTACTTGCCGTCCGGCGACACGCCCATCCCGTAGGTGAATCCCTTCTTGCCCGAGGTCATGTCACGCTTGTTGCGCCCGTCGCGGTCCATGACGAACGGGTGCGACTCTCCGTTGATGAGCGCCTGGAACCCCAACTGCCCGGAATCGCCGGGGATGAACAACAGCCCGGTATTATACTCGCTCACACGCTCCACTTCCGTGAGATTCGTCAGCGCGCCCGTGTTCCAGTCGAGCAGGTGCATGTCATAACGCCAGCCTTCCGTCATGCGGAAGGTGCGGTGTTCCTCCTCCCACGCGCCGTTTTCAGGACTCTCCCAGCCCCGCCCGATAATCGCGTACCGCCCGTCCGGCGACCACCCCGCGAACTGCGTCCAGCTATGCGGTTCCCGCGACAATTCCTCCGCGAGGGGCCGGGCCTCCGTGCCGTCCGCCCGCACCGCCCACGCCCGCATCGTGATGGAATTTTCATATCGTCCGCCGGGTATGTTGGTCCGCAGCCGGGAATAGCCCACAAGAGGGTACGGCACATCAGATTTCGCCGAGGGTCCTTTATCAACACCGGAAACACACCCCGCCATTACGCCGAGAGCGCCATAGCCCGTCCATTTCAGCCACTGTCTTCGAGTAATCATTCGAAAACCTTTGAAATAGCAGATGTCAGGTTGGTTTCTGCTTCACTCATAAGCCGATGGCGTCCTCGTGTTTTCACTTCCTCTGCGTGGCGTTTCAAGCCCGATGCATCCAATTCCAGATACTCGCTTCGATCAAGCTGGTTGGCGCCCTTGTCAATTTCCCTTAGGAGTTGACTAATGGATGATATCCGAAGTTGTTCATGTTTGTGAGGCATTCGAGACCCATTCTCCACCATTTTATTCATCCGAAGGCAGCTTACACTGGAAACGTATTTGTATTTCCAAGATGATCTTGTAAACAACAACCGGTAGAATATCAAATTATTGCTGTATAATTTAATGAAATTTCCTTCGTGGCCGGTTAAGGCGCTGCAAATAACGTCCGCAAGCGCATAACACATATGTTTTCCCCGCGCGTACGCATCGGCCTGGATTTCCGCTTTCGCGGGAATGACGCGTAGAGCGAATTTGGCTCTCTTTCCGTCATTCCCGCGAAAGCGGGAATCCAGAAAGGCCCGCACACTGGCCTTAACCGGGCACGAATGAATGAAATTTATTGACAATGCAATTAGAGCAGATATGGGTCTGAGGTCAAGCAGGACATCTAATGGCTAACGGATCATCGATAGAGTGGACGGAATCGACCTGGAATCCGGTGACGGGCTGCACGAAGGCCAGTCCGGGCTGCAGGCATTGTTATGCGGAGCGGATGGCGAAGCGGTTGCAAGCCATGGGACAGGTGAATTATGCGAACGGGTTCAATGTGGCGATTCATGAGCATGCATTGGAGCTTCCGTTAACCTGGAAGAAACCTCAGACCATCTTTGTAAACTCGATGAGCGATCTGTTCCACAAATCGGTTCCCACGGAGTTTATTCTTCGTGTTTTCGAGGTGATGCGCAAGGCGCACTGGCATCAGTACCAGGTGCTCACCAAACGCGCGGGCCGCTTAGAGGAATTAAATCCGATTCTTCCATGGGAGCCTTATATCTGGATGGGGGTGAGCGTTGAGAACGAGGCATATGCCTATCGCATTGATCATTTGCGCCGTACGAACGCGCATGTGAAATTTATTTCCTTTGAGCCCCTTCTAGGACCCATTCCAACCTTGAATTTGCGCGGAATTCACTGGGCGATCGTGGGTGGAGAATCCGGGCCCGGCGCCCGGCCCATGCGCGAGGAGTGGATTACAGCCATCCAGCAGCACTGCCAGCGGATGGGCGTGCCCTTTTTCTTCAAACAATGGGGCGGTGTCAATAAAAAGCGAAACGGGCGGCTCTTGAATGGACAAACCTGGGATGAAATGCCTTTTGCCGCCCCTGCGCGCGATAGGGTCCGCGCCGCGGGCTGAAGCGTTTCTTGCTTTTTCCAGACGTGCTTTTCCGCCCTCCGCGCGCGATACGTTGCCCAGGCGAGCTGCAGAAAAAATATTTCAGCAGGGTGTCCCCGGGGTTTCTATTCTTCCCGAATAATTTCCATTCCGCAAAGGACCGGCAGGGTGTTGGGGCCGGAAGGCTCATACAGGGTGTTTAATTGAATATCCAGGGTGTTTTCCACGTGAATGCCGGTAAATTCCTTTATCAGGCCGGGCTTGTTTCCCGCTTTTTTGGCCACATCCAGTTTTTTCGCGAGTGTCTTGCCTTGGAGTTCCACGGAGAAGACACAGTCTCCCGGTTGAGCACCCGCTTTCTTGCCGAGATACAGGCGCACGGTATAGTTGCCGGGCTTCTGGTCTTTGCCAATCAACGGCACGACGCATTTTTTCCAACCGGCGCATCCGGACGCGAAGACCCAGGATTTTTCCACGCCTTCGAACGCCGGGTCTTGGAAATTACGGGAGAAGTAGGTATGGCCCGGATAGAATTCTTCGGACAGCTTGAAGTCTACCCCGTAATCATACCACCGGGAGTCCGGCGGATGCGGATAGCTGAACCACATCGCGCCGCCGTCATCACGCCAGTCTCCGGGCGCGCCGAAATTGACCGCCATGTGCTTCACGGGCGTCATGGGGCCGTTCTGAACACACAATGAAAAGGTGGTCAGGTCGTTTTTGGGCGCAAGGGCCACGGTGGCGCGAATGGGATACGAGCAGGTACAGGCCGCGTCCGCTTCCGGGAACAACACCAGCCCGTTGGCGGGGATGGTGTTGATCCAGCATCCCGGACGGATGGCGCCGAAGGGCAACATGCCCTGGTCGCGTTCCAGATCGTAGTACCAGAGAAAATACCCGCGCAGGAAGAACATCGAGGGGCATGCGCTGGTGGCGCTGCAACAATGGCCGGGCCGCACGTACTCCCAGGTGGATTCCGCGCCCGTCAGCGGGTGAATCCGTGTTTTAACCGCGCCGTCGCGCAGGTTGCAGGCACGCGGCTCCACGAGGATGGTATCGTTGACCACCACGGGCCGCCGCAAATAATTCAACGGCTTGGACCACAGATCGGCTCCGTCTTTCGCGGCGAGGGCGGTCACGCGCCGCCAGGCAAGCTTGCCCTGCTTGAACAGGTCGCGGTCATGATTGCTGAAGCATCCGAAGAAACACAGCACGCCCTCTTTATACGCCGCCCCCATGCGGTCGCCGCCGCAGCCGGTAAGGTCCATGACGCGCTCCCACCGTTTTACGCCCGTGGCCGCATCCAACGCCACCACCACGCGCACGTCCGCGTCTTGCGGACCGTACTCAATCTCTTCCTTTTCCCAGACGCCGCGCTGGATCAAGTCGCGGCGCTCTTGCAGGGCCTTTTGTCTTTGCGCATCGGTGGCGGCGCAATCCGCGAGAAACACCATGCCCTCGCCCAAGGCGATGGCGGGGTGCGCGATGGCCGTGCCGTCATACCGCCAGCGCACCTCGCCGGTTTCGGGGTTCAGCGCGAACACCGTCGTGCTGGCCATGATGCGTTCCGTGACCGCGCCCACGGGCTGGTCCACACTGCCCCACGCGGGCCAGGAGGTCATGGTGTGCCAAAAAAATCCGGTGTGCTGCGCATCCCAATAGGCACGGGTGTCGGGCTTGGGATATTGGTTCATCATCTGGTTGAGCACCTGCTTTTCCGAGGCGCTGACGTTATAGCGGGCCACATACGCGTCAATGGCGGACGCGTCGGCCCACGTTCCATCATCATCCACCAGCAATTCCCAGGCGTCGCCATAGTCCTCGCGCAAGGGTGCGGCAATCGAGCCGAACAGCGTACCGTTGTCGAAGGCGATGTAGCCCCAGCGGCGCGGCTCCTTCGAGTCACCGGGCAAGGCGTACGTGCGAACCGTCTCGCCCGTGGCGGGATTCAAGCGGATACAGCCATCCTTGGCGGCAACATAGAGCCCGTCGTGCGTCAAGGCAAGGTTGCCCATGTCCGAGTCCACGCGAACACGCACCGCGCCCGGAATTTCGCGTTCCCATAATTGGATGCCGTTATAGGAATCATAGGCCATGATGCGATGCTCGCCCTGGAGGAACATGCGCCCGTCCATGGCCACCGGCGCCACGGACCGCGCATGACGCTCGACCATCTTGGCGGGACCCGGCATGCCATACCAGAGCAAGCCGAGCGGGCCTTTCACGCGTTGTTCATCGGAGCACGCGGTGTTGCCCGGATCGGCGTATTGATGGGACCACCGCCCCGCACCCGGCAAGGCGTTGCGGGTCACTTTGAGCCAGCGTCCCTTTTCTTCCACGGTGAAACCGGGCGCGCCGCCCCATTCTTTTTGCGCCGCTTCGGAGGCGGGCAACAGCATCACGCCGCCGCAGGGTTTAAGGAGCCGGTGGAGTTCTTCGAAAGACGTTTTCGATGTGTTTTCGACGATAATCAGGTTGGCAAAGAAATCGGCGTAGGGAAGTTTGGACGACGTGCCCGCGTCCACGGTGACGCGCGTGCCGTACAGGCCGGCGGCGTCCAGCGATTTCCGCAAGGCGGCCACGCGTTGCGCCGCGTCCTCCACCGCGATTATGGTCATGGTGGTTTCTTTCGCCAGGGACTGAATCAGGGGGGCGGAGTCACAACCCGGCATCAAACAAAAGCCTTGGGTAATTCCGGACGTTTCCAGAATCTCTTTCGCGGTCTGTTCCGCTGCATCGTCATTCGGCAGAGGCTCCGCCCGCGGCAGGCTCGTTTCGCGCGGCGTCGCGGCATCGGCGGCAAAACAGGCGATCCGCCCGGAATCCATACTGGCGAAAACCCGCCCGTTGGCAATGGCAATGCCGCACACACGCCCCTCGAGCGGGGCGGTCCAGCGTTCCTCGCCGGTTTGGGCGTCCGCCGCCGCAAGAACATTGTCGCCGCCCAGGAAAAGGGTGTTTCCGGCCATGGCGAGCACGTTGTGCTGTGTGCAATCGCGCTGCCAATGACACACCGCGCCCTCCAGTTTTTTTATCTCTTCCTTGAACGGTTGCATTTCCTTTTCAAGCGCCGCCCGTTTTGCGCTTAGCTCCGCCTTCGCCGGGTCCTTCGCTTTCTTGAGTTCCTTGTCCAGGAGCGCGCGCTGTTGTTCCAGTTTTCGCAGGGCGCGGTCCACCTCGCCCCGGCGTTTTTCCGCGGAGGCAAACACCGTGCGGTCCAGGCCGATCAATTTGTCCCAGGTGACCATGTAGGCATTGGGGCCGTTCACGACAAGGTCGAGGCCGGGAAACCAGGCATACGCGGCATTTTCTTCGAAATCGCCTTTGCCGGTGGTGTAGGTGCGTTTCCCATCCACGCCCGCGATGAGGCGATCATCGGTTATCAACGCCCATGTGCCGCCAAAATGCCCACGGGGCGATAAAAAGCTGATAAACGAGCCATCGGCCTGGCTGAACACGGAGGGCATCGAGCGGCCCGAAGGCATAAAGAGCTTGCCGGCGGAACTGAGCAGCGGGCCTTGCGGCGAGATGCCGCCATACTCCGCCTTATAGCCTTCCTCGCCGAAACTGTCGTTGCACCAAATCCGTTGCCCGTCCTGTGCACGGACCGCCAGCAGGAACAGGCTCTCGTGCGGGAACACGCCCGCGCCAAAATAGACCGTATCCCCGTCCACCAACAGCCCGGTGCGCACGGGCCACTTCGAGATCATCCGCCCGTTGCCAAGCAGTTTTTCATCCCGGAAAGCGGCGCGGACCCGCCAAACTTCCTGGCCGTCCTCGGCGCGCAGGCAATACGCGCAACCGTCATCGGCGCCAAAGAACACAAAATCGCCTTGTACCGTGGGCGCGATCCGTATCGGCCCGCCCGCGAGAAAGGTCCAGCGCGGTTCTCCGGTTTGGGCGTCAAGGCAGCAGAGTTTGTCGTCGGAGGACGTGCCGAAAAAGACCATGCCGCCCGCCGCGGCCACATGATAGGTTTCGTCAAACCGCACCCGCGGCATTTCCTTTTGCTCTTCGGGCCAGGCGGGCCGCGGGGGCCGGGGCGGGGTAAACACCCACTGCGGATAAAGCGGCAGGGCCAGGGTTTCCTGGCTCACCCCGCTCCGGGTGTTGTCATGCCGGAAGGTTGGCCAATCCTCCGCATAAGCGGCAACCCCGGCGCATACACCGGCAACCAAAAGCCACGACACCTGCATTACACGATAATTCCCGTGCGTCATACCTGTCCCTCTCTGTTGCACTGACTGCAAACTCGCCTGTGCGTTTGACCCGGAACCAGTATGCCCTGTTTCAGGGCACGGCTCAAGTCTGAAATGGGAATCCCTTGCGGAACTTGACCTTTTCTTTCCCGGGGCTTACCATAGGGGTGTGTGATACTTTTACTGCATGACAATGCTTTGGCTTGGAGGCTTTGAACGGAGATGAACATCTTTTCGCAAATATTTGATGCGTTCTACAGCCAAGTCGTGAATATTCCGACGGATAATGCCTTGTCGTATATCTATGTCATCGCGAATCTTGTTTTTGATTTGATTTTGACCTTGATGGGATATACAAGCGACACGATCTCGGATATGTTTAGAAACATATTCTAGCCGCCGCCGGGGCGCGGCAACGGGGGCGCATTTATGAAACGCCCGTGGGTGTGGGTGGCGTTAAGCATGATAGCCGGCCTGTATGCCGCGCGCATGGGCTGGGCTCCTGGCATTGTGTTCCCGTGTTGTTTGCTGGGCGTGGCCATTCTTCCGGTGCTGCTGGGGAAAAACTTTCGGTACCGGGAGCACGCCGTGTGCGCCGTGACATTCTTCGCCTGCGGCGTCTTGTGCTGGAATGTCCAGCAAACCGGGCCCGCCGGGGACACGCTGAGCCAATATAGTCTTGCGCATCCGGAAACGGAATTCGCCTTGGAAGGGGTGGTGCGGGAAGCCTCACTCATTATGCCCGGCGCGGACCGCCAGCGGTTCGTGCTCTCGGTGGACCATGTCCAGACAAAGAAAGAACGCCTTGCTTTATCCGGAGGGGTACTGGTGACGTGGGACCAGCCCGGTGCGCCCGTGCACATGCAGGAGCGCCTCCGGGTTCACGGCACGCTCAGCCATTGGCTGGGCCCCGTGAATCACGGCGCCTCTGGCATCGAGGAGTACTACCGCCTGCGGGGCGTATGCAGCCGGTTGTTTGCGCGGTCCGTGGCATTGGAGCGGCTGGGGGCGGCCCGCTGGTCACCGTATTATTGGGCGTCCCGGTTGCGGGTCTGGGAGGCGGGCGTGTTCCGGCGGTCCGCGCCGGAATCCGTCCTGCCGCTGTTGTACACCGTGTGGCTGGGGGACTCCGGGCAAATCTCCGGCGAACCCTATAACGACTATGTGTATTCCGGAACCGCGCACATCCTGTCCGTGTCCGGCGTGCATGTAAGCATCGTCTATGTGAGTGTGGGCTTTGTGCTGAGCATCTTCATCCGGAACCGGCGTGTCCGTGCGGCAATCATGATCGGCGTACTGTTTCTCTTCGCGCTGACGGCGGGCGCGCGCGTGGCCTGCCTGCGCGCGGCCTTCATGGTGGCCTTGTACCTGGCGGCGGACCTGGTGGACCGGGAACCGGACACGCCCACCGCGTTGAGCCTTTCCGCCGTGATCTTGCTGATCCTCAATCCATCCAATCTCTTTGATGCCGGGTTTATTTTGTCCTTCGGCAGCGTGGCCTCCATTCTCATGTTCATGGAGCCCCTCTCGGCGGCGCTGACGTGGATGCCCCGGCTCTTGCGCGCGAATGTGGCCATGACCTGCAGCGCGCAACTGCTCACCATTCCCCTGGTGACGTATTACTTTCACGTGTTTGCCCCCATCGGATTCCTGGCCAATCTGCTCGTGATACCGTTGCTGACCGGCGTGCTGTGGCTCTGCTTTTTCACCGTGCTGACCGCCGCGATGCTCCCGCCCGCCGCAGTGCTTTTCGGCCACGCCATTCACCCCCTCGCCAATCTGACCCAATACTTCGCCGGCATCGCGGCACACCTCCCGTATGGCCATTTTTCCCTGCCCAGCCCGTCTCCACAGGCCGCCCTGCTGTATTGGGCCGCCGCCGCCGCCTTTTTCATGGCGCTGGGCAAGGGAACCCATCGAAAACGCTGGGCGGCGGCCACGGCGGCAGTATTACTGGCCTCCGGCCTTGTATGGAGTCCCTGGCGGCTCCCGGCCTCCGTGGATTTTCTCGACGTGGGCCATAGCGACGCGGCGTATGTATGCACGCCCGCGGGAACCACCTTGTTAATTGATGGCGGCGACAAGACTTCCTATTCCGAAATGGGCTCCAAAGCCGTACTTCCCTTTCTCTACGGGAACGGTGTCACCCATCTCGATTATGTGATTGTCACGCATGCCGAGCGGGACCATATCGGCGGACTGCTCACCGTGCTGCGCGCCATGCCTGTGGGCGCGGCAATCATGGGACCCCTTCGTTCGGACAAAGCGTTGGAGAAAGAATTCTTGGAGGTCTGCGCCGAGCGGGACATTCCGGTACTGCGGGTGGCGGCGGGCGATACTCTTCCCGTCGAAGGCGCCACCATTGAAGTGCTTCACCCGCCCAGGGATTGGCCGTTCCCACGGAATGGCAATCTCAACGAAATCGCGCTGACCCTGCGGATTTCCTGGCCGGGCGTCAATCTCTTGTTTACAGGCGACATTGACCGAAAGGCGGAGGCCGCCGTAGCCCAACACGAGTGCCGCGCCACCGTGCTCAAAGTGCCCCACCACGGTTCCGATACCTCCAGCAGTCCCGAATTCCTCGATGCCGTTAACCCCGCTTATGCGGTGATTTCCACGGGCGTCACGGGACAATGGGACGCGGCGGCCCCGGTTGTGTTGAAACGCTATGAAAAACGCGGGATTTCCCTGCTGCGCACGGATTACTGGGGCGGAATCCGCCTGCGCGAAGAAAACGGACGCTGGGTCTTCTCCGGCGCGCGTCCCACACGCGGATATTCCCTCGAACCAACACCCAACGCCAAATAATCCTGGAAAAGGCGTTATCGTGCTTGACTGCCCACGCGCCGCGAACAAGTCCAACCCTGCAAATGTCACCGTTTATTTCACGCTTCCGAAGAGCGTTTCCCCTTGCTTATCTTTTTTTACCGGGAACCCGCGGTTTCGAACTTGACGTACCAAAGCGTTCCGCTGATGAAATACGCCAGCGCCGGCCCGATCAAATACGACTTCATAAGGGCGAACCGTGCGTCGAATCCCTCCGGTCCCATCAGGAACACTCCAATGGGCCAGCCGATGCAAAGGGCAAGAGAGATTAGCGCAACGGCGCCCGACCCCCAGAAGAGTGCATCATAGTGCTTGTGCCGGACCGTTGTTTGTACTGGGGCGGGTTTAGGGCTCGTTTCCTCTTCGAGTTCCGGGAGTTTTTCCCGCGCGCCCGCCATCGCCGCAAACACCGTGTAGAGCACCGACGTCAGGAGCCAAATGGGCACAAAGAGATAGAACAGGTGCAGGGTCTGGGTGCGTTCCAACACCAATGCCACCGCCATGCCGATGGCCCAGCTCGCCAGCGCGGGCCAGCTCACCAGCAATTTCTTCTTCGCCACCCAGAATTGCGTGAAACCGATTCGAGGGAATATCCAATGCTCCACAAACACAATCGCGCCCACCGGCATCAACAACAACCCATAGATGCCCACAAAATTGAGCAGCCCGTTGAATACGAACGGCGAGCACGCGATCACGGTGGTGACCACCCCCACGAGCAACGTCACCAGCCAGCGCGGCCATCCGGGGGTGACGGCTTGCAGGGCCAAACCCGCCCGGTACAGCGTGGGGTTCGAGGTGGTCCACCCCGCCAGGATCACACACAGGATGCCGGAGGCGCCGAGGGCCTCCCAGGCCACCGCCCCCGCGTCGAGATTCAACAGGCTTTTTTGCAACAGCACCGCCGCGCCCGCGCCCATGATGCCCGCGCAAATCCACGCCAGGTAATGCCCCAGAAACATGCCGAAACCGGAATACAAGCCATAGGACCAATGCCGTGCATAGCGGAACAGCGCCATGTCCGACAACCCGCCATGCACCGCGAGATTGCAAATCCAGGCAAATGCCGCGATCTGCCAGAACGTTACGGGCGGAGAACCGTCCGGCGTCTTGCCGGTCCAAATCACTTCATTCGCCAGCCGCCAGAAATCGCCGAGACCGTGAATGGCCCCGATGCCGGGCGTGGCCGCCGCCAGCGCGGGCAGCATCGCCAGCCCGCCCGCGATAAACATCAGAAACATCCACGGGGCGCACACTTCGGCAAATTGCGAAAGCCGCTTGAACCCGAGAATCGCCAAGGTCACCACCACCGCCCCCACCCCCATCACCACCAAAACAAAACGCAAATCGTCCGGATACCAGTTGGTCTGCTCCGGAATGCCGAATGGAATGCGGACCGCCGAGGCCGACACGGTGATCATGCAACCCGCGAGAATGCAAAACAGGAACGCATTCAAAATGTTGTACACCGCGGTGGTGACCGGCCCCGCCACTTTCCGTAAATACCAGTAGAGGGTGAGCCGCGTGTTCACGGCAATCGGCGCGCACACCAGCGTCCAGGTCAACACCGCCATCAAGTTCCCCAGCAGCAGCCCGGTGAAAATATCGAAGGCCGACGCGCCCCACTTTACAAACAATGCGCCTATGACAAACTCCGTCCCCGCCACGTGTTCTCCGGCAAACACGCCCGCGAAATGACGGCCCGGTTGGAGTTTGTCTTCCGAGACAGGTTCGCGCTCGAATTCATACAGTTTATCCAATGCGCGGATGACACCGCTTTCCAGGTTTTCAGACACGGTCCTGTCTCCTTCCGGTTAAGATACTTCCCAACCCGTAGGGTTGCTACAGACACTCCGTCCGGGATTACTTGTCTTTCGTATGCTCATTGGCCCATGCGTCCCGCCAGCCTTGAAGTTTCTGTTCCAGGTCGGGCGGTCCCTCGTATATGTGCGTCATTTTTTCACGGCGCGCGATGGCCTCGAAACGGTCCAACATCGCGCCATAGCCCGTACCCGCGAATTCCGGGCCGCGGCACAACAACACATACAAAATCGGGAGCCGGTCCCGCTCGACACGCTGTTTGATCTCGTCCGTTTCCGCCAGTTGTTCAGCGCGGTCATAGAGCGCGGACGCCGCCGCAAGGAAATCCTTCGTGAGGAATTCGGAATCCATGGGATAGCGGATGCCGTCATTGGGGCTTTTCATGTTCTCCGCGTGTTCCTGTGCCGTTTTCGTCAACAAGGCATTGTATTCCGCGATGGCGGGTGCGGCCTTGCCGAAATATCCCCAAATGAAGTCCTGCACCAGCGCCTCCAAATCACGTGACGGTTCCCACATCAATTTTGCGAAGACCCAGGCGCGCAGCAAATCATTTTCCGCGCAGGGGCTCTGATACGCGCCCTGTTCCATCACGCCAACCGCATTATGCGCCACAAAGAAGCGGATGTTCGCGGCAATCGCCGGAAGATTCGGCATCGGAGCCGGGTAGTGGCTGAAATTGACGCAATAATCCCAAATCGTGATGCGGTCGTGAATCGCGCTCCAGCCCAGCATGGCATCCCGGAACGCGGGCACTTCCTCCGCGGGCGTGAACGGCCGCGACCACATGCAATTGTCTGTGCACAGGCGGATGGCGACATTTTTCCGGGGCCGCAGGGTCTTGGGCGGTTTCACCGTTTCAAGGTACGCCAAGGTGTCCACAATCACGCGCGGATATTCTTTCTCCACCGCTTCCGCCACCTGGTTCACCAGGAACAGCAAACTGGCCGCATGACCGCCTTCCGCGTCGTCCAGCGCCTTGCAGGTTGGGCACAGGCAGGTCCCGCCGCCATCGTTTTTCGACACGCTGATAATCTCCGCGTTCGGATTTTCCTTCAGAATCCGCAGCGTGTTTTCCGTGGCAATACGTATGACCTCGGGATGGGTGGTGCACAATTGCTGCGCGCTCCGTTGGCCGTCCGCGCCGAGCATGAAATACTCCGGGTGTTCCTTAAAATAGGGATCCGGCGGCACCAACGTATTGAAGGTATGTACAAAGAGTGCATAGTTTATATTGCCGCCCCATTCTTCCGGAATCCCTGCACTTGGGGCATTGGTGCGGTTGCGCAAGGACCACGTCCCGTCAAACGCCACGTGATAAAACGGATCGCGCAACGCGAGAATCGGCACGAACACACGCGGAACCGGCCGAAACCGAAGCGTGGGCCGTTTGGGGATGGTGGCCGAGGCCGCCGCGTACCACCGGCACCCCAGGTCTTCTTCCAACAGCGCATAGACCGCGTTAATGGGGCCGCGCACGCGTCCGCCCAGCAGAAATAAACGTTTTCCCTTGACCGCAATGGCGTAGCCTTCATCCTTCAGGTCCTGTTTCGCCTCTGGCACATCCGCGAGGCGGTTCGTGGCGCCAATACTGATTTCCTTGTCCCGGAGGGGTGTGGAGTCGGGCACTACGGGGAATTCCGCACCCGTTATTTCCTTGAGCCAGTGCACAAGATCCTCGGCGGCCTTCCGCTCTTGCGTGGAGGCCTTTTCCGGGATCACCACGGCATAGGCGGTGGCGCCGTTTTTAGACAGGGTCAGTTTTGGACCGGGCTTCCCTGAAGGAGCGAGGGAATTCCGCCATTCCGTCCACGGGTCGGCGCAGGCATGGCCTGCAAAGAACAAAACGAAACAGGCCGTCCAACGAATGTACAGAGGCATTGAAATACTCCTAAATTGTGAAGGGTATACCTTGTTCGTCCGGTTCTTCCTCCGGATTTTCCATGAGTATAGCGTGTTTTTTAGAACGGCGCACCTGCACTAAATCCAAGCTAATCCACCGGCTATGCCGGTGAGAATTCATAAGGCTCTGCCGTTTCAGCGAGAGTGTGTTATGTGGTAAACGATCCTCCTTGAGGAAGGCCCCGAAGGGCAGGAGGATCGTTTATGAAAGATTGGAGAAGTTTAGCGCATGTGAAGTGGGATTGCCAGCATCATGTGTTAATCGTGCCGAAGTATCCCCGGAAGGAGTTTTACGGGAAGTTGCGCGGACGAATCGGAGAGATTCTGCGTCAACTGTGTCGTCAGAAGGGCGTGGAGCTTGTGGAAGGGAATGCGATGCCAGATCACACCCACATGTTGTTACGGATACCGCCAAAGTACAGTGTGGCCATGACGGTGAGATATCTGAAGGGCAAGAGTGCAGTTCGTATCCATCGGGAACTTATGGGTACGAAGGGAACCTTGTTCGGGCGAAAGTTTTGGTCCCGCAGGTAATGCGTGAGCACCGTGGGTCCGAACGAGGAACAGATCCTAGAATACATACGTGAACAAGAAAATCTGAATATGCAACTGGACCAAATGGAAATAGACTTGAACTTATTAGCCCCTTTACGGGGCCTTCCTCATACCATACCACCCGTTCTATGTATGCTTCTGATTAATGGTTGTATCCTTCATCGTGTATTACCACTGCTATAGTATTATGTTTAAGTTTCCTAACCAAATTGTGTTTTTTGAATATTGCTTATGTTCTACGTTCAGGGTAGAATAGTTTTTGATTAATAACTTTATTAATCTGAATGAAAGGCGGGATTTTGTTTAGTAAATTGTCTGTAACCTTTACATGTATTTGTTTTAAATCATCAACACAGAAGTAGGTACTTACAGGCGGAGGTTCTACGATATGATGCTGAAGGCGTTGATTGTCGAACAACTAGAAAGAGATGGTGTTCTCCGAACATTGCGAATGCAGCCCAAAGCTGGCGAGGACATCATTGTGGCCTTTGCCGATGAATATGACGAACCACGGTGTGGCCCGTTTCACTTCCTTAACGAACAAGAGGAAAGCAGGTTCCGTGAAGGCTTTGCGAACTGCCGTGCGAGGCGGCTCCGCTGCCCGAACTTTTCCTGCGATGGAAAATATTTCCACGTTAAGACTAGTTGGGAAGGCATTCCAACCGAGCGTAATTGGCTTTCCTACTATGCTCTGTCACTTCCAGAGTTCGCGATCCCAAGGTCGATGTCGATCTCCGATCCACATCGCCCTGATCACGAGTATAGGCGATACATAACAAGAGACGACGAGCGTAACCGCTATATTATCTATATCAAATGTGCTTCATCAAAGGGGTGTTTCGATTTTCAACTAGTTTGCGAGTTCCTTATTGATCCCTTTGAATTTCGGAGATCTGAGTACCAGGATCCGATGAATTCCGAACATGGAAGCCGGGGCGACGAGTGGAAACATTTTTTGAATGAGCCTGAGCGCGAGAAGGCTCAACAGTTTTTCTTTGGGAACGTTCAAATGGGAGACACCTATTCATCTGAGCAGGCGGTAGCGATGGGACGCAATGCCCAAGCAAGCAACAATACGTTCCAACAGATCTGGAGGCGAAGTCATGGCACCATTGACCTCCAGAGCCTCGTTCGTGAGCTTGAAGAACTGCGGCGGTCTATGCGCCAGGAAGCGACGAATCTAGATCACGACGTTGCGATTGGAAAAGTCGCAGCAGCACAAACCGAAGCTGCCCGGGGTAATGGAGCAAAAACACTGGAACATCTTAAGAATGCCGGTCACTGGGCGTTCGATGTCTCGACCAAAATCGGTGTCGATGTTGCAGCAACTGCAATCAAGACAGCTTTGGGGCTGTAGTTGAACATACGGGTTGCCTAACAATCACTTGCAACGGTGAAGTAAGTATGCCCGACATATTAAGTCGTCAAAGCGGGACAAAATGAGAATGTGGTGGCATGGCATTCCCCCCTCCAATTTTTACTCCTTGTTTTGTATTCCTTCTTCTCACTTTACCTATACTCCACCTCACAAAAAATAAACAGCAGCCCCCATTTTTTCTTTCCCTCTCAATCTTAAATATCAAGAGCTAAATTAGCCGGATGTTCATCAATTCATTCTACTCAAATTCCGCAGTTTGAATTGAATCACATATCCGAATACATTCGTGTTCGGTTAAGAGCGGGTCCGGGTATTGACAAAAGGCCAAATGA
>CAYYRW010000042.1:25615-62731 GCA_964474205.1 uncultured Nitrospirales bacterium | reverse complement strand
ACAACACAACCCGTCTGTCCTCAATTTCCACATGAAAATCAAGTACGGGAAAAAATGAATCGAACACTAGCCAAAAAAGATTTTTAAACATAGATTGCCAAGGACATTAATGTACAAAAAACGCTGCAAGAAATCAAAATTAAAGAAAAAATTGGGGGGGGGGGGGTGCGTTCACACTAAATAATAACAACGCTGTCCTCCAGAGTTGACAGAGGTTCCAGATTCATGTCAATAATTAGACATGGCGAAGGCATACGTGACGATGGCCGAAAAGGCCCTATAATTACCCAAAATATGAAGGAACAGACGGTATGCGGAAATCCCTTATCCCCTCATTTGTAATATTCCTTACAATTCTTTGGGTGCCCACACCCGTCTTTGGGGTGCCGGTAACCTTCCACGATGCCGCCCTTTTAAGCGCGGTGAAGAATCACTGGGAGGCCTCCACTGGCCTGACCTTGAGCGATCCGCCCGAGGATACGCAACTGGCCAACCCCTTATTTACCACCCTTGACGCACGTTCTCTCGGGATCACGGACCTCACCGGCCTCGAAGCCTGTACAGCCCTCACTACCCTGAATTTGGGGCTGAATCAAATCTCGGACCTGAGCCCTTTGAGCGCATTGACCGGCCTCAAGTCGCTGGATGTAGGCTTTGGGACAAATCCGCTGGAAAAGGATGGCGATTTTGATCCGAGCCTGACGGGCACGAATTTGATTACGGATTTGGCGCCGCTGGCGGGGCTGGTGAATTTGGAATACCTGAGCACGATGGGCAATGACGGGATCACAAGCATAGCCGCCATCCGGACCATGGACAGCCTCGCACAACTCTGGATCGCCTCACACCCCTTAACGGATTTTTCGCCGTTGAACGACGTGGCGGACACCTTGCAGTTTCTCGGGGAAATCAACTGCGGGCTCCAACCCTCGGATTTGGCGATACTCAATAATCTCTCCCACCTCCAAGGCCTGGGGATCCTCATGGAACCCGCCATCACGGACGTGAGCGGCCTGACCGCTATCGATCCCAGCATCGTGTTTGCCCTGATGATGGTCCCGGTAACCGATATCAGCGTAGTGGCCGGGTATACCCAAGTTCAGATGCTGCAAATCTCGATGACCAATGTCACCACCATTCCGGATTTATCCGGGCTCGCCCATTTGCAGGAAGCAGGATTTGAGGAGAACGTATTGACGGATATTTCGGGGCTGGCGGGTTTGACCAGTATCACGCGCCTGAATCTTCAGAAGAATCACCTGACGGATATCAGCGCGCTGGCCACCTGCACGGGGATCATGGACTTGGATCTCAACAATAACCAACTGACGGACATCCAGCCGCTCCTCGACAATCCCTCGATTGCCAATTTCCGCTATATCAACCTTCAAGACAATGCCTTCTTCGCGGGATCGCCCTTTTGTGAAGAAAGCCAACTCGATCAACTGCGCGCCTTGGCGCCCACTACCGGCCTTAATGTGAACGCCGTGTGCGGGGCCGCGGCCAACCTCACCATCACGGTGAATGGCACGGGCGGCACCTATCCCGAACCCGGGGTAAATATAGTGCTGCTGAACGAATACCACTATGTGAACGCCTATCCGGTCTCCGGCAGCGGTCAAGCCTTCGGAAGCTGGTCGGGCGACCTGAACTCCACCAATCAAAACGACTCGATTTATATGGATGGGGATAAATCCATCACGGCGAATTTCGTACCGGGCGAGTGGACGCTCACCCTCAACAAAACAGGGGTTTCGAGCGGGAGCACCTGGCCCGATCCGGGGGTTTACTCCTATTTGAGCGGCCAGTCCGCCAGTGTCCAGTTCAGTACGGAAAACGGAACCAACGCCTATTTCGGCGGCTGGTCGGGGGATGCGTCAGGATATGCCAATCAAGTCAGCCTCGTGATGGACGGAAACAAGACGGTCTCCGCAAACTTTGAAAGTTCCGGTTTCGCGTTGTATTTGAACACCCAGGGAGGGCCGGGCCAAATCAATGGCTTCTGGAATTCGGGCCCCTTCCGGTACGCCGCCGGGGCAAATTTCACCATTGAAGCCCAAATCTGGGACAATCGCTACCGTTTCGATCATTGGGAGGGCGACCTCGGCACGGGCGTGAATCCCTACGACGCCTTCCTCCCTATTGTCATGGACATGGACCGGCATATCACCGCCGTTTTTATCGAGGATTCCAAAATCCTCACCCTTATTATTGAAGGTCCGGGACATACTAACCCCGAAGGCGGCGCCGCCCCCGGCACGCAATACTCCTATGGCAGAAACGAGTTTGCCTGCATCTATGCGTTGCCAGACTCCACTGTGGCGTTCGATCACTGGTCCGGGGATATCGGCAACAATTATGCCTATGGTTCCAACCTCTGCGTAACCATGGATCAGGACCGCACCATTACCGCCCATTTCAACGAAGCCGACTATAGCCTGACCCTGCAAGCCACCGGCAACGGAACCACCAATCCTTCCCCGGGAGTCTATGGTTATGTGAGCGGCGCCCAAGCCAACTTCGGCATACAATTGATTGAAGGCGGCGACGCGTTTGACCACTGGACCGGGGACCTCGACGAATGGCAATCCGATGAGAGCACGTGGATAAGTACCGCCATGGACCGGAATCGAACCCTCACGGCGAATTTCGTGCCGGGGGACTGGACGCTCACCCTCAGCAAATCAGGTGCGGCATCCGGAAACGTATATCCGAATCCCGGCACCTATGCGTACCTGGATGGACGATCTGCAGGCCTGAGCGCCAATTCGAGCCCCTCCGCCTATTTCGCGGGATGGACCGGCGATGTTGTTGACGATAATCCTTACATCGAAGTGATCATGGACGGCAATAAAGCCGTGAACGCGGACTTTGCCGATTCCGGATATTCATTGACTGTCACCACAAACGGGCAAGGCTGGGTAAACTTCGGCGGACCCCAGTACTTTGCCAACGGCATGAAACCGGTGGTCAACGCCAATGCCACCAATGGTTTCACCTTTGCCTACTGGACCGGGGATGTGCCGGACGGCGTGGACCCTGCAAGCCCCAGCATTCCGGTGCTGATGGACCGGGACCGCGCCCTGACCGCGAATTTCATTCTTACCCAAAAACATTTGACCCTCGTTTTGGAAGGAGAAGGCGTTACCTCGCCGCTCAGCGCCGCGGAACCCGGCCTGCGGTATGATTACAACGAAGGGCAGCAAATCACCCTTTCCGCAGAGGCTGGCGTGAACGGCTGGGCATTCAGCCACTGGTCCGGGGATATCGGCTCCAATGATCCCAACGCCCGGGCTATTTTCATAACCATGGACACGGACCGGACCATTGTGGCCAATTACGTTCCCGCCGATTGGACACTCACCGTGGCCTACACCGGAAATGGCGGCACATGGCCCAATCCGGGCTCGTATGGTTTTCTGGATGGCACGGAGATCGAGGTGGTCGCCAATATCTTTGAAGGCGGCGACGCCTTCGACCATTGGGAGGGATTGCCCGAAGATGTGGACGGATACGATCCGGGGCCGCGTTTCCCCATTCACGGAAACATCACCGCCACCGCCATTTTCGGCCCGGGCGATTTTACCCTCACCACCACCGTCATGGGCGGCGGAACCGCGGAATATGTCTCGCACCCCGCCGGTAGTTACCAATATAAAGCCGGCCACTACGCCCATCTGGAAGTCCGCCCGAATGAAAGCACCTATTGGGGCGGCTATTCCGGCGATTTGAACACGTATGAGACCTTCTACCGCCTGCTCATGGATGGCAATAAGAACGTCACGATAAACCTTGCCACTTCGGGATACACCCTGACCGTGAACGCCGTTGGAGGCGGAACCACGAATCCCTCCGGCGCGGCGCGTTTTGCGGCCGGGGCAGTTCCCGCGATTCACGCCCTGGATGTGGGCGCGTATTTGTTCACGCACTGGACCGGCCAGTTGCCCGCCGGGGCGGATTCCACCGCGCGCGATCTGGAAGTCCTGATGGATCAGAACCGCACCGTAACCGCGAATTTTGACGAAGCCGACTGGTATCTTTACCTTCAAGTGGCCGGGAACGGAACGATTGCGCCCGCACCGGAATTGTATTGGTATTTGGAGGGTGCTTCCTTTGAAGTCACCGCCACGCCAGGGCCGGGGGCGCTGTTCCTGCACTGGCAGGGAAATATTCCGGAAGGACAGCATCCCGCCTCGTTAACCATTTCTGGAACCATGACGCAGAACCGGGAGCTAATCGCGGTATTTGTGCCGGCGTTCGTGACCGTGCCGAATCTTGCGGGGCAAACCCAGGCGGAAGCCGAAGCCGCCCTGTCAACGACCGGGCTGGTGGTGGGCGAGATAACCCAGTCCTACAGTTCCACCGTGCCTGCGGGCCGTATCATCTCGCAAGACCCCTCCGCAGGCACCTCTGCGGCCTATGGCAGCCCGGTATCGCTCGTGATTTCACTGGGGGTCTGCTACACCTCCATACCGGATCTGACAGGGCTTGACCAAGCGGAAGCAGCGGCGGCCTTGGCATCGGCCCATCTTTCCGTGGGCGTCATTACTCAAGAAATCAGTGAAGCGACACCGGAAGGGCAAATAATCCACCAAACACCCCTATCCGGGCTGGTGGTGGAATGTGGAACAGCGGTGGATATGGCGGTATCCCTCGGAAATGGTGAAGAAGGCGAAGGGGAAACCGAAGGCGGCGGCTCTGGCGCACACACGGCGGATCAGGACGGAAACAACCTCATCAGCCTGTCGGAATTGCTGCGTGTGATTCAGTTCTTTAACTCGAACGGCTATCACTGTGAAGCGGGCACGGAAGACGGCTTCGCCCCCGGCACGGGACCGCAAACGTGTGCGGCGCATGACAGCGATTACACTCCGCAAGACTGGCAGATTGGCCTCTCGGAACTGCTGCGGTTAATCCAGTTCTTCAATTCCGGCGGCTACCATGCGTGTCCGGAGGAGAGTACCGAAGACGGCTTCTGCCCGGGACTCGGTTAGGCATCGTATCAAACCCGATCACCCCTTGGGCCGCCCCTGTGCCCAAGGGTTTTTATTCATCCGGCGCCCGTTGAAATGGTTCGATTATTTGCAGGATCGGAAGAAACTGTGGATAATGGACGCATTACCTGAAGCCGATGAAAAAGGAAAACTAGGAGTATGACCGATTCCCCCGGATACCGCCTTTGGCAATGGGAACAGGGCGCAACCCCCGGCCCGTGGTTTATCAGCGTCTTTCCCACCAATCGCTGTAATCTCCGGTGTTCGATTTGCTGGCAGCGCCGCGTGGAGATTGACTATTCACACGAGTTGTCCGATGAACGGTGGTTGGCCCTGGTGGATGAAGCGGCGGACTTGGGGGTGCGGGAATGGGTCATTGTGGGGGGGGGGGAGCCCATGGTCCGGGACGATCTGGTCATTCGGATGTGTGAACGCATCATGGAACGCGGCATGAAAGGCCGGATTCAAACCAACGGTTATCAATTTAAAGAAGACCATTTTGCACGGTTGCTGGACATCGGCTGGGACTCCATCGTGTTCAGCGTGGACGGACCCACGGAGGAAATCAATGATGCAGTGCGCAGCAAGGGTTCTTTCACCCATGCCACGGACCATATTCGGACATTTGCCCGGATGCGGAAGGAACGAGGAGCGGACGTCCCACGGCTGTATATGAGCATGGTGACCACTCGGCTTAGCGCTCCACACTTGGATCGATATGTGGAACTTGCACATGAACTCGGCTGCGACCGGGTGAACGGAAGTCATTTAACCATCGAAGGTGATTATTGCCAGTCTCTTGCCCTCACCGAACAAGAAATGGCGGAGCTTCCAGAATATGTGCAACGCGCGGAACAACGGGCCAGGGAACTGGGTTTCAAGCAGGGATTCGGGGATCTCTTGCTGCAACCCAAAGAACTGGTGGGAAAAGCCTGTCCGCCCTTGCCGCCCCCCGAAACCAAGGGGTTGTTGCGCACCCCCTGTTTTGAACCCTGGCTGTCCGTTCAGGTGTTGGCGGACGGCAAAGTGGGGCCGTGTTGCGTGTTCTGGGACACGGAAGCGGACAATATCCAAACCGCTTCCCTTCGCGACATCTGGCTTGGGCCGTATTTTCAACACTTGCGCGCCGGCATGATTGCTCAACGATTCCCCCCTTATTGCGTCTATTGCCACACCTCTTTTCGCGTCCGGGACGCCCTATTTCGCGGCGACTTGGCCCGAACACAGGAAAAATCCCTCATGGCGAAGGCCACTCCGCTTCAACGCGGCGTCTATATATTGCGCAAATCCGTTGCCAGCGTAAAGAAAAATGGGTGGTCCGGCGCGCTCCGCCACGGAAAAGAGTGGTGGAGGCTCCACAGTAAACCCCAATGACAGAAAGAACCCACTGCATGGAATTATCCGGTACGGGCATCAACGTGATCTTTGCTCCCGCGTGGGATGTTACACGGCCCTGGACGGCGCCCGCCTACCTGTGCTCCTATGCCCGCCATCTCGGGATCCGGGTCCGGTATCATGATGTAAACATTGAACTTTACCACATCTGCAAGAAATGCGGGTTTGAATCGCTCTGGACGGATGGGCGGTACGCACCCTTGTGGGAACGCGGCGATCTCAATTTTCTCGCGGAATATTTCGACCTGTCGGAACTGGAAGGGGAAGTGGTGGCGTTTTCCCTTACCAACACAAATCTCTCCTTCAGCCTGGCCCTGGCGCGGCGCATTCGTTCCTATTATCCGAAAAAGAAAATCATCATGGGCGGCCATAGCGTGTATTTCCCCGAGCAGGTGGCCGTCATTCCCGTGGACTTATGCGACGCGGTGTGTCAGGGGGAAGGGGAATATGCACTGCGCGATCTGATGGAGCGGGGGGTGTCCAATCTCGATGATGTGCCGGGCCTGTACCTTCCTCAACAGAACGGAACCTGGCGGTTTACCGGGCCTCGTCCGCTGATTAATGATTTGGACACCATCCCCTGGCCCAAATTCGAGGAAATCGATTTATCCCGTTATGAGCGCCGCTTCCTGCCACTGGTGGGCAGCCGGGGTTGCGTGAACCGCTGCAAATTCTGCATGGACCAATACATGATGCGCTATCATTTCCGGACCCGGTCGGCGTGCCATCAAGTGGATGAACTGGAGTATCTTCCCCAACACTTTGACGTGGAATATTTCCCCTATAATGATTCTCTGCTGAATGGGGATATTGCCTTGTTGTTGGCAAAAACCGATGAAATTCTCCGCCGGGGATTGAACGTGCATTACGGCGGAAATCTCATGGTGCGCAAGGACATGGATGAGGCCGTGTTCCGGCGTCTGCGCCGGTCGGGCTTTGAAACAGCGCTGATCGGCGTGGAGAGCGGCAGCGCGGAAATCCTGAAGTGGATGGGCAAGCGGCATTCCCCGGGAATGGCCCGGGAATTCCTCCGCGCATGCCATACTGCGGGTATCAAGACGGAACTGAATTTCATTGTGGGGTTTCCCTGGGAAACGGAAGCGCTTTTCCAGGAAACCCTTTCATTCATTAAAGAGAATCATTCCCATATTGATGCGGTTGTCAGCGCCGTTCCCTACGGCCTTCTGCCCTCCAAAGTCACCGAACAGATGGAAAGATTCGGGGTTGCCCGGCAAGAAGGCGTCCCCCCGCACGAATGGATCAGCACGGATGGCACAAACACCCTCGAGGTGCGGATGAACCGTCTGGCCCGTTTAATGGCGTTGTGCCAGGACTTGAATCTGATTGTTCCGCACACGATGAGTCAAGACACCGTTCCCCCTCCCTTTGGGGAACAGGTGCGGACACAACTTTACACCGCCTGGGAAAAGTACTGGCGTAAAACCAAAAACGCCAATCCACGACACCGCAAGAACGCACTGTCCGGCATTCGGGCGCGGCAAATCCAAAAACGAAACTTGTCCCTGGCTGTTTTCTTGGGGAAAATCGGCTTGGAAAAACCCATCCGCCATCTCTACCGGACGGTGTTGCGCAAACGTTGACCCTTTTGCCCCGGTTCACTGCTTCGCGAAATCCCGGACCGTTTCATACAACGCCACCAGATTTTCCGCGGGAGTGCCGGATTGCACGTTATGAACGGTGTTGAAAACGAATCCCCCCCCCTTGCCGAAGATACGCAGCCGCGCGCGGACCTCTTGGCGCACTTCCTCCGGTGTTCCAAACGGCAGGGTCTTCTGCGTATCCACCCCGCCGCCCCAAAAGACCAGATCGCGGCCGAACGCCTGTTTCAATCCCCAAGCGTCCATATCCGCCGCGGAACATTGCACCGGATTGAGAATGTCAAAACCGGCGTCGATAAAATGCGGTATCAGCGGACGGACCGCCCCGCAGGAGTGGATAAAGGTCTTCCACGTTGTGTATTTATGCACCCAATTATTCACGGCGCTATGGAAGGGTTGATACAGATCACAGTAGCTGTTGGCGGAAATGAACGGACCCTGCTGGGTGCCAAAATCGGTTCCCGTGATAAACACGGCCTCCACATTATTGCCCACCGCCTTGTGAATCTTCTCCAGGTTCTGCAAGGCAATCTCGCACTGGAGTTCAAACACCTTGTACACATAATCCCGCCGGGCCAGGGTGCTCATGTACCATTCCGCAATATCCCGGATGCCCCGGGGATGTTTCAGCCACGGCGCGGGCACAAGGGCAATGTCGCCAAAGGCGGTCCCGCCGAAATTCGCCAGAATGGCCTTGTCCGTCGTGGACCGGATCCGCTCGATTTCCCGCTGGAAATGGGCCAAATCCGCATCGGAAAGGGGACCGAATTCCTGAAGATTGTCCATGGGGTCCAGATTCGAATCGTCAATCGGCGGTTGACGCACAATGCTGTCGTGATACCAGCCCTCCTTCGGCATGCGTCCGCTCGCGGGCACGGAATGATCCCCTTCGGGATACTGTAAAAGATCGCCCGACGCTTCCACCTCGGTATTAAACGCTTCCGGAACCAATACCGGCGTGCCCTGGAACGTGGTCCACGGTTTCCAGCCTGTGCTCTCAAACCCAAAGAAGTTGCGCGCCCCCCCCACTCCCACTACATCCACGCCAAGCGCCTCTTGAAGATCCGGTGCAATCTCACCCAACATTTGATAGGGTTCAACCACTTTCACGGGCGTACCCGGCGCATCCAGCCCCAGCGCCTGCCGCAACGCATACACCGCGTTCACATGCATGCCGGTGACCGCGCTGGCCCCCAAATCGAGGGGCACACGATCCCCTTCCTGATGCTTCAAGGCACACTGTAAACGTTCATGTGAAGTCACAGAAAACTCTCCCGCCCCTAATTCGCACGTGCTTTGGAGGAAAACTTACTTTTTCGCCTTGGTCTTCGGCTTTACCGCCTTTTTCGGGGCTTCTTCCGGCATGCAGAAGTAGAAATACTTGGCTGCTTCGAGAATATTGCCCAAGTTGCGCTTATTCTCGTCCGCCAGATCCAGGCCCAACGCTTCCGCTTTCATCAACAGGGCTTCCCACGCATCGTGGTCCCATTGGCCTTGCTGATCGGTGACAAACTTGCCCGCCAAATCCAGCAACTCTTGTAATGAATGCTTCTTCGCCATCGTTAACGCCCTCCTGTTACTCAGGTTATGTTCACCACTATACACAAAGCCCCCGCCAGACGCAACGGATTTCTTTCTCGCTATGAAACAAATGGCATTACATACGTTCATCCTCACAACCTGAAGAGCATGCGTATAACCCGGATTAAACGGATTCTCACGAATAAGAACCATTACCGTTTGGCTGAAAATTGCCGGCGCTTTGACTTTTAGAAGGTGCACATTTAAGAAAAACCAATTTCGCGAATCCCGGGTATCAACGTCTGGTTGATTCCAGAGAACTGCCATGGTAATGTTAATACGACAGTGAAATACGGGACAAAACGAAGGGTGGTTTTTGCAGTTCTGCGCTCCGCGCAAACAGATGGAAGCACATAGTGGACCAAAATAAGGTTATCGCGATTGCGGCAGTGGTTGTGTTGATGTTCGTGGCGGGGCCTGTGGTGTGGGTGCAAATATCGCCCAGCAAGATTACGCTTGATCAATACAATCGTATCGAGCCGGGCATGTCCTACGAAGAGGTGGTGAAAATAATCGGGCGGGAGGGCCTCCTGCGGGAACGAATCGTTACAGAAAATAAACTGATAGAGATAGAGTCGCTGTCTGGAAAGGAAAACATGAAAGATGGTTTCATTTGCCCCATTCGACAGCGTATAGAAACAAGGCCCTCCCGAATCATCGAACGATATGGGTGGTTCACCAATATGTGGTCCGAGGCGGATGTTATGACGGTTACCTTCGGGGATGGAGTGGTGGGCAGCAAACAAAATATCGGACTCCATTGAACCGGGGAAGTGTGTTTACAACGATTCGATCATGCTATTTGTAAGCGATCTGTTTATGCTTGTTGTGATGAATATTTTTATCCAAAAAAACACCCCCTCGCAGAACGCGATGACGCCGATAATCATGTCGGCCAGAATGATTTGGCCGAGTTCCCTGTTGCTGATAACGCTTACAGGAAGAAGAACCAGGCCTTTGCTGATGCGTGGAATCATGCCCATCGCGGCAAAGCCCGTGAGGAGCGTTACGACAATAAGCAGGAGGATCCCTCCGGTTTCGAGAATCATGTCCGTGAGTTTGCACACCGCAAATACAACGATGCCCGCGAGCATAGTGCCAAAGAAAAGGCCTATTAGAAACCCGGCGTAAAAATACAGGCCCCCGGATGTGAAAACGGGTGATTGGGTGAGTATCCCTTCCATAAGGCTTCGCCTGTCAAGCACGAATAAGAATATTTCCGTGAGTAAAAGCAGCGCAAGAGGATACCATGAACACAATACGAAAAACGCGAACACATTCCCGTTGATGCGCGCAATAGGCGTCATGAGGACCGCGATAAACACAGCGGAACAAAGAAACTGCGCGGATAGAATCCATTCAAACGCCCCCCCGAACATCGGCAAGAACACAGCCGCAATAATATAGGCGCCAATATAGGGCGTGAATGAAGGATGCAAGGTGATTCCGGAAAGGAAATTCCAGGAGAAGACTCCCTCCCAATTTCCCCAGCCGCTTTGAGGTTGAACGGGAACGGGGGCGGGGAGCTTCCGATCCGGGTCTATCTCGATGTCTTCCACGCGTGTATTGACCATAGTGGCGGAAGCACTATCGTGAAACAGGGTGGAGAGACTTGTCTTGAGTTGTATCGCACGCGGATCCTGTGACAAGGCAATCACGGTGTCACAGAGCGTGTTGGCGGATGATGCATCCCCGAGTTGGGCATGGCAAAGCGCGAGTGCATAAAGGACATCTGGAGAGTTTGGGTGTCGTGAATCGCATAGTTGCAGCAATTCAATGGCTTCTTGAACTTTCTTTTCCGAAAATAAAACTTCGGCACGTTGAAACAATTGCGCGGAGTTATCCGCATTTCCGTTCGACTTCACAAGAATAGTCTCCTCCTGCAACCTATTGAGGCTATTGGGTTCTTGGTGCAACGTTGAAAACTATCATACGGGAAAGGGAATATCAAGGCAGGAACGGAACTGCGCGGATGCCATGGCAAGGCATGCCGCAAACCTTTCAGCCACCCTCACAAGCCAAACCTGTTCCCCCGCCCTTTTCATGCGTGTCTTTTCATTCATCCCACAAATTCCCTGTTTCACTGGACTCCATTCTTATATCAATCCAGGGCAAAAACCGTCTTCCGTGTTTTCGTCCGGGCAGTAATGATAGCCGCTGGAATTGAAGAATTGAATGAGGCGCAGGAGTTCGGAGAGATTGATCAGCCAGTCTTGTGTGTTGTAGTCGCTGGTGTGCGGGGTGCAATTCGTATCACCCAAGCCGGGAGCGTAACCGTCTTCAGTACCTGCTTGGCAATGGAGCCCGCCGGAGTTGAAGAATTGGATCACGCGCAGCAGTTCGGAAAGGCTGATGAGGTAATTCGCGTCCGGGTCCGCGGAGTGATTATGTTTCGCACTGCCCAGCGATATCACCACCTCCACCAATGAATCACAGGCCACGGCCAAGCCGAATACAGGATCCTGGCGGATAATATGGCCTTCGGGCACGGTCTCGCTGTTCTCTTGGGTTATGGCGCCCAACGCAAGATGGGCGGCGGCCAGCGCGGTTTCCGCTGCCGCCTGCGTGATATCTTCCAGGCTCGGCACGAGGGTCACGCAAGGACCCAGGGATACCACGATGGACACGGTGCTTCCGTAAGCCACGGAGGTTGCCGCCACCGGGTTTTGTGCGATCACTTGGCCCAAAGGCAGGGTGTCGCTGTACTCCTGGGTAACTTCGCCTAAAACCAGGCCAATGACGGCCAGGGCTGCTTCCGCATCCGCTTGGGTTTTGCCGGATAGGTCCGGCACCGTCACGCTCTCGGGAACGAATACCGCGATGAGTTCCACGTTCTGGTCAATGGTTCCGGAAATGGTGAGGGAGGCGGGGTCTTGCCCGGCGGGGACGTTGCCCTGCCATTGAAGAAACAGGGTGTCGGTGCCGGGGGTGGCGGTGACGGTAAAGGCATCGCCGGTGCGGTGCCAATAAAGGTCTGGCGCCGGATCGGTGGTCCCGTTGCCGATCACTTGGAGGTACAAATACCAATCGGCCTCCACGAAATTTGCCACGAGGGTCCGGTTCTGATCCACCAAAATTTCAGGATCCCGGTCATGGGAATCCACGCCGTCCGGCAATTCACCGGTCCACTGCTCAAAAAGCGCCGGGCCCTGATCCATGGCATGAATGGTGGGAACAGCATTCGCCACATATCGCGCCCTCCCGGAGGGACTGGTAAGGCCCCCTCCGGACTGATTCACGACCAGTTCAAAACCGCTGGTTTCGAGGGTAATGGTTACATTTTTGTCCCCATCCATGAGCAAGTGATATGAATAGTCAAAAGAGTTTATGTCGCCGGAATATCCCCCCCAAAAAGTGTTGGCGTCCGGCCGCACATCCATATACGCGTAATGTCCCGCCAGATAGGAATAGGTTCCGGCGGGATGCGACATATACGCCGCCGCGCCGCCGCCCGATTTCGCGGTGGTGAGGGTGTAATCGCCCGGGCGGAATATCGCGGTTATCGACAGGTTTTCATGGATGGGGAACGTTGGGTTTGGCGCGTAGTTGTCCACCCCTTCCGGCAATCCTTCCCAATGGTCAAAGGCATCGCTGTCTTTTAGTATAGTTGCAGTAAGTTCGATTTCGTGCCCATCCAGATATCCATACGTTCCGGGATTTGGATAGAGAGCACCATTTCCAGTGAACCCAAGCGTCATATTCCAATCCGCGGTCACATAGTTCGCAACAATCGTGCGATCCTGATCCATAGTCAGTTGAAAAGACCGCCATTCGGGAGCGACTTCATCAAGATCGCCCGACCAGCCGATAAATGCCCAACCCTCGGTCCCTAATTCAGCGGACACGTCCACGTGCTGACCGAGGGGGTAGGTGTATTGAAGGCCGGGCGCGGGGCCTCCCGCCGGGTGGGTTACTCCCTGGCCTTCCAGGACAACCGTTAAAATGACCGGTTGCATAATAAAGTGGGCCGTTATCGTGCGATTTTGATCCATCAGGACCGGCAGTTCCAGAGCATTGGGCTCCACCCCTGCCCCAAGATCCCCCGACCAATAATCAAACGCATAGCCCGGTCGAGGAACGGCCGTCAGTACGGGCGCCAGGCCGCTGGCAAGATAATAGTCCTTGCTTCCCGCCGAAAGAACGCTGCCCGCGCCATCGACCACCACACTCAACACATACCCTGAATTGACATAGTTGGCCGTCGCGGTTTTATCACGGTCCATTACCGTCTCTACTTGGAGATTGTCACTCGTCACATCCCCCGTCCAACCGGCAAAATAGGCGGAAGCAACGGTAGCCGCGCCAATGCCCGCGATACGGCCATTCAAATATGCATAGGCGCCCGGATCGGGAGTGGTGCTTCCGCCGGGGCTGCCCGCCATGGCTAGGGTCAGGGTCCAGTCCCCCGCCGTGAAATTCGCCGTGACGCCGCGGTTCTGATTCATGGTAAGAACCTGAACCAGTGCTTTTGGATCCGCCCCAGGCATCAAATCGCCAATCCACTCATCAAACGCATCGCCGCCGGAAATCAACCGGGCCGTACAATTTGCCAGCGCGCCATTTCGGTATCCATGTTTTCCCGGGAAGGGATTGGCAACGCCAAAACCGTCGACATCCATCTTCAGGTTCCAATCGGCCGCCACAAAATGCGCCGTGATCGTCCGGTCCTGATCCATGAGCAGGCAGAGGGATTCATCACTGGAACTCGATGCGCCAATATCGCCGGACCAGCCATCAAAGGCCACATCCTGTATGGAAATAGCCTCAACACGGACGGTTTGCCCGTTTTGATGAATATATGGCGTGCCCGGGGCAAAACTGCCGGGAGGGCTGGTAATGCCATCGCCCTCGATAAGGATGGTTAATGTCTTGACGTCAATCACAAAGAACGCGGTTAACCGCCGGTTTCGATCCATCACCACCGGCAATACCGGATTGTGGGGATCGGCCCCCGCGGGAATATCGCCTTCCCAGTATTCAAAACGGCTGTGTTCGGCGTTGGGTTGCGCCGTCAAATCAAACGCCGCGCCCAATGCATAATAATAGGGTTCGTCGCCTCCATACCCGTATATCGTTCCCGGGCCTTGGCACTCGAGGGATAGTTGGCGCCCCGCACTGCTAAAATTGGCGATGACCGTCTTGTCGGAATCCATCGTAAAATCGACTTTGGGCAGGTAGCCTGTTACGTCGCCCGACCACCCGTTGAAATAGGCCCAAGGGGTATTGTTGATCTCTACCCGGGTGCTGCGCCCATCAAGAAACGAGTAAATCCCGGGATCGGGCGTGGTTTCGCCCGTGCCGCCGGCAATCTCAACCGTGAGCAGGTGGCCGCCGGGGTTCACAAACACCGCCTCCACCGTTTTGTCGCCGTCGAGGAGCACATCCATATTGCTTTGGGTTCCGCTGACATCGCCTGCCCAGTGATCAAACGCCCATCCGCTGCCATTGATCGGTTCCGCGTGAAGAGTGACCATTTCTCCATAGGCATACAGATGTATTCCAGGCTCAGGATCAGTGGAACCTGTCCCGGTAAGGACAACCGTCAGTGCGGCGGGGGCGCTGCACACCGTGCTGTGCTGTATGGAAGCGGCGGGGGCAAGCACGGCAAGTTGATCGAGTTGGTTCTCGTCACAAAAGGGAGTGCCCAGAAAAAAAGGGTTGTCTTTTATACTCAGGCTTTGCAAACCACTTATGCCTGGATTATCCAACAAGGGCTGGATATCCGTAAGCGCGTTCTCCGACAGTTCGATATTCACAAGCCCCGTACAGGAGGCCAACGCGGTTATATCCGGCAGGTTGTTATCATCAAGCCTCAGATCATGAAGAGCGGCCAGCCCGCTGATTCCCGAAATGTCTTCCAGTTCACAGTCATTTGCGATAAGCGTTTGCAAACCGGCCGCTCCGGATAAATCAGGAAGGGAGACAAACGAATTCTTTCCCATTAACAGCATCTGGAGATGCGTGAAATTGGACACAACGCTCACATCCGTGATCATGGTGTTGCCCAATAAAAACATGGAGGGATTAATGCTTGTCAAGGTGCTGATATCGTTGAGGTTGGGCTCGCCGATAAACCCGAGTCCCGACAGCAGGGAAAGCCCGTTAATGATGGCCATATCGGCGTTGTGGATGCCCGTACGCGTCAGAAATAAATGCGTAAGCGTGTCCGAGAGATCCGTTAACGGTGAAAAATCCGCTATTGGATGTGAGGCCAACCAAAGCTGATTCAGGCTATCCATGGTGCTCACGGGGGCAATGCTGGTTAATCCCTCATTTCCCATCAAACTCAGGAATTCCAGGTTCACTAGTGTTGCCAAAGGGGAAATGTCCGTGATTAAATTCGTATTGGTTTGTCCCGGATCAATATCATTTCCGGAAAAGAAATCCACGCCCATCCCCAAATCAAGCCGGCGCAGACCGGTGAGGGCGCTCAATGGCGCAAGATCCGAAATATGGTTCAATCCCAGATTAAGATCCGTCAGCGCCGTGCACGCCTCCAATCCCGTCAGATCCGATATCCCGAGTTCTCTGGCATCCAAGGCCGTAAACAACGGGTTGGCAAGTTCCGTGTCCTCCGGAGGATCGCTTAAGGTTAACCCCGTGGCCGATTCCCACTGCGCTTTTACCGCCGCCTCCAGCGCGGCATCATTGAAGGACACCGCCTCCGTCCACCCCCATTCCGCTATTCCGCCCAAAACACAACAAAACATTATAATGCAACGCACATACTGCAACATAAAAACAACTCCATTGCTCTCAACAACTACGCACAACTGCACACTCCTGCGGCCACCCTAATGTTTACACAGGATTATAGAGGAAATCAATGGCTTTATGTTCAGAAATTCCGGGAAACCCACTATAAATCAGCCCCCGCAACTCTGTAATCCTGGGGCTAGCCATACCGCTGTGAAAAGGAATTTTACGCAAGTCCCGGGCAGAATCCATCTTCCGTGCCGTCCTCCGGGCAATAGTGATATCCGCCGGAATTGAAGAACTGGATCACCCGCAGCAATTCGGAGAGACTGATGGCCCAATCCTGGGGATTGTAGTCGCTGTCATACGGCGCGCAGGACGTATCGCCGGTTCCCGGCGCGTAGCCATCTTCCGTACCCGCTTGGCAATGGTAGCCGCCGGAATTGAAGAATTGAATCACGCGCAAGAGTTCTGAAAGACTTACCAGGCCGTTGCAGTCCTGATCGGCGTTATGGCAGCCGGATTCGCCTTCGGATTGACCTTCGACACCACCCTCGACGTCACCTTCGGCCACGCCTTCAATAACGCCTTCCAACTGGCCTTCAACCACGCCCTCGACGGCGCCTTCAACCACACCTTCAACGGCGCCTTCGGATTGACCTTCGAGAGCACCCTCGACGGCGCCTTCCGCTTGACCTTCAACCATACCTTCGAGAGCACCCTCAACGGCGCCTTCGACTTGACCTTCGACAGTGCCTTCTAAAGCGCCTTCCGCTTGGCCTTCGACCACTCCTTCAACGGCACCTTCTTCTGTACCTTCGGCTTGGCCCTCTTCGACACCTTCAATGATGCTTTCGCCTTCCATCTGGCCTTCGATTTCTCCTTCGGCGACGCCTTCAACCACGCCTTCAACCACGCCTTCGACAGTGCCTTCCATTTGGCCCTCTTCGACACCTTCACCTTCAATCAAGCCTTCGGCTTGACCTTCTTCGACACCTTCAATGATGCCTTCCGTCTGGCCTTCTTCGACACCCTCAATGATGCCTTCAGGTTGGCCTTCTTCAACCCCTTCACCTTCCATCGCGCCTTCGGCAGCGCCTTCACCTTCCGTCTGGCCTTCTTCGACACCTTCACCTTCGCCCTCGCCTCCGGCAAGTTCCGCAAGTTGAAGATGTTCGTACATGAAACACGCCAGCAATTGTTCGACGGTCTCTCCATTGGCCGGGGCCTCGTCAATCGTGCGGTCAATGGGATAAAAATGGTCTTCATCGGTCATGGTGTAGAGCACATGCGGCACGCCATAGGTCGTGAGCCGTGCCTCCACGGCCTGCGCGTCGCTGTAACTTACAAGCAAGTCTGAAGTGCCGTGAAAGGCAATCAGCGGCGGCTCATTCCCCATCCCGTCGATGTAGCTTTCGCCATGAAAGGAAGGCACGCCCGCATCGCAGACCAGCGCCCCGGAATTGCTCCAAATCGCCGCGGCCGGCAACTGCGGCGGGCCATAACAAATGAAATGCGAGTCAATCGCGCCCGCGGAATATCCGCCAATCGCGATGCGGGTAGTGTCAACGCCCAATGATGCGGCATTGTCCACCATCCACTGGAAGGCCTTCGCAACGTCCTGTATCGAAGCCTCAAAAGCCCGGAATCCCAATTGGGCAATGGACGGAGGCGTCCCGAAAAAGTCACCCGTTCCGGGCGGGTCATCCGTGGTCAGACGGTATTCCACCGAAACGCACACATACCCGCGCTTCGCGAACTCGGCCGCATACACCGCCGTGTTCGTGCTGGAATCGCCAGGCTCCGCGGGATCTACAAACGTGTCATCTTTGCGGTTCCCCGAAGTCCATGCACCGCCGTGCACCATCACGAACCCCGGTTTCAGCCCCGTCCCCACCTCCCCGTCCGGCTCATAGAGGTCGAGCAACAACGCTTTGGTATGTTGTGGCGCGAGTGGATTGGACATATTGATAGCCCCGGTTCCATATTGAATATCCTCCGTCAACATAACACCGAAATTCTTGTCCATGAAGAGCCCCGTCGCACACGGTCCTGTTTCCCCCTCTACTTCGCCTTCACTACCCTCGGTGAGCTTCCATAATTCCGTGCCCGCCGTCCCATCGTTCGCCGTAAAGAACACGGTGTCATTCACAAGCGTGAGATCGTAGACATCGGTGAGGCTATTGTCCTCGAATACGGTAGTGCCCGCCTCCGTCCCATCGCTGGTCCAAAGTTGAGTCTCCACACCGTTATAGGCGGAAAACAACAACGTTCCATTGAACACAGTCATAAACGATATTCCAGAACTGTTGTAACCTGGATAGATGTCTTTTACCAGAACCGTCCCGGCTTCTGTGCCGTCACTTTTCCAAAGTTCATAATCGTGGGTTTCATCGTACGCATCAAAGAACAAAGTCCCATTTACATTGGTCTTATTCTCGGGCCACGACCCATATTGGCCCGTGCGCAGGTCTTTAATCAATACCGTCCCCGTTTCCGTGCCGTCGGTTTTCCACAATTCTTCACCGTTTATTCCATCTTGCGCGTTGAAGAATAGGATGCCGTTCATATAGAACATTCTTTGGGGATAAGCGCTTTCGGAGCCAGAACGTATATCCTTCACCAATACGGTGCCTGAGTCCGTCCCGTCGCTCTTCCAAAGCTCTTGGCCCGTGCTCCCGTTATCGGCACTAAAGAACAACGTCCCATTCGCATTGTATAGTTCCTGTGGGCTCGACCCGCTCGCGCCAGGGTTGATATCTTTGACCATGACCGTGCCCGCTTCCGTCCCGTCGCTCTTCCACAATTCGGCGCCCGAGACGCCATCATCGGCGCTAAAGTACACGAATCCATTAAAAACAACCAGATACGCTGGATTCGACGCATTTTCCCCGGGATTGATATCCTTAACCACGACGGTGCCCGCTTCCGTCCCGTCGCTCCTCCACAGTTCTTGTAGTTCATTATCGATATCGCCCGCCGCGAAGAGCAAGGTTCCGTTTAAATTGGTTAGATATTGCGCCCCTGAATCATTCTCGCCAGGATTGATGTCTTTAACCAGAACGGTCCCCGCTTCTGTTCCGTCACTCGTCCACAGTTCATCGCCATGCGTGCCGTCATCCGCCACAAAGAACACGGCGCCGTTTACGTAAGTCATATTGTATGGATTCGAGCCAGCCGTGCCGGGGTTGATATCCTTAACCATGACGGTCCCTGATTCGGTTCCGTCGCTCTTCCATAGTTCATAACTGTAGTTGTCGTCGTCAAGCCCGGCGGCAAAATACAAGATGCCGTTCATGTTGGCGAGTTCATAAAAATCCGAACTGTCCGCGCCCGGCGTGATGTCTTTCACCATTTCGGCGGTTAGTGCCGCGTGGGCCATTGGCGCAGTCAGACCCAGCACCATCCCCAAGGCCAGCGATACTAAAGCCACCGCCCTTTTTGCACACTGTGATTGTATCCGGTTCATATCAAACTCCTTCCCATTCTCATTTTTCTGTCCGCGGTCATGGCACAAAGTACCCCGATCTAACTGCCGGAAAATATTCTATATAGAATTGAAGTAAAAATCAAGTTTTTTCTTTTCTTGGCCCCACTCACTACTAAATATGCGAAAATTTGACACTATTAATTGAAAAAAATAAAAATTTGCGCGGGAAACCTTCTATTCTGTATAGTATTTCTCCAAGAATCAGGAAGGAATCTAATGATATCTCCCGAAGAACAAGAACGGCTGTTTAACCGGCATGTGTGGCTTAGCCGGGAAAGTCACGAGCCCCTTCATGCCCAATTGACACGCACACTCCGTAATCTGATTGTCCGCTATTATGAAAAAGGCGAGCGGTTCTACCCGGAAGAAGAATTGAGTGAGCGACTGGGCCTGTCCGTCGGCACGGTGCGCCGCTCGCTCAATCGCCTTGTAGACGAGGGATTGTTGCAGCGTCACCGGGGCCAAGGTTCTTTTGTAAGCCGTACCGGCCTGGAAGCCGGCGAGGGATTGCGCGTGATGGTGGTGGTGAATACCTTTGATTCCTTATTCAACAATATGCTGTTGCGCGAGCTATCGTACTTTTGCCAACAGCATAACCGCACCTTGGAAGCCCTCAATCCGGGCCAGGATGAACGCGTCTCAAAAGTCATCGAACTCGCCACCGCGCCCAAGGCCCGGGTGGCGTTTATTTTCCTCTGCCTGGACCCCGATTTCACCTATGACTTGCTCCAGGCCGCCCAGAGCCGCAATATTCCCTCCGTCAGCATTGACACCTGGCTTCCGGGATATCCCGGCACGCAGATTTGCGTGGATAACCGGCGCGGCATTGAACTGGGCATGGAGCATCTCCGCCACCTGGGGCATCGCCGCATCGCCCTGTTGTTGTCGGAAAACCCGGAGCATGAAAACATCCGCGACCGTGTATCCGCATTTCAGGCCTTCATCGCGGCTCACGGGCTTGAAGGGGTCATGATCGAACCCTCGCCTACCCCAAGCTACCCGCATCTGAGCGCCATCATGCATGTTTCCACCCAGGATCGGTATGATGGGCGCATTGACGAGGCCACCGCCCGGCGCGTCATCGAATCCAACGCCTCCGCCGTGGCCTGTGTTTCCGATATTGGCGCCTGTTTTCTCATGAAACGCCTGCAAATGATGGGAAAGCGCATCCCCGAAGACGTCTCGATCCTCGGCTTCAACGACGAAGGCGCCGGCCTCATGATGTATCCCGAATTGACCACCATCGCGCAGCCCTATTCGGCCATGGCCAAGACCACGCTGGACATACTTGGACAACTCGAGACCTCCCCCCGCCACCTCCGCCTGGAGCCGAATCTCATCGTCCGAAAAAGCACGGGACCGTGCCCTCGATGAGTTCACCTCCCGTTGCATAACGATAGAGGTTCGCCCAAAGCGCCCTCCCGCCGCCATTTTACACACCTATAAACCCATCCCCGGGCAGAATCCGTCTTCCGTACCTTCTTCGGGACAATAAAGACATCCGCCGGAACGCACACGGCAAAGCGACTTGCTTAAATTCCGATGGTTATCGTCGTACAATACGGAATCCATGACTTGGTTCAACATTTGAAGGAAGGTCGAAATCGCGATTGGCAGAACGCATTGATTCTAAAACACTTGGGAATCCGCCACCGCGAAGCACCCGATTAGCATCTAGAGCACCTTCCTCTGACAACCAAGCAGTACCATCTGTTGGTGCGCCATTATACGTAGCATGATATCTGTCCTGCACCCATTCCCACACATTTCCCGACATATCGTAAAGGCCCCAAGCATTGGGGAGTTTGCCGCCTGCCGTATGAGTTTGCTTTACACCCGCAACATCACTGTTTCCGTCATACCAACCATACTCATTAGACGCCTCATCGCCCCAATAATAGGGCGCAGTTGTGCCCGCACGGCAGGCATATTCCCACTCGGACTCTGACGGCAAACGGAATCCCAGGCCGGGATTCGCGGCATTCAATTTTTCCAGGTATCCCTCTGGATCAACGATGTCATTCCAAGACATATTTTCAACAGGCCGTGAATCCTCCCGGAATTGGGATGGATTTGAACCCATGACCGCAGTCCACTGTGCTTGGGTAATTTCATACTTGGACATCCAGAACCCCTGTGAAAAGGTTACCACATGCCCCGGTTCTTCATCACCTTTAATGGGCGCCCCCATGGTGAAACTACCTGGTGGACACCAGACGAAATCAATGCCAGCGAACATAGCCTGTTCGCCCGGTTCCGGAGGGTCCTGTTGAACTAGACGAAACCCACATTTGTCATTTGATAGATTGGGTTCACCACCATCGCGGCAGGCAGACCTGCAGACCCAGTTGTTACTTGACCAACAACCGCCCCGATATACCCGGCTTGTTCCGGTGCTAGGGCCAACTGGATCATATACTGTTGTTGAGCTATATAAGCTGTTCCAATCTGAGCACCATTCCCAAACGTTATCTATATGAAAATACCCGTTGCTCTGTGTGCTTGCAGTCTTGTTCTGACTGTTTCCCGTTAAGGATACGATCACCGCCCCCATTCCGTTGCCGCTACTGCTGGATTTCACGTAACCTGAAACACTGTGATCAACTCTTATTCCAACAAAATCATCAAGTTCCACATCACTCCCGGCCACAGTGACACCCCGAGATGCTGGTGTGAATGCATAACCTTCAATTGAAGGTGTTGCTGTGTAGGTTCCATTCGACACGTTATCAAAGTGATAGTAACCATTACTCTGAGTTGTTACCGAAGGTCTTCCAGTGAGCGTAACCGTAACACCGGACATGCCACCTCCAGACTGATATTTTACATAACCATCAACAGTATAAAAAACATCATCTTCTATCTTAACCTGTACTGCATCTGTATTGTTCGTTTCGACAGACTCCGCGACCATATTTGTTGCATCTGTTTTTGCAACAATGTAATACCACCCTTGAGGATACGAACCCCCTGTCGGAACTGCTGGAGTGAGATTCCTGATCCACGGTTCTTGAGGTGACAGAAGTTGCGCTACTTCAAGACTCGCCAGAAGATAGTCTGTGTCGTCATATGTCGAATCGGTTGATAGACGAATCATAAGCCGATGCCTGATTGGACTAGCGTCGGAATCTCCTTGATTTGTAATGGTAACATCTATTCGAAATGGGTTAGTAGGTCGTACCGCAGGACTAACAACATTGAGAGTGCTTATAATCAAGTCAGGAGCCGATAAGGCGGAACTGCAGAAACCACAGAGAATCGAGACTAAAAAAATGATAGACCGATGGCATAGATTTGAAATCATGAAATGGCCCTTTCATAAACTTTTTATTGGTAACTACTTGGTTCCTACATTGCCAGCGAAACCCCTTCTGGCAAATTACAAGCTTTATCTTTTCTTATAAACCCTTCTTCACCATTTGTCAATATAATTCGAGAATAATATGAATAACCATTCCTGGCTTGGAAAGTTCTGGCATTCTTCCCCAAATAACACTACCCACAGGATACAACCTGAACAGAATCCTTAACTTTGCTCACAGCCGTTTGGTCTGCTAGACTAATCCCCGTTTTTATAGGAATCTTGGGAAATGCCGATTGTGGATTTTAAACAGTATGTAGCCATGCTGGATAAGGCACGGGCGGAGGGCTATGCCTATCCGGCGATTAATGTATTGCAGATTGACACGCTGAATGCGGCGGTCGAGGGTTTTTCCGCCGCGAAGAGCGATGGGATCATTCAGATCGGGGTGGCGGCGGGGATGTGCACCTCCGGCTTGGCGAAGGACCCGGTGCTTGGTGCGATTACCTTGGCGGAACATGCCCATCGCCTTGCGGAAAAATACGATGTCACCATCGCGGTGCATACGGATCATTGCGCCACGGGCAACGTGGAGAGTTTCCTGAAACCGCTAATCCGCGAAACGGCAAAACGCCGCGCGGCGGGGTTGCCGAATCTATTCCACAGCCACATGTACGATGGCAGCGACATCCCGCTCGCGGAAAACCTGAAGCATGCCGTGGAATTGCTAAAGATGTGCCGGGATAATGAGATCATCCTGGAAGTGGAGGCGGGGGTGGTCGGCGGCGAGGAAGACGGCATCGCAGGCGCGCCAAACGCCAAGCTGTACACCACCCCGGACGACATGCTGCGGGTATACGAAACCCTGAGCGCGGTGGACGGTGCGCGGTTCATGGTGGCGGCCACCTTCGGCAATGTGCACGGCGTATACAAGCCGGGGCACGTCCTTCTGAAGCCTTCTATCCTTAAAGAAGGCCAGGATGCCATTGCCGCGAAACACGGCGAAGCCGCCCGCATGTGGCTCGTGTTCCACGGCGGCTCCGGCACCAGCATCGAGGAAATCCACGAAACCATCGCCTATGGCGTCGTGAAAATGAATATTCACACCGACACGCAATATGCCTTCACCCGCGGCGTCTTCGATCACATGCTGAAAGCATACGACGGCGTGTTGCGCATTGATGGCGAAGTAGGCGTGAAACAGGCGTATCTTTCCAGCACGTGGCTGGAAAAAGGCCGCACGTACATGGCCGCGCGCGTGGTGGACGCCTGCAACGAACTCCACTCCAGCGGTAAAAGCATTTCAATGAGGACATGATGCAGTACACAGCAGAAAATATGCTAATTCGCCCGGAAACCTATCCGCATGATCCCGGGCTCTTGCTCGATATCAACCCCGCGACCGCCCAATGGGAATTCATCTCGTTCCAGGCGCGGCGACTGCAAAAAGGGGAGACATGGGCCGCTGAAACCGGCGAATGCGAATTCGCGTTGGTGAATCTGAGCGGTCGCTACGCCGTGGAAACCAGCGCCAAGGTTTGGCGCGGCATCGGAGGCCGAAAAACTCCTTTTGAGGGTCCCGCGCATGTGCTCTACCTGCCCCGCCGCACCCAATTCTCCGTCACGGCGGAAGAAGCGGGCGAATTCGCCGTGGCGTGGGTACCCACCAATGAAGATCACGAACCTTTCCTGACCCCGCCGGAGAAAGTGCCTACCTCCATTCGCGGCGGGGACAATGTAAGCCGGCAGATCAATGATCTGCTCCCGCCGGGCTCGCCGGTACACCGGCTGGTGCTCGTCGAAGTCTACACCCCCAGCGGAAACTGGAGCAGCTATCCGCCGCACAAACATGATGTGCATATCGTGGGCGAGAATGGCGCGCTCATCGAATCGGACCTCGAAGAGGTCTATTACTATAAATTTGACCGGCCCGAAGGCTACGCCTATCAACGCGTCTACACCGATGAACATTGCCCGCTCCACAAAGCAGGCTTTCCCATCGACGCTGTCGTCCTCCCCACCGATGGTTGCGCGGTATTGGTGCCGGAAGGCTATCATCCCGTGGCCAGCCCCCCCGGATACACCACCTATTACCTGAACGTGCTGGCGGGCAGCGCGCAAAGTCTCGCCAACCAGGACGATCCGCGCTATAGCTGGGTGAAAGACACCTACACCCGCCGGGATGATCGGCTCCCCCTCTTTTGAGGAGAAGTATATGGCATCATGGAAGAGTTTTGAAGAAATCGGACACGGACGGACACGGACCAGCACAGCCAGAAAATTTGGGCAAGAGGAAGATTAAATGAAGTATGATTCGGTACACATGGGACGGTCGTCCCTCGATCTATACAGCAATGATGTCGGCACGCCCTTCGTGGACATCACCAGCTTCGCCGCGTATGTCGGCGGGTCCCCCACCAACATCAGCGTCGGCGGAAAACGCCTGGGGTTGAACACCGTGGCACTCACCGCGCTCGGCGCGGACCCTGTCGGCGATTTTATCCTGGCCTTCCTGGAAAAAGAAGGCGTCGAAACCAAATTTATCCCGCGAAAGCCCAACCACCGCACCAGCGCCGTGGTGCTGGGCATCGAACCGCCCAACAAATTCCCCCTCGTCTACTACCGTGACAATTGCGCGGACATTGAACTGACCATTGACGATGTATTGGCCGCGCCGGTTCAGGACTGCCGCGTATTTCAGTTCGCGGGCACCAACCTCTGCAAGGAACCCAGCCGCAGCGCCACCTTCTTCGCGGCGGAACTCGCGCGCAAGGCCGGCGCCGAAGTGGTGTTCGACATAGACTTCCGCCCGGATCAATGGCATGACCCCCGCGCCTTTGGCGTCGTGGCGCGCGCCATTATGCCACTGGTGGACATCGTCTTGGGCACCGAAGACGAAATCAACGCGGCCATGCTCATGGATCCCGCCCAGATTCATCTGACCCACTCCCAAGTCTCCGATACCAAAGTCACCGGCGACGTGGACGCCTCGATTGCGCATCTGTTGACCCTGGGGCCCAAGACGCTGATGCAAAAACGCGGCGCACACGGCCTGCGCATTCATCTGGAAAATGAAAAAATTGACGTGCCCGGATTCCCCGTGGAAGTCTATAACATCCTGGGCGCGGGCGACGCGTTCGCGGCAGGCTTTCTCTGCGGGCACTTGCGCGGCAAAAGCTGGTACGAAGCCGGACGCCTGGCCACGGCCTGCGGGGCCATTGTGGTCACCAAACACGGCTGCGCCAACTTCATGCCCACTTGGGATGAGCTGATGGCCTTTATCGATTCACACGGCGGAATATAGCAGTTTCGCATAACGAAGGAGGATGCACGACATGCGGCGGTTGACGATGGCACAGGCTTTAATCGGATTCCTGAAAAACCAGTACACCGAGCGGGACGGCGTCGAGCGTCCGCTGTTCGCGGGAATCTTCGGAATCTTCGGACATGGCTGCGTCGCGGGCGTGGGCCAGGCCTTGATGCAAAACAAGGATTTCCGCTACTACCAGACCCGCAATGAACAGGCTATGGTGCACACCGCCATCGCGTATGCCAAGGTGAAAAACCGGCTTCAAACCTTCGCCTGCCTGTCCTCGATTGGCCCCGGAGCCACCAACATGATCACCGGCGCGGCCACCGCCACCATCAACCACATCCCCGTCCTGCTGCTGCCCGGCGACATCTTCGCCCGCCGCAACGTCGCCCCCGTTCTTCAGCAACTCGAATCCGAACACAGCCAGGACATTTCGGTGAACGACTGTTTCAAACCCGTGAGCCGCTATTGGGACCGCCTCAATCGACCCGACCAACTGCTCCTCGCGCTCCCGGAAGCCATGCGCGTGCTCACCAGCCCCGCCGAAACCGGCGCGGTTACGCTCGCGCTCCCGCAAGACGTGCAAACCGAAGCATGGGACTATCCGGACGAGTTCTTCGACAAACGCGTATGGCATGTAGCGCGCAACCGTGCGGACGCCGCCTCGCTTCAGAAAGCGGCGGAATGGATCAAGGCCAGCAAGCGCCCCTTGATCGTGGCGGGCGGCGGCACGATTTACAGCGAAGCCACGGACACCCTGAAAGCCTTCGTCGAAGCCACCGGCATCCCCGTCGGCGAGACCATGGCGGGCAAAGGCAGCCTGCGCTACGATCATCCGCTCAATGCAGGGGCCATCGGCGTCACCGGGACCTCGGCCGCCAACGCGCTGGCGAAAGACGCCGACCTCATCATCGGTATCGGCACCCGCTACACAGATTTCACCACCGCCAGTAAAACCGCCTTCCAGAATCCCAATGTGCGCTTTGTGAATATTAACGTGGGCGAATTCGACGCCTTCAAGCACGCCGCCGTACCCGTGCTCGGCGATGCCAAAGTCACCCTGGAAGAACTAGCCACACTCCTGAAAGGCTACCGCGTCGATGCCGCATACGAAGCGAAGGCAAAATCCCTCCATGAGGCGTGGGAGAAAGAAGTGGATCGTATCTACGCGATTCGCCACACGCCCCTGCCCAGTCAGGGCGAATTGGTGGGCGCGGTGAACGAGACGACCTCGCCGGAGAGCATCATGGTGTGCGCGGCGGGCAGCCTTCCCGGCGATCTCCACAAACTCTGGCGCGCTCGCCACGCCAAACAGTTCCATCTCGAATACGGATATAGCTGCATGGGCTACGAAATCGCGGGCGCGCTCGGCGTCAAGATGGCCTGTCCGGATCGCGACGTGTACGTGATGCAGGGCGACGGCGGCTATCTGATGTTGAACGCGGAAATTGTCACTTCCATACAGGAAGGCCACAAAATTATCATCCTCCTGTTTGAGAATTTTGGCTATAAGAGCATCGGTTCACTGAGCCGCTCCCTGGGCCAGCAGGGCTTCGCCACGCGATACGTCTACCCGAAAGAGAACGCATTGCCCAGCGACAAGGACGAAAAAGTAGAGCCCATGCCGGTGGATCTCGCCGCCAATGCCGCCAGTCTCGGCGCGCATGTCATCCGCTGCAAAACCTACGACGACTTCGTGGCCGCCCTCAAAATGGCGCAGACCACCGACCGCACCACGATGATCTACATACAAAATGACCGTTATGCCGAGGTCCCCGGATACGCTAGCTGGTGGGATGTCGCCGTGGCGGAAGTCAGCGAAATGGATACGGTACGCGACGCCCGTAAAAACTGGGAAGTGATGCGCGCAAAAGAACGCTATTTCCTGTAAGAATATTTGACCACGGAAAGGTTATAAAAGATGAGTGAACAGATATTGCAGAATTACATAGACGGAAAATGGCAAACGTCTGCGGCCAAGGAAACGCTGCCTGTAATCAATCCGGCTACCGGCGAGACCATGGCGCGCGTGCCCTTGTCGCCCAAGGAGGAAGTCGCCGCCGCGGCCGAAGCCGCCAAGCGCGCCTCCAAAGAGTGGGCGCGCACCCCCTCCACCGAGCGCATCCAGGCGCTATTCAAGTTGAAACACATATTGGAAGAAAACTTGGACGAACTCGCGCGCACCTGCACCAACGAATGCGGGAAAACCTATGGCGAGAGTGTGGGCGAACTCCGCCGCGCCATCGAAAACGTGGAAGTGGCCTGCGGCATCCCCATTATGATGCAGGGCTGGAACAATGAAGACATCGCCCGCGGCATTGACGAACACATGATCCGCCAGCCCATCGGCGTCGCCGCCATCATTGCCCCCTTCAACTTTCCCGGCATGATCCCCTTCTGGTTCCTGCCCTATGCGCTCGCCACGGGCAATTGCGTCATCGTGAAGCCCAGCGAAAAATGCCCCATGACCCAGCACAAAATTTTCACCCTTTTTGAAGAACTCGGCCTCGCCCCCGGCATCATGCAACTGGTAAATGGCGCGGGAGAAACCGTGGATGCCATTCTCGACCATCCCGCCATCCGCGCCATTAGTATGGTGGGCTCGACCCCCGCCGCGCGTCACATTTACGCCCGCGCCGCCGCAAACGGAAAACGCGCCCAATGCCAGGCCGGCGCAAAGAACCCTGTTGTGATCATGCCCGATGCGGACATGGAAACCTCCACGCGGATTCTGTCCGACTCCGCCTTCGGATGCGCGGGCCAGCGCTGTCTCGCGCTTTCTGTGGGCATCACCGTCGGCGCGGCGCGGCCCATATTCCTCGAACATTTCAGCGAAGCCACGCGCAACCGAAAAGTCGGGTATGGCCTTGACAAAGGCGTGGAAACCGGCGCGGTAATCAGCATGGCCAGCAAAGAGCGCATTGAAGGCCTCATTGCCAAAGGCGAACAGGAAGGCGCGAAAGTCCTCGTCGATGGCCGCGGGAAAAAAGTGCCCGGATACGAAAACGGCAGCTTCGTCTTCCCCACGCTGCTCGACAATGTCCCGCAACACGGCGTAGTGGCGAAAACGGAAATCTTCGGCCCCGTATTCAGCCTGATGCACGCGGAAACCCTCGATGACGCCATCGCCATGGTCAACGATCGCGAATACGGAAACATGGCCTGCATCTTCACCAGCAGCGGGGCCGCCGCCCGAAAATTCCGCCAGGAAGCCATCGCAGGCAACATCGGCATCAACATCGGCGTCGCCGCCCCCATGGCCTTTTTCCCCTTCAGCGGCTGGCGCGAAAGTTTCTTCGGCGATCTCCACGGACAAGGCGCACAGGCCGTCGAATTCTTCACCGAAACCAAAGTCGTCGTCGAGCGCTGGCCCAAAGAATGGAGCCGGAAATTTTAAGGTATTTAGAGACATTTGCGAAATCAAGTGGATTGAAAAGGATCTGGTTTTGGCGTGAAATACCAGTAATTTGCCCTGATGCCGGCGTGCTTTCGGGGAAAAGGGTATTTTGCAATTGCCTGTTTTAGCGGCTACAAGGATTTTTTCCTGCAAATCCGTTATACTACGTTCAAATGGGCGTGTGATTCCCTAACGGTTTAAGAGCATACGATGTTAAAGACCATTAAACTTAAGAATTTCCTCTCCTTCGGGCCTGATGCCCAGGAAATCGAATTGAAGGCGCTAAATGTCCTTATTGGTCCCAATGCATCCGGAAAATCAAACCTGTTGGAGTCCATCGCTTTTCTCCGGGCGGCGCCACGGGATTTGACACAACCCATCCGGGATGGCGGCGGCGTGATGGAATGGCTGTTTAAGGGCGGTCATGATTCCCCTGTCGCGGAAATCGAAGTGTCTGTAAATTATCCCGCCGAAGCGGCCTCCCTGCGCCATGCCATTTCATTCTCCATGACCGGCCAGCGTTTTGAACTCCAGGATGAATCCGTCGTGGCGGATTCTGGCGCCGGTAAGAATACGTCAAAAGGCATTTCCTATTATAATTACAACCACGGAGAATCCGCACTCAGCGTCTACACCCCCCCGAATGGCGGAACACCCGATTCGCCTGACAAACCCCCGCGCATTCTGAGGCTTGACAAGAATCTGAAACATGATCAATCCGTTTTATCACAACGGCAAGGTCCGGAATACCCGGAGATAAGTTATCTCGGTGATCAGTATTCCACCATCAAGTTATACCGGGAATGGGATTTGGGGCGATATGCTCCTCCCCGCATTCCCCAGAAAACAGATTTACCGGATGATTATCTTGAAGAAAACGCGGGAAACCTGGCCTTGGTGTTGAACACACTGGCTCAAATACCGGGATTTCGAGGTCTTCTCATTGATAAACTTCAGCAATTCCATGATGCCTTCTGTGATTTCTCCACACGGGTTCATGGAGGCACCATTCAACTCTTTCTTCAGGAGAAGAACCTGAAACACGCCATCCCGGCCACACGTGTATCGGATGGAACCCTGCGTTTTCTATGTCTGCTGTCCGTGTTGTGCCATCCCAATCCGCCGCCCCTTATCTGTATCGAGGAACCGGAAATAGGGTTGCATCCGGACAGTTTGCCGATGATTGCGGAATTGCTGGTGGAGGCTTCCCGCCATACGCAAATTATCGCATCCACCCATTCGGATATTCTAGTGGATGCCCTGAGCAGCACGCCGGAATCTATACTGATTTGTGAAAAAACAAATGGGGCATCGGTCATGAACCGCCTCAGTGCGCGTGAGTTGAAACCTTGGTTGGAAAAATACCGCCTCGGAGAATTGTGGACACGGGGCAATTTGGGAGGAACGCGCTGGTGAAGAAGGTTCGGCTTTATGTGGAAGGCGGAGGCGATTCAAAAGCATTGCGGATGGAATGCCGGCGCGGTTTTTATGCCTTTCTCCAAAAAGCAGGTTTCACGGGCCGCATGCCGCGGATCATCGCCTGCGGGGGCCGTAAAGAAGCCTATGATGACTTTTGCACGGGCGTTCACAACGATTCCCCGGCTACCAAGGCCATGCTTCTTGTGGACAGCGAGTCACCGGTGGAAGAGGCTTCGCCTTGGGCTCATTTAAAGAAACGAACGGGAGATCAATGGTCCCGGCCCTCAGCCGCCTCTGATGACCAATGCCATTTGATGGTTCAATGTATGGAGTCATGGTTCTTGACGGATCGGGTGGCCTTAACGGAATTTTTTGGTCAGGGGCTCAGCGGAAATGCCCTTCCGAACAACCCCAACATTGAAGAAATTGATAAAAAAAAGGTTTTGAATTCTTTGCGGAACGCCACGCGCAACTGCCTGCCCAAAGGCGCCTATGACAAAGGCAATCACTCTTTCAAATTACTCGCCCGGATTGACCCGGAAAAAACCGTGAAGGCATCCCCTTGGGCAAAACGATTTGTCGAAGTGCTGGCCATAATTGCGAATAAATAAGTCCATTATTCAGGAAAATACGCCACGCCGAAAAGCATATGTATTAAAGAAGGTGAATATAATGAGTTCAATCCGCATCGGCAATGCGCCCTGTTCCTGGGGAAGCCTCGAGTTTGAAGGAATGCAGGGCAAGGGCTTCGGGTATAAACAAATGTTGGACGAATTGGTGGAGACCGGTTACGTAGGCACGGAACTGGGGGATTGGGGCTTCATGCCCACCGAGCCCGCCGCGTTGCGCGCCGAACTGCAAGCGCGCGGCGTAACCATGGTGGGCGCATTCGTCCCCGTGGCCATGAAAGACGAATCCGCCCACGCGCCCGGCGCAAAAGAAGCCGTGAAGATTGCCACCCTCCTCGCCGCCGTGGCCGCGCCGGACTATTCCCCGTTCATCGTGCTCGCCGACAACAACGGCAGCGAAGCCGTCCGTACCCAAAACGCGGGCCGCATCACCCCGGACATGGCCCTGTCCAACGCGGACTGGGCCGTATTCACGCGCGGCGCGGAATGCGTGGCCAAGGCCGTAAAACAGGAAACCGGCCTTCGCACCGCCTTCCATCACCACTGCGCCGGATACATCGAAACCCCTGACGAAATCGCCGAACTCCTGAAGCGAACCGACCCCGGCCTCCTGGGGCTCGTCTTCGACACCGGCCACTTCGCCTACGGCGCGGGCGACCGCGACGGAAGCCGCACACGGGAAGGCTTCGACCGTTTCGCCGACCGCATCTGGCACATGCACTTCAAGGATTGCAGCCCAAGCGTCGCCGGGGAAGCCCAGGCGGACAACCTCGATTATTTCCAGGCCGTCGGCAAAGGCGTTTTCTGCGAACTCGGCCAGGGATGCGTCGACTTCGCCCAGGCCGCCGCAGAACTCCGAAAACGCTGCTACAACGGATTCATCATCGTCGAACAAGACGTCCTTCCTGGCATGGGCGCTCCCAAGGAAAGCGCCCAACGCAACCGGGAATTCCTTAAAGGGCTGGCTCTATAACAATCCAGTAGTCAACAAAACAACAAGTGTGGCATTATAGAGCAGGTTAAACAGGGATAAACGAAAAGAATGCCCCGATGAGCACACAGGAATTAATACACCATAACCGTGAAGAAATTCTGCGGATATCCGCCCGGCATAAGGCGCAGAATATCCGCGTCTTCGGTTCCGTGGCCCGGGGCGAAGAAAATACCGAAAGCGATGTGGATTTCCTGGTCTCATTCAATGACGGCGTAAGTCTTTTGGAACATGCTGCGCTGATCGTTGATCTGGAAGACCTGTTGGGGAAAAAGGTGGATGTGGTCCCTGATACCGATTTGCATGAACACGTCAGGGAACGTGTGTTATCCGAGGCAAAAGCAATATGAGTTTCCGGGATGATCGAGAACGAATAATCGACATTTTAACTGCGATTGATAAAGCCCTGAAATACACTAAACAAACTCATACCCCTTTCCTTGAAGACGAATTGGTTCAGGTCTGGGTAATTCATCACATCCAAATTATCGGGGAAGCGGCCGCAAAAATAAGCGATTCATTTCAAGAGAATCATCCGGAAATTCCATGGCGGGCAATTATTGCCATGAGAAATATCCTAGTTCACCAATATTTCCGTATCAATCACCAGGAAATTATTCATACATTAGTAAATGATCTGCCGAAGCTGTCTCAACAGCTTTCTGCTATCGTATCCGAAATGGATCGTCAATAACGTTTAGAAAAAAAGGAAGTTTTAGCATGTCAACAGAACTAACCGTTGGATTAATTGGCACGGGACGCATCGGAAAACTGCACGCGGAACATCTCGCCCACCGTATACCGCGCGTGAAACTATCGGTCATTTCGGATATGGACGAGGCCTCCGCCAAGGCCTGCGCAAGCAAACTGGGCGTTCAAAAAGTCGTGGCGGACTACAAGCTGGTGCTGCAAGACCCCGCCATTCAGGCCGTGGTGATTTGTACCCCCACGGACACCCACGCGCAACTGATCGGAGAAGCCGCCCTCGCGGGAAAACACATCTTCTGCGAAAAGCCCATCGCGCAAGCCCTGCCGAAAATTGACCGCGCCGTGGACGCCGTAAAGAAAGCCGGCGTCAAGCTTCAGGTCGGATTCAACCGCCGCTTCGATCCCAACTTCGCCCGTGCGCGGCAGGCCATCGCTTCCGGGGAAATCGGCGAACTCCACCTCCTCCACATCATCAGCCGCGATCCCGGCCCGCCCCCCATCTCCTACGTCAAGGTCTCCGGAGGCATTTTTCTCGACATGACCATCCACGACTTCGACATGGCCCGCTTCCTCGCGGACAGCGAGGTCACCGAAGTCTACACCTCCGCCGCCGTCCGCGTGGACCCCGCCATCGGCGAAGCGGGCGACCTCGATACGGCCATGATTCTCCTCACCTTTGCCAACGGGGCCATCGGCTGCATCGACAACAGCCGGAAAGCCGTCTACGGCTACGATCAGCGCGTGGAAGCCCTCGGAAGCAAGGGCGCGGTGCAGGTCAGCAATAACTACCCGAACAGCGCGGTGATCAGCGACGCCGTGAATGTCCGCCGCGACTTGCCGCTCAATTTCTTCATGGAGCGCTACACCGAGAGTTTCTTGAACGAGATGAACGCCTTTGTATCGGCCGTGTTGGAAAACAAACCCGTGCCGGTGACCGGCCACGACGGCAGAATGGCCGTGGTGGTTGGATTGGCCGCGCGCAAATCCTACGACGAACACCGTCCTGTTAAAATCGAAGAGATCACGTGAGTACGTTTGTTTTTCCGTCGTTTCCGCGGACCTGTCACCCATGAGGTGAAGAGATAACGAGATGCGCGTTTATTATTGCGATTGCGGACAAAAAATGCGGGTGCCGGAAGAAAAACTCAACCGGCGCGGGCATTGTCCGCAGTGCGGGCGCATCGTCACGGTGACGTTGGACAATACCCTGCCGAGCAACAAAGCCCGCCCCGCCAAGATTGAACGGCACACGCCAAAACCAGAACCCGCGCATCCGGAACTGGCCACCCCAGAGCCGTACCCGCCCAAGCCCCAAAAGGCCCCGTCTGCGGACGCATCACGGGAACAATGTTCGGAAGAAGCCTCGACACCGGACGCGGAATCCGTTCGGCCACCGGGAGCACCCGCTCCTCTTCCTTCGGCACAACCCTCCGAGGAGGTCTCCCCCCCGGGCGCGGAACCGGCATTTGAAAAGAAAAAACCTAGAAAAGAGGCCTTCCTTACGCCAATCACCCCGCTCCCGCCTCCGGAAAGCTCCAACCTCACATTCCCGCCGCGAGGAGCAAAACGCTTCCGGGAAAACAGCCTCGAATTGCTCCTCAACGCCATTGCCGCGGCCATGGACATCCGAAAATGGCTCTTCGCCTTGGCGATACTGTTGATTTGGCTCGCGGGCGGCGGCGTATTACTCTTCACCGCCTATATTCACTGGATGCTGACCCTCGTCCTCGGCATTCTATGGGGCGCATTGTGCTGGGGCGCGGGCATCGGTTACCTGTCGCGCCTGATACACGTCCGGCTGAACGAAAAACGCGCGATCTCCTTTTCACACTCCGAACGCTTCCTTTCCCGGCGCTTCTTCGATCTCATCCTGTCCCTGGTGGCCCCATGCATCCCCCTGGCCGCCATTGGTATTTTCTTGAACGGCGTGCTCTTTCTGATGAGCCAAACCCCCGAACCCGGCGGCGTCTTCAGCGGCGTATTCCTGTTCCCCGCCTTCATCATCAACGGTGCGCTGCTGCTCATGGCCGTCACCTCCGCCCTTGTCCCCTGCATCATCGCCGTGGAAGACGTGGATTTGAAAAACGCCCTCAACCGGCTCAGCGGACTCATCCTTAACCGGCCCGGTGCGTTATATGCCGCCTTGGGCTCCTCCCTCGGGATGGCCGCCTGTCTCATGGCCGGCCTCGGCGGAATCGCCACCCTCGCCATCCTCGGAACCCTCAAAGCCGCCAATCTCCTGATTTTTGGCCCGGGCGCACTCAGTGATTCCTATGCCCGGATTCAAAACGAATGGAATCCGCGAACCGCTCTCGCCTGCTTTGCGGTAGCCCTCATACTCACCTTCCTGTTCACCATCATCATCACCCTCTTCACCGCCTGCCTCACCTTCTCCTACCGGTGGGTCTCCCGAAAAACATAATGTTCCCCATCCTAAACACATGAATTCATCACCCGCCTTGAATGATTAGAGACCGGGGCAGAAGCCGTCTTCAGTGCCTTCTCCCGGACAATAGCGGTACCCTCCGGAATTGAAGAATTGGATGACCCGGAGCAGTTCCGACAGGCTGATGCGCCAGTCCTGGGAATTGTAATCACTGTCATGGGGGGGGCAGCTTTGATCGCCGGGACCGGGCGCGTATCCATCTTCCGTACCCGCCTTACAGTGAAATCCATTGGAGTTGAAGAACTGAATAAGACGGAGCAGTTCGGAGAGGTTGATGCGGTTATTTCCGTCCTGGTCGGCGGTGTGCCACAGGGCTGGTTGGCCTTCTTCTTCTCCTTCGAGGACGCCTTCGCCTTCGGGCTGTCCTTCGAGGACACCTTCGCCCTCAAACGTACCTTCGCCCTCGAATAGCCCCTCGCCTTCGCCGCATTCACCCTCCACGGACTCTTCAAAGCAAATGGTCCAGCGTGTCAATATGCCGCGGCCCATCAGGTCAAGCTGCCAATTCCCATTGGGATCCATACACTGGAAGTTGTCAAAATGGGCCGCCACATACGTTCCCGGCGCCGTGTTGCCGCAAATGGAGGCCCCTTCAGAACCTTGCAGCGTATAGGTTCCATTATAAAGGCCATACATGTTGCCCGCACAGACCCACGCGCTCGTTTTGAACGGACTGCTCACCTCCAAATGACCGCCGGTGGTATTCCAGCCTTGGAGCTCGATAATGGCCCACGCTTCCTTAATCGAAGTGTGAATTCCCGAAACCATAATATTTGATACAACGTATGGGCTGGCATAAATGGGCGTGTCCTTCGATACAAAGCACAAAGGTCCTTCTCCCTCTCCTTCAATCTGGCCTTCTTCAATCCCTTCCCCTTCCGTCCCGCCTTCGTTCACTCCTTCTTCGGCCCCTTCGCCTTCGGGTTGACCTTCGACGATGCCTTCTTCAGTGCCTTCCTCCGCACCTTCCCCTTCGGGTTGGCCTTCAATAACCCCCTCTTCTTCACCTTCCCCTTCCGTCTCTCCTTCGATCACTCCTTCTTCGGCCCCTTCGCCCTCGGATTGCCCTTCGATGACGCCTTCTTCAGTGCCTTCCTCCGCACCTTCCCCTTCGGGTTGGCCTTCAATAACCCCTTC
>CAYYRW010000042.1:0-25515 GCA_964474205.1 uncultured Nitrospirales bacterium | reverse complement strand
TTGGCCTTCAATAACCCCTTCCTCCGCACCTTCCCCTTCGGGTTGGCCTTCAATAGCGCCCTCCTCGGCACCTTCGCCTTCCATCTGCCCTTCCAGGCCGCCTTCTCCAGTACCTTCGCCCTCACTTGAGCCTTCCCCTTCCATTAATCCTTCTTCACCACCTTCCATTATCCCTTCACCCTCGCCTTCTGCGGTGCCTTCGCCTTCCATCTGCCCTTCCAGACCACCTTCCCCAGTGCCTTCGCCCTCACTTAAGCCTTCCCCTTCCACCGATCCTTCTTCACCGCCTTCCATTACTCCTTCCCCCGCGCCTTCCGCGGTTCCTTCGCCTTCCACATTCCCTTCCACAGTTCCTTCGCCTTCTTCCGCTCCCAAAAGAAGCGGAGAGCCGCGTTGAATGGTTTTCACGGCGTTAAAGGACATATCATTGAGATGATGCACTTTCACCATAGAGGCGGCGGCAATAGAGGGCAACAAGACACTTAAGGGGAGCAGTAGAAAGAAAACACGCACCCGGCAATATTGGTGATCCCGCTGATTGCGTTCTGGGCAGGAAACCGGCCCCATGATAAAGACTCCTTCGTTCCTATGCCTTTTGTTTTCCAACGCACACCACGGCATGCTGTTTTTTAGTATAACACAAACCAGAGAATCCTGTTTTTCACTACGAATGCACTTTGCCCCGCCATGTATGTTATGCTGGACATCGCATCCAACAAAGGAGGCGCAGTATGCGAAAATTCGCTCTTTTCATGCATTTTTTCGGAGTGGGGTTGGCCCTTTCGGCCAATGCGCTGCTGGGATATCTGTTTTTGCGCACCGGACGGGGCAGTTTTTGGCTGGGCACGCTCCGGGCGTCAACGGAGCGGTATTATATTCCGGGGCTTGCAATGGCCTTGGCGGTGGCCGTGGGCGTTCCCGTAGTTTTTCTGAGCGGGCTTCGCCTGGCGCAGTTATTGTTTCCCAACAACCGATGGCTTTCCCGCCGGACGTGGGTGCGGGCTTCCAGTAACACCCTGTTGGCGGTTGTTTTGCTGGCCTTCCTGGCCCATCTGCCCCAAAATGATCTTCTCATGGATCCGGTCAAGCATTTGGCCCGGCACATTACCGGTGATACTTCCGCGAACGCGCCCAAAATGGAGTTGCGCAGTGATGCGGAAATGGAATTCCCCGCGCTGCCTTATGTGGCGGAACCCGACCCGCTGGCGGCCCTGGAACTCACGGGCCTGGACGGCACCGTGGTGAAATTGGCTGATCTGAGAGGCAAAGCCGTGTTTTTGAATTTCTGGGCCACCTGGTGCGGACCGTGCCGGGCGGAGATGCCCAATCTTGAGACGTTGTATGAGCAAGTGAAGGCGGAGCCGAATGTTGCTTTCGCGCTGATCGCCTATGAACCGCCCGAGAAGGTGAAGACGTTTTTGGGCAAACATCCGCATAATGCGCCGGTCTATACCGTGTCTGAAGAGATATTGAAGAAAATGCGGATTGAATCCTTCCCCACCACACTGATTCTGGGGAAGAATGGCGAAATGGTATTCAGCAAGACGGGCGCCGTGGCATGGGACGCGGGCACGACCCGGGAGTTCCTGCTGGCGCTGGCGCGCGATCTTCCGTTTACCGCGGGCCCAAAGGAGGGCGGGAAAAAATAACATGGAGAGTCTATTGAAGGGCGCTTGTTTAATGCCTTTCAGGACTGTTTTTGCTTGCGGTCCGCTCGCTTCCGTACGCTATAATTTCCAGGGCGCACGGTAGTTGGGAGACAACATGGCGGCGGCTTCGGAATCGTTCAGGATTTGTTCCTTTTCGGGATTCCACCGGATTTTGCGGCCCGTGTACAGGGCGATGTTGCACAGGTGCCCAACCGTTGCACTGCGGTGTGCGACTTCCGCCGGGGTAATGGTTTCCTGCCGTGTTTTGACGCAATCAATAAAGTTACGGTAATGATTCCGGCTCTTGTAGAGGTGAATCTCACTGTCGCCAATGGTTTCGTTGAGAAGGGACGCCGGTTCAGCCTTGAGCGTGCCGCGGTCCACATAAATCCAGCCGTGTTCGCCGTACCACTTTGCGCCGCCGGGAAACTTGCTGCTGATCCGGATTTGCAGTCCGTCTTCATACGTGGCCACACAATCATATTCCGTGGGCGCGTCCCAAACGCCGCCCGGCTCCGGAATCACCCCCGTGCCTTCCACACTGACGGGGCCGGTGCGATCGAGCCCAAGCCCCCAATGCGCAATGTCGAGATGGTGCCCCACCCAGTCCATGATGCGTCCCCCGCCATAGGCCATGACCCATCGCCAGTTTTTATGAATGCGCGCGGGACAATAGGGATGTTCGGGGGCGGGACCCAGCCAGCGGTCATACTCGAGTTCGGGCGGCGGCGGGCAATAGGCGGTCTGATCCTTCGTGCCCGCATAATCATCATAGCCCCCGAACAATCCGACTTCGCAGTACTTTACTCTACCGATACGCCCGTTGCGGACCAGTTCGGCGGCTTTATGAAAGTCGGCCACGCTGCGCTGCCAACTGCCGGTCTGCCAGATGCGCTGATTCTTTTCCACGGCATTCACCATCGCGCGCCCTTCCGCGAACACATGCGAAATGGGTTTCTCGCCGTAGATATCGAGGCCGGCGTTGGCGGCGGCAATGGCGGGGATCGCATGCCAATGGTCCGGAAGGGCAATGCTCACGGCATCGAGATCCTTCCGCGCCAGCAATTCTTCGAAATGGGTATAGGCCGCGCAATCGGTGTTTTCATAGGTCCTATCCACGGTTTCCTTCACTTTGGCGAGATGATTGGCATCCACATCACAGACCGCCACCACCTGCACATCATTGAACGAGAGAAACTTGCCGAGGTTATCGCCGCCTTGCCAGCCAAGGCCAATCGCGCCCATGACAACGCGCTCACTCGGCGCGGGGCGGCGGCCCCGTTTTGCCTGGGTTGCGCATCCCGTGGTGAATAATGGCCCCGCCAATGCGCCCGCCGCCGCCATCTTAAGAAAATACCTGCGATCCATGTTCCGTCCCATGATATGTTCCTCTTCATCCGGTTTTTTCGTTGTCTGGTTTTGCGTATTGTACCACGGCGCACACAAATTCTTCGATGCCGGGCATGCAGATGCATGGGCATTATGTCATTCCACTGATGCATGCGGGTCAAGTACAGGGGGTATTGACGCTGTACACCCGCGCAGGCGTGATAGCCGTCGCTGAACGATTGGACTTGCTGAAAAAAGTGGGCGAACAGGCCGGCAACGGTCTCCATCAATTCTTGCACACAGTGAAAAAAACGTCGCTCTTTTAGGGATTTTTCACGGCATGCTCGCTCATTTCGGTGAGATGATCGGCCAAACGATCACGGTTTGTTTCCCACCGGAGGACATCTCGAACGGTCCAGGGAAAGGATTGTCGGCATTCCGTTTCGCGCCAAAGTAATCCGTATCGACGCGAAGCGGTGTTCCGTCACGGGTTTCATAGGGGAGATCGGGGATTTTTGCCCTGCCCAGGAGTTCTGTAGAGACGAGTTTCCGGGTGCGTTCCAAGGCCCACGCAGTGTCAACGTTGACTTCAAGTTGGAAGGCCCCGGACTGTTCGGTGAGTTGAAGCAAGGGATCAAAATCCGGTTTCAGGATCGGTTCCATTTCCTGCTTGAAGGGTTTTGCGCCGCGCAGAAAAACATTGCCGTCCATCATGACGGGAAAGCGGGCCTTTTCATAGGCCTGAAGGCTGGCGCGTCCGGTGAACACGTTATTGTAGTACCGATCATCGCCGCAGGGGTTGTCGTGCATGCCGGCGAGTTCTGTGGAGTGCGCCTTATGGAAAGGCGTCTGGCGTGCATCGAATTCATTCACGGTGATCACGCCGGTGAACAGATTGTGCGCGAACACGCCGCCTTGCGACAGCGTAAGCAGATTGTGCGGGGACAAGAAAAGGTTGTTGGTTATCATGAAGGGTCCATGGTCCACTTCCATAAACAGGTCATTGCCGTTGTCATGAAAGAGATTCCCGGAGACGTGTACGCCCTGCGCCATCCAATCCAGCCAGAGCCCAAGACAGGTTTTATAGATATGGTTGCCGTGGATTTCGGTGTCGATGGCGGCATGGAACTTGATCCCGGCCATCTCCGCGCCGGTGAACAATTTCCGGACATGGATGTCGTGGATCGTGTTTCCGGTGACCGTGCTGAAGGCCGCCCCCATGCTGCCGACAATGCCGGTTTGTTCGCAGTGGGAGATGGTGTTGTTGCGAACGATGTGATGGCCGATGGTGTCTTTGTTCCAACCGTTGGCGAGGGCGCGCTCGATGGTCTTCACATAGCCTTCAGCGGTATTGGCCGAGGTGTTGTCGAATTCGTCGCCGTATTTGCCAAGGGCGATTCCCGAACATGTCGAATAGCTGACGGCGTTGTTTTCGATGATCCAGCCCTTGCTCCAGTGCGTGCCGATCAAACCGATTTGTTCAGCGGTGGGCGGGGCCCATTGCGTAGCGGCCTGAGAGAGACTGAATCCGCGCACGGTGATGTAATTAATGAAGGGCTTATCGGGATAAAAAACGGCTTTGCGGACATTGATTTCCACAAGGCGTTCGTTGGGATTAACCCCCGCGAACTGTGCCCAGATCGTGGTGTTTTTATCATCCACTTGCGCGAACCATAACTGGGCATTTTCCACCGGCTTTTGGGGCGTTGCACTTTTAAACACCAGATACACGGTTTTTATACCGCTTACCTGCTTAATATTCACCTTGAACGCTTCCCATGACTGCCATCCTCCTGTGTTGGGAACAGAACACGATCCAAGGAGTTCCCCGTCCGGGGCATCCAGGCGAACCTCGATGATCCCGCCGTTGCTTGCGGATGCAGCCTTGATCGTCAATAGTTCAATGTTCTCCTTGAAGTCAACCCCCTCATATTTCACCCAATGTCCGTCCAGGATGAAGCCGATGCATTCCCCGCCCTCCGAGCATGGGGCATTTTGTGTGCCATTTTTCGCAGTGAATTGGGCCGCTGAAATTTTATGCTCTTTACCGGCTTGCAGCCACGCCACATTTAACAGGTATTCCTGGCCCGGCTGATGAATCCACGGCGGGACGGTTCCCGCCGGAGCCATGACCTCTTCCAGTTTCGCGGCTTCATAGAGCCAATGCCCGTCGAGATAGACCGCGCCGGTATGGTGCACGCGGCCCTTGGGTTCAAACCAGTCGCCCCGAATGGGATCGTTGTAGGGGTTGTATCCGCCGAAGAAGGTATTGGGCAACGTCACTTTCCAGGTATCGTTCTGGACCTTCTCCCAACCGGTAACCGCTTCCGAGCCTTTAATTTCCACCTTCTCTCCCGGCGCAGCCTGATAGACAATGCGTTTCTCGTCCGATTCCCCCCCGCGCGGCGGCACGATCTGCTCACGGTAAACGCCTTCATGTACGGTGATGACATCCCCCGGCTGCGCTTTTTGCGCGGCCGCGGAGATGGTTTTCAGCATGCTGGACGGAGACCCGTCATTGGCATCGTTTCCATTGGCGGAAACGTGATATTCCGTACCCGGCGCTTGTGTGGCGGCCATAGGTGTTGTGATGCAATAGAAGCTCAGCGCGAGGATCGCAAGCACAATCATTGTCGATTTCATGGCATTTTCTCCGTTCCTGTTTCTTGCATGCTTGGAATCAGGCCGGTATCCAGGATAGTCCCATTTCCAGCAAACCCGGAATACCCACACCACCGGCAGGCCCTACTGTAAACGACAGTGATGGCAAAAAACCACCATTCCCCGGGACCTAATTTTCCGTTCCCCTTTCGGCGAATCCGCGCCTTTCGCGCCTCGCGTTTTAATCCTCCTTTAGTTGTGGCACCGCCGCACTGGGGGCACCTTGTTGGTTTGATGTGTCAGACGGCGTCGATGCGGTGTTATGCTGTATCGTCTGTTTCGTGGTATGCTGGTACCGGGCAGGCGATTCGTGCTGCCGGGAAGCTGCATGTCAAAAGCATGATGGGAACCCCGCCCTCCTCTTCCTGGGGAGGTGGAAGGCGGAAACCAGGGCATGGGAAAGAAACCGAATTGGGTGTTGAAGCGTTCCGCCGGCTCTCACTTTGTATAAGTTGAGGCGGCAACGCGGGAGCATACTCCTATGAACGAAATCCCGGATGATGTTCAGAAAGCAACGCGGCCGATTTTGAGCAAAAAGATTCTGCTGTTGCACAGCGCCGCATGTTTGATTGTTCTTTGTATTGTTTGGGAGGGAACCTACCTGACGAAGCGGATGTATCAGCGGGAAAAAGGGCAGGCTATCCGTGATGCCCGGATTGCGGTGGATGCCTTTGCGCAACACACGATTCAAACCGTGAACCAAGTGGATATGCTGATTCAAAGCGTGCGGATAACCTATCTGCGCACCGGCTCGGTTGCCGAAACCGAACAGTTTATCCAAGGACTGCATTTCGACACCTCCATTATTGAAAAGGTTTTTCTTGTTAACGCATCCGGCGCGTTTCTCATCCCCTCGGATAAAAGCGCAACATCCCAAAATGTGCTGGACCGCGATTATTTCAAATTTCACGAGGCAACCCCTGATGATACGCCCTTCGTATCCGCGGTGGCGAAGGGGCGCGTGACCGGGCGGCAGAATTTCCGCATTACCCGCCGGATAAGCCATCCTGACGGTTCATTTGCCGGGGTGGTGCTCGCCACGGTGGTGCCCCATTCTTTCACCCGCTATCATGAGGAACTTGAGATTGGGCCGCAAAACGTTTTTGCCCTGGTGGGGCTGCACGACCGGAAGGTGCGGGCGCGGGTTCCGGAACTCGAAGACAACCAATGGGATGTTCCGATTGATTTGCCTCTTTTTGACGCGATGAAATACGCGGACGCCGGGAGTTTTGAATGCAAAAGCCCCATTGATCAAATCCACCGCACCTTCCGATACAAGAAAACCGGCGAGTATCCGCTCGCGGTGATGGTGGGGTTTTCCGACGAGGATGTGCAAAACCGCATTGAAGAGCAGCGCAACTGGTTGACCCGGCTCGAAATGGTCATCATTGCGTTCATCCTGGTGGTTGCCCTTATGGTGCACAGAATGGCGAACGCCAACGCCACCCTGAAAATCGAAATTGCCGAACGCAAGCGCATTGAAGCGGACCGCGAACATTTAATCAAAGAACTTCAGAATACCCTGGCCACGGTCCGGCAGTTGGAAGGGATTCTCCCCATTTGCAGTTTCTGTAAAAAAATCCGGAACGACAAAGGGTACTGGGACCAGGTGGACGCTTACATCAGCCGGAATTCAGAGGCCAAGTTCAGTCATGGCGTTTGCCCGGAATGCTTTGCTAAACATTATCCCGAATATGTAGAAAACTCTTCTGAACCTGAAACGCCAAACCACAACAAATCGAATACCTAATCACTTCGGAGAAACAAAAGACATGTACATGGCATTGACATTGATGATAGCCGCATTGGGCATGGCGGAAACCGATTCCCCGGCGGCATTGGCGGAAATCGGCGGGATGTTGCGCGGCGCGGGGTTTGAAGCGGGCGATGCGTTGCCCGGAATGGCTTCCGAGACCAGTTTTCGGGTAACGGAGATCGCGCAAGACTATGCACGGCCCACGCCGGATGCCTGCTGCCATACACTCACTCCCTTGCGCATTGGACAGAGAAGTTTCACGCACGGCATTGGCGCACATGCGAACGGCCGCATCACACTGGAGTTGAATCAACCGTTTTCCATGTTCAAGGCGCAGGCCGGCATTGATAATAACAGCGACACGCAGGGTACGCGAGGCAGTGCCGTGTTTATTGTCGAAGTGGACGGCATGGAGCAGTTTCGCTCCGGGATATGCAGGGGTGGCGAGGCTCCCGTGGCGGTGGAAGTGCCGCTGGCGGGAGCGAAACGGCTCGACCTTGTTTTGAAGGATGCGGGGGACGGTATCACCTGTGATCAAGCCGATTGGGCGGAAGCAGTGCTGGTAACCACGGATGGGGGCAATATGCCTCTCAGCCAAGGCTTTCGCGTTCCTCTTTTTAACCGGCTGCCTTGCTCATTCGACTATGACGGGAAGGATGCGCAGGAGTTTCTTTCCCAGTGGCCGCATCAGGACATGCCGTTGGAAGAAAAAGAGAGCTGCATGCGTCTTTCGAGAACCTGGACCGAGCCCGGCACGAATTTTGAGGCGCAATTGAATATCCGGGTGTGGCGCACACCGCCGGCGGTCGAGCTGCAATGGGTTTTCCACAATGGCGGCACGCAACCCTCTCTGATAATCAGCGGCGTGCACAGCCTTGATCTTCATGTTCCGGCGCGCGACACACAAATTGTATTGCATTCCTGCACCGGCGGCCTGACAGGCCACTTGGATGGAAAGCCAGAGCGCACGGGTTTTGATGTGCGCCAGACGCCGCTGGGCGCCAAGGAATTGACCGTTGCCGGGGGCCGCTCCAGCCAGGGCGATATCCCCTTTTATTACCTAACGGGGCTTCCGGGAGGATGGGGATTGGGTCTCGCTTTGGGGTGGAGTGGACAATGGAGCGCCAAAGGATGTTTTGATGCGGAGCATGGCGAAACGGTATTTCGGGCCGGTATGGAACCCGTACATTTCCGCTTGCCCGCGGGAGAGCGCGTGGCATTGCCCACGGCATTGTTCATCCCCTTCCAAGGAGACGTTATAAAAGGTGCGAACCTTATGCGGCGCACCTTGCGGGACCACTATCAGGCACGGCTGGGCGGAGAAAAATTCGTGGCGCCGGTGTCGTATAATTCCTGGTTTGTATTTGATAACCGTGTGAATGAGGGCATGCTGAAGGAACTGGCGAGCGAGGCCGCGCCGCTGGGCATCGAGTATTTCTGTCTCGATTCAGGCTGGTTTGACGGCGATTTCCCCGAAGGCGTCGGCAATTGGACCATTCATCAAGGGAAATTTCCACAAGGGCTCAGGCCGGTGGCGGATCATGTGCACGCGCTGGGCATGAAGTTCGGATTGTGGTTCGAGCCGGAACGCGTGGCGAACGGCACACGCTGGCAAAAGGAACACCCGGACTGGCTGCTGGGCAAAAACCTGCTGGATGTGGGCAGGCCGGAAGCGCGCGCACTGGTATTGGAGATGATGAGCGGTTTCATTTCCGAAATCGGCGTTGATTGGATTCGGTTTGATTTCAATATTGATCCACTACCGGGATGGACCCAGGGTGAAACGGAAGAAAACCGGGGATTGGTTCAGATCAGGTACATCAATGGCCTGTATGCGTTGCTGGAAGACCTCATGCAGCGTTTCCCGAGGCTGCTCATCGAGCAGTGCGCGGGCGGCGGACGGCGCATCGATCTCCGCACAATCCAGCATGGCCATACCTATTGGAAAAGCGATGACACCTATGATCAACCGCTCATGCGTTTTCATGAAACAGGCGGCAATCAATTCGTTCTCGGCAGTCATTTGAACACCAATTATTGCCGGTGGGGTTCGGAAGGCGAAATGCTCGCGCTGTGCGGCGGAACCTTGGGATTTGGCATCGATTTCCGAAAACTCTCCCCCATGGAAAAGGAAAGCATTGCACGGGTAGTGGCGGCCTATAAACAGATTCGCCCCTTGTTGAATGAAGACTATTACCCGCTGTTTGAGCAAATGAAACAAGAACAAACCTGGAACGGGTGGCAGTTTTTGAATCCCGTCACGGGCGAAGGCTGCTTTATCGCTTACCGCCCTGAAGGCTCGCCTTATTCCCATGCCTCCGTAAAATTGCGAGGCTTGACAGAAACGCGAAATTATTCGGTCAGGGACATGATTAGCGGCGAAGAATCCAATGGTACCGGCGAGACCCTGTCGAAAGGGTTTGATATTGGCCTGGAACCGGACTCCGCGCGTCTCTTTTACGTTAAATGAAAAGGTTGATGTGCGGACCGTCAAAAGGAGACATGAAGCACATCGAGCAGCAGCATCGGGAAGATGTTCAGGAAATTGGCGCTCGCGTGATACACACACTGAGGAATGAGCCGTCCTGACCGGTGCATCACCCACAGCCACACGAGGCCGCTCACCCACGTCATCGCCATAATACCCGCCCATGCCGCCCACCAGGTTCGATCCCACGGATAAAAATGAATAACAAACGCCGTATGCCAGAGAGCGAAAGCCACCGGAGCGAAAGCCAGACGCCTTGTTTCCGGAACGCCCGCGTTCTTTCCCGCATCATCCAGACACGCCCGCCAATACACCTCTTCCGAAAAGCCATTGATGACGGAGGCGAGGATAATGGCGCCATACATGGCGGGCGAGAGGCGGGCTGAGAAATTAAGGATGAAAAGCGGAATGGCATATACGAGAGGGCCGTATATCAGAAGATACTGCAATACAAGATACCTGCCGTGTAACTTCAGAGACGGTTTAAATCGTTCTCTAGAGAATACACCGCCCCGCTTGGCGCGATAGAGCAGCGAATACGTCCAGATCGTAATCCAGTAAATGAGAATGAGGGGCAGCCAAATCATCTTGGGCGGGCACAGAGTGTAAAAGAGCGCGGTAATGCCCGCCACGAGTACAGGAACGGTGAACGGGACACCCCAAAAAAACACCTGAGAGAAGATATCGCTTGCCGCGGGAGACGGTGCCGCGTGTGCCTCCTGGGAAACGGTACACTCCATATCGCACTCCATTCTATTTCAAACCACGGTTAAGCGTATTGTAGCATGAGCGAGGAAAGGTCATTAAACACGCGCACAATCCTGGTGGTCCAAGCCCCGGCATTTCCAAGATTGAATTTCAGACGGCTGACATCGTAATCTGAATACAGGCCCCCGGCCAAGGAAGTGAAAATAATTCATTCGTCACAAATAGGAATGGTTACATGACCATCAGAATGTTCCAAACCAAAGGAGTGGTCCGGCCATGAAAAAACATTGCATGATTCTGTCCTTTCTTGTATTGACCTGTTGGATGCCTTTCGTGCCCGCGCAAACCACCGACATGGGCTCATTATGCCAAATCAAAAACGCCGAAACGCGGTCCATCAGCCCGGAGAATCTCACCGGGGAAAAGGGAAAGGGCGGCATGGCCACCCTGGAACAGGGCACGGCGGCCAAGGCGGCGCGCGAGTTGGGCCAGGGGTGGAAGGTGAATCCGTATATTCATATCCAACCGGGCTCGACTGTTACGCTCGCGCAGATTGACGGCTCGGGCGTCATCAATCACATCTGGATGACGCCGGTGGGCGATTACCGCCTCATGATACTTCGTTTTTATTGGGACGGCGAGACGGAACCTTCGGTGCAGGCGCCGGTGGGCGATTTCTTCGCCGCAGGTTGGGGCATGGGAAAGGAACCGCGCATCACCTCGCTGGCCATCTGCGTGAATCCGCGGAGCGGCTTCAATTCCTACTGGCAGATGCCCTTTACGAAAGGCTGCCGAATCACCATGGAAAACCAAGGGGATAAGACGGCAACGGTGTACTATCAAGTCAATTATTCGCTTGAGCCCGTGCCGGATAACGCCCCGTACTTTCACGCACAATTCCGCCGGGTCAATCCTTTGCCCGCCAAGGACGTGTACACGATTGTGGACGGCATCCGGGGGTGCGGGCATTATGTTGGAACGTATCTGACGCATGGCGCCAACAGCGAGGGCTGGTGGGGCGAGGGCGAAATCAAGTTCTATATCGACGGCGATGATCCATTCCCCACCATCTGCGGCACGGGCGAGGAAGATTATTTCTGCGGCTCCTACGGCTACAACGAGCACAAGAAAAAAGGCAAAGACGCGTATGACAGTTTCAGCAGCCCCTATACTGGCTTCTATCATGTGCCCTTCGAGGGCGCGCAGCGCCGGTTCGGCGAATATCGCTGGCACATCAATGATCCCGTGCGCTTCAAAAAGGACCTGCGCGTGACCATCCAGAGTTTGGGATGGCAAAGCGAAGGGCGCTACCTGCCCTTGCAGGATGATTTGGCCTCAGTGGCGTATTGGTACCAAACGGAACCGCACAACGTGTTTCCGCCCCTGCCCGCGAAAGAAAACCTGATCATCAAGGACTGACGCCACAATACAACCGAAGCGCCAATCCCCCAGCATACCGCCTGAAATCAAATGATGTTTACTTTTCCCCGCAACGCGATACGGCGCGCTTCAACGGGGGCCGGACGCGGTGATGGTACGGGTCATCCGTTTTCATCTGACAGTGGTAGATTTCGATCAGACGAATCATGGCGGCCTCGGCGACGGGAGTCTCCAACCCGCCGCCGGCGAAGCGTTCCTGATCAAGCACCGTTCGCAGACGTAAAAGTTCCCAGCGCCAATTCTGTTTAGCCCACTTGGGCAGGCGCGCGTTCACGGACTCCGCAAGCTGAAAGGCGTGTTTCACCGCTTCGGCGTCCACGGGCTTTTTCTGGTAGGAGCTCCCCGCGGTGGTTTCCAAAAGGTCAATGATAGCCAGCACGTCTTCCTCAACCCCCGAACCGAATTCATAGGCGATGTATTCTTTTAGGGTCTCACGCGCGGAGTGGTCACGATTCCAGTAAAACTGGACGGTGATCGCCTTGTTCATATCTTCATAAATGCCCTCGCTGTAAGGGAATCCCCCGGACACCTCCTGTTTCACCTGATCCCATAGCCGCTGGAATCGGGAAGGCAATGGATTGGCCCCCACTCCGCCCCACGGCCAATTTCCCCACATGCTGATTTCGGGGAAGTTGAGCAACGGCCGATGACCGGGCACTCCGTTCTCCAGGGGATACCGCGGAAAATCTTCGTGCGCATCGGCGAGAATGTAGTCCAGCCATTCCTCATTCGAGGCCAAGGCATCGGTCAGTCCTTGCCACTCGCCTTCGGGCGGGGCGTCGAACATCCAGGTGCTCAACACGGTCTTCAGGTTCGGGAAATACGTCCGGCCCAGTTGTGCAAAATCGCGTGAGAGCTTCAGATACCCATTACATCCCCATGGCATACATTTTTCACAAGCGCACCCGCCCTCGTCGTAGGGCCAGAAGACCGCAATATCCAAGCCAACATCCGACAACTTCTCATAGAGCTGGCGGGCATTCTCCATCAGGTACGCATGCCCTTCCTGTTTGCCCGGGCAAATGGGATGCCCGCTGTTTCCACGCCGATGAGTTGGATCCGGCAGGGGTGTTGCCCGAATGTGTTTTGGCGCGCCGATAAACATGGTGTTATTGATGCCGGTGGCAAACAACAACCCAAGGTCATGGGCGGTTCTGGCATACTGACGCACCATGGCCATGGCCGGCTCCGCCTGCGGGTCATTCCAATCCTGAAGGTTGATCATCGGGAAGATCACCATGACGGCATTCACCCCCCAAAGCGCCAGGTCCTCCATGTACCGTGCGATTTCCGCTTCCGAGGCTTGGTGATACCAATTGTGGAAATGAGAGGCAAAATACATGCCGCGCAGAGCCCCCATGGGTTCCGAAGTCCCCCGCCAAAGCGAAGGTTGAAACGTGTCATCCGCATAGCGGCTGGTCCGGAGAAATTTCCCCACTCCATAGAGCAATCCACGCGGCGACCCGCCGGAAACACGAACCGCCGTATTAATCTCATCAATGCGAAAAGCATCGGGGGCTAGTCGATTATCGACAGCCAGAATAATCTGTGCCCCGGCCCCGGCCTTGACCACTTTCAGCGAACAGCGTTGCTCTATGCGATCCTTCAGGATCGCAAACGTCCGGGAAACCAACGGACCCTCAGGGGCTTCAACGCGGACTGTAATTTCATGACACGATGTGCCATCCTGTTTGTTGTCCCTGGTAATACATCCCGGTAATCCCATGCCAACAACGGTTGTCCCGGCAAACTTCAGGAACATCCTCCGGTTATGCATAGTCATCGTTTTTCCTCTATTCTGGACCCGCCATAAATACCCTATTCAAAACCTGTACTGCGGCCGTTATGGAATCAACGCCGGCTCAGCGGCTTAATGCTTTGATTTTCACGGGCTTCCATGGCCGAGAGACGCAGCCTACGCCCGGAGTATGGCTTTGCGGAGCGCGCGCTTCAAATGACGCCCGTGCAGGGTTCCCACGACAAGGGCGTCCGCGCCGGATTCACGCGCGGCAATTTTGAGGCTTTTGGAAGCGTAGGGGCTGACCCCGAAAATACGCGCCTCCGGCAGGCTATCCCGCAAAAGCGCCATGGTATGCAGCCCGCTCATACCGGCGGAATTGAGGTCGAACACAACCGTATCGGGTTTAAGCTCCTGGGCCATGCGGAGCCCCTCGTCCGCGAGGTCTTCCATTTCGACAATGTTGATTCGCCGCTGATCTCCCAGAACGGCCCGAACCATCCCGCAAAACTCGGGGTAGGGGCTGGCGGTAAGCACGGTATGGAATCGCAAACCGGAGTTTTTCAAATACTCCAACCGGTCCGGCGAATCACACGGGCGCTTGGAATGCGCCCCCATTCGGAATGCTTCACGCATACGGGCAAACAGACCATGACTTTCTGTGCCTTCATTGCCGGCAATCTGCTGTAAAACCGCCTGGCTTTCGCGTTGCATCAATTTCCGGCGGGCGGCGTTTACAGCCAGTTCAGCACGTTTGTGACGAAGCATCATGCTTAATACGGGAGCCAGCATCTCGATGATTTCCTGATCAAGATCGCCATAACCCGGAACTTTGTTGGCCAGGGCAATGGCCCCCACAATCCTTCCGGAATGCCACAAGGGAACTCCCAGAAACGACGTCAGCGCCGGATACCCCTTGGGCGCCGCCTCCTGTTCCGCATCGCGTATCGGGCCATTGAAAATATGGGAGTGACCATCCCGCAGCACCTCGACCCATATCCCCCGGATAGCCACATCCTTCATGCGCACGGTTTCCGGTCTGGCCGCTTCGCCCGGGTACATCGCCGGATTGGCCGTGGCAATAATATCGCACTTTCCGGAGGGATTCGCGCCGCCGAAATACCCGAACGCACTGCCGGTCAACTGCTGGGCCACGGTTAAAAAAGCGCAGGCAATTTCCTCTTCCCCCCCGCATTTCGGCAATTCCTGCAATAACCTTCCCACCGCGGCCGCCGCCGCGCCGAGCCGCTGGCTTCGCGTCACGGCGGCTTCCCGCGCCGCAACGGCTTCCTCAAGGCAGGAGGCGCTTTGCGCAATTTCATGGGTTGCCTGCCGCAGGCGCGATTCCAATTCCCGGCAGGTGTTTTGCAGCGTCTCTTCCACATGCTGATGCGTGCGCGCCTGACGTTGCTGGAAGAGCCGTTTTTCCAATGCCGGGGCCATGGCGCCGGCGATATCCTCCAGAAACGCGGCATCGCCGGGCAAATAATCGGTGTCTTTGTTGGCCACCTGAATCAGCGCGAGGACCTTGTCATTGTAAAGCACCGGGACAGAAATTTGCCGGTAGATGGGCATGCAGAACGAAGGCGCACTCCCGGAAGGTTCATTGGAACAGATGATCTGTTTTTCCCGGAGCGCGCGGGCACCCGCTGTGTTCCCCCAGGTATGAGGCGGAAAAACATTGATTTGCGGGGGCTCGGTAGAGCCATTACCGGACGTTTCGGCGGCGGCGGGAAGAACCAATGCGCCGTCCTCGTCCAGGTATCCAAACACGCCGTGTTTACTGCACGTCTTTTCCAGGAGAACTTTAAGAATCGCTCCATAGGCGGTGTCGTCCGCCGTATTGACTAAAATATCCAGAATGCGGTGAAGCGTCTCGATGCGCCGCAGGGCATGCACGGCTTCGCGTTCGGACTTCCGCTCCCGAAGGCCATCAAGCGCGATCTCCAATCCCTGGGCCAATTCCAGAAACAGACCCAGCACCTCTTTATCCATAACCACTTCAATGGGCACGGAAAGAATAAGCATCCCCAATATGTTGCCCTCATGCTCCAGGCGGATACACAAGGTTTCCCGGTCTTCTGGAAGCTCTTCTTGAGGGTCTTGCGGGTCTGTGCCCAAATCGTGCTCCACGAATACGCGGTCCGGATGCCGCAAAGCCTGCAGCGCGCAGGCCGGCAATGCCTCCGGTGATGCTCCCATGGGCGCGCGGCCGTCTGTGGATGCAGCGGCCGTCTGAAGCTGCCCCTGTTCATCCAAAAGCGCGATCCACGCCGCGCGGCACCCCGACGACTGGACAAGCTGCACGCAAATGTCCTGTAACCGCCGGTTGATGTCTTCCCCGGGAGAAATGAGATGGATGACAGCCCGAATAGATTCCATCACCTGCCGCACGCGCTGTACATGCTGCCGTTCCTGTTGAACCGCGAGAGCGGCTTTTTCTAGTTCGGCATTTCGCCTGTGGGCTTCAACGAGTTCGCTGTGAAGTTGTGCTTTGGTCCTCGATTTGTCCCTGGGCACGCGTCAAATCATCCTCTGGGTTGCCGTCAATCCACATGAACCTTCCCGCCCGCTTCATCCCACGCAGGCCGCACTCATGATACGCCCCTTTTGCCGGCGTTTACAAAACCGTCACGTTGGTGAAAAAACTGCCGGGAAGCCGCTGTTTCAACGCCTGCGGAAGGATTTCCCGGCGCCCATCTTTATGATAGCCTCCGGTGCATTCATTTTGAGCCTCTGACGGGGAGGCGCTCCTTACGTGGCGGCAACACCGGAAACGGCGCATGCGGCTCGGCTTGGTACCAATACGCCACGGAAGCAATATCGTCGGACAACTTCATGTATTTTCCGTCTTTTCCCCATCCCAAGGCCTGGATGGTCACGCGCAGCTCACTGTCGTAGCAGATGGGGTCTTGAATGTGCCAGCGGTATAAGCTCCAGAAATTGGGGGGTGAATCATTTTCGTTGGCGGGCAGTGTTGTTCCCGCGTAGGCGGTCGTGTAGGGCTCCGCAAAACCGTAGCTGCCGCAAAAGTAATCCTCGGTCCCGGTCCCACAGATAGTCGGGAATTCCTTGTCGCCGTCCATATAGAACTTGATTTCCCCTTCCCCGAACCACCCCTTCTGGAATTGCGTCCACGCCAGAAACGTCCCAACATAGCGCCCCTTTCCTTTCACACCCTCCAGAATTACATAGGGGTTATTCTCTTTGGTCTGGGCACGCCGCCATTGGGCGTGAAAATAGGCCGCATTGTCCGGAACGGCGGTTTCCGCGTAGGTGATCTGATACGCGAGCAGTTGTAAATCCTCGGAGGCTTCATTGGTGAAGGTAATCTTGGCATGCTTGCGGAAGGGCATGGGCCAGTAGCAATTCATGGCATTTTGCGGGTTCACAATCACGGCCATCGAGTTCACGCGCGCGAATTGCTCATGGCCAACTGCAAAGAAATCCGGCGCGGGGACCTCTATAGAAGGGGTTTCTTCATTATCCCAATAAAACCGCAGGATGTGCGCCCGCTTCAAGCCCTCAACCATCCAAATGTGCTGGATAATTCCCGGTCCGTCAACCTCCATGAGCGTGGCCGTCTCCCCGGCGTTTACGCGAAGGAAGGGCCGCACTTTCCAGCCCTGCCCCAAGTCATCCGCCGCCCGCGCCGCGGCCGCGGGTTTCGGCTCGGCGGGGTTGGGAATAGCCATTCCGCCCTTTCCCTTTTCCCCTGTTGGATTTTCCGCCGAGATGGAGCGGGTCCGCATATCCGACAGGAGCGGCAAGGCGTTCAGCCCCGTCATTGGAGTTGACATATCAGGCATGGGCGCCTCCCCGGAACCGCTTTGCGCGGCCCCGGTTAACAACAGGCTTACCGGCAGAAGCCATACGTGTAGACCCGCGGGTTTGAACATCATCCGTTCCTTTGTGTTGTGAAGTCATCATGCTTGCGAACTCTGGTACAGCATTCGGTTATTGTACACTGGGCACAACGGGAGATGATAACCACCTGCAGTTGCCGTATAACCATTGGGACGGGTTTACGTGCACATACAACACAAAAAGTAATCTTCATGCGCATTTTGATTCAAAACCATCCTTTTCATAGAATGCTTTTTCCCTTGTAAAAAAGAGGCGTACCAGGAGACGGTTCACATGACATCTCGCGAACGAGTGCTCGGCGCATTGGCCAAAACCGGATATGACCGTATTCCCGTCAAGCATGAGGGAACGCCGGAGATCAATCGTGCGTTAATGGAATACTTTTCTCTCGCAAACGAAGAGCAGTTGCTTCTGGTGCTGGGGGATGATTTCCGCTATGTGCAACCCATATATTGCGGGCCGGAACTGAAAACGTGGCCCGATGGAAGCGTCGAAGGCTTTTGGGGAGAACGGTACGGCCGGAAACCCTATGAAGGGGGAACCTACCTGGAACCGGTCTACTTGCCGTATGCGGGGGTCACACGGGTGGAAGAGCTGGACCGAAGCCACTTTCCGCGCCTCTCCTGGTTCGACTTCTCCAGCATCCGCAGCCAGTGCGAGGCGTTGGGGGGAACGTTTGCCATCTGTACCGGGTCCGCGGGTGACATGGATTTCATCAATACCATAGGACGTATGCGCGGCATTGAACAAGTGCTCGAAGATCTCCTGACGGAAAACGAGGCCTTCCTGGAGATCATGGAGGCCCGGTTCCGTTTTTATTATGCGTTGCACGAAGCCATGCTCAAAGCCGCTGGCGGTATGATCGATATCCTCCACGTCGGCGAGGATCTGGGCAACCAGCAGGGTCCGCTCATCAGCCTGGATATGTTTGAACGCCTCTTCGCACCCAAGTACAAGGCCATCTTCGCGCTTGCGCACCGCTATGGGGCAAAAACCATGATGCACATGTGCGGTACGGTGTCGGCATTTCTCCCGCGCCTTATCGAACTGGGCCTCGATATTCAAGATGTCGTACAGCCGACTACCCCGGAAATGGATATAGCACGTTTGCAGGAGCGATTCGGAGACCGGCTTGTATTCTGCGGCAGCATGTGCGTGCAAAGCCTGTTACCGTTCGGGACCCGCGAGGACGTCGAACGCGAGACACGCCGCCGGCTAGACCTCTTCCCGAAGGGCGGTCTTTTTCTCGGCCCCACCCACGCCATACAAGTGGGCACCCCCATCGAAAACATCCTCGCCATGTATCGAACTGCGGGCAGCCTCATGGAGCCCATCGAACCTTGGGTGCGCAAGGCTGCCATGAGCACCGGGGACCCCGAATTCGACCGTTTCAAACTGTTTTAACCGATTAAAAAGTGACAGGATTGGATATGGACACGAAAAAGAAATGGTTGGCGGGATGCGGTATCCTAGCGCTGGCCTTAGTGGTTGCCTGTTTGTTGCTGGCAGGATATGCGTGGAACAAAGCGCTTGGGCCTGAAGGGCACTATTTCGATTCGGCGGGTGTGCGGATACATTACACGGATGAGGGGCAAGGCACACCCGTGCTCCTCGTGCATGGTTATGCAAATCCCGCCAATCTGCAATGGCGGAGAACGGGTAGAATTGAAGCGCTGTCAAAAAATTACCGGGTGATTGCCTTGGACAGCCGGGGACACGGACGGAGCGAAAAGCCGCACGACACCAGCCAATACGGCATCCAAATGGTGGAAGACCTGGTGCGCCTGTTGGATCATCTCAAGATTGAGAAGGCGCATGTGGTGGGCTATTCCATGGGCGGTTTTATCACCCTCAAACTGGTGGCCATGCATCCGGAACGGCTGCTGAGCGCCGCGGCGTGCGGGGCGGGTTGGGAACAATCCACCCAAGAAAACCGGGACTTCGCCGAGGCCGTCGCGAGCGCCGTGGAGAAAGGGGAACCCGGTCCGCTCCTCAAACGGCTGGGTGTCGCGGACAGGCCTCTTACCTGGTGGGAAAAACTCGGCGTCAAACTCTCTTTGGTCTGTTTCAACGACCCGCGGGCCTTGGCCGCGGTGGCGCGGGGATCGCAGCAAATGACCGTGACGGAAGACGAACTGCGTTCAAACAAAGTGCCCACGTTGACCATCATCGGCGGCGAAGACGGGCTGTTGCCGGATGCCAAGGCGCTTGCGGAGCATATGGCCAATCACGAACTTCTCGTTCTTGAGGGCAAAAATCACATGAACACCGACGTGTCCAGCGCTTTTCTACAGGCATTACAAGCTTTTCTGGCCAAGCACACGCCCATGCAGGCGATACCATGAGCACGTGACCACGCCGGAGTATTACCCGGAGAAGGGCATCAACCTGTTCATTGCGGGGAAAGCACCAGATGGAAATTGGCGGGCGGTACCAATGACGCCAATGCCTCTGACGGTCACCTGCCGCAAAAGAGAGAGCTGGGGCGCGTGCTGGAAGAAAGACTGGGAAACATAGCCGTTACTTACCACTCGAACCGCTTCAGATTCTCATAGACCGCATTCTTATTGGCCGGGGAGGTGGCGGGCTCATTAAAGAAAAGAAAACCGGAAAGATTTTTGCCGGGATAGCGGCCGATCCACTCGAACACTTGGTCTATTATTTCCGGTGTTTTGATCCACAATTTATAATTGGCGGGACGTTTGTCGCGCGTGCAGAAATGCAAGACGCAGGGGTTGGGCTCCAGGCGGTGCAAGAGCGCGTGAAGGCTCTCCTCTGTTTCCTGAAACTGGACGGTATGCGGCAACAGAAAGTCGATCCCGAACGACTGGAGTGTGGCGTCGTCATGCCCCCATCCGGGGGCGCATTGCGTGTGAAGGCCGACAGAGAGGCCCGGGCGTATCCGGCGGACATGCCGCGCGTATTCGGCGAGTAATGCGCCAACATGTTCGCGTTTCCACGCCTCGATACGCTCCTCCCCCACTCCCGCCAGCTCCGTTCCGGTGTCTTCATGAAACCGGGCGCGCGTATGCGGGCAATAGCAGTAGCCGCGGCCCTGATAGCCGATGCGTTCAAACGCGATCCCGGTCACATTGGGATGATTGTGGAATTCGAGCATGTCCCGGGCTTCATCCAGGCCCGCCTGCCACGCGCCCGGTGAATCCGGGCAATGGAGCCAGCCCCGCGATTTCCCATCCTTATCCGTCTGAACCACGGCGGATGGATAGCCCCGCCGTATTTTTTCGGGATTCCAGATGCCCCAGTTCAGGAAAAGCTGTATCTCAATGCGCCGTTCCGCCGCCGCGTTGATGATCTCGCGGAGGAATTCCGTTTCCGTCCGCCCGTTAGCGCACTGGGAATCCTGATTATGCTTCAATGCCGGATTTCGGACCGGCCACACATACCCATCATGTTCCGGATCGAAGTATCCATAGCTCAGCATCATGAGACTGAGCAGGTTCATTCTCTGTACGGCCATCTCATCCAACAACCGCAGGAAATAGTCCCGGTCCAGCCCTTGAGGCCGTCCGGATTGATACGTGACCCCCGCCTGCCATCCCACATAGCGAAGTTTACGGCCTTCCACAGGCTTGTTCATCGCCCCGGCGGCGCTCGTTAGCAACGGCAGTGTGGTGGCGCAGGCCGCCTGTTGAATGAACCCGCGGCGGGTCATCCCGCGTTGTTTTTCCGGCCCAGGCAGGTCTCTGCTGCATGCATTCATCATCACTTCTCCCACGCCCCAACATCATGAAGCGCGATGAAGGAAAGCATACGAGCACATCGCGGGCGAGCGCAAACATTTCATCACCACATACAAAAGAAGATGGAGGGTTTTGCTTGAATCATCCGCACTTCTTCATTATCCTCAATAGCGTCAACCGGAGAAATATATGCGTTCATTATCCATCACCCTCTTGATTCTGGCACTACTGTCCCTGAACTCCTGCGCCCACGTGCAAAAAGCGCCCCCCCTGGCGTTCGATGTGGTGGACACAGGCCCGGTCCCGCCGGACATACCCTCGATTCAGCCATGGTGCACGGTGCCCCTTGATCCGGAATATGGAGGGGGGTGGGTGGTTGCCGGAGACCTGGACGGAGATGGCGCGGTCGACATCGTCAGCGCTCAGAATCACAATGTGGAGGACACCCACTACACCAGCGCGGCCGCCGCACAACGCCTTGACGGCTCGGTGATGTGGCGCTGGGGTGATCCAAAGATTGGCCGCAAGAACCTTCATCATGACGTGGCCCTCCAGATTCATGACTGGGACGGCGACGGGCGCAAGGAAGTGGTACTGCTGGCGGATAGATGCCTGGTGGAACTGGATGGCGCCACGGGCCAGGAGCGGCGGCGTCTGCCGATTCCCGAAGGGGCCTCGGATTGCCTGACGTTCTGCGACCTCTCTGGCGCGGGCCGGCCCACCGATTTTCTGGTTAAAACACGGTATACCTCCCTTTGGGCCTATGATCGCACGGGCAACTTGTTGTGGCAAAGCGAACTGCCAGGCGGATACCGGACCGCGCATCAGGCGCGTCCATTCGACCTCGACGGGGATGGGCGGGATGAGATCATGGCCGGCTATAGCCTGCTGAATCACAAGGGAGAATTGATTTGGACGTTCACCTCCGAGAAAGCCAATCTTGAAAAGGGCCACCTCGATTGCGCGCGCATCGTGCGGCAGGGGTCTTCGCCAAAATCCACCCGGATGGCGCTGACCTGCTGCGGCGCAAAAAATATCGCCATGGTGGACGGGAACGGAAAAACCGTATGGGAAATCGCCGGACACCATTTCGAGTCCATACAGGTGGGCACTATTCTCCCCAAACCGCGCGGTCCCCACATCCTTGTGGATATTGACCATACCCCGCGCGGGGAAAGCGACCTGTGGATATTGGACGCAAAAGGAAACCTGTGCGGTAAAATCCGGGGCGAGTACTGCCGCCACCACGCCTTGATTGACTGGAATGGCGACGGTTTGGAGGAAATCGTGGTTGGGCACAGCGGGGCAATGTACGGTCCTGCGGGCCGCCGCATTGCGACATTATCGGCCCCCATTGACGCCGGGGTGCTGCTTTTGGGTGATTTCACGGGCGATGGCCTGTGCGATGTGGCCCGGGGAAACCCCAATGTCCTGTACATCTACCAGAATGAATCCACGCGCACACCGCGCAAACCAGTCCCCCTCGGCACCCCGTTGAACATCACCTATTACTAGCCGGGATTTCTCACGAGACAATCCCCCCCGTCTTTCCAAATGATAAAACGCGGCAAATGATGGAAAGGTTATTTATCTCTTTCAGAGAAGGTGTTCAGGATGGCATGTGCCCCCAGGGTAGCGAAGCGCAACCGCTGGGCTGTGTTATTCATCCCCTTCGATCTTGCCATATGGCAAGATGGCAGGGGAAGCAGACAGGATGTTCCGGGTTCCGGGTTCCGGGTTCCGGGTTCCGGGTTCCGGGTTTCGGGTTCCGGGTTTCGGGTTCCGGGTTCCGGGTTCCGGGTTCCGGGTTTCGGGTTCCGGGGTCCGGGGTCCGGGGTCCGGGGTCCGGGGTCCGGGTGTAACTGTTTTGATCCGTCCGCTCCGACCGATCCGTCCGGCTTTTTATTTCATCGCATTCCTCCTACACCTGCCCTCCGACGCCTTGTAGAAGAGGCCTGCGCATAATCCTTGCGCCATACATATCTTCATCCTGAAACGGTGAAATTTGAAGGACATTTGTCAGTCTCCCGTGAAGAGTGTCTTCCCTGTTTTGTGGTATTCCCTCGTGCCGTCTTCTCCCCGAAGGGGAGCCATTTGAATAGCCGTGGGTCGAGTCCCCGAGACCCACGGAAACATAGCCCCTCCCCCCAGATCATCGACCCTGACGGGGTCGAACCAATAAAGACCATGGGGGTCCAGCGATACAACGTTTGATATGGTTCCTTTTCGCAAATGAGAGGGGGATGAATCGTTCAACACGCCTCGCCAACCTTACACGAGATTGGGACAAAACCCGTCTTCACTTTCGGGGCAGGTGTGGTAGCCGCCGGAGTTGTAGAATTGGATGATGCGGAGGAGTTCGGATAAATTGATAACCCAGTCTTGGGGATTGTAATCGGCGGAGTGGGCTGTACAGGCCGTATCCCCGGGGCCAGGAGCATAACCGTCTTCAGTGCCGGATTGGCAGTGGAAACTCTCAGAATTAAAGAATTGGACGATGCGCAGGACTTCACCTAATCCAATGTGGCCACTGTGATCGTAGTCGGCACTGTGGGTTCCTTCACAGGTGAGGTCAATAGAGCCTTCCTGCACTTCAATAGCCCCAATATCCACCGTGCCGTTACGTACACGCGGGCAACAGGTTAACCGGGCATCATAACATGGGCTGCCTACAAAATTTGGATTAAACAGCAAGGCAGTATCGCCTGCGTCAATTACTGGACTGCCGATTTGCGGAACATAAATATTCTGGGGACTATAGGGGCGGCCTTCATGATTCATGGTAAACTGAAGCACAGATGACAATGGAGATGCCGAATAACCCAAGAGATCGGAGGGTAAATAACCATTGCCGCCTTCCGAAATGCCGATTAGATTATGCCCAAGGCTATTAAGTACGCCAGAAATATCCGCGCAAGTCGAAGAGGCTGTACTGGTATTTTCCGCAAGAATGCTATTTCCTATGGTACATAGCCCCCCACTCACAAAAATCCCACCCCCACAGCCCGTGCCTTCTGTGGTAGCAGTATTTTGCGTGATGGTGCAATTTAAAAGATACGATTCCCCCCCTGCAACGTATATGGCCCCGCCCGAACCCCCAGCCGAATTCTGGCCAAATGTACACATGGTGGCATAGAGACTGCCGGATTCAAGATAAATAACACCGCCCTCCGATGTGGCGGAATTTTCCTTTGCAGAACATCCAAACATTTCAAGATGCGCCCCTCCTGCAATATATAGAGCGCCACCACGCGCCGCTGAATTGCTCAAGAAACTAACACTATTGAAGGAAACGACGCCTCCATTACTATATAGCCCCCCCCCTTCTATTGATGCTTGGGCGTTGTAAAAAGCACAATCATAACCTCGATGCTCAAAAATGACATAACCATGATCGTTATAAATGGCACCCCCGTGTTCCTCAGCAGTACCACCAATAGTTGAACCATCGGAAATATAGATAAAGCCATGATCATTGAAGATTGCGCCTCCATTTTTTTCCGAGTCACCTGAAATTGTAGCCGATACAGCTAGTTCTGCATGGTCTACATAAATACATCCACCGGCTTCGGTGGCCACACCACTTTGAAACATGCAGCCTGTTAATATAACTTTGGCACCCGGATGAATATACATGCATGCACCCCGATCCGCACGAATGGAATGTGATGGCGGACCTCCTTCTTCAATAAAAATGCCATCAATATATACATTCACACCCGAAGCCACTTCAAGCACCCGGAATTTATTTGGCGCCATTGCCCTGAAAGAAAGTAACATGTACTGAGGATTAATAATAATCAAATGATCGGTAATGATGACAGAAGAATCAAGTTTCAATAATCCAAAATCCATGTCGCCGCGTATGACCGGATACTCAAAACTAATCCTATCTTCCCCAGGCAAGCGGTTGGCTTCATCAATTGCTGAACGCAGTGATACTGTTCCTCGTTCCGTTATGGCCACCCCATCACCAAGATTGTTGTCAGGAAGGTCATTGATTTCGTTTACAACGAATTCGGCGGCTGACGCGGACATGCACCATAGCACAAATATCGGAATGCCAACATATAGCGTTCTTTGTATGTGTTTGCCAGTCATAAAGGTGATATCCTCCATTTTTGGCCTCTTCGTTAGAATTTATGGGTCACCTCCGGCTCCGGGAGATGTCCAAGTGC
>CAYYRW010000041.1:0-63679 GCA_964474205.1 uncultured Nitrospirales bacterium | reverse complement strand
ACATCGCCATCTAACGCCCCCCGAAAACGTGTCCAAGGGGTGGGGATCACCTCATTGGCCCGCGCACGCATTATGGGGGCACGGTATCCCTTTTATTTTCTAGCCGATTCCAAAGAAGGACAGATCAAGGAAGCTGAAGTTACCCGGACCGTGCCAAAGATAGCCGCCACCCATGGCGATATTCGTCAAGGTTTCGTTTATGAACGTGTACCCCATATTATGCTTGAGTCAATTGCTAACAACACCGAGATTGATGTGATTTGGGAGAAGTGGCAGAAAATCCTCGAACCGTTGCGGGAATCGTTGAATAAGGCGCTTTCCACAGCGTGGGAGGAATGGGAAATTCCCCGGGAAGCGGATAAAAAATGGTCCGCCAAGGCCAAAGAACTGCACGGCAAATGGTGGGAAGCCCGCATTGCCCGGCAAAAGGAAATAGACGCCTCCATCGCCGCCAAAGCCGAATTCGAGTACCTCTATGACAAGCCGTATGAAGACAAGCGCTGTGTCCGCGTGGCGGGGCCGTTCACCGTCGAAAGCCTCTCGCCCCATCGCGTGTTGACCGTGGACGAAGACGATGCGCTTCAGGATTCCGTCAGCGAGGAAAAAGCCGACCCGTACCGCGCCAATGGCGAATTCGATTTCGGGCGCATGGTCCTCGATCACCTCAAAACCTCCGGGGTCCAGCAGGCCCATAAGGAGGACCGCATCACCTTCACCTCCATCACCGGATGGCCAGGAAAATACATTGGCGCGGAAGGCCGGTTCATGGAGGGCGAAGTCGAGCGCCGCGCCGGTATTCTCATCGGCCCGGAATATGGCACTGTTTCCCGCCCAGACCTCGTGGCCGCCGCCCGCGAAGCAGGCGACGCCGGATTCGACGTCCTCATCGCGTGCGCCTTCAATTTCGAGGCGCACTCCAGCGAATTCAACAAACTCGGCCGCATCCCCATCCTCAAAGCCCGGATGAACCCCGACCTCCATATGGCCGATGAACTGAAAAACACCGGCGCGGGAAACCTCTTTGTCGTCTTCGGCGAACCCGACATCAACATCGAAGACGCCGGGAACAACCAAATCCGCGTGAAAATCAACGGCGTCGATGTTTTCCATCCCCAGACCGGGGAAATCGCTTCCAGCGGGCCCGAAGGCATCGCCTGCTGGTTCATCGACACCGATTACAACGAAGAATCCTTCTTTGTCCGCCACGCCTACTTCCTCGGCGCCAACGACCCCTACAAATCCCTCAAAACCACCCTCAAAGCCGAAATTGACCCCGAAGCCTGGCAATCCCTCTACAGCGACACCTCCCGCCCCTTTGATAAACCCGCCTCCGGGCGCATCGCCGTAAAAGTCATCAACCACCTCGGCGACGAGGTCATGAAAGTCTTTGGAGTCCAGCCATGAACGAAGATGAATATGAAATCATTGTCAAAGAAATCAGGAAATGCCTTATCGAGAACGGGCTGCCGGATATCGCCGATATTCGGCACTATATCTATCCTCCGGAAATCGAAATGAAAATTACCCGCCGTGAGCGGGCAAGTTATCAGGTCATCGCCATTCGTATGCTTTCGGCATTCCAACGGCATCTTGCCATCCAGGACAAAGCCACCTACGACAAATCCATGAGCCGGATTTCTGAATACCTCCCAAGGGGCCGAAGGCCCGAAGGCGCAATGATTGAACTCTCCCCTGAAATGAGACGCCTGCACGATCTTCCGGATGTGCTTCCGCTCTCGAGAGCACCAGATTTGGGTGAGGTGAGAAGTCGGGTTAACGTGCTGATCGATGCGCTGCATGAGGGTGGGCACGACACCTCTAACCATGGGAGACGAAACAATGGATAGGGCTAACGCACTCGCGGAAATTCAAAATATCTTCGGCACCTATAAGTCTCTGACAGCAAACGAGTTGGCTTGGCTACAAGGGCAGTGGGATGGAAAAGTCTATGAACTCTATTGCCTCTCCAAAGTCATTGAGGAATTGGTAAACACCTATGGGTTTTCTGCCTCCTTTGTCGGAAGCGACATCCAGTTTAAGCTCAGTCCTGGACGTATCCGGCCCTTTGATCCTCATTTCCAATTCTCCTACGGCGGCCAGGATTATTGCCTCTACACCGATATCGAATTTCAAACCCTCGGAGCAAGCAATGGCGGAAATTCTGATTTGAGCAGATACCACGAAATCGACCTGATTCTTGTCGAATCCCATGTTTCGGGCATGCCGGACCACGATGACATCATCTTGGGCGTTGAATGTAAAAGTACTGCTAACTTCGATAAATCCATCATTAAGGAAGTTCTCGGAATTCGCCGCGAAATGTGTCTCATTAATCCAGACTTTTCTAAGCTCTCTGCGGCGGTAGGCCAACGCAAATTAATCAATGCTTCCCCTGCCTCCGAATATTGGCTGGCATTTGTTGACCACAACGGCATGAACTATTCATCCAGTCCCTCTGTCTTCAGCATCGACTTCAAACACTGGCAACCGTAGCATAATGTCCGTTCATAATGCGCGCATGCCCTACAGACCCTCGTTTCGCAGCATCCCCAAGGCCCTCTCCACTCTCGTTTCCCGGAGGTCCCCATAGCCAAGGAGAATAATGAAAAGGGGTAGCAAGCTCCCGCACGCCATAGCCGCGTTTCACACCTTCCACCCCTTTATTTCCTTAATTCTTCGCGCTGGGCAACGTAAATTCCCGGGAAAACCGTCTGTGAATTGACATGCGAGCGTATATGCGCCATAGTGTTGCCCGCAAGGTTGACGTGGTTGAGGCGCGGGAGGTTTCCCGCGAGGCGAAAGGGACTATTGGCGATGATTCCACCGCGCGGTATTGAAAAGATAGGGAAACGGCTGGAGAAATTGTTTGAATGGCGGTATGCCAAGGTGGCGGAGGTGCCGTTGGAAATGGCGGAGACGATGGACCATTTCCGGACGCCGCCCTTCCAGATGGACTATGTGCCCGCGCCCGTGGGTTGTACGTGGGGCCGGCATTGGGGCACGACCTGGTTTCGCGGGACGGTGGAAATTCCACGTTCGTGCCGGGGCCGGCGGGTGTATTACCGGCATGACAGTCTCGCGGAGAAACTGCTGTTTGTGGATGGGAAGCCGCTGGCCGGGATGGATCTCCGGCACCAGGAGGTGTTGCTGCTGGCGTATGCGCGGGGCGGGGAGACGCTGACGCTGGACATCGAGGCGTATGCGGGACATCCGTTTCCGGGGGTGGACGGCTATCATCCGGAGATGCGCACGCTGCATTCGGTGGGCAGCGCGCCCACTACCCCGCCGCCGTTGCGGCTGGAAGCCAGCGAGTTGTTGATGGAGCGCGAGGCGGTGACGGCATTGTATTACGACGCCCACACGCTCTATAAGACCGCGTTAATTCTGGACACCAATTCATTGCGGCGGGCGCAGATTTTGAATGGATTGAATGAAGCAATGGACATGGTGCCGCTGCATTGGGAGACGGAGGAGGAACTGGATAGCGCGGCCCGTGCGGCGCACAAGCATCTCGCTCCCCTGATGAAGCAGAAAAACGGCCCGGCCACACCGGTGGTGGGTCTGGCCGGGCATGCGCATATTGACATCGGCTGGCTGTGGCCGGTGCGCGAGACCATCCGCAAGACCGCGCGGACCTTTTCCTCGATGTTGAACCTGATGGACGACTATGGCGAGTTCCGGTTTATTCAATCGCAACCGCTGTTGTATGCAATGATCGAGGAGCATTATCCCGAGTTGCTGGCCCGTATCCGGAAACGGGTGAAAGAGGGCCGTTGGGAGCCGAACGGGGGGATGTGGGTGGAGGCGGACTGCAACATCACGGGCGGGGAGGCACTGGTGCGTCAGTTTCTGGAAGGCCGCAAGAAGACCATGGAACTCTTCGGCTACAAAGGCGACACGTTGTGGCTGCCGGACGTGTTCGGATACTCCGCGGCATTGCCGCAGATTCTCAAAGGCTGCGACATCGTGAATTTCGTGACGAGCAAGATCAATTGGAACGACACCAATCTTTTCCCCTATGACACGTTCTGGTGGCAGGGCATTGACGGCACGGAGATTTTCACGCAGTACATCAACACGCGCACGGGCGGCTATAACGCGCAGGCGTTTCCGGAAATCGTTCAGGAAGCCTGGAATTACGTGCAGAAAAAGGAAACCCAGGACGCCACGCTCATTACGATAGGCTGGGGCGATGGCGGCGGCGGCACCACGCGCGAGATGATCGAGCATGCGTCGCGGATGAAGGATTTGGAGGGTTGCCCGAAAGCGGAATGGGTGAATGTGGCGCTGTTCCTGAAACAATTGCGCGAGCAAAAAGTGAAGCGTCCGAAGTGGGTGGGCGAACTGTATTTCGAACTGCACCGGGGTACGTATACGGCGCAGGCGCGCACGAAACGGTATAACCGGCAATTGGAATTCCTGATTCGGGAAACCGAACTTTTCAATGCGATGGCGATGGGCGAAGACTATGCGTATCCCGCTGAATCGCTGCAAAAACACTGGCGCGTGCTGTTGACCAATCAATTCCACGACATCCTTCCGGGGAGTTCCATTCGCAGCGTATACGAAACGGCGGAAGCGGAATATGCGCAGTTGGAAAAGGACCTGACGGCCTTGCGGGACGCCGCGCTGGCGAAATTGGGCGAGCGGCTGATGCCGGACACGGAAGGCCAGGCGTTTTTACTGGCCAATACGCTGTCGTGGCCGCGCGAAGAGGTGGTGCATATTCCCGCCGCCGGGTTCACGGGCGCGGTGGACACGGAAGGGCGCGGACTGCCCGCACAAATAACAGAGGGGGGCGTGGCGGTCCGGGTCACGCTGGACGCCTTCAGCGTTGCGCCGATTGCGCTGCGAAAAAAAGACGGCGAAGAGGCATCGCCCTTTACTTTTACCGGAAAAACGCTGGAAACCCCGTTCTACCGGGTGGCCTTTGACAAGGCGGGGAAAATTACGAGCCTTTTCGATAAGGAGGCCCAGCGCGAGGTGGTGCGCGAAGGCAAACGGCTCAACGATTTTTACACGGCGGAGGACGTGCCGATTAAATGGGATGCGTGGGACATTGATCGGGATTACCGGGACCGGGTTCGGTTTGAGGACGCCATGACCCTGCGGGAACCCCTTGCCGACGGGCCGCTGTGTTTCACGCTGCACTCGAAATATAAAATCGGAAGGGCGTCCACGCTCCAGCAGGACATGATTTTTTACGCGCACGCGCGCCGCATTGATTTCCGGACCACCGTGGATTGGAACGAAAAACACACGCTGTTGAAAGTGGGGTTTGGCGTGGATATATTGGCGGATCACTACCGGAACGAGATTCAGTTCGGGCACGCCGTGCGCCCGATGCACAGCAACACCTCGTGGGACCAGGCGCGATTCGAGGTGTGCGCGCACAAGTGGGTGGACGTGTCCGAAGGCAATTACGGTGTTGCACTGCTCAATGACGGCAAATACGGCCACGATTCGCTGGACGGCATGGTGTCGCTGACATTGCTGCGGTCTTCACTGTGCCCGGACGAACGCGCGGAAGCGGGGATGCACGAATTCACCTATGCGTTGTTGCCGCATCCGGGCGATTTTTCGGCGGAGACCGTGGTGCGCGAGGCCTATGCGCTGAACGCGCCGGTACGCACGGTGAAGCTCGCGTCCGCGAATGGCCAGGAAGCCGCTGTGGGGTTGTGCACCGTGGACAATCCGAACGTGGTGATCGAGGCGGTGAAAAAGGCCGAAGCGGATGACGCGATGATTGTGCGCGTGTATGAAGCCGGAAAGACCCGCGGCCCGGTATCCATCACGTTTTCAAAGGCGGTAAAGAAAGCAATGGAGTGCAATTTATTGGAAGAACGCGACCAATCCGCCAGCGTTCAGGATAACAGTGTGGTGTTCACGATCCGGCCCTTCGAGATAAAGACATTTAAGGTGTATTTCAAGTAGGGTGGGTTTCGCTTCGCTGCACCCACCCTGCGGGCTTTGTCGTTATCGTACATTTTTCGCGTAATACCGAATTTTCGGGGGTCTGTTCCGGGATTTGGAAAAAGTAGACGGCCGGGTCTCGTTTTTTCTCCCATTTTTAATCGAGTGAAAAAATTACAGGCCGTTTCTCCGGATATTCCGCCCTTTTTCTTCTCTCACCCCCCTCAGGCCCTCCTTTTCAGTTCTTTTTCGCCCTCATACCCCATAAATACCTTTATTTTTCCCATCCGCGATACCCGATACCCGGTACCCGATACCCGCTTTTCATGTAATGCGCGGTGCTGTTGGGTGAAGACCTGTGGCAACAACCCTGGAGAACGCACAATGGCAACGTGGAAAAGCTGGTTCATGAAAAAACGCCCGGACGTGAAGCGGGGCGCGGGAAAGGCGGCGGCCCCGGCGGGCACGTTTCGGACCGTATCGCGGGCGGAGGATATCACGGGGATAGGGGCGGCGTTGGAATCGTATGTGCCGCTGCCGAATCAAACGCCGTTTTACATGCTCCAGGTTTACCGGTTCCTTCGGGATGCGATCCCGGACATTTCGGATGCGGTGTGGACCTGGAAGCGGCTGTGTCAGACGGGGTTTGACGTGGAGATATGCGAGGCGAGTTCGGAGGCGGCGCGGCGGCGCGCGGAAGGGTTGATCGCGCGGTTGAATGAGCGGGTGAATGGCGGGGACCGGGGCATGGACGGGCTGCTGGACATTTTTTATGCCTCGCTGTTCACGTATGGGGCGGCGGCGTTGGAGATCGTGCTGGCGCACAGCCGGGAATCAATCCACGACGTAGTTCCAGTGGACGCCTGGACGGTGCGGTTCAAACGGGAGGAAGGCCGGTTACAGGCCTATCAACTTCATCATGGCGAATCGATCCTGCTTCCGCAGGATCGATTTTTGTATGTGGGGATGGACCGGGATGGCACGAATCCTTACGGACGGTCCATGCTTCGGTGCATTCCATTCGTGGTGAAGATTCAGCAGCGGCTGATGGAAGACATGGCGAAGGCTACGCGCAACGCGGGGTGGTCGAAGCTGCATGTGCAGTACCTTCCCGAACCCCAGGCGCGCGGAGAGACCGCGGAGCAGTTCAACGAACGGGCGTCGGCGAACCTGGAGGCGCTCCGGACACGGTTGAACGGGCTGGAAGCGGACCAGAACCTGGTGACGTTCGAAAACGTGAAGGTGTCGTTGCTTCGCGGAGACCAGAGTTCGCACGTCTTTTACGACAATCACAAGGCCATCGAGGAGCAGGTTATCACGGGGATGCATTTGATGCCGATTTTGCTGGGGCGGAATTACGGCACGACGGAAACCTACGGCACGGCGCAGTTCGAGATCATCAACCGGCATGTGGAGGCGGTGAATCGCAGCGTGAAGCGGATTCTGGAACGGCTTTACAACTTCGAGTTGGCGCTGATGTGGGGGGAGGCCAAGGCGCGGGTGCACTTCCGTCAGAACCGGACGGTGGACATTCTGAAGGAGGCGCAGGCGCGGGGGAAAGAAATTGAGAACGTGATGAAGCTTCGCGTGGGCGGCTTTATCACACAGGACGATGCGGCCAAACGATTGGGGACCGCATGACAAGCAACGGGCAGGCGATCAACGTGCGTATTCGCACACAACGTAAAGGAATCAAAGCATGAACATGGAATTGGAGCCGTTCGTCTTCCGGCATGAAGGCGTATTGATTGGAATGCGGACCTGGGCGGCGGCCATGGAGGCCAATGCCGATGAAGAAGCGCTGCTGGCGGCGGTGAACCGCTTCGCGTTGCGTCCCCTGCGGCGGGAAGAATTCGCGGTGTTCACCCTGGATTTGTGCCACAACCAGGTGGACAAGCATTTCAGCCGCTTTCCGGAGGAGGAACTGGCGAAGATTAACGAAATGGTGCTGGGACGTCCGCTGATGGAGCGGCACGATCTGCGCGGGTCGCTGCCGCGCGGCACCTTTTTCCGGTCGGAGTTGCACCGGGACGGGGAGGTGGTGTCGGTGCGTCCGGAAGTTTATGTGCTGCGCACGGCGGACAACGCGGATTTCATTCTGAACATCGAGGGCGGCGTGTACCGGGAGACCTCGATTGGGTTTTCCTTCCGTCTTCCGGAGTGTTCGGTCTGCGGCAAGGACATCCGTTCGTGCGATCACGTTCCCGGGCGCAATTACGGGGAGCAAACGTGTCATTTCATCATGCGGGACGTGCTGGAAGTGATTGAAGGCTCGATAGTGCCGTCCGGCTCTCAGGGAACGCGTTTCGTGGCGCGGGAACGGGCACTTCCCCTGAGCGAAGCCCTGGACGCGGCGCGCAAGGCGTTTCATGCGCCGCTGGAATTGAACACGGCGCGTGAAACAATGCCCGAGTGGGTGGAAGAGGCGCGCACGGCGATGAAGGAGCATCAGGTGAAGCCGAAACTGGCCGCGCGGCTTATTCGGGACGGCGTGGAAGCGCGGCGGCGTGCAATAGAACGATTTTGCGGATTGGGGCGGGTGATTGACGGAACGGGTTTCGACGAGACCCTCTGGCGGGCAACGCTGGAGCATCTCTCGTTGCACGACATCCATCATCACCTCGAGGCGTATGAGGTGCGCTTCGATGCGAAATATCCGCCCCAGCCCGTGTCGCAACCCGAGCCATTGCCCGAAGAGGAGCCGCAGGGGTGGTCCGAACGGGGCATGGCGATTCTGAAGGAACAAGGTTAGCCGCATTCCGTCCGGAAGACGGGATACGGACCGGCCCAACAAACGAAAGGAGCAGGAACATGGCATTTGGCGATATAGGCGGACCGATCACCGAACTGGTGATTACGTGTCAAACCCCGTCAAGCGGCGCGGTGGCAATCCGAAAGGGCGACGCGCTGAAGCTGACGGGCAATTACGCCGTGACGAATGTGACGGACGCGGAAGACGCGGTCTTCGGGCAGGCCCTGGCGGATGCCTCGGAGAACAACAAATCCATTTCCGTGAAAGTGCGCGGCATTTGCACCTTTGCCTACACGGGCGACGCGCCCGCGGTGGACGGGGTGAATGGCGTGGTGGCGTCGGCCACCGGCGGCAGCGTGAAAGCGCCGGCGTCGGGCAACGGCGCGGGCATCAACGTGTATGTGAACAGCACGGCGGGCACGGTGGACGTGCTGCTGTAAGAAAGGAGCCAATCATGGCGTATGACATTGCAATGATTCGTGAATGCGCCCGGTTTTTGGGACAGCCGCAGGAGAAACTGCGGAGTCTGCGCGGCCGGGAATTGTATGAGACCCTCGGGTCGCTGGGTCTGACGCACACGCAGTACTTCCGCGCGCTCGGCACCAATGTGCAGGAATACTGCGCGCAGGAATTCGGCATTGACCTGAGCCGGATTTCCGTCGAGCGCTTTTTCCAGACCGACCCGAACACGAAGTGGCTGTTCCCCGACGTGGTGCGCGAGGCGGTGGTGACCGGGATGACCCGGAAGCCGGTGTATCCGCAATTGATCATCCGCGACGAGGCCATTTCAAGCACGGCCTATGACGTGCCGTACGTGGCGGAGAACGACGCGAACGAGGAACTGCGGCGGGTCGCGGAAGGCGCAGCCATTCCGGAATCGGAAATCCGGTACGGCGGCCGCGTGGTGAAGCTGGACAAGTTCGGGCGGGGCGTGATTGCCTCGTACGAGGTGATCCGGCGGATGTCGGTGGACATGCTGCGCGTGCACCTGAAGCGGATCGGCGAAAACCTGGGCCGCAACCTGGACGCGCGTCTGGCCGAGGTGCTGGTAAATGGCGACAACTCGGACGAGGACACCTCGGCGACGGTCGTCAATACGCACACCGCCAATGTGTGGGCGTATGCCGACCTGGTGTCCGGCTTCAACACGCTGACGCTCGAGCATTACTTCACGCCGACCCACATGCTGGCCAATGCGGCCACGCTGGAGGCGCTGCTCGCCCTGGAGGAGATCAAAGACAGCGCCTTGTTCGATTTTGCCAAGACGGGCAACCTGCCCACGCCGCTGGGCGTGAAGCTGGTGCCGATGGCGAATCAACCCGGCAACAAGCTGACCCTCCTGGACGCTAACTATGCGGTCCAGAAACTGACCGAACAGGACCTGATGATTGAGAGCGACAAGCTGATCAATCAGCAGTGGGATCGCACGTACCTGACCACGGTGACCGACTTCGCGATTATCTATCCGAAGGCGCGCGTGGTGGTGGACAGCGGCTGGAGCGCCTAGCCGCATCAACGCCGCGGGGGCGGTGTGTTTACAACCGCCCCCGCGGCCAACGCAAAGGAGACGGGAGTATGGCTGCTTTTACAACCGAGAGCGCGGTCCGGCTGAAATTCCAGGTGCCGGATGCGGCGGGCGCCCCGCAGGACCTTGTGCTGAAAAGCATCGCCGACGCGCACGAGGAAATCTTGAAGTGTCTGGCGCCGGGTGTAAACCCATCGGCCCCGGAGGAGACCTTGATTCTGGGCGAAACACTGCTGGCGGGCGCGCATCTGTTGAAATCCCTGGCGGCCAAGGCGGCGGTGCAGCAGAAAGAAGTGACTGTGGGCGGCCAGCGGGTGGACACGGGAAAACGCTATGCCGCGCTGGTGGCGCTGAGCGTCCAATCCGGCGATCAGGCGTGGGAACTCTTGCGTCCGTATTTGCGGGTTCCCGCCAAGGCAACCGTGGCGGTGGTGACGGACACAAGCCCCATTTTGGGATGACCATCCACCGGAAACACACAACCTGGGAGAAAACGCTGTGGCTATCATTCTTGGTGATTATACCTTTGACGCGGCACGCACGGCGGTGGTGGAAAAATTTGAAGAAGTGGGGGGCCGGGACGCGCGCGTCGTGCATCTCAACGGCGTGGTGGAGGGCGCGGGTTCGGCCGAGGCCCTGGAAGCCGCGCTGGATGTCATTATGCAAGCCGCCTCCGAACGTGGAGAGGAAACCCTGCTGTCGTTGCGTCCGGGCCGGCGTCTATATGTCCGCCGGACGGCGTTTTCGCGGGAGATCCAACGGGAGGCCCTGACCGGCGCCTTCTGTTTGACATTGGAAGCGCATGAGCCGTGTGAAGAGGCGGAGACGCCCATTACGGCGGCGTGGTCCATTGCACAATCAGGGGCCACAAAAACCATTACCGTCTTGGGCACGGCGCCCGCATTGCCGGTGATTACGCTGACCGCTTTGGGCAACCTCATCGAACCCTGTATCAGCGACGGATCGCGGCAGATTATGTATCCGGGGACGGTGCCCAATGGAAAGTGCCTTGTACTGGACTGTGCGGCGGGGAGTGTCTTGGTGGATGGAATAGAGGTCACGCCGTATAGCAAAGGGCTTTTTCCGCAACTGGATCCCGGCGGAACCACCCTGCGGTATTCGGATCATTCCGGCAGTTCGCATCAGGCTTCGGTGTCCATTGCCTACCGGGATCGTTGGTGGTGAGTATGAACTACACAATCGAAATTTACGACTCTTCGGGCCTGCGTGTGGCGGCGTATCACGACGTGCCTCTGCTGGATGCCGTGCATGCGGGAGCGGACCAGCCGGATGCGATTCGCGGCCTGTTGCCCAAGGAGGTGAACACCCTGGGGCACACATTCCGCCTGCGCGTGTTGGTGGAGGACCGGCCCTTTTGCGAAGGATGGGTTGAAGAGGTTCTGCCACAATGGGGGGATACGGAAAAACTTATTCTGGACAAATATGTCTCCTTCCACGAAGTGGTGGAATGCGAGGCCCGCAATCCCAAGCAGAACCTTCACGGCAGCGTGACGCGCGCTTATGTCAACCGCGAGATCAGCGCCATGGTGAAGGACGTGATCAACAGCGCGCCCGGCGCGCTGCATTATTGGGTCCAGCATGCTGAATTTCCCGAAGGGGCGTTTTGGGAATATCAGAAATTTCAGGCGCGCAGGGCCCCGGAGAATGAACTGGAAATCGGCGGCATTTCGCAAGGCCAATGGGTGGGGCGGAACCGTATGGATTTTTCCGGCGCCTATGCGAAAGATGGCGACACCATCGCCGGACTGGTGGTGGACGGGCAGCCCTGGCCGGACGTGCGCCTCATGATGATTGACGCGGAGGAACTTACCCGGAACAGCCACGCCATCGAGCGGCATCCGGAAGTGGCGGGCTGGACCGATGCCCAGTATGCCGCAAGTCATTACAGGCGAAAGGCCGTGGCCGCCCGCGACCAGCTCGACGGGTTAATCGGGGCGCGCGGCATCGATTACATCGAGTTGAACTCGCACAAGAACGCCTTGGGGGCCTATGACGACCGGGTGGACGCCTATGGGCGATACATGGCGCTGGTGTATGGCGGCCTGGCATGTTTTAACGCCGCACTGGTGGAGCTGGGAGTGGCCGAGGTGTATTTATGGCGGGAGGGCCGGTATCTCGTGCCGGACATGGCGTTGAAGGAGTTTTATTCCTACAACGGCATTCACGAAGACTCGATTCAAGACACCGGGGTGGTGTTGACGGCGTACGATGTCCGCGGGCGCGCATTGGAGGCATTGGCCGCCCTGGCGTATGCCGCGGGCGGATACGGGGTCTGGGCCGATGCCGAACACGCGGTGTATTTCAAAAATATGGATCATGTGGACCGGGTGGTCTTTTATGATCCTCTCCGGATCGCGGTACAACTGGGCTCGCACTCCGAAGGCATGTGCAACCACATCACCTTGGAGGGCAACCCGGTGGGCGGCGTATCCAACGCGCACTTTATCCGGGGTGACAGCATAGACGCCTTCGGCATTCGCTCCGAAAGTTTGAGGTGTTTCTCCATCACGCGGATTGAGGATGGAATGAAACTCGCCACCGGACTGCTTCAGGATATTGCGTATCCGGAGACGGCGGGCGCAGTGACCTTCCTGAGAGGCGAGCCGGAGGTGCGCGTAGGGGATGTGCTTGAATTCCGGGGAAATGTATTCCGGCGGCTGGAACAAGACCTGCCCGGTGCATGGGGTGGACGCTTTGCCGGAAAATTGGTGGGGCGCGTATGCCGGGTGCAACATCGTTTCACCGGAAAACAGGCGGTCACCACCGCGTTCTTGACCTCGCCGTTGCGCTCCGTGCCGGACCCGCTGCATTTCATTGTGCGCGGCCAGCCTTCCGCGAGCGCGTTATTCGCCTTCCGGCTGGATGATGCGGCGGTTGGCCTGGATATGGGATTTCACTTGGATTAACCGAAAAGGAGAATGAATCATGGCGATTAAGGGACCTTCCTATTTGAAAACCACCTGGGCCTTCGAGGAACGGCCCGTGGCTTCGCTTAAACTCAACACCTGGGACGACCGCATCGAGGCGGCCCTCGAATTGGCGTTCTTCCTGCTCAACCAAACCTGGGGCGGCGGGAACGGGGTGATTCAAGGCGCCGCCACGGACGATTTGCGGGTCACCGCCCTGGCCGCGCCGGGGCTTTCCGTGCAGGTAAAACCGGGGTATGCATTCATCAACAAGTTTCCCTATAAACTGGCGCAAATCACGGGCACCACCACGATTACACCCCCCACGGCCCATGACCGGATCGATCTGGTCGAGGCGTGCCTGGAGACTTGGAACGTGAGCATAAAAACCGGCACGGAAGCGCCATCGCCTTCGGCCCCCAGTCCTTCGGCGAATTGCATCGCCCTCGCCCGGCTTTACCTCCGCCCCGGCATGACCTGCATCCTCGACACCGATGATCTGACCAACGGCTATATCGTGGATGTGCGGACCTTTTTGGATTGATGTTTCTGAATGGACCGGGGAGTGTGTATAATCGCCTCAAGAAAAACGTTAACACCGCTTATGCGGCATGCGGTTCGGCGCGACTGTATAGCGGCGCCGGGAATGGAGGCGAAGGCATGCATACGTTTACACGCAGGCAGTTATTAAAGGGCGGAACAGCGGCCGTGGCCGCGGCGGGGGCCGCGCAAACGCTGAGCGGGTGCCCGAAGCTGCCCACGCCCCCGATAAGCCCCGTGAACACCACGTCGCGCGTGGCGGCGGTGCGGGGAATCAATTTGCGCGAGATGACGCGCGAGATTCTGGGAAAATTCGGCGGTGCGGGCTCTATAGTCAATCCGGGCGAAACGGTGTTTATCAAGCCCAATTTCGGGGCGATGGGCATGGTGAAATACAACGCGGTGGCCGAGGGGGATTGCGCCAAGCCGGAGATTGTGGCCACCGTGGCCGAGGAATGCCTGAAGGCGGGGGCGGCGGAGGTCATAATCGGCGACGCGGGCCAGGCCAAGACCTATTCATGGAAAAAGGCAGTGACGCTGGACGGAAATTCGGACATGGCGGCGGAGGCGGAACGCCTGCGAAGCGCCTATCCAAACCAGACGATAACGCTTGCCTGTTTGAACGCGGACTCCCCGGACTGGGACCCCATCCCGTCCCCCTATACCAAATTTGGCAAGATTTATATCTCCAGCCTGATTCATCGCGCGGATAAAGTTATTTCGATTCCGGTAATCAAGAGCCACCGTTGGACCCAGGTCACGGGGTCGCTAAAAAATTTCGTGGGGGTGACCTCGACGGACCGGTATGGGCTGGGCATTCAATGGCGGTTCCTGCTGCACAGCAACGGGATTGAGCAGTCCTTCCTGGATATTGCACGGGCGCTCAAGCCGGACTTTGCGATCATTGACTGTTCCATCTGCTGCGAAGGCAATGGCCCTCATGTAATGCCGGGATGGTGGGGCACCACGGTTGATATGAAGGAACGCCTGGGCGACTGGCTCCTGCTGGCCAGCACGGATCTTGTGGCGGCGGATGCCACCGCGGCGCGGGTGATCAGCCATGACGTGCAGAAGGTGGACCACCTGGTGATGGCGTATAACCAGGGGATGGGCCAAATCCGGGAGGACATGATTCAACTCGACGGGGCGAAACTGGAAGATTTGCAGGTACCCTGGAAACCCGCCGAACATACGGAAGGATTTACCCCGGTGCTTATCCCGGGCCTCATGCTGCTCATAGGATGAACGAGAATTTCGGGTTGTGTAACTGAATATAAGGGTGTTCATAAAACACGGGGAGAAGCGTATGATCTCTGTCCCATTCAATCGCAGGCATTTTCTGGGCGGCATGGCGGCCGCCGCATCCTTCAGCTTGTTGAAATCCTCCACGGCCCTGAGCGCCGAGGCAAACACGCGCATCAAAGCGGGGGTGATCGGCCTGGGCGGCCGCGGAGGCATGATTGCACAGATGCTTGTGGATCATGGCGGCTATCAGATTACCGCCGTGGCCGATTATTTTCCGGAAGTGGCGGAACTGGCTGGAGAAAAATTCGGCGTACCCAAGAACAACCGCTTTAGCGGGCTGATGGGATACAAGCGCCTGATCGAGAGCGGCGTGGAAGCGGTGTTTCTCGAAACGCCGCCGTATTGCTTCCCCGATCACGTGGCGGCCGCCGTCGAGGCGGGGTGTCACGTGTACATGGCGAAACCCGTGGCCTGTGATGTGCAGGGATGCCTGAGTGTGCAGGCGTCGGCGAACCGGGCCAAGGCGAAAAACAAGGTGTTCCTGGTGGATTTTCAAACCCAGACCGACCCCTTCAACATCGAAGGCGTGGATCGTGTGCATCGCGGCGAGATCGGGAAGATTGGGATGATCAGTTCACTGTATTCCGATGAAAGTTTTCCCGACCCGCCGCTCACCGATACGGTTGAAAGCCGCCTGCGGCATCTCATCTGGGTGAATGATGATGCACTGGGCGGAGGCTACCTGGTGAACGCGGGCATTCACGCCATTGACATGACGCTGTGGCTGGCCGGCGCACAGCCCATCAGCGCCACGGGTGCCTCCCGTGTAGCGCGAAGCGAACCACACGGCGATTCTCACGATCTCTATTCCATCACCTATGCGTTTCCGGACGGTCTGATTGTGAACCACCGGGGGGAACATCTCAGGAATCGTTTCGATTTCCGTTGCGAGTGTGTTACGCATTGCCAGGAGGGGTATCTGGAGACCAGCTATAATGGCAAGGTACAGATGCTCGGCAACAAAACCGGTTGGAAGGGCGGCGACGTAAAGAATTTGTATGATCAGGGCGCCCGGCGGAACATTGCCGCATTCCACGAAGCCATCCTGAAAAACGACTGTGCCAATCTCACCGTAGAGCCGAGTATTCGCGCCAATCTGACCACTATCCTGGGCCGCGAGGCCGCCCAGCGTAAAACCCACATGACCTGGGAAGAAATGGTAAAAGAGAACCGGCGCCTAGAGCCGGATTTGACGGGATTAAAAGCATAGGGCCCCCTCTTTGCATTCTGATACAAGGGGGAGGTATAGTAGCCGAAACATGGTGTCTTTGCGTGAGACTGGACACGGTAGACAGGCGGGGTTGAGCCAATCGACGCGGGAGGACCGGTAAAAGTGGCCCGGATTGGCGTAACAAGGGCGATGGGGTAAAAGCGCGGTTTTTGGTGTGCAGTCTGGGGCGGTACTCCTATGGATGCCAAGACTGCTGTTTCCGGAGTGGGTAGATGGAACAACACAACGTCGCCAAGAATTATATCGATCCTGGACGGTTGCGCCGTTTTATGCTTATCCCCATGGGCTGGCTTGTGTTTGTGGTTGTCCTGCCCAATTTTGTCATGGGGGTGTTTGGTTTCAAAACGCCGTTGTTTTCCAATCTGACCGAAGCGGTGAGCATTCTTCTGTGGGGAGGGTTTCTGGCCTATTTGCTGGTGCAGGTCCGCAACGAACGGGGATTGGTGATTATTGTCCTCACGGGACTGGGCCTATTGTTGCTTTCGGAAGTGGTGCGTGTTTCCCGGGAATTGGAGTTTCTTGAATATCTTCCCATTCCGGATGTGAATTTCCTGTCCCGCCATTTCCAAAATGCCATGACGGGGCTCGGTTATGCCGTGATTGCCCTGGCGTTCATTTATGCGATCATCGACATGTTGGCCGCGCGGCGTCTACTTGAAGCGGAGCGAACCCTTTTATCCCAGGAAATTGAACACCGGAAGCGAGCCGAAACCACCCTGCGGGAAAGCGAAGCACGGTACCGCAGCCTGGTGGACCATTCGGGCGAGGTCGTATGGCGCATGGATCTTGACGGCCGTTTTACGTTTGTGAGCCCCGTGGTGAAAAAACTTGCCGGATACGCGCCCGAGGAGCTGATTGGCCAACCTTTTGAAACCGTCTTGGACACGGAAAGCGTTGAAAAGGGGCGTCAAATGCTGCGGGACCGAATGGCGGGCGAATTCAGAGACAAGAGCATCGCGTTTGAGGTCATCAGCCGGAAAAAAGACGGCTCCACGTTTCCAAGCGAGACCTTAACCACCCCGATTTACGATCAGGAAGGCAACTTGTTGGAACTGCAAGGGGTTACACGGGACATTACGGAGCGTGTCCAAAACAACCGGCTTATCGCCGAACAACAGGCGAAAATGATCCATGCCTCCCGGCTTTCCGCGCTCGGCACGATGGCCGGCGGCATTGCCCATGAAATCAATAACCCTTTGGCCATCATTTCCGTGGCCGCGGAAACGTTGCGGACACTCTTGGACGCGGAGCCTCCTGATCGCGGGCGGATTGACAAGATGCCGGAAACCATCATGCACCATGTCAACCGGATTTACCGTATTGTGCAAGGGCTGAAGACGCTGTCGCGCGATGACACGCTGGATTCCTTTTCCTCCATACCCGTCCGGAATCTGGTGGCCGATACGCTGGAGTTGTGTCAAAGGCGTTTCATGGCCCATGGGATTTCTCTGATTGTCCCGGAGATACCGGCGGAACTGGAAATAACGTGCAGGCGCTCACAGTTTTCCCAGGTGCTGGTGAACCTGCTCAACAACGCCTATGATGCGGTCGAAAACCTTCCGGAGAAATGGATCCGCCTGGAGGTGTGCGACGAAGGAAACACGATCGCCCTTTTGGTCACCGACAGTGGTCCCGGCCTGCCTCCCGAAATCAGGGATAAGGTGCTCGACCCCTTTTTCACCACCAAGGAGCCCGGCAAAGGGGTGGGGCTGGGATTGAGTGTGTCGTCGCGTCTTCTGGAAGCGCAGCATGGGGAACTGCTGATTGATTCGGACTGCCCCAACACCCGGTTTGTGGTCCGGCTGCCCAAACAGCAACCTGATTCTATTGTCCTCCCCATGCCCGAAGAACTAAAGGCGGCGAAGTGAAATGGGAAACGCAGCGCGGATAAAAACCGAATTAAGAAAGGTGGCCCAAAAAGAGAAAGCCCTTATTCTGGCTCGTTTTTTTAAGACCGGCAAGGGGGAATATGGCGAAGGTGACAAGTTCCTTGGGGTGGTGGTGCCTGAGCAGAGAAAGATTGCCAAAAGCTATTTTGCCGGGTGTGATAGCGTTTCAATTCAGGCCGCGCTCTTGGATGTCAACGAACTGCTTCACAGCGCGTTTCACGAAGACCGCCTTACGGCGTTACTGATTCTGGTGGCGCTGTACAAGAAAAGCGATGATGAAAATAAAAAATGCGTTTTTGCCTTTTACCTGAAGAATCTTTCCCACATAAACAATTGGGACTTGGTGGATTTGAGTGCGCCGAATATTGTGGGTGATTTTCTGCTGAATAAAAACCCGCGCGTTCTGTTTACACTGGCGAAGAGCAAGGATCTCTGGACGCGCCGGGTGGCGGTGCTCGCCACATTTACCTTTATCAAGATGGGACGGTTCGCCGAGACTCTGGCACTGGCGGAACGCCTGCTTATTTATGAAAAAGACCCGCACGATTTGATGCATAAAGCGGTGGGCTGGATGCTGCGCGAAGTGGGCAAGCGCGACACTGGGGTTTTGGAAGATTTCCTGGAGCTGTTCGCTGCACGGTTGCCCCGCACCACGTTGCGCTATGCCATTGAACGATTCCCAGAGACTAAACGCCGCCGTTATCTCACCCTGGGCAAACCGGCAAAGAATGCCTAATCGCCTCGAACAAGAAGACGCGGAGTTGAGGCATTTCCTTTTTTACAGCAATGGAGTAGACTGAAGGCGTGTTTTCTAAAACCTCCTTGGGATATATGAAAGGGCAGGGAATGCGTAGAAGCAAGATGGTTGGCTTATCGCTTGTTCTTGTGTGGACGGGGATATCCGGGAGTACGTTCTCTGATACTCTGTATACACCAGATTCCACCGGTAATGTACCCATAGCGGCCGGCGTGGTGGAACCGCCCACCGTTGTTTCGATTACCCCCATCACCAGCAGCCCCACCAACCTCGAAGAAGTGGAATTCCGGGTCACGTTCAGCGAACCCGTCGTGGGGGTCACTCTTAATGATTTTGTCCTGGATAGCCATAACCTTGCCGGGGAATACCTCGACAGAGTCAGCGGTGCGCTGAATGTCTATACAGTTGCCGTTCATTCCGGCAACGGCGAAGGCGTCATGAGCGTGGACCTTATGGATGATGACTCCATTAAAGACCTGGACAACAATCCGCTGGGCGGCACGGGCCTTGGCAATGGCGACTTTGACAGCGATGCCCTATTGGTGATTGACCGCCGCGGGCCTCATATCACCTTGTTTGCCCTCACCAATCCGCTCGATCTCGAATGCGGATCGGGAGCCTTTTCCGCCCCTAGCGCCAGCGCCGAGGATGCCCTGGATGGCGATGTATCCGCAAATATTGTTGTCACCGGAACCGTGGACCCGGATACCGCGGGTTCCTATTCGCTCACGTATCAGGTAGATGATTCCCTGGGAAATCACAGTGAAGCGATCTTGGTGGTGAATGTTCTGGACACCACCATCCCAACCATTCTCCTCACCGGCGATAATCCGCTCATCTGGCCCTGTGCCACGCCCTATGCCGACCCCGGCGCGGAGACCACCGACTCCTGCGATGACGCTCCCCAAGTTATCATTGACGCCAGTGCGATCAATGTGGATGAGGCCGGGACGTATACGGTTCAATTCACGGCCCGCGACGCGCAGGGAAATGAAAATTACGCGCAACGCGAGGTGGCCATCCTGAGCCCTTGCGGCACTCCGGAAGGTGAAGGCGAAAACCCTGTTCATGCCGCCGATCAGAACGGGGACGGCCAGATTTCGTTGTCGGAATTGCTGCGCGTAATCCAGTTCTTCAATTCAGAAGGCTATCACTGCGATGCGTTCGGCGAAGACGGCTATGCTCCCGGCCCAGGCGATACCAGTTGCGCGGCGCACCACAGCGATTATGTCCCGCAGGACTGGCACATCGGCCTGTCCGAATTGTTGCGGCTCATCCAGTTCTTCAATTCCGGCGGCTATCACTCTTGCCCGGGCGAAAACACCGAAGACAGTTTTTGCCCCGGACCGGCCTGAGGCGCGCGGTGTGGGATCACTCCCACTCCCCCGTGATGATTTCTCGCATCAGGAGGGCGTCCGGAGTGACGCGGACATGCAGGAATCCTATGGGGGCCTTGTTGAAATTCCAGCAACAGGATCGAAGCTGGACTACACGCGTTTGGCCGATGCGGTACTCCTCCGTGGGGAGATGAAGATGCCCGAAAAACATCGCCACGGGTTGTTTGTCCGCCACGAGTTTGTTGAACCAGCGGGAATCATTCCGGCTCAGGAACATGTTCCGGTCTTCACCGTTGCGTTCCGGCGGGATATGGGCATACAGGATTTTCCGGGGTTCCGCGGCGGAAAGCTCTGCTTCAATCCATTCACACTGACCGGAAGGCTCGATGATTTCCGAACAAAACTGGCCCACATGTTCACCGCCTTTGCCCGCATCGCACATGCTGATGAAACGCACGCCTTTATGCACAAAGCTGTAATAATCCGAGGCTTTCCCATTAGTCTTAAAGTCGTTGGGGAACATGGCGCGCAACAACGCACGCTTTTCCGGATCCGACTCGTGGTTGCCGGGTGTGGCATGGATGGGAATGGTTACCTTGGCAAGACATGGCTTGAGCGCTTCCGGATGGAGGTCGCCCAGCAAGAGGATAAAATCCGGTTTATCCGCCTGCTCCATGTTCTCCATGGCGCGGACGCATGCGGTGAATTTCTCTATGCCATTTCCGTACCGTTCCAATCCCGGTTTGGGCTCTTCGGCGCTATGCGGGTCCGCCACCGCGCAGAAACAAAACGAAGCGGATGCCGCCGGTGTTTGGGCCGCTGCATAGCGCGCCTCATATCCCGCCATCCATCCCATTCCTGCAGCGGCGGCCTGCTTCAGAAAATTTCGCCTATTCATGATAGTCCTCGCTTTCCAAATTTACAGAATGTGCGTTTAATTATGCCACAGGTATACGGACACTAATGGTATGAATTCTTCGCATTGAATTGCATTTGGAATAGATGATAGGTTTGTATGCAAGCGAGAGAGGATAGTCTATGAAGGTGCCAAAGAAAACAGCGCGTTGCCGGAATTCCCCTTCCACCCAGGGGTCTGGCACGGCACCATTAAGACAGTCCTGTTTTCCAGAAGCGAGGGCAATCGAGGCCGTATCGCTGCTCTATTTGTTTCTTCCCTCGCTGATTTTCATCTTTGGATATTTGCGTTGGCGCTACGCCATTCCTACAGGCACGATATTGGGCATTGCCCTAATTCAGTATTTGCGCGACATACAACAATCCAGCCCACCGGAGGAGGACCGGCATATTGCTCCAACGACCTTTCGCCAGCGCATACTCATAACCCATGCGGCCATCTTCCTTACTATCTTTATCATAATGCTTCTTTCCGGGGTTGGGAATTTTGCCTTTCAGCCGCGCGATTACTTCAAGCATAATGCCGTTCTGCGCGATTTAGTTGAGTTTCCTTGGCCTACCGCCTATACCGGAAGTGCGCTAAATCAGAGTGACGGTGTCTTCGCGTATTATCTTGGGTACTATCTCCCAGGGGCAATACTCGGTAAACTATTCGGCTATGCGGCCGCGGAGTACTTCCAGTTCTTTTGGACCGGCCTCGGGTTGTGGCTGGCCTGCATGTGGTTCCTACGGTTGACAGGACGCGCATCCTACACCATGGCCCTTCTTTTCCTTCTTTTCGGCGGGCTCGACATTATTGCATTCGCCTGTACCCGCCGGTTGCCTTCAATAGCCCATGGCAATATTGATTTCTGGATCGCCGCATACATTGTGCCTTTCAAAAATCTGGGGGCCATGCTTCTCTTTTATCTATCCCATTTTTCACAACTCCAATGGATACCCCACCATGCCATTGGCACATGGGTTGCCATGGGTATGCTGCTGAATCTTACACGGCGGGAATATGGACCCAGGAACATGTTTTTCCTCTGTGCATCTGTTCCATTATGGGCGTTTTTTTCAGCGGTCGGCCTTATTCCATTTCTGGCGGTCATCGTTATGCGCCAGTTTTTTCGGGAGATACATCGATTCATTTCCTTTCGCAATCTGATCGCCGGCCCCGTGCTGGTGGCCCTGACCGGACTATTCCTTATGTCTAATAATGCCCACATTAAGCAAGGTTTCCTATGGAATTTCCGGGTGGACTGGCTGCTGCTGTTTTGGTTTTATGTAATCGAATTCGGTGCCTATGCGGCAGTGCGAGCCTTCATCGCCACGGAAGGAATCAGCCGGAACGACAAGATCCTGTTTTGGACCGCTTTTGCCTCCCTGATGATTATTCCCCTCTACCATTTTGGCATGGCCAATGATTTCGTCAACAAAGCTTCCACCCCCGCTTTGTTCATACTCGCATGGGGCCTTGGCCAGGCCGTCGTGCACGCCCGCCCTGGCGTTTCAACCGTTTTGGCACGGATTCTTGTGTTGTTGATATGCTTGGGGGCCGTGGGCAGTCTCTCCGGCTTGGCGGGTTCAGTGCGAATGGGCGTCCACTTTAACCGGGCATCGGCGCTTGAAAACGCCCTCCATTGCGACCAATTGATTCAACGCTTTCAAAATGAAGCCCCGTATATGGGCTCCACAGACACTTTTTTCTGGAAGCACTTGGCAAAACCCGTACAAGTATACAGTGGCCCGGCGTATTCCCCGGTATCCGTTCAAGACCAAAGTTGACGGAATACATTGCATCTGGCTATACTTCGATATGAGTTGAAGGAGTGCATTATTCTGCGTATCTTTTTGGTAAATGTAGGGTTGCGGCCTCCGCTGTACCCGCTTGTCACCCCCCCGATGGGGTTGCTGTATCTGGCGGCCTATCTTCGGTCAAAATTTGACGCCGCCATACACATCCTGAATCAGCGGCTGGAGAACTGTCCCCCCGCCGAGGTCGTGCGCCAAGCCCGTGAATTCAATGCCGACGTTGTGGGCTTTTCCGTTATGACCACCACGGCTTACCTGCTGCCCGATCTTGTGCGTCGAACACGTGAGGCATTGCCGGAGTCTATGATTCTTCTCGGGGGCCCCCACGTTTCTTCGGTGGGCAAGGAAGTGCTGGAAAAAACCGCGGCAGATGCCGCCGTGCCGGGCGAAGGCGAATTAACCGTCGAGCACATTTTACACGCACGGGAGGCCGGCTCAGGTTTTGAGGATATTCCAGGGTTGATCTGGCGGGAGAAAACAGGCGAGATCAGGGTCAATCCCGGAACCGTTCAACAAGTGAACGATGTTGATATGCTCCCCCGGCCCGCCTACGATCTGATCGACCTGCCGGCGTATTGGCGGCATCAGTCTATCGCGCCGATAGTCCGCCGCCGGTATATCTCCCTGGTGAGCAGCCGCGGTTGCCCGTACCGGTGCATGTGGTGTCACAATATCTTCGGGAAAAGCATTCGGATGCATTCCCCGGAGCGCATGGTCGAGGAAATCGAATACTTCCAGCGGACCTACGGTGTCAATGAATTCGAGTTCCTCGACGACAATTTCAACCTAAGAGTCCCGCGCATGATTCAGTTCAGTGAACAGCTTCGTCATCGCGGAATTCGTGTGAAGCTGGCATTTCCCACGGCGTTGCGGGGCGACATACTCACCCAGGAAGGCGTGGATGCCCTGAAAGAGGCCGGCATGTACATGTGCGGGTTTTCCCTGGAGAGCGGCTCGCCACGGATACAGGAGATGACACAGAAGCGCCTGGATATCCCGAAATTCCTCAAGAATGTAGAAATGACGGCGGCCAAGCGTGTTTATATCGCGGGTTTCTGCATGATGGGATTCCCGACGGAAACCGAGGAGGAATTGCAACAAACCATTGACGTGGCCACCTATTCGGATTTCCACACAGCAAGTTTCTTCACGGTGACGCCGTTCCCGGGCACACCCATTTTCGAGCTTGTAAAGCAGCAGCGTCCGGAGAAACTGGTGAATCTGCGTTACGACGACATGGATTTCTCCAGTATGCGGGTGAACCTGACGGACCTGCCGGACAATGTTCTTTATGCCTATCAGCGCAAAGCCCTGCGCAGCTTTTTCTTCAATCCCCGCCGTATCCGCCGGTTAGTCCGTGACTACCCGAAACCTCATTTCCTGCCCATGTATTTGCCGATCTTTTTGTATCGCGCCAGCAAGGGTGTCCTGAGACGCGCATGAACCGAAAAAGGCTCGCCGAACACATGATGCGCATGCTGTATGCGGTGGCTTCACGCATCGTCTATCGCAGCAGTGCGCATGCCGACTGGATGTACGAAAAGATGCACCGGCCCTCCACGTGCCTTTCCCTGGCGCTCAACCTCGCCTGTTACCTGTTGCGCCTGCCGCGCATTTTCCGCGTGGTGACCGTGATGGTGGAGCCCGTCTTCGGATGCAACCTCCGGTGCAAGACGTGCTGGGGCGTGCTCGATCTGGAGGGCCGCCGGCCGCACTTGATGGACTGGGGCCTTTTCTGCAAATTCGTGGACGGGATTCCGAACTCCGTCGAGAGCATCGTGTTCAGCCTGATGGGCGAACCGCTGCTGCATCCCCGGCTGCATGAGATGATCAACTATGCCGCGGACAAAGGATTGCGCACCATTCTGTTTACCAATGGCACCCTGCTCGAAGGGGAGAACGTACGGCGTATTGCGGCCTCACAACTTTCCGTGCTGAATGTTTCCATCGAGGCCGACCCCCAAAATGCCCACGAAATGCGGGGTATAGACCTGGATGTTATCCGTGCCCATATCAAAGCGTTTCTCGCGGAAAAGCGTCCGGAGACCGAACTCAAGCTTTCCATCGTCGCCCATCCCGGGAATCTCCACAAGATACCCACGATTCAGGAGGATTGGCGGGAATTTGCCGAACACATCAAGGTGAGTCCGCAACTTGGGGTGGCCGGCGCCCCCGGGCCGCCGCCGTTGTGCCTGGAGCCGTGGCGGGGCAATCTGAACCTCTATACCAACGGCGATGTGTCTCCCTGTTGCTGTGATTGGTACACGGAATTGTGCATAGGCAATCTCCATCAGCAAACCCTCCCGGAAATTATTCATGGAGACGCGTATCGCACCCTGCTGCGCGGCTTCCTGGACGGAAACGTCCCCAACCTGTGCCTCACCTGCAAGGAATTCACCGTGGACGGGGCGCCGTTGCGCCTGAAAAAGCGAATCCGCGCGCCAAAGCACTGACCCGGCGCATGCCTGCCGATCTCCCCCCAATCTCCGGAACCGCGTGTAAAAAGAAAAACTGCGGCCAAGACCATCCCTGATCTTGGCCGCAGGGGCTTTTTTTTCAGCGCCGCACGGGGATGATGTACTGCTGATTGCTCAACACGCCCGTGGATCCGGTGAATCCGAAATACACCATGGAATTTCCACCCAGATGCGCATTGGGGAGGTCGCTTGGGTATTCAAGCAGGGGGTTGACGACGTCATCGAGATAGACGCGCAAGGTGGTGTCGGCCGTGGTCCACTGGATACGGACACGGTGCTCGAAGCCATCCTCCACGTCGTTGATTTCAGCGAAGGGCCGGCCGGCCATGTCGAAATGGTCCACGCTCCCGGCCACATCCACCGCAACGTGATCCGCCAGCGGATCTCCATGATCATCGCCGAAATGCTCACCATCGTTGGGATAGGTGTCGAACTCGACCGCCACGGAAGGCGTGATGCCGGCATAGCCAAGACCCTCGCCCACGTCCGCGCCGGTTATGGAAGGCGTCATGACGAAAACCATGCCATCGGCGCCATCGTCGTCCTTGTTTCCGAAATAAAGGCGGAATTCCATGTCGAAATCCTGCGCCAGATTGAGTTGGGTGTTGTACCAGGCGGCGCCGAGCAGGCCACCGTCATCCGGGGTGATGTTAATCCGTGGGGGATCGCAAGACGCGGAATCAGCCAGGTGCCAGTCGCCACAGGTCCAGGACCAGCTTGGCTGTGCGGCGCTCATCTGCAGGCGCGTGGGGGCAATGTATTGCAGGTTGCAGAGGTCGCCGGTTGAGCCGGTTACGCCGAAGCGCACGGCGCTTTGGCCATCGAGAAAATTGGCCACAATGTCGCTGGTGTAGTCAATCACCGGCGCGCCCTTGGCATCATCCAGGAAGACCTGCAGGGTGTGCGCGGCCGCGTTCCATACCAGGCGCAGGGTGTGCACCGCATTGTCTTCCAGATTGGGCACGGTCACCAGGGGACGGTCCCCCATCGCGAAATGCGACGGGTCCCCGCCCGCCTGGATAGCCATATGATCGGCCAGCGGATCTCCCTGATCGCCGCCGAGGTGTGCGCCGTCATTGGGATAGGTGTCCACTTCAATGGCCAGTGAGGGAGCAATCCCGGCATAGCCCAGGCCTTCCCCGTTGCTGTTGGCGGCAAAGTCCGGCGCAAATACAAACGCAATGCCATCCGCGCCCGCTTCATCCTTGTTCCCAAGATATACGCGGAATTCAAAGTCAAGGTTTTGGGTCAAATCAATCAGTGATTTCAACCAGGCGCCACCGACCTGCCCCCCGTCATCCGAAGTAATGCGCATGCGGTCCGCGAGGCAGGCCGCCGAACCCACCAGCGACCAATCTCCGCAATCCAGGACAACCTCGCCCTCGACTTCCCCTTCACCACTTCCTTCCCCTTCATTTTCCCCTTCGCCTTCTCCGCCGCCTTCGCCTTCGTCTTCCCCTTCGCCTTCTCCGCCGCCTTCGCCTTCGTCTTCCCCTTCATCGCCGCCTTCCCCTTCGCCTTCACCGCCGGACACCTCGATGGATACCGGTATCGTGACCGTTGGGGCGTTTCCGGAAACCACGATCACGCCGGTATGGGTTCCCGCGGCAAGGCCGGCACGGCTTACGGATACATTGATGGCCACCGGGTTGCCCACGCCGGTGCTGGTTCCCTGAACGGGGACAATACCGGTAATCCACGGGACTGCGGAACTCACCTGGAACGTCAACGCCGGGGACTTGGCCACCGAATTCCAAACCTGGAACGTCAACTGATTCAACGCCGTGCCAAAATCGAGTGTGGCAAGGGACACCCCGATGCCTGGGGCAGGTTTTGGACATCCCGTGCAAAGGCACGCAACGCATACGGATAGTGCAAGAACGAATACGCAATGGGTCTTTTTCATAACTAATCCTCTCTTTGACAAACCCCGAAATCAATGTGAAAAACCATCCAACAGGCATGATTTTACACTTTTGTCTTTAGACGTTCAACAGGGGAATTTGCATAATTGCTCTATTTTGGAGGTTCGGGCATTTGCCGGCACAGATCGCGCAGCAGGCCGCACCTTGAAGGGAAGTCATCGTGTGCCTTTGCAGTAACTCCCCCTAACGGACACATTGCCTCCGCAATGTGGCGCCAATTCCCACCCTCTAGGCCACGAACAGTTCCGACAGGATTTTGCGCAATACCTGCGGTTGAATGGGTTTGTCAATGAACGCCTCGGGAGCGGTCACTCCCAGCCGCAGGCCCGTGGACTCCGCGGTGCGGTGAATTCCCAGTTCAACTTCATTGATGGCCGTGATCATCACCACGGGGATGTGCGCCGTTCGCGTGTCCTGCCGCAGTTCCTTCAACGTCTCAAAACCATCCTTGACCGGCATCATCACATCCAACACGATAAGGTCGGGAAGGTTCCCGATGGCCAGGGACAACGCTTCCTCCCCGTTGCAGCCATGAATGACGGCACACCCCTCGAATTCGAGCACCGCGGCCACCAAATCACGAATCTCCGCGTCGTCGTCCACCACCAGAGCGGTTCGTTTTATTCTTTCCACTGCCTGCCTTCGCTTCCGTTGATCTGCACAATACAACAAAGCAGTAATTTTACCAGGTTCCCGCATCCTTTTGCCAAAAGCGGGCGTACGAATTATGGTTGACGCACGCGTTGGTTTCAGCCACAATGTACAGAGGCAGGCTATTTGAACGGGATAACTCGCCTGCCGGAGGAGTTTCGTCCATGACACGCACCGCCGAAACGAAGAATATGGCCCTTTTCTGCGACTTTGAGAACATCGCGCTGGGGGTCCGGGATGCCGATTATGCCCAGTTCGACATCACGAAGGTGCTTGAACGGCTTTTGCTCAAAGGGAACATCGTGGTGAAGAAGGCCTATTGCGACTGGGCCCGCTACAAGGAGTTCAAGGCGATGATGCACGAGGCCTCCTTCGAGCTGATCGAGATTCCGCACGTGCGGCAGTCGGGCAAAAATTCCGCCGATATCCGCATGGTGGTGGATGCCCTCGACCTTTGCTACACGAAGGGACACGTGGACACCTTCGTCATCATCAGCGGCGATTCCGATTTCTCCCCGCTGGTCAGCAAGCTCCGGGAAAACAACAAAACCGTCATCGGCGTCGGCGTCAAGAATTCAACATCCGACTTGCTGATCGCGAACTGCGATGAGTTCATCTCGTATGACGACCTGGCGGGTCCGCACCGCCCGCCCGCAAAGGTGGTTGAAGAACCGGCCCGCCGCAGACCGGCACGGGGTCCGAAGGCCAGGGCCGCCCATCCTGTTGACGATAAAAAGCGGGAGGCCTGGGATTTGATCCTTAAAACCTACGAGGCCCTGCTGGTGGAACGGGGTGAAGAGGAGCGAATCTGGGGGTCCATGGTCAAACAGGCCCTGAAGCGCCGCAAGCCGGGCTTCAGTGAGGCCCATTACGGATTCCGGTCCTTCGGCCAATTGCTGGAGGAAGCGCAAGCCCACGGGCTCCTCCGGTTGGAACACGATGAGAAGTCGGGCGGCTTCATCATCAAGGGTTCGTCCGCCCGGTAGCGAACGTTGGCGGGTTCTCACGGCATCCCGGGCGAATGGGCGCGCAGGAAGTCAACGAGGACCGCTTTCTTTTTCATTTTCCTGCCCCTGTAAAGATTCGTCCCCCCGGGCAATCGGTTCCCGCGTCTCCGGAAATGCTTCAAATAGATCATCGAGTTCTTCAAGGAGCGAAAAATCGTGAAAATAACAAAGCCCCAGGCGAACCAGCACAAGTTGCATTGAGGGGATGACCAGGAGCTTCTGTCCTTCAAATCCGTTGGCCATAAAGGCATCTTCCGGAAGGCGGATGCCCCGCGCCTTCGCTTTGGCACGGTCGCCCGCGGTGGACAGCCACCAGTGCGCGCCATAATGGTCCGGACCTTTGGGTGAGGGGGTGCGGCCACTGGCCACCCAGCCTTCCGGCAAAATGCGCTCTCCCTGCCAGACGCCGTCGTTTTGATAGAGCAGTCCGAAGCGGATGAAGTCGCGCGCGGTGGCGAAGAAGTAGGACGAGCCGATCAGGGTTCCCGTGGCGTCGGCCTCGAAACAGGCGCTGCGCATGCCAAGTTTGGAGAAAAGCTCCTTGTACGGAAGCGCATAGTAGGCATCGTCTCCATAGGCCCTCCGCAATACCCAGCTCAAGAGATTTGTGCTCCCGCTGGCATAGGCGAAGTGGGTGTCCGGGGGATAAGCAAGCGGATTGTCCATAAAATACTCGGCGGCGCCGGTTCTTCCAAAAAGCAGTTCCGCCAACCGGAGGCGTTTATTGAACATAAAGTCGTTGTAGTCAATCCCGCTGCGCATGCGCAGCAACATATCCAGCGTAATGGCCGCGCGCGGATCCCCCGGAACATGCCAGGCAGGCACCGGCGCGGGATCACTAATCTTGATTTTGCCATCGCGCACCGCAATTCCCATGAGGGCATGAAACACGCTTTTCGCCGCAGACCATCCGGCGAGGCGTTGGTCCGGTCCGAATCCGGGCGCATAGCGTTCCGCGATAATCTCCCCCTTATACGCCACCACCACCGCGCGGGTATTGCGCGTGGGGAAACGTCTCGGCTCGGAAAACAATCGATCCACTGCTTTGAGCACCTTGGCCTCATCGTAGCCTTCCGGCTTGGGCCGTCCGCTCGGAGCATCGCCCATGGGCCACGGTTGATTCTTAAGAGATTCGAGATTAGGGATCAGGCCGGGGCGCGCTTGCGCTTTCAGTGCCTGGACATCATTGTTAAGTGCCAGGGCAACACCTAGACATTCCCGATAAACAGCCGTGCGCTTGGCGGACGGGAAAATCCAGGCGGTGACTGTTTTTGCTTCGCGGTCCACGGTGTATCCGCGCATGGGCATGTAGCGCAGTTCCTGTTCCACGATGGATTCCGGAGTTCGCCCCAGAACAAAAACACCGGTCGCAAGAATCTTGGCATCATACCCCGCGCCCGCCTCCCGCGACTCCCACAGCAGCCAGAACAGCCCGATCCCCGACAGAAGAACGAGCAGAAACACTATCCCGAGAGAGGCTATGGCGGCGCGTTTCAGATATTTCATGTACGGGCACTATAATCAACCGGAAAGGGCATGGGCAAACCGTCACTATACGGGCAACCCCCTCTCCGCGCCCGCCGAATCTTATTGGGCCGCCGGCGGGTCAAATTCACGCGATCTTTTACATCCTGTTGCACAATTGGATCGAAGTACACCTGTAATGCCGGGAACCGGCCCGGTAACCGCCTATTATTGCTGAACGGGCAATAACCGAATAAAATGGCGGGCGCACTTGCCGGAGGCCAGTTCCCGCATTTCGAGGGTCCAAACGCCGGTTACATCATTGCGTGCGAAGGCCAAAGCAAGGGCAAGCCGCCCGTCCACCGCGCCGTAGAATCCGCTCCATTCAGAAACGCGCCCATCGGGATCCAGAATACGGGCTTCAAGCGGAACAATTGCATTTACGGCATCACCCGCGGCATCCGTGACGGAAGTCTGCACGGATATCTCTTCTCCACAGGTTGCTTCTTGCGGGGCTTGAATCGAGATTAGTTCAATAGGCTTTTCGGTGATAAGCCAAAGCTTTCCCCCGCCCGGCCCCAATTCAACCGGGATGTGCAGGGAGTTCTCTTTGATCTCCGCGCGTTCTTCACGGTGTTCCACCAAGTCATAAACATGGCCGTTGGGCCGTTGAACCGTGAACGCCGCTTGGGCGGGAAGCCCCTGTTCCATGACCAAGTGATGTTGTCCGACGTAGTTCCCGAATTCCCGCTGGTCGTTGATGGCGAAAAGATAGTCCGAGGCGCCGTATCGCCGCAGATACGGCAGTACATCCGCCACAGAGGAGGCGGCATAGGGCTGATAGCGTCCGCTGAGTTGTTCCGACAGGGTACGAGCGAGTTCAAGCAACGCGCGTTTATCCGCATCGGCCTGTTTTGTGCGCGCATGGGATTTCAACAGGATGTCGGGTGAAATCGCGGGACACAGACGTTCATCGCCGATAATAATGCCGCCTGTGTCATGAAAGGCGTTGATTTTTTCCACGACGGATTGGGGAAGCACATCACAATCCGCGAGAACCAGAACTTTGTATCCATCCAGCCCATATTTTAGGATCGTTTCTTCATAGATAACCTCGGGTTGAAGCTGGGCATACGTCAGGACGTGATAGGCATCCGCGGCCCAGAAACGGCCCCAGCCATAGGTGCCGCGTCCGGCAAACATGGCAGAAGTAAAACTTTCGAGAAAGGCAACATCCGAGGGTGCTGCGGGAACTTGAAGGAGTGTGGGCCCGAGCGGTTTAACCACCCGTGCAATCAGTTCTTTCAGGGCATGACGTGTTTCGGGATGGGTGTACCGGTAACTGGACGTGCCGTCGCTGGGCACCAGGGATTGCCAACCGTGGTACATGATACCCTTAATCGGGCGCGCCAATTTTGTCCAGAATGCTTCCCGCAGATGCATGGGCGCAATGGTGATATAGTCCGCGCCCGGATCAAAGTCTTCCCAAGGGGATCGGGCGCTGGAAGATGCCGGGGAGGCTTCCTGCGGTGCGGTCTGGGAGCGGTACCAGATAATCTGCGTCATTTTCATAACGCCCTGTCCTTCCGGGCCGCCTTTGGCCATGGCAAAGAGTTCGTCCGTCGCAAGGCCGATGCGAATGGGATCGGGATAGCTGTAGGTCCAGTGGGAAAGGAAATCCACATTGCCGCCGCTTCCCCACAAGGGCGGCACACGCACCGCGGGATCAAAAAAGGTCCAGAATCCTTTTCTCCCGGTGGATTTCAGCCCTTGGTTCACCGAGGAATGAAGGGCGTTCCATCCGTCGCCTTCGCGCCAGAACCAGCGGTAAAATTGGAGCAATGTGTCGTCATCTGGCAGGACACGATTTTCCGGGAAACCCGGAATCTTCATGTAGGAAACGCCGTTCTTGGTTCCGAGGTGTTCCGGATACGTTTTGCCTGTTGCCGCCTGATACTTGGCTTGGTCGTGCTCGTGAAAACAAATCTGCGTCCCATCGCGCACTTCGGTATGAATCAATACGGCTTGGAACGCGGGGAACTCCCCATAGGTCTGTGCAATGGAGGCGCCCACATTCCGGGCGAAGGCCTGGACTTCGGGAAACGTGCAGCAGATATTCGGCCGATCATAGGGATGTTCCGGCGGACCCATCCGCAAGAATTCTTTTTTATCTTCGAGCCAGGCGCCGGGGCTGGTACTGATTACAATACCGAGATCATTGGCCAGGGCCTGGTCCAGCATGCGGCAACTGTCCGCAAATTCCTTGCCGCGCACCGCCGTCGCAGGCGCGCCCGCCTTCCAGACCGCATCAAAATCACAGCGTAAACCCAAACAATGGGTAAAACCGATTTCCTTGAGGGCCGCCATATTTTCAAGCACGCCATCCGTTCCCCCGATGCCCCACATCACCACGGGCATCCGGAAAGGCGGCTTGCGGGGAACCAACTCCATTTTGAAGTATTCACTATTGCGATACGGCTGATCGCCATTTTGAAATTGGACGGTGACAACAAGGGTGTATGTGTCCGGCCGCAAGTGCGTGTCGAAGGAATATTCCAGCACCTGGGAGGCGCCCGGAGCGATTTCATTCACCGGGTAATCCTTTTTGAAAATTCCGGGGCTCCCAATGGAAACCTCGAGTCCGGTTATCGGGTCCCGGCGGTTATTGGTCAGCCGGAATTTCAACGCAGGCGCGGGCTCCATGCGTTCATACACCGTGCGGATATGTTCTTGGGCAACCGTCAGGGGCCGGAATTCACGCGCGCCCGCCGTAATGCGGATTTCGTCCATCTTTCCGGGAAAACCATGATAATAACTGCCGATGCGGTCGCCGAGGGATAACACATGCGTTCCCGGGCAAATACTTCCCCGTCCAGGTTTGGTTGCACCGCCCAGGGAACGGCCATCCTGAAAAAACGCCACGGTTCCCGCCCCGTCATAGGTCATTGCAATGTGGGACCATTGGCCCTTCAGCAATACCACAGGTTCTGAAGCATGCCACGTATCCGAGTCCTCGCCAAAACCAAGTGTGGCCCAGGTGCGCTGCCTGCCTTTTTTATCCGGCGCTCCCAGTATCCACTGGTAATCGGCATGGTCAACATACCGTTTGTCCACCAGAAACGATTCGCCATACTCCGCGGGCATCTCGCTTGGGCAGACCCACATTTCGAGAGTGAAAGCACTTTTCGGGGAGAGATCGGCGGCATGGGCCACCACCACGGCGTGATGCACGTCTTCCACCGGCCACCCGGGAAACGATTCGACACACCGGCCAAAACGTCCCTCCGCATGCCGGGAAACACCGTCCAACTTTCCGTCATGCCCCTTGCCGGAGGCATCCAAGGCCGCATCGCCCTCTTCATCAAAATTCCAAAATGCAATTACATGAGCCCCTACGGCATCTTCGCCGGTATAGGTACTTTGCCAGGATTCCGCGCCTTGAGCCCCAAGTGAACCACACCAAACACAGAATAGAGCAAATGTCAGGAGGACGGTGTTCACGCGCATGCCATGATCCTTTTTGATTCGGCCTTGTGGAGATGTAAAAATTCCCGTGGGATGAATTGTAGGGATTCCGTCACAGCGCCTTCAATTGAAATTATCGCCTATAGCGGCGGGATATCGCCCGCGCCGGTGGGATACACTATCCGCAGGAGGTAACACGCATGATTCCTGCATTTACATTTGCGCGGATGCCGCGGATATACTTCGGTCCCGGCAAGACCGCTGAATTGCCGAAACTCATTCGTGCCTTCGGGGCAAAGGTGTTGCTGGTGACGGGGCATGCGTCGTACCGGTCGCCGTATTGGGACCGTTTCCTGGAATCGTTGCGCGGGTTGGGAATTGGATATTCACACATCACCCTGAAGGGCGAGCCGTCCCCGGAGTTTGTGGATGACGCGGCGCGGCGGTTCTTTCACGAGGATGTGGATGCCGTGGTGGCGTGGGGCGGGGGCAGTGTGATGGATGCGGGAAAAGCGGTTTCCGCGATGCTGATGCGCCAAGAACCCGTGGTGGACTATTTGGAGTCCGTGGGCACGAAGACGCTTCCCGATGGAACGAAGAAACCTTTTATTGCGGTTCCGACGACGGCGGGCACGGGGAGCGAAGCGACCAAGAATGCCGTGCTCAGCCGCGTGGGGCCGAACGGGTTTAAGAAATCGCTCCGGCACGACAACTTTGTCCCGGATATCGCGGTGGTGGACCCGGAACTGATGCTGCAGTGTCCGGCCCCGGTGACCGCCGCGTGCGGGATGGACGCCTTCACCCAGTTGCTGGAGGCGTATGTATCTCCCGCCGCCTCGCCCATGACGGATGCGCTGGCGTGGAGCGGTCTCGAAGCCATTGCACGAAGTCTGCTTCCCGTATGCACGGATCAATCCGCCGATATCCAGGCCCGCGCCGATATGGCCTATGCCGCGCTGATGTCCGGTATTGCCTTGGCCAATGCGGGACTCGGGGTGGTGCACGGCCTGGCCTCCCCTATTGGCGGATATGCGGATATCCCGCATGGGGTGGTCTGCGGCACGTTGATGGCGCCCGCCGCGGCCATGACCATCCGGCGGTTGAGCGAAACGCAGGGACCCGGGCATCCCGCGCTGCGGAAATATGCGCGTGTCGGCGCTTTGCTGGCGCGCGTGGAAGAAACCGGAACCCTGCGGGACTGCCGGTTGCTGGTGGAACAGCTTGACATGCTTGCGGAGCGGCTGGCGGTGCCGTACTTGAGTGATTATGGCGTGCGTGACTCCGATATTCCGAATCTGCTTGCGGGGGCGGAAAACAAGAATAATCCGATCTCCTTGACCACGGAAGATATGGCGAGCATCCTTGGCCGGCGGATTAAATAAGAACCGTTACGAATAACGCCATTGCCGGAAAATGTTCTTGACAGAAAGGGGAAAGGGGTTCATACTGGTTTCCGGGAGAATTACGCAGAGGGATGTTTTTTGCACTAAAGGGCGTTGGAGAAAGGGAAGTTGTCATGGAGGCCTTAGGGCGTTTGAGCAAAGGGACGATATCGCAGCAAGCCGTTGAAATCAAGCAGTTTTTCCCCATCTATCTTACCAGTTTGCGCATTGACACCACGGTGGATTTTGATTTGTATATCCAGCACGCGCCCGACCGCGCGCCGGTGTTGTACCGCAATAAAAACCTTGCGTTCACCGAAACCGATAAACAGCGATTAAGTGACAATGCGGTCACGCAGTTGTTTGTGCCATCAGACCAGGAAGTAGCCTACTTCCATTACGTGGAGAGCAACTTAAGTTCGATTTTGGCGGATTCCAATATTCACATGAACGAGCGTTCTGAAGTGCTGTATCATTCCGCAATGCATTTGGTGCGGGACCTGCTGGAGGAACCGCGGTCCAAGAGCCTGCTTCCGCGGTCCAAATCCATGGTGCAGCACTCCGTGGGGTTCATTTTCAACCAGGAAAAAGCGCTGCAACACTTGATCAAGGTCACCTCATATGATTACTACACCTATACGCACTCGGTGAACGTGCTGGTGTTTTCCGTGGCATTGTGCAAACGGCTGGGGTATTCGGAATCCGACATTCTGATGTTTGGCAACGGCGCGCTCCTGCATGACGTGGGGAAAAGCATGATCGATCCCGCCGTGTTGAACACCCCCGGGAAACTCTCGAAGGAGCAATGGGAACAGGTCAAGCAGCATCCGGTGTTCGGCGAAAACATTCTGCGGCAGCACAACGTGGAGACTCCGGTCATGCTGGATGTGGTGCGGCACCATCACGAGAAACGCACCGGAAAGGGATATCCCGACGGGCTGCCCGAGGAACAGTTGTCGAGATTCACGCGGATTATCACGATTGCGGATATTTTCGACGCCCTCACCACGCGCCGGCCGTATAAAGACGCCATGAACACCTTTGACGCCCTCAAGCTCATGAAAGACGAAATGTACGCCGACTTGGACCCCGCCCTGTTTCATGCCTTTGTGGGAATGATGGGAAATCCCAACGTCTGAAAGCCCCCCCCCGATGTCCACATTATCCTAACCTTGGGGCTAACTTTCGGCGGGTGGCGCGTATCCTCGAATCCATGCTAAACTACCCCTACTTGTGTCGGGGCGTAGCGCAGCCCGGCTAGCGCACCTGGTTTGGGTCCAGGGGGTCGCCGGTTCAAATCCGGCCGCCCCGACCATTAGGATTTTGGCGCGGTGGTGCTTTTTCGGACGACATGTTTGGGTTCGAGCCGGAAATGGCGGGTGGACGTGCCGACGCGGCCCAGGACCACCGCCACGTGCATTTTCCCGCCGGCCTTTCGGCTTAACCGCCACATGGTTGTTTTACCGTGTAAATGGACTAGGAGGACCTGGCGGCTGATTCCACCAATTCCATCCCCCGCGGCGCGGGCGCTCTTCCGGCGGGGCATCGGACTGATCCAGCCCGGTTTTACCTTTTGATTCCGGCGGAAGTTCGATCACCCCTTTGGGCGTCAGATCGCGCCCTGAAAATCCGGAAAAATCTGGCGCATACCGGTGAACCTTGAATACGGCGTTGAACAAGTGACCGCGCACGTCTTTGCCCGGCAATTCGCCTTGGGCGAGGATACCGCCGCGAACTATCGGATTGACGTATTGCCAGACGGTCTCACCGTCCGGAGTGATCTCAAACAGGTTGCCAATGACGCCTTCGCAGATGAGGGTGTTGCCGTTGGGTAAACGATGTGCACCAGAGATCTCAGAAGAGAAAAAGTTTGTGGGATTTTTGGCTTCATAGTGCCACACCGGATTCTCCGGTCCATAGGGCTTGCCGGGTTCAATAATGTAATGGCCGCTGGTGTCCATTGGCGGGATAATTTCTTCGATGCTGGAGTAACCGCGTTCATACCCGTTGTTGAAAAGCGTGATATGGCCCGAACCGGGAGAACCCTCGGGAATCCACTGGGCATCATGTTGCTGGATGAGTTGTTTGTCGCGTTCGGTGCCGCGTTTGTATGCGGCGGGATTGCCCCAGCGATAGAGGAGGTCGCCACCTTTTCCTTGTTTGCCACCGGTGTGGTCCGCGGCTTCCTGAGCTGTAGTGCTGTGGTCCACAATCCAAATCTCATTGCAGCCGCGCACGCTGAGCATGATCTGATCAAGTGTTTCGTTATAGGCGATGGAATTCATGTGGTTCCAAAACGCGGGCGCGTCCCGTCCGTTGCAGTGCACATCAATCAATTCGGGGTGTGCGGCGACATCGCCGTAGTTGGCCTTCGCGGGATCAAAGTCTTGAATCAGATGATCCCAGACCCGCCATTTCCAGAGGATTTTGCCGCCTTTGGGATAGGTTGGCTGCACCTCGACGACGGAATCGGGGAACAATTCCCGGTCGCGTAACATATCGAGGTTGAATCCGGCAGCGATGCATTCGTCTTGCGTTTTTTTCTCGACGGCAAGCATCAAAATGTTGCCGTTGGGCAATGGCGCGATGTCGTGATGTGAAAGGTATTGAGCGCTCGAATATTCAAACTCCCAAACGAGGTTTCCGTCCCAATCAAACTCCTCGAGCCGCCCGCCTTCGCCGCCGCCGGTGAAATCACGATTCTTTGTGAAACAACAATGCAGCAGGTTGCCATTGGGCTTTAAGTAAACGGTCTGTCCCGGTTCATGGGCACTTTTCCACTGATGCACGGCTTGGCCCTGGTTATTAATGAGGTAGGTGACGGTATTGTGTTTCGGAGCGAATAGCGTATAGCCGTCGAATGCCTTTGGCGTGTCGAGAAACAATCCGGCAGTCTGGCCGGGATTGGGCGAAACCGGGGTTTTATTTTCTTCTTGCATCCTTTTTCCTCCACGTGGCCTCTGATCCTTTTGATGATCGGGATTGGGCGCAAAATAGCCGAGTGCATCAAGGATTTCCGTTTGCTCCCGGCCCATTTCACGCGGCGGAGGCGTTTCCTGGCGTGGATGGCGTTGCGAACCTCGATGAGGACGTCTGTCAGATTTGTTATCCCGCCCTTCAATGTAGTGCACAGGTGTCAGTTTCACTTTCGGACGATTTTCTGCATTGATCGGCAGCACAACACGGAATCCCACGTGATAATAAGGATGATTCGGATCCTGTGGGCCGCGCCAATACGAGGGATTCCGGTTGGATACTCGGCTGTGGCCATGTTCTCCGTTGTACCAGTTGCCGCCACGCATCCCGCGATAGGGCTTGCCATCGGGCATCACACTGCCACGATCCGGACCGGGAGGATTTTCCGCCGGACTGTACGCGTAATAATCACGGCCATACCAATCGTTGACAAACTGCCAGACATTGCCCGCCATGTCATAGAGGCCATAGCCATTCACGCCATCCGAAGTCTGATAGGTCTCTTGCGGCCCCGGCCAATGGAAATCATCCTTTCGATGTAATTGTCCATTAAAAAATCCCACGGGCGTCGTCCACGGTTCTTGACCAGCACGAAACGGATTGTCCGATTCCGGCCAGTTGGCCTTTCCGGCATCCGGTGCATCGCCCCACGGAAAATTACCGTAGGGATGATTCAGCCCGCCGCGCGCCGCATATTCCCATTCCGCCTCCGTCGGCAACCGAAACCCGCTCTTGTTAAAATCACACTCCCACGTGGCGGCGTCATAACAGAGGGGCATTCCATTTTGACTGCTTAGCCAGTTGCAGTATGCCGCCGCGCCCGGCCAACGGATGCAAACAATGGGATGTTGTTCTTTGTGTTCGAGCACTATAAAGTGCATATCATCCCATTCAATGCGGCTATACGGCGACATCGTGCGCGTCTCGCAGAGCAACTCTTTTCCTCCCGCAAGATACACACCGCCATCCCGCACCTCGATTTGTTGTTCCGCCAGCGCCGAATTCAAAAAGTCACAGTATTCCCTTGTGGTGACATCGTTGATGCCCATATAGAAAGCATCCAGCCGCACCGTATGAATGGGCGTTTCATCACCGCCGTGCTTGGGATCCACAAAGCCATGATGATCGCCCATTTCAAACGAACCGGCAGGGATCAGCGCCATGCCCGGTGGCGCACTGGCATTGATCCACAGCGCCGGAAACATCAACAGGGACATCGCCGTTAACAGAAGCATTCTTCGGATTGCCATTTTACGAAACATACTCATGGCGGCATAACCTTCTTGAGTCAGCATCCCGCACCCGCATCAGGTGCATAACCGTCTTCCGTGCCTTGTTGACAATGGTAACCGTTGGAATTATAGAACTGGATCATCCGAAGAAGTTCAGAAAGGGATATATCCCAGTCCTGCGGATTGTAGTCGCTCGAATATGCCGAACAATCCGCCGAACCTGAACCCGGCGCATATCCATCTTCCGTACCGGCTTCGCAATGGAATCCGCCGGAGTTGAAGAATTGGATAACGCGCAACAATTCCGAAAGGCTGATGTGCCAGTCGCCGTCCTGGTCCGAGGTGTGCTGGCCTGTTGCGGCAGGCTCGTAGACCGTAAGTTGCACTGCATCCGACGTCAAAGTGGTCACGCCATCCGACACCACGCAGCTATACAGTCCGGCATCCATGTCAGTCACGTTTTCGATGACATAGCCGGCACTGCTTGCCGCGCCAAGGCTCGTTCCGTCTTTCAGCCAGTCATAACTCACTGTGCCAGCGCCACCGGAGGTTTCAATGAAAAACCGCTGATAGGAACCCACATACACTGAAGCAGGTTTCGGCTGCTGAACAATCGTAAGCGGACCTGACTCGCCTTCATTCGCGCCTTCAGCACCGCCTTCGCCTTCCAATGCGCCTTCGCTCTCCACGCCGCCCTCTCCTTCAGCAATTCCTTCACCTTCGACAGCGCCCTCGCCTTCGGCACTTCCTTCCCCTTCCAGCACAACTTCCCCTTCCGTATCATTCCTGGGCCATACTCCCTGAACCTTCATGTCAATCGAGTAAAGCGAGGTCCCGGCGGTAATGAAGAGGGTTTTGCGGTCCACGCCGCCAAATTCAACATTGGTGGGGCGCTCCGGAACGGCGATTTCCACGATCTGCTGCCCTTCAGACGAATACACCAGCACGGCATTTTCCGTAAGATAGAGGTTCCCTTCATTGTCGATCGTCATCCCGTCACAGGTCACCGATGCAAATAATGTTTTGCCAGAGAGAGTCCCATCTCCCTGGATGGCATACCGGTAGACCGCCCCAGCGCCCCAATCGGCGACATAAAGCATGCTTCCATCAACGGTCCCGATCAATCCGTTGGGCCGCACCATGTCTGTGATTACGGGCGTAACAGTGGTTCCATCCGGCGCCAGGTAATACACATATTCTCCGGCCTGTACAACGGAGCGGCCGAAAAACACAGGATCCGTGAAGTAGACGCCGCCACGAGGATCCGCCCAAAGATCGTTAGGTTCGTTAAACGAATGCCCCGCATAGGTATTGGCGATCACGCTGGTTTGAAGCTGTGACGTGATGGACGCCAACCGGCCAAGGTCGCTTTGACATGCCAGCAGGTCTCCATGATGATTAAAGAACAATCCATTGGCCCCGCCGGAATCCGTCAGGAAGGTTTGCAGTTCACCGGATACCGTCCAGATATAAATCGTGTCCGCGTTTACATCAGAGAAATAAATGTTGCCTTTACTATCGCAGGCCGGGCCTTCGGTGAATTGTAATCCGGTGGTGCGCTGAACGAGCGTAGCTCCCGGTACAATAATGCCTCCTTCGCCTTCGACTGCGCCTTCCGGAGCACCTTCCGTTTCGCCTTCGTCCGGCCTCGAATACACCACACTCAATTCCGCCGTGCCCAGGATCAGTCCGTCCATCGCCGCAAGCAGAACCTCGCGGTTGACCTGATCCGGTGACACGCTGATTTGCGGCGCCGCGGATAGCGCGTACACGGTGAGGATATAGGTTTTCTCCCCCGGCCCCTGCGAACAGGGCGGGGCATATTCCATACGGTCATTGACGCTGTTGGTGCCCAAGGTGCCGATGCCGGTCACATTCTCGGGAAGACTCAGGACGTCCGCCGGGATGTTGTAGAGAATCCAATACCATTTGGTCATGTCAGGCGCCACATGGTGCATGATCACCGCGTAGTTGGTGGTCCCTTCCGGCGCCCCGCTCCACTCCAGCGACAGCGTGGCCCCGGCGCCGTCGCACGTGTATTCCACCGGCAAAGATCCTCCATTCACCACTTCGGAACTCTGCAATATAAACGAGCCTTCCCCTTCGCCTTCCCTCATGCCTTCGGCTTGACCTTCAGCTTCTCCTTCCACGGAGCCTTCCTGCGACCCTTCGCCTTCTATGGAGCCCTCCACTTCCCCTTCCTGTGTTCCGACCCCAAACAGGAAATCGGTGTTTATGATGCTGGGCATGGCCACCGGCTGAGAATAGAGATACGCCCCGGTGCAGGAAATCGTGTTCCATTCTTCCCGGATCGCTGTTACTTGCGTTGTCTGATCAACACTCAATCCCTGGCCGACCGCCGTAAAGTGGGTTGCGAAGTTGTACACAATTGCGCCATCCAGTTCCCCATAGTGTTCCGCCATGGCCAGCACCCCCGCCTGATCGATGGAATCCTGGGTCATAAACTTCCGCAGTTCCGTGGAAATGGCGGTCCGGGCATCGACAATCGCATAGAGATCGCTCCGCTGAATATCGACCAAGTCCGTTACCAAGGCCGCTTGTGGCGCGGTCAGCGCAGCAAGAAAAGCGCTGCCCATGTCCGCAGTCAGATTACTCGGGATGGTAAAATCGGGATTACCCATCGCTGGCATGTCTTTCATGTAAAACGAACCAAAATAGGTGCCTTGCCGTTCCGGGCAGAAATACACGTCCGCTTCCACGGACCCCGCGTACCAACTGTACATCTCGCTCGCGTAGGTCATCACCGCCACATTCTCCACTTGGCTGAGATGTAAGTCAGTAAGCGGATTGGGCAAGGTGTCATCCCAATTCCCCACCCCGCCCAAGGCCGTCAGCGCGTCCAATTGGGCCTTCTGCTCCGTGGTCATTGACCGTAAAATTCCACCCAGCGTTTGGGCGCGGCCATAACTGATTTCCCCGTCAAGACGGTACAGTTCGGCGGAATACGCCATCACGGCGGCCTTGTCCAATCCCGTGCTTCCCGCCGGTATATCGCCCTCGAACAGACGCCGGAAGGCCTTCATCAACGGGAAACGCATGTAGCCGTGTTCGCTGATTTGTTCCACCTGAACTCCCGCGAGCGTTACCATTTCCGCAATCTGGCTTTCTGTAAGGATATTCAGCACGTTGAATGCGATGATGGTCACAAAGTCGGTGTTATGGCCCAATCCAGTGGGATCATTGTCGCGCAGGTATTGAAACCCCGAAAAATCCGCCACCTTCCCCGGCGGCAGAAACGAATCCGCGCACAAATCCCCCGTGACAAACGCCAACGCATCAAACGCAATCGTCGTACTCTGTGCCTGATCGGATAACGTCTGCTCGATATTCATGCCGCTCGGTGGCTCTTGACCGCCCTCGTTCGAGCCTTCTGGAGCACCCTCACGATCAGGCGGCGCCGGCCACTCCTGTTTCGATACACAATTGTCCTCGTTGACATCGAGTTCATGGAAATACGTTTCATCCAACTCAGGACTCGCCAGGAATTCCTGCAAAGAAAGAAGACCATCGGAATTCACGTCGAGATCTTCAAAAACCGGAAGCCCTTTGCCAGCCGTTTCCTTCGCCACGGCCAGCGAACCCATGCCATTCATAATCACCGCAAAGATTACGGCCCCCATCGGCCACACACAATGATTTCTCGTTTTTATGTTTCTCATAACCACTTCCTCCTCTGTCGGAACAGCGTTTGCGCGAGGACTCGCGCCATTCAATTTTCCCGGTGTACATGAGGAGTCTATCAGGTGAAAATGAGTAGACAATGGCCGATTTAATGACAAAACTGTCAGGAAAAGGCCCCCGCTTTAGCATCCCGAACCGGCGTCCGGCGCAAAACCGTCTTCCGTGCCTTGCTGACAGTGGTATCCGTTGGAATTATAGAACTGAATCAGCCGCAGGAGTTCCGAAAGACTGATTCGCCAATCTTGCGGGGTATAGTCGCTGTTGTGCGGCGAACAGTTCGTATCCCCCGTTTCGGGCGCAAATCCGTCCTCGGTATCTGCCTGACAATGCAACCCGCCGGAATTGTAGAACTGAATGACGCGCAACAATTCTGAAAGGCTAATGCGCCCATCGCCATTTTCATCCGCACTATGCATGCTGCCAGTATAGCCTTCGCCTTCTTCCGGTGTTCCTTCAGAGGGTGCACCTTCTTGAACGCCTTCTCCCTCGCTCAGGCCTTCGTTCTGGCCTTCTGCACTCCCCTCGATAAGCCCTTCGCCTTCCTGGACGCCTTCAGACTGTCCCTCCTCTGTCCCTTCGCCAGCCCCTTCTGGCTGTCCTTCCACCACTCCTTCGCCTTCACCTTCGCCATGGTCCATATCCCGCACCAGCCGAACATAATTATAAATCCGGATGGCGTCCCCCTGCGGTCCCCGGCCCGTGGGATAGTCGGCGGGGTCCCCGGCCTTGGGATCGCTCCGCTGCGCTCCCGCGCCATGCACATCCACCCACGTGCTGTTCATATAGCCCATCGCCCGTCCAAAGGCCACGTATGCCGCCGCATTGCCGGGACTCGATGTCCAGTTTTCATGCGTGGTGCTGCTCCAGTAACAGGGGTAATCGGCTTGGCCGGCTTCGTTGGTGATGGCGGTCACATTGAAAAGTGTGCTTATGGCGGCGGAACTGGTGGTGTCTGGGGATCGAGTGTAATCCACAATACTCTGTAATTCCTTGGTATTAGGCAGCCGCCAATCGGTATGGCCGAGATAACCGGCCGCATTCTGCATCGCCACCCAGGCAAGCGCCTCTTGCCAGTTCTTGCCTGTGCCACTGTCCGCTTGCGTCCACATCAGTTCCGTGGCCCGGTCGGAGATGGTGCCATCGCCATTGTTTACAAAATCGTTTTTTCCATAGTTGGCATTCCCACGCACACAAATAACAAAGAAGGTTTTGTCCGATCCCATAATGGTCAGCCCATACCCTTTTATCCGTCCATCGGCGAAATTCACTCCAAAAAGCAGTTGTTCACGGGCCGTTGAGACATAGAGGGTGCTCGAAGCATATTGGGAATCAATGATGCGCTCGCCCGCGGCCGTATCCCCGTAGGCAAATGCGAAGTAATTGGTGTCAATAAAAGGAATCAACCCGGAAGTGTCGCTGCCTTCGTATCCGCTGGGATCGGTTCCGCTGAAGTCTATGAGCGAATACAGTTCCTTGATGGTGGGCAGACGCCAGTCATGGTATCCGCCAAAATTCTGACTGTTCAACGTGGTGGGATAATTTTGAGCCGCGCTCCATGTAAACTTGTCATCGGCGTCAATATCGCTGTCGCCGTCTGTGTTCGTGCTCTGTTGCCACGTCAACCCTGTAAGATTATCGTGAACCGTCAAGCCATCCTCGCTGAGGGTAAAACTGGGAGAATTGCCCGCATGCTGGCTGTCCTGTCCATAAAACGCTTCCCCAGGACTTGGACAGGCCACCACACTTGTGTCATTGAAGCATTCCGGCTGTCCGGTATCCACAATCGGATACCCGGAAATCTCGCCCTCGGACGTCCCTTCGCTCTCACCCTCTTCCTGCGAACCTTCGGAAGTCATTCCTTCACGTTGTCCCTCCGATGCTCCCTCGCCTTCACTTTCACCCTCACTGCTGGCCAACACGGTAAACGCATCCGCCTTCTGTAAAATAATGGTGCCGCCAATCTCCGGGGGAGCGGGAAATACAACTTGCACAATCTTTAAACCCTCCGTCTCATTGGACGGTATGTTGAAGCGGGCGGTCACCTGCCAGCCGCTGCGGCTCAGGGAACTCCCCTGGAGGGTCCCTATCGCGGCACTCGATGGATTCACATCGCCTGGCGGCGTAGGCGGCGTGGTTGCGGCCAAATCAAAGGTGACCAACAGATTCGTATCGCCTTGGGGGGCGGAATTTGGAGAAACGCTCGATACCCCATCCGTGAATACGGTTTGCGCGCAGGCCGCACATGAGAAGAATAGGAAAGCAAGGATAAGCAGGGGATTCCAGTTTCCCCAACGGGATCGAGTGATGGTTGTCGCGTTCATGATCCACTCCTTTAGTTTTTTCTGATCCACATCGGAAGTGTACCAGAAAAAAATGAACGAACTCCCCAATAATTATGACAAAACTGTCATGAAAAATTCCTTTGACGCGAACCGTTCCTCGGGTATAATCGCGCCATGAAGGTACTGGTCGTGGAAGATGAAAAACAGGTGGCCGGGCTGATTCAAAAAGGCCTGGAAGAGCAGGGGTTTAACGTCGAGGTTTGCCACAATGGAACCGATGCCTATACCCTCGCCACAACTCGGCAATACGACGTGATCGTATTGGATATTATGCTTCCCGGGCGGGACGGCCTGAGCATTCTCCGGGGCCTCCGGAATAAGCGGAATGCGGTTCCGGTGATTTTGCTAACGGCCCGGGGCGAACTGGAAGAGCGCATAGAAGGGCTCGATCTCGGCGCGGATGATTACCTGACAAAGCCCTTCTACGTTGATGAACTCATTTCACGCATTCGCGCGGTGGCGCGGCGAACCTCGGGCGATCAGTTAAGCATTCTGCAGGCCGGTGACTTCACCGTGAACCTCGTCTCCCATGAGGTCAGCCGCGGCGGTCAGGCAATCAGGCTTACCGCGCGCGAGTTCGGCCTCCTGGAATACCTGATGCGCTCCCCGGGACGCGTCTACACCCGCACGCAAATTATCGAACACGTCTGGGGTTATGATTTCGACCCCAACACCAATCTGGTGGACGTCTACATCAAACGGTTGCGTAGAAAAATCCGCGGCGGCGCCAACTTCGATCTTATTGAAACCGTTCGCGGCGTCGGGTACCGGTTCGTGAAACCATGAAGTTCTTGAAAACCATACGGATTCGATCCTTCCGGCTCCGAATTGCCCTATTGTCGGTGTTGGTGTCCGGGGTTGCGCTTGGCGTCTTCAGCGGCATCACCCTCGCGGCGATGCACCACATCAGCATCCTGCGCATCGATAAAGACATTCGGGAATTCGCGCATAAACATCTGGTGCAGCCGCGTGGCCCCGATCATTGGCAACGTGTCAGCGATTCCTTGCGTTTCTTTCTGGGCGACAATGAGGAAAACACCTTCATATTCCTCGTCAAAGGCCGGAACGACGACCTGCTGTATGTTTCACCCAACTGGCTGTCCGAACTGCCTGTGCATGAATTCCCATCGCCCGAAAAATGGGGGGAATATCCCGATTTTCCCCCTCCGGAACCGCCCGGCGGACACGAACGGAAAACCCCTCTGATTGACCCTCTGGCCGAATCGCGCGGCGGGCCGCCCGTACCGTTAAAAATCCCGGAATTTTGCACGCGCGCCGCAGGAGGCGAGAAATGGCGCATTGGCATGATGGGCAGCCCGGAACTTACCATCGCGCTCGGATTGAACCTGCGGCGGCTCAATGCCGAAATGGCCCAAGTGCGTTATGGCCTCTATACGGCGCTTCCAATCGCTTTGCTGTTTGTGGCCCTGGGCGCTTGGTGGGTATCCCAGCGCGCGCTCAAACCCCTAGAAGAAATGACGAACACCATCCGGCAAATCAAAGCCAAAGGTTTGGATCAACGCATCTCCCCCCAGGATGAGGATCGGGAATTCTCGGAACTCATCGCCCTCTTCAACGACATGATGGAATGGATCGAAAAAAGCTTCCATCAGGCCGTACGCTTCAGCGCCGACGCCTCCCATGAACTAAAAACCCCCTTAACCGTGCTGCAGGCGCAGTTGGAACAGGCCGTGCATGAAGCCGAACCCGGTTCGGACGAACAGCGCCGCTATGTGGCCTTCGGCAAAGAACTCCAACGACTCAAAAGCATCACGCAGAAACTTCTCCTCCTCTCCCGAATCGATGCGGGTGAACTTAAATTGAACCTCCGCCCAATGAATCTGAGCCAATTGGTGGAAGGCATTGTGGAGGATACCGAGGTTCTGGCCCCTACGCTCGAAGTCAAAAGCGAACTCGCTCCGGATCTCTGGGTCATGGCCGATGCCGACCTGATGAAACAGGTCGTCCAAAACCTCTCCGCCAATGCCATCAAGTACAACCAAGCCGGCGGGTTTGTGCGGTTTACACTTTGCGCCAACAGCCAGACGGTTCAACTCCTGATGGAAAATTCAGGCCGGGGCATCCCCCCGGAGGATCACGATAAAGTGTTCACCCGTTTCTATCGCGGCGACAAGGCACGCAGCAGGAAGGTCAGCGGCGCGGGCCTGGGCCTCAGTCTCGCCCGCGAGATCGTCCGTGCGCATCAAGGCGAACTCGTGCTCGAACATAGTTCGGACAAAATTACAGCCTTTTCCTTGACGCTTCCAAGAGCAAGACCGTGACCGGGCGCCCTCGATGTGCTAGAGTCATGACAGGTCCCATTACCGGAGAAGCACATGGACAAGAAGATGAGATCAAATAAATATTGCGGGAGATTCCTCGGACGGCGTGATTTTCTAAAAGCTGCCGGTGTTGCCGGAGCCTCCGCGGTGTTGGGTGGCTGTGCGACAAAAAGCCCCTCGGCCAAAGCGCCGATGGGCAAGCCAAACATTGTGTACCTTCTTGCAGACGACCTGGGCTATGGCGATGTAAGCTGCCTCAATCCGGAATCCAAGATCCCCACCGTAAATATTGATCGCGTTGCCCATGAAGGGATGATATTTACAGATGCCCATTCGGGGTCGGCGGTCTGCACCCCCACCCGCTATGGAATCATGACGGGGCGTTATTGTTGGCGCAGTCCCTTGAAGGCGCATGTGCTGGAAGGGCATAGTGCGCCGTTGATTGAACAAGAGCGTATGACGGTGGCGTCTTTGATCAAAACCCACGGGTATCATACCGTGTGCATTGGAAAATGGCACTTGGGGCTGGGTTGGGCCACCACCGACGGCCACGCCCAGCGTCCCAATAACCTGGACTACGCCAAACCCATCGCCCACGGCCCCACCATTCTCGGTTTCGATTATTTCTTCGGCATTCCGGCCTCGCTCGATATGATTCCTTACCTGTATGTGGAGAACGATCACGTCGTTACACTCCCCACGGAGACCATCGAATCGAGTAAAGCGCCCGCGTACTTTCGAGGAGGTCCCATCGCCCCCGGATTCAACCATGCAGAAGTTTTGCCGGCATTGACGCGCAAAGCGGTCCAATGCATTGACGATCACGCCGCCCAAAGTCCGAACGCGCCGCTGTTCCTGTATTTCCCGCTTACCGCCCCGCATACGCCTATTGTTCCGGCAACGGAACATAGGGGAAAGAGCCAAGCGGGCGTCTATGGCGACTTTGTCTGTCAGGCCGATTGGACCGTGGGACAAGTATTGGAGGCGCTTGATCGGAATGGGATGGCCGAGAATACGTTGGTGATCGTGACAAGCGACAACGGCCCCGCGCCCGTGGCCGATTTCAAAACACTCAAGGCCATGGGCCATGAATCCAGCTACCACTTCCGGGGCGCGAAGGCGGACATCTATGAAGGCGGCCACCGGATTCCGTTTACCGCGCGCTGGCCCAAACACATCGCGCCAGGAACCTCCTGTGATCACCTCACCTGCCTGACGGACCTCATGGCCACCGTGGCTGAAATCACCGGAGAGAAATTACCGGACCATGCGGGAGAAGACAGTATCAGCATGCTGCCCGCCCTGTTTGGGACCGCGACACAACCTGCCCGCAAAGACATCGTGCATCATTCCGCCAACGGTGTCTTTTCTATCCGGCAAGGAACCTGGAAACTGGAATTTTGCGCCGGTTCCGGCGGATGGAGCGAACCCAAAGACCAGGAAGCGGAAAAAGTGGGGTTGCCGCCGCTACAACTCTACGACCTCAGCGCGGATATCGGGGAACGCAAGAACGTTCAAGACCAGCACCCCGAAATCGTCAACCAACTTACCGCCTTGCTCGAAAAGTACATCGAAGGCGGGCGCAGCACACCCGGTTCCCACCAAAAAAATGAAGGGAAAACCCGCCTTTGGGGCCCGCGCGGCGACATAGCCAATCCCGGCAAACAGTAATCCAGGAATTAACACCCCACTACTGATGGAAGGGAGGATTTATTTCCGGCTTAGGGGGAATCTTTAGGTTGTTGCCCATCCCTCCCTCCCAATCTCGCCATAGAATTGCGTGAAATTTTCCAATCGCAAGTTATTGACATAATTATTACTTTGTGGTAGTCTAGTGAAAGCAAAGGGCCATTTGTTCATTCGAGAAGGCAGGAATAAACCTGGGAGGGATAGGGTATGGGTGAGTATTCTTTCAACAAGCTTCATGATGCACTAACGCATCGTGTATATGGAGGGTTAAAACAGGTCACCGTGTGGACTATAGCCCTTCTGGGGCTGATAGGGCTTCAAACACTTGCCATGACGGCCCTTTACGCGCAGGAAGGTGAAGGGGATGGCGAGGGAGCCGCCACCGTCAATGTCCCGAATGTGATAAGCATGGCCCAATCCACCGGCGAATGCCTGCGCACCTTCTCGGGTCACCAAGCAGCGGTGATCGCCGTGGCATATTCCCCGGATGGCACAAAAATCCTGACGGGGTCCGTGGACTTCACAGCAAAGTTATGGGGAGCCGCCACAGGTGAATTGTTAAACATATTTGAAGGTCACACCATGCCGGTGCGTGCCGTGGCCTTTTCTCCGGATGGCGGATGGGTGTTGACGGGCTCCAGTGACGGTACCGCAAAAATATGGAATGCGGACACCGGGCAAGAAGTGCGCACCTTCACCACCGACGGAAATATTATATACTCGGTGGCCTTTTCCCCGGACGGCGCAAAGGTGTTGACGGGCCTGTCGGAGCGCGCAAAACTGTGGGACGCCAATACGGCGGAACCAATCCGCCTATACGAAACCTCCAATCCGGTGCGTTCGGTGGCCTTTTCCCCGGATGGAATAATGATGGTCACTGCGGCCGGCATTTCCAATCTCTGGGAAGTGGAGACCGGCGCCATGTTTGGAAACCCGGGCGGAACAACGGGCGTGGTTTCGGCGGCATTCTCCCCGGACGGCTCAAAAATCCTGACCGGCCACGTGGATAACAAGGCCATTCTGACAAGCGCCGTCACAATGTCGGTTCTGCATACGTTCACGGGACTCGCCAATACGGTCTACTCCGTAGAGTTCTCCCGCGACGGAACAAAAATCCTGACAGGTGCCGTGGAAGAGTTCAAACTCTGGGATGAACCCTCCCGGACGCTCTTATTGACAGTTCCTGCGTTCACGGGTGGCAATATGTTGAATGCGGCAACCCTTTCCCCCGACGGGGTCAACGTCCTCACAGGCACCGAGGACTGGACGGCCAAACTGTGGAACGCGTCCGTGGAGGCGGAAATCGCGATACTCCACGCCGGCCTCACCTTGGGCACGGTGACGCGCCAGCATGATGATACGGTGGATCCGGGCAGGGTCATCAGCCAGAATCCTCCTGCCGGCGCCAGCGTGCCGCCCGGCACCCCGGTGGATTTGGTGGTGTCAGGGGACCCAGAAACCGAAGGGGAAGGGGCAAACGAGGGCGAAGGGGCGGACGAGGGAGAAGGGGCAATGGAAGGCGAAGGAGGGGGCGAAGGGGAACCTCAAAATGTCTGTGACGGCAATCTTGTTACAGACGGCGGATTCGAGTTGGGTGCTGCGAACAGTGCGTGGTCCAGGGGCTCCTCGGAGGCCAACTGGGATATTTCGTGTGATGCCTTGATTGCGCGCACGGGAAACTGTGCGGTGCGCATGGCGTGGTCCGATACGGATTCAGGCTGGTGGTCGGCGTCACAAATAGTAACCATCCCTAATGCACAGGAGGCCACCTTGGAATTCTGGGTGAGGAAACTTGCCCGAATGGTGGAGGGTGAGGAAGAAGGTGAATTCGAAGGCATCTATAAATCCGAAAAGATGTGGTTGCAGTACGCCTTCTTGTCGGTTTTTGTGGACGGGAACGAATGGTACGTGATGGACCAATTGTTTCCGGAAAACAGTTACACGTCAATTCAACTGGACGTTTCATCATTTGCGGACGGAGGCCAGCATGAATTAACCTTCCACACCACTTTTGGACCCGGAGACACGGAATATTTGTTCTCCTATGATGTAGACGATGTCTGTCTCACGGTTGTCAATGAAATTGAAGGCGAAGGTGCTGAAGAAGGCGTGATCGAAGGCGAAGGCGCCGAGGAAGGGGTAATCGAAGGAGAAGGTGCTGAGGAGGGCGTTATTGAAGGCGAAGGTGGAAATGAAGGTGAAGGTGGAGGAGAGGGAGAAATCTCCAACGTGTGTGACGGTAATCTATTGGGTGATGGGAGTTTCGAAATGGGTGAATCCGGTGCGGTTTGGCATGAATTTGGAGAGTGCTGGGTTACTTCGTTGGGCGATGCTCATACAGGGGACTTCTATACCTACATGCGTCCGGGTATGATCACCGGACCTGAAACAGGCACTTTCCAGAGCCTGACTATTCCCTCTTCGACGTCGGCTTCCTTGTCTTTTTACCTAAGCGTGAGCGGATTACCTTGGGAAGAACCGTATACCGTCACCATTGATTTAAGAGTTTCCATTGACGGGCAAACCGTGTATACCGCACCAAGCTTCCCGCTGGGGCCGGATAACAACTCGACGGGCTATATGCTGATCACCGTTGATGTGTCGGCGTTTGCGGATGGACTGCATCATGAGATTTCTTTCGTTTCAAATCCGGTGGCCACCATGGATACCATGATATCGCTGGATGACGTGTGCTTGGTACTGGGCGGCGGTGAAGGGGAAGAAGAAGGCGCGGAAGAAGGTGTGATCGAAGGCGAGGGTGCCGAGGAAGGCGTTATTGAAGGGGAGGGTGCGGAAGAAGGTGTGATCGAGGGCGAGGGTGCCGAAGAAGGAACTATTGAAGGCATGCCCTCCGAAGGTTCACCGGAGGAGGGCGAAGGCGCCGAGGAAGGAACTATTGAAGGCATGCCCTCTGAAGGTTCACCGGAAGAGGGCGAGGGTGCCGAGGAAGGGACTATTGAAGGCATGCCCTCCGAAGGCGCCGTGGAAGGCGTTATTGAAGGGGAAGGAGCGGAAGAAGGTGTGATCGAGGGCGAGGGTGCCGAAGAAGGAACTATTGAAGGCATGCCCTCCGAAGGAGCCGAGGAAGGCGTTATTGAAGGGGAGGGCGCGGAAGAAGGTGTGATCGAGGGCGAGGGTGCCGAGGAAGGAACTATCGAAGGCATGCCTCCCGAAGGCGCCGTGGAAGGTCAAACAGAAGGTACCATGGAAGGCGTACTTGAAGGCGCGCAAGAAGGCGCCGAGGAAGGAGAAGGAGCGGAAGAAGGCCAAGGCGGACTCTCGGACGAGGTAATTGAAGAATTACAGCAGCGCGCGGTGACCGAAGGATGGCTCTTCTCCGTGGGCCGGAACGAGGCCACGGAAGGACCCGTGAACAACTTGTGCGGGTTTGTGGACGCCAAATACCGTCCGTATGATGCGCGGAAAGACGGGGTGGGGCTGCGGGCTGAAAAAGCGGGCGCGAAAGCACTCCCCGTGGCCTTTGACTGGCGGACCCAAGGCGGCACTACTCCAATCAAGAACCAGGGCTACTGCGGAACGTGTTGGGCGTTCACCACCGTCGGCGTGATAGAGTGCGCGGTGAAAATCAATAGCGGAAGCACGGTGGATCTCTCCGAACAGTGGCTGGTGAATTGCAACACGCATGGCTGGAGCAGCACGTGCTTCGTTGGCGGCAACTTTGCCTTTGATTATTTCGGCCTGGCGCAGGATAGCTGCAGCCAAACCGGCGCGGTATACGAAACCGTCTGTCCCTATGTCGCCACACCCGGAACACCCGCGTGCCCCTATGAGCGTTCATACAAAATTGATTCCTGGGCCCATGTTAATGGCGCCTACCCCAGCATTGACGAGATTAAGCAGGCCCTCATCGACCATGGCCCCATCGCCACCGCCGTGAATGCCGGAAGCTCTTCTGATCCGGCGTTCATCGCCTACACCGGCGGGGTGTTCAACAACGATGGCGCGGGAAGCGTGAACCATGCCGTAATGCTCGTGGGCTGGGACGACCGCATCGGCGCCAGCGGCGCTTGGATTCTCAGAAACTCCTGGGGAACCGGCTGGGGTAATGACGGCTACATGAATATCGAGTATGGATGCCGCGGCATTGGGTACGGTGCAAGTTATGTCGTCTATTCCGGCGAAGCGGATGTGGACGTTCCGCCCACGGCCAACTTCACCGCCACTCCGCGTTATGGGCGCCCGCCCCTGCAAGTCCACTTTACCGACACCTCGACGCAAGGCAGCGCGCCAATTACCGGTTGGACCTGGAACTTTGGCGACGGCGGCACCAGCAACCAGCAAAATCCCGTGCATACCTATGCCGCCGATGGCGAATACACCGTTTCGTTGACGGTCACAACAAGCGCCGGTTCCGACACGGAAACAAAGCCCGCGTTCGCCGCCGCCGACGAGAATCTGGAATGGCTGGATAATTTCGAGGATGCCATTTTGGATGGAGACCGGTGGGCGGTGGACGGCTCGGGACTGGGCACCAACGGCTACTCCGGCACCTATTCCTGGTCCATTCAGGAAATGGCCGCCGCGGACGGCTATCTCGGCCTCCGGCTCCTGGGCGCGCAAAACGCCAACAACTACGGCGCGTATGCCTGGGCGCGCACCGTGAATAATTTCAATGACGGGCTCTCGCGTGTGATCAATTTCACCTGGAGCGCCGATGTCAGCGCATCCTATGTTGATTTCTTCGGCATCGAGATTACCGACGGCAGTGTCGCGCCCGCCGGCGGCTGGGAGTGGCTGACCACCGATACCGCCGCCACCAAACGCCTGTATGCCACCCTGGGCCAGACCGATCTGGCAAAGACAACCTGGTCCATTTTCATGGATGGCGCGGCGGACACCGCGGCCTTGTACGCCGGGCCGAATCGTTCCGGCGCGCTTCTGGCAACGAAGAATCTGAATCCCGCGGCACCGTGGCATGTCCGCTTCTTCCTGTGTGATGCCACCGGAACCGGATATCCCGGCACCGACAACCATCTCGACCTTTACGCATTCATTGTGGCCACCGTTCCGGAAGGTGAAGGCGCCGCCGAGGGTGCGGAAGAAGGCGAAGGCATGGAAGAAGGCGAAGGCATGGAAGAAGGCGAAGGCGTGGAAGAAGGTGAAGGGGCGGAAGAGGGCGAAGGCATGGAAGAAGGTGAGGGCGTGGAAGAAGGCGAAGGCGTGGAAGAAGGTGAAGGGGCAGAAGAGGGCGAGGGACAGCCCGTTGATCGTACACCGCCGGTCATCACCATAACCGGAAATCCTTCCCTGACCGTCGAATGCGGGGCGGTATTCACCGATCCCGGCGCCACCGCCATGGATGACGTGGATGGCAACCTCACCACGCAAATCCAGACCGCCAATCCCGTTAATACGGCCCAACCCGCCGTGTACACTATCACCTACAACGTAACGGATGCCGCCGGTAATCCCGCCGTGCAAAGGACCCGGACCGTGACCGTCTCGGACACCACCGGCCCGGTGATCACGCGCGCGGGGGCCAATCCGCAAACCATTGCCTGCGGCCCGGTGTACACCGATCCCGGCGCCACCGCCGTGGATGCCTGCGACGGCCCCGTCAACGTTTCCAGCAATGCCATGATCGCCGTGGTGCCGGATGTTGAAGGAACATATACGGTGACCTACACCTCCACGGATAGCACGGGCAACCGCTCGTCTGTCACCCGCACGGTAATTGTCGGCGCCTGCGAGGAGGGCGGTGAAGAAGGCGTGGAAGAAGGCATGGCGGAAGGCGAAGGCACGGGAGAAGGTGAACGTTCCCTGGCCGAGATTGCCCAGCAGTTGCTTGACAACTTCACGAGCCTCGATCTCAACGCAAACAGCGCCCTGAGTCTGGCCGAAGCCCGGGCCGGCGTGCCGTCCCTCACCCAAGCCGAATTCAGTCAACTCGACTACGACAGCAACAGCGAAGTCACGCGAGACGAACTCGAACGCTGGGTGCCCACGCCCTCCTGCGCATGCAACAATGAGAAGATCAACCTTCGCCGGCTCCTGGGCGACTATCTCATCTTTGGGCTCAGCTTCCTTATTATGTGCGTCTGGGGCGCTTCCCGAAAACAATAGAATTGATTTGTACCCTTGGAAAGATGCTGAATGCGGGCCCTGCGCCCGCATTCAGTGCATATGAACCACCCTCACGCCGAGGGATCAAGCAGGTGTAATTTCTTAAAATACTTCCGGTAGAAACCGCGATCCCGCGTAAGCAGCCGATCACTCTGCCGTTGTGCATGCGCTGCAATTAGAAAATCCGCCACCATGCGCTTGCGTTCCCCGCCCTGCGCACGGTAATGACGCCACATTTCCCCCGCAAGAACCGCCGATTCCCGGTCCAGGGATGAAAAATCCACGGGAAGTTTCCCGATGGCCTCTTCAAACGCTTTTGTTGACGGAAAAACGGCGGCAAGTTCAGCCCAAACCACGTCGCAAATCATAATGCTTCCCTCTTGGATACATTGGCGAAGTGCTTTTGCCGAAGCGGCCCCAAACATCGGATCATTGCGGAATATGTCTATCAGGACATTGGTGTCCACCGCCGTGATCATAGGCCTCCCCGCAGTTCGTCCAGGAGTTCATCCGTGGGTTTATCCAACGCAAGACAGCCAAGCACCTGCGTTACCGCGTCGGTTTGGGGGGCTTTGCGCGCCACCAAGCGTCCATGTTCCTCACTGAATTCAAGGACCGTGCGCGGATGGATTCCCAGCCGTTCTCGAAGCGCCTTGGGGATCGTCACCTGTCCTCTGTCCGCCACAATGGCCTTCATGGGAGGGTATTCCTTTTTAATTACATACCTTTCAAACATGTTTACATACTTAATTGTACAATGTTCCGGCGCCCACTGCAAGTCCGTGTAAAACTTTTGCGCCCTCAACGTACGTAGAGGTTCTCGGTGTAATTCCTATGGTGTGTTAAAACTCAGGAGACGACAGGATATATAACGAATTTACGGCGATTGTTGAAGAAGACGGTGACTGGTATATCGCCTATTGTTTAGAGGTGCCGGGAGCCAACGGACAGGGCAAAACCATCCAAGAGTGCAAACAGAATTTGGCGGAAGCAGTAGCACTTATCCTGGAAGATCGTCGTGAAGATATGCTTCGAGGGGTTCCTTCCGATGTATGCCGGGAAGTGACCACGGTTGAATGAAACGGGAGGCCCTTCTTAAAATCCTGCGCAGGGCAGGTTGCATTTTGCCTGCTCCTGGCGGACAATAGTGCAAATTCTTCCTGTCAGCTCTGTGAATGAAACCAAGCGGAGTCTAACAAGAGGAATGCCAATAGATACTTTTGAAGGTACGCGTTTTAAAACGTCAATAAAGCGAAGTGATTGCTTAATAAACAAGGAGAACCTGAAAATGACTATGTCCCGCAGAAAATTCCTCGGAGCCACGGCGTCGGCGGTATTGGTGGCCGGCACGATGACCAAAGGCCGCGTCTATGGAGCCAATGACCGCATCCGGGTATGCGTCATGGGCCTCAACGGCCGCGGAAATTCGCACCTCAAGGCCTACAGCAAGATAGACGGCGTTGAGGTGGCCACGATTTGCGATGTGGATTCCGCCCTCTTTGAACCCACCATTAAAAAGTACTTTGGAAGCGGCAATAAGCCCAAAACGGAAACCGACATCCGCAAGGTGCTTGAGGACAAAGACATTGATGCCGTCAGCATGGCCACCCCGAATCACTGGCATTCGCTGGGGACGGTCTGGGCCTGCCAAGCAGGCAAGGATGTGTATGTGGAAAAACCCATGTCCCACAACGTCTTCGAAGGGCGCAAAGTGGTGGAGGCCGCCGAGAAATACAAGCGGATTGTCCAGCACGGCACGCAACTGCGCAGCAATCCCGGCTTCCAGGAAGGCATCCAATTGCTGAAGGAAGGCATCATCGGGAAGGACGTCTATATGGCGCGCTGCGTGTGCTACAAGTGGCGGCCCAGCATCGGCAAGGGCAAGCCCGGCACTCCGCCCGCCACGCTCGATTGGAACCTGTGGCAGGGGCCCGCGCAGGAAAAGCCCTTCATGGTGAAGGAAAACGATGAAACCAAGGGCATTTATGTTCCGTATTTCTGGCACTGGGTATGGGACTACGGCAACGGCGACATCGGCAATCAGGGCGTCCATCAACTCGACGCGGCCCGCTGGGGCTTGGGCGTCACCACGCCGTACCGCGTCGCCTCCATGGGCGGCATGTTCCTGTGGGACGACGCCAAGGAAGTGTATAACGTTTCGTCCTCATCGTTTATGTTCAAAGGGCAGGACGGCAAAGACAAAATGATGACGCTGGAAGTGCGGCCCTGGTGCACGAACGAAGAAGAAGGCGGCAAGGAATTCGGCGTCATCTTCTACGGGTCCGAAGGCTACATGTCCTTCTCGGATTACCAGACGTACAAGGCGTTTAACGGCGAGAACAACAAACTGGTCAAGGAAGGCAGCAAAGGCAATGACGTTAACCATTACCAGAACTTCATCGACTGCGTCCGCAGCCGCGACGCAAGCAAACTGAACGCCCCGGCCATTGAGGGGCATCACTCCGCCGCGCTGTCGCACTACGCCCTCTCCGCGGCCCGCGTCAACCGTGTCCTCGAAATTGACCCGGCCACCGAAATGTTCAAAGGCGACGACGAAGCCAACAAGTTCCTCACCCGCGAATACCGCAAAGGGTTTGAAGTGCCCCAGCAAGTATAAGTTCCCCTGAATTGTCAAACGCCCGGAAGGCCCTGCCGCCTCCCGGGCGTTGTGTTTACAGCGTGTTTTTTACGGGACCACCCGGCCCACATACACGGCGGCTTGATTTTTGTTGCCGCCGCTTTCATGTTGCGAATACCAGCTTACCAACAGCGCGGGCGCGCCCCCGCCTTCCGGCGGAAGCACAATCAGCCCCGGATACGACGTGTCGCCGCGGCTGGGCAATGTAATGAGTTCCTCGAGCGTGTCCCCGGAAGCACGCCAGAACCGGGTAACATGGCCGTCCTCCGCTTTGGCGCGTCCGCCCACCACCATGAAATCCTTCCAAAAGCCGAACACCGGCGAATGCACCAACACCTTTGCATCCGATTCCGTCCATTCCGTCATCCCGGCATTGCTTCGGAACCAGAACGCATTGCCCGGCTTCTCTCCCGTGCGGGTTAATAACCGGATGCCGCCCTCCTTCGGGAAGTACATATCCGCCTCTCCGGCCATGTATTTTTGGGTGACCACACTGACCAGTTCCCAGTGCAACGCATCTTTCGAGCGCACCAGCCGGGTTTCCCGCACGTCCGGTTTGGGCCGTACCGCGGTATACGCGGCGCTGTAGAAAGCGCCCTCGTGATACCGCACCCGCCACAGCCAAAAGCCAGGTTCATACACCCCCTGCGCCTTGGACCACGCCGTGCCATCGTCCGTTTTCGCGAAATACGAGCGCACCCGCCCGCGATCCGGCACGGCGGCCCCGGCCTGATGCGCCAGGTCCCACGTGCCGAAATAGCAATAGAGCACGGAGCCATCCGTTACAAAATGCGGGTCGCGATCATCGCCCAAGGTGTCCAACGTGGCGCACGGCTCCCACACACGTGCATCCGTGCTCCGCATGATGCGTATCTCGCCGTCCATCGAACCATGCGCCGCGCCATGCCGGAAACACAGGTAATAGGCGCTTTTCCATTCGATTAAATCCGTAAAAGCATTGTGCCGCTCATCCCCATAGGCCTTTACCATCCATTCGAGCTTCGCGTCCGCATGCGCGGAAAAACCCGTCAGCCCAACCCACACAAAAAGCATGATCAAAACACGGCTATGCCCTTTAGTTTCCATTTTGTCCATCCTGTGATTCGAATTAGATTTCCGTGCCTATAGCATACACCCGCACGGCGTTGTTGTGCAGGAAATCGGCCGCGGTCCGCTGAAGCGCCTCGGCGCCCATGCCCAAACGCGCGCCCTGTTGCGTCAGCACATCCGTCAACAGTTCCCGGACGAAGAGCGAGGAGCCGGCGGCCATTTCAATGCTGGTCGCGTCTTGCGAACACATGATTTTGTGCGCGGAGACATACCCCAGCCACTCATGCAGCGAACGCCGGAAAAAGTCCGGGTTCAATATGGGTTGCCAGCAGGTATCGATGTACACGTTTGCGTATTGTTTCGCAAGCCAGCCGCATTCGGAGAGAAACGGCCAGGCGTGCAGCAACACCATCTTCATGCTCGGATATCGCTTGGCCAAGGATTCCAGCGGCAAGGGCGAAGACTCCGGCAGGTTGTGCGTGCCCACATGGATTTGATGCACCCAGCCGCGATCATGCGCCTGTTGGCAGCACTCATGCACAATCCAATCCTGCTGCGCCAGGATTTCCTCTTTCGACAGGGCGCCGGACCAGACAATGTCCCGGTCCGAACGAAGATCAAAACGCAACGGGCGCGAATAGGCCTGCAACTGTTTGATCCCGGTGGTTCCCTGTTTTTCCGCCAAGTTCAGAATAGCCCGGATGAAGTCGCGCCAGCTTTTCGCATCACGCGGCTCCACGCCGGCGAGTTTCGCCAGGCTGTCCCGCCGGGGGCATTTCTTCTCCCAAAGGTGCAACAACGGATCAATGCGCAGAATGGTATGGGTGAAGGCGCGTTCCGCCTTGGCGGAGGCCGCGGACCCTTCGCGCACGTAAAATTCCGGATGCACCGGGCGGATCAGTTCACTGAAGTGAATTTTCTCCATCGCTTTCGGATACCACCCGAAAATATCCGCATACGCCTGGGCAACGGAAGCGTCGGCCGCCTGCCACGCATCGAGTTCCATCGAGCCGATATCCGCGCCGTGCAGCAGCGCAATGCCCTTGCGCAGGCATTGAAAGGCGCCGGTGAGCGCGTGCGCCCGCAGCGGCGCGCGCATCTGATTCAATACGGTTTCCGGCTGCTTCTGCCACCACGCAGCCAAATCCGGCGCGCCCGCTTTTTCCGCGAGTTTTTTGGTATCCGTGCCCGCCTGCGCCAGAAATCCATTGAAATACGGATCGAGCACCAAATCCCACACGCTTACCGGGCGCGAAGGCAACGCGCCCGCTTCGGTGTCCGCGCGAAATCCCTCCGCGTTCGAGCCAATGGCGGGGATGCTGCCCCAATGCTCGTGCGCGCAGAAATTCGGCAGAGAGGACAAATCCAGGGATTTTACAAGAGGTTCTTTCGTGGGCGCCGTAGATTCCACGGCCACACCCGCCGCCGCCAGCGGTGTCGTCATCAAAACACCGCCCGCCGTGCGTTGCATGAATTCCCGGCGTTTCATTTGTTTGGTCCCGCAAAATCAGGGACAGACACGAATGGCGTTAACCTAAGCATGCGGAACCATGGTATGCGAAAAAGCAGGGACAGACACGTCTCGCTCGCCCATGTTAGGATCAGCCCTAAAATATACCGGGCTTGTGCATGGGCGAGTTCGCTTGCGTCAGTCCCTGGTTTTTCGCTTGGTTTCATATTTCTTGTTAAGTTAGCACCTTTCGGGACAGACACCCCAAAAGCAGTGAAGTCAGGTACTAATGTCTGAAGGTTGGTCTGCTTTTGGTGAGTCAGTCCCTGTTTTGCTTTATATTTACTCAGATTCATTGACCGAGGATGTTTTTCAACCGTTCCAGAATTTCTTCGGCTTCACGGACAATGTCGTCCATGATCTCTTTGCACGATTTGATTTCGGTGATGCGTCCCACCACCTGCCCGCAGGCGATGGTGCCGCGTTGCACGTCGCCGCTCAGATAGGCTTCAAGCCCCACCTTCCCGCTGATCACCGGGAGCAATTCATCCAGGCCCGCGCCGCCGGCTTCCAATTGCTCGACCGTTTTCGCCGCTTCGTTCTTGATCACGCGCGCCGCATTGCGAATCGAACGCTCGATGACCATCGTGTCCGTTTCCTGCGCGGCCACCATCCATTGCTTGAAGTTTTCGTGCATGGGGCTTTCCTTGGACGCCATGAAGCGCGTGCCCATCAAAATGGCCTCCGCGCCGAACGCCAGGGCCGCGATCAGCCCGCGCCCGTCGCAAAACCCGCCTGCTGCAATAACGGGGATATTGAGCGACTTGGCGGCTTTCGGCGCCACGATCAAACTGGGCACATCGTCCATGCCCGGATGCCCGCCGCACTCGAAGCCCACCACTGTCACCGCGTCCACCCCGATGGATTCCGCCTTCTTCGCGAAGCGCACCGCCGGCACTTTATGAATCAGCTTGACGCCCGCGGAATGCAGCTTGCCGAGGTACGGCTCGGGATTGCGCCCTGCGGTCTCCACCACCGGCACCCCTTCCTCGCACACCACGTCTATGTAGCTTTCCGTCAGATCACCGGGGATCATCACGGGCAGCATGCTCACGTTCACCCCGAACGGTTTGTCCGTCAGATCGCGCGTTTTGCGGATTTCCCGCCGAAGTTCGTCCGTGGTCGCGAACGACATCGCGGTGATAAAGCCCAGGCCGCCCGCATTCGACACCGCCGAGACCAACTCCGCCCGCGACAGCCACTGCATCCCGCCCTGCAACACCGGGTACTCAATCCCCAACATCTCCGTAATACGCGTCTTCAACATGCTCATGACCTCCTGTGGTTCCGCGCAGTATACCACGCACGGGCAAAAACGGCGCAAATTTGACCCCGGGGTACTCATTGGCCCCATCCCTCCCATGCCATGTTCGTACCTATTGAAAAATCCATGTCGACTTTGAACCCGCCGCCGCGTGTTCCACGGGGAAGGGCAAAATATGGCGTGCGGCGGGATGCCGTTTTGCTGGCTACGCCGCCGTGAACCGCCAAAACGTGCAGCGGGGTTCCCACCCCTGAACGAGGAGGATATCCTCCTATATCCAGGCAGTGCCGCCGCAGAATCGCCCAAGGCGCAAGCGGAACGCGAGTCTTTTCATCCATTTCCCCCACCCCTAAGTGATAGAAATAAGAATTGTTGGTTTTTTTGTGTTTTTCGGGTTTTGATGATATACTTTATCCGAGGCAGTTAATATACAAAGGAGTCATAACCATGTTATCGGTAATAGAGGTTAAATGCCCCCACTGCGGTGCACAAGGAAAAATTGTTTTACCGCCTTTGGGAGCTATTATCATCGGACCTTGCCCGGAATGCCAGGGCATGGTCGCCATCTTCTGCGGCAATGTCCTTCCCCTCGATAAAGAAATCATGCTGCGCGGCAAGGTCGACGAAAAACGCGAGCACATGCTCGAAGTCCTCGGGCTATTCCTCCACGAACGCGTCGAGCAAATGTTTGATGAAAAAGAAGACGAAGCCGACCTGCTCATGCCGCATCCTCCCGCCCTGGATGCCGCCCCCCCTACCCTTGACAGCCCCGTTAAAACCCCCATATCCCAATCCGAGCTCGATTCTTTCCTGAATACCGACCTGCGGCTCATCGACGACAAAGAATATTTCAAAGCCGTCTTCGGCTGATCCTTCCTCCTCCCAAAGTCGAAACGCCCTGAGTTCCTAAGAACTCAGGGCGTTTAATATTGCGCCGGCGACGTCCGACTCTCCCACGCAGTTGCCCGCGCAGTACCATGGGCGCTGATGGTCTTAACTTCCGTGTTCGGAATGGGAACGGGTGTGGCCCCATCGCCATAGTCACCGGCAAAAACCAGCCTGCCATGCTCCGCGGCCCCTGGGGACCGCCTCCACGCACAGCGATTCAAATTGGTTTTGACAGAGAATGCAAGGGAGAAAATCGCAAACGGAATATCCACGGAAGTACATCCGAAGGACAGCCATGATTTTGACTGTATAATTACTAAGACCAAGCCGCACGGGTACTTAGTACTGGTCAGCTTAACGCGTCACCGCGCTTCCACCTCCAGCCTATCAACCTGATGGTCTATCAGGACCCTTTAGAGACCTTACGGTCTGGGAGATCTTATCTTGGGATGGGTTTCGTGCTTAGATGCTTTCAGCGCTTATCCCGTCCGGACATAGCTACCCGGCGGTGCCACTGGCGTGACAACCGGATCACCAGAGGTCCGTCCACCTCGGTCCTCTCGTACTAGAGGCAGAATCCCTCAAATCTCCTACGCCCGCAGAGGATAGGGACCGAACTGTCTCACGACGTTCTAAACCCAGCTCGCGTGCCACTTTAATCGGCGAACAGACGAACCCTTGGGACCTGCTTCAGCCCCAGGATGTGACGAGCCGACATCGAGGTGCCAAACCTCCCCGTCGATGTGAACTCTTGGGGGAGATC
>CAYYRW010000040.1:0-67234 GCA_964474205.1 uncultured Nitrospirales bacterium | reverse complement strand
GTTTCGGTTCAATTTTCTTGATTTCGGTTGCCTTCATTCGATTTCCGCTGAAGACTATCATAGCATGAAGAAACACATTGCACAATGATTTCCAACCTACTTCCGGGCGGGGGTGGCCATAACGCGCCGTGGTGGATATCCCGGAGCGGTTACCGGGGAAATTCTATGCTCTGCCGAGTTGAAATCCATCAGGAGGCATCCAAATATTTTTTCGGGTAAACTACCCGCAACGACAAGAAAACAGGTGTAAAAAAGAAAACACTTGCAAAACTGTTTTGATGAGATTATACTGAAAATCAACAGTTTAAGTGGGATGAATCGCGCGGGGTTTCCGACTCGTAATGACGAGGTCCCCGGTTCGATTCCGGGTTCCAGCTCCAGTCTTTCTCAGGGGGAAGCCAAAAGGCATGGGTGCATTCAGATCTTCACGGACCTTCACGGACGCACACGGACGCACCTGGCACGGCATGGCCGCAACCAAAGAATGGAACGCGGATGACGCGGATTTGAGCGGATAAGAAAGAGAATCCACAGATTACACTGATTGGCACAAATTTTTTAGAAGTATCTCCCTCGGAGCCGCGAAAGAGCAGTATCGCATGGGTTTGTACAGATAGGAATTATTGCATGCCGGCACAGCTATTTATGTGAAGCAAGAGGACAATTTCTTTGTAAAAATACAAGAAACTGACAGGTAGTAGTACGGACTCGCACAGACGCACATGGACATGCCCAGCGAGGCGAGGTTGCACCCGGGGAAGCGCTATTGACGCTTGGAGGGGGAACCCGTATAGTGAAGGCGGTTTGGCGCAACTATCGGATTTGAGGAGAGTACACCATGGCTAACTGGATGTGGGGAATGATGTTGGTGGTCTCGGTTTTGCTTGGCGGCTGTGGAAGAGAACCAGAACCTCGGGAGATACCGCATAAGGCGCCTGTTTCCGCGAATACCGCCGTAGTGGAAAAGGGGATGATTCCAATCCCGTATGACGCGGTGGGGACGGTGCAATCGAAGGCGTCGAGCGTGATTCAGAGCATGATGACGGGGCATATCACGGCGATTCATGTCAAGGAGGGGGATGCGGTGGAGACGGGAGCGCTGTTGGTGGAAATTGACAACCGTGAGGCGTTGGCGCAGGCGCAAAAGGCACAAAGCGCCCTCGATGAGGCGCAACGTGCGCTGGAAACGGTGGAAAAGTCGGCTTCGGCGGCGCAGCAGGCGCAGGCGGCGGCGGCGGCGAAAAAAGAGCTGGCGCGAACCGATCTGGAGCGGGTCAAGCAGCTTGTCAGCCAGAATGCCGCCAGCCGGCAGAAATTGGATGAGGCGGAGGCGCAGTTCAAGGCGGCGTCCGCTTCGCATCAGGAGGCCAGCGACACGGCGGGCAGTTATTTGTCCAAGAAGGCGGAAGTAACCGCGCGGATAGAGCAGGCCAAGGCGGAAATTGAAAATGTGCAGGTGGCGCTCAGTTATGCGCAGGTCAAGGCGCCGATTAGCGGCATTGTGACGCATAAGGCGGCGGATGTGGGGGATTTGGCGTCGCCGGGGGTGGTCTTGCTGGAACTGGAAGACAGCCAGTCGTACCGTTTGGAAGCGCTGGTGGATGAGGCGCAGGTACACCGGGTGCACATGGGCGATCCGGTGCCGGTGACCCTTGATGCGCTGGGAAGCGAGCCCTTGAAGGGCACGGTGGGGCAGATTCTTCCCTCCGCGGAGCAAAATACACGGACGTTTATTGTGAAGGTGGATTTGCCGTCCAACGGGAGTTTACGGTCGGGCATGTTTGGGCGGGCGCGGTTTTCGGCGGGAGAGAAAAGTGCTCTCCTCCTACCGTCCCCGGCGGTGGTGGTGCGGGGCCAACTGACGGGGGTTTATGCCGTGGGGGCGGACAATATCGCGCGGTGGCGGCTGATTACGGCGGGAAAAACCTTTGACGGGAAAACAGAGGTGCTTTCGGGATTGAATGCGGGAGAGACCGTGGCGGTGGAACCGCTGGACGCGGTGAGTGATGGCACGCCCATCCAACGATAGGGAGACACGGCCATGAGCGAACATCGCACCGGATTGGCGGGGACGTCGGCCCGCGTGTTTATCAACTCCAAACTCACCCCGTTGATTATCGGCGCGTCGCTGTTGCTGGGGCTTGGGGCGGTGTATCTGCTTCCGCGCGAGGAAGAGCCGCAGATCATCGTGCCGATGATTGATCTGTTCGTTCAGTCGCCGGGGAGTTCGGCCAAAGAAGTGGAAGAGCGCGTTACAAAACCGATGGAGAAACTGCTCTGGGAGATTCCTGGGGTTGAATACATCTATTCGACATCGAGTCCGGGGATGGCGATGGCCATTGTGCGTTTTATGGTGGGGACCAAGGAAGAGGACGCGGTGGTCCGGTTGAATCAGAAGATGTATTCCAACTTTGATTTGATTCCGCCGGGAACCAGCGAACCGCTGATTAAGGCGCGGTCTATTGACGATGTGCCCATTCTCGCGTTGACGCTGTCGAGCGAACGCTATGATCATTACACCTTGCGGCGTCTCGCGGCACAATTGCACGACGCGATCAAGGAAGTGCCGAACGTCTCGGAGGTAACCTTGATTGGCGGGCAGCGGCGGCAGATGCGGGTCGTGCTGGACGCGGCGCGGATGTCCGCGTACAACGTGGCGCCCATGGCGGTCCATGCGAAGCTGGAGCAGGTCAATGCGCAATCGCTGACGGGGAGTTTTGCGGAAGGGAATAGGGAGTTTCTGGTGCAGGCGGGCGGTTTCTTGCAGGATGCCGATGAAATCGGGCGGGTGGTGATCGGCGTGTACAACAACCGGCCCATCTACCTGCGCGACGTGGCGGATGTTCTGGATGGCCCGGAAGAAGCCGCGGATTATGTTTTCCACGGTTTCGGCCCGGCGGCCCGGCACAGCCACGATCTTGGTCCTGCGTCCGGCAGTCCCCTCTCCCCCATCGTCCCCGCGGTCACCATTTCGGTGGCGAAACGCAAGGGAACGAACGCCATTGTGGTGGCGGATGCGGTGCTGGAAAAGGTGAAAGGACTGCAAGGCGACATCCTCCCCGGCGACGTGCGCGTATCGGTGACGCGCAACTATGGGGAGACCGCGGAGGAAAAATCGAATGAATTGCTGTATCACATGTTCCTCGCGGTGGTGTCGGTGACAATTTTGATCGCGTTGGCGCTGGGATTCCGCGAATCGGGCACCGTGGCGCTGGCAATCCCGGTCACGCTGGCGCTGACGCTCGTCGTGTTTTATTTTTACGGGTACACGATCAACCGCGTAACGCTTTTTGCCCTGATTTTTTCGATTGGCATCCTGGTGGACGACGCCATTGTGGTGGTGGAAAACATCGTGCGCCATTTCCACATCCCGGAGAATAAGGGGCGGCCGTTGATGCAAGTAGCGGTGGAAGCGGTGGACGAGGTGGGCAACCCGACCTTGCTGGCGACGGTCACGGTGATCGCGGCCATCTTGCCGATGGCCTTTGTGCGGGGGCTTATGGGTCCCTACATGGAGCCGATTCCGATTGGGGCATCGGCGGCGATGATCTTTTCGGTGGCCATATCGTTCATTGTGACCCCGTGGGCGGCGCTCCGCCTGCTTCGGCATAGAGAAGAGCATGGCGGGGCGGAGCATCCCGGAGAGGGCCGGCTGGACCAGATATACCGGCACGTTATGAACCCGCTCATCACCCATGCGCGCTGGCGAAATGTTTTTCTTGTACTGATAGTGGTGTTGCTGGTGTCGGCATGCGCATTGGTGCCCTTGAAACGGGTGCTGGTGAAGATGCTTCCGTTCGACAACAAGAGCGAATTTCAGGTCATCATAGACATGCCGGAAGGCACCACGCTGGAAGAGACCGCGGCGGTCACGCGGGAGATTGGCGATTATGTCCGGACCATACCGGAGGTGACGGATTACCAGATGTACGCGGGCACGGCCTCGCCGCACAATTTCAACGGGTTGGTGCGGCATTATTTCCTTCGGCGCGGCCCCAACGTGGCGGATATTCAGGTCAATCTGGCACCCAAGAAATACCGCTCGGCGCAAAGCCACGCCATCGCCAAGCGGGTGCGTCCTCCCATTCAGGAAATTGCGAAACGGCACGGGGCGCGGGTGAAAGTGGCGGAAGTTCCACCGGGACCGCCCGTATTGCAGACGCTGGTGGCGGAGATATATGGCCCGGACTATTCCCGGCAACTGGAGGTGGCGCGGCAGGTGCGGGATATATTTGACACGACGGAAGGCGTGGTGGACGTGGATTCCTACGTGGAGGATGATCAGACGAAATTCCGCTTTGACGTGGACCAGGAAAAGGCGGCGCTGAACGGGGTTTCCGTGGACCAGATAAACGACACGCTGGCCTTGGCCCTGGAGGGCAAGGGGGCCGGATTGGCGCATATTCCGAATGAAAAAGAGGATGTTCCGGTCATGCTGCGGCTGGCACGCGCGGAACGTTCGGGGGTGGAACGCTTAAAGCAAATCAAAGTACAGGGAACCGGCGGAAACCTGGTGTCCCTGGGGCAATTGGTGCGGATCGAAGAGGTTGTCGCGGACAAGAGCATCTATCACAAGAATCTGATGCCGGTGGTCTATGTCACGGGGGACGTGGGCGGTACGGAGGAAAGCCCGGTGTATGTGATCATGACGCTGATGGAAAAGGTGTCCAAACTTGCTCTGCCGGAAGGGTATGCGATCACCCAATATTCCACGCATCAGCCGCCTTCGGGCAATACGCTGGCGCTCAAATGGGATGGTGAATGGCACATCACGTATGAGGTGTTCCGTGATTTGGGGCTGGCGTTCGCGGCAGTGCTGGTGTTGATCTTTATCCTGGTGGTGGGGTGGTTTCAGTCGCTGAAAACGCCCTTCGTGATAATGGCGGCGATTCCGTTCTCGCTGGTGGGCATCCTTCCGGCGCATTGGCTGATGGGCGCCTTTTTCACGGCCACGTCAATGATCGGGTTCATCGCGGGGGCGGGCATTGTGGTGCGTAATTCCATCATCCTGGTGGATTTCATTGAACTGCGGTTGAAACAGGGCATGCCGCTGGCGCAAGCGGTGATTGACGCGGGGGCGGTGCGTTTCCGGCCCATGCTGCTGACGGCCGCCGCCGTGGTGGTGGGGGCTTCGGTGATCTTGTTTGATCCGATCTTTCAGGGCCTGGCCATTTCGCTTATGGCGGGAGAAGTGGCTTCCTTGTTGCTGTCACGCATGGCGGTGCCGGTTCTTTACTATTTGTCGCGGAAGAACGAGGTGTGACGTCCGGGGTGTCCGGCGGTAAAATTGTACGGGCCGTCACGGGCTGTTAGAATGGCTCCCGCCGTTCTTGACGGGCGGCGTCATCATTAGTTTGGTTAGGAAGCACAACGTGCCTTTTACAACGGACACCTTTATACGCCGTGCGGAACGGGACGACCTCGACACCGTGGTGGGCTGGATGGAAGAGCCGGATTTCCGGCATTTTTTGTATGGGGATGCGGCGCGTTCCCCAAAACAGATCCGCGAGCAAATCGTGATGATGCTGGGGCGCACGGCCGGCCATACGCTGCCGGGCGCGATTTATCTGATGATTGACTCGAAGGAGAAGGGGCCGGTGGGGCTGCTTTCGCTCCAGAACATCAGTTGGCGGAACCGTTCGTGCAATATCGATCTGTATATCGGCCAAAAAAATCTGCGCAACCGGATGGTTACCGCCATCGCCATTTACCGGGCGCTGGAATACTGTTTTGACGAACTCAATTTGAACCGGGTGGGCGCGATCATTTATTCGTTCAATACGGCGTCGTGGCGCATCATGGAGTTGACCGGGGCACAACGGGAACTGACGTTGAAAGACCACGTGGTGCGCGAGGGCAAGCCGTATGACATGTACGGATATGGACTGCTCCGCCGGGAATACGAAACCTTTCGCGGCCGGTTCCAGCAGCAGGCCAAGGACGTCTCACTTCAAGCCATGATCGAGCAGTTATCCCGCGAGGAGCCGGAGCGCGTCCCGTGAGCGTTTTTTTCATAGTACTGCTGTCCGTGTATGGTTTTTACACGCTTTGGACCAATCGCCAGGGGGAAGCCTCCGAGGCTCCGCATCCACCCTCATGGGGCGTTATTTTACTTCAAACACCGCTGTTCTTAATTGCCTGTTACCTCGCCTGGGCGCGTGGAGCGTTTTCACGGGACTTGGTGTCGCCCGTGAGCATTGGCGCGGGCTTGGCGCTGGGCCATGTCATTTTTGCGTGTTCCGTGTTGGCCACGCATAAAATCTGGCGGGATGCACTCACCCATTTCACGGACGTGAAAATGCTGGGCTGGTTTCTCAAAGAAAGCCCGGACCTTTTATTCCGGTTTTTCGGGGTGGCCTTGACCGAGGAAATCATCTACCGGGCCGCGGCGCAGCCGGTTCTCGCTTCGATGGTATCCTCCATTCCGCTGGCGGTTATTTTGACCGCCTTCGTGTTTTCCGTGGTTCACAAGCATTTCTTCCGCAACAGCTTTTCGCTGTCGCTGGAGTTTCTTGTTTTCGCGGTGCTGCTCGGCGCGTTATACTACTGGACCCACAGCCTGATCCTTGTGGTGATGGTTCACGCCGTGCGCAACCTGGAGAGCGTCTATCTGGAGTATTTGCAGAAGCTGGACGAATTGGGCGATGCGCAGGAGGCGTTGCGCGCCCTGGAAGACACGTATCGCCGGCATTCGATGGAGCACACATGAACCAGGATTTTCTCGTGGAATTGGACCATGTGCGAAAAACCTTCGTTACACGGCATTTCCTTCACATCGATGAAGAAACCCGCAAGCGGCGGTTGTACAACAAGAACGAAGTGCATGCGGCGGACGATATCTGCTTCGGCATCCGTCCGGGCGAGATTTTCGGGTTGCTGGGCCCCAACGGCGCGGGAAAAACCACAACCGTGAAAATGGTGTCCGGGCTGGTAAAGCCGGACGGGGGGACGGTGTATGTGGACGGCCAGGACGTGGAAAAGCGGCGGAAAAAGATACTCCGTAAAGTGGGGGTGGTGTTGGAAGGGACCCGCACCAGCATCTGGCCGCTGACGCCGTATGAGAACCTTATTTATTACGGGAATCTGAAAGACGTCCGGGGGAGTGTACTGAAACACCGGGCGCATGAATTGCTTGACTTCATAGGCTTGAAAGAAAAGAAAAACATCCAGGTCCGCAAGCTGTCGCGCGGTCAAAAGCAGAAGCTGGCGATCTGCATCGCGTTGATTGCGGATCCGCAAGTGCTGTTGTTGGATGAGCCGACCACCGGGTTGGACGTGCAAAGCAGCCGGGCCATCAAGGACAAAATCATCGAGCTTACGCGCGAGCAGGGCCGCAGCGTATTGGTCACGACGCATGACATGCACGTGGCGCAGGAATTGTGTGACCGAATCGGTATCATCAACAAGGGAAAACTAATCGCCTGCAAGCCCACGGAAGAATTGCTTGAACTGTTTTCCGAACAAGTGTTTGTTTTCAAGGTGGATGCGCCGCCGGACCCCGTGCGCCTCGAACAGGTCAAGGGGGTGTTGGCGGCGTGGCTGGAACAGAGCCTGGACGGCCCGTTGCTGGTGGCGCGGGTGGCTGCGGAAGCGCAGTTACGGTCGGACGCCCTGTACGGCATTATGGACTGCCTGAAATCGCTGGGCGTTCAACTCCGCGGCATCCAGCACCGCCAGGAGAATCTTGAGAGCGTGTTTCTGCAATTAACCTCGGATCCTCCGAAACCCGAATGAAAGGCGCGGCATGTTGAGTTTCTTTCTGGTAATGAAGGCGGAAGTGGTCCGCACCTTTATTATCATGCGGCGGTACTGGTTCCGTACAATCACGGGGATGATCATCGGCTATGGCATGCTGATGGTGCTCATCGCGGGATTCATCTACAGCCGCCCCATGATGGAAAAGAGCCTCACCGCGCTGGACAATCCGGCGGCCGCCACGAATTTCGTGCTGGGGTTCATCATCGGCATGTTTGCGTTCGGGGTGGTGGGCATGTACACGCAGGGGTTGCAGGAAATGGCGCAGACGGGGGTGCTGGAGCAATTGTGCATGAGCCCGCACGGGCTTATTTTCAATTTCCTGGCGCGCACGGCGATTAGCTCGGTCATGACGGTGCTCTCGTCGTCCGTCATGATCTACATGGTGGTGTTCACCGTGAGCGGAAAACTCTATTTTGAAGGGCTGCCCGTCATCACGGTCCTGGCCCTGACGTTTATCAACCTTTTGGGGTTTGGATTCATGGTGGGCGGGCTGGTGCTGGTGTTCAAGCAGGTGGGGCAGGTGGCGATTCTGATCCGGATGGGCCTGTTTGCCCTGGCCGTGTTCGCGCGGGAAGAAATGTTCCAGCAAGGCTGGGGCATCGCCGCGATCATGCATGTCTTGCCCATCACGGATGCGGCGATATGCCTGAAGCATGTGTTGATTTATGATCAGGGGCGGGTATCCGGTCATTTTGTGCCGGTGTACACGCATCCTTCATTTTTCTGGCTGGTGATCAGTTGCGTGGCGTGGACCGCGATCGGCGTGGTGGTTTTTCAAGCGATGGAAAACCTGAGCCGGTCCAAAGGGACGCTGGGAGCCTACTGATGGACCCCATGCTGCATCGCTTCGAACAATCCGGCAAACGGTACGCGCTGGACCCGGAAACGTGCTTTTGTTTCGAATGCGACGCCATCTCCTGGGATGTTATCGGCTTGTATCCCCATACACCGGCCAACCACATTCTCCATGAACTCCGGGACCGTTATTCGGAAAAGGAAATCGAGGAGGTGATCGGAGAGCTGGAGTGGCTGCGCGCGAGCAAATCCATATTAACGCCGCTCAAGCACGAGGAAATTCCCAAGCTGTATGAACTCACACCGGGAATCCGCCATGTCGTTGTGTATTGGGCTTTCCCGCAATCCCCTTCGCAACCGAAACCCGCGAAAAGCTGGTTGTCCTCGCGCCACGCCGAAATCGAACCGGCGGCTGATGCGCTGAAAACACTACAGGCAGCCGCGCACCTGTTGATGGGCCGGTCCGAGACGCAAAAGGAACTCCGGCTGGACATTTTGAATGCAGAAGAAGCACTGGGCGCATCCGGTCTGCATGAATGCTGCGGTGAAATAATGCGCATGGCGGGTGTGGCGGACAAGCAGCTTGCGCTCCGTGTCTGGGCCAGGATTCCGGATGGTATCCGGGGGCACGCCGCGTTCGTTGCCGTGCAGGTGTCCGGAAACGCGGATATTCCGGGCATGTTCAACCGCCTTCGCCAACAGCATGGTTCGCTGGCAAAAGCCGCCGCGATGGCCAAGCAAGGCGGGGAAGGCGTTGAACTGAGCGTCATCCTCCGTCCAAGCCATCCTGATTTTCAGGGGGCGGTGGAGGCCTGTGCGCATGCGGGCTTCCGGGTGATTGAACTTGATCTGGACGGGGCCTATGTGGAGCGGCCGGATTTGGATCCGCGGGCCATGATGGAAGGTCTGCACAAAACGGCGGTGTACTATGCGGAGCGTCTTCTGAAACATCAGTATTTCCGGCTGGAGCCCATCGAGGACCTTTTCTGGCGCATTTATAACGGCACCCCGCTCCGGCGCGCCGATCCGGCGGGACTTCATGCGCTCGCCGTGGATGCATGCGGAACGGTGTATCCTTCGCGGCATTTTACCGGGCAGACGGCCTTCGCGATGGGCTCGCTTCATGAAAAAGGATTAAATGAGGCCGCATTGAAGAAGTTCGAAGACGTGGGTTCGTTAACCACGCAGACGTGCCTGGGATGCTGGGCACGCAATCTTTGCGGGGGCGGCACGGCGGCGGTGCATCAGGCGCTGAGCGGCTCGTACCGCCAACCGCACGCGCCGTGGTGCGAGGCCCAGCGCCGGTGGATGCAAAACGCGGTGGCGGCCTTCAGCCTGCTCTCTTCGCAGGGCGTGAATTTCACGCGTGTGCATGGCGCCCTGGGTTATCAGGCGAAGCCGTCGCTCGTGACGATGCTACGGGCGGCGTTTCAGTTGAATATCGGGATGCGGGCCATCGAGGAGGCGGATGCGGAGTGGCTGACGAAATGGGAGAACTGGAGCGAGGCCGCCTATTTCACATTCAACGAAAGCGGGCTTCTGCTGGCGACGAAATACGATCGGGAAATGGACTCGCTGCATCCGCGCGGATTTGACCAGGAGTTTGTGCTGACACGAAAAACGGGGGAGCCGATGGGGCTGTTGAAAGTACGTCCGGAACGGATTCCGGAAAGCGCGCTGCTGTGGATATATCTCCGCGATGAACAGGACTACTCCTCCGAATCCGTTCGCCGTTCCTTCCGGATGCTTCTGCGGGAGGCGGCCAAGCAACAAGCGTTCCGGCGGCTGTTCGCACCGGCGGGCCCCCGGGAACTTGCCTTGGCGGCGTTTCTCGCGGCCTTGGGCTTTGAGCAGGCGGGCGTGTTGCGGGAGGCTTTGTATCTGCATGGGCGGTATCAGGATGTGCGCCTTTTTTCAATGGTAGTGTGAGGGGGGCTTGGGGATTGATGAGGGGCGCACGGACACACACAGACACACACGGACCCTGGTGGGAAACAGAAAAATCCTGGAGGGGCCGGGATGACCACTCCAGGATTTAATTTTGCGTGAGGCTGGTTTAGACGGCTTCTTCGGCTTCCTCGTCTTCTTCGGAAGCGGCTTCTCCCACTGAACCGATTTCGAGTTCGGCGGAGTAGTCTTCGAGGGCGGCATCCTTGATCTGGGGCTGGGTGTCCTGATAATGCGGACTGCCCGTGCCGGCCGGGATGAGATGACCGATAATCACGTTTTCCTTCAGACCGCGCAGGTAATCCCGTTTCCCGCTGAGGGCGGCTTCGGTGAGCACGCGGGTGGTCTGTTGGAAGGAGGCGGCGGCCACGAAACTCTCGGTGCTGAGGGCGGCCTTGGTAATGCCTTGCAAGATGGGTTCCGCTTCGGCGGGGCGCCCGTTGCGCCGCTGGGTCTGCTCGTTCTGTTCGGAGAAACGGATTTTGTCCACTTCTTCGTGGGCCAGGAAGGCCGTGTCGCCCGGATCGTCCTTGATGCGCACTTTGCGGAGCATCTGCCGGATAATGACTTCGATGTGCTTGTCGTTGGTGCGCACGCCCTGCATGCGGTAGACCAACTGGACCTCATCGAGGAGATACCGGCGCAGGGCGTCTTCGCCCTGGACTTCCAGGATATCCTGGGGAATGACCGGACCATCGGTGAGGCGCTGTCCGGCATAAACGCGGTCGCCGGTCTGTACGTTGAGGTGCTTGCCGGGCGGAATGGTGTATTCGCGTTCCTTACCGACAGGAGGCATAACCTTGACTTTGCGGAGCCCTTTGGCCGATCCGCCCAGTTCCACCAAGCCGTCAATATGACTGATGACGGCGGGGGATTTGGGCTGGCGAGCCTCGAACAATTCGGCGACGCGGGGCAGACCGCCGGTGATGTCTTTGGTTTTGCTGAACTGGCGGGGCGTTTTGGCGAGCAAGTCGCCGGCGCGCACCTTTTCGCCGTCTTTGACCATGACATGGGTGTCGGCGGGAATGGTGGCGAAGCAGAGGACTTCGCCGTCTTTTCCGTGAATGGTGATCTGCGGGTGCAAATCGCCTTTATGTTCGGTGATGACGCGTTCTTCGAGGCCGGTGTCGGGATTGATGTCGACACGCATGGTAACGCCTTCGAGCATGCCGTCAAAGCGGACACTGCCGGATTGCTCGGCCATGATGGAGACGTTGTAGGGGTCCCATTGGTAAACGAGGGCGCCCTTCTTGAGTTTTTGGTTGTCCTCGCAGTGCAGGACGCAGCCGGTGGGGACGAGGAACCGGTGGGCTTCCTTGCCATCGGCGCCATAGATTCCAATTTCACCGCCGCGGTTCACGACGACGCGCTGTCCGTCGCGATTGACCGCGGTGCGCACGTTGCGGAACTGGATCAATCCATTGTCCATCATGCGGATGTTGGTGCTCTCCACCTGCCGGCTCGCGGCGCCGCCGATGTGGAAGGTGCGCATGGTCAACTGGGTGCCGGGTTCGCCGATGGATTGGGCGGCGATAATGCCGACGGCTTCGCCGAGTTCCACCAGTTTGCGGGTGGCCAGGTTTCGTCCATAGCACTTGGCGCAGACACCGCGCTTGGATTGGCAGGTGAGCACGGAGCGGATGCGGAGCCCGGGGAGCCCGGCCTCGACAATCTCCTTGGCCTTGCGTTCGTCAATTTCCTCGTTGGCTTCGACGATGGGGGTTTTGCGTCCGGGCACCATGATGTCTTCGAGGACATAGCGTCCGACAATGCGTTCTTCGAGGTTGGCAACGATGTCGGTGCCATCCATCAAGGGTTCCACCCAAACGCCGTTAAGGGTTCCGCAGTCAATTTCCTCGATGACGATATCCTGGGCCACGTCCACGAGGCGGCGGGTGAGATAGCCGGCGTCGGCGGTTTTGAGGGCGGTGTCGGCCAAACCCTTGCGCGCGCCGTGGGAGGAGATGAAGTATTCCACGACGGTCAGGCCCTCGCGGAAATTGGAGGTGATGGGGGATTCGATGATGTCGCCGGAGGGCTTCGCCATCAGTCCGCGCATGGCGGCCAATTGGCGAATCTGGGATTTGCTGCCGCGCGCCTTGGATTGGTACATCAGGTAGATTCCGCTGAATCCCTGATTGTAATCTTCCATTTGCTTCAACATGGCGGCGGAGACCAATTCGGTGGTGGTGGTCCATTCGTCAATGATTTTGTTGTAGCGTTCACCTTCGGTGATGAGCCCGTTTTGGTACATCTCGTCAATGCGCTCGACTTCGGCCCGGGCTTTGTCGATCATGGCGGATTTGTCGGTGGGAATCACCATGTCGCCGATGGCGATGGACATGCCGGAATAGGTGGCGAACTTGAATCCGACGACTTTCAGGGCATCGAGCAAGCCGACGGTTTTTTTGTGGCCATGGCGTTCATAGAAGCGTGCAATGACTTCCCCAACCGTGGATTGGTCGTGCTGGCGGTTCACGTCGCGAATGGTGACCTCGGGGGGCAAGGCATCGGCGAATAGCACACGGCCCACGGTGGTGTCAATAATTTCTCCATTGTCCCACAGTTTGATTTGGGCGTGGATATCAGCCTCGCCCAAGCGATAAGCCAGAATAACCTGTTCCGGGTTCGGAAACACTTTGCCCGGCTTCAGTATCTCGCCCTTGGGCCCGGTCCATTCGGGTTTCCATTCGCCCTTGGCGCCCGGACGGATTTTGCTCATCCAGGCAATGCCCAGCACGATGTCCTGACTGGGGGTGACGATGGGGGTGCCGTCGGACGGCGAGAAGATGTTTGAAGAGGCCATCATAAGCAGATGGGCTTCAAGCTGGGCCGCAGGCATGAGGGGGACGTGCACGGCCATTTGGTCGCCGTCAAAGTCGGCATTAAAGGCGCGGCACACCAGCGGGTGAATGCGGATGGCTTTTCCTTCGATGAGAACGGGTTGAAAGGCCTGAATGCCGAGGCGGTGGAGGGTGGGGGCGCGGTTGAGCATGACGGGATGGTCCTTGATCACGTCTTCCACGATGTCCCAGACTTCGTCGCGGCCTTGGGCGATGGCGCGTTTGGCGGCCTTGATGGTGGAGGCGATGCCGCGCTCCTTGAGTTGTTGGATAATGAAGGGCTCGAAGAGTTCGAGGGCCATGCGCTTGGGGAGGCCGCACTGATGAAGTTTGAGTTCCGGCCCGACCACGATGACGGAGCGTCCGGAATAGTCAACGCGTTTCCCGAGCAGGTTTTGGCGGAACCGGCCTTGTTTTCCCTTGAGCATGTCGCTCAAAGATTTGAGGGGGCGGTTCCCGGCGCCGAGGACGGTGCGGCCATGGCGGCCATTGTCGAACAGGGCGTCGACGGCCTCTTGGAGCATGCGCTTTTCATTACGGAGAATCACCTCGGGGGCGCGCAACTCGATGAGGCGCTTGAGGCGGTTGTTGCGGTTGATCACGCGGCGATAGAGGTCGTTCAGATCGCTGGTGGCATAGCGTCCGCCCTCGAGCGGCACCAAGGGGCGCAGATCGGGGGGGATGACCGGCACGACGTTAAGCACCATCCACGCAGGATTGTTGCCGGATTTCCGGAGGGCTTCAACGACTTTGAGGCGCTTGATGGCCTTCGCGCGGACCTGCGAGGAATTGCTCACCGCAAACTGGGTGTGCAATTCAGCGCTCAGGGCGTCCAGATCGAGTTCGTCGAGCAGAATCTGGACCGCTTCGGCGCCCATTTTGGCGACAAACCGGTCGGCGAATTCTGCGCGGGCGTCCTGATACTGGTCTTCGGTCAGGGTCTGCATTTTTTCCAGGCTGGTGTCGCCGGGATCGATCACGATGTAATTTTCAAAATAGATGATGCGTTCCAAGGTGCGGATGGAAAGGTCCAGGAGGTTTCCAATGCAACTCGGGGTTGTCTTGAAGAACCAGATATGGGTGACCGGCACGGCAAGCTTGATGCACCCCATGCGTTCGCGGCGCACTTTGGATTCGGTGATTTCAACGCCGCAACGATCACAGGTAATGCCCCGGTGCTTGACTTTCTTGTATTTTCCACAGCCGCATTCCCAGTCCTTGACCGGACCGAAAATGCGTTCGCAGAACAGCCCGTCCTTTTCCGGCTTGAACGTGCGGTAGTTGATCGTTTCCGGCTTTTTGACTTCGCCTCGGGACCATTTGAGGATTTCCTCGGGGGAGGCAATGCGGATGGCAATAGCATCAAAACGTTCCGCCGTTGTCGCGATATATTTGGCCACGGGTTATTCCTCCACGTTCTCTTCTTCAGTTTCCGCGCCGCCTTCAACTTTGACAAGTTTGATGACGTCGAGGCACAAGCTTTGCATTTCGCGCACCAGAACGTTAAACGACTCCGGCGTGCCCGGTTCCACATCCCGTTCACCTTTGACAATGGCTTCATAGGCCTTGGTGCGGCCCTGGATATCGTCGGATTTGATCGTGAGCAGTTCCTGCAGGGTATAGGCGGAACCGTAGGCCTGAAGGGCCCACACTTCCATTTCGCCGAAACGCTGGCCACCGAATTGCGCCTTGCCGCCGAGGGGCTGCTGGGTCACGAGGGAATACGGCCCGATGGCGCGGGCATGAATCTTGTCGTCGACGAGGTGGTTGAGCTTCATCATGTAGATGTAACCCACGCAGGTTTCCTGATGCATGGGATCGCCGGAGCGCCCATCGCGGAGCTGGATTTTCCCGGACCCGGGCAGCCCTGCTTTTTTCAGGAACTCGACGATGCTCTTTTCGCCGGCCCCGTTGAATACCGGGGAGGCAACTTTCATGCCGAGCATTTTGACGGCCCAGCCGAGGTGCGTTTCGAGAATCTGCCCGACGTTCATTCGGGAGGGCACGCCGAGGGGATTGAGGACGATCTGGACGGGGGTGCCGTCCGGGAGGAAGGGCATGTCTTCCACGGGCACAATGCGCGCCACAACACCCTTGTTTCCGTGGCGTCCGGCCATTTTGTCGCCCACGGACATGCGGCGCTTGGTGGCGATAAAAACTTTAACCAGTTTGATCACGCCGGGGGGAAGCTCATCCCCCTTGCGGAGCCGCTCAATCTGGCTATCGCGGAAGGCAATCAGCTTGGCCTCTTCCATGGCGGCCATGTTCACCAGGCGGGTGACCTTCTGCTGCATTTTCTTGTCTTCGAGCTTCATGCGCGCCAAGACGCTGTAATCGGCTTTTTCCAGGTGGGCGACGCGGATGCGCTTGCCCTTTTCGAGGACCAGTTCTTCGGTGCGGTGGTCGTACACATCGTCAAGAATCTTGAGACCGATGATATCGTCGCGGAGCAATTCAACGAACGTGTTTCGTATCTCGACGATGCGTTCGTCGTACTGCCGCTTGATTTTGTTCACTTCCGCCGTAAGGGTTTTCTTGGATTGGGCGTCGAGCGCCTTGTCGCGGCGGCTGCATACTTTCACGTCCACGATCACGCCGGTGGTGCCGGGGGGGACGGTCAAGGAGGCGTCGCGGACGTCTTCGGCCTTTTCCCCGAAAATGGCACGGAGCAGTTTTTCCTCCGGGGCCAGTTCCGTTTCACCTTTGGGAGTGACCTTTCCGACCAGAATGTCGCCAGGCCCCACTTTCGACCCGATGCGGATGACGCCGTCTTCATCGAGATTGCGCAGGGCGTCTTCGCTGACATTGGGGATGTCGCGGGTAACTTCTTCCGGCCCGAGTTTGGTGTCACGGGCCTCGAGTTCAAACACATTGATGTGAATGGAGGTGAAGACATCGTCCTTGACGAGGTCTTCGCTGAGGATGATGGCGTCTTCGAAGTTGTAGCCTTCCCAAGGAAGGAACGACACCAGCACATTGCGGCCAAGGGCCAGTTCGCCCTTGTCGGTGGCGGGGCCGTCGGCGATGATATCGCCGGCGCCGACTTTATCGCCTTTTTCGACGACGGGCCGTTGGTTGATGCAGGTGTTCTGGTTGGAGCGCGTGTACTTTTTCAGGACATAGACGTCTTCATCGGAACGGAAGGGGTTGTCCTGTTTCGTTTTCTTGGTGCGAATGCGGATCATTTCGCTGTCGGAATATTCGACCACGCCTTCGCGCTCCGCGCGGACGACGGTTCCGGAATTCCGGGCGGTCACCGCTTCGAGTCCGGTGCCGACCAAGGGGGCCTCCGCCTTGAGGAGGGGGACGGCCTGGCGTTGCATGTTGGACCCCATGAGGGCGCGGTTGGCGTCGTCGTGTTCGAGGAAGGGAATCAAGGCGGCGGCGACGCTCACCAATTGTTTGGGGGAAACGTCCATATAGTCAACTTGTTCGGGCGAAACCTGGGGAAAGTCGCCGCGATGCCGGCAGAACACGATGCGGCGCTGGAAGCGGCCGCGATTGTCCAGCGGCTCATTGGCCTGGGCAATAACATAATTGTCTTCATCGTAGGCGGAGAGCATTTCAATGTCACCGCCGACTTTTCCGTTCTCGGCTTTACGATACGGGGTTTCGAGGAAACCGTACTCATTGATTCGGGCATACGTGGACAGAGAGGCCATGAGGCCGATGTTCGGTCCTTCGGGGGTTTCAATGGGGCAGATGCGGCCATAGTGGGTGGGGTGCACGTCGCGGACCTCGAACCCGGCGCGTTCCCGGCTCAAGCCGCCGGGCCCGAGGGCGCTCAAGCGGCGCTTATGGGTCAACTCGGCGAGGGGATTAATCTGGTCCATGAAGTGCGACAACTGGCTGCGCCCAAAGAAGTCTTTGATCACCGCGCTGATGGGTTTTGGATTCACGAGGCCCTGGGGCGTCAGTTGTTCATCGTCCTGAAAATTCATGCGTTCCCGCACGGTGCGTTCCATGCGGACGAGCCCGATGCGGACTTGGTTCGCCAGCAGTTCGCCGACGGCGCGGACGCGGCGGTTGCCGAGGTGGTCGATGTCATCGAGTACGCCTTCGCCGTTGCGCAGCTTGACAAGGTATTGGAGGGTGGCGACAACGTCCTCCTTGGTGAGGGTCCGAATGTTCTGCGGGATTTGGAGGCCGAGTTTCCGGTTGATTTTGTAGCGCCCGACGGCGGCGAAATCATACCGGCTGGCGTCAAAGAACAAGCGCTGGAAGAAGGTGCGGCAGGTAACGTCGGTGGCGGGATCGCCGGGCCGGATACGCGCATACATCTCGCGGTAAGCGTCCTCCTGGGTCATGGTGCGGTCGTGGGACAGCGTCATGACGAGGGTGGCGTCCTTGGCGACTTCTTCGAGATTGAGGATTTTGACGTCGGGGACATGGGAGCGCATGATGCGGTTGATCGCGGTGGCGGTGAGTTCGGAGGCGGCATCCGCCAGGATTTCACCGGTTTCGGGATCAATGACATCGGCGGCCAGCCATGCGCCGAGGATGTCCTGCGGCTCATGGGCGGCGCCGTTGATTTTGATTTTGGTGCGCCCAAAGGTGACCGTATCAAACGTGTAGAACAGGGCGAGGATTTCTTCGGGTTCGACATAGCCAAAGGCCTTGAGGAAGGTGGTGGCGAGGACTTTGGACCGGCGGTCAATGGTGAGCCAGAGGAAGTCATTCACGTCGTATTCGAATTCGAGCCATGCGCCGCGGTAGGGGATGATGCGGGCGGAGAGCAGGGCTTTTCCGTTTTGATGGATTTTGCGTTCGAACGAAACGCCGGGGGATTTGTGCAACTGGCTGACAATAACGCGTTCGGCGCCGTTGATGATGAAGGTGCCGGTGGGCGTCATCACGGGCAGTTCGCCCAGGAAGACTTCTTGTTCGAGCATCATTTTTTCGCGGGTCTCTCCGGAGGAACCCACTTCTTCGAGACGCACCAGGCGCAGGAGGGCTTTCAGCGAAGCGGCATAGGTCATACCGCGCTCCTGGCACTCCTGAATGGTGTATTTTGGAGGGGTAAACGCGTAATGCTCGAATTCCAGGCGCGTCATCCCGTTGGGGGACGCGATGGGAAACACTTCCAGGAAGACTTCCTGGAGGCCCTTCAATTCGCGTTCATCGGGCGGGATATCCCATTGAAGGAAATCCCCATAGGACTTCGTCTGGATTTCGATCAGGTTGGGCAGTTCCTGATATTCCGACAATGTGCCTAGCGACAGGCGTTCAATACGAGGGGCTACAGCCATTCAGAGACTCCTTTAGCCTTAGGTTGCGAGGTTAAGGTGCTATTTACAAACATAGGCAGCACCGGCGTGCCGCATACCTCCATGGTAAAGACAGATCTCCCCCTACTACGGGGTCAAGTTTTGAAGTATAGCAATTGCCGTGCCGCGTGTCAAATAATTTTTGTAAAACTTTTTTCATCGCATGGGGTATTATCCCTGCCCCCAAGTGTCCTGATGGGGCAGGGACCACGGCCCCAAAACTCTGGATTTCTCCTCACCCCCCATTTGAGGATGTCGCTTGCGGGCCACCGTCTGCCTTTGGCGAGGATTTCATGGATATTTGCACTTCGCGCACTGTGGAAAACCTGGTTGCTTGAAATCTCTTCGCCGAAACAGTTCAAATTGAGGCGTTGGTTTTTCCGAATCAAAACAGGATGGCTGTTTCTTCAAGTTTCAAGGAAAGCGTGATGCGAATTGTAATCGCCCCGGATGCATTCAAGGAATGTTCTTCATCATTGGCCGTGGCCAAGGCGTTGGCGGAAGGCTGGCGGCGCATCTATCCGGCGGCGGAGATTTGTCTGGTTCCCATGGCGGATGGCGGAGAAGGAACGGTGGAAGCGTTATTAGCCGCGGCGCATGGGAAGAAGATTGAAGTGACGGTTACCGGACCGCTGGGCACGCCGGTTGATGCGTTCTACGGCCAACTGGAGGATGGTCAGACCGCCGTGGTGGAAATGGCGGTGGCATCAGGACTACCCCTGGTTCCCTTATCGCAGCGGAATCCGGAAATAACAACCACCCGGGGCACGGGGGAGTTGATCCGGCATGCCTTGGAATCGGGTGCGCGCAGGATCATCGTGGGGATTGGGGGAAGCGGTACGAATGACGGCGGGGCCGGCATGGCGCAAGCGCTGGGATATGCCCTGCTCGATGCGCAAGGCCGGGAACTGCCTCCGGGCGGAGGCGCGCTGATTCGGTTGGACAAAATAGAGGACACGAAAAAACACCCCGAGATCGCGGCGTGTGAGTTTCTCGTGGCCTGTGACGTGGATAATCCGTTATGCGGTCCGAAAGGAGCATCGCACGTCTACGGACCGCAAAAGGGGGCGGATTCCGCCATGGCGTCCCGGCTGGATGCGGCCTTGCAACATTTTGGGACCCTCCTTGAGCGTGATTTGGGTGAGAAGGTACTCGACATTCCGGGAGCGGGCGCCGCCGGAGGCTTGGGCGCGGGGCTTATCGCGTTCACCGGGGCAACGCTTCGTCCGGGGACTCCTTTGATTGCGGAAGCCTGCGGATTGCCGCGGCATATCGCCGGGGCGGATTTGGTGATTACCGGGGAAGGCCGGACGGACGGGCAGAGCGCTCATGGCAAGACGCCGGTGGGGGTGGCGCGGCTGGCACAAGCGCATCATGTGCCGGTGGTGGCGGTGGCGGGCGCATTGGGGCCGGGGTACGAAGCGGTTTATACGCACGGAATTGATGTGGTGTGGCCGATTTGCGGTGGGCCAATGAGCCTTCGGGAAGCCATCGCGCAAACCGAGGCACGGCTCCGGGACACGGGGGAAGCCATCGCCCGTGCGTGGCGTGTGTTCAGAGAGCCTCCTTCCGGCTGATTACTCCACCCTGGTCACTCTTCTTCAGTGGAAGCGTTTTTCGGCCCAAAGCCCAGGGAGCGCAGAAATTGATCCACGTCCACCGCGCTTTCCTTGCCGCCTTGTTCGGGATGAAAGCGCAGGGGGTGCTTAATGAAGGCACGTTGACAGTTCGGGCACAGGTCCAGGGTGATCTTTTTATAGACTTGTTCTTCCAGTTCCCTGGGCTCCGCCTGTTTCATGCGTTCGATGAGGGCAAGGATTTCCGCGCGGTGGTCCCGCACCAGGTCGGCAAGGCTGATCTCGAGTTCGTCATAGGCCGCGCGCACATCAATGGACACGGTATACCGCAGGGCTTGCCGCGTCATTTCTCGTCCACACCCATCGCATCGGTAAATCATCATCGGTTCATGCTCCCGTCCAAAGTATACCAGAGCAAACGGCCACACAGAATTTGGTTTGCGGCGGCCTGCCCCACATGCATCATCGGACACGTTGGACACATACTGAAATCCTTTACACTTGTTTTTCAAAAAATGGTTGAAATGGAGTAAATTGTGGTATTCTCATTGTAAGCAGCCAGGTTAAGGAAAGATACTTATGGGATCGTTGGACAGAATCGCGTTTAACCCCGGGGTCATGGGCGGGAAACCCTGTATTCGGGGCCTTCGTGTAACTGTGGGAATGATTGTGGGGCTTATTGCAACGGGTCATGACAGGGAAGATGTGTTACGGCTCTACCCTTATCTCGAATCTGAGGATATTGACCAAGCCTTGGCCTATGCAGCATGGCGGGCGGAAGAAATTGAAGTTCCCTTGGTTCACCTATGAATGTTTTGATTGATATGAATCTTTCCCCCTCCTGGGTGGAGATTCTTCAAGCCGCGGGACATACCGCTGAACATTGGTCGACCATAGGAAATGTTGACGATTCTGATTTAACAATCCTGCTTTGGGCACGTAATCATAATTATGTGCTATTTACTCATGACCTGGATTTTGGAGCAATCCTTGCTGTAGCCCAGACTGACGCTCCAAGCGTCGTTCAAATAAGAACCTTTGATGTCTCTCCCCAAAACTGCCGGTTTCTTTTACTCGAAACGCTTGAAACATTTGCACAAGCTATTGAACAGGGTGCCTTAATTTCAGTGGACGAAAAGAACCGTCGCGCTCGTTTGTTACCCATTCGCCGTTAATGGGTGACTTCAGGCATGTGCTATTCAGGGGATAAAATCCGCGTCTTTGGGCAGGGCGCAGACCCATTCCGCAATGAGTTTGGCGGCGTTTTCCACGTCTTTTAACGAGACCAGTTCCACCGGGGTGTGCATGTAGCGGTTGGGGATGCCCACCAAGGCGGTGGCCACACCGCCCCGGCTGAGTTGCATGGCATTGGCGTCGGTACCGGTACCGCGCGGCGCGGCCATGTGCTGGACACGGATACGGAGTTTCTTGGCCGCCGCCACCAATCCTTTATACACGACCGGGTTGATGTTGGGGCCGCGATCCAGGATCGGCCCCGCCCCAATGCCGACCTGCCCATAGCGCTCGCCATCGCCCTTGGGATGGTCCGTGGCCCAGCCGACGTCCACGGCCACGCCCGCGTGGGGATGGCAGCCGTAGGCACTTGTAATGGCGCCGCGCAGGCCGATTTCTTCCTGGACGGTGGTGACGCAATAGACCGCAACATTCAGAGAGCGCTTCGCGATAAGCCGCATGACTTCCAGGCAGACAAAGGCCCCGATACGATCGTCAAAAGCGCGCGCCACCACTTTGCCATCGCGTAATTCGAGATATCCCGCATCAATCGTAATGGGATCGCCAATCGCCACCACCTTCTGTGCGTCTTTCTTGTTCTTCGCACCAATGTCCACCCACATCTGGTGCATCTCTAGCGCCTTGTTCCGGTCACTCTCCGGCGTCAGATGAATCGCCTTCCGGCCAATCACCCCCTTCACGGGGCCGTGCTCGCCGTGAACGACCACCCGCTGCGCGCCCAGCACCGCCGTGTCCACGCCGCCAATCGGCACAAAACCAATAAAGCCTTTTTCATCGATGGTGTTGACCATCAGCCCGATTTCATCAATGTGTCCCGCCAGCATCACGCGAATCGGCGCGGTCTTGTTGCGGACATGATATTGATTGCCGTGAACGTCTTTATAGATGTCATCCACGAACGGCTTCGCATAGGCCTTGCAAACTTTCTGTATCTCCGACTCATAGCCGGAGGGGCTCGGCGTGGACAATAATTTCTTCAAGAAATCCAACGACTCTTTGCGCATGATAATAATCCCTTTTGCGGTTGTCCCGGCCAGTATGGTACATGGACCGTATCACTAAAAGAAACCTGGTTGTTCCATGGATGTTGTCATTCTTTAAAAACAGACTGAATTCAAAAAAAATGGCATATTATGAATACATCGGGTATAATCGCCTGGTAATACGATAAATCTTGGCAAAAATGCCGAAAAGGTTTGAAAATGAGTGCTTATACGTTCATAACCACCATTCCCGAAGATCGTCATTTACTTTTACCAGAAGATATACCTGCTGGGCCTGCGGAAATTCGCATTACATTCCAAACAACCCCTGAAACAAAAGAATACTCCTTAACCGAATTCCTGAATGAACTTGTCACAACGCCTGGTCTCAATAGATCAAAAGAAGAGTTAGATCAGGAATTACAACATGAGCGTGATTCTTGGGAGTAGTCTTTGCGCATTTATCTCGATAGCTGTATCGTTATCTACCTGATTGAGGGCGGATATTTACTAAAGCAATCAATTATTGACGCTATCCATAGTCTATCAAGAGATACTCTTTGTGTTTCTGACTTCAGTAGTTATTTCCGGACCTCGTCGCGCAGGGCGAGCAGATCCTTCATGACGTTCGCGAGGTTGGCGGTGCAAGTCTTTATGCCGAAGGCGTCATGAAGTTGTTTGTATAAGGGGAACAACCGCTGGTACACCGCCACGTTCCGGGGATTCGGCATATATTTCTTCGACTGGATGCCGGTCATGGCTTTTGCGGCTTCCACGAAGTTTTTATGCGCCCCCGCCACCACCGCACCGCACATGGCCGCGCCAAGCGCGCAGGTCTGGGTGCTGCGGGCCACTTCCATTGAACGGTTAAATACGTCCGCCAGGATTTGCATCACCAGCGGATTCTTCATGGCAATGCCGCCACAGTTGATGACGCGTTCCACTTTTACGCCATATTCCTCGAAGCGTTCCATGATGACGCGCGCACCAAAGGCGGTGGCCTCGATGAGCGCGCGGTAGATTTCAGCGGGGGTCGTATGCAGCGACATGCCCAGCACCATCCCGCTGAGGCGCGGGTCCACCAGCACGGTGCGGTTGCCATTGTGCCAATCCAGCGCCAACAGTCCGCTCGCGCCGGGCTGCAATGCCTCCGCGCCTTCCGTCAAGGCTTCATGCGCCCCCTTCTGCGGACCGCCCGGCTGTATGTAGTTCACGAACCAATTATAGATGTCGCCAAAGGCGGACTGGCCCGCTTCGAGGCCGAAATGGTCCGGCAGGATGGATTCCGGGACAATTCCGCACAATCCGGGGATATCGGGCAGGTCCCGGCTCATGGGGGCCACCATCATGTCGCAGGTGGAGGTGCCGACAATCTTTGTGAGCACGCCCGGAGTGATCCCGCAACCCACCGCGCCCAAATGGGCGTCGAACGCGCCCACGGCAATCGGAATGCCCGCGGGCACACCCAGCTTCTTCGCCCACGGTTCCGTAAGATTTCCAGCAATGTCTTTTACGGAATACAAAGTGCTCGGCAGGGTCTTGCGCACGCGGCCGAGGCCTTCATCCAGCGCCACGAGGAACGCGCCATCGGGATATCCGCCCCACGTGGGGTTTGCCATGGCCTTGTGCCCCGCCGCGCAGATGCACCGCTTCACTTCATTGGGTTTTGAGGTTCCGGTGAGCACGCCGGGAATGTAATCCGCGCATTCCACCCAAGTATAGGCCGCTTCGAAAACTTTCGGGGCGGTGCGCTTGCAGTGCAGCAATTTGGACCAGAACCACTCGGAAGAGTAGGTGCCGCCGCACTTGGCAAGATAGTTTTCGCGCATCTGTTTCGCCAGCATCGTGATCCCGGCGGCTTCTTCATGCGAGGTATGGTCTTTCCACAGCCATGCCATCGCCGCCGGTTCGTTTTTGAATTCCTCGCGGGACGCCAGCGGTTCGCCGTTCTCATCCACGGGCAGGGGCGTGCTGCCCGTCGTGTCCACGCCAATCCCAACGACAGCCTCCGGCGTGAATCCGTCTTTCCCCGCCGCATCCTTCAACGCGCCGCGCACCGAAGCCACCGCGCCCTCGATATAATCCGCGGGATGCTGCCGCGCCAGATTGGGATCCTTCGCATCGAGGATAATCCCCGCTTCGCCATGCGGATAATCGAAAACATGCGTGCCCACTTCCTCGCCCGTTTCCACGTTTACAATAAGCGCGCGCACCGAATTCGTGCCATAGTCCAGCCCAATCGCGTATTTCCCTGCCATGGTTTTAATCTCCTGTTCCGCGGGGTTCACGGGTTCCTTGTCCGAAATCATAGCAGAACCCGGCAAGCGAGGGAAACGCTTGGAATAAGGCCGTTGAATTTACTACAATTCTCCCGGCCTGTCCCATGGAATTCCCAACACCGGCTGTATTGAACTTTCGGGCGGGAAGTAGAATAGGGAGGGTGAAACAATTGAATATTTCGTGAGAGGACATCAAAGCACAGCTTTGAAACCATGTGCATTCCCAAGTGCATCTTGGGAACGAGGCGGCTTTCTCTTGTTTGTCATTGCGAGCTTTCTCCACCGCTGGTGGAGAAGCGAAGCACTCTCGCCTTCACACAACGTTGTATAAATGACACTATGTCAAGATTGCTTCGTCGAAGACTCCTCGCAATGACAAAATGGGATGTTTTGTCTGACGGATCAGCGCTGGCTTCGCCCTCCCGGCAATTACCGCCTGGAATGTTATCGCCATGAACGCAAGGAGCCAAATGTTCCTCGTTCCCAAGTTGTACTTGGGAACGCACTTGCACCAAACACTTTGCTTTGAAATGTACTGAGTCTTCCACAAGAATCGTCACCAAAGGCGATAGGTGACTTCTAAAGAAAGAGTTCAGCAAAAACATATCGGTTCTATCGAAACCATAAGGAAATGTGATTCGCATGGACAATCAGCATTACGCGGCCTTGCTGGAAAAATTCAAAACCGTCCGGGTGATGGCGGTAGGCGATATCTATCTCGATGAATACGTGTTTGGCGTGGTGACAGAGATCAGTCTCGAAGCCCCCATTCCCGTATTTGAGGTGCAGCAGCGCCGGTATAATCCCGGTGCCTGTGGAAACGCCGCCTGCAACGCGGCCGCCCTCGGCGGCAAGGTGTTCATGGTGGGCGTGGTGGGCCTGGATGGCAACGCGGACATTGTCCGGCGCGAATTCAACGTGCGCGGCGTGGACACCACCTATCTGGTTGCCGACCCCAACCGCCCGACGAACACGTATGGGAAATGGCGCGCGGGCGGGCACAACATCCCCACGCAGGAAATGTTGCGCACCGATACGCCCAAGCCAACCCCGATTAGCGGCGAAACCGAACAACGCGTCATTGAAAATATACGGAAGCTGGCCTCACAGGTGGATGCCGTTTTGATTGGCGATCAAGCTTCCTCGTGCATTACGCAGCCGGTACTGGACGCCATTGTCGAATGCGCCAAGAAAAACAAGCTGGTTACGCTGGCGGACTCGCGCAAGCGTGCGGGCATGTTCACCGGGATTGACATTGTGGCCCCCAACGACGCGGAAGCAGGCCTTGCGGCGGGCATCAAGGTGGTGGACGATGAAACCCTTCGCGCCGCAGGCAAGTTCCTGCTGAAATCGGCAAAAAACGCACTGGTCACGCGCGGTCCGCAGGGCATTACCATTTTTGCCCAGGACGGAACGATTAAAGACGTGCCTATCACCCGCCCTGTACGTGCTTTTGATGTCACCGGGGCGGGCGACACCGTGGATGCCGCCATTCTCCTCACCGTCGCGGCGGGCGGTTCGCTCGAAGATGCCGCCTTCCTCGGCAATCTCACGGCGGGCATTGCCGTCGTGCAGGAAGGCGTGGTTACCGTATCGAACGAAGAAGCAGCCTCTGCCCTGGCGAGTGAAGCAGGCCCCGCCAAACTCAAATCCCTGCCGCATTTGAAACGCATTGTGGAAAAGCTGAAGAACGACGGCAAGAAAGTGGTCTGGACCAACGGCTGTTTCGACATTCTCCATGCCGGGCACATCACCTACCTCATGAACGCGCGGCAGACCGGCGACATTCTCATTGTTGGATTAAACAGCGACAAATCCGTGCAGGAAAACAAAGGCCCCGGACGCCCGGTGGTGAACGAGCGCAACCGCGCCTTGGTGCTCTCGGCATTGGAATGCGTGGATTACCTGATTATCTTCGACGATAAGACCCCCATGCCTTTGCTGGACGCGCTTCATCCCGACGTCTATGCCAAAGGAGGCGATTACAATATCAACACCATTGTGCAGGAAGAGCGGCGTCTGGTCGAGAGCTACGGCGGCGAGATCGCCATCATCCCAGGAGTCGAAGGCCAATCCACCACCAACATCATCGCCAAGGTGATGGAGAATTCATAAATTCCCGCTAAATCTTCCTTTCCCAATGCCGGTTAGCACTGAGCGGACGCGGCCGGCTCATCCAGGATGATCTTTCCTCCGCATATATGACATTATTGCCTGGATACGGTCCATTGGTACGGATACGCCGGTGAAACTTGACGGAGATGGTGGAAAGTCCTATGAATACTTCCCGGTGTCATCTGTAAAATGGGTGATGGCGTTGTATTATGCGAGGGAGAGACCCAATAGGTGTTGTCGTGAACTGGATACTACGAAACATGCGCTATGCTGGTTATGGCATGGCCGCATTATTCATTCTTTGGGCATTTACCGGTTGTGCGCCGGCCCGGTACAGTAAAAAAGCGGACCGCGACGCCTACCGGATCATCGAGCAAAAATCCAAGCAAGTACCGAATATGGAAGAGGGGTTCTCCCTGGAAAAGCAAAAAGACTGGAATCCGCTGGAAGGGTTGCCGGTGGTCGAAAACGAGGACCCGGCGTTCGGGACGGAAGGCGGGCACGAGGTGGGCATGCCGGTGGTTTCCCTGGAAAAGGCGCTGGAGATCGCGGTGAAAAACAGCCGTACGTATCAAAATGAAAAAGAATCCCTGTATCTCAGCGCCCTGGGCTTGACCCTCGACCGGCATCAATACACGCCGATCTTCTCCGCCGAGGGCGGTGGCGATTTGAAACACAGCACGCGGGATATTGAGAAAAAATCCAAATTCACCGTCATCATGGACCGTGAAACAGCCCTGATGTCGGATTTCGAGAGTCTAACCGGCACCCCCGGCACGCTTCTGCGGCAGTATGCGGAACTGGTGGAGTCGTCGGGAAACCTGGCGGGCTTGAATCAACCGCATACCAAAGTGCTCTTTGAAAAGAGCGTCGAGGCCCAAACCAATTTCAATGTTTCCATGCTGTTGCGCGGGGGCGGGAAAATCGCCTTGGGGCTGACCTCCGATTTCATGCGCTTTCTCACGCATGAATCGCGCGTGGCCACCGGCAGCGTATTGACGGGCTCCTATACCCAGCCGCTGCTGCGCGGACGCGGCGCGAAAGTGGCGGCGGAATCCCTCACGCAGTCGGAACGGGATGTATTGTATGCATTGCGCGATTTCGCCCTCTTCCGGAAAGACTTCTGTGTCGAGATATGCTCGAGCTATTACCAAGTGCTGCAAAACCGCGACGCCGTGCGTAACAACTGGAAGGGCCTGGAAGCCTTCAAAAAGAACGCGGAACTCGAGCGGGCCTTCGCGAAAGAAGGCCGCCGCACCCAGGCGGAATTGGGCCGCTTGGAGCAGGCGCAATTGAGCAAGGAATCCGATTGGGTGAACGCCGTCCGGCGGTACAAGGAGAGCCTGGATCAGTTCAAAATCAAGCTGGGACTCTCCACGGACGCCAATGTGGCGCTGGACGATCATGAATTACGCGGGCTGCACGAACAAGGCATCCAGCATCCGGACATCGCGGTGGACGACGCCGTGCAGGTGGCGCTGGCGACGCGGCTGGATTTCCTCACCGAAAAAGACCGGGCGGAGGATGCGCAGCGAAAACTGAAGGTGGCGGCGAACGCCTTGCAGCCCAGTGTGGACCTGGCGCTGTCGGGCCAGGTTCCCAGCGAAGGGAATGACGGATTTCAAAAACCGGATTTTGAACGGAGCAAGGGCAGCATCGGCCTGAATGTGGATTTGGGCATTGATCGCAAGGCGGAGCGCAACGCCTACCGTTCCTCGCTGATCGCCCGCGAGCGGGCGCAGCGCAATCTGACGCTCAAGGAAGACAACATCAAGCTGCAGGTGCGGGCGGCATGGCGCGATCTGGACCAAGCCAGGGTCACCTATGAAATCGCCAAGAACAGCGTGGCCTTGAGCCGGCGCCGCGTGGAAGAACAGGAGCTCCTATCGCAATTGGGCCGGTCCACCGCCCTGAACCAGGTGGACGCCCAAAACGCCTTGACCAGCGCGCAAAACCAACTGACGGCGGCCTTGGTAAGCCATACCATCGCCCGGCTGGAATTCTGGAAAAACATGGGCATCTTATACATCAAGCCGAATGGACAATGGGAGGAAGTCACCGATGAACTCCGAAAAGAACCCGCCGAATAACCGGCGGCGGCGGACCGGCTGGCGTTTTTTGCTGAAAGCCTTGGTGCTGCCGATTCTTGTGGCGCTGGGCTATTGGTATTTTTTTAGCGGCAAGGAAGACCAGTTCAGCGGGACCACCTTCACGGTCAAGCGGGGCCCCATGGAAATCACGGTGCTCGAAGGCGGCTCCATCGAGGCGCTCGAGTCGCAGGAAATCAAATCGGAAGTGCAGGGGGAAACCAAAATCCTGAGCATTGTGGAGGAAGGCTATATCGTCACGCAGGAGGATATTGATCAAGGGAAAGTGCTGGTGTCGCTGGATTCCAAGGCGTTGCAGGACAAGCTGACCGAAAAGGAACTGGACTACCAAAACGCCAATTCGACCCTGACCGAAGCACGGGCCAACTTCGACATCCAGGTGAATCAGAACGCCAGCGATATCCGGTCGTCGGAATTACTGGCCAAATTCGCACGCATGGATTTTGAGCGGTTCATGGGGGAGTCCGTCGCTTCCAAAATACTCTCGGGAATCAACCTGGAAGAACTGGTGACGCTGGATACGGCGAGCTCCCCCGCGGTCCCGCCCGAGGGGGAACCGGAAGGAGATGCGCCCGAAACACCCCCGGAAGCGGAAAAGCCGGCGCCGGTGGCCGTCAAGCCGCTGCCTTCCGTTGATTTTTCAAAGTACGCGGATCAGAACGAGTTGGGCGATGGTGAAGCCCGCCAGAAGCTCCGCAAATTGGAAGACGATATGATGCTTGCGCAGCGGGACGTGGGCTTGTCGCAAACGGATTTTGAGGGCACACAGCGCCTGTACAAGCGCGATTTCATCACTAAGAGCCAGCTTGACAATGACGAAATGGGACTGAAGCGGAAACAGATCATTTCCGATTCCTCGGTCACGGCCAAAGAACTCTATATCAAGTATGAATTCCCGAAAACAGCGGAGAAGAACCTGTCGGATTATCTGGAAGCCCTGCAAAAACTGGCGCGGGCCAAGCGCTTGGCGGACGCGAAACTGGCGGATGCGGACGCGAAGCTGAAGTCCGCGGAGGAACGCTTCCGCCTGCAAACCCGCAAGCGGGATGAACTTAAGGAACAGATCGAAAAATGCACCATTAAGGCGGGAAAACCCGGCATGGTGGTGTATGGCGGCGGCGAGGAACGCTACTGGCGGGAGGAACGCATCGAGGAGGGCGCCATTATCCGGGAACGGCAGATCATTTTGACCATTCCGGATCTCCGGCAGATGGTGGCGAATGTCAAAGTGCATGAATCCTTCGTGAAACGGGTGCAAAAAGGACAGAAAGCGCGGATACGCGTGGATGCGTACCCGAACATCCTGCTCGAGGGCGAAGTGCAGAAGATTGCCTTGTTGCCGGATGCGCAAAACCGCTGGATGAATCCCGACATGAAAGTCTATGAGACCAAGGTGCTCATTCATGGAATTTATGATTGGATGAAGCCGGGGATGAACGCGGAAGCGGAAATCATCGTGCGGGAATTGCCGGATGCCGTGCAGGCGCCGCTTCAGGCCATTTTCCCGGAGAAGGGCGAACGCGCATGTTATGTGGCCAAAATCGGCGGGCCGGAGCGCCGCGTGGTGGAGACGGGCGATTTTAACGATTCCATGATCGAAATCAAGAAGGGCCTGAACCCCGGGGAAGAGGTCTTGTTGCGCGCCCCGCAGCAGCCCGAAGAGGAAAAGAATAACGGCGAGGGGGAGGCGGAAGAAGAATCCTCCGGCAAAAAGCCCGGCAAGGAAAAGAAAAAAGCCAAACCGGCCGAGGAGGAGGAGGGATGAACGCGGGTGCCTCGATAGCGCGGCTGGAGGGAGTGGAGAAAACCTATCACATGGGGGGGGTGCGGGTGGAAGCCCTGGCCGAGGTGAACCTCGATTTCACCACGGGGGAATACATCAGCATCATGGGGCCGTCCGGATGCGGAAAATCCACCTTGTTGAACGTGCTGGGGTGCCTGGACCGGCCCACCGCCGGCGCGTACTTCCTCGGGGGCGAGGATGTATCCGCGATGAATGACGATGAACTGTCGGATATACGGTGCGGCCGGCTGGGGTTCATTTTCCAATCCTACAACCTGATCCAGCAATTGACCGTGTTGGAGAATATTGAAATTCCCCTCTACTACCAAGGCGTGCGCGCGGAAGAGAGCCGCGTCCGCGCCACGGAACTCGCGCGCCGGGTGGGGCTGGAGGAACGTTTGGCGCATAAACCATTCGAACTTTCCGGCGGACAGCAGCAGCGGGTGGGCATTGCGCGCGCGCTGGCCAATGATCCCCTGGTGATTCTCGCCGACGAACCCACGGGCAATCTCGATTCGCGCTCCGGACTGGAAATCTTGGACCTCTTTGACGAACTGCATGCCCAAGGCAAAACATTGATCATGGTGACACACGACGAGGACATTGCACGGCGGTCGCAACGGGTCATTCGCCTGCGCGACGGACGGGTGGAGGCGGATGCGCGAAACAGGTGAACATACGCAACAGGCCTTTCGCCGCGCCTTCGCCCCGCAGCGATTGTGGCGCGCGGTGAAACTCGGCATGCGGAGCCTGTGGCTGCACCGGCTGCGGTCCCTGCTCACGCTGTTGGGCATCGTGTTCGGCGTGTGTTCCGTCATTTCCATGCTGGCGGTGGGCGAAGGGGTGAGCCACGAAGCCCAGGAGCAAATCCGGCGGCTGGGCAGCAGCAACATCATCCTGCGCAGTAAAAAGCCGGAAGAAGAAAAACGCCCTTCCACCACGCGCAGCTATGTATTGGAATATGGCCTGACCTACCGCGATCTCAGAACGATCAAGGAGAGCCTTCCCGGCGTGAACCTGGTGGTGCCCGCGCGCATCATCCGAAGCTATGTCTTCAACGCCACCCGCCGCATTGACGCGGATATTTTCGGCACCGTGCCGTGGTACCCGCAAATGCGGCATGTGCGCCTGTTGGACGGACGCTATTTTTCAGACAGCGACATGGAGGGGGGGCGCAACGTGTGTGTCTTGAACAGCGCCGCGGCGGCAAATCTCTTCCCCATCGATTCCCCCCTGGGGCGGAATGTTCGCGTGGGCGCCGACTATTACAAAGTGATCGGCATCATCGAGCCGGAAAGCGGGCGCGTGGGCACGGCGGAAAACGCGGACAATCAGGCCTCCGCCGGCACGTCCATGCGCATCTATATCCCCCTGATCGCCGCCAAGGAACGTTTCGGCGAAGTGTTGATGAAGCGGCGGAGCGGCAGTTTCGAGGCGGAGCGCGTGGAACTGCACGAAGCCACCGTGCAGGTCGAAAATCAGCGGCAGGTCGAGGAAACCTCGCTGATCATCGGAAATATCCTGAAAAAGAACCACAAAAAAACCGATTATGAAATTATCGTGCCCCTGGAACTCTTGCGGGCCGCGGAACGCACCAAACAAATGTTCAACCTCGTCCTGGGCGCCATTGCCGCCATCTCCCTGATTGTCGGCGGCATCGGCATCATGAACATCATGCTGGCCAGCGTCACCGAGCGCACCCGCGAAATCGGCATCCGGCGCGCCCTCGGCGCGAAACGCCGCGACATCATCATCCAATTCCTGATCGAAACCGTGATCCTTTCCGGGGCAGGCGGAATCATAGGCGTCATCATCGGCATCACCATCCCCTTCTTCATCACCCTGTTCGCGGAGGTCATGACCATCGTCACCCTATGGGCTCCCCTTATCGCCTTCTCCATCTCCGCCCTCGTTGGCGTCGTCTTCGGCATTTATCCCGCCATGCGCGCCGCCGATATGGACCCCGTCGAGGCCCTCCGCCACGAATAAGATTATTCATCGTTTTTGTCGTCTTTCAGCGGGAAAGCAAGCATGCGCAACCTGCGTTGACACAATTCCCCACGCATGATAGCATGGATATCGGCAAGGGCTCCGAGGGCGGCCCTCAGCAGGAGATGCAAAGATGCCGACACCATTTTCCGAAATAGTCGATCAGATTCACGAACTTGATAACGATTCAAAAGAAGAGCTATTGGATCTGCTTCGTGCATGGCTAGCCGAAGATCGGCGGCGCGAGATAGCGCATAATGCCGAGACCGCCCGGACCGAATATGCCCAAGGCAGGCTCAAAACAGGCAGTGTTAACGATCTGATGACCGATTTATATGCCGAAGATTAACCAAATTACATGGGCGCCAAGCTTTAAACGTGCATTCAGAAAGCGCATCCTAGGTACCCCTGAGGAACCTTTATTCCGGCAAAAACTCGAAGCATTTCTCAATGATCCCTTTACCCCGGCCTTGCATACCCACAAACTCACGGGTTCTCTGGTTGGTTTGTGGGCGTTTTCAGTGAGCCATGATTGCCGAGTTGTTTTCGACTTTGTTTCTCCCAGTAAGATCCTCTTGATTGATATCGGCACACATGACGATGTCTATTAGACGTGCAACATGCCCCCCGTTTCCAGTCCTCTCCCCAAACAAACCCGTCTGTTTTTCCCTATTGCCTAAATGCCCGCCCCCTGCTACCATACTGGCGAAGAGTTTTCTTCCAACAGGAGACACGGTCATGCGATTTTTTACACACGGCGCCCCTATAACAAGACCCGCCATGCCGGTGCTGATTCTTTCCATTGTCTTGGCGGCCAGTTTGACCGGTTGCGGCCAGATTCCCATCAGCTTCACGGTTTCTCTCTTGAATGATGTTACCATGCCGGTCCTGGGGCCTATTGCGGGAAATCCCATCAATAATTACACCGTGGAACTGCCCAAGGATATCTGCTCGCTGCCCACCCAGGCACAGATTGATGAAAAGATCACCGCTCATGTGCCTGCCTTCCTCCTGAGTCTTGTGGATATCGAGCGCCTCACCGTGGACCGTGTTCAATTAAAAGCTACCCAGGATGATTTTGACGACATTACGTATACCAGCCTCGACTTATTAGTGCAGGATGTGCCGGACCCCATCACTATCGGCGCGGCGAGCGCACCACCTGCCTTTGGCACGGAAATGAACCTTCAGGCCACGCCCCCGCCGGACCTCCTAAATTTACTCTTGAATACAATCAATGGGAAATGCGTGGGCGCGCAAGTCACGGTGAGCGGCGTGGTGCCGGACGAAGCCATAACCTTTAACATGACTGCGGACGTGACCGTGGTCATCAAGATTTCGCTTTTCTGAGATTCTCCCTTGGAACCCAAGGCCAACTTCACTACAGTTCAGGAAGCGCCGGCACCCCATGGCGCCGCGCGCGATCTGGCATGGCTTCTAGCGCTTGCCGCCGTTTACCGCTTGGCCTTTCTTTGGGCGATGCCACGCGTGCTCGATACCGCCGATGCCATCCATTACATCGAGACGGCGCGCCATTTCGCCGCTGGGGATTTTTGGGGCTTTGATCCCAAGATTCCCGTGTTGTATCCCCTACTGAGCGCGGCCGCGCATTATGTCTTTACCGACTGGGAATGGGCCGCCACTTCCGTTTCCTTCCTCGCCTCGGTATTAGTGATTATCCCCATCTATTTTCTTGCACGCGCCATGCATGGCCGGACGGCGGCAATAATCAGCGGTGTCACTGTGGCGATCTGGCCTTGGCTCGCCGATTATGGTTGTCGCGTAGGCACTGAGCCGCTTGCGTGTTTATGGTGGTTCCTGGCGGTTCTATTGTTGTTTCTGGCGGTTCGGGATAGCAATCGTTGGATTCTGCCCGCGTTCCTCGCTTTCTTCGCGTTACACCTTACGCGCCCTGAAGGCACATTTCTCTTGATTGCCGCTCCGTTCTCACTACTAATTCTCTATGGACACTTAAACCGACGCTGTGTCGTTCAATTTATATGTCTATTTGTGATGATATTTATTGGTTTGTGTATTAATGCGCTTTATACAAGTTCGCTTACTGGGAATGCTACCCCTAATTACCGTATTGGGTTCATCCTCACTGAATTCGATATAGTCCGCTTTGTCCATACCGCCTTCTCCACCCTCACGGATGTTTTGCCGGTGATGCTGGGGCCTGTGTTGATGCTCTTCTTGGGACTGGGTCTATTCCTGTCTCGCGGCCCTGGCCGAAACATTCGTTTAGAGTTGTTTGTGTTTGTATTTATATTTTTACAATGGTTTATTAGCCTGTTTGTCCTTTCTCCCGCTCCACGATACCTCATGTCGTGCATTATTGCGCTTTCCACGTGGTCAGCGTATGGAATGGTGGTGGTGAGCCGTCAGGCGGCTGAATTGCGGCTTGGGGCAGTGCTTCGATGGGTTCCGCTGGCTGTGTTGGTGTTTTCCATGCTGTTGCACACGGTGATAACGGTGGGGGCGGAACACATGGGGCGTCCTCCCCGTGAACCGCGCGAGTATAAAATCGCGGGACAGTGGCTGAAAGAGCATGCCTCGCCGGGACTCATTTTTTGCCGGAAACCACAGGTGGGCTACTATGCGGATATGCCCTCCACGGGACCTGACTTGAACGATACGCTGGACCAGGCGATCGCGCGCGCACAGACCGCCGGGGCAAAATACCTCGTGGTGGATGAGCGGTATACGGCCCAGGATGTTCCGGGGTTGCGTGGATTGCTCGACCCCGTCCAAGCCCCGCCTTCCCTGACACTCCTCTATCAGACGGAACCTTATCCCCGGTGCCGTGTGGTGATCTATGCATTACCGGAAGCACCGAAGTAAGGTTGTTGTTTCATGCGAACGTTGATAGTCCATACCGGCGGCTTGGGGGATTTCCTGCTTACCTGCCCGGCCCTTGCTTCTCTGGCCAAGGACGGTCCCATGGAATTGCTGGGCTACACCGAACGTCTTGCGTTGGCGGTGGCCGGTGGCTTGGCGGAGTCCGCCCACAGCCTGGATCAAGCCGATTTCTCCACCGCGTTTTCCATTCCCAGTGAACGGCTCCGTGTTTTTTTGAGCCGTTTTCAGCGCGCCATCGTGTGGATGCGGGATACGGGCGAAATTCAGAGCGTGTTCCGAGACTGCGGGGTAAGCGATGTGCAATGCTTTCCCGGCTTGCCGCCGGATAATTGGGCACAACACGCCTCGGCGTATTACGCACAGTGTATCGGGCGCCAACCTGTTTCTGATTGGAAGCTCAATATCCATCCGACCGATCCGACCAACCAAGCGTTCATTGTGGTCCATCCCGGGAGCGGCAGTCCCCGAAAAAACTGGTCCTTGGAACACTTCAAGGCAATCGCGGAATACCTGGAACAACAAGGCCACAAAGTCCACTGGTGTTTCGGCCCTGCGGAAGAAACTATGAAGGTACCGTCCATGGCGGAGCGGCTTAATGCTTCCTCGCTGGTGGAATTGGCTTTTATTCTCCAGCAAGCGGCACTTTATATCGGAAACGACTCCGGGATCACCCATCTTGCGGCGGCAGTGGGATGCCGCACCGTGGCGATATTCGGCCCCACCGACCTGCGGGTGTGGGCGCCGCGTGGCGGCCATGTCAGGGTGGTGCAGGGAAACCCCTGGCCCACGCCGCAATCCGTGATGGAAGCACTCCGTTCTTTCCTGCAATAAAGGGCGATTCATCGTCAGGTGCATCACCAGTGGCGCGCAAGGGTTCGTTCCTGATAAAATACTTCCACCGCAGTCTTGGGTCCTGTAGTGCGGATAAGCCGACACGGGGAATTTTGACGCAAGGAGAACTATCATGGAACAACGTATTGTTAATTTTTCAGCCGGTCCGGCCGTATTGCCGTTGCCGGTGCTGCAAAAAGCGCAGGAAGAAATGCTGGTGTATCCGGGCGCGGGCGCTTCGGTGATGGAGATCAGCCACCGCTCCAAGACCTTTGCCACGATTCTCGAAAAAACCAAGGCCAACATGAAGACCTTGCTGGGTGTGCCCGGCAACTACAGCATTCTGTTCACACCGGGCGGGGCCACGCTTCAGTTTTCGATGCTGGCCATGAATTTCCTCAATGGCGCGTCCGCCGATTACATCATGACCGGTTCGTGGGCGTCCAAAGCTTCCGGTGAAGCGAAAAAGCATGGGACGGTCCGCCCCATTTGGAGCGGGAAAGAAGAAAATTACGTGCGCATGCCGAAAAAAGGCGACTATGCCGTGGACCCGAATGCGGCCTACCTGCACTTCACCTCCAACGAGACCATTCAGGGTATCGAGTTCTTCGATGAGCCGGAAGCGGGTAATGTGCCGTTGATTTGCGATGCCTCCTCCGATTTCATGTCGCATCCCATCCCCATTGAAAAATACGCGATGATCTACGCGGGCGCCCAGAAGAACGTCGGGCCGTCGGGTATCGCGGTGGTTATTCTGAGAAACGACATGCTGGAACGCGTCCCCCAGAATCTTCCTTCCTTGCTTGATTACAAGCTGATGGCAGAGAATGACTCCCTGTACAACACCCCGTCGTCCTTCTCCATCTATATCATCGGCCTCGTCATGAAGTGGTTGCTGGAAGAAGTGGGCGGTTTGGACAAGATTGCCGCCATCAATAAAGACAAAGCCCAGTTGCTATACGACGTCATTGACAACAGCGGCGGTTTCTACAAAGGCCATGCCCAAAAAGAGAGCCGATCACTGATGAACGTGACGTTCCGCTTGCCGGATGAAGCGGCGGAGAAAGAATTCATTTCCCAAGCCACCGCCGCCGGCCTCGACGGGCTGAAAGGCCACCGTTCCGTTGGCGGCTGCCGCGCCTCCATCTACAACGCCATGCCGGTCGAAGGCTGCAAGGCCCTGCGTGAATTCATGATTGAATTCCAGAAGAAAAAAGGCTAAGTACACCCAAGGGACGGATACGAGAGCGCAACGTAGAATCGTATCCGTCCCGAATGGCACTTAGTTAAGCGCAGGGAACTATAGTACGCGAAAAGAAGGGACGTTCCCGTCTCGCCCGCCCATTCTTAAAAAGGTTTTCAGGATACAGGTTTTGCCCCTGGGCGGGCTCGCTGGGGACCGTCCCTTTTTTTCGCTTTGTTTTCATATTCTTTGTTAAGTAAGTGCCATTCGTATCCGTCCCTGATTTTTTGTTCCCCGCTCCACCCACAACAGCGCTTAAGACATGAGGCTTGAGGCTTGGGGAAGCAAAAAGAGCAACGCGGAGACGCGGAAGACGCAAAGATGGACGCAGAGGTCAGTAGCTCCGGAGTTTGTTCCGATATCTTCATCCGTACTACTACCTGTCAGTTTCTTGTATTTTTACAAAGAAATTGTCCTCTTGCTTCACATAAATAGCTATGCTGACATGCAATACTTCCTATCTGTACAAACCCATGTGCAAACCCATGCGATACTGCTCTTTCGCGGCTCCGAGGGAGATACTTCTAAAAAAATCTGTGCCAATCAGTGTAATCTGTGGATTCTCTTTCTTATCCGCACAAATCCGCGGCATCCGCGTTCCATTCTTTGGTTGCGGCCATGCCGCGCCAGGTGTATCGGGGTCTATCGGTGGTTCCTTCTCTTGCGATAAAAAATCCGTGACATCCGCGTAATCGGTGTTCTATTTTTTGGCAAATCCGGGGACACCCTGGAATGGCGCTAGTTTAAGCCCACAGTATGCGAAAAAACCTGTGACAGACACGTCTCGCCCGCCCATTTTGGGAAAGGCTTGTAAGAAGCGGGTTTGGCACGCGGGCGGGCTCGCTTGCGTCAGTCCCTGTTTTTCGCTTGGTTTGTATTCTTTGGAAGTGTGGTCTTAAAGTAGCGCCATTCGGGACACCCTGCTGAAATATAGTCTCTCTGCGGACTTTTATGTGTTCTTCTGGCATGGCACGTATAGCGCGCGTAGTTGCGCCGGGGATGGCGCATCCTATCCCCCAACGGGGCAACCGGCGGTTGCCCGCTTTTTTCTGAGGTGACGATTATGGCGTCTACGTGGACACGATGAATTGATTGTACAGGGAGAAAAACACCTCGCGAAGATTGCCCTGATGCCGATCGAACAATACATGGGCGGCATCGCGGTGTTCAGCGGCAATCCCGGGGAGCAATTCGTCCAGTAATCTGTTCAACAGGGCATGGGAGGTGACGCACGCGTACAAAACGGGCAGCCGCATGGGCCGGTGGCAGGTAATGATTATCCCTTTCATCCGCCGTGTGCGTTTGAGAAGGCCCCGCCACGCCAGCCAATTCAATTGCTCCGCGCCATCAAGCAGCACCACGGCCTGTTGCGGAACGGAATTGAAGACGTTCGGCGGCAGCGTTTGCTGGGAGGTATTTAAGAACAAACGAACCGTGGGTATTCCTCGCTCTTCCAGCCTGTCCCCAATAGCCTCCAGCAGCGTGGTCTTCCCAGTTCCATGGTTGCCGATGATGGCGGCCCGATGGTTCATGGACTCCAGGCGCGCCAAAAGCCCCTCCCACGACACTCCGTCGAGAGAATAATCAAGGTTGTGCAGGCGGCTGGTGCGAAACGGATTTTGGGCGGCGGTGAACATATCCGATCACTTCATTTCCAGACTCTTCAAGGTGAGTTTCTCCGTCCATGGCGAAATCAGGATATCCACCCGCTGCACTTCCTTGCCCTTGTTGAGCACCAATTCCAGCGCCCATTGGACCGAGGTGATGGCCCCGCTGTAGGAATAAGGCTGATCGGGCAGGGTGAACTGAAAGCGTTCTTCATGTTGGGCGGACAGCACCGGAAATTCCATCTCCTCGACCACATTCACATCCTGGGTACCGCGCCCTTCGGTATACCAAAACAACCGCAGAACCGCCTCTTTGGGCGGTTCCTCCCGGTTCCATCCGGCAATCCCGCCGATGATTTGTCCCGGGGCAAACTCGGTCAGATCGTTGTCCAACGTCACTGTAAGCATGAGGTTCCTTTATGGCGCAGGGGTAAGGGGCAATGGCAATACCGTGACCGGAAACTCCAGATTGATGTCCGGCCAGCGCGGCACCTCGCCCTTCACCATGATTAACCACTGAATTTTATTGTTCGGCGCATCAAACGTATGCATGGTGAATTCCGGAAAAGCAATCTGAACACGCCCGGTCCGGATTTCGTTCGGCGCGGCGCCTTCAAATAACGTAATCTTCTCAAACACACTGGTGACCGTAACCGTGTCGGTGCCACGCTGATAGCGGGCTACTTCCTGACCGCGCAGTTCCAGGGTGAACTTGGCAATGCGTTCCACCGCCCCGATAATCGTCCACTCCAGTTCCGCCGTGGCGCCCAGCGGAAGCGCGCCGGGATTCAGCCGCAAGTGCGGACTTGGATTGAACAGCGCCAACAGGGAATGAATAACGAAGCCGATCAAGGCAAGGCCCACCAGCACGAATGGAATCATGAACAGCAGTGGAAATATCGGCATGTGTTCTTTGGTGGCGAACATCATCACCACGAACGTCCACGTGATGCCATTCCAGAAGAGCGCAAAAAAAACGGAAAACAACAGGGTGGCCAATGGTTTTTGGCCGGGCTTCAACTCCACCATGCCGGAGTTCCGCATTGAGAAGGCCGTTGGCGCGGAGGGGAGTTTTTTCGCCTGGCCTCTGCCCCGAATCGCCTGTAAAATGATGGCCGCGCCCACAATGGCAAATATCAATCCCACGCCCCCGGCAAACACTTCCGGGGCAAAACCCTTCTCCAGGAACGAAAGCAGGCCAAGGGCGATAAAAATGCCGCTTCCCACGGAGAAAAAAATCCCGCCGAAAACGATTTGCCCGCAGGTGGCGGAACGTGAGCCGCCTTGCGAGGAAATTGAGCCTTGACCCGTATGTTTCAACATGCCGTATCCCTTTATTGGATTCTTTTACTCTAAACCGGCCATCGGAGGAGGTCAAGGTTTTTTATTTTTGTCTTCCTTGAAATCCTGCCGGGGGTAGAACGATACTAGTGCCATTGGCACCGGATGGAGCATGCAGCATGCGGACAGGAAACACAGGACGCATTTGTCTTCTGGGCGTTGTGGCGGCCCTCGGGCTGTTGTTGGCCGTAAGGAGTTGTTTTCGCGCTCCCGCGCCCACACCGCCGCCGTTCGCGAAAACCCACGTCAATGGAATCATGCCCGCGCAATCTCCACGGTCTCCCTTACCCGCGCCCCAACGGCAAACCCCGGTTTCGCCCTTGCCTGGTCCGATGGAGCAAACCCCCGCATCCCCTCTGCCCGCCCCAGTAGAGCAAACCCCGGTGTCGGCATTGCCCCAGCCATCACCTGGAATAGTCCCTGAAGGAGAACCCGAAAAAGAAGAACCAACACCGGAGTTTTCGCTGGACGCCATTGACAAGGTGGAAGAAGGCATGGACTATAACCAGGTGTTGGCGCTCTTGGGCAGCGCCGGCGTAGCCGTATCCTCGTTGGGCGAGGACTCCATGGTCTATAAATGGACAAAAGGCGGGACAACGCTCTTGGCGAAGTTTGAACAGGACAAGCTGGTCCGAAAAACGGTTCAGGGCCTGAAGAAGGGCGGCGGCAAAGAAGGTTCGATTAAACAGGACAACTACAATCAACTCAGGGAAGGCATGTCGTTGGAAGAAGTGATGGCATTGTTTGATGTAAACGTGAAGACGGTGAGCCGTCCCGGCGATACCGTTACCATTTATAAATGGTCCGACGAATACGGGTCCAGCTTCACCGCCAAATTTGAAAATGGGCGTTTGGTGCGAAAAACCGGCCTCTATATCGCCCCCATGAAGCAGGAGGTCTCCCCGGAGGATGAGAATGGGGCGGGGGGCCAACAATCTCAGGAAGAAACGCGCGCGGAGGCATCCACGCAACCCTCCACGCCCGCGAAGGAATCACCCGTGGCCCAGGAACCGGTGGCCGAAAACACGGAAGAATCCTGGCCGGAAGAAGAACCCGCCCCGGCAACCCAACCGCAGAAACCGGAGCGCGTCCGGGTAGCCGGACAGGAGCGGCGTGCCCGTGAAAGCAACGAAAAAACGGCTTCCCCGGTGGAGGGCAGATCGTATAAGCCAAAGGCCAAACTCCCCCAATACACCTATTCCTTGCGCAAGGGAACCTATTCTATTCGCATTCGCAATGAAGGGGAAAGCGCAGTGAAATTGGGGTTGCGGTCCGGAAAACGCGGATGGAACGCCACCATTCCCGCCGGCGGGAAAGTCACCGCCAAAGTCGATCCCGGCGATTATCAACTCTATTATATTTATGAAAACGCGCCCTATACGCTGCAACAAGGGCGCACCGTGACCATTGACGGCACGTTCCTTGCCGACGCCGCCATCACCCTCATCGAGAGTTCTTCCGCGGAATCCGAATGACCTCAGCGATTGGCTTCCGCGCGCCGCTGTAAAAGCGCTTCAAACTGACGTATCCGCGTGTCAAAGAAATTCAACAGTTTGGCATGAAGTTCCGCGTTGGCGGCGGCAATCAGCGATTGATGATTCGTGGACGTACTGTCCAACAGCAGCACGTTGTCGAAGCTGTTGCCATAGGCATCGGTGACTTTGCAGCCCGCCTCCTGCGCAATAACCACCGCCGCCGCGAAATCGTAGGGCGCTATCCCCAATACGGAGCCCCGGCCCGCATTGATGAAATGATCCCGGACGATCTCCGGAATGTCCCGCATGAACCGCGCCGCCACGTCCACGCAGGCGTCCAATTGCCCGGTCATCAGCCGTGTAAGGCTGTAGGAGGTGCTATTGCAGGCGAAGAAGCCGCCCTTCAGGCTGTTCAAATCTATCAGGCGGGCGGCCGTTGGAAACACCAATTCCGCGGGCCGCGCCGGCACGGTCATGGACCACGAAATCATTTCAAGATTGGTGCCGGTGGACAAGCGCGGACGTTTAACCTGGTCCTGGGCATATATCCGTGCGCCTTTGCCCCGTTCGGCATAAAAAACCCGGTCTCCGATAATTTCCGCCACACAGGCATTATCGATATCGGCGATGGTGGGCCGCTCGATGACCCGGGTGCTCGCAATCGAAACGACACAGCTTTCGAAGCCGCATTTGGCCGCGCGGGTGCCGTCGATGGGATCCACGATGAGCAAATTCTTCGGCTGAACGTTTGAGAAGGTGGAATAACCCGCATCTTCGGAATAATACGCCACCGGCGCCCGGGCGCCCTTCAGGAAGTTCAACAAGGCTTTTTCGGCTATTTTGTCCAACTCAAACGTGGCATCGCCGGTGGGAGCGGAACTCACAATCTCGCGGCCTTTCACCGCGCGCACCATGGGGGCCACGGCTTCTTTTATGGCGGCGGCCAATTGGAACAAGAACTCCCGGGACAAGGGTTTGCTGCCAGGGCGCGGGAGGGAGGGCTTGGGCGGGACCGTGGAAGGGGAAGCGGGGGGGGTGGCCGCCACCGTGGTTGCGTGTGTCTTGACGGGGGCTTGCACAGGAGGCTTCACCGGTGCGGGCTTGACGCTTTTCTTCACGGGCGGCGCTGGTTTCTTCGCCACAACCGCCTTGGCCGCTTTGTTTTTAACGGGCTTAACCGCCTTTACGGATTTCTTGGCCTTCGCCTTGGCGGAGGCCTTGGGGCTTGTTTTCTTTACCGGTTTAACCACACGTTTTTCCTTCACGAGCTTCTTCGCCGACTTTTTTCCCTTGGGAGCCGGTTTTACTTTGCGCGCAACCGCTTTTTTCTTCGCGGTCTTGACGGGTTTGATGGTCTTCGTGTTTTTCCGTGCTGCTTTGGTCTTTTGCTTCTTCATAGGCGCCTCATCCATCCATGAACCCGCTCCCCGTCAGTCCACCTTAACCTTGGGAGGAGCGAAGTAGTCCAAATAACGGCTTGAAACCTTTCCTTGTTGAGCATTGCCACAATGTATATAAACGCGATAGCGCCACGTGGTCTCCCGGCCTTTCTTGAAGCGCATATCGCCTTTCACCTTCGCCTCCGGAGCATAATGGCTTGAGGCGAAGCAGTTTGCGGTCATCAGTCCATAATTTCGCACGTGCCATGGGGTGGGGAAGCAAGGGTTGGCGGGGTGATCAAAAACGGCAATCCCCACCTTTCTGCCCGAAACCAGCCCGCTGTAGTCACACCAAGGCGAAGGTTTCCCCCAGGTCTCGCTTTCTTGAATCCCGCCGAAGGCATTTTCGATGCGTCCGCCGTTTCGCACGTCCATCGAACTGGCCACGCGCACCGAGATCAACCCGCCTTCTTTCGTATCGCGAAATGTGACTGCGCCTTGGGTCATGTGGAACGTCAGATTTACATCGAACAGGCGGACACCACCGGGAAGGGAATAAAAGCGAAGCTGCCTGCTTTCTTTGAACTGGGGCCGGCCCTTCTTATCGCACCAGTGATTAAGGGCTTGAATGCATCCGAATACAGGGCCGGATTCCAGCCGGGTGAACGCCTGATGCCGCTGGAAACCATGACCGGGTTCTTCGCTCCAGTTGTCCACGCCATCGCAATCACCATAGGCTACCCAAATGGATTTATGATGGGGATGATCCTGATGTTCGCCCTTGACCTTCTTCATGGGCCAATGGCGGGTAACGTGCGTACCGTTAGGTCCGATTACAGGGTATAAAAAGGGCCTAACCCATTGGGGACCATAGTTATAAGAAGTAAAGGGACCGCCCAGGATGCGCACCTCCACCCGGCCTTGGGACGGATGATTTTCCAGGAGCACGCGCGATGGATTGGGTGAAGGGCTTTTAGAAAGGACCAACGACTGTCGCGTTCCGGCGTCCAAACGAGGGAGAATCCAGGAAAGCTGTATCCCGTCAGGAGTGTTTTCCTGTTGACAAGGGAAGCTCTTTCCGCTTTTTTCATCGTTTAGACGATAACCACCTTCCATCAATGCGGCATCATCAATAGAAACGGTCACAGGACATTGAATCCGATTGTGCTCACCTGCTTCCACTATCAATTTATGGAGCGACGCCACGTACATACTCCTCATGAAGGTCCCCTGTAACCGGCTTACCTGACCAAGGCCAATTTTAGCACTTCTAACCCAATTTGTCCAGAGGTTTCTCAGGAGGGCAAAAAAGAGGGGGCAGAGACAGGAAAAGGATGCGAAAGGAGGGGGAAGGAGAAACGTTCATCACAAAGAGGCGTGGTTATTGGGGATGCGCCAGCGCCTGGACCACGTGTCTTTCTAACTCACTGGGCCGCAATGGTTTATAAAGAATACGGAACACGCCGCTCTCCGATAGGGCACTGGATTCCAGCAGGAATCCGGTGAGAACGATAATGGGAAGGTCAGGAAAGTCTTTTCGGATAAGGGGGATGGCCTCAATACCGTTCATACACGGCATTTCAATGTCCATGGTTATGAGGTCATATTTTACTTCCCGGCATTTCATAATGGCTTCGAGGCCATCGCCGGCCTCATCGACGGCATAGCCTTTCAATTTGAACCAATTGGCCAAGGCTGCCCTGACCTTCGGTTCATCATCGACGATAAGTAATCGAATCTTTTTCCGTTCCATTGAATACTCAGCTACTGCAAGACTTCCAAGACCGTACATGGTATTTTTTTCTCCGCCGGTTATCCTGTAGTACAAGTTTAGCCGATGGAGGTTACATTTTGCTGGATGAATAAATTAACACTTTGTAATGCGCGGGGGGCTCATTTCCCGCCAAAATCGCCTGCCTCCCTTGCGACGTTTTTATTTAACTTTCAGTGCCCGAAAGGGTTAGACACACATTCTATATCTACTGTTCGGTTCAATTACGCCTGCCCACATTCCCACACCCGGCAACATTGCATTCATAAAACAACTCTATGCCCTTGATTTTTCCAGGGCCATTAAATTGTTTTTATTGAATTAATACCCCGCGAACTCAAGTCTTTGGGTAAACCAAAGGAATTATAGCAACAACGCTCCACAAAAACAAGTGAAAACTGAAACAAAGAAATTTTCGAAATTACCATTTTCCTTTTCTGGTTGGTTGAACGCGGCCCATTGGGGTGTGAAATGCGTATAATTACCCCTGTGGATGGCTTGTTTTCAGGGAAAAGGGCCATTTCGCAATTGCCTGGGAAAAATTCGACTGGACTCCCCTCGTCCGGTATGATATAAACATCCGCTTAACTATGGACTATAAATGACTGCCATGACACAACCGTTGATTCTTGTTACCAATGATGATGGAATACAGGCGCCCGGCCTGGCCGCCCTGGCCGAGGCCATGGCGGAACTGGGCGAAGTGCATGTATATGCGCCGGACCGCCAGCAGAGCGCCGTGGGGCATGGGGTATCGCTGCATCGTCCGCTTCGGGTAACCCGTGTGCAGCCCAATTGGTTCATGGTGGATGGCACGCCCACGGACTGTCTCATGCTGGCGGTGCGCCAGTTGATTGGGCGGCGGCCCGATTTGATCGTTTCCGGCATTAATTGCGGGGCCAATATGGGGGATGACGTGACGTATTCAGGCACGGTGGCAGGGGCGTTTGAAGGCATGCTGCTGGGCGTGCCCTCGTTTGCCATCTCGATTGTCGGGAGGCGCTCCGCGCATCTGGACACCGGGGCGAGCATTGCCCAAAAAGTGGGGCGGTACATTCTGGGCCATGGATTGCCAAACGACACCACGCTCAATGTAAATGTCCCCGATATGGTGTATGAGGAATTGAAAGGGGTTGCCATCACGCGGATGGGCCGCCGCAACTACCAGGATGAAATCATTCAGCGGAAGGACCCTCGGGGCGGGATGTATTATTGGATCGGCGGCGCGGAACCCACGCATTATCCGGAACCGGGAACAGACTTTGAAGCGATTGAAAACAATATGGTCAGCATCACCCCGTTGCAGCGGGACCTGACCAATCACGCCTTTCTCACGCAATTCCGACATCCCGGCATCGAACTGTAACCACGGCGTTTACCGGGACGCACCCATCCATAGACTCACCGGCCCATGTACATGAAACAACTGTTATTCCACCGGCACGGCCGCCCCTTTGGACCGGTCACGATTCGTTATTCGATGCCCAGTTCCTGCTTGATGTGCATGTAGTTTTCGCGGGTGGCCAGCGCGGCTTTGGTAAAGGTCTCTTTTGGGGGTTCCACGCCGTCCTTGATCCACTTGTACAGCAGTTCCGCCGTTTCAAACCCGTGCCGTTTGGGGCTGATCACCACGGAGGCAAAATATCCGGTGGGGTGCGCTTTTTCAAATTCCGTGAAGCCAATACCGGCGCCGATGCCGATGGCGATGACGTTCTCCGGGGCAATGCCGCGGCCTTCCATGGCGCGAATGGCGCCCAACACCCCTTCTTCATTCACGGAAAACACCAGCCAGCGTTTCACTTCGGGGTGTTGCGTGAGCACAATATTCGCCGCATCAAACGCGGCCGGCACATCGGTGACTTTTTCCGCGCCCCGGTGGATTTTCTCCGCCGGGAAGCCCGCTTCGGTCAATGCGGCGATGGTGCCGTCCGTGCGCTCCTTCACCGTGTTCAATTCATCAAAGGTGATCGCGCACGCGGCGGTTTCATCGAGGGGCCAGTGCCGCTTTGTAAACTCCGCATAGAGCGCCTCCCCCGCCTGGCGTCCGATTTGCATGGAGGAAATGCCCATATACGGCACCTCCATGAAATTGCCGTCGGGACCGATAAACTGATCATCCACGGAGAAAACTTTCATGCCATAGATTTGGGCTTTCGCCGCAATGGCGGGCCCGAGACGCACATCCGGCGTGCAAATGACAAACCCCCGCGCTTTGTTGGCCGCAAGGGTATCAATCGCCGAGAGGACCTTTTCCCCGTCGGGCGCGCCAATTTTGATCAGGTTGAATCCATACTGGTCCGCGCACTGTTGCGCATAGCGCCATTCCTGTTGAAACCAGAGTTGCTCGGGCTGCTTCACCAAAAAACCCAGCGTGACAGAATCCTTGGCGGGGACGCTTGGAGGCGTTTGCACGCTGCATCCCGCCAACCACCCCATGACACACGCCGCAATAACCATATGCCGCATAGCATGCTCGCTTTCCATCGTATGCGCCGCTGAAATGACACCCTTGCGGAACTGTCCGCGCCCGGACTCCCAGTGCGCAAGGCCGGGTAAAGAGTATTGCTTATCCGGCCTCAATTCAACCTAACGCCCCTTTTAGCATGGTTTATGAGAAGACCGGGGCGGTGTTCCGGCCCGGGTCCTTTCCGGGAAATGTCATCCGCCGTGCGAATAACTTGACCCGGCAACCCATATTAGCGTTATTATCACCGGCGTGAAGCATACACTTGAGGAACTGGATATATGCAGAGCGAAAAAGCGGTTTTACTTGCTGACTATCTGGCGCCACGCGTGGATGATTGTTGTTCGGCAATACTATCCGCTTTACCGCCCGAATTCGCGGAACGCACCCGCTTGCTGGTCCGGGAATGGTTTGAGCGGCTGGTGGATGGATTACGGGGGCGTCCGGACCGCGCCAACGAACTGGCGGTGCTCTTGTCGGAGTTGGTGCGGACCATGGGCTTGGGCGTGGATACGGCGCTCGATCTGCTTCAACGAGCCCGGCATGTGATGGTTGCCCTCTCCCTGGGGAAAATCACGGGGCTGGCGGATGCGGATGTTTTTGAAATCGCCTTGGAACTCGAGGAACGGTACCGGCATCATGTGGCGGAGTATTTCACGCAGGCCGAGCGGGAAACCCTGGCGTCCGAGCGGCGGCGTCAGCGCGCGATGGCGGAGGCCATTGCCCGGCCTTTTGCCGTGCTGGACAACAATGGGGCCATTACCTTAACGAATAATGCGCTGGCCCGGGAATTGGGAAAGACTGTTGAGGCCTTGCACGGCCAGGAACTCGCCCAGTATTTCGACGAGGCCGCCTCGGGTGAACTGCGGCGGGTGTTGCGTCAGCGCCGTTCCACAAAATCCGTGGAATTCCAGGGCGCGCTGCTGGGCTCCCGGGGGCGGCTGGTTCCCTTTCTGATCAGCGTGCAGCCGATGTTTGACGCGCAAGGGCTCCGCGACGGCGTGGCCGTGGCGCTGCACATGCCCGAAACCAAACGTGCGGGAAGCGCGGAGTATATCAGCGCGGTGGCCGGGAATATCATGAACCTGATGCCCTTGGGCCTCCAAGTGTACGATACGAACCGGAGGGTGATCTTTTTGAATGATCATCTCACCGCCCTTTGCGCGGATGACGCGGTGAAACATCGTCCGGTGTGCTGCGGCATGCGGTTTCCCGGCCTCAATCCGCGGTGGTCGTGCGCGTGTGAACAGGTCTTTGAGACCAACATGGCCTTTCAGGGCGAAGCCATTCTGGAAGGTTCCGGCACGCCGCGGTGGTTTCAACTGTTGCTGGTTCCCATGCCCAGTTCCGGGGAGGACGCGGATGAGGTGGCGTGCATTGTGCGCGATGTAACCCCGCTGCGCAGCCTGGAAAATGAAATCATGGGCCGGCAACAGTCCTCGCTGGCCTCCCAGGTGGCCGTAACCGTGGCGCATCAGTTGCGCAATCCGCTTGGCGTGCTCATTGGTTTTTCGGACCTGCTGGCGCGGGGGCTGCCGCCCGAACAAGTGCCAGGGGCGGTGGATAAAATGCTGCGCAACAGCATCCGGTGCAAGGAAATTGTGGAAAACCTGCTGGAATTCGGACGCGGTTTTCCGGGCGAACGCGTGCCCATGGAACTGAGCCAGTTGGTCCGGGACACGGTGCAACCCATGTTTACGCGCGCCCAAAGCAAGCGCATTGAATGGCGCCTGCCGGAAACGGCAGGCCCGGTCGAGTGCATTCCAAACCAATTGGCGCAAGTGTTCATGAGCTTGCTCGACAACGCATTACGGGCGGCACAGGAACAAGTCATCTTCGAGATTCAGCGGGAAGCGGAGCATGTGTTGATCCGGGTACAGGACGACGGCCCGGGCATCCCCGAGGACATCCGGCCTTCCATTTTTCAGCCCTTTTTCACCACGCGCAAGAGCGAAGGCGCCGTCGGGCTGGGATTGAGCCTGTCGCATGCCGTCATTTCCGAATATGGGGGGCAACTCCTCCTTGAGCCTTCCGGGCCGGGCGCTTCGTTTCTCATCCGGTTGCCCCTGAGCCATGAGCCCGCCGATGCCGGACCGGTGCCCGAAACCCCGCCGGAAGAACCGCCCGCCGCGCGGCGCCTGCTGGTGGTGGACGATGAGAAGGACCTGCTGGAGATGCTCGCCATGGTGCTGGAAATGCGCGGCTTCCAGGTCGATACCACGGACGCGGGCGCGGAAGCGATTGATCTGATTCAGAAACATCCCTACGACGCCGTGGTGCTGGATGTCCGGCTGCCCGGGGATTTGAGCGGGCCGCAGCTTTTTGAATACCTGGCGGCCACGCATCCGGACTTGGCGCGGCGCACGTTGTTTATCACGGCGGACACCATGAATTTTGAAACGCGGAAGTTCCTGGAGCGGGTGCAACGGCCCTCCATGGAAAAACCTTTTTTGGTGGAGGAGTTCGCCCACAAAGTGATGCAGTTGTTTGAAGAAGCTGTTCCGCGCCACCGTTCTCGTGTAAAATAGCGGGGCATTGCCGTGTGGACCCTGGCCCGAAACCCTGGAGGAGGCTGTGTCATGAAACGCCTGTTTGTCGTAATCGTAGTTCTGCTGGTGTTGGGCGGGCTTGCGCTGCCCGTAACCAATCTGGTGGTGGGATTGCCCCCCAACAGCATCACCAAAGCCCAGACGGACGACGTGGTGTTCGCCAAGGCGCTGAACGCGCTGGGCACCAAGTGTGTGAACTGTCACACCCCCGAATACACGCTTCCCTTTTATGCGAAGTTTCCCGTGGCCAAACAAATTATCGAGACCGATATCCGCCTGGGAACGCGCTTCATCAATTACCTGGACGAACTGTTCCCGCCGGATGAGGCCCCGGTCTCCGAGCCCGCCCTCGCCAAAACCGAGGCGGTGCTTCTGGAAAGCTCGATGCCCCCGCTGCGGTACATCGCGTTGCATTGGAATGGCGGGTTAAACGCCGAAGAACGCAACAATGTGTTTGCTTGGATTAGTCAAACGCGGGCCAAGCACTACGTCACCCCCGGAACCGCGGAGTTATACCGAAACGACCCGGTTCAACCCCTCCCGGACACGATCTCCGTGGATCCGGCCAAAGCCGCCCTGGGCAACAAGCTGTTTCATGACAAGCGGCTGTCGAAGGATGATTCATTAGCGTGCGCCGGATGCCACGACCTGCAAAAGGGCGGTACGGATCAGAAGAAGTTCTCCGAGGGCGTGGGCCAGAAATTCGGGGATATCAACGCGCCCACGGTTTTCAACGCCGGCTTCCAATTCAAGCAGTTCTGGGACGGGCGCGCGGCCACGCTGGAGGAACAGGCCGACGGGCCGGTGAACAATCCCGTTGAAATGGCCTCGAATTGGCCCGAAGCCATCGGCAAGTTGCAGCAGGATGCGGAACTTACCCAGGCGTTTCTGGCGGCCTATCCGCAGGGCTACAGCAAGGAAACCATCACCGGCGCCATTGCCGAGTTCGAGCGCACGCTGGTCACGCCTTCGCGGCTGGACCTCTATCTGCGCGGGGATGCCAATGCGCTCTCCGTCGAAGAAAAGAAGGGCTACGGCCTGTTCAAAGCCTACCGCTGCGCCAACTGCCATGTCGGCAAGCTGCTGGGCGGGCAGTCATTCGAGCTTATGGGACTGTATTCCGACTACTTCAAGGATCGCGGCAATACGCAGAAGCCGGATTACGGGCGGTTCAACGTCACCAGCAAGGAAACGGACCGTTTCAAACTGAAGGTGCCCACCTTGCGCAATATCGCGCTGACCTTCCCCTATTTGCACGACTCCTCGCTGTCCGATCTGAAACAAACCATCATCATTATGGCGAAATACCAAACAAACAAGAAGCTGTCCGACGCGGACGCGCAAACCCTCCTGGTCTTCTTGAACGCCCTCACCGGCGAGTATAACGGCCAGCCGCTGAAGTAACCGCGCACCGCCTCCGAAACTCCGCGGCAAGGCGGCGGGCTAGGATTTTTTGTTCGCCATCCGCCGCACCACGGCGTCCATAAAGGCGGACCGCAGCGGACGGACCGCGAGGGCGGCTTTCCAGGGCGGCGACTGTTCGAGAACATGGAGAATGCGTCCGAGGGCGCGGTGGCTCAGGAGTTCCGGTTCCTCGAACAACAGATCGGAGAGTTTCCCGCGTTCTATCGCCATGCGGACCGTCCGGTCGAAGGAGGTCTCGGGGGTGAAGACGCGCCGCGGCCGGGGTTTCAACTGGATGCCCCCGGAGCGGCAAACGGAATAACATACCCCGCACCCCAGGCACAGGGAATCATCCAGTTCGGCATGTTTGACACCGGGTACTCCCGCCCCCCCCGCTGTCAGTGTCAATGCCTGAACGGGGCACGCTTTCACACACATGCCACAGCCTTTGCAGCGGTCCGCGTCCACGTCCGCCACCCAGTTGGAGGACACAATGGAATGTTTGATGTTGAACGTGCGAATCCCCTGAACCAACGTGCAGCAACACCCGCAGCAGTTGCACACAAAGGTGATGCTGTGCTGAACATTGTCGCCAATCTGCGCGAGACCCGCCGACTTGCACTCGCTGATAATGTTCAGCGCTTCGCGCGCATCTATCCGTTCCGAAATGCCGCTGTGGATCATGGTTTCGGCCCCGCCGTTCAACGAGATGCAGGTGCGTTGCGGACGGTCACACGCCTTCCCAAGATGCGTGTTTTTGTGCCGGCATGGACACAGGGCCACACTCACCGCGGACGCGGTCTCCACCACGCGGGTGACGCGCTCCCAATCCATCACCTCGGTGTGATCGCCTTGGGGAAGCGCCTCCTCGCGCACAAAGGTCCGGGCAAATTGCGTCTCCCCGGCAAACACGGCGTGCGCGAACTGATCCTCCTGATTCATGTATTCATCAAAGAGGCGGGCAATTTCTTTCATGGGCACGTCATCGCGCGCCCGCATCATCACAAACTCGAATATCCCGCCCAGCACCGGCGGCAAGGCATAGTACCGTTCCCCGTTTTTTTCAAAATCGAGCATCAGGCCCCGGCGGGCGAGACTGGTCATTTTGTCACGCACTTCCTCCTGGGGCTGATTCACCCTTCGGGACAACGCGGCAAGCGATATGGGCTGGGAGGGCACATTACGGGCGAACGCCGCTTCTTCCCGGGTATACAGGATTTTTAGAATACTCAGTATGGCCGGCGTCTCCGGCACCCCGCATACATGATGATCCATTCGTTGACGCAACAACCGGTATTCATTGTCCGGAACGGCGGCATGACCCATCGGCGGCATCTCCCTGGTTCGTCCGCCGGCATCCTGAATCGCCGGCGTAATCAGGCCTTACTGTACCCGAAAAGTCGGCACCCATGCACCTCCCCGGCCTCAACAAAAATGCCAAGCAGCGCCCGAAAACGCTGCTTGGCAACGATTGCAAAAAATATCGATTACTTTTCCGAAACTTCGCCGAGGCCCACCAATTCGATGCGGGCCATGGGGCACGCATCGCCCACGCGGTTACCCAAACGCAGGATGCGGGTGTAGCCGCCGGGGCGCTCGACAAAGGCGGGGCCAATCACAGTGAAGAGATTTTTCACGGCTTCGTTGTCGCGCAATTTGGCAAAGGCGTGGCGGCGGTTGGCCACGGAATCTTTCTTGGCCAGGGTGATGAGGGGTTCCGCGAACATGCGGAGTTCTTTGGCTTTCATCCACCCGGTTTCAATCGCGTTATGTTTGAACAGCGCCACCGCAAGATGCTTCATGGTCGCTTTTCGATGGGCCATGTTCCGGCCCAGGCGTCTTCCTGATTTCAGATGCCGCATGATTATTCGTCCTCTTCTTCGTCAGCGTCGTCTTCGTTTCCGTCTTCATCTTCGTCGTCTTCTTCTTCCTCGTCCTCAATCACAATAGGTTCGAGGGGAGCGGCCGCCACAAGGCCCTGCACGGGCATGCCCAACGACAGGCCCATGGTTTCGAGAATCGACTTGATTTCGTCCAGGGATTTTTTCCCGAAATTATGGAATTGGAGCATTTCGCTCTCCTGCCGGATGACCAGTTGGCCGATGGTGCGAATATTGGCGGCCTTGAGGCAGTTGGCGGCGCGGACACTCAATTCGAGTTCATCCACGGGGCGGGACAGCATCCGCATCAGTTCCGGATTGTCGCTGCCGGCCTGGGAATGCAGTTCCCCGTCCTCCCGTTCCTGCTTCACAAAGATGCGCAGGTGGTCCATCAGCAGTGCGGAGGCTTCTTCAAGGGCCTTCTCGGGGGTGATGGAGCCGTTGGTCCAGATATCCAGGATCAGGCGGTCATAATCCGTCATTTGGCCGACGCGGGCGTCTTCCACCTGGAAATTCACTTTGGTGACGGGGGAGAAATTGGCGTCCAGGTACACCGTGCCCAAGGGGGCGTGTTCCAGTTCAAATTGCTCCGCCGTGACATAGCCCCGGCCGCTCGCCACTTTGATCTCCATGTCGATCTTCGGGCTTTTGGTCGTGGCGGTGAATATCACCTGATCCGGATCAAACACGTCAATATCCTGACTCTTGAACATCTCTCCGGCCGTAACCGGTCCTTGCTTGCGGTGCGAAAATGAAAAGATCAGGGGTTCGTTTTTATTCAGCCGGATATGGCATTTTTTCAGATTCAACACCATGTCCGTAACGTCTTCCTGGACGCCCGGAATGGCGGAAAATTCATGATTCACGCCCTCGATGCGGATGGCCGTCACGGCACTGCCGCGCAACGAAGCCAACAACACGCGCCGGAGGGAATTGCCGATGGTCGTTCCATAGCCGCGCTCGAACGGTTCCACGTAAATGCGGGCGTACCGGTCGTTTGATGTTGGGTCAAACTTCACAAACTTTGGGATTTTGAACTCTTCAGCTATCATATGTCTTCGCCTTTCGCGACTCGGCCTCTGGCGCGCGCGCCACCGGCCATTACCCCACAACAACCTGACTTTCTGGTTTCTGGATGCGGTCTATCAGACACGGCGCCGTTTGCGCGGCCGGCACCCGTTGTGCGGAATCGGGGTGACGTCCTTGATCAGGGTGACCGTCAAACCGGTCGCCTGGATCGCGCGAATGGCCGACTCCCGCCCGGCGCCGGGGCCATTGACATAGACCCGCACTTCCTTCATTCCGATGTCCATCGCCTTTTTACTGGCCTGTTCCGCGGCCAACTGGGCGGCAAACGCCGTGCTCTTGCGCGAACCAGCGAATCCCGCCTGGCCGGCGCTGGACCATGCCACGACATTGCCCTGTGTATCCGTAATGGACACAATCGTGTTGTTGAACGTTGCCTGGATGTGGGCGACACCCGAAGCCACGGCCAACGCGGTGCGGCGTTTTTTGCTCTTTACTTTCCGTTTCTCTTTGGCCACGAATCTGTATCTCCTCTGCCTGGGCGGCGCTGTCGCCGTTCGTTATTTCTTCTTGATGGTGGTGCGGCGCGGGCCTTTGCGGGTGCGCGCGTTGGTGTGGGTTCGTTGTCCGCGCACGGGCAGGTTGCGCTTGTGGCGCAGCCCACGGTAGCTGTTAATATCCATCAACCGTTTGATATTGCCGGCCACTTCACGCCGCAGATCGCCTTCCACCTTGTAACTGGCCTGGACGGCCGTGGACAAGCGGCTGACCTGTTCGTCGGTCAGTTCGCGCACGCGGGTGTCGGGGTTCACCCCGGTGGACTCACACAATCTCTTGGCGCGCGTGGGCCCGATCCCTAAAATAGATTGCAGGCCAGCTTCCACCCGTTTGTCGCGGGGAAGGTCTACGCCAACTATACGTGCCATGAATTCGTTCTCCTGCCTTATCCTTGACGCTGTTTATGCTTGGGGTTTTCGCAGATAATCCGCACGTTTCCATGACGCCGGATAATCTTGCACTTCTCGCAAATCTTTTTAACGGAACTGCGCACTTTCATGTCCTGCTCCCTGGTTCAGTCTACTTAAACCGGTACGTGATTCGGCCTCGTGTGAGGTCATAGGGCGACATTTCGAGTTTGACGCGGTCACCGGGGAGAATGCGGATGAAATTCATGCGCATTTTCCCGGAAATGTGCGCCAGCACCATGTGGCCGTTCTTCAACTCCACGCGGAACATCGCGTTGGGGAGCGGCTCCACCACGGTGCCTTCGACCTCTATCGCCTGTTCTTTCATACTTTATCTTCCCGGCGGCCCCAGATGAGCTTGCCCGACGCGGAGAGAATTTCTCCGGCGCCTTCGCGCACCACCACACTGTGTTCAAAGTGGGCGCTTGGCTTGCCATCCGCGGTCACCGCCGTCCAACCGTCTTGCAGTACCTTGACTCGATGCGTTCCCATGTTCACCATCGGCTCGAGCGCCAGGATCATCCCGGTTTTCAGCACCGGTCCGCGCTGGCCCGTGTCGAAATTGGGCACTTGCGGCTCCTCGTGCATTTCCGTTCCGATGCCATGGCCCACAAACGAGCGCACCACACCGTACTTTTCCTTCTTGCATGTGCGCTCGACGGCCTTGCTGACGTCCGACAGAAAGTTGCCGGTCCGCGCGGCTTTAATCGCCCGCGTCAGCGCGAGGTCCGTGGTGGCCATCAACTTCTGGCGCGCGGCGTCCACTTCCGCGCAGGCCACGGTAATCGCCGCATCGCCATGGTAGCCTTTGTAAAAGACGCCCACGTCCATGCTGACGATCTGCCCGGCGCGCAACACCCGGCTGCCCGGGATGCCATGAATCACCTGTTCTTCCACCGAAATGCACGTTGCGGCGGGATATCCATGGTATCCCTTGAACGACGGCAACGCCCCGCGAAGATAGATGATCTCCTCGGCCACGGTGTCCAGTTCCTTGGTGGTCACACCCGGCTTCACCATGCCCGCCAGCGTGACAAGCACGTCGGCCACAATCTGATTGGCCTGCCGCAGCAGGTCGATTTCGCGCTCGCTGCGGACGGCAATCATGGTTCGGGCGCCATTACGGTCACATGAGTCCAGTATTCAATTGTACCACAGCACGCCGCCGCCGCGCCAGTTTTCCCGTTTTCCGGGAAGCGGCCGCGCGGTACCGTGCTGCACATAGCGGGTCAATACCCTCTCCGTGCCCGTATGCGGCCGCCTTTCCCACTGAAACCGTCGTAATGGCGCATGATCAGATGCTGTTCCATCTGCTTCACGGTATCGAGCGCCACACCCACCAGAATCAGCAAGCTGGTGCCGCCAAAGAACTGCACAATCGTCCAGTCCGGCACATTCATAAACATATAGACAATTTCCGGCATGAGCGCGATCACCATCAGGAAAATCGAGCCGGAAAGCGTGATTCGGGTCATGATATGGTTTAAGTAATCCGCCGTGGCCTTCCCCGGGCGCACCCCCACGATCACACCGCCATATTTCTTCATGTTATCCGCCATTTCCGCGGGATTAAACGTAATGGCCGTGTAGAAGAACGCGAAGAAGATAATCATGCCGCCGTACAGCGCCATATACCCCCAGTTCCCGGGAATGAACAGTTGTTGAATAATGGGTTCCAGCCAGTCGGACTTAATGGAACTGCCCAAGGTGCCCGGCAGCGATAAAATGGAACTGGCGAAGATGATGGGGATAACGCCCGCCTGATTGACGCGCAACGGCAGATAGGTCCGTTGCCCGCCCGACACGCGGCGGCCCTTGACCTGGCGCGGATATTGCACGGGAATCCGGCGCTGGCCGGTGGTGACGGCGATGGAGCCGGCCACAACCAAGACCATCAGGAACACCAGGAACAACCCCTTGAACATGTTGAGTTGTTTACTGATGAACACCAGGCTGAAAAGATTGAACACGGCATGCGGCATGCGGGACACGATGCTGGCGAAAATGATCAACGATATGCCGTTGCCCACCCCCCGTTCGCTGATCTGCTCACCCACCCACATGATAAAGGCCGTGCCCGTAGTGAAGCTGATAATGCACATCAACAGGAAACCGATGCCGGGATTGGGGACAATCTCGGTTCCCAGCCCTTGCAGATACAATCCAATGCCCACCGATTGGATGATGCAGAGGAGGATGGTTCCGTACCGGGTGTATTCGGTAATCTTTTTCTGGCCTTCCGCGCCCTGCTTCTGAAGGTCTTCCAGGGACTTCACCACCGGAATCAGCAGGGAGAGGATAATGGACGCCGTGATGTAGGGCATGATGCCGAGGGCAAAGACCGTGGCGCGGCTGAAGGCGCCGCCGCTGAACATGTCATAGAAACCCAGCAGGCCGCCGCCCCCCTGGCTCATCTTCTGGGCCAGGGCCGCGCCGTCCACGCCCGGAGTGGGCACGTGACATCCCAGCCGGTAGATGGCCAGCATGATAAGCGTGAAGATAATGCGGTTCTTCAGCTCCGGGATTTTGAAGGCGTTTCGGAAGGCTTCAAAAGGTTCAGACACCGAATTACTCCTTCGCCGGTTGCGCGGCGTATCCGACCAATTCCACCGAACCTCCCGCGGCTTCAATTTTCGCGCGGGCTCCAGGCGTGATCGCCTGTACCTTTACCGTCAGCTTTTTGGCCAGTTCACCCCGTCCCAACACTTTAACGCCGCCTTTGCACGCATAGGCAAGACCGGCTTCTATAATCTCTTCCGCACTGATGACGGCGCCTTCCGGAAATGCCTTGGCCAGGGAGTCCACGTTCACCGTGGCCATGGGAAACCGGTCGAGGCTCTTGAACCCGCGCTTGGGCAGGCGGCGGTGCAGCGGCATCTGGCCGCCTTCGAACCCGAAATGCCGGGAATATCCGGACCTGGCCTTGGCGCCTTTGTGGCCGCGGCAGGCGGTTTTGCCATGGCCCGAACTGGGGCCGCGTCCCACGCGCTTGCGATTCTTGCGCGCTCCGGGCGCGTTTTTCAGCATATGAAGTTCCATGATCCTGCAAGTCCCTTGTACGATTTAAAGAATATCGGCCACTTCGCGTCCGCGCATGGCCGCGAATTCTTCCACGGTTTTCAATTGACGCAAACCCGCCAGGGTCGCCCACACAACATTGGTCGCCGAATTCGAGCCCAGCGACTTGGTCAGGATGTTCTTGTACCCCGCCGCGTCCACCACCGCGCGCACCGGACCGCCCGCGACGATTCCCGTGCCCAGCGAGGCCGGCTTCAGCAGCACCTTCGCCGCGTCCGCGCGCCCGAGCACGTCATGGGGAATCGTGGTGTTGACGATGGGCACCTCGACCATGCACCGCTTGGCGCGCTCGATGGCCTTTCGGATGGCATCGGGCACTTCCGACGCCTTGCCCATGGCGGCGCCCACGCGGCCGTTGCCGTCGCCCACCACCACGATGGCGCTGAAGCTGAAACGGCGGCCGCCTTTGACGACCTTCGCCACGCGGTAAATTTTCACCACGTGTTCAATATAGGGATTTTCCTGCTCATCGCGGACCCGTTTTTCACCCCGCGATTCCCGTTTTCCGGCACGAACACCAGTCGTAGTCAAGGCTCTCTCCTAAAATTTCAGTCCTGCTTCCCGCGCGGCTTCAGCCAAGGCCTTTACCCGCCCGTGATACAGGCGGCCGCCCCGGTCAAAGCACACAGCTTCAATGGATTTTTCCTTTGCTTTTTCGCCCAGCGACTTGCCCACCGCCTTGGCCGCCGCTAAATTTCCGCCGCTGATCTTCAGGGCGACGGAGGATTCGGCCAGCAGCGTGCTGCCGGTGGTGTCATCAATGATCTGGGCGTAAATGTGATTCAGGGTGCGGTTCACCCGCAGCCGGGGCCGTTCCGGGGTTCCGGACACTTTCTTGCGCACGCGGAATTTCCGGCGCTCCAGCAATATGGTCGTTTTTTTGGTCTTAGCCATCCCTTACCTTTCCTGCGGCCTTATGCGCCCGCCTTGGTCACTTTGCGGCGCACATGCTCGGCCGCATAACGCACGCCCTTGCCCTTGTAAGGCTCGGGCGGCCGGATGCTGCGAATGTTCGCGGCCACTTGGCCCACCAATTGTTTGTCTATGCCATTGATGCGAATGGTCTGCGTTCCGTCCACGGTGAACTCGATGCCGTCCGGGGGTTCCACGGACACGGGGTGGCTGTAGCCCAGCGCCAGATTGAGGTTCTTGCCCTGCTTCGAGGCGCGGTAGCCCACGCCTTCAATCTGAAGCACTTTTTCGTAGCCCTGGGTAACCCCGGTTATCATGTTCTGCACGAGCGCGCGGGTTAACCCATGCAACGCCCGGTGTTCTTTTTTATCGCTCGGACGCGTCACGGTAATTTCTCCGGCTTCGAGCGCGAGGATGATATCGGGGTGAAATTCCCGCTCCAGGGCGCCTTTCGGGCCCTTCACCTTCAGGCGCGAATCCTTCAGATCGCACTGGACGCCGTCCGGAACTTGCACCGGCAATTTTCCAATTCGAGACACGGTCACTATCCTTTCTGCATAAGGCGGATGTTCGCCTTACCACACTTCACACAAAATTTCACCGCCAATGCCCGCCTTGCGCGCCTGCTTCCCGGTCATCAGGCCCTGCGACGTGCTCAGCACCGCAATGCCCAGTCCGCTGCGCACCGGCTTGATGCCCTTGCTGTCCACATACACCCGCAGGCTGGGCCGGCTCACCCGCCGCAGTCCGTGCATCACCGGCGAACGGTCGGGCAAATACTTTAAGGTCACCCGGAGCACCGCAGGCAATGTGTCTTCCACCACCGCAAAGTCTTTAATATATCCTTCCTGCTTAAGCACCTGGCAGAGTTCGGCCTTCAGCTTGGACGCAGGAATATCCGCCGTGGGTTTCCCCGCTCGAATCGCGTTGCGCATGCGGGTCAGAAGGTCGGCTATGGGATCGGTCATCGACATGGGTTTCAGGTTCCTCTCTTCTTACCAACTCGACTTCTTTACGCCAGGCAACTTGCCTTCCAGCGCCAAGGTACGAAAACAAATCCGGCAAATCTGATACTTGCGCATATAGGCCCGGGGGCGTCCACACCGGCGGCACCGGTGATACGCGCGCGCCTTGAACTTCGGCGTACTCTGCGACTTCAATATAAGTGATTTCTTGGCCACAATTCTCTCCTCGCGTCCTAGTTGGCGAACGGCATGCCCAGTTTACGCAACAATTCCCGGCTTTCTTCCGCGGTCTTCGCGTTCTTGATCACGAACGTAATGTTCATGCCGCGCACCCGCGTCACCTTGTCAATATTGATCTCGGGGAATATCGTCTGCTCCTTCAGGCCCAGCGTGAAATTGCCGAACTCGTCAAAGCTTTTCGACGGAATGCCCCGGAAGTCGCGGATACGCGGTATCGCGATGTTGAACAGGCGATCCGCGAACTCGTACATCTGGTCGCCGCGCAAGGTCACCATGCAGGCAATGTTCACGCCCGCGCGCAGCTTGAAATTCGATATGGACTTGCGCGCCTTCCGGATGCTGGGCTTCTGGCCGGTAATCTGGCCCAATTCGGCCACCGCGCCGTCCATCATGCGCGGGTCGCCGATAGCGTCGCCCACACCCATGTTAATGACGATTTTTTCCAGCTTGGGCGTTTCCATGACATTCTTGTACCCGAACTGCGCCTGCAGTTCCGGAACAACCGTCTTCTGGTACCGTTCTTTCAATCTCGCCGCCACGTTCCGCTACTCCTTTAAGGCGATCAATCCAAGTGCTCGCCGTTGATCTCCCACACGCGCACGCGCTTGCCGTTTTCCAAGCGCTTCATCTTGATTTTCGAGGGCGCCTTCGCGTCTTCGCACCACGGCATGACATTTGATAGGTTGATGGGGGCTTCCCGTTCCACGATGCCGCCCGATTGATTCCGGCGGGAGGGGCGCGTGTGGCGCTTGACCAAATTCACGCCTTCCACCAAAATCCGGTTCTTTTTCGGGTACATTTCCAACACCCGGCCCCGCTGGCCTTTGTGCTCCCCGCGTATCACGAGGACGGTATCTTTTTTGCGTATGTGCATAAGGCGCTCCTTTACACCACTTCCGGGGCCAGGGAAATAATCCGCATGAACCCCTTTTCACGGAGTTCACGAGGCACCGGGCCGAAAATGCGCGTTCCGCGCGGTTCCAATTGCGGGGTAATCAGCACCGCCGCGTTGTTGTCAAATCGAATCACGGACCCGTCGGGCCGTTGCGTGTCGTGCTTCATGCGCACCACCACCGCCTTCACCACGTCGCCCTTTTTGACCGCCGCGTTGGGAATGGCGTCCTTCACGCTCGCCGTGATGATGTCGCCCAGGCCCGCATAGCGGCGTTTGGAACTGCCCATCACCTGGATCACGCGGATCTGCCGCGCGCCCGAGTTGTCGGCGACGTTCAGTCTCGAATAAATCTGGATCATGGCCGTAGTCCTTTATCGCGTCAGTCCGCGCGCTTGACAATTTTCACCAGGCGCCAGCACTTGGTCTTGCTCAGGGGGCGCGTTTCCCGGATTTGCACCGTATCGCCCACTTTCGCTTCGCCGCGCTCATCGTGCGCCTTGAACTTCTTCGTCCGTTTCAACGATTTCTTATACAAGGAATGCGTTTTGACGCCTTCCACCGCCACAGTGATGGTTTTTTGCATCGCGTTGCTCGTCACCACGCCGATGCGTTCCTTCTGGCGGCCCCGGGTGTCCGCGCTCTTCTGCTCGTGTGCGTCCATCATCACTTCGTCCCTTTAGCGGAGGCCTGCTCCCGTTGTCTCATTATGGTTTTGATGCGCGCAATGTCGCGGCGCGCCACGCGGGCCGAGCGGACATTGTCCACCACGCCGGTGGCCAGTTGCATCCGGAACGCAAAGAGATCGTTCTTGCGTTCGCGTTCGCGCCGCTGCAGCTCCTCGTTCGTCAGGTCTCTCAATTCTTTCGCCTTCACAGGTTCATATCCTCCACAGTGCGCGCCTAGGTCCGCTTTACAAATTGGGTTTTAATGGGCAGTTTGTGGCCGGCGAGGCGGGTGGCCGCGCGGGCCAGGTCTTCGGTTACGCCTTCCAGTTCAAACATCACCCGGCCGGGTTTCACGACGCATACCCATTCCTCGGGGGCGCCTTTGCCCTTGCCCATGCGCGTTTCCGCGGGTTTTTTCGTGATGGGCTTGTCGGGGAACACCCGGATGAACACTTTGCCGCCGCGGCGCAGGTGGCGGGTAATCGCAACACGCGCCGCCTCGATTTGCCGGGCTGTGATCCAGCCGTCTTCCATCGCCTTCAAACCGAATTCGCCAAACGCGCACGCCGTGGCGCCTTTCGACACGCCCGTCCGCCGCCCGCGCTGCTGTTTCCGGTATTTCGTTCGTTTCGGCATCAACATGGTTCGTTTACTCCATCCCTATTTGCGCCCGCGGCGTCCGCCACGGCCCTGGCGATCGGAATGCTCGCCGCCTTCCGGCTCCACACTTTCCATCCGCGGGGCGTCCGAAGGACGCCGTCCGTGGGGAGCCCGTTCTCCGCCGACCGTCGTTACCCGTTCTCCCGGAAGCATGTCGCCATGATAAATCCAGCACTTCACGCCGATGCAGCCATAGGTGGTATGGCTGGTGGCCACGCCGTAATCCACGTTGGCGCGCAGCGTGTGCAACGGCACACTGCCTTCCCGCGCCTGTTCCGACCGCGCGATTTCCGCGCCGTTCAACCGGCCCGCCACCCGCAGGCGGACGCCCTTGGCGCCCAGCCGCATGGTGTTCTGCAGGGCTTTTTTCATGGCCCGCCGGAAGGAGATGCGGCGCTGAAGCTGTTGGGCAATGCCTTCGGCCACCAGGGTGGAACTCAATTCGGGGCTCAGCACCTCGTGGATATTGATCATTAGTTCGTGGCCGGTGAGCTGTTCCAATTCATAGCGCAATTTGTCCACTTCCGCGCCGCGCTGCCCGATCACCAGGCCGGGGCGGGCCGTGTAAATGTGCACTTTGGTCTTGCGGCCCGCGCGCTCGATATCCACCTTCGCCACGCCGGTGTTATACAGCCGCTTTTTGATGTAATCGCGCAGCTTGAGGTCTTCGTGCAGCAGGGCGGCATAGTCTTTCCCGGCGTACCAGATGGACGACCAGTTTTCGATGACGCCGAGCCGGAACCCGAACGGATGTACCTTTTGACCCACAGTGTGCTCCTCTATTCTTGGCTTTCCAGAACCAGTGAAATGTGGCAACTCCGCTTCCGAATACGCATCGCGCGTCCGCGCGGGGCATGGATGAACCGGCGCAACGTCCGGGCATCGCCCACTTGTATCGAACGCACCACCATGGCATCGGTATCAATGCGTTCGTGCTTCTCCGAGGCCGCCGTGTCCGCGTTGGCCGCCGCGGAATCCAGCAATTTGCGCATGGGCAGCGAACAGCCTTTGACCGTGAACCGCAAAATTTCGCGGGCTTCGGCCACTTTCTTTCCCCGAATCAAATTCGCCACGAGCCGTACTTTCCGGGGCGACATCGGGTAATTCCGTAAACGTGCTACTGCTTGAGCCATGATTCCGTCTCCTATGCGCCGCTCTTGGTGCCGGGGTGGCCGCGGAACGTGCGCGTCGGCGCGAATTCACCCAGCTTGTGGCCGACCATATTTTCCGTCACAAAGATGGGAAGGAACGCCTTCCCGTTGTGCACGGCCACGGTCAGGCCGACCATTTCCGGAATGATGGTGGAACGGCGCGACCAGGTCTTGATCACGCGCCGGTCTCCCGACGATTGCGCCTTCCCGACCTTCTCCAACAGGGGAGTGTCGACAAAGTAGCCTTTTTTCAATGAGCGTGACACGTTCTTGCTCTCCTAGCGTCCGTTATCCATTTCTGCGCCGAATAATAAACTGGTTGCTCCGGTGTTTCTTCTGACGGGTCTTATACCCTTTGGTCGGCTTGCCCCAGGGCGACACGGGATGACGCCCGCCCGAGGTCCGGCCTTCACCACCGCCGTGCGGGTGGTCAATCGGGTTCATCGCCACACCGCGAACCTTTGGCCGCCGGCCCAGCCAGCGGGTCCGGCCCGCTTTTCCGAGACTGATGTTGATGTGGTCTTCATTGCCCACCGCGCCAATCGTGGCCCGGCAGTTCGTGGCTACCCGGCGCATTTCGCCCGACGGCAGCCGCAACACCACAAAATCGCCTTCTTTCGCCAGTAACTGACACCCGCCGCCGGCCGCGCGGACCAATTGCCCGCCCTTGCCCGGGGTTAACTCGATATTGTGCACCACGGTGCCCAAGGGGATTTTGCCCAGGGGGAGGCAATTGCCCACTTCAAATTCCGCTTCCGCGCCGCTGAACACCGTCTGGCCCACTTTCAGTCCGTTGGGGGCGATGATATACCGTTTTTCGCCGTCCACATAGGTTACCAGCGCGATGCGCGAAGTCCGGTTCGGATCATATTCAATGGCGCTCACCTTGCCGGGAATGCCAATCTTGTCCCGGCGGAAATCAATCCGGCGGTACATCCGCTTATGGCCGCCGCCCCGGCGCCGCATGGTCACCTGGCCCTGGTTATTGCGGCCCGCATGCACCAAATTGGGTTCCAGCAGGGATTTTTCCGGCGTTTTCTTCGTGATGTCCGAAAAATCGGCCACACTCATCCCGCGCCGTGATGGGGTATAGGGTTTAAATTTCTTTAAAGACATTCACGCAGTCTCCGTTAGATCAACTCGATCTTGTCGCCCGCACGCAACGTGACAATGGCTTTTTTCCAATCCGGTTTGCGGCCCGCGCCACGCTGGGTAAATTGACGCCGTATCTTGCCTTCGTAATTCATGGTATTCACCCGAATCACCCGAATGTTCGGAAACAGCGCCTCAATCGCCTCGCGAATCTGTATCTTGTTGGCCTTGGGGTTCACGCGGAACGTGTATTGATTGCCCTTGCCCAACTGAATCTGCGACTCTTCCGTAATCACCGGGCGCTTTACAATATGATGCGGGTCTAAATTCATGACAACCGCTCCTCTAATTGTTTCAACGCCTCTTCCTGCACCAGCACGCGCGCCGCGTTCAGCACATCCAGCGCGTTCAAATCCGCCGCCGTCCGCAACGTCACCCGCGCCATATTCCGGCTGGACAGCGTCAGGTTTTCGTCCATTCCCGCCGTGACCACGAGGGTCTTGCGGCCTTCCGGCGCCGCCATGTCGATGAATTGCGCAAAAGGCTTGGTTTTGGGCGCTTCCAAATGAAGCCCCTGGATGACGCTCACGCGTTCGGTCCGCGCGCGATCACTCAGCACGCAGCACAGGGCCTGCCGGCGGAACCGCACGGGAACATTTTGCCGGTAGCCGTGCGGGCGGGGACCAAACACCGTGCCGCCGCCGCGCATTTGCGGTTCGCGGATGCTGCCCTGACGCGCCCGGCCCGTGCCCTTTTGGCGGAACGGCTTCGCGCCGCCGCCGCGGATTTCATTGCGTTCTTTTGTTTTGTGCGTGCCCTGGCGCTTCGCATTTTGCAGCGCCACCACCACGGTATGCACCAGCGCTTCATTCGGGTCCACGGCAAAAACCGCATCGCTGGCCTCCACCACGCCCTGGTCCGCGCCGTCCATCGTTATCAATTTCAAGGAAGCCATGGTTATTTGGTCCCTTTCACTTTCACGCTGTGCTCGACCACGACCAAGCCGCCGCGGGCGCCCGGCACCGATCCCCGGATCAGCAGCAGATTCTTCTCCGGATCAACTTCCACCACTTCCAGGTTCTGCGTGGTCACCTTGCCATTGCCCATCCGGCCCGGCATGCGCTTGCCGCGAATGACCTTCGACGGATACGCGCTCTGCCCGATCGAACCCGGCGCACGGTGAAAGTTCGACCCGTGCCCGCCCGGGCCGCCCTTGAAGCCATGCCGCTTCTGCACGCCTTGAAAGCCTTTGCCTTTCGACGTGCCCGACACGTCCACGCGGTCCCCCGCCTTGAACATGTCCAGCCGTATCTCGTCGCCCGGCTTCAGCGCCTCCGCGCCGTCCACGCGAAATTCGCGCAGCACGCGCTTGGGCGTTACCCCGGACTTTTTGAAATGCCCGGTGAGCGGTTTTGTGCAGCGCTTCGCTTTTGCGTCTTCGAAGCCGACCTGCACCGCTTCGTAGCCATCACTGTCTATTGTCTTGCGCTGGACAACAGTGCACGGGCCCGCCTGGAGCAGGGTCACTTCGACCCAGCGTCCATCGTTCAAGAAAACCCGGGTTATGCCCAGCTTTCGCCCCAACAGTCCAACCATTGTTTGGCCATCCTTACGCTGTAGTAAGTTTCCTAGCGTTTGCCCCAATCCCGTTCCGGGCGGGGCCAGCGCGATCATTGTTTAATTTCCACGTCCACTCCGGCCGGCAGCACCAGCTTCATCAACGCGTCCACGGTCGCCGCACTCGGGTTGAGTATGTCTATCACCCGTTTGTGCGTGCGGCACTCAAATTGTTCGCGCGACTTCTTGTCAATGTGCGGGCTCCGCAGTACCGTGTACTTTGACATGTCCATGGGCAAGGGGATGGGGCCACGCACGCCCGCTCCCGTGCGCTGCGCCGCCGACACGATTTCCCGCGTCGATTGGTCCAGCAGCCGGTGGTCATATGCCCGCAGTTTGATGCGAATCTTGTGGCTCGCAGCCATCAGTGTTCTCCAACGTTACCGTATTCGTTATCCTTCAGGACACTACTCTATAATCTTGGTTACGACGCCCGCGCCGACGGTCCGCCCGCCTTCGCGCAC
>CAYYRW010000039.1:0-70799 GCA_964474205.1 uncultured Nitrospirales bacterium | reverse complement strand
GTGCGCGAAGGCGGGCGGACCGTCGGCGCGGGCGTCGTAACCAAGATTATAGAGTGAGTGTGGTACAATGAGAGAACAAATTACGCTTCAGTGCACGGAATGCAAACGGCGCAACTATACGGGCATGCGCGACAAGCGCAAGCACCCGGACCGCTTGGAATTGAAGAAATATTGCAAAGCCGAACGCAAGCACACGGTACATAAAGAAGCGCGGTAGCGCGGACATCGCGCGGCGCTTTCCCCATGCAGGCCTGTAGCACAATGGCTAGTGCAGCGGCCTCCAAAGCCGAAGGTTGGGGGTTCGAGTCCCTCCAGGCCTGCCATAGAATTTAACGATAGCCAGTGAAGGTGATTGTATGCTGAAACAGACGGCAATGGCCGACGGAAAACCGGGCATGATACAGCGCGTGCAGAGCTTCTTCGAGGAAGTGCGCGTGGAACTGGGCAAGGTTACCTGGCCCACGGTGAATGATCTGAAGGTGTCCACCAAAGTCACCATGGTGCTTTTGGGCATCGTGTCGGTCATTATTTTCATGTTCGATCAGGTGTTTCAAATTGCCGTATTGGCGATGTTGCGCCTGGCGGCGTAGGGAGTTGACGCGTGGCTGAGAAAAAGCGGTCCAAAGTAGCGGAACCCCCCGTGGAAGAAGCGGCGGAAGCCCCCGTGGAGGATGGCGGGGAATTGCGGCTGCGCGAGCTTCCGGAGGACGGCGTGAAGCGGCGCTGGTACGCGCTGCATGCGCATTCCGGCCAGGAAGGGAATGTGCGCAAGATGCTGCTCCAGGCCGCGGTGCAAAACAACCTTCAGGATTTGATCACGAACATTCTGGTGCCCATGGAACAGGTGACGGAATTCCGGTCGGGCCAGAAAAAGACCTCGCGGCACAAGTTCTTCCCGGGCTACGTGCTCGTGCAACTGCCGGAACACCCGGAAAAATATCCGGAACTGTGGCATTTAATCAAGGAAACGCCGGGCGTGACCGGATTCATCGGATCGCGCACGGTGCCGGTGCCGCTGGAACAGGATGAAGTGAACGCGATTGTGGAAGTGGCCCGCGGCGAGCGGGAGCGTCCCAAGCCCAAAGTGGCGTTCGAGGCCGGGGAACGGGTGAAGATTATCGATGGCCCGTTCGCGAATTTCCTGGGCAAAATAGATGAGATTAATGTGGAACGCGGCACGCTGAAAGTGCTCGTGGAGATTTTTGAACGTTTGACCAGCATCGAAGTGGAATTCTGGCAGGTCGAGCAAGTGTAACGGAGATACGATTCATGGCCCCCAAGAAAATGAAAGCCCAAGTGAAACTGCAAGTGGCGGCCGCCGCGGCAACCCCCGCGCCGCCGGTGGGTCCGGCGCTCGGCCAGCACGGCGTCAATATCATGGACTTCTGCAAACAGTTCAATGAGCGGACCAAAGAGCAGCAAGGCTTGGTCATTCCCGTGGTCATCACGGTGTTTGAAGACCGCAGCTTTACTTTCATCACGAAAACCCCGCCCGCGCCGGTGCTGCTCAAGCGCGCCGCGAAGCTGGCCAAAGCCTCGCCCACACCCAACAAGAATAAAGTGGGCAAGGTGACGGATGCGCAGGTCGAGGAAATCGCGAAACTGAAGATGCCGGATTTGAACGCCGCCAGTCTGGAAGCGGCGAAGAGCATGGTAAAAGGCACCGCCCGGAGCATGGGGCTGGTGGTTGAAGGTTAATTAAATAAGGTTACCCCGCACGGGGCGTACAGTGGGAGGGCGTCAGGCCCGTTTGAACCACGGAGGTTTGTTTCATGCCCAAGTTTAGCAAGCGCGTCAAAGCCATTCGGGAAAAAGTGCAAGAGGGCCGGTTCTATACCATCCCCGAGGCCGCGCAACTCATCAAGGAGTGCGCCACCGCCAAATTCACCGAAACCGTGGAACTCGCCTTTTTCCTCGGCGTGGACCCGCGGCACGCGGAACAGATGGTCCGCGGCTCGGTCTCCCTTCCCCACGGCACGGGCAAAAAAGTCCGCGTCGTGGCCTTCTGCAAGCAGGAAGAGCAAATCAAGGCGGCATTGGCCGCCGGCGCACTCGAAGCGGGCGCGGAAGAACTGGTCCAGAAGATTCAAGAAGGCTGGACGGATTTCGATGCGGCCGTGGCCGCCCCGGACATGATGGGCCAAGTGGGCCGCCTGGGCAAGGTCTTGGGGCCGCGCGGCTTGATGCCGAGTCCGAAGGCCGGCACGGTGACCCCGAACGTGGGCCAGGCGGTGGCGGAAATTCAAAAGGGTAAAATCGAATTCCGCGTGGACAAGAACGCGAACATCCACGTGCCCATCGGCAAAACGGATTTTACCGCGCAGCAGATTGAAGAAAACGCGGCGGCGGTGATTGGCGCGATTGTGAAGGCGCGCCCCTCGGCGGTGAAGGGGACTTACCTGAAAACGTGCTGCATGAGCAGCACGATGGGCCCCGGCCTGAAAATGGATCCCGCCCAAATGACGGCGACGTTCAAATAAGGAAGTCCGCGCGGCCCCACGGGGCCGCGCTTAACGTTTCAGGAGACCCTCCCATGATCAAGAATGCGAATGGCGTCCTATTCACGTCGGAATCCGTGACCGCGGGACATCCCGACAAGCTGGCCGACAATATCTCCGACGCGGTGCTTGATGCGATGATCGCGCAGGACCCCATGAGCCGTGTGGCCTGTGAAACGCTCGTCACCACCGGCCTCTGCGTTGTCGCCGGGGAAATCACCACCAACGCCATCGTGGACATTGCCACCATCGCGCGCGAAACCATCGTGGACATCGGCTATACCGGCGGGGATTCCGGCTACGACGGGCGCTCCTGCGCCGTCATGGTCACCCTGGACAAACAGTCTCCCGACATCTCCATGGGCGTGACCGAAACGGAGACGCATGAGCAGGGCGCGGGCGATCAGGGCATGATGTTCGGCTATGCCTGCAATGAGACGCCGGAATTGATGCCCCTGCCCATTCATCTGGCGCACAAAATTGGCTTGCAGTTGGATGCCATGCGCCGGAGCGGTGAAATCGCCTGGCTGCAACCCGACGGCAAATCACAGGTCACGGTGGAATATGTGGACGGCAAGCCGCGACGCATTGACACCATCGTGGTATCCAACCAACATTCATCGAGCGTCTCCAACGACGAAATTCGCCAGACGGTTATCGAAAAGGTGGTGAAGCCCATACTGCCGGCCGAATACGTGGATGGCGAGATCATCTACCATGTCAATCCGACCGGCCGCTTCGTGGTGGGCGGCCCCTGCGGCGACACCGGGCTTACGGGCCGCAAGATTATCGTGGACACCTATGGCGGCATGGGACGTCATGGCGGCGGCGCCTTCAGCGGCAAAGACCCGTCGAAGGTGGATCGCAGCGCGGCGTACATGGCGCGGTACATGGCGAAGAACGTGGTGGCGGCGGGTTTGGCGGAACGGTGCGAAGTGCAGTTGGCCTACGCCATCGGCGTGGCGCGGCCCGTATCCATCAACGTCACCTCGTTCGGCACCGGCAAACTGGATGACCAGAAACTGGGCGCGCTGTTGCAAGAGATGTTTGACTGCCGTCCGGCGGCCATCATCAAACGCCTCGACCTGCGCAAACCGATTTACCGCAAAACCGCCGGGTATGGGCACTTCGGGCGCGAAAACCAAGGGTTCCGCTGGGAAGACACAGATATGGCCGATGCCCTGCGCAAGAAAGCGGGTGTGTAGAGTTAATTGTCAGGACAAACTTCTCGCAAGAAGTTTCCCCCAAAAAACCTTATCAAGAACTTGTGAGAGCGCGAAAGACTTTTGCTAAAAGTCTTTCGCGCGATTTCGTTTCACGGAGTATGGCATAATTGATGGGGTATTGCGAGGAAGTGTATGGGTATTTCCGTGGCGATGATCGTGAAGGATGAGGCGGCTTTTCTGGGTGAATGCCTCGAAGGGTTGCGCGGTCTCGCGGAGGAATTCTGCGTGGTGGACACGGGGTCCTCGGATGACACCGTGGCCATCGCGGAGCGTTTCGGCTGCCGCGTTGCCCATTACGCCTGGAACAACGATTTCGCCGCCGCGCGCAACGAATCGCTGGCGCTGTGCACGGGCGAGTGGATTTTTGTGGTGGATGCCGACGAACGGATCGCCCCATGGGACCTTCCGGGCATCCGCGCGCTTACGGAGCGCGGCCCACGGTATTGTTACCGGTTCATCACCCGCAATTACACCAATAACCCGCACGTAAGCGAGTTTACGGCCTGTATGCAGGACGATGCCCTCGCCCGGGGATTCGCGGGCTGGTTTCCCAGCGGCAAGGTGCGCTTGTTTCCCAATCGCGTGGGTGCGTATTTCGAGGGGCCGGTGCATGAACTGGTCAATGCCTCCCTGCTGGCGCGGGGAGTGGAGATTGTGACCGCCGAAGCCCCGATCCATCATTATCCCCTGTTGAAACCCCCGGAACGGGTCCTGAAAAAGCAACTCCTGTACATCGAGCTGGGCTTGGCGAAGCTGAAAGACGATCCGGACAATGCGCGGCTCCTGGCGGAACTGGGGAATCAATACGCGGACGTGGGCGACCATGTGAACGCGGCGGTGATGTACCGGGATGCGGTGCGTTCGGCGCCCGGGCATCCCCTGTATTTGAAGGACCTCGGGGGCGTCCTGCACCTGCTCGGGAAAAATGAAGAGGCGATCAAGGCGTTTACATTGGCCCTGCGGCTGGACCCGGCCATGGTGGATGCCTGGCGGAACTTGGGCGTGGTGCATGCCACGCTGCAACAATGGGAAAAGGCGTTCGAGTGTTTTGACCGGTTTGCCGCGTTGGCATCCTCGGATACGGAAGCGCACCGTTACCGCGCAGTGGCGCTCGAACACTTGGACCGGCTGCCGGAAGCGCTCGATGAAGCGCGGGAAGCCCTGCGGCTGCATCCCGCGAATCAGGAGGCCCGCGCCCTGGAACAACAAATTATGGCACGGTTGGGTTCAAAAAAGCCCGAATAATTCCGGGCAATTCCGAAATATGATCCAGTGCCGCATCCGCGCCGGTGTGTTCCTCCGGAGGCGCGTAGCCATACCGCGCGGCAATGGCGAGGACGTGGTTGGCGCGCGCGGCGGCGATGTCCTCCCGGCGATCCCCCACCACGGCCGCGGGCCGCACAGGTATTTCCTCCAGGATATTCGCCACCATGGCGGCTTTGTCCAAGCCCCCGGCATCGCGCGCGCGCACCGCCGTGAAAAAAGCGTGAAGATCATGCGCGCGGACGAATTCGTTCACATAAGGGGAAGGGCCGTTGGAGCAGACCGCGAGAACACATCCCATTGCTGAAAGCTGGCGAAGGGTTTCACGGGTTCCTGGGTAAAGCCTTCCCTCCGCGCCGATGAGTTCTATCTCGCGGGCGTTGGTGGCCTCAACAATCCGAAGTGCTTCTTCCGGACGGCATTGCTCCGCGAGCCAGGCTTCATAGTCTTCCACGGGCTTGCCAAAAAACGCACAGATGGTTTCAGCATCGGGAACCGGAAGGCCATGCTCCGCGAAGGTACGCTGTACGGCGGGCACGGTGACCCGTTCCGTTTGAAACAACGTGCCGTCCACGTCAAAGATGATCAGGGCGTTGGCGGTCAAGTGCATGGCGCGGTGGTCAAGGTTGCGGCGCGGAAGGGGCCAGGCCGGACGCATTGCACCGGAGCACATATGCGTCCTTCTGCCCCGCGCCCAGGGAATTGGTTTCCCCCGCGATGACGAACCCGCCATCGGGGGCCAGTGCCAACGCATACCCGGCGTCATTGCCGGTTCCGCCGAAAGTGCGGGTCCAAACGGTTTCGCCCGCGCCATTGATCCGCACCAAATAGACATCCTCCGCATGGTCCGTGGTCGAAGCGGTTACCCCGGCGAGGACGAAGTCGCTGGTGGTTTTGGCGAGGACGGCGTATCCGATATCCGTCCGGTTGCCGCCAAAGGTGCGGCTCCATACCTGTTTGCCGCTTTTATCGAGGCGCACGGCGGTCAGATCCGTGCCGGTGAACAAAGCGGGGTTATAACTGCCCACAACGATGCATTCGCCATCGGCGGCGGCGGCCAGGGCATAGGCGCGGTCATCATAGGCGCCGCCAATCATCTTTGACCAGGTTTGGACGCCATCGGCATCCGTGCACACCACATACATGTCTTCATTGATTCCATTATAGGCGTATCCGGCGGCCAGATAACCATCCTTCAGCGCTATCACCGCATTTCCGGACTCATTGGTGGGCCCCGCCATCCCGGTGAAGATTTTCTCCCATTCCTGCCCGCCACTGCCGGTGATCTTGAGCAGATACAAATCCTTTAAGTCGCCAAAACTGGAATTGGATTCGCCGCAAAGAATAAAGCCCCCCGCGCCGTCCGCCGCCAGGGCGTAGGCCGTGTCGGCGCCCGTTCCGCCATAGGTTTTTGTCCAGATTTCCGTGCCATCCGCCTCGAGCCGCAGCACATAGACATCCCGGTTGCCTTTGCCGAAGGAGGTGGTCCAGCCCGCAATGACGATATCATCGTTATCCTCCACATCAGCCTTATCCTCCACGATCGGCACGGTCAATACGGCCTCCCCAACGTCATCTCCGGTTCCTCCGAAAGTTTTCGACCAGACGTGGTTCCCGTCCTCATCCACCTTGAGCACGTACAGGTCCATGTCGCCCTGCGCGGAGGGCGTTGTCCCCACGAGCACATAGCCTCCGTCTTCCCGGGCGCACACCCCAAGGGCGTAATCCTCGCCCGCCGTGCCGAACGCCGCCGCCCACATATCGCCCACCACAATATAGGATGTGCCGCGGACCGTGTTGGAACCGTCCGGGTTGGTGACCGTCAGCGACACGGTATAGGAGCCCGCTTCCGCGTACGTATGCGTGGGATTCTGTTCAGCGCTTGTTCCGCCATCGCCGAAGGTCCAGGTCCAGGCCGTAATAGGGTTTCCATTGGGATTCGAGGCGTCGGTGAAGTGCACTGTGAGCGGCGCTTTCCCATACCGCACATCCGAGGTGAAATCCGCCTTTGGGCCTTGACAGCCCGCCAGCAGGACCAATCCCGTCACTAAAGCAACATACAGGCTCGCGCGCATACCTTATCCTCCACTGATTAACCTGTTTGCCCGCCTATGAATCGCCTATCACTATACACTTTACAATTCGTTTATGTACATTCGCGTAATTTTCAGGGCAGCATGAGTTCGGAGAAATCCTTGGCGCGGGGCGTGCCGGAACAATCCCGGCAATGGGTTTCGCGGAGCAGAAGAACCGCCAGGACTCCCACCACCGTTACGGCAATCACCACGAGGAAGCCGTTGCGGTAATCCGCTTCCGCGTATACGCGCACGCCATCCACGATGGCGCCATCCCAGGTGCGGTCCAACACCCATCCGATCAGGGGTTGCAGAAGGGCGGTTCCGAGGAAATTGCCAGTGTTCACCAGGCTGACGGCCATGCCCGCGAGCGCGGGGCGGCACACTTCTTTTGCGGCCACGTTGGTTAAGAGAATCCACACGCCGGTGAATCCCATGGCGGCGACAATGAAATAGCCGGACGAAGTTCCTTTCCAGGGCAAGTACAGGAGGGCCAGCCAGGAGAGGAGATAGATAATGGCACCCAGGAGCAGAACGAGCTTGCGCCGTCCCACCAGATCGGAGAACCATCCCGAAAAAAAAGCACCCCCCGCGCACGCAACCATCATAACACTCATATAGTTCGCCGCAATCTCGCGGGAAAGATGACAGGCGTCCCGGAGGTAGGCCACCCCCCACAATCCCATGAAGGCAAAGAGCCCTCCGCCCAGCCCCACATTGACGATGAACCCGGGCCATACCGCGCCATTCCGCACCACGCTCCAGAGGTCTTTTATCCAATGCTGATCGCGTTCCGGCGCGGGGGCGCTCCCTTCCAGTTCGTTGATGGAGGGGAATCCGTAGTCGTTTGGGCTGTTGCGGACCAAAAGAAAGACGAGGCCGGCGATCACAAAGGAGCTTAGGCCCACCCCCGCCATGATGGCCCGCCACGTAAAGTGGGTGAGCAGCATCGCCAGGGGCGTGGCGGAGAGCACCGCGCCCAGATTCCCCACGAATACGGTTAGGCCGACCATGGTGGCAAACCGCCGTTCGGGGAACCAGCGCGAATGGCTCTTGACCGTGCCGGCAAACAGCAGGGCCACGCCCAGTCCCACCAGTAAACGGGCAAATCCGGCGACCGCGAACGTGGGGGCCATGCCAAACAGGATGGAACCCGCGCCCGCGATGAGGCTTCCCATGGTTACCCCCGCGCGGGTGCCCAAGGTGTCGGCAATGACCCCGGAGGGAATCTGCATGGCGGCGTAGATGTAGAAATACATGGAGGCCAACGCCCCCAAGGAAGCGCCGGTGGCATTGAAGGAGGCCATCAAATCGCGGGAAAGGACCCCCGGGGCGGTCCGGTGGAAGTAGTTCTGCAAATAGGCCAGCATGAGCACCATAACGATGCTCCAGCGCATCCATTCAAATTTTCGCGGACTGTACTTCACCATGGAGTGCCTTGAAGGGGTGTTCGCATTAACAGGGGATACTTCGATTATTGATGCCGCTGCCGGTATTCGAGTTCACGCACCCGCCAGCGGATGTCTTCCAGCAGCATTCTGTTCACACCGATGAGGTCGGCGAGCAATCCCACCACCACGAGCACGGCGCCAATGCCGATGAACAGGACGCCGAACAAGAGGGATTGGATGTGGCCCCCGCCATTGCCGGTCGAGTAGTAGTAGATGAAACGAATCAGCGGCAGCATGCCGAGCCCCATGCCGAGCAGTCCTGGAAGGGCAAAAAAACGGAAGGGCCGGTAGGTCATGAAAATCCGGATCACGGTGAAGAAGGAACGCCGCAGGTAAGAGGGGATGCTCTTCACCAGGCGGGAAGGCCGCAGGTTTTCATTCACGCGGACCGGCACCGAGGTGATCGCCATGTGCTTTCGGCCGGCTTGAATAATGGTTTCGAGGGTATAGGTGTAATCGTTGAACACGTTGAGGCGCATGGCCGCTTCGCGTGTCATGGCCCGGAACCCGCTCGGCGCATCCGGGATATCCGTATGGCTGGCCACGCGCACCACCCACGATCCCACTTTTTGCAGCAGCTTCTTGGCCAGGGAGAAATGTTCAATATCGTAAATGGGGCGTTCGCCAATCACAATCTCCGCCTCGCCCCGGAGAATGGGCGCAATCAGCTTGGGAATATCTTCGGCGTTGTATTGATTGTCCGCATCGGTGTTGACGATGACGTCCGCGCCCACCTTGACGCAGTAATCCAGCCCTTCCATGAACGCGCGGGCCAGTCCACGGTTCCGCTTGAACCGCAGAACATGATGCGCCCCGTGCTCCTTCGCCACCAAGGCCGTCTTGTCCCGCGAACCATCATCAATCACCAAATACTCCACCACCTCCACGCCCGGCACGGAACGCGGCAAGGCGTCCAGGGTGATGCCGAGGGTCTGTTCCTCGTTGTAACACGGAATCTGAATGAGTAGTTTTTTCATCTGCCTGTCCCAACTTTCGCAAGCATATAAAATATCAGGCGGTAAAACAATTTTTTCGATACTTCCCGGGGGCATGGGGTATTGCCGGAAAACAGGATTAATGCCGGGGTACGGCAGGAAAGTTGAGTTGGGTTCCGTATGTTCTGTAGGCTTGTGATGTGAAAGCAACACGTTATGCGATCATGACTTTCGCGGGGTTTACCTCGGTTTCCAGCGAACCGGTTCCACCATTCAGGCTGAACTTAAGAATATCATCGCCGTCGCATACACCGGAAGTTCGTCAGAACAATGGTGCGGGCGCTGCAAAGCATCGCGTGTTTCCTTCAATGTCCGCCCCTGAACCCATAGAAGGACTCGCAACCGGGACAGCATGAATGTATAGTAATCCGCATGAAAAAAGGCGATGGAATTTAATACTATGAACAACATCATTCTTTCTCTCGTCATCGTTCTTTCTCTTTTTCTTGTACTTATTCCCTCGCTTTACGCCGATGATCTTGTCGGCATTCCCCTGAAGCCCGATCCGCCGTTTGCGGTGGATGGCGCACTGGGCGATTGGAGTTCAGTGCCGAATGCGTATGTGTTGGACAAAAAAGAGCATGCGGTGTGGGGTACAGCGCAGTGGACCGGCCCCGGCGATTTCAGCGGCTGGATCAAGCTGGCGTGGCGCAACGACAGTCTGTTCATTGCCGCGTGCGTGACGGATGATGTGTTCCGTCAAACACAGGCGGGGAGTGGAGTGTGGAAGGGCGATCATGTGGAGCTTTATGTGGACACACAGCCGGACACCGCGCGTGATCAGGCTCCTTTTGGCGAGGAGACGTTTCAGATAGCGCTGAGTCCCGGCAATTTCCAGCACACCGGCGATCCCTTGACGGATCGGGTTCCCGAGGCGTTTTGTTTTCATCCCCATGAAAAGGCGCTTCCGGAAGTCGTTGTAGCCGCCACGCAAACGGAACAGGGCTGGAATCTGGAAGCCGCCATCCCGTGGAGTGTTTTGGGTCTCTCGGCCCCCTCCGCCGGGATGGCCCTGAACGTGGAAGCCGCGTTATCCGACACCGATTCAAATGAGGCGCAACAGGAAACGCTGCTGGCCACCTCGAAGGCGCGATGGGAACATGTCCGCTCCCGGTTGCGGCATGCGGTGCTGGCCGGGAGCGATGGCGTACCGCATGAAGCGGTTCCCGCAGCAGTTGTCTTTAAAGAAGCCCGCATCGAGCCGGGCAAAAAACAATCCTTCGATTTCGACGCTCCCGCCACGCCGGAAGGGAAAGATGCCGTACTTTCGTTTCAAGCGCGGCTAGATTATGAGAAAGTCGCGGGGAATTGCCCCACAATGGTGCTCACACTGAATGGGAAAGCGGTGACCGGCGCGAATTTCGTTAATCGCCCGCTTAAGGCCAAATCGAACAGCGGCCAGATGCACACGCTGGGCGGCGGCGAGACCATCACGATATTTTACGCGCCCGATTTCGACAGTGCGGACCTCGATCCCTATTACGGCCTTAAAGAGGGCATAAAGTCCTGCTATTTTGATCTGAATATTTCCACACAACTTCAGCCCGGGAAAAACACCCTCGAAATCGCCCACACCACTACCTCGATTCCCAATCCGCTGGTTATCGCGAACGCCACGCTTCAGTTCCGCACTCCCGCGCCGCCGCCGAAGCCCAAGGCGGGTCCGCCCACGGGGCCTCTGGCGTATTTCGAGCCCCAGCCTGCTACGACGGAATTTTCCGTTAAAGAATTGCCCGGCGCTCAACTGGAAGTTACTATTGACGGCGAAGCGTTCTTGGTGGAAAGCCAGTTTTCCTCCCCCGCGCCGGAATGGGTCCATGGCTCGTGCGCGCAGTTCAAGCATACCCGCCGCATCGAATCCACGCCGGAGACGGTTATCGTGCGGGATGCCTTTGAAAACCTTGGCGATGAAAATCTTGGCATTATGCAGCGGCACCAGATCAATCTGAAGGACCGCGTGAAGAAGTTATGGCTGTCCGGACTGGAACAAGGCGGCATGACCGCCAGTGTGAATCAGCCCGCGAATCCCACCACGTACGCCGCCACGGAAGCGCATGGCGTTGGCCTCATGCCCCTGAACGATGCATTTCGCGTTCACGCCACCAATTACGCCCAGAATGGCATGATTGGGATTGCGGACAACCTGCTCGTAGTCCCGCCCAAAGGGCGCTATACGGCCGAATGGGTGGTTGTCCCCACACGGCAACCGGATTACTTTGCCTTCCTGAATGCCGCGCGCCGCCTGCTCGATGCCAACTTCACCCTGGACGGCGCTTTTGTTTTTCTCCGGTCCGGCCCGCTTACCGACAAGTGGTCTGATCAGCAGATTACAGACTTCCTGCATTTCAAGGACGCTCGGTATGTGTGCAGTTCCATCGATTATCCTCTCTATAACGGCTGGTATCCGCACGGCACCGCCTTCCAGCGGGTCACCTACGACAATTACATCGGTTCCTTCGCCCGCTGGCGGAAACTTGTTCCGGACATTCGATGCCTGATGTATTTTCATTGTTTTATTGATGTTGTGGAGGACGGTCCCACACTCTTTGCTGATGCGCGGACCCTCCAGCCGGACGGCCATCAGGCCACGTACGGTGAAGCCCATGATCGCCTGTATTTTCCGACCGAACACAATGCCTACGGGGCGGCTGTCGCCAAGAACGTGGACAATATTTTGAACGTGATCGGCGCGGACGGCGTGTATTGGGACGAACACGAATACAGCCGGGTCACGTACCATTGCGGAGCGCCGTGGGACGGGGTCACGGGCGACATCGATCCGAAAACCATGCGTGTAACCGGGTTAAAGTCCTCCATCACGCTGCTTACTGAACCCTGGCGTCTGGCATTGGCCAAACGCATCCTGGCGCGCGGCCCCCTCATCGGCAATGGCCCGCCCTTCACCTGCGCCATGGCCGCATTGAAGTTTCCGTGTTTTGTCGAAACCGGCAGCATCACCAACTGCACCCAGGCGCATTTGTATTCCCCCATCGCCCTGGGCGATCACCTGACCGAACGCAGCGAACGCGACGCCTATGGCATCATGCTGGGCGCGCTCGACTACGGATGCGTCTACCATTGGTACAACGACCTCACCGTCATTCCCACCCATCCGCAACTCACCCGGTACATGTACCCCATCACGCCGCTCGAACTTCGTGAGGGGTACATCATCGGAAAAGAACGGATTATCACCCGCAAGAGCGGTTGCTTCGGTTGGGGCGATACCTCGGAACATGAAGTGCATGTCTTTGACGATACCGGAACGGAAGTGGAACATTTCGCCGCACCTCTGCTCCGGGAAAATGGGAAAACCTACACCGAACTCCGCCTTCCGGAGGATTGGGCGGCAGCGATATTGCGGGGAATCGGGCGGAGCTAAAGGACACAAAAGACAAAAAGGACCAAAAGAACTATTGGGAAGTATGGGAGTTGGCGGACGGGGTGGACACAGTGGACAAGGTGGACCGGATGGACCGGATGAAATGGTGGTTCCTGGAAGGTGGTTTTGGTAGGCTATGGGCGGGTGAATCCAGAGCGTGACGATTTTGGGTCTATGGGATGGCGACAACCAAGGAGAATCTTCTTGAAAACAATTGGCATATTCCGTGTGTGTGCGGCATGGGCGGTGTGCGGAAGCTGCCTGATGCGACTCGCTGCGGGCGAACCGGCAATGGTTTCTCTGGGAGAAGGCTGGAAACTTCAAAGTTCCGCGAAAATCACGGCGGCGGGCGACGCGCTTGCCACTCCGGGGGCGGTGACGGATGGGTGGTATTCCACCGCCGTGCCGAAGACGGTGCTGGCGGCGCTGGTGGAAAACGGGGTGTATCCGGACCCGTTCTATGGGATGAATTTGAAAAGCATTCCCGGGTACAAGGAAGAGGGCTGGCTGGTGATGCCGGAGGGAAGCCCGTTCCGGGATTCGTGGTGGTACCGCACGGAATTCACAGCGGCGGCGGAGTGGAAGGGGCGTTGCGTCACGCTGCATTTCGACGGGATCAATTACCAGGCGAATATCTGGCTGAACGGGCAGCGGATCGCGGATCAGGAAACGGTCAAGGGGATGTTCCGGCGGTTCGAGTTTGACGTGAGCGGACGGCTCCGGTATGGGGAAACCAACGCGCTGGCGGTGGAAATCCTTCCACCGGGGTTGATCCCGGACAAGGATTATAACACGAAACAAATCGAGGCGACGACGGGCTGGGATGATCATAATCCGCAGCCGCCGGACCGTAACATGGGGATTTGGGAGGATGTCTATCTTCGAGCGCAGGGGCCGGTGACGCTCCGCCACGGGTATGTGGATTCCGACCTTAATGTACCCGCGTTGGACAGTGCGAAGCTGACCGTGTCGGCTTTTTTAACCAACCAATCGGGCGAGGCGGTGAGCGGTTTGCTGAAAGGCCGGATCGAGGCGGTGGAATTTTCAAAGGAGGTGGCGTTGAATCCCGGGGAGACGCAAGAAGTTGTTTTTACACCAGAGGCGTTCCCGCAATTGGTGTTTGCGCAACCGCGCGTATGGTGGCCGCATCCGGCGGGGCCGCAGGAACTGTACACGGCGGAATTGTCGTTTGTGGTGCAGGATGAGGTGTCGGACTGCCAGAAGGTACGGTTCGGAATTCGGAAGGTGGAGACGTACATCAATGAGGAATCCTGGCGCGGGTACAAGGTGAACGGACGGAACATCCTGATTCGCGGGGGCGCATGGATGACCAGCGACATGCTGATGCGTTTTTCCGAGCGCCGCTACCGTGCGCTCGTGCGGTACGCGCGGGAGGCCAACCTGAACATGCTCCGCTCCGAGGGCTTCTCCATCCGCGAATCGGAGGAGTTCTATAATGCCTGCGATGAATATGGCATTTTGGTGACCCAGCAGATTTTCGGGCGCAGCATTCCGGATGAACCGCTGGCCGTTGCCTGCACGGAAGACATGATGCTGCGGGTGCGCACCCATCCGAGCCTGACGCATTTCCTGGGGCATGATGAGACCTTTCCCACGGACAACCTCGACAAAGCGTACAAGGACCTCATCGCCAAGCACCGGGTGAACCGGACCTATCAGCCGCATTCGGGGACGTTTGTGACGATGTTCCGGAACAACACGGGCGGCACCCGGACCGGCACGCGGGAATTGTGGACCTATGCCGGGCCGTCGCACTATTACTTTCGGAAGCATGACGGCGCGTGGGGCTTCGCGCAGTCGGGAGGAATTGGCGGCGTGACGGCGGTGCGGGACAGCCTGCGGGAGATGATGCCGGAAGACCAACTCTGGCCGCCGTTGATGAGCGAGGCGTGGTCGTTTCATTCGGTGACCCAGGGCGGGGAGTATTTTGACGCCATTTTGAAGGCAATGGACGGCGGATACGGCGCGGCATCTAATTTCGATGATTTCTGCAACAAGGCCTATGCGATGAATTACAACAGCGCGCGGGGGATGTTCGAGGCGTATGGGCGCAACAAATACTCCGCGACCGGCATTACCACGTGGAAATATGACACGGCGTGGCCGGCTTCGACATCGTGGCAATACATTGACTGGTATCTGCGGCCCACCGGGGCGTATTTCGGCGCGAAAAAGGCCTGTGAGCCGCTGCACGTGCAATACGCCTATGACGACGAGAGTGTGTATGTGGTGAACAGCCTGTATGCGCCCGTGGAGGGGCTTACAGTGTCCGCCACGGTATACAACTTCGATCTGAGCGTGAAACACACCCAAAAGGCGTCCGTGGCGGTGGACGCCGATGGAAAAGTCAAGGCGTTCGCGATGACATGGCCGAAAGACCTGAGCACCACCTATTTCCTGAAACTGGAACTTCGTGGCGGCACGGGCGCGCTGCTTTCGAGTAATTTTTACTGGCTTTCCACTTCACCGGATAAGCCGGGCATTTGCGGGGACACACTGAAGGGTGTGTTTTTCACCAAACCCAAATCCCGGGCGGATTTTACGATGCTGAACACCCTGCCGCCCGTGTCGCTCAACGCTTCTTCCAACGTGGAGACCCACGGAGAGGAACAGGTCATGACCGTCACGGTGAAGAATCCCGGCACGGCGCTGGCCTTCCTGGTGCAATTGGCGGTGACGGCGGGCAAGGACGGCAAGGAGATCGGGCCGTCGTTCTGGGAAGACAATTATTTCAGTTTGCTGCCGGGTGAAGAACGGGTGGTTAATGTGGCGTATGCTGTCCATGATCTGGACGGGAAAGAGGCGTGCGCGCGCGTGACGGGGTGGAACATAAAAGAATAGATCCCCGGTACGCCCTATTCTCCTAATCCGCATATCGCACCAATCCGTCATCGCACTTGTCATTGCGAGGAGTCCCCGACGAAGCAATCACGGAGCCAAGCACAGTTGACACTATGTCGAGATTGCTTCGTCGGGGACTCCTCGCAATGACAAATAAACACGGTGTTTGGATTCTATGGGATTCCCTGTGCACATAAGCATCACTCGCTTCTGTCTTTAGAATAGGTGTGCGCACATTTTGTGAAAAATTCGGGCTAAGGGCACGATCAAAACCATCCCCGGGCTTGGCCGTGGGCGCATCCACGAATCGCCGCCCAAGGAGGTGTGGAACCCGCAATGACAGAGGGACGGGGTTGGTTATGCGGGCGGAGTGTGCGCGGCGGTTCCTAGTTCCACTGCGCTGTAACTTCCTGTATAAACGCGTTCAGGGTCTGCCGGTATTCCTGCGGGGATTCCTTATACAGGTGGCTGTGGGTGCCGTTTTTGAAAATGTGCACGCGCTTCAGGGCGGAACCGCAGCGTTCATACAGGCTTCGGGTTTCCGCTTCGGTCAAAACGCGCTCCGCATCGCCGGAAATAATCAGCGCGGGCGCTTTGCAATAGGGCATGAAATCCACGGGCTGTAATGCCTCGATGGAGACCCCGAGCCGGCGCTCGCCCCAGAATTGCACGGGCCACGCCACGGCGCGGGGCACGCGGATGATCGCCAACCGGTTGTTCAGGGCGGAGGTCATGGTGTCATAGCAGGATTCGAGCACGACAAAGGCGAAATCCGGGTTCTCCTTGAGGGAATAGGCGATGGTGGCCGCGCCCAAAGACAGGCCATAGGCGCCAATATGCTTATAGCCACGCCGCCGCATATGCTCGAAGCAGGCGTTAAGGTCGCGGGTTTCATTCCAGCCAATGGTCACGAGCGCGGGATCGCTTCGTCCGGTGCCGCGCAAGTCGGGCAGGAGCGCATCAAACCCCTGTTCCAGGAACAGTTCCGCCTTGGATTTGCATTGCCGCCGGTCCGCGGAGATGCCGGAAAGCAAGATCACGGCCCGGTCCGAATTTTTTCCAAACCACCACGCGGAGAGATTCACGCCGTCTTCGGTGGCAAGGGTGATATTTTCCGCCCGCACCCCGCCAAGGGTGATTTCGGCGGGGACATCGCTGTGGGCCGGGCGCATGGCCACATACACCACGGCATAGCCCGCGATCATCCATAGACTCACTGTAATTACCATGGTGATGGCGATAATCGCCATCACCATTCTTAATCGCGGGGTTTTCATGGACCACTCAGGGACGTTCACCGCGCGCGAGGCGCCGGTTGATGTCATCGAGAATCGGGGGTACGTCCCAGATGCCGTCCACGACGTAATGGGCGCCGGCTTGGGCCATGCGGGTATAGGCGCGGGCGCGCTTGCGTTCAAGCAGTTCGGGGTCCATGGCCTTCAGTTCGTCTTCCATCACGCCGATTTCATTGCCGGTGATGGCGAGGCCGATGGTCCACATCCCGGCGTTGAGTCCTTCGTAAATGTCGGGCAGGGTGTCGCCAACTTTCACGATGGATTCCATGGGATAAAGCTGGAGGCGCATGGCGTTCACGAGGCACATCCAGGGTTCGGGGCGTCCGGCGGGGACGTCGGTGGCGCACACCGTGGAATCGGGTTCGTACCCGCGTGCGGCGGCTTCGCGCATCAACAGTTCCATCATTTCGCCGGTGTAGCCGGTGGTGGAACCGATTTTCAGGCCGCGTGCACGGAAATCTTTAATGGCGTCGAGAGTGCCAGGGATCAGATCGGCGTAGGTGGCGAGACAGTCCAATTGAAGGGGGACAAACAGCTTGAACATCTCATCAATATCCGCCTCGGCGGGGTATTGCCCATGGACTTCCTTCCAGCGGTTGCGCACGGCGTCAATTTGGGAGATTTTCTGGATGTGGACACGTTTATGGGCGCCCATGGGTTCGCGGGCCTGGTCCATGGTGATTTCCACCCCCTTGCGCTTATAAACTTCGATAAAAACGACGGCGGGGGCCATGCACCCGTAATCGAGTGTGGTGCCCGCCCAATCCAACAACACCGCTTTGAGGGGTCCGCGATAACTGCGCTGAAATACAAAGTCCATGAGATGCTCCTTTTTAATGGGTCACGCAAACTGACTGTCAAGAAACGATACTATAGCGGATATTCGAGGGCCGCCGCCAAATTTGCTATTTGACAAATGCGGCAGAGATGCAAAAAATAAACGATACGGGCTTGGCCGGACACAAACGCAAGAGAGGAGACGCTATGAAAGCCGTAGTATTGGTCTTGGGAATGGCTGTGTGTTTGGGGACCTTTATCACGGGATGCCCGCCGGAAAACCCGGTGCCCCCCACCGCATCCTTCACGCTGGCGATAGACCAATTGACGGTAACCTTCACCGATACCTCCACACCGGGAAGCGCGGCCATCACGGCCTGGGTATGGGATTTCGGGGACGGTTCTTCGAGTATCGAACAAAACCCGGTGCACGTCTATCCCGGGCCAGGAACCTACACCGTTTCGCTCACCGTAACCACTTCCGTGGGCGCTCATACGGAAACCTGGGACGACGGCATCATCCTTACCCAGGTGATGTTTGTACATTCGGGGAGTACCGGCGACGGCACTTCCTGGGCTTCGGCCTTCGGAAGCATTCAGGAAGCGCTGGATGCCGCCGTGGAAAAATCCGGCGTGGAAATCTGGGTGGCGGAAGGGACCTATACCTCGGATATCGATCCTGTGGCCGTGATGAAACCGGGGGTAAGCCTTTATGGCGGTTTTGCGGGAACGGAGAACGCCCGTGACAACCGGGATGCGGAAATTCATCCCACTGTAATTGACGGTGAAGGCGTGCGCCGGTGTATCCATGGGGCGGATAACGCCGCGCTGGATGGTTTTTTCATTCAGAACGGATTTTCCGGCGGCAACGGCGGCGGAATGTACAATGCGTCGGTTTCCCCGGCGGTATCCCACTGCAAATTCATCCAAAATACCGCAACGGAGGAAGGCGGGGGGATGTACAATGCGTCTTCGTCGCCCACAGTGACAGATTGCCTGTTTTCCGGGAATACAGCGGGGACGGGCGGCGGAATGACCAACAACAATGCGTCACCCGCCGTGTCCGCATGCTGTTTTTGCGCCAACCACGCGGAGACAGAACCCAATATAAGTAATAGAAACGGTTCCACGCCCCTTTTGACAGCATGCTCCTTGGGAAATTCCATAGAACGGGTTATCCTTCCTGAGAACACACCCTTGTATCTCATTGCCTGTCCGGCGGGAACATTTCAGATGGGAAGCCCGGATTCGGAACAAGGGCGGTATGGAGATGAAACACAGCATGCGGTGACGTTAACGAAGGGGTTTTCAATGGGCATGTATGAGATTACAAAGCGGCAATGGCGGGCGGTGATGGGAACCAGCCCCTGGGAGGATTGGCCCAGCGGCGTTATTGACGATGAAGACAGTCCGGCGGTGTGCATTTCGTGGGAGGACGCGCAGGAGTTTGTTGAGGCGCTAAGCGATTATTCGGACATGGCATTCCGCCTGCCCACTTCGGCGGAGTGGGAATATGCCTGCCGTGCGGGAACGGAGACACGGTATTACTGGGGCGAGGATCCCTCATACATGCTCATTGGGTATGGGCAATATGCGTGGTTTGAAGCCAATGCGGAGTTTGGCGGCGGGCGGTACGCGCATGTCGTGGGCCGCATGCTGCCCAACCGATGGGGATTCTATGACATGAGCGGAAACGTCTGGGAATGGTGCCAGGACTATTGGCACGGAAACAGTGCGGGGCCGGAGATTGATCCGGCAGGGCCCAATTCGGGGACGGATCGGATTGCGCGAGGCGGAAGTTGGGAAACGGGGGCCACGTTTTGCCGATCCGCCAAAAAAACCAATAATTACCCCACCTATTATGATCACACCCTGGGATTCCGGGTGGTTAGAACCGACTAGCGCCGATGGAAAGGCGATAAGTGCGCACACTGGACGGGGCATTCTCTTCCATCGGGTGCGCTCGAATAAGGCATGAAACTATTGTGAGCCGCAACCTTTAAGGAATTGCTCAATGATCAGCATTAGCGCTTCTCTGATTATTTCGATGTCACTCGCCGGTCTTTCCGCGATGGAAGGCGCGCCGGCCCCGTTGCCGCCCCTCCCCACGCCGCAGCAGATGGCATGGCAGGCCATGGAGACCAACCTCTTTGTCCATTTCACCGTGAATGCCTTCACGGACAAGGAATGGGGGGACGGCACGGAAGATCCCAAGATTTTCAATCCGGAAAAATTGGATGCGGGTCAGTGGGCGCGCGCGGCGAAGGCGGGGGGATTCAAAACCATGATTCTCACGGCCAAACACCACGATGGATTCTGCCTGTGGCCCAGCAAGTATACCGAGCATTCGGTGAAGAGCAGTCCCTGGAAAGACGGCAAGGGCGATCTGGTGGGGGAATTTGTCGCGGCCTGCCGCGCCGAGGGATTGAATGTGGGGTTTTATCTTTCTCCATGGGACCGGCACGAACCGGTGTATGGCGACTCACCAAAATATAACGATCATTACTGCAATCAATTAACGGAACTCATGACGCAGTATGGGCCGGTGACCGAGGTATGGTTTGACGGCGCGTGCGGGGAAGGCCCCAATGGCAAGAAACAGGAGTACGACTGGGCGCGGTTCATTTCCATCATCCGCCGGTATCAACCGCAGGCGGTGATCTTTTCGGACGCAGGGCCGGATGTCCGGTGGATCGGCAATGAATCGGGCAGTGCTGGGGAAACCTGCTGGGCCACCATGGATCCCCTGGCCATTGCCGCGGCTGGCAAGACCACCGATGAAACGGTCAAACTCCTCGGCACGGGCGTGCGCGGCGGTGCGGTATGGCGGCCGGGCGAGACCGACGTCTCCATTCGTCCAGGCTGGTTCTGGCATGCAAAGGAAGACAAGAAGGTGCGCAGTGTGGATAATCTCATCGATCTGTATTTTCAATCGGTGGGACGGAACAGCCTGCTGCTGCTGAATGTGCCGCCAAACCGTGACGGCCTGTTCGCCGATACCGACGTGGAACGGCTTGCGGAATTCCGACAGCGGTTGGATGCGATGTTCAAGACGGATCTTGCCTTGGGAAAGACGGCGTCCGCCAATAGTACCCGGGGCCGGAATGCCGCCTTTGCGCCGGGGAATGTGCTGGACGGAAATCCTGAAACCTATTGGGCGCTGGATGATGGCGTAATAGAAGGTTGGCTGGAGATTGATCTGGGCGCACCCGTCACTTTCAGCATTTCCTGCCTGCAAGAACCGATCGCCCTCGGCCAGCGCGTGGCCGCCTACCAGTTGGAATGGCTCGACGGCGATTCCTGGAAACCCTTTGTAAAGGGCACCACCATCGGTTATAAAAAACTGGACCGGTTTAAACCAGTGACCGCGTAGAGAGTCCGGTTGGTCATCGAAGACGCGCGGGCGTGCCCGCTTATCAGTGCGGTGTCGCTATATGCGGGGGAGTGAAGCAATACATCCAAGGATATAAACGACACCAACAGGGTTCACCGCGATGCCAGGTGTAAACAAAGGGGGGGCAAAAAGACCGGAATGCTTGCACTGGAAATCATCCGGTGCCGGACAAATGCCGGGAAGGGACTATTCCGGCAAAACGCCTCCAGCGTGTTTTCGCGCCCATAGCAAGTAATGGCAGGACGTATTTTCATGCACGTCGACCTGGAATCCCGCGCGGTTCATCATCGACTCCATGGCCTTCATTTCCGGCAGTTCGTGGCCGCCGATGAGGCCGCCTTTGGAACGATGAAATTCGTTGATGGCTTCGCGGCGTTGGGTATGACACACCACGAATGCACCGCCAGGGCGCAACACGCGGGCGAGCTGGCGTACACACGCTTCCTGATCCAAAAAGTGGGGAAACACGCTGTTGCAAATCACCCAATCGAAGGATTCGGGAGGAAAGGGGAGCGCGAGCACGTCGGTTTGCAGGCACAACACATGATCGTGCGCGCAATCCGGGCGATGACGCGCTTCGCGCATCATTCCGAAGGCAAGATCAATGGCCATCACGACCCGTTCATTCGCCGGTGTGGGAGCCAGCAGGGGCAATAACACGCCGGTGCCGCTGCCCACATCAAGAATTCTCGCCCGTGGGGGTATATTCAATCGTTGAATCATCGTCTTCAGGCGTTCGGGATGCTCGGGACATGTGGATTGCTCCCACTCCGCGGCAAGGTTGTCAAAGAAAGTGCGGATTTTTTTCGTCATGTCCGTAAGAGCGGCAGGGGTCATTTTTGCATTCTCCGTTTTGGGGAGATCACGGTGCACACCGCGAAAAGGACGGAAGAACTGAGTACAATGGCCGCGCCCGCGGGAAGGTCCCAGCAATACGAGGCGGCCAGGCCGATCCAGCACGCCCCCACGCCAAAGAGGACCGATAGCAACAACATCCGGTTGAAGCGGTAGGTCAACTGCAAGGCGGAGGCCGCAGGATTGATCACCAGGCTGTAAATGAGCAGTCCGCCAATGCTGCGCAGGCTCACGGCGATGGTGGCGCCGGTGGCAAACAGCATGGCATAGAAGACCAGTGTGGCGGGAATGCCCACAGCGGCGGCGACGTTCCGGTGACAGGCCGTGGCGTGAATCTCCTTGTTAAAAATGATGATTCCCAGCACTACAACCGCCGCCACCGCGCCCAGGAAAATCAAATCCTGCGGGGAAACCGTCAGAATGCTGCCCCAAAACAACGACAGGGCTTCGGTGCGTGCGCCGGGCGTCAGCCCAAGGAACAAGAAGGCCAAACCGATCATGAGGGAAAACACAATACCGATGGAGGCGTCGGGGCTTAACTCACCCCGGTCCGCTAACGGCCCCACGATGGCCGAGGCGGCCAAACTGAAGAGCAGTGCGCCCAAGAGCGGATCAACGCCGAGCCACACGCCCATCAGTGCGCCCGCAAACGCCGCATGCGCAATACATACGCCCAGGAACGACAAATGCATGGTGACCACAAACGCGCCCACCAGTGAACACGACACCCCCGCGAAGAAGCCGGCCAGAATTGCATGGATCAGATACTGAGGCATCATTCAATGCTCTCCCGTCCGGCCATTGGAATATTCCTCCTCCGCGCTCGCATACAATTCCCGGAGCAATGCGGGGACAAGCATTTCCTCTTTCGGACCATCCCGCCAGATGCGCCCTTCCTTCATCAGCACAAGGCGGGTGCATCGTTCCGGCAGCGTATGGAGGTCGTGGGTGACATAGATCGCGGTGGCGCCCCGGTCCAGATGCATTTCCTGGATGATGCGCAAAATATCCCGTTGCGCGCGCGGGTCCACCGAAGCCGTGGGCTCATCAAACAGAAACACTTCCGGCGATTGCACGAGGGTGCGCGAGATCGCGGTACGCTGGTATTCCCCCCCCGATAATTGCCCAATGGGCCGTTGGGCGAGACGGGTCAACCCCGTTTGTTCCAAGGCTTCCTCTGTTTTTTGCGTCTCCTCTTTACCCGGCCGGCGAAACCACCCCAGCCGTCCCGCCGCACCCAGGCGGACGGTTTCCCGTACGGTCATGGGGAGCCGGGGGTCAACGGTCTCCACTTGGGCCACATAGCCGATGCGGCGGCGGAGTTGATAGCCGCGCCATGTGGGCAGCCGGACACCCAGAATGTCCGCCTGGCCGCAGGCGGGAGCAAGCAACGCGTTAATCAACATGAGCAAGGTGGTTTTTCCCGCGCCGTTGGGACCGATAATCCCCACGAACTCTCCCCGGTGCACATGCAACGTAATGTCGTGCAACACCACCGTCCCATGCCGGGTCACCGACACACCGTGGATATCCACCAAGGGCTCACCCATGCGCTTTTCGCCATGCTTCCACCCCGGCCAGGAGTTTGTCCGTGTTTTTATTCACCATGCGTTCCCATGTCTCCGTGCCGGGTTCCGATCCGGGAAAATTGGACAGAAGCACGTGCACCGTTGCTGTGGTTTGCGCCAGACTTTCCCCCATTTTAGTGCTTCCGCTCTGCATATTGTCAATCACGAGCGCCACCCCCTCTTCCTTCGCGTGGCGCGTCAACTCGTCCACCTGCGCCACACTCAGGCCCTCCGGACGGCCAAAGGTTTTTACCACATGAAACCCCGCCCACTGGACAAAAGGCGCCTGTTGTTCATTGCATAGGACAGGGATCGAGGCGGGCCGCACGTGGGCCAACCGCGCCTGAACCGCCCTGCCCACCGCGCGGGATTGTCCCGCCAGTTCTTCCGCACGCGCGAGAAGTATGTCTTTTTGTTCAGGAAATTCCTCCGCAAGCACGGCTGCCATGGCCTGCACCGCTTCCGCCCGTTTTTCCGGCACCATCCAGTTTCCATCCACGGGCACCACCCGCACCCGTTCTTGTGGAATGCCCGCCGCCGCAATCGCCCCCGTAATATTGGGCATTGTTTTCTGCCAAGGCTGGAGGAGCAACAGGCGGCACGCCGCCACCGCCTCAATGTCGCCCGGGCGCATATCGTAATGGCCGGGGCACATATCCGGGGGCAGCAGCGTTCGCGCAGGAACCTTGGACTGCATCAGGTCATTGGCCAGTTCCTCAACGAGGGAGGTTCCGGCGGCAATCTCCGGATGGGGCCGCCCGCACGACATTCCCAGTACCCACAAAAAAACCAGCCCAAACGGAACCGCCGCCTTTCGTGCGAAAAACATGTTTTGCCTCTGTCTTTTGCCCGTTTCCGGGAATGTAAACGGCCTAATATAACCCGAAATGGCTGTTCTCCAGCAACATGCCCTTGTCATTCACGATGGGATACTCGCCGGGATACCGAATGAAGGCGGCATGGCCGTCCATATACAACACGTTGCTGCCGCCGGGAACATGATTATAGACCAGGCCGCCCGCCGTGGCGTTGGAATCACCAAAGCTGCCGAAGGTGTCCCATTGCACGGCGATCATGCTTTGCGCCTTGGCGCTGTTCGCGGGGCTGTTGATGTCGGTGATAAAAAACCGCTCGATGCCTTCACGGAGCCGCAGCACCCGGTCGCCCCCCGCCGTGCCTTGTGCGGCATCACGGTCCACCATTGTCGGCCAGGCGCCTTCGTCCATTTTCAAATCATTCGCGAAGTCTTTCACGCGGACCATCGGCGTGATGTTGAGCACACTAATCACCCGCTCGAAGGGGAGTGCGCCCATGGCGCCCCAAATGCCGTAATATTCGGCCACATTCGTGGAGGCATAGCCTTTATACAAATACGAACGGCCCAACTGCGCGCACCGGAAGTAGTTTTCCGAGTCTTTGTCGCCCGCTTCCTGGGCTTCCTTGATCCAACTGTCAAAATCACCGTCATTGGGAAGCCGCGCGGCCACATACGTGCCCCCGGCGTCCACCCCGGTGTCCGAAGGGCACTTGGCGATATTCACATCCGCAAGATACTCCGGATAGATGGAGGCCGCATTGGGTGCGCTGAACAGGGTCATGCCGTTCATGAAGGGATTGGCGAACGGCGAACAGGGGGGAAACATCTGGCCGGGGCTTTCGTTCGCGTACATCTTGAACACCAGCCCGAATTCTTTCAGGTTGTTCTGGCAGCTTGAGCGCCGGGCCGATTCCCGCGCACGGGCCAGAGCGGGCAGCAGAATGGCGGCCAAAATACCGATGATGGCGATGACTACGAGCAATTCGATGAGGGTGAATCCAGATTTCGATTTCGTGTGCACGGCGTATTCTCCTTAAAGTATTACGAATATTGAGAAAATATTATCATTTCGGCAGAAGATTTGCAACATGTGCCGCGGGACGGGGAATTTTTATTGGAAGGGGAGGGACAAGGTTTATCCTGGATTCCCCTTTCGCGGGAATGACGGCTGAAGCAGCATTGGTAATTGGGGCACAATAGGGCAGGTTGACACGATGTCGAGATTGCTTGCCGGGGCCTCCTCATCATGACAAAGAGGCGAAGCAGGTTTAGCTAAAAAATTATGCATTCCGGGCCGCGCCGTGTTAATCGGATTCAAACATGGCCCTGCGCAAACGCCGCATGGCTTCCGGCACGTCGGAAAACCCCCAAACATTCCGTCCGACGGTCGAGCCGGCCGCGCCGCTCTTCACCACATCGCGGATCATCGCCTCGGCGTCTTCCAGGGTGTCGCATTTGGGGCCGCCGGCGGTCACCACGGGCACCGGCGCCAACGCGATAATATCGTGGAACGACGCGGCATCGCCGGTGTACGGCGTCTTGATTACATCCACGCCCATTTCCGACGCCACCCGCACGGCATAAAAAACATCTTCGGGGGCGGTGCTGATGCGTGCTTTTCCATCGTCATAGGCCAGAGGGTAGATGTGCGTGATGATGGGCATTCCGAACCGCTCCCCCTCTCGGACCACGTCCGCCAGCCGTTTATACGTGGGAAGATCATCCGGCGTCTTCACATACACCGCGACCGCCAGCGCGTCCGCGCCCAGGGCCAGGGCCTCCTCGACGGTCACCAGTTCCTCCATGGTGGAGGAATGCGCGCGGATGGCCATTTGCTGAAGGATCAGCGGAATCCGGCCCGCGAACCGCCCCATATACCGCGCGGCGGAACCTTTCAGCATGGTGATGGAACTTGCTTTGCCCTCGACGATCTGCTCGATGGTTCGTTCAAGATGTTTAAGACCTTCCGGCATCCCGATGGCGTAATTGACGAGATGGTCCACGGCGATGGACAAAATCCGCCCCGAGGGGTGGCTGAAAATGCGGTTTAACCGGACCTGTTTTCCAAGCGTACTCATGGGTTTCCTCCTGCGATAGTGAGTAAGACGGTATTCTACCCTAAATCATGCTCCGCAAGGGAATAGCCTGCCCATAGGCGGGGACGGCCTTCCACGGCGCAGGTAAGGACGCCGTCCGGCAGATTCCAGGAACGCAGCGCCCAGTGTTTGGCGGCGTCGGGATCGCCGCGCAAGGCGGCCAGTGCGAGACCGCCTTGTTCCGTGACCTCGATTTCGTATTGGCTTAGGGGATAGGCAAGGCCCGTGCCCAATGCTTTCGACACGGCCTCTTTAGCCGTCCAGAACTGGTAGAACATTCGTTCCATTTGCGGCCGGGGGTGGCGCCGAAGGACCTCATTTTCTTTTTCGGAAAAGAACCGCCACGCCACCGATTCGTACCGCCGCCGGGGATTGAAACATTCTATGTCCACCCCGGCGTTAAAGGAGCGGGTCACGGCATACGCCGCGCGGTTTCCGGAATGCGTCATGCTGAACAGCACCGCCTTGTCGAAGGGTTCATCCAGCATGGGGCGCCCGGCCTCGGAACGGCGGAACCGAAGCGCGGCGGGTTCCGTGTGCAGATATTTCGCCAATATAACACGCAGCATCGCCTGGGAAATGATGTATTCCCGCTTCTTCCTGGGCGAGGCCATTTGATGCAACCGCACGAGATTCGCGCCGGTCATCCAGCCGGTCAGACGCTTTTCCGTCTCCGCGGAAACATCGAGCGAACCCAGCCATACATGGACCGCCTGGGCGGGAAGCGTGAGCGTCCTGGGCGGGGCCGCCCATGACCACGCGGATGGGTTCGCTTTCTTTTCTGTATTCTTCATGCCGGTATCTTGACAGGTATCCATGGGAAACACAACGAACCATTTCGTTGAAAAAGCGCTTGACGTTAATGGATAGTAGAACGATACACGGAAGCGGTGGTACAGGGGCCTCGCCGCCCCGGGAGTGTTTATCGTGGAGGTTGGAAATGGTGTTCGCATGACAGCGGACCGGAAACCGGACGTCTGGCCGGGCGAAGCGGTTTCACGGCTCATGCTCGGCACGGTGCAACTGGGCATGCCCTACGGCATCGCGAATACCCAGGGGCGTCCGGATGTCCGGAAGGCCGTGGAAATTGTGGAAACGGCCTGGACGGGCGGGGTCCGGCATTTTGACACGGCGCAGTCGTATGGCGAAAGTGAGCGGGTGCTGGGCGCGGCCCTTCGGGAACTCGGCGTGCTCGAGAAAGCGTGTATTGCCTCAAAACTGAATGTACAGTTGAATCCGGCGGAGCCGCGGCGATTGGATGCCGCCATTGCGCAAAGTTTTGACACGCTGGGCATCGAATGCTTGTGGTGCATGATGCTGCACCGGGCACAATGGCTGGACTATTGGGATCAGGGTTTGGGTGAAACATTGTTGCGGTGGCGCGCGGCGGGCCGCATCCGGCATTTGGGTGTGTCGGTGGCGGGTCCGGAGGAGTTCGCGCGGTGCCTGGCGCATCCGCACATGGAAATTCTTCAAGTGCCCTGCAACGCCTGGGACCGGCGGTTAATTCAGCAAGGGGCATTCGAGGCGGCGCACGCGAAAAGCACGTTGTGTTGCGTGCGGAGTATTTATCTCCAGGGCCTGCTCACCCTGCCGGCGGCGGCGGTGGCGAACCGTTTGCCCATAGCGGGCGCGGCTTCGGAGCGGTGGCATGCGTTCTGTTCACGGCATGCTCTGCGCCCGCAGGAAGCCGCCGTGCGTTTTGCCTTGGGTTTGCAGGTTCCGCTGGTGGTGGGCGCGGAATCGCCAGACCAGCTTCGGGACACATTGTCGTTAATGAAACAGGGGCCTCTGCCGCCGGAAATGCGCGATGACTTGGCGCGAACGCTCGATCCTGTAGTGAAGGATGAAATTCTCGAACCGTGGCGCTGGCCCAAACAGGAGTAATGCCGATGCGAATCCTCTTCGTTCTCTTCATGACAGCCGTGGCATGGTCCGCGGCGGGGCAAGAACCCCCGGCGGTGTATTCGTGGGCGCAGTTGCTGGATCAGGGGAAATCCAATCCGGCGCGGGAAGCGGACCGGGAAGCGTTAATCAATAAAGCGCGGGAACTGGCGAAAGAGCCGATTATACGCCGCGCGAAAACGCTGGCGGAGGTGGGCCAGAACCGCACGTGGCTGGATGGCCGCGCCAATGCGCTGGAAAATGAAATCAGGGAAACCTTCGCCCTGGCCATGTCCGATTTTGGCGCGTGCAGCGCGCTCCTGAATGAATTGCCGCTGCTGGCGGCGGCGTACCGGCTCACCGGGGATGCGCAATTCCAGGCTCGAACCCTGGCGCAACTGGAGGAAATGACACGTTGGTCTCCCTTGCAGCGTCCGGGGTGGACCCTGTATGCGCCGGGGCATCGTTTGCCGGAAGACGGCAAAGACGGCAACTGGCTTGCGACGGGGTGCGGGGTGCGCGTCATCGCGGACACGCTGGAAACGTTGCCGGAGGGCGCCCTATCGCCGGAATTGCAGGGCCGGGTGTACGCGTTACTGGAAAAAGAGATTGCTGGGGTGGTGGATGATTGGCGAACAAAGCGGCCATGGTTTGTCAGCAGCAATAATCCCGTGACCAATCAGTGGGTGCTGCCCACGGAAGGATTACTCCGCGCGTGTCTCGTGCTTGGCGTGGAAAAACACCGTGAAGCCTATGAACTCGGCGTGAAGAATCTAATCGCGGCCTTGGACGCTCACGGTCCCCGGGGAGAATTCGAAGAAGGATTCGGGTACGCCTCCTTCACGGTTACAAGTTTGTTGAATGCGGCGCATGCCATGGCCGTGGCCGGAGACCGCCGCGCCATCGAGCATCCGTTCTTGAAAAACTTCTCCCTCTGGCTGGTCCATCATTTTCAACCCGGCAAAATGGTTATCAATTGCTTTGATGCCGGCGGAGCCTATGACGCCGCCGAACGCACCCGCCCGTTGTTGTCCCTGCTGGCGGTGTGCACGGGCAGTCCCGTGGCGCGCTGGGCGCTGGCATATCAGGTCAGTGGCGTATCGGATGACCTGCCCGGGTTCGCCGCCAACGCCCTGCCGCCCGCTGGACCGGAGGCCGCACCGCCGCTCTTCGCTTATTATGAGCGGGCCACGCGCGTGAACTGGCGCAGCAGTTGGGCGGCCGATGCCAGCGGGGCATGGGTGCGCGGCGGCCATAGACTCGATCAACACGACCATCAGGACCGCGGCCACGTCAATTTTATCGTCCATGGCCGGCCCATTCTCATCGAAGCGGGCACCCCGGCCTATCACCATCCCCGCATGATGACCGAATACACCCCCGGCGCGGGGCATAACGTGCTTCAATTGGGCACCGCCACCGCCGATACGGCCGCCCAGGCCGGTGAAGTGATAAAACTTCCCGGCTGGCAAAAAGGGGGCGGCATTGCCCCCCTCCGCGTGGAGAGGCTGGATGAATCCGGCGGCACGGTTACCGTGGACGGAACCGCCTGCTACGACGGCCTCACCCGTTGGCTCCGCACCGTCCAATGGGACACAACTTCCATGAAGATTGCCGATGAGGCAGTCCTCAAGGAAACCAACGCCAACATTGTACTCTTCCGCTGGCATCTCGGAACGGAAGAACCTGTCATCATATCAGGAGAAGGAAAGCAAGTGGATGTAACGTTCCCCAATACGGATATCCACCTTGAAGCCGATGTGCCCATAACGGTATCGCAATCTACCGCACCGGACAATACCCTCGCCGGCCACACTTCCGAAGAAAATCCCAAAAATATCCACACCTGTCTTATGGTTCAGAGTGCGGAAGGCGTTACTAAAATGTCGCTCATTACGCAAATAACAACACGATAGGGCGATAAACCGGAATAGGAGAACGATTATGGACACCCTTTCACGGCGCGGCATGCTGGCCCGGATGGGATGGGCGCTGGGAGGCGGACTGCTCGCGCGCCGCTCCTTTGCCGCCGGCAACGCCACGCGTCCGCCAAATTTTGTAGTGATCTATTGTGATGATCTGGGGTATGGCGACCTGGGCTGTTATGGCGCACAGAAGATAAAAACACCGCGCCTGGATGCCATGGCCGCCGAAGGAACGCGTTTCACGGATTTTTACAGTTGCGCGCCGGTGTGCACTCCCTCCAGGGCCGGGCTGCTCACCGGCCGGTACCCCATCCGCTCGGGATTGAACAAGGTTCTTTTTCCGGGGTCCACGGGCGGGATTGAGGATTCAGAAATTACCATCGCGCAGGCATTGAAGCCACTGGGGTATGCGGCGGCCTGCATCGGGAAGTGGCATCTGGGCCATCTGCCGCCGTTTCTCCCCACGCGGCATGGCTTCGATTACTATTTCGGCCTTCCCTACAGCAACGATATGGATGTAAAGGCGCGCAAAGATCCACCCCTGCCCCTGATGCGCAACGAAGAAATTGTGGAACAGCCCGCCAACCAGGACCTGCTCACGCAGCGCTATACGGAAGAAGCCACGCGGTTCATTCGCGAGCACAAGGACCAGCCTTTTTTCCTGTATCTTGCGCATTCGATGCCGCATGTGCCATTGCATGTTTCGGACGCCTTCCGGGGCAAGTCCGGCGGGGGTCTCTATGGGGACGTAATCGAGGAAATTGACTGGAGCGCGGGGCAGGTGTTGGACACGCTGAAAGCCTGTGGACTCGAGGAAACCACGCTGGTGGTCTTCAGCAGCGACAATGGGCCTTGGCTGGCAAAGGAAGAACACGGCGGCAGCGCGGGGCCGTTGCGCATGGGCAAAGGCACCACCTTTGAAGGCGGGGTGCGGGAACCGGGCATTTTCCGCTGGCCGGGGCATATTCCCGCCGGACGCGTCGAACATGCCCCCGCGATTACATTGGACCTCTTCCCAACCCTTGTGAACTTGGCCGGTGGCACACTGCCCCCGGATCGCCCCCTCGACGGACAGAACATCACCCCACTCCTGCTCGGCACAGGCTCGCGGCCCGGCAATGAGTTTTTCTTTTATTCTTGCGAGGAGTTGCAGGCCATGCGTTCCGGCCCCTGGAAATTGAAACGCCCCTTCAAAGGTTCCGTGTATGGGAAACCGCTGGAACATCCGGTGTTGTTGTTCAACCTGGAAACCGATCCCGGTGAAAACAACAATGTTGCGGAACAGCACCTGGATATCGTTAAAAAACTCGAGGACCGGATGCAGGCCTTCGAGAAAAGGCTGGGCGCCGTGCCCGTGACAAAGAAGTGACCCCTTAAAAACCATACAATTGATCCCTGCCCTGCAAACGGGGCACAATACCCCTTTATGAAAACCGTGGCCAATCATATCAGCCTGATTATTCGCGCCCTGCGCGTGTACCAATGGCCCAAGAACCTGTTGGTGCTCGCCGCGTTGGTGTTCGCGCGCCAGGCGTATGATCCGTATCAGGAACTCCGCGCCCTGGGCGCGCTCATCGCATTCTGCCTGGCCTCCAGCGCCACCTATTTGTTCAATGACATCATGGACATCGAAAAAGACCGCGCGCACCCGGAAAAGAAATACCGCCCGTTGCCCAGCGGCGAATTGAGCATGACCGCGGCCTGGAGTATGGCGTTGCTGCTGCTTTCGGGAGGCGTGCTGTTGGCCTGGTTTGTCCGCCCCGCTTTTTTGCTTACCTTGATGTTCTATCTGCTCCTCACCATATCCTATTCTCTGCTGCTGAAACATTTGCTGATCATTGACGTAATGGCGGTGGCCATCGGGTTCGTCACGCGTGCCCTGGCCGGGGCCATCGCCCTCAACGTGGCCTTTTCCAACTGGCTGGTGGTGTGCACGCTGTTCCTCGCCATGTTCCTCGGCTTCAGCAAGCGCCGGCATGAAATCATCCTGTTGGAGGACGACGCGCAGTCGCATCGCAGCGTGCTCTACCATTACAGCGTCCACTACCTCGATCAGCTTATTCTCATTATGGCGGGCGGCGCGCTGATCACCTACACCATCTACACCTGCTCGCCCGAAGTGGTGAAACGGCTGGGCACCGACAAACTGTATTTCACGATTCCATTTGTGGTGTATGGGCTGTTCCGGTACCTGTTCCTCGTGCATCACCGCACCGGCGGCGGGGACCCAAGCGCGGCCCTGTTGAAAGACATTCCGCTGGGGATTACCGTGGCGTTGTGGGGTGTGGCCTGCACCCTGATTATTTATTTGGTTTGAGAGAAACCCGGAGTACGCGGACTGGGGTCCGCAAGCATGAAGCGTGGAGCATTGACGCATGGGTAAAGTGGAAGAGCCGGAATTCGAACACAAGGTGGTCCACCAGGTAAACGCACTGGTATTGGGAGGCGGACGCGGCACGCGCCTCTACCCCCTCACCAAAGTGCGCTGCAAGCCGGCCGTGCCGCTCTGCGGGCGTTACCGCCTTATTGACATCCCGCTGAGCAATTGCATCCATTCCGGCATTGTCCGCATTTCCGTGCTGACGCAATTCAACAGCCATTCGCTGAACCGGCACATCAGCAACACCTACACCTTCGACGAATTCTCGCAGGGCTATGTCGCGCTGCTGGCCGCGGAACAAACCAATGAGACCGGCGACTGGTTCCAGGGCACCGCCGATGCCGTCCGCAAACATCTGTTGCACATCCGCCAGGGGAATCCCCGGTATTACGTCATCCTGTCGGGAGACCAGTTGTACCGCATGGATTACCGGACCCTGCTCGCCACGCATGTGCGCAAAGGAGCGGATATCACGGTGGCGGCGCTCCCCGTGACCCGTGAAGACGCCCAGGGCTTCGGCATCATGCAGGTGGCCAAAAACGGGCGCATCCGGCGGTTCGTTGAAAAACCCAAAAAGCCGGAGGTGCTGGACACATTGATTACCCCGGCGGAAGCGTTCAGGGACTTCAAATTGAACGCCGAAGGAAAGCCTTATCTCGCCTCGATGGGCATCTATGCGTTCAATGCCGACGTGCTGGAAGAATTATTGCTGAACAACCCCGGATGGCTGGATTTCGGGAAAGAATTGATCCCCGGCGCCCTCAAAAGCCATAAATTGCAGGCGCACCTGTTTTCGGGGTTCTGGGAGGACATCGGAACGGTCCGCTCCTACTTCAATGTGAGCATGGCCATCACCTCGCCGCATCCGCCGTTCCGTTTTCATGATCCCCATCACATAATCTACACACGGGCGCGCGCCCTGCCCGGGGTGACCATGCGCGCCACCCACGCCAATAATGCCATTATCTGCGAAGGCAGCCGCATCGGAAAAGCGGATATCAGCAATGCCATCATCGGCATCCGCAGCATTGTCAATGATGATGTCCACATCGAAAACAGCATCATCCTGGGCGCGGATTATTTTGAAACGGAAACCACCCTGGACCGGAAGCATCCCATTGGCATCGGCGCGCACTCGGTCATCCGGCACGCGATCATTGACCACAACGCACGGATTGGAAAGAATGTGGTCATTCATGGCTCGCGAAAACTCAAGGATGGCGAGTGGGACGGCTATTCCATCCGCGACGGCATCGTCGTGGTCCACAAAGACGCCGTAATCCCCGACGGAACCGTCATCCGCTAACGCGGCATTCGGTCAGAAGGTATAGCCCACGGCGGCTCCCACGGTGTTTACACCGTCATTGTCGCCGCCCAATCCCGCGTTGGAAATATGCTCGAACTTTACGATGACGTGCCAGTTGGCCTTGCACTTGTAGCCCACGCCGCCGCCGGTGATGAAATCCACATACGAACTGTCCCCCCGGAACTTGTTGCCATGAACCAGCGCCAGGGCTTCCCCCTCGAGGAAGAATCCGCGCTGCTCGTTTCTCACGGTGTAAATGCGCGGAGCAATGCCGCCGCCCGCGCCCCAAATCACATCCCCCTGTTCCTCGAAGTAAAGGAACAAGGGCATCAGCCGCAAACCGAGGGCGCCATACGCCATGATCGGGATTTCATAGTCCACGGTGCCGGTAACCATGCCGTCGCCGCCCCGGTCCGACGTTTCAGAACTGGCCGGTAAACCGCCCGATCCGGTGATCTCCAGCCGCCACGCCGCATCCTCCAACCGGAAAATACCACGCTTTTCCTGTGGTGTTTCTTTCGCACAGCTTTTGGCCGTATCCGCGTTCGGGCTGCTTTGACAGCACCCCGCACACCCAGACCCCGTTTTCGATTGGGCCGCCTCCTGTTTTCCCTGCTCCGAAGCAGATGCCATTCCGGCCATGCACAATGCCGCCACTACAGATCCAATCAACCACAACCAACGATTCATACCATACCCCTCCATTCATAATTTTGCGATATGGTATACAGCGAAGACGCGCTTGTCAATAAAATTCACACCTTTATCTTCGACCCAATTCTCTCCGACTCATTTCGGGACTATGCCCCCCTGGAAACGCCTGTTAAAACTGAAAATATTCAAAAAACATTGACAGAATCTGGCCAGCGGCGCATAATGAAAAGACTGTTGCCCGGGATGAATTCAGGCAGAACCGAATGTGCAGTTGTCATTGGATAAAAACCTGTAAGGAGTATTGACAATGTCGCTCACAAAACGTTGCATGGCGGAATTGATTGGGACGTTCTGGCTGGTTTTTGGGGGTTGCGGAAGCGCGGTCCTCGCCGCGGGCGTGCCGGATGTTGGGATTGGCTACCTGGGGGTCGCGCTGGCCTTCGGGCTGACGGTGCTCACGATGGCCTATGCCATCGGCCACATTTCGGGATGTCATCTGAACCCGGCGGTATCTGCCGGGTTGGTTGCGGGAAAACGGTTTCCGGCCTCCGAGCTTGTTCCCTATGTCATGGCCCAAGTACTCGGGGGTATTATCGGGGCGGGCGTGCTTTACCTGATTGCAAGTGGCAAGGCCGGTTTCAGCCTCAGCGGCGGCTTGGCGGCGAATGGCTATGCCGAACACTCGCCCGGCGGGTACAGCCTGCTCTCCGGGCTGGTGGCGGAAGTGGTGCTTACGTTCATGTTCCTGATGATTATCATGGGGGCCACGGACAAGCGCGCGCCGGCCGGTTTTGCGCCTATTGCCATCGGCTTGGGGCTCACGCTCATCCACCTTATCGGAATCCCGGTGACAAACCTCTCCGTGAATCCCGCGCGCAGCACGGGCCCCGCGATCTTTGTCGGCGGTTGGGCGCTCGCGCAACTTTGGCTGTTCTGGATTGCCCCGATCCTAGGCGCCGCGGTGGCCGGTCTGGTATATAACGCCGTTTCCGGTGAATGTGGGTGTAGCGAGGAGAAGAGTTAGAATCCCCGCACGTCCACTTCGGCCCCATTTCGTTCGGCGGAGACATAGGCGCTGTAAATGGTGGAGATGGTATCGGCGGCGAGGCGGCTGTCGCTTTCCACCGGTTCGCCATAGGCGGCGGCGCGGTAGAATGCCTCGATCTCCTGTGGATATCCCGTGAACCAGTCCTCATCCGCCGGCATGGACGTCCAGCCCTGCTTGGTCCCGATCTTCTCCACCGTGTACACGTCGCGGAAATTGACGTCGAGCGGATTGTAAACCTGCATGGAATTGTTGGGATTGATGTTACAAAGGGTCCGGTGGTTGTTCGCGCAGACCTCGAGCCAATTATGAATGCCGCCCAGCACAATGTCCGAGGCAAACACCGTGGCCACGGTATCATCCTCAAACGTCACATGCATCAGGGAGAAGTCGTCAATGTCGTAATAATCGCGCCGGATATGGCCTTCGTCCTGGAAATGGGGCAGCCGGGTGATGGCATGGGTACGGGCGGAGACGGACTTCGGGCGAATGGGCTGGCCATTGCGGGCGCGGCCTTCCACCCGTTTCAGATACAACGCGGCGGTCAACGGGTGGCAGCCCTTGCCGATCATCACCCCGCCTCCGGAAAATTTCCAATAGGCGTACGTGGGGTTATGCGATCCGGAATGGGATTCCTCGCCGTGCATCCAGAGAATCTGCGCATGGGTCTTCTCGATGATTTCACGTTCCCGCTGAATGGACGGCGCATACACCCAGTTTTCCGCATAAAGAATGCGGCCCTTGCTTTTCGCCTCCGCCGCCAGCATGCGCTCCACGCTTTCCAAGCCCCGTTCCAACGCCACCTGTTTTGGAAAGCGGTCGCCATGAAACGTATCCGAACCGTCGCCGCAATAGCCGGTCAACGGCTTCTCGACAATCGCGAACCGGTCCCGTTCGAGCGCCGCCACCGCCACCTGCTCATGCCCGGCCACCAGCACGCAGCAATGCACCACGTCCACGTCGTCAATCAACGATTCCAGGGAATCATAGGCGCGAATGCCGCGTTCCGCCGCGTACTCGCGCGCTTGCGCCGTGTCCAGGGCATACACGCCCATGACCTCGACGTTGACGCCATACACCTTGGCAATGGCTTCATAATGAAAGCGCGCCGAAAAACCCGCCCCCACAATCCCCACCCGAATCGTTTTCTTTTGCATGGATTCACCCTGCTCGTTCCCAAGTTGCACCTGGGGACGCACTTGCTCGTTCCTCTCGTTCCCAAGTTGCACTTGGGAACGCACTTGTCCTTAAACGTTATACGTTGTCCCGCGACAAAACCTCTTCCAACAAATCACCGTTCATTCTACCGGAACACACTGAGTATCTTGCCGAGCATGCCGTCCTGCTGCTTGCCGGCTTCCATCATGGTGTCCAGCTCACCCGCATCCAGAAAGATTCCGCCGCAGTGCGTGCACTTGTCCACATGCACCCCCATAAACACGATTTCCGCCAGTTCCATACCGTCCTTGGGGCACCGCATCCAATGCATCTGCTTGAGTTCTTCTTTTTCCTGTTCGCGCAGCTTGTTCTCATTCTCTTCCGCGATTTTTTTAATGCGCTCAAACTCGCGCTTCGCGAAATATTCCTCTTCCTTGCTCAGTCCAGGTCCTGCAAAATCCGGCATGCCACTACCCTCGTTGGTTGTTTATGGTTCCTGTACTTTTTCTAACGTACATGCGGTATTTTGCCTGTACGCTTCATGTCCCTTCAAGTAATGATCCCCTGTTAACTCCGTTTTGTTAAAACAGAAGGGCGAATCTCCTGAGGCTGTCTGAGGGTTCATAAGTTCTCGTTTCAAGGAACGTGGAAATGACCCAACACCGGGTGTTGGCAAAAAGGTGTAAAACAATTCCCGGACATCCTCGCCCTCCCCGGCAGGTGCAAATTATACGCGGCTTCGGTATAGTGATTCCTGAAACAACGAAAGGGAAGAAAGAAAATTGCCATGGCCGGGAAACGCGTTTGTATTTTACGGATGGGGTGGCAGCCCTTTATTGACGGCCCGCTCGGGAATCTCATTGATGCCCTGGCGGCACGCGGCATTGAAACGGCCCTGTTGAAGTCTCGTGCACGCGCGGACTTGGGGCTTCCCGAAGAAACGCATCCGAAGGCGGACTGCCAATTGTTTCAGATTAAACTGAAGCGATTCAGCAAAAATCCCCTCCTGCGTCCCGCCATACTGTTCCTCGGCTGGTTCGAGTTTATCGTCCGGTTGATGGTGATGGGGCTGCGCGCGAAACCTGGTGTGGTCATCGCCATTGACGTGGACACCCTGCCCGCCGGATGGCTCATTGCGCGTCTTGGCGGTGCAAAACTCATTTTCTATTCGTATGAGCTGTACACCGACCGCCCCGGTATTTCCGCCAAGCCTTTCTGGAATCTGCTGGAGCGCTTGTTCATCCGCCGCGCGGACTTGGTCGTGGCCTGTGAGCCCAACCGCGCACGCGTCCTCCAGGAACGCTACGGTTTGGCCGAGTGCCCCATGGCGGTGTTGAATGTGCCGCCCCGCAGCACGGAACGCAAGCGCAGCCGCCGTATCCAGGAATATCTGCAAGCACAAGGCCTTCCGGACGCGAAGGTGGCCTATTTCCACGGCTGGATCAACCGATCACGCTGCGCGGATGTCTTTGTGCGCGCCATGAAGCATACCGCTCCGAACGTGGTGCTCTTCTTTGTCGGCCCTATCGAGGAAACGTTCAAACAGGAACTTCTTCAAATGGCCCGTGATCTTGGCGTGGAAAAGCGCGTCCTCTTCCGGGGCGTGGTGCCCTCGGAGGAATTGATGGACTATCCCGCCTCGGCCGATCTGGGACTGCAGGCGCAACTCAATGTGGGCTTGAACAGCTACTATTGCGCCCCCATCAAATTATTCCAGTACCTCTCCGTGGGCTTGCCCGTGATCGGCTCCAATTTCCCCGGCATGATCGACGTGATCGAAAAAAACCATGCGGGGGTATGCGTCAATCCCGAGAGCGAAGACGAAATCGCCGCCGCCGTCAATCGCGTCCTGGGGGATGACGCCCTGTACCGGGAAATGTCCGAAAACGCCTTCCGCGCCGCCCAGGAAAAATATTGTTATGAAGTGGAGGGGAAACCCCTGCTGGACACTATCGATACTTGGCTCCAGTCCAGAATGGCGCGCGGTTAGTTTCTGTTTCGGAATCCGGTATTCAGAAAATTTCCTTGACGACATAATAGACTACAGGCTTTCTCCCACTGTGACAAGGTCTTCTTCCGCCAGGGCGGAAGCAGGCGGGAACAGGGCTTCCATGGCGCAATGCAGGATTCCGTAATTCTGGGCGTCAGACCTTATACCTTCGGATTCTCCACCCATTCCGTGACGACGTCATACACCACGAAACCGGCGCGTTGATAGGCGGGGATGGCGTTCGGGCTGTCGAAGTTGCAGGTGTGCACCCAGAATCGTTTGGCGCCCTGGGCGAAGACGTGGTCCACGGTCCAATCCAGCAGATAACCGCCCAATCCCTGGCCGCAATATTCGGGAAAAATGCCGAAGTAATTGAACTGCACTTCCGGGAAGCGGCGGTTATCGAGTTCGATCATGCCGAAGGGGAGATGATCGAGATAGGGCACAAAAAAGGAAAATCCGGGGCTGTGCACTTCCGCGCGGATTTCATCGTCGGTCTGGCGCTTGCGTTCCCACCACACCCACGGTTCGCTAAGGGTGTTGTAAAGGTAGCGGTAGAAGTGGATGGGAACCTTGGGGAGATGGATGATTTCGAGTCCGTCCGGTTTAGGCCGGATTTTTTCCCGTTTGGGCGGCGCAAACATTTCGAGATACGTGGTGACGAGTTGCACTTTGGGTTTGGGGGCCGTTGAAGCATTTTCCGGCATCGGCAGTATTCCTTCCATGTTGTATGGGCCGGAAGTTTGACATCCGTCCATGGGTTTCTGCAAGGTTTTAGCGGACCAGCCAATAATAAAGGAGCATGGGCGCCATGATTTCATCGCAGGAACGTCAGGAAATTTTCAAACGGGGCCGCACCAGCATCGCATGGGAAGGCGAGCCGCTGTTGGGCAGCATCTACGGCGAGGAGGAAGTGGAGGCGGCGGTGGCGGCGATTCGCGATTCGATGGCGGTTGAAAAAGGTTTCGGATTCACCTGCCAGCAGATACTCGACTTCGAGGCGGCCTTCGCCCGCTATACCGGCTCGAAACACGCCATTGCCATCAACAGCGCGGGGCCGGGGTTGGATATGTCCATGCGCTACTTGAAATTGCAGCCGGGAGATGAAGTCATAGTGCCCGCAATCAATTTTATGGCGTCGCCGCTGGCGGTGATGGGCGCGGGCGGGCAGGTGGTATGGGGGGAAGTGGATCCCAAGACCCTGCAACTCGATCCCAACGATGTGGAGCAACGGATCACCCCGCGCACCCGCGCGATTTTTCCCGTGCACATGAATGGCCTCGCCGCGCCCATGGATGATTATTTTGAGATTGCGGAGCGGCATCCGCATCCGGTGCATGGGCCGCTGGCGGTGATCGGCGATGCGGCGCGCGCCTGTGGCGGTGAATATCGCGGGAAAAAAATAGGCAAAGACGGTTTTTGCACCGTATTCTCGTTCCACACCATGAAAAACATGGTGACACTCGGCGAAGGCGGGATGGTGACGACGGACAATGATGCCTTCGCGGCCTATTGCCGGTCCACGCGGTTTTACGGGATCGCGACGGAAGACTGGGGCACATCGAACGTGATGACCAAGGTGCAGGCGGCCGTGGGGCTGGTGCAATTGTCAAAACTGGATGGTTTTATTGATGCGCGGCGGCGCTTGGCGCACCGGCGCACGGAATTGCTGGAGGGACTGGCGAACATCGAATTGCCGTATGAACCGGCGGACTGCAAACACAGCTACTATCTCTATACCTGCCTGGTATGTCCGGAATGGGCGGGGGAAAAGCGGAATCTATTGATGGCGCGGATGGAGCAAGAGTTTGGGGTGAAATGCCTGATTGCAAATCCGCCCGTCTATGAATCGCGCACGCTCATGCGGGACCATACGGCGGGTCAGTCTTTGCCGTTGTCGGAACAAATCGGGCGGCGGATTGTATGCGTGCCGATTCATCCCTCGATGTCCGGGGAAGACAACGAATATATTGCCGCGGCACTCATCGAGTGCGTGGAAGGCATGAGTTAAACGATAGATGTGATCGAGTGTCCTTACTCAAGGTGAAAAATCTTCGAACCTATTTTCACACGCGCAACGGAGTGGTGCGCGCGGTGGACGATGTTTCGCTTTCAATGGAGCGGGGCGAAACCCTGGGGATTGTGGGGGAATCCGGCTCGGGCAAATCGGTGACCATGTATTCATTGCTGGGACTGGTTCCCACGCCCCCCGGAAGAATTGAAGAGGGGACCGCATTGTTTGACGGCGTGGACCTGTTATCGGCTTCCCCGGAAACGCTTCGTTCCCTGCGCGGGAAACGGATCGCGATGATTTTCCAGGACCCGATGACGGCGCTGAACCCCTATATGCGCATTGGGGCGCAGGTGATGGAACCGTTGCGGGTGCACGAGGGCTGTTCGCAAAAGGAAGCGCGGCGGCGGGCCGTCGCCATGTTGAGGCAGGTGGGGATACAGGATGCGGCGGCGCGGATGGAGCGGTATCCGCACGAGTTTTCGGGCGGGATGCGGCAGCGGGTGATGATTGCCATGGCGTTGATCACGCGTCCAGACGTGTTGATAGCGGATGAACCCACCACGGCCCTGGATGTAACCGTGCAGACGCAGGTGCTGGAGTTGATCCGCGATCGCCAGCGCGAATTGGGCATGGCGGTCATTCTGGTGACACACAACCTCGGAGTGGTGGCGGGCGCCTGTGAGCGGGTGCTTGTCATGTATGCCGGACGGGTGCTGGAGAGCGGACCGGTCCGCGGCATTTTCCACGATTCCCGGCATCCGTATACGCAGGCGTTGATGAAATCCATGCCTTCGCTGACATCCGCCGCCGGCACATTGTTCAACATTCCGGGGCAGCCGCCAGACCTGATTCAATCCATTACGGGCTGCCCGTTCGCACCCCGTTGCCATCAGGCCCGGGAGTATTGCACCACCACCCCATGCGTTTTGGAAGAGGTATGGCCGGGACATGCCACCGCGTGCGTGCGCGCATTGCGAAATGAGATATGAATGCGCGCGGCCCTGTTGGAGATTGAAAACCTGAAAACGCACTTCACGGTGCGGGGCGGGCCGCTGTTGGGCGGGACGGCGGGCGTGGTGCGCGCCGTGGACGGGGTTACGCTGCACATACAAGAACGCGAAGTGGTTGGCTTGGTGGGGGAATCCGGATGCGGCAAATCCACCTTGGCACGCGCGATTGTGCGGTTGGCCCCCGTTACGGAAGGCGTGGTGCGTTTTGACGGGGTCGATCTTGCCACACTCTCCCCGGGCGCTTTGCGGCGTATGCGTCCGCGCCTGCAAATGATATTTCAGGACCCGTATGCCTCCCTGAATCCGCGGCGCACGGTGTACGACACCCTCGCGGAGCCCATGCGGGCGCACGCGCTGCATCCGCGTAAGGCCGTGGCGCGGGTGGTGGGGGATCTCATGGAAAAAACCGGCTTGTCCCGGCGGGATGTTCGAAAGTACCCGCATGAGTTTTCCGGGGGACAGCGCCAACGCATCGCCATTGCGCGTGCGTTGGCCTTGGGGCCGTCCCTGATTCTGGCGGATGAACCGGTCTCCGCATTGGACGTTTCAATTCAGGCGCAAATTCTCAATTTGCTCCGCGGGCTTCAAGCGGAGATGGGATTGACCCTGCTGCTCATTTCACACGATCTGGCCGTGGTACGGCACATGTCCCAGCGGATTGCCGTAATGTACCTGGGAAAAATAGTTGAGTTGAGCACGGCCCAGGATTTGTTCGCGCATCCCTTGCATCCCTATACCCATGCGCTGTTGCGGGCCGCGCCCGTCCCCGATCCAGATGCGGCACACCTAAAGGGTTTCGACACCCTCAAAGGCGACCCTCCGTCTCCATTAAATCCCCCCTGCGGATGTCCGTTCCATCCACGGTGTCCCCAGGCCACGGAAGCCTGCCAAGAACTATCGCCCCTGCTCATGGAATATGCTCCGGATCATTGGGCCGCCTGTTTGCGCATTGGCAAAACCGGGGAAAGGCCATTATAAAATAACCTATTGTAATTAAATGACTTAAGCATTTACTGGGGTTGACTGTTTTCAAAGCTTGACAGCGTTTTCATGATATGATAGACTTTGTTAGCACTCGGCGACAATGAGTGCTAAAGAGGATGCACAACAGAATGCACCAAGGCCCCGAATTAAACGAACGGGAAGCCACTATTTTGCATGCGGTGGTGCATAGCTACATCACCACAGCCGAACCGGTGGGTTCCCGCACAGTGGTAAAACGATTTGCCCTGGACCTGAGTCCGGCCACGGTACGCAATACGATGGCCGACTTGGAAGAGCTTGGGTATTTGCAACAGGTGCATACCAGCTCGGGCCGTGTGCCTACAGACCGCGGGTACCGGTACTATGTGGATTACCTGATGCGGGTACAGGAATTGACCGGGGCGGAACGGGACCGCATAGAAGTTGAATTTACGCACCGGCTGAACGACGCGGACGAAGTGCTCCGGCAAACCAGCCATTTGTTGGCGTTGATCACGCACCAAGCGGGTATTGCGGAAGCGCCGAGCGAACGGGCGGCGGTGGTGAAGCGGCTGGAATTGATGCCGGTCAGCCGGGACCGGATGGCGGTGTTGCTGGTGGACAACTATGGCCGTGTCCGTTCGATGATGGTGCAGTCGGAACGGGAGATAGACGTGGATCGTCTTCCGACACTGAACCGGTTTTTAAATGAGCACCTGAGCGGCGTGGCCATGGACGCGCTGTCCTCGGCGCTAAACACCAAGTTGCGGAATTTTTTGGATGAGCAGCGCAGGCTGGCGGAGGAGGCGTTGCAGGTGCTGAGCCTGATGCCGATGCAGCGCCCGGGCCAGGTATTTCTGGAAGGCGCCACGCAGTTGTTCGAGCAGCCGGAGTTCCGCGACATCGAGCGTGCCCGGGAAGTATTCGGACTGTTGGAAGAACGGGACCGGCTCGCGGAACTGTTGCGCAGCGCGGCCATGGAGAGCGAACATGCCCGCGGCTCGGTGATTATTGGCGCCGAGTTCCACGGGAAAGGCTTGGAAGGCATCAGTGTGGTGGCCTCCCCGTACCACGTGGACGGGCAGCCGGTCGGCGCGATCGGCGTGCTGGGCCCGCGCCGGATGCCATATCCACGATTGACCGCCATCGTGGATTACACGGCGTCCATGGTCGGCAGGATATTGACGCGATTGGGCGGTTGAACACAAGAGGAACCATGCTCCTTGTGACAAGGAGCTGTTTGTACGGCCAGGAGAACCATGCGAAAAGAAGCAGATACTGTGGAACCGGTGGAACAGCCCGCGATGGACGTGCTGGAGGATTCGGAGGAGAATTCGGAACAAGACGAGCCAGTGCAGCCGGAAACCGAAACGGCGGCGGCCCCCCCGGAGGACGCGGCGGCGGCCCTGTCGCGTGAACTGGAAGCCCTGGTGCAGGAGCGGGACACGCTGAAGGACCAGATGCTCCGGTTGCGCGCGGAGTTTGACAATTCGCGCAAACGGAACCTCCGCGAGATGGACCGGGTGCGGAAGACGGCCGCCGAAGGTTTGATCCAAAATCTGCTGCCGGTATTGGACAATCTGGAGCGCGCCTTGGACCACATGGACGACACGTCGGGTGAAATGGCGCGCGGGATTGAATTGGTGCTGGGCCAGTTCCGCGCCGTATTGGCGGGCGCGGGATTGGAAGCGATACCGGCCGAAGGCGCGCCCTTCGATCCGAAGGTGCACGAGGCCTTATCCTGTGTCCCCTCGGAGGAATATCCGGCGGACATCATAATGGAAGAATGCCAGCGCGGCTACCGGATCGGCGATTACGTGGTTCGTCCGGCAAAAGTGATTGTAAGCAAAGGCCCGGCTTCGGAAGAAACCGAACCGGAAGAAATGGAAACAGTGTAGCGAATACGCCACATGGGAGGATATATCGACTATGAGTAAAGTGATTGGAATCGACCTTGGAACCACCAATTCGTGTGTCGCAGTGATGGAAGGCGGCGAACCGGTGGTGATTGCGAATACGGAAGGCAGCCGGACCACGCCCTCCGTAGTGGCCTTTACCAAAGATGGCGAACGGCTGGTGGGCACGGTGGCGAAACGCCAAGCCGTGACCAATCCGATGAACACCATCTTTTCGATTAAGCGGTTTATGGGCCGCCGCCACGGCGAGGTGGCCGAGGAAGAAAAGCTGGTGCCCTACAAAGTTACGAAGACGGCCTCGGGCGACTGCGAAGTGCAGGCCATGGGAAAATCCTACCGTCCGCCGGAAATCTCCGCGATGATCCTGCAGAAAATGAAGGAGACCGCGGAGGCGTATTTGGGTTCGACGGTAACCCAGGCCGTGGTGACGGTGCCGGCGTATTTCAATGATGCGCAACGGCAGGCCACAAAAGACGCGGGCAAGATCGCGGGACTCGACGTATTGCGCATCATCAACGAACCGACGGCGGCAGCCTTGGCCTACGGATTGGACAAGAAAAAGAACGAAAAAATCGCCGTATATGACCTGGGCGGCGGCACCTTCGACATCTCCATTCTGGCGATTGGCGATGACAGCTTCGAGGTGCTGAGCACCAACGGCGACACGCATCTGGGCGGCGACGACTTCGATCAGTGCGTGATTAACTGGCTGGCGGATGAATTTCTCAAGGATGCCGGCATTGACCTGCGCAAGGACCCCATGGCGCTTCAGCGGTTGAAGGAAGCGGCGGAAAAAGCCAAATGCGAGTTGTCCACCGCGCTCACCACGGACGTCAATCTGCCGTTCATCACGGCGGACGCCTCCGGGCCGAAACATATGAATTACACCCTGACGCGGGCCAAGCTCGAACAGTTGTGTGATCTCCTGCTTCAGCGCACCAAGAATCCCTGCTTCCGCGCGTTGGAAGATGCGGGGTTGAACGCGTCGCAGATAGACGAAGTGGTCCTGGTGGGCGGCATGACCCGCATGCCGTCGGTGGGCCGGATTGTAAAGGACATTTTCAATAAAGAGCCGCATCGCGGGGTGAACCCGGACGAAGTGGTGGCGGTGGGCGCGGCCATCCAGGCGGGCGTGCTGGCGGGCGAAGTCAAAGACGTGCTGCTGCTCGACGTGACCCCGCTTTCGCTGGGCATCGAAACGCTGGGCGGCATTTGCACCAAACTGATCGACCGGAATACCACCATCCCCGTGACGAAACGGCAGATTTTTTCCACCGCCGCCGACAGCCAGACGGCGGTCACGATCCATGTGCTTCAGGGCGAACGCGAACTGGCGCGGGACAACCGCACGCTGGGTCGTTTCGACCTCATGGGCATTCCGCCCGCGCCGCGCGGCATACCGCAGATCGAGGTGTCCTTCGACATCGATGCGAACGGCATCGTGCACGTGTCGGCGAAGGACTTGGCGACCGGCAAGGAACAGAAGATTCGGATCGAATCATCAAGCGGCCTTTCGGAAGACGAAATCAATCGCATGGTGCGCGAAGCTGAACAGCATGCCTCGGAAGACAAGGAAAAGAAGAAAGACATCGAAACGCGCAATAACGCCGATACCCTGCTGTACACGACGGAAAAAACGTTGAGCGAGCACGGAGACAAAATCGGCGAAGCCGATAAGAAGAACATCCAGGATGCCTGCGCGGAGTTGCGCAAGGCCCTGGAAGGCGACAACGCCACGGTTATCGAGGCGGCCGCCCAAAAGCTGACCCAGGCGTCGCACAAACTGGCCGAAGCCATGTATGCGGCCGCCGCGGCGCAACAACAGGGCGCGGCCGGCGGCGGCGCGGCACCCGGCGGCGGGCCGGAGTATGTGGATCCCAGCCAAGCCACGGGCGGCGCTCAACACGGAAGCACGGTGGATGCGGATTTCACCGTGGTGAATGATGAGGACAAACGGACGAACTAACGGAGAAGAATCTTTTCCCATGGCCCGCATGCCTCAGGCCGCGGGCCACGGGTTTTTGAGCTAAAGAAACACGTATGCCGCAACACCGGGACTTATACGAAATATTGGGCGTGCCGCGCACCGCTACGCCGGAAGAGATGCGAAAGGCCTATATCAAGCTGGCCCACAAATATCATCCGGACAAAACGGGCGGGGATAAAGCGGCGGAAGAAAAACTCAAAGAGATCAATGCGGCATACGATACCCTGAAAAACCCGGAAAAACGCCAGCAATACGATCAATTCGGAACAACCGACGGACAGCCGTTCAACCAGGGGCCTTTTGGCGGGTTCGGCGGCGGGTTTGACGCGCCGTTTGAAGACGTGTTCGACATGTTCTTCGGGCAGGGGCCCCGGCGGCGGAGCGGCGCCCGGCCCGGGAATGATTTGGAATTTCATCTTGGCATCACGCTGAAGGAAGCGGCCTTCGGGGCCAAGAAAAAAATACGCTTTCACCGGCAGGAAGCCTGTGCCGAATGCAAAGGCAGCGGCGCGGCGGCGGGTTCTCAGCCGGAATCCTGTTCACAATGCCGGGGCACCGGCCAGGTGCGCGTGGCCCACGGATTCTTCAGCGTGACAAAGACCTGTCCGCAATGCCGCGGGGCCGGGCGGGTGGTGACCAAACCGTGCCGGAATTGCAGTGGCGCGGGACATGTCAAAACCCTACGCGAACTATCCGTGGATGTGCCGGGCGGCGTGGACACCGGCTCGCGCTTGCGCGTGACGGGCGAGGGCGAACCGGGTTCCGGCGGCGGCCCGCGCGGCGACCTGTACATCTTTATGGAAGTGGCGCCGCATGAACTGTTCGCGCGGGACGGAACCATGCTGGTGTGCGAAGTGCCCATCACCTTCTATCAGGCGGCGATGGGTGACACCATCCGCGTCCCCACCTTGGACGGAGAAGCGGAACTGAAAATTCCCGCCGGCACGCAGCCGGGAACGCAATTACGCCTGCGGGGCTTGGGACTGCCCGATTTGCGCGGGTACCGCCAAGGCGATTTAATCGTAAAAATTCTTGTCGAGACGCCTTCCCGGATTACGCGGCGCCAACGCGATTTGCTGAAGGAATTCGAGGAGAACGGCGACCCGCGCAGCTATCCGCTGCAACAGGAATTCCGCGAAAAATCCCGGCGGTCCAGGGAATAACCGTGAAAAGAAAGTATTGCGCCACAAGGAGGCGCTTGGGCTTCCGTTCCGATTTCAATGACCACGACGCCATAACCATCCATAACCAAAACGGTTTTCAATCAGGATTTCCTGCTTTCCGCAAGAATATGTCATACTGAGGGTGGTTTATCCAGATAAAACAACCTGGCACAAGGAGGAGGTCCGTCATGACATCACGGGAACGCATACTCGCCACGTTGAATCACCGGGAACCGGATCGGGTCGCTATTGATCTCTCCGGGCACCGTTCCTCCGGCATGTCCGCCATGGTGTATCCCAAACTGCGGGACTATCTGGGACTGCCGCCGAAACCGGTGCGCCTATACGACCCCATTCAGCAACTCGCCATCATTGACGAGGACGTATTAAAACGCTTCGGCGTGGACACCATCGAGTTGGGCCGCGGGTTCGCGCTGGATGACCGGTGGTGGACGGATTGGACGCTTCCCGACGGCACGCCGTGCCAGATGCCGGTGTGGGCGATGCCGGAACGCGAAGCAGGCCGCTGGGTACTGCGGTCGGCCAGCGGGCGCATCCTCGCGGTGATGCCGGATGGCGCGCAGTATTTCGAGCAGGTGTATTGGCCGTTTTACGAACAAGACGATAATCCTGCCCGCATCCGTGAGGCGATGGGGGAATCCATGTGGACCGCGATTGGCTCCCCCCCGGGCTCGGAAATCTCCGGGCCGAACGGATTGGCCGTGCTGGCCGAAGGCGCCCAGCGATTGCGCGCCCGCACGGACCGGGCGATCATCGGCCTTTTCGGTGGAAACCTGCTGGAGGTGGGCCAGTTTTTTTACCGCAATGACCATTTTCTGCTGTTATTGGCGCAGGACCCTGACCGCATTCATCACTTTCTCGACAAACTCGTGGAATTTCATCTCGGCAATCTGGAAAAATTTCTCGGAGCCGTGGGTTCCTGCATTGATGTCATTCTTTTCGGCGATGATCTGGGCATGCAGAACGGGCCGCAAATCTCGCCCGCGATGTACCGGGAATATTTCAAACCGCGCCATGCCATGATGTGGAAACGCGCGAAGGAACTCGCCAACGTTAAGGTAATGCTGCACTGCTGCGGCGGGGTTCGGGAACTGCTCCCTGATCTGATTGATGCGGGCCTCGATGCCATCAATCCCGTGCAGATCACCTGCCGGGGCATGGAGGCGGAAGGCCTGAAACGTGACTTTGGAAATGACCTCGCCTTTTGGGGCGGAGGATGCGACACCCAGCAAATTCTGCCCAACGGAACACCTCAAGAGGTGACGGAGCACGTGAAACGGCAGGTGGCTATCTTAAAACCCGGCGGTGGATTCGTGTTCCAGCAGGTGCATAATATTTTGTCGAATGTCCCGCCGGAAAACATCGTGGCAATGTATGAAGCCGCGCGAAGCGGGTAAATAGAAGGAGAACAGCTTCATGTTGAAAAAGAGCCTTGTGATCATGATCCTGGCCGTTGCCCTTTGGGGGTGCGCCACGCAACAGACCGAAAAAACAAACACCGCGCCGCCGTTGCAGATTGCACATTGGATCAAGGGTGAACCGGTGGATTTGGCGGCGCTGCGCGGGCAAAAGGCGGCGGTGGTCGAGTTTTGGGCCACGTGGTGCGGTCCCTGCCGGGCCAGCATTCCGCACCTGACCGAGATGCAGCGCCACTACAAGGATTCCGCCGTGTTTATCGGCGTGGCGGAGGAAACCCTCAACGAAGTCAAGCCCTTTGTCGAGAAGATGGGCGATCAAATGGATTACACCGTCGCCCTGGACGAAGGGGGCAAAACCGCCGCTGCCTACATGGACGCCAATCACGTGGATTCGATTCCTCACGCCTTCATTGTGGACAAAACCGGACGGCTTGCCTATCATGGCCATCCCATGGATCCCCAATTTGAAGCCGCACTCAAAAAAGCGGTGGGGGGAGAATAGCGCCAGAAAATATCCCTGGAGCAAATACGTAAAGATTATCCCCTGGCAGGCGTTTCATAGTCCGGCGTGCCGCCGATTCGATTTCGATCTGATAACGCACTACAGCCCCAATTCTTTCCTAAAAACCTCATATGGGATTGAATCTGAAGGTTCTTGACGTATTCTCTCCAGTTCCTCCCGGTCGATTTGATCCTCAATTTCCTCGATCCATTCCAGAAGATCCACCGATACGGCGGCTATACGTTTTCCCTGGTATTCGATGATGACATGGTCTTCACCGGCCGCAACCTCATCAATCGCCTTGGCAAGTTCAAGCGAAGCCTCTTGTAGGATTAACTGTGTCATAACCATTTCCACTGTTCTAGGGGGGATTGTGCCTCTCTTTTTGGGGAAAAGCAATAAGTACGTCTCGATGTGTACGTATTTTATGATGGTATCGGCGTACCACGAAAGATATCCAACAGACGATTGTGGAGGACGATGGTAAGCCAAGGATTAATAGGAAAAATCAGGGAAAATGCCAACACGGAAACTATCAATTCAGGATAGTAAAAAGACGCGGTTGCCTTATTTATCCCCCCGCCGCAATGTGATCAACGCGGCTTCCGGGGGGCAGTGGTAGCGGATGGGGAGGTCGGTGGTGCCGAGGCCGCGCGTGGTGAATCCTTGCATGGGGCCTGCCTTCCAGACGCCTTTGACATACTGCGGGGCGCACCGGGCGTTAGGGTAGACCATTCCGATCACGGGCAGGCAGACCTGTCCGCCGTGGGTATGGCCGCAAAGGTATAAATCGACGCCATACCGGACAGCCTCGGGGACGCGCTCGGGGGAATGAATCAGCAGGATTTTGAAGGCATCGAGCGGCGCTTCCGCCAGCGCGTCCTCGAGGCTGTCGCAGCGGAACTTATGGGGATCGTCCACACCGCCGATCCAAACACGAGCGTTGCCCACCGGCAAGAGGACGCCTTCGTTGAGCAACACGCGGACGCCCAAATCGCGGAGTTGCGGGACCACCTCGCTTAAATCATGGTTTCCCAACACGCCGAACACGCCATAGCGCGCCTCGAAGCCGGAAAGCACGCGGTGCATGTGCTCCTGAACTTTGTCCTGCGGGCCGAAATGGCCGTATCGGTAGTCGCCGGTCATCAGGCAGAGGTCCACGTCCATCCCCTTGACAAGCTTGGCGATGGCCTCGGTGAACATCGTATCGTTGATGCTGAAATGGAAATCGGAGAGATGAAGAATGCTCAGCCCGTCGAGGCTTTCGGGCAGATTCGGATAACGGAAGGTCAGTTGCGTCAGGCCGGGCGTGAGGGCATTGCGGCGGCCGCGTTCATAGAGGCGGAAGAGCTTGAGCACAAAGGTGGCCAGGGTGGCGCGAATCTCGCTGCGCAGATCGTGAAAGTCTCCTTCGTCCCCTTCACGCAGATTCCAGCGGTGTTCCATATCCACCCGCTTGCGCCACAATGCTTCCGCTCGTTCTTTTGAACTCGTCTCCACCGCATGTTCCTGTAAACATAAATCACGGCGTTTATCTCCGCCGTGACCTATAGTCGACTGTGATTCTTCTATCCGCGCAATAAGGCCAGCGCGGAACGTTGCGCTATGTTTCCTTGCAGAATCGCGGCGATGCCTCCCTGCTGCATAACCTGGTTGCGGGTTTTGTCCATTACCGATTTCGCAATGTCCGCATCCCGGATCATGGACTCCGCGTTGGTGGCGTTCATCACGCTGTTTTCCAACTCGTTGATGTTGCTCTCGAAGCGGTTCATTTGTGCGCCCAGTCCGGCGCGGTTCTGGTCAATGCGGGTGAGGGCCGAGTCTATTTGCCCCAACGCCGCTGTGGCGCCGGCCGCCGTGCTCAAATCCAACCCGGTCAGGCCCAGCGACGCCGTGGTGGATTGGTTCACGGTTACTTGGGCGCCGCCTTCCGTACCCAAGGGGGTGGTTGTATTGGCGTTTAGCATCGCCTGACCGTTGTATTGCGTATCTTCGGCCACATCATTGATCTGGCCCATAAGTTGTTGCGCTTCCGCGTTCAGCGCGTTGCGCTGATCTTGCGTCAAGGTGCCGTTCGAAGCCTGCACGGCCAGTTCCCGAATGCGTTGTGTGGCCTGCTGTTGCACTTCCAGGCCCCCATCCGCCGTCTGGGCATAATTCACCCCGGTCTGAAGGTTGTTTATCTCCTGCTGGCCTTGCAAAATTTTGGTGCGGAACCGTTCTGAAATGGCGAGCCCGGCGGCATCATCCGCCGCTTGATTGATACGCAAGCCCGAGCCCAACTTCTGCAACGCATTCGTGAGCGCCTTGTTGGTCTGTTGGGTCTGACGATTCGCCGTCAGGGCGGGAATATTGGAATTTATGGTTAATCCCATGGCTTCGTACCTCCCATGTTTTGGCCCACTTCCGCATCCCTGCTTGGCCATTGTCCAGTTAACTATATCATATTCAATGGGAAAGTGCCAAGACTTTTTCTGGTTTCCAGCGCCGCATACGTGCCGGGCGTCCGGGAAATTCAATTAAATCAATAAACCGCCCTTTACATGTGAAGGATGACTTTAAGGACATCGGGGTTTTGCGCACGGCGCAAGGCCTCTTCGCCATCGCGCAACTCGAAACTGGCGCTAATCATGGGGCGGACTTCCACAGTGCCCATGCTCAACGCCTCGAGGGCGGGCCGGAAGGGGCCGCAGCGCGAACCGAGAATCTTCACTTCGTTGACCACCGGCTGGCTGAACTCGAGCGCGGTGGGATGGGTGATGGTAGTCTTGAGGATAATGGTCCCCTCGGGGCGGACCAATTCGAGGGCGCGCGCGAATCCATCATGCGAGCCCGTGGCCTCGACCACGATGTCCGCCCCTCGTTCGAGCGGGTCGTTCTTATGCGCGGTGGCGATGCCCAGGCGGTTGAGCAGTTCCATTTTCCACTCATGTTTGCCCACGCACACCAGATTTTTGGAATAGAGCCACAGCACCTGCGCCACCAACTGGCCCAGTTTTCCGTCGCCCAGCACCACAATCCGGTCCGCCGCAGTGATGGAAATCTGCTCGACGATGCGATAGGCGGCGGCGGCGGGTTCGGTGAAGGCGAGCACGTCATCGCGAACGCTTCCCGGGGCCAGATGCAGGTTCTCCTCCGGCAGCGTGAGATATTCGGCGAAGGCGCCCTCGCGCCCCGCAATGCCAAGGACGGTCCGGCTCAGGCAATGGCGCGGCATCTCCATCAGGCAATAATGGCATTGGTGGCACACGCAATTGATTTCACCCACCACCCGTTTGCCGATATAGGCTTTTGTGGGCGCATCCTCCACGAGACCCACGAATTCATGCCCTAGAATCCCCGTGTAGTTCATATACCCGCGCAGAATCTCCAAATCCGTCTTGCATATCCCCGCGGACAGCACCTTGATCAACGCTTCCCCCGGCGCGGGCTTGGGCATGGGCACTTCACGAAGTTTCAAGGCTCCGTCGAATACCAGCGCGCGCATGTCCTGTCTCCTCGGTTTAATCGTTAGACACCGAGGTGTATTCAACACCACCCGCGCCCAGGAATCAAGTATACGGTCCGTCTGGATTTTTCACCCGCCTCATTTCAACCAATCCGATGAATCTTTTCCGGGTGTTCCCATACCTTCACCGGTGTAAACTGGCGCGGAAGCGGACGGTGCCCGGGTCCCTATAGGGATGCGTTATCCGTTGGGAATGGATAAAAATCCACAGGATTATGGAACCGTCCCATTTCCCAAAGGATATATGCATGGAGTATTATCTTGGTGATGGTTTTGGCGGAGCACACGTCCCTTGCAGCTTCCCGTTATAGCAAACCTGCGCGAGTTGAGTCCCGGCCCGCGGCGTTTCCTTGTGTTTATCGCGTTCAATGTCGTCTCCTGGCAGTGCATCATTGGCCCGGCGATGATTCTCTTGGCGCGCCACATCGACATGCCCCCTTCCTGGGTCGGATTTCTGAACTCGCTGACCCCTTTTTCCACGCTCCTGGTGGTGTTTACCGCCCCGGCCATCGCGCGCCTCGGGGCGAAGCAGGTCATGTTCACCGCCTGGCTCACCCGGAATCTCGTCATGTGCGGCGTATTCCTGATGCCCCTCGCCATGCATTTCGGCGGCCAGAACGCCGGCTGGTTCGTCCTCATGGCCTCCACCCTGGGGTTCTGCCTCATGCGCGCGCTCGGTTCCGGCGGCTGGTTCCCGTGGCTCCACGAGGTCGTGCCCGACGATGAACGCAGCGTCTATTTCAGCGGAGAAGCCGCCCTCACCCAGCTTATCAATATCCTGGTGATGCTTGTACAGGGCCTCCTCCTCATGGGCAATCCCGGAATCGGACGTTTTCTCATGGTCTATTCCCTCGGCATTTCCGCCGGATTCATCAGCCTGATCGGCATGTCCCGCATCCCCGGTGGCAAGGCCAGGGCGCGCAACGCCTCCTTCCGGGAGGGGCTCCTGCCCCATCGCGCCGCCTTTGCGGACCGCCCGTTCATGATTTTCGTGATTACCGCGTCCCTGTCTTTCTCCGCCTTGGCCTGGTTCGGCGCGGCCTATGTCCTCTACTTGCGCGACGCGCTCCATCTCCAGCCCAACACCGTCATGTTTCTCTCCGCCATCGGGAGCTTCGGCATCCTGCTTACCATCCGCTTTTGGGGCCGGTTCATGGACCATAGCGGCAGCGGCCGCGCCATGGCCAAGGCACTGATCGGCCATGCCATCGGTGCAATGGTCTTTCTTCTCTTATATCCCGAAGCCCCATGGTCCGCCTACGCCCTTATCCCCATGATTATCCTGATGAGCATTTTTGGAGCCGCCTTCTATATCGCCGCCCACCGGGCCATGCTGAATTACGTCCAAGAAGAAAACCGCGTGGGATACACCAATCTCTGGACCATCGGCACCTCGCTTACCTTGGGCGCCACGCCCATTCTCGTGGGATTCCTTATTGATCATTTTGGCCTCTGGGGATTCCGCGCGTGCTTTACTGTTGCGGGGATCATGGGGCTTGGTTGCGCCCTCGCGTGTTTGCGGGTGGTGCGGGACGGACGCCCCATTGATTTTTCGATGAAGTGGCTGCTGGACCCCGCGCTCCCCGTGCGCACCCTCGTGCGCATTGCCTGGATCACCGTTGGCCTCCATGAAAGCAACCAGGAAGACCGGGCATAGGGTGTGGGGTCACCGGTATCGGTATCGAGTTCGGTATTTCTCGATCCGCCGGAATTGTTTAGCCTGTTTGCCCTGAAAAGGGACCATCGCTTGACGTGCCCCGGCGGCATTCGCATAATGGAGCCCATAGGAACAGGATTACTCATGACGTTCATTTACCTTACGGAACATAGCTTTCTTACGGAACACTGGCTGGCGGAGCATCCGGAAGAGAAAGCGGTGACGTTGATTCATGAGCCGGCGGAACGGGAACTTGCGGAGACGGTGAAAAGGCAGTACTCCGCGGTTCAGCGGTTACTGGCCGCCGATGGGGAACTGAATGCAGAAGTGTTGCAGGCCGGGGCGCCCGCGGACACGCGCCCCCTTTCCATCCTCTTGCCGGTAACGCTGGATATCCGGCCGTTGCGGTACCGGCCTTATCTGTACATGCCGGAGGTTCTTCCCTGGTATCCGCTGCTGCAGCGGTGCTGGCGGTGGGGATTCCGCAAGGCCACGATTTTTAACCTGAATGGGTCTTGGCCCATGGACATGCCGCATCTGTTGGAGGAATTTCACAACCGCTATAAAGGCCGCCGCTGTTTTATCGCGGGGAACGGCCCCAGTTTGAACGCGATTGACATGACCCGGCTCAAGGACGAAATTGTGTTCGGGTCGAACCAGTGCTACCTGGGCTATGAGCGCTGGGGGTTTGTTTTTCCGTATTGGGGCATTTCCGACACGTACCAGATTGAAGAGTATGCATTGAAATACGGTGCGTTGACGCCTCCCGAGAGCGTTCATTTCTTCCCATGCGAGTATCTTCCACTGTTGCGGTTATCGAATGCCTGCCCGGTGAATATCGGGCTCGGCCCGGAGGCGGCGCATCAGTTTTCCGATCATCCGGACCGGCTGTACATCGGCCATACCGTGACCCACATGCTGATTCAGATTGCGGCCGTGATGGGCTGCGATCCCATCATTCTCATCGGGGTGGACCACCGCTATGATGTGAAGCCCCCCTCGTTTGTCCGTAAACACCTGCGCCGTGCGCACCGGTATCTTATCCGGCGCACCCAGCACACCGTGCCGTATAAAATGACCCAAGCGGCATGCCGGGAATGGGTGAAAGGGCGGCCTCACGCCACAGTGGAATCCTCGAAGGGATTCTGGGATACGAAAGACACCCGGATTGCCACGCATTTCGACACGCGGTACACAGGCCAGGACGCACGCAAATTCCGGCTGCCCGAACCCGAGGAGGCGGAACTGGATTTTGAATGCGCGCGGCGCTGGGCGGAATCACACGGGCGGCGCATTCTCAACGCCACGCCCGGCACCGCCCTGCATGTGTTCGAAAAAGTGGCCTATGACAGCGTATTCTGAGCCTCCCGCCCTTGCGGTGGTCATTCCCTGCTTCAACAGCGCGGGCACGTTGCGCCGCTGCGTGGAGTCTGTTTTGAAGAGTGCAGAGGACTGTCCGCGGCTCGAGGGGGTGTATCTGGTGGACGGCGGTTCCACCGATGAAACTTCCGCGCTGTGCCGGGAACTGGCGGCGCATCCGCGGGTGCGTATTATCCAACACGCGCCGCACAGCGCGGCGGCCAAGCGCAACGCCGCCCTTCAGCAGATTGAGGCGGACTGCCTGGTGTTCACGGACCCCGATTGTGTGGCCACGCCGGGTTGGCTGAAGGCCTTTGCCGAAGCGGCCGGGACGTGGTCCTGTTGCACTGGCCGCGTCACCCCGCTTTCCCCCGGCCTGAGCACCGCGGTGCGCACGTCGCCGGTTGATTACACCTACCGCCCCTGTCTCCTGTGGCGCGCCTTCGCGTTCCGGTCCGGTTCGTCGAATAACCTGATGATGGAGCGCGGTCTCCTGCAAACAGTGGGGGGATTCCCGGAAGATTTGGGGCCGGGCACGCCGAACGGGGTGGCCGAAGACACGGAAGTCCTGTACCGGGTTCTCCGGGAAGGAATACCCATACGGTATTGCGCGGCGGCGGAGGTGCTTCATGATCACCCGGAGACGGCGGAGGTGTATCTGCGGAAGAAAGAACTGTACGGGCAGGGCCTGAGTTATTTTATGCTTAAACGGTATTCCGCCGATCCCGCCACCTATCTTTCCCTCGTCGTGATGATGGGGCATTCGATGGCGCGCGTGGCGCTGAATGCCGCGCTCCTGCGCTCCCTGCGGGTGCGTCAAGCCCTGCGCGAAGTGCGGGGCCGGCTCCGGGGCGCGTGGCGGGCGTGCCGGAGACAATAGGGGGCCGGGTTATTTCGGCGGTTCCGGCAAATAGGAAAATTGGTAGGCGAACCGTAAGGATTGACCTTTTTCCAGGGTTTTTTCCAGGGTGAACAGTTCCAGGTTGAGTTGCGGCCATTCCGGGTACCACCAGAGATAGGGGGTTTTATACTGCTTGGGGTCGTAGGATACTTGCACGCCAAAATTGGCCTCGTGGTTGAAAAAGGCGAACGCGCCGCCCTTGGCCTTGTTCAAGAGTGCCGCCTCCGGCCCTTTTTCCATATTCCAATCGCGGTTAATCTTTGTCCAGGTTTTATCTTTGATGTACACGCCGACCACATCGCAACTGTCCGATTTGGAGAGGGGATCGAATTCCGGGTGTGCTTTGAGTTGATAGACCTTGGCTTCTTTGCCCTGGTGGGTAAGGCGGGAATCGAAATAAATACGGCCGGGGTCCCCGGGCTTGAGGGCAATGGTGCGCTCCAGCGTGCTTCCGTCTTCCAGGTTCTTAGTCAATACAATTGATGAGCCGTTCACCGCCCCGGAAAAGGCAAGGGGCTTGGCTTGGTCGTAGCCTTTCAGCCCGATTTCCTCATGGGTGCCTTTAAGGATGTCCGCGTGCGTCATGGCATTGAGAAGGTTGCGGCGGGTGGGTTTGTGGAACATCTCGGCCAGTTTTCCGTTTTCTTCGGGAAGCACGGTCAGGCGCCACACTTCATTTTCAAGCCGCAGGGCCTTCAAGGCATTTTGCCGTTTTAATTGCGCAATGTAGTCCGCCATCGGGCGGCCTTCGTTCTCCATGCTCACATTGTACTGTTGGCAGAGCGCGATATACCGGTCCACCAGTTGATTGAAGCGGGATTCGGACCAGGTGCGGCGGCATTCGCCATTCTCATAGGCCCATTGTCCGCCGCCCGCCACAATCATGGCTTTATAGGCGCAGATCGAAGCTTTTTCCACCCGTGCTTTGATGGCATCGCTTTTTGCCAGCGCGAGGGCCTGTTCAAAATAATCGAAGGCTTTTTTCGCGACCTCCGGGTCGATGCCGATGGCGTCGGCGTTGGGGAAGCAATTCGGGTGTTTGCCTTTCGCGGCGATGTTGTCGTGGAGCATGGTGAGATAATCGAGGATGGGCTGGGCCGATTCGGCGTAGTGCAGGCGGCAGAATTCCTCCACCAAGGGCCAGCTTTCCTGGCCCGGATGCCACAAGCACCGCGCGATCACATAATTGCGCAATTCGGACATTTCCCCGCTGCTGCCGTTCCCATTGGCCTGCATGAACACGCCTTTGACGTTATTATTGAGGAAAAACCGAACGTTGGCGCCGATGCTTCTCAGATTCGGGAAGGGCAAATCATAACAACTGAAATTGGTGTTGTAGTTCCAAATCCAGATGTCCTGGCACATGGTTTTCCAGCCCTGCAGGTCCGCACAGAATTTTTGGTTGAGCGGGCAGGCGGGATCATCCAGCGCATGGAAGGTGCAACACTCGATGCTGCACAGTTGAATCTGCATGTTCGCGCGCGGGGTGATGGTTTTCGGCGGCTTGCGCGTATACCAATAGGCAAGCGTGCCGATCTTGACGTTGGGATGTTTCTTTTCCACGCGTTCCGCCACCGCGTTCACCAGGGCCAGATGCGGCCCCATGGGCGTGCCCTCGCGCTGGGTGATTTCTTCGCATTTCGGGCAACGGCAATACGCATCGTTGTCGTTTTGGCTCACACTGATGTTTTGCATGGCGGGATTGGCGTCCAACGCCTTGATTACCCCGTCCGCGACAATTTCGATCACGTCAGGATTTGTCACACACGGCTCCGGGCCGCCGCCGCCCACATCCAATTTCCGCTGCCCGTCCACCAGCGCGAAATATTCCGGATGCGTCTGCCCCTGAAGCCCCGGATTGATCCATTGGTACAGGCTGTGATTGATGAGGTTTTGATGGGTTTTCCCTCCCAGTTGTTCATCGTCCGTCACCGTGTTTACATGGAGTTTGGCGGCAAAAGCCGGGTGGTTGCTGTTTTCCCAATAGTACGGCCACCGGAAGGAAAACGTGGGCGTATAGGAATAGTCGTCCTTTTCCAAAAGGGGCAACGCGGCACGTTCCGGATAATGGGTGTGGTCCGCCGTAAGGAAACGCACGCCCATGTACTTGTCAAAAAACTCATACACGCCATAGAGCGTCCCCCGGGGACGTCCGCCCGCGATGGCGATGGCGTGTTTCCCAATCCGTATCCGCAGTCCTTCTTCTCCCATGGCGGAGGTATCAAAGGTCAAGCGGCCTGCTTTCGCCACGGCGCCCGGACCGATAAAAATGATGTGCTTTTTACCAGGAGCAGCGTCCTTGAGGAGCAATTCAAGCCCTGTGGTTTCTTTGAATAATCGCTGAAATTCTTCCGCGGCATATTTTTCAGAGGCTGTGGCGTCCGGCGCACAGACAATCGTCCAGTCCCGCATTGTTAAGATATCCACTGATGCCTCTGCGGAAAGGCTCCCCAATACCATCATGCCCGCTATGATCCATTCCGTTCTCATGATTCCGCTCCTTTGACAGTTTTTGTGAGGTTCAAACTACCTCAGCACGGCGGGTGTATGCAATTTCCTGGCACAATCTCCTTGCGCTTTCCCCAAAAACCGCCGTGGCAGGCAAGCGGAGATGGGGCATTTGTTTTAATGAACGATTTGTTTTACCCAAAAGAACTGTGTGAAGATATGAAACGATGTTCCATACGACTGGATGGGAAAAAAGGATCAAACAAGGGAGAGGGTTTCATGGTTAAGCGTACGCGGTTTACGTCGTTTCTGCTGCTGGGGTGCTTGTGCGGCGTTGCTTGGCCGGTTCCGGTTACCTTTAACGACCCCGCGCTGCTGAGTGCGGTCAAAACCCAATGGGAGACGGCTACGGGGTTGACGTTAAGCGATCCTCCGGAGGACACGGAACTGTCCAATCCGTTGTTTACATCCTTGGATGCGAGGGGATTGGGGATTGTTGATCTTACAGGGTTGGAGGCGTGCAGCGCATTGACGCACCTCAATCTGGGCATGAACCTGATATCCAGTGTAACTCCTCTCAGCGGGCTGACCAATTTGGTCAAGCTGAATATAGGCATAGGCACGGATTTACTGGAAAACATGAACGGTTTTAATCCGTACTTAACGGGCGCCAATGCGATTACGGATTTGTCGCCTCTGGCGGGGTTGGTGAACCTTGAATATCTTAACGTCATGGGGGATGAGGGCATTACCAGCATTGCGGCCATCAGTACAATGGATAGTCTGATGGAACTTTGGCTGATGTCCAACCCAATTGCCGATTTTTCACCCTTGGGGGACATTGCCGACACGGTTTCGGTACTGGCTATTGCGAATTGTGGACTTCATAATCCCGATATCGCCGTTGTAAACACGCTGACAAGTCTCACGACGCTCGGTATCATTGCGGAGCCAAACCTGACTGATATCAGCGGGCTGACGGGCCTCCATGCGCTCACCGCCTTCTCGTTGCTGATTACGGGAGTTGCGGACGCGAGTGTGGTGTCCACGTACACCGGCCTCACGCAATTGGTCCTGATGTTCAACCCCATCACGGCCATTCCCGATTTGTCGGGATTGAGCAGCCTCCAAGTCCTGATGGCGGCGCAGAGCCAGTTCACAGATATTTCCGGCTTAAGCGGGTTGACCAACCTCCAGCAGCTTTTTCTTAATAATAATGGTATTTCCGATATTGATGCTCTGGAAACGTGTACGAGCCTTAAAACAATCAGCCTGCAGAACAATCAGATCACGGATATTCAGCCGCTCATTGATAATACGGGGATTTCCGGGCTTCAATCCCTGGACATCACGGATAATCCTTTTTTTGCGGGAACACCCTTTTGTGATGATCATCAACTGGACCAATTAACGGCCTTGGCGCCGTCCGCTCAAATTAGCGCCAATACTGCGTGCGGTGCGCCGGTGACCTTGACGATTTCAGTTACGGGGATGGGCGCCACGGAACCCGCTCCCGGCACGTACACCTATTCCTTGGGTGAAAGGATTACGCTTCGTGCGAAACCGATCAGTGGCAGCGGGTGGGCGTTCGGACAATGGTCGGGGGATAGCAGCAGTTCTGAACCATACGTTGACATACTGCTGGATGGGGATAAGAGCGTGGAAGCGGTGTTTGTGAGTCCGGGCGACTACACCCTCACGATTCAGCGTTCCGGGGCGGGTTCGGGCAGCACATTCCCGGAACCAGGCATCTATTCCTACTTGGCGGGCGATGAACAATGGGTGACCGCCGGCACGCATGCTGGAAGCTATTTCGCGGGATGGCAAGGGGACGCGTCCGGGTATATGTTGAGCCAATCCGTGATTATGAATCGTGACAAGACCGTCATTGCCTCCTTTGCCACGAGCGGGTTCAACTTGACGTTGAATACGTCCGGCAATGGATGGATTCGGAATTTTAGCCTTGGCACGACAGGGTTTGTGGCGGGAGCGGTATTGGAACTTTGGGCCCTCGACCAGAACGGTTGGGTCTTTGAGCACTGGGAAGGCGATATCGGCGGTGCGGGTGCGCAGAACCGGCGCATTCAGATAACCATGGACCAGCCCCGGGCCATCACCGCCGTGTTCAGTGCGGTTTCGCAAAAGCAATTAACCATCAGTATCAACGGTCCCGGCACCACCAGCCCATCGCCCGGGGTTCATGGGTATACTCAGGGAAGCACCGCCTGGGTACAAGCCCTTCCCAATAGCGGTTCGGCGTTTGATCACTGGGAAGGCGATATTGGCGGTGCAAACCCCTATCAATCCAGCATTAACTTGGTCATGGATCAAGACCGGGGTGTAACAGCTTTTTTCGTGCCGGCTGTTTGGACCCTGACCCTTCAGAAGAACGGGAATGGCATGACCAGTCCTGTCCCCGGTGTATATGGATATACCAACGGCGCTAACGAAAATTTTTCCTGTCAACTTATACCCGGCGGAGACGCTTTTGATCGCTGGACGGGAGACCTGATGCAAAATTCAGATCCGGTGAGTCTCTGGCAAAATGTGAGCATGACGCAAAACCGCACGATTACCGCGGAGTTCGTACCGGGGGACTGGACTCTTACCATCGGAACAGAGGGGGGTGAGGGATACTGTCAGCCTGATCCGGCGCCCGGTGTTTATTCTTATTTGGAGGGCCGTACCGCCAATATTACTCTCTACGCGTGTGACGCGGCCTATTTTGCCGGATGGTCCGGCGATGCCAGCGGGTATGCGGTTAACACCAGTGTTCTGATGGACGGAAACAAATCCGTTACCGCCCACTACAGCAGCACCGGCTTCACACTGACCACGGCGATTAGCGGTCAGGGCTGGCTGAATCTGGGCACGAATTCCCGCGGTTTTGCGGCCGGCGCAACGTTCGACGTGGTGGCCAATACATCTCAAGGCTATGTTTTTGACCATTGGGAGGGGGACGTGCCCGCAGGTGAAGATACCGCGAATCCTACTCTTCCCGTGGTGATGGACATGAACCGGAATCTTACGGCGGTATTCAGGGAAGACATGAAAATTTTAACCATCATTATTGATGGACCGGGCAGTACCAGTCCCGCAGGCAGCCCCGCGCCGGGCACACAATACATTTACACCACCAATCAGAATGCGTGTATTCAAACGGCTCTTGCGTCTGATGTGGCGTTCGATCATTGGTCTGGAGACGTGGGGAATGCGGATGTGCACTGGTCCAGCCTTTGTGTGCTGATGGATCAGGACAGGACCATCACGGCGCATTTCGTGGAACCCGCCTGGACCTTGAACCTTCAGGTTACGGGCAATGGGACCACTTCGCCGCCTCCAGGAGTATATGGGTATGCGGAGGGTGGAAATGCGGGCTTTGGGTATGTGTTGCTGGATGGCGGGGATGCCTTTTCTCATTGGACGGGGGATATTGGGGCGTATTCCGCCACTACACAGGGATTGAGCTTATTGATGAATCAAAACCGGACAGTGACGGCGAATTTTGTACCAGGCAACTGGACGCTTACTGTTAGCAAGTCGGGTGATCCGGATGGCAGTGTCAATCCAAATCCGGGTGTTTATGCCTACTTGAACGGGCGGGAAGCCTCCGTGACGGTGAATACCAGCCTGTCCGCGTATTTTGCCGGGTGGACAGGGGACGTGGACAGTGATATGCCCAGTCTTGTCATCCCCATGGATGGCAATAAAGCCATTACCGCGAATTTCTCCAGTACCGGCTATGTTCTGAATATGGCGGTGGAGGGTTCGGGAGGGGTGAATGTGCCGCAGACCAGCTATTTTTCCAGCGGTATGGAACCTGTACTGCGGGCCACGGCGCAAAATGGATGGAAGTTTGATCACTGGTCGGGGGATTTGCCTGAGGGTGCCGATTCCTCGAACCCGGAATTACCGGTGCTCATAAACCAAAATCGCAATCTAACCGCCCATTTTGTGATGGAAGGGCGAACATTGACGATACTCATCGAAGGGGAAGGCTCGACCAACCCGGCGGGCGCTCCCGAGCCCGGGATCAGTTATGAATATTCGATTAACACGCTGGTATGGGTCGAAGCAGAACTAGGTGTCAATGGCTGGGCCTTCAGTCATTGGTCGGGGGACATCGGCTCTGCGGATCCCTATCGTTCCATGATCGCATTGACGATGAACCAGGACCGGGCGATTGTGGCGAATTATGTGCCGGCGGACTGGTCCCTGACGCTAAGCTATACAGGCACGGGCAGCACTTGGCCCGCACCGGGCGCCTATGGATACATGGATGGCGCGCCGGTGGAAGTGGTGGCCAACATTGTCACGGGCGGGGATGCCTTTAATCATTGGGAAGGCGCAGGGGAAAGCATGGATACTTTTGATCCGGGGCAACGTTTCACTATTCATGGGAATATGACACTGACCGCCGTATTCACCCCCGGCGATTACACACTCACCTCGACGGTTACCGGAGGAGGCATCGCGGAGTACATATCGCACCCTGCCGGTGTTTATCAATACATGGCGGGACGGACCGCGAACCTTGAAGTGCGTCCACGGTACGATACCTATTGGGGTGGCTATTCCGGCGATGTTACTACCTTTGATTACACCAGTTCCCTTTTGATGGACGCCGATAAAAACGTCACTATCACATTGGGAACATCCGGTTATGAATTGGTGGTGAACGAGAGCGGCGGCGGACTTACCAATCCCACGGGGGCATCGCGCTTTGTGGCCGGGGCCATGCCCACAATACACGCTATTGATCGGGGTTCCAGTCTTTTCGACTATTGGTCGGGCGAGTTGTCCTTGGGCATGGACCCGTATGAACGCGATCCCATCATTCTCATGGACGAGTCCCGGACGGTTATCGCGAATTTCAAGGAAGCCGACTTTTATCTTTATATTCAAGTGATTGGCAACGGAACCACGAACCCGGTGCCGGGCCTGTATTGGCATATGAACGGTGATCTCTTTGAGATTACCGCCACACCGGGCGCGGAGTTCCTCTTCCTGCAATGGCAGGGCAACGTGCCCGCCGGGCAAGACCCCGCCTCCCGTACCATTTCCGGGACTATTGACCAGAATGTGGAACTCATCGCGGTGTTCGTGCCCGAAAGCGTAACCGTGCCGGACCTGTCCGGCAAAACCCAGGCGGAAGCCGAAGCCGCACTAGCGGTGCTCGGTTTGGTTTTGGGGGAAGTTACCCAGGAATACAGCGACACCGTGCTTCAAGGCCACGTGATTACACAAAATCCCATAGCGGCAACTTCCGTGGTGTACGGCAGTGTGGTGTCCATCGTGGTGTCGTACGGACCCTGCATTGCGCCCGTGCCGAACCTGATAGGGCTCCCCCAATCGGAAGCTGAGGCCGCGCTGGCCGCCGCTAACCTGACCTTGGGAACAATCACCCAGGAAAACAGTGACACCGTGCCTGCGGGCCATGTCATCAGCCAAGACCCGGTATTTGGCCTGTCTGTGGCGTGTGATACCCCCGCGGCGGTGGTGATCTCGCTGGGCCCCGTCATTGAAGGCGAGGGTGAAGAAGGCGAAGTCGAAGGCGAAACCGATTGCCATACCGCTGATCAAAATTGCGACGGTTTGGTGAATCTCTCCGAACTGTTGCGCGTGATACAATTTTTCAACTCCAACGGCTTCCATTGCGAAACCGGAACCGAAGACGGCTACGCCCCCGGCCCCGGCGATACAACCTGTGCCCCGTATGACAGCGATTACAACACACAAGACTGGCATATCAGCCTGTCGGAGTTGTTGCGCGTGATCCAATTCTTCAATTCCGGCGGGTATCATTATTGCCCTAGTGAGAACACGGAGGATGGATTCTGTCCAGGCATTTCCTGAGGGCAGTCGAAAAGTGCCCAAGTACCCATATGCCATGACATGATTCTCCTCGGAATTTTGCAGGAATCCGTCTGTTTTTGACAATTTTTATGATTTCGGGCACAATTGCTTTGGATGCATAATCTGGATTGAATCCAGGGCCATGGGGAAATGGCGCATGTTGCTGCATGATAGAGGCGGAGAGTGTGAACCTTCACAATTTGTGAATTGAAACGGCCAACGTACAGACCGGGACAGGTCCCAGGAATCCACCGGAGGAAAAAAAAGAGATGAGGTTCCGCAGAAATATGTATGCGTTTGGATATTGGGGGGCCATTATGGGAGTTTGTTTTGTTGGGGTGGGTGGGGGACAGAACGTGGTGGTGGCGGAGCCTGCGTTTGCGGAAGGGGTTTCCCTGGCTTATGGAAAACCCCCGGACAGCGAGATATCTGGTATTGCCGCGAGTGTTACCTCGCCGGGGGTTTATTGGGTACACGGAGACTCCGATGGTGTACGGGTTCACGCAATAGACAGTTCCTTACAGCGCCTGGGCACCTACGAATTCGGGGGCGCTGAAGACAGCGAAAACTATGAAGACATTGCAATAGGCCCTGGACCCCTTGAAGGAGTATCCTATATTTACTTTGGCGATATCGGAGACAACGGATTCAACCGGTGGAACATCAAAATTTACCGCATGCCCGAACCGGTGGTGTATACCTGGCAGGCGTCCGCCCCGGTCAGCAAGTCGTATTCCGATGATGTGTGGGAGTATGTAGGGATCTGGTATCCGGGCATACCCTTTATGAATGAGACCGATGCCGAAGGGCTCATGGTTGATCCGCGGAATGGCGATGTGTACATCTGTTCGAAGGAAAGCGACCCTGGACAATGCCGCGTATTTCGCGTGCCGGCATCTGAGTTTGTGGATGGGGCGACCGTAAACGTCTCTGTGGTGGCCACCAAGGGCAATATGTACAAGGCGACAGCGGCCTGTATCCAACCCCAGGGCAATGAGTTGATTATCAGGGGATATGACTGGGCTTATTTGTTCAGAATCGGGCCGGGACAGAGCATTCAAGACGCCCTGAACACCTCCCGCATAGCGGTACCCTTGAGGAGTGAGCCGCAAGGAGAGGCCATCGGGTATGAAAAGAATGGCGGCGGGTATCTGACCATCAGCGAAGGCAATCCCGTAAACCTTTGGTATTTTGCCCGTTCGAGCAACGATGGACCCACGCCGGAGGTCTCGCTTATCCCCCCGGAATCCCCATGGCGCTATCTTGACAATGGGTCGGATCAAGGCACCGCCTGGCGGAGCCCGGGGTTTGATGACACAGGATGGAGCAGCGGGCCGGCTCAATTCGGATATGGCGACGGGGATGAACAGACGGTGGTGAGTTACGGGGGCAATCCGTCAAACAAACATATAACAACTTATTTCCGCAGCACGTTCTGCCTGGACACTTCCATGCCGTTTGAAACGCTCCATCTCCGGGTTGTCTACGAAGGCGGCATTGCGGTTTATTTGAACGGAACACAGGTGTTGCGCAAATCGCTTGCAGGGGATGCTTCCTCCTCGGACCCTGCAACGGGCACGCGCGGAATCAGCAAATATTCCTGGTACACGGTGGCGGTGGATCATGCCCTGCTGATAGATGGAGAAAATACGGTGGCGGTGGAAGTGCACTTGGCGAACGCAAACCAGCAGGACATGAGTTTTGACTTACAGTTGGAAGGCACCCGGCAGGTTTCTCCCCAAATATATCCCGTTAATGTGGTTACCGCCTCCGAACCACCCGGATTGATCACGCCAGCAGTGGTTATGGATGACGGCGCCAGCGACATCGAAACAGGGGGGGCGCGCAGCTTCTGGGTGCTGTCTTCGGCAACGGATGGCAACTTGCCCTATGCAGCATTCGAGACGGCCACCAATCTGTACAACTTGGGTGCAACCGGCGGGCCGGTCTGTCATTGTCCGGATTATGCCAACGGAGGCGATTCAGGATGTTGGCCGCGCGTAACGGTCACCAATGCGCATCTTTATAAAGGCAATGCCGCATGGCCTGCGGCGAATCATTTTGATTGGTACACGGTGTATTATCCCACGGCCCCTGTCACTATCACGGCCACATATAAGGCGCGGGATATCCCGGTGACCTATGGAGACAATATTTCAGGCCCCGCAATAATCCATCATGAAGTCACGGGCCATTCCATTGTAGTTGTTCCCACCATGTTGCCTGGCCATACCCTGATGGGTGTCCTTGCCACTAACGGCATCACGGTTGATCTAGGCGATGGAACCTGGCGCTTGTCAAAAGTCACCGACTTTGCGGGCACAACGGTGACAGCGCTCTTTGAGGCTGAAGGACAGCCTGAAGGGATGATTGAAGGCATGCCCTCCGAAGGTTCACCGGAGGAGGGTGAAGGAGGTATTGAAGGGCAGTTTGAAGGCGTGATCGAAGAGGAAGGCGAGGGCATATTGGAGGGGGAAGGGGATTCCGAAGGTGCTTTGTTTGAAGGCACACTGGAAGAAGGTCAATCCGAAGGCACGATTGAAGGAGCGGAAGAAGGAGGAATAGAGGGTCAGGCAGAAGGCCAAGACGAGGGACAGAGGGAAGGAGACAGAGAAGGTCCGGTTGAAGAGGGGGAAGAAGGTTGGGCGGAAGGAACCTATGAAGGACAAAAGGAAGGTGAAGAGGAAGGAATGACAGAGGAAGGCAGCGAAGAAGGTACGATGGAAGGCGAAGGCGTTAAAGAAGGTATTGAGGAAGGCGAAGGATCCCTCGAAGGTCAAGTTGAGGGGATGACCGAAGGTTCAATTGAAGGCGAAGGCGAAGGCAGGGAAGACCAATGGCAAACCGCCGACCAAGACCACAACAACCAGATCAGCCTGTCCGAACTGCTGCGCCTCATCCAGTTCTTCAATTCCGATGGCTTCCACTGCCAGGCCGGAACGGAAGACGGCTATGCGCCGGGACAGGCCTCAGACAAGGGGTTGCAACCCCTTGTTTTGCGTCAAATCACTAAAATGGATTGTTTCCCCCACTCCAGCGATTATGCTCCGCAGGACTGGCTGATCAATCTCTCCGAACTTCTCCGCCTCATCCAGTTCTTCAATTCCGGCGGCTATCACTACTGCCCAGAGGACAACACCGAAGACGGATTCTGCCCCGGCGTTGGCGCAGACTGATTCTGCGCCTGCTTTGGTGCCCCGCCGGCGATGTGTCTTCCGTAGCTCGCAGCGATGGAGGAAGCCTCTGCAATTCCTTCTCTTATTGACACCGTTTCCATTTTCACAGATAATAAAGAAACTGGATACCTAGTAAGCGGTACAAGCAGGTGATATCTTAGTGTAACATGAAATGTGCCGGATCAGCTCAGAAGAGAGGTACGATGTTTACAGGGCGTCAAGGTGTTTCATCCGTCCCGGTATTCGCCTCATGGATGGGGGCATTTCTACTGGCGAGCACGATTTGCCTAAACGCGGCGCCGTTGTGGCCTGCCTTGGCGGCGGAATCCACCTCCGGGGCGCCTGCTGTGGCTGAAGGGGGAATGCTCCGGACCAGCGATAAAATGGTACTCCAGCCGGCGGCCATGGGAACATTGGCGGGACCCGTCCGCGGTAACACAAGCCTGCCGGGCAAGGCCACCGTCACGCTTACAATAACCGTAACAGGTTCCGGATCCACCTTTCCCGCCGAAGGCAGCACCACCTACACCAGCGGAGAGCAGGTCAACCTCTCCGCCGTCCCAATCGATGGAAGCGGCTGGGCGTTTGATCACTGGGCGGGTGATGCCAGCGGGACCAATCCGAACGCTCAAATCACCATGGATACTGACAAGACGGTGGAAGCGGTGTTTGTCACTCCCGGCGATCATACCCTGACCATGCAAAAGACCGGTGCGGGGGCGGGTTCCACCTGGCCACAAGCCCCCGGCGTCTATTCATTTCTTTCCGGGCGCACGGCCTTTGTGAATGCCAATCCGGACTCCGGAAACTATTTTGGAGGATGGACAGGCGATCTCACGGGCTACAATCCGGCACAACAAATCACCATGAACGGCGATAAGACGGTCACTGCGGACTTTACCACCAGCGGCCATAACCTTACCGTCAATGTCACGGGAACGGGGTATGTTAATTTTCCCACAGGGCAAGCCGTGGGGATTGCCACGGGCGGAACCGTGGAACTTTCCGCCAGCCCCGCCTCCGGCTATGAATTCTCCGAATGGCAGGGCGATATTGGCGGCGCCGACCCCTCCAATGCAACCCTTCAGGTGACCATGGATCAAGCCCGGACGGTTACGGCCGTGTTCACCGCGTTGCCGCAAGTCCAGTTAACCATCAACACCAGCGGCACAGGCACGGGAACCACCAATCCGGCACCAGGCGTTTATGCCTTTGATACCGGGTTAAATGCATACATTACAGCCATTCCGGACACGGGTTCCGCCTTTGATCATTGGGAAGGCGACATCGGCGGCGCCTCCCCCACCGCCCAAAACATTACCTTGGCCATGGACCAGGATAGAACCATCACGGCTGTTTTTTCCCTGGGCGATTGGACGCTCACCATCGCAAAATCCGGCAATGGCGATACCAATCCGCCGCCGGGCAGCTACGGCTACGTGAACGGGGCAACCGTTAATCTTTCCGTCAATCTATTAGCGGGCGGAGATGCCTTCAGCCAATGGACGGGCGACCTGATGTCCGGGGGAGATGCCCAGTCAAGTTATCAGCAATTGACCATGAATCAGAACCGGAGTGTAACGGCGGTGTTTATTCCCGGCGACTGGACACTGACCATCGGCACGGCGGGGTCCGGCATCGGCATGGTCAATCCGGGCACCGGCGTGTTCTCCTATCTTGCCGGACGCACCGCCAATATCAGCGCGTCCACCTCCGCAACAAGCTTTTTCGCGGGATGGACCGGCGACGTGACTTCAGACAATCCCCAAACCACTCTCACCATGGATGGAAATAAAACAGTCACCGCCAATTACATGGATTCGGGATATACACTGACCGTCAACGTGGACGGTCAGGGCTATGTGAACCCAAATGGAACCCTGTATTTAGCCAGCGGCGCGGAACCCGTGTTAACCGTCAATCCTGCAAGCGGCTATGCCTTTGATGGGTGGACCGGGGACCTTCCCTTGGGCGCGGACCCCATGGACACCGAGTTGCCGGTGC
>CAYYRW010000038.1:0-70988 GCA_964474205.1 uncultured Nitrospirales bacterium | reverse complement strand
AGCTGGATGCTACCTTAAACTGCTACTCTACCCACAGATCCTCGCGAAGACCCATCTTTATGTTCTAATTCCTGATCTTGTCTGGTGTACCACAGAGGAACTTCTTGACGAGCTTTGTGTGCTTTTTGACAATACAAAGCATATTGGTGCACCGTTCAGCGATTTGTGCAATCATTGTATTGGTATTTCCCGAATTGTACTCAATCGTGTGAGCCGTATTCCAGCAAATTGGCCGCTGATTCAGGACCCCACGTTGTTGGTAACTAATTTGGCACGGCTATGCGCAGTGCGTAACATAAACTTAATGGTTATTGATGATACGGCGATTCAGAGTGAAACGACAGGGCATATTGATTCCCGGTGGCAAAATACAGCACGGAATATCATTCGTCTTCGCCGTGTTCCGCTTCATGGTACGGAAGTTGTGGGTATGGAAATCATTCGCGCCGGGGGAACTAACGTCAGGGCATTACGTCCTATGGAACTTCGTTCAATTAGTGCACGGGGCGCGTTTAGCAGTCCGATCACCGCACAATTTGAATTAGTGGTGGCAGATACGTTTCGTGGCTATACAGGGATCTTCAGTGGTCATCCACAGCGGTGCCGGACTACGGTTGACTTGACCTACGATCACAAAAATAGTGCCCTGCATCATGATGGCCTTAATATGAAACGCAATCTTGAGGGCATAATGGAAAATGTAACAGTGAACGTTTTTGGGCCTATGGAACGTCCTGGGGTCAATTCGGCGCTGAGCAATCTCTCGGATGTAAGTCATGATACCTGTCATGTGGTGTCGATTGATGAAATATGGTTGCCAAGGCTTATCCAGGAGGGCAAGAAGACACCGGCTCTTGTGGCCTTTTCTCAGGATGAATTATTGGCTATCCTTCCCGAACACATCATCAGTAAAATTAACGCGGAAGTAAAACCACAAACCGATACTCGTAATGAAGGACTAAACACGACCCCAGCAAAACCGAACCTTGAGAGATCGCTTCTGAAACTTGCGGGTAAATATTACGTGACACAGGCATTGACGGTTGCTTCACGTAATGTAAGAGCAAGACACGCTAAAAGTGAAATCGAACCGTTCTATGCCATTCCTTTCAGACACAATTGGGGAGTTCTTGCGGTCGTTGAAACCATTCCTGATTGTATTAAGAATACAATTACAGAACTAAATACTAAGAATAGTCCGGGCGCGGTAGAAGTCATTAAATTCTTGTGCAATCCCCGTGATCTTTGTGTTCCATGTTGGGAAGATATACTTGCGTTTAAAATGTCTATGAAAGATATGCCAACCTATGTAATCGCGAAGAATTCTGCGAAAAAATCTTGTGTTCATATATTTGATTTTCAACGCGAGACTGCGGACTCCGTGGTATCGTTCTTTCTTGAGTTGTTGCTTAGCACTTTTCGCATATCCTCTATTTTCTGTCCTATTCGACGATGCCGATTGCGACGGCACGAGAGAAGTTTCAGTGAGAATACAGGCTTGCTTTTTTTCTTAACACGGAACTGGGTCAAATGGAATACACAAAAAAACAAAGCAACAGATAATTACAGCGAGATTTCTGACGTAACTGAGTCACTTGAAGGTAAATTCAAATATGTTCTTTCTCTGATGTACCACCTTTTGGATGAACAACAAAGAAACGAAATTGCGCATAAAGAAGAAATAACGGATACACGTTTGCATACATTCCGTGTGGATGAAGATGGGGGAGTTAAATGGAAGGATGTATGTGAAACACAGGAGGCGGATGTTAGAAGTTTTTCCTTGATTTCTCGTCAGTGGCTTACCACGGTTTCTCAGGGAAATCAACTATTTAATGATTTGCCTGGGAATATAGATGGTCAAATGGTATTGAAAGAATTGCCAATTTCAAAAAAGGTTGGTTGCGATCCCATCTTGTTTAATTCAATTTTCTATAAACCGGCATCAGGCGTAAATCCTGAAAAACTTAAAGAAGAAGCAAGTGTTCTTAGAAAACAATGCATGAACGAAAACAACAGAAGCTTGGGCGTGACTTTGTCAGGAACGTGGTATCTGGGGACAATGAGTGGGGGTAATCGGGAATTAGCCACAGATATCATAAAAGAACTTGTCTCTGAATATCATGAAATGGACCGATTCCTTTCCGGTTGTGGGGCACCTGTCTCTACACGATTTTATGAAGAGAATTTCTGGTTAGGGTCTATTCAAGGCTCTGGGGCCGACAAGCGGTCCAGGATTCCGTATGCTGGCATTATAAGGACGCTTACGACTTGCACAAAACGAACAAAAACAGATGACGCAAATTCAGAAACATTGAATAACGAGGAATCGGATATAACTAAAAGCTTCAGGTTCAGCGAGATTGTGTTTCCCTTTTCGCGTACGCGAGTTCAGAACTATGTAATGATTTCCTTAGTTCTTAATGCAATGATAAAGAAAACCATGCAACTTAGCGAAAATGACGTCCAAAAGCCTACAATGATAAATGCGAAAAATAGAACCAGTCCTTTGGATATGCTCGTCCGATATGCTGTACAGCGCATAGATGATATACATTGGAACAGCCTATATGAGGAAACTCTTGATGACATCACATGAGGATCTTCGAGAAATAGCAAAAGCGTTTGGTGACGATTTAATTAATGGGCTAAGCGCTGGACATTTTATCGAACTGGCCGAAGATGAAAAGATCCAGATTGGTTTTCGTGCTATGCCAGGATTGGAGCGGAAAATTGTTGAATTGCCTGTGCGCTGGGGTGTAGTTGCCGGACTTGATATACGGGAATGGACAAAAAGGAATCCATCAGGGCAATTAATTGTAGCAGCTATTATGAACAGTTGCATTCTTCATGCGTTGAGAATCCTTCAGACGGAGGGACTGTTCACGAAAGAAGACCCACTTTTAGTAGTGCCTACGGGTGATGGCGCCTATGTAGTATTTGATGCTGGGGCAGATGAAGAGGAAAGCAGTAAAAAAGAGAAAGAAGAAAGAAAAATCGTTGAAGAGCTTAATGAACAAAGTATAAAAGAGAGGCAAGAAAGGCTGCAAAAGCTGCAACAAGCCACGGAAGATCGTTTGGAGGCTATTCAAAAAGCCCTATCCTTCGTTCTTATCGTAAATGCGTTCTTTGTTGAGCAAAATGCGCGAGGCAGGTCATGTGCTTGGGGGATACAAGATGAAGAAACGTCCGTATTGCCAATTTACCCACGTTTTGCACTTACACTGGACCGTATGTTGCTGTGTATCGATGTAAAGGAAAAATTGAACGCCATAGGACCGGCGATGGTGACGTGTGGACGCATCCTCTCTTCCGATCATGGAAACCATTTCCTCGTACATGACTGGCTTATGCATGAATGCGACTTGTACGGAGGATTGGCCCGGGTGGCATCGTGTGCTGGACTAGGCGATTGGGATGCGCATTTTCACTGTGCGGAATTACCAGAAAAACAAATAAAATCTGGGCGATTTCGTTATGCGGATGTTTTCGGGCACTATTCAGATGGCCCTCTGCTCCGTCTTCATGGTATTCGCTCTGTTAAGCCTATGGAATACCAAATAGGCAGTCATGACATTTTAAGATTAGGATCATAAGAAAAACCCCGGATGAATCGCTCGCTTCTAGAGTGAAACATCCGGGATCTATCTTTTGTAACTCTTAACTGTCCGGATTAAAATTCCTGATACACGAAGAACGCTGATCCGGGTTTTTCATTAATGGCCACCGGCAGGCCCTTTTCCATCAACTCTTTTCCGGAATATTCTTTGGCGGCCTCGGGGGCGTCCTGGTTGATGACGCGGTAGGTCTTTCCGGCCTCCAGCGCCTTGAGCGGCAGGCTTGCGGCTTCGTACACGCTCTCGGCCCGGCGGAATACCTGCACCATGCCCTGTTTGGCTTCGGGACGATGGAACTGCCAGCCGATCCATTGGTCGTCGGCCAATGAATACGGTGTGGCGGGGTAGTAGTCGCCGAAGTAGTTTGGGCCGAACTCGCGCCATTGCTGGATGATGCGGGCGAAATTGGGGTAATCGAGTTTCTCATCCCGTTGGTCCCAGCAGGCGGTGAAATGGGGGCACAGCGTGCTGCGGATGAGATAGGTGTCCGTCTTCGAGGTGCCGGTGCCGTAGAAAGGGAACCAAGAGGACAGTGTCCACGTATGGCACTGGTTGCCGATGGGCTCCATGATGTAATCGCTTCTCAGCAAGGGCACGGCCCGGCGAAGGGTTTCAAGGTCATTCCGCCGTCCGCCGCTGGCGCACGAATCGATCAACATGTTCGGATGCCGGCGGAGCAATGCATCCCAATACGCGAAATAACCTTCGATGTAACGGATTTCCGTGATGCCCTGCCGGTCTTCCGTGTCGTTGTTCCGCCAGAAGGACAGCGGATCAATATTGTAGTCCTGGCGGTACAGATCGATGCCTTGCTCCGTCAACAGTTTATCCACGTGGTTGGTCAGCCATTCCCGAGCTTCCGGGTTACCCAAATTGAGCAGTCCGCCCTTGGCTCCGCCGAACACCCATTCGGGATGATTCTCCGTGATCCAGGTGCCTTCCGTGACGCGTTCCGGTTCAAACCACACGATGATATTCACGCCCTTGGCGTGCGCATGATCCGAAATGGGGCGCAACCCGCCGGGAAAACGGTTCGTGTCCACTTCCCACGTGCCCGTGTTGGGCCAGCCGCTCTTGTTCCAATACCAGCCCGCGTCCATCCACCAATAATCGAGTTTGACGCCGCGTTCGAGGTATTTGTCCACGAAGAATTTCTGGTTCTCCGTGTTCGCGTTGATCATTTCGCCAAACTGATGCGAACTGCACGCCGCCAATTCCGGCAGCAGGGGAAGTTTTCCGCCGGGACGCGGAATATTGTGCGCGATCATCCAGGCGCGCCACACGTTCTGCGCGTGCAGGCGTTCGCCCTTCCAGAATTGCAGCACAATCATCGGCGTCCGGATTTCCTCGCCGGGGAGCAGTTTGAAATGCGTGAGTTCCTGTCCCGCGCGCAGCCGCAATCCCTCGCCCTCGTCGCGGGTGAATTGCGCCGCCCATTGCCCGGCCCAGCTCACCACGAAAATGAGCCCTTCCTGAGAGCCGAAGCCAACGTTAAAATACGGGAATTCAATCTGGGTGGGCCGCCCGCCCGTATTCGCAATCCGCTTGTCTGCTTTGGCCTTCAGCACATCTTCAACGGGTTCAAAGCTGTCCGCCGTGCAATTGTCCCCCTTATTGCGATGCAACACGAACTCCTCCGCCGAACTTTTCTCGAATGCGGTATCCGCCGCGAGGATATCGCTCAGAATGGGGCTTTCCTTTTCTCCCGTATTCTTGAAATATAAGGTCCATTCCACCGTCGGGAAATCCGTGTAGGCGATCCCAACACACCGGATTTCCAAGCCTCCTTTGGGCTCGGTGTACGTCAGCGTGTATTGCGTGCGCTGTTCATCAAGCGTCTTTTGTTCCCGTTTCAACTTCCATGTGCGCAGAAAGTCCTGCGACGGCTTTCCATCATAGGTGAACGCGAAAAAGGGTTCGGAGGTATAGGGCGCCCGCTGGTGGTTGACGACCGGCAATTCGCCCAGCCACACTTCCTTGCCATCCTGCAATACCACTTTGGCGCCGGCCCAGTCGGACTGATCGCACGCAATCCCGTCGCCACCGTCGCTGATATTCAGTTCAAACACGGTGGCTCCATTCAACGGCACATTCACCGGGACTCCCGGCATGCCTTCGCGCATCAATCCGGAATGCCACGCCTCTTTCCCGTCAATACCCACTGAAAACACCACACTGCCCCGTCCGCCACTGGTTTGCTCATTGCTGTCCACGCCTGCCGTCGCCTCGAATCGTACGCCCGGTTTCGCCAGCCGCACCACCACCTTGCTTACCGCGTGGCAATACAGCCCACGCGTGTACTGTTGCCCGGCAATGTTCATGGGTTTGCCCCCGCGCGCATTGCTCTGCACCGGGTCATTATTTGCTACGACTTCAATCGAATTCATTTGCGGCGCCTGGGTGTCTGCTTTTCCTTCAAACTTCGCTGCGACCCAATGCCGCGCCTCGGTCAATTCAGATTCTGTGGGAATCGCGCCGCACGTCAGGTGCGCCACGAGTACGGTCACTACCATGCTTGTCATCATGCTCTACTTCCTTTGTAAATACGTGCTATCTATTCATTCACGGGCATCCAGCGTATGCCCTGTGGCGTGGCCCGGAACCGCTTCGCGCGGATGCTGGAGCCTTCCCCCTCTTCGTAATACACAATCAGGATGGAACCATCCTTTAAGGTGACCATGGACGGATACGCCCCGCCGCAATCGTCCACCACCACATTGGCGCTCCACGTCTTGCCGTCGTCCAGGCTGTAATGCAGGCTGGTGGCGGGCAGGCGGTGCGCCATCAGGATTATCCCTTCAGGACTGCGGTGGAGATAGTGGCAATGCCCCGGAAATCCATACGCCGTGCTCACACTCCACGTCTTTCCCTTATCCTTGGAAACAGACCACGCGGCGGTTTCATTGCGTCCGCGTTCCGCCGCGTAAAGCGAACCATCTTTCAATTCAATGACATCCGTCTCCGCGTCCAGGTTCATCCCGCCGTTGTCAATGTCAATCTCCGCACTCCATGTTTTCCCGCCATCGCTGGAGAGCGTGACCGCCCCCCAGCCCTTGCCGTCTTTTTCAGCATACAGGCCAAGGATTAGGCTCCCATCGGACAATTGCCGCACGGGCGAACTGCAATAATACTCTTTGGAGACTTGTTGTGGGGCCGACCAGGTCTTGCCCATATCACTGGATTTCACCAGCCATGTGCCCAGGCCGGTCCAAGCCGGTTTTTTTTCAGGTGCACTGCGCAGGCTGAAAAAATTACAGAAAAGCGTCCCGTCTTTCAGTTGGGCAATCGAAGGATCCCGGTCATCGTCCGGCCCGTCATACAACGTCCCGGCGTTGCTCCAGGTTTTGCCTTCATCCTTGGAGGTGCAATACGAAATACGCCCGCCCTTGGGCAGTTTTTCATTCGGCATCGCCACGTGGCCATACCCGGCATAAAATACGCACATAAGGCGCCCGTCACTGAGCCGGCAAACGTCCGGGAACGCCTCATAGCCGCCCGCCCCTGCGTCTTTACAGACATGCACAAACGGGACCGACGTGCCCGGCGCCTGTTCCTGGCTCTGCGCCGTGACAACACTTACCAGCATTCCTGAAAGAACGATGAAAAACAAACCGTGAACCCGCTTCATCTTGAGTCTCCCTTTGTTTCAAACCATGTACTTAACGGGAACGCGTAATTGCCACCCGTTTCTTGCTTCTCGCGGATTGATACGCGGCCACGGTAACCTCGGTGGCCCGGAGGCCGTCCACGCCGGTGACGCTCGGTTCGCGGCGTTCATCCACCGCGCGGACAAAAGCCGCCACCAACCCAAGGTCGGGGTTGCCGCCCCAATACGCCCATTCGGCCTTCATGGCGGCGTCGCTGTACACGTTTATTTTCTGATTGAAGGCGTCCACCCAGAGCACGCCTTTGGTGCCGATGAATTCAATGGTCACATCGCCCCAGGCGGGGAAGCTCTTCGCGCGGCTCCAACTGGCCAGATGCGATATCTGCACGCCGCCTTCCATCTCCAGGTGCAGGCTGCCCAGGTCGTCGGTTTTCAACTCTTTTTTGTGCAATTGATTGCCCAACTCGCAATAGACTGATACAAATTCCTTGCGCAAAATCCAACGCAGGGCATCGGCCACATGCACCGTATGATCCATGGTCGCCCCCCCGCCCGACAGGGATTCATCCGCAAACCACCCGCCCGGCGACTGGCCATGATTGGTGCAGGAAGCCGCCACGATTTCGCCAAACTCACCCGCCTGGATTTGCTTGCACGCCTCCATCAACGGCGGCGAATACCGGCACGGAAACGCCGTGCCCAGTCCAACCTTCGCCTTTTTGCACGTCTGCACCATCGCCTTCGCATCCGCCACGGACGACGCGAGCGGCTTCTCGCATAGAATCCATTTGCCCGCCGCCGCGCAGCGCTCCACCATCGCACGGTGTTTCATATTTTCCGAGGTGATAATCACCCCGTCCAGGCCGCTGTCCAGAAACGCATCCATATTCGCCACAAATTTCGTTTCGAACTGCTTGGCCGAGGCCCGGCCCCGCTTGGCGTTGTCGTCCCATACCGCCGCGAGTTCACCGCCGGGAAGCTGCTTCAGGCAGGCGGCGTAACTGTACGCATGCATATGCGCGAAACTCATGATTCCAATCTTGGCCATACTGCTTCGTCTCCTTCACAGCGCCACGGGGCGTCCGGTTTTCGCCGATTTCAGCGCTGCTTCCGCCATTTCCACCGCGCGCAACGCATCCTGCGCCGTCACGCGCGGCGTGCTCGTGCCCTGGACCCAACCCAGGAAATCTTCCCATTCCAACTGATAGGGGCTCTTGTCCACGGGGCTTATCGGCAGCATCCAGTCCGGTCCCGCCTTCACCTCGCGTTTCATCGCGCCCATTGGCGCTTCCTGGCTGTTGAATTGGAGCATCCCGCCACTCCCGCAGACTTCCACCTTCACCTGGAATCCGTGCGGGTGCGCCCATGTGCCAATCACCGTGGCGAGCACCCCGTTCTTCATGCGCAGCGTGACCTGCGAGTAATCGAAGGGGACCCGTTGGGTGTACATTAGCGCTTGGCAGTAGATGCGATCCGGTTCGCCAAACGCATACCGCAGCCAATCAAGATCATGGATCATGCAATCGAAGGTCACCCCGCCGCTCTTTTCAAAATCGCGAAACCACGAATCCGATCCCATTGGAAGAAGCCCCCCTCGATACAGCTTCGCGAAACCGGGCTCGCCGATTTTTCCCGCCGCAATCTGCGCCTTGATCGCCTCGAATTCCTGGAAATAACGGACCACGTGCCCCACGAAAAGTTTTACCTTCGCTTTTTTTGCCGCCGCAATCGCCTCCTTGCACTCCGGCGCCGTACGGCAGAAGGGCTTCTCGCAGAAAATGTGTTTTCCCGCGTTGGCCGCTGCCTTGACGAACATCAAATGGGTGGGGGTGGGGGTTGCAATCGCCACAATGTCAACGTCCGCCCGTGAACAGGCCGCAAGACCGTCCGTAACAGCATCGCCGCCGAATTGTTTGGCCAGGGTTTTGGCCGCCTCAATGTTTTTATCGGCGAGTACCGTCACCTCCAGGCCGCAGTTTACGGCCATCTGTGCATGCACGGCGCCCATGCCGCTGCAGCCTATCATCGCTACCTTCATACTGCGCTCTCCTTAAACTAGCTGTTCGCTAAACCGATGATCGTCTTCAAGCTGGCGTGACAATGGCGCAACAGCGTTTCGCACGAATGCGGGTACGGGCCGTATTCCGCCGTTAGCGGCCCGGCATATCCCACCGCCTGCAATGCTTCCACCACCTTCGGCCAGTTCACATCGCCTTCCATGAGCATTACAAACCCGTCCAGGTTCCCCGCCGAAACGCGGAAATCCTTCGCGTGCACTTTACGGATGCGCTTGCCCAGGATGCGGATCCACTGCTCCGGATACCCATGCAACAGCACATTGCCAATATCGAAAAACGCCCCCACATAGGCACTCTCGCACTGATCAATAAAATCGCGCATTTCCACCGGGCTGAGCAGAAACTTGTTCCATACATTTTCGACCGCCAGGCACACCTGCGCCTGTTCCGCGGCGGAAACCAAATCTTGAAGGGAACCCAGCGCATTTTCGATCGCGATATCGTACGAAACCTCCGGCGTCACCATCCCCGGCACCACCAGCACCGCGTCCGCCCCCGCCCACCGCGCAATCTGGAGTGTTTGTTCGACAATCTCCGAACCCTTGTGGCGTACCGCCGGATCGGGCGAACTCAACGGATATTTCCAGCCCATGCCCGAGGCAACGCTCGTAAGCGCGATGCCCAACTTATCCGCCTGTACGCGCAACGCGGTAACATCCTTTTCGGAAATCGTCAGAGGAATCGGTCCTTCATCGCCCACACATATCTCGAAGGTCTCAAAGCCGATCTTTTTCGCGAGCGCCAACGCCGATTTCAACGGCATGCCGCCCGGGAAAGCCCATTGATTGATGCCGGTTTTCATGGTTCCTCCCAAGTATCCTTCCGCACAATTGAAGCACTATAGCCCCAAGATGCCGTACGCCGCAAATGCAAGTGCCCCTGCCCGCGCATGAAGAATCAGAGTGGCACGGTCAAAACCGTCCCCGGTTTTGGCCGTGTTCGCTTCCCTTTGAGCGAAAAATGGGGACTGACCCAAGCGAGCTTGCCCATGTGCAAACCCTTTCATTTATAGGCCGATCCCAATATGGGCGAGTGAGACGGGTCTGTCCCGAATGGCACTTAGTTAAGCGCAGGGAACTATAGTGCGCGAAAAGAAGGGACGTTCCCGTCTCGCCCGCCCATTCTTAAAAAGGTTTTCAGGATACAGGTTTTGCCCCTGGGCGGGCTCGCTGGGGACCGTCCCTTTTTTTCGCTTTGTTTTCATATTCTTTGTTAAGTAAGTGCCATTCGGGTCTGTCCCCATCTTTTCATTAAAGAATGTCCATGGGCGACTTAACCACGCTCGTTTTCCTTCCGAGAACCGGCGCTAAATCCACCTCTGGCAGTTCCGGCGTGCGCGTTACAATTTCCTTGCCGCCATCCGGGCGTAAAATGAAGGTGTCTTCCGATTTCACGCCCCGCGCCGAGGGATTCCAGGCAAACGCCGCGCCGAATCCGAACTCCTGCCCCAGCACTTCCCGCACACGTTGCGGCCAGCGGGTGTCCAGCACCGGAAAGGTCTCCCCCGGCGTGGCCCGGCAGGTGCGTCCCGCATACCCGGTGGGGCCGCCCTGATGATGATTGTGCCATTCCTTGTCCGGGAAACCCAATTTTTTATACGCGTGCATACACTGCCCAAAGACATCCCCGAGTGTCTTGCCGGGTTCCGAGGCTTCCTGCATAACCGCGTCCACACCACAAATGCGCGCCATGGCATCCGAAATGCCTTCCGGAAGCGCGCCTGTTTGCTTGAACCGCGTCATGGAAACCACCAGTCCTTCCCGCATGAAACAGCCCACCACCATCACATAACCCTCCACCTTCTTTTCCTTCAGGCTTCCCGAAATTAGCGGACCGGCGGTGGGAAGGGGGTGGCGGAATTGGGCGATGCGTTCATCCGCCGCCACCAGCGCCACGGGGACATGGCACCTCCGTTTCGCCCCTTCCGCAATTAGCACGGCCGCGATATCCGCTTCTGTCATGCCTTTTTGTATTTGCCCAAGCGTGGCGGTCATGGCCTCCGCCGCAAGTTGGCCCAGCCGCCGGTATTTCTCCAGTTCCGTTTCCGTCAACAACGCCCGGAGCACGGCCAGTTCCCCGTTCACATTTGCGCCCAGCGACCCGTCATCCGAAACCAGATTCCCCGAAAACGCCTTGCGTGCCGCTTCCGCCGCGGAATCCTCGAACCAAAGAAACGATTTCACCCCGCAGCCCAGCGTGCCCAATTCCTCCGCCATCAGCCGGGGTTCTTCAATATTCGTTCCCACAAAATGCGCTTCCCCCTCTCGCGTGATGAACAGGGAATTGGCGCCGATATCCGAATAGCGCCAGATATAATTGCGTTTGCCCCCCGTGGCCATGGCGAAATTATCCGCCCGTGAAAGCAGAATGCCATCATACCCCTTCTCCCGTAAAAATGCCTGAATCAAGGCCACGCGCACACAAAACAGTTCTTTTTCATCCAGCATAATTACTTCTCCAACGGTTGCAGGGAATTGTACTCGGATGCAAGACGGGATTCCACGCCCGACGCCGGATTTTCCACGGATAAATGGAAAGTTGTGAAAAATCCCAAACAAGGCAAAAAGGCAGATGGAACATTTCGTCAAGCATTCATGAGAACTGTTTGAAAATGCCCCAGCGTCCCGATTGCGCCAATAAGATCGCCCGCTCGACAAAGCCGGGGGATAACCGGTACACCAGCCATCCCAACACACCCACCGGCGTCATGACAATATGGCGCTTGCGCTTTTTAATCAATTTGAGGATCAAATCCGCCGCATGGGCCTGCGTGTGATGCGCGGGACGGTCCGGAGGCGTGAGCGAACCGTCCGCCGCCAAAATGCGTTTTTCCGGGTCATGTTCGGTGAAGCCGAGATACACCACGCCCACATGAACGCCTTTGGGAATGAGTTCGATGCGCAGGGATTCGGCGAGTCCCGTCAGCGCCTTTTTGGTGGCGCAATACACGGATGCGCCGGGCAGGCCAAACAGGCCCGCGATGCTGGAAATAAACACGAGGCTCCCCTTGGACGCGATAAGGTGCTGGATCGCCGCGCGGGATATGTACAGGCCTCCGAGGAGGTTGGTTGCATTCACCTGCGCGCACACTTCGGCGGAAAGTTCGGAAAAATGCCCCCGCATCGAAACCCCGGCGTTGTTAATCAGGATATCGAGGCGTCCGAAACGCTCGATGGCCACTTGAACTATCCGTTCCGCATCTTCAAGGCATCCGATGTCTCCCGCCACCGCCTCCACGCTCCCGCCCAGACGTTCGATATCTTCTTTCGCCGTTTGCAGCCGCGCCGCGCCGCGCGCGGTAATCACCACCCGAGCGCCGCGCAAGGCCAGCGCCCGCGCCGTGGCGAACCCCACGCCCCGGCTCCCTCCAGTGACAATGGCCACCTTGCCCTTGAAGCGCCCCGCATCCAGATTGAGATGACCATATTCCTGCAATGCGCGGATCGAGTCCGTTATTCCCGTCTCCAAAGGGGTCTGCGGCATCTCCAATGCACGGATGGCCTTTTCTGAACTGTAATATGCCTCGACCAGCGAGAAGCGCGCCAAGTCCTGATTGAATTTGAGTCTCTTCTTCAGCATGCGGCCCAGCAACGTTGCCAGCCGCCCGGCAAGAAGAAGCACCTTGCCGGGGAGTACATAGCGTGGCGAAGAAACGCCGGCAATCTTCCCCACTGAAGAAAAGAAATCACGGTAACTTGCATTTTGCCCGCCCAGAAGATAGGTTTCGCCGGTCTTGCCCTTTTCCAGCGCGGACACCATCGCGCGCGCCACATCCGGTGCATACGCAAAACTACGCCCTCCGGGCGCGGTGAAGAGCAAAGGCCGTTCGAGGTACTGCCGGACCAGTTCCCCGCCGCTCGGACGGCAATCATAGGGACCGAGCAGAAAGGTTGGCGCCACAATGACGGCGTCCAGATTGCGCGTGCGCACATATTCCCGCACCAATTCCGCCGCGCTGTGTTTCGATTCCATGTACGCCACGCCCCGGTAAACATCCGGAAAGCCGCCGGTTTCATCGCCTGGCGCGGCAAGGGAACCCGGCTTCATGCACGACGCCGACCCCACAAACACAAAACGTTTCACGGAAGCCGCAAGACAGGCCTCCAATATGCGCCGGGTTCCTTCAAGATTCACCTTCCACACGAGCGCCTCTTCCGCCCAAAGGTCCGTGATGGCCGCGCAATGAAACACCCCGTCACATCCCGCCAAGGCATCCGCCGCCGAAAAGTGTTCATCCAGGAGATCGCCTTCCACCGTTTCGATATCCAGGCCATCCAACGTGCGCGAGGCGCTGCCGGGATAAATGATGCACCGCACCGCGTATCCCTCCGCCAATAATTCCCGCACCAGATTGCTGCCCAGCAGGCCGTCCGCACCCGTTACCGCGACTCTCACGTTCGTTCCCTCCTTATGCATGTTCCGTCCGGGCGATTATCTCATCCTGTATCTCATGGCCCAGGTCCACGAAATACGTGCTGTAGCCGCCCACCTTGATGATCAAATCCCGGTATTCGTCCGGTTTTTCCCTTGCCGCGCGCAGCATCTCCGCGCTCGCCACGGTTGGCTGCATTTGCGCCCCGCCCATGGCGAAATATGCCCGCAACAGCGACACCCACTTCGACCGTGTGCGTTCATCCCTGCCCAGCGCCGTCGGGTGAAAGCGGACATTCACGGCGCAGCCCATGGCGTCCTTGAACGGCAGCGCGGCCACCGACCGCAGCGCGGCGGTCACCCCGGCTTTTTCCACATTATAGGGATTGCAGCTCGCGGCGTATGGCGTGGCGGCTTTCCGCCCATCGAGTGACGCCACCGACAGCCGCCCGTCAATCGTATGCGTGATCATGCTGATGACATACACCACAAACGGCCCGCCCCGGAAATTTTCGTACAGATAGGTTTCATTGAAAAGCTCCTGCATTATCCGTTGCGCCAATGCATCGGTCTCTTCCGCCCCATTGCCCCATTTCCCGGAGACTTTCCGGATGGCATGAAAAATATCGTCATAGCCGATATAGTTGGCGTCCATTGCTTCGGCCAGTTGTGCCAGCGTATAGCGCCGTTGCTCAAAAACCAGGGTGCGAATCACGTGCAACGAATCCACCACATTCGCTATCGCGTTGATCATCGAGATGCCGGAAAGGTTGTACCGCCCCCCGCCCTGGGTCACATCCTTGCCCTGCTCAAGACATCCCTCCATGAAGGCGGAAATATACGGTGCAGGCAAGTATTCCGCAAACATCTGATCGCGAAGGTTGGAGGCTTCCACAATCTTCTTGATCTGGGCCTTGGCTTGCGCGATGAACGCCTGGACGAACGCCTCGAAGGACGACAAAGCCTCCGGCGCACCGGTCTTGAGTCCCTCCTCCCGAATCCGCCCCGCGAGCGTCATCACATCGCCGTTGCGCAGGGTCATGTCGAGTACTTTGCACAGTTGGAGGGCATTCGCGCTCATGCTGCCCGTCTTGCCCGGACACGTCGCCTCCACGCAGCCCATGATCGCGTAATCCCGCGCGTCCGCTTCGGAGAATCCCCGGCGTTTCATGGCTTCAATGTGCACTTCATCGTTAAAAAATGAAAAACTCGAGGTTCCCCGCGCCAAATAGGTTGCGGCGGTTTCCAGCAATGCCTGCGGGCTGCCATCGTGGATGCGTAGCGATACGTTGGTAATGGCTTTCGAGGTATGCGCGGCCTCCAGGAAAAGATAGGTCAGTGCGTTGGTGCAATCTTTTCCTTCTCGCGAGACGCCGCCGAGGGTCACCGGGGAGGAACCGAGAAAACGGTGGTAGAAATTGGAGAGCAGGTTCGATTCCGGACGGATATTCTGCGACATGATCTTCAGCAGGAGTTCTTCAAGCAGTTCCCGCGCCCCGTCTTTATCGATGCGGCCTTCCGCCAGGTCTTTTTCATAATAGGGGAATAAAATCTGATCCAGGCGGCCAAAACAATGGAGATTCACGGGATGTGCGAGTTCCACCGCGGTCTTTACGGTCCAAAGGCTCTGCACGGCTTCCCGAAACGTACGCGCCGGCTGAAAGGGCACGCGCCGGCAGATTTCCAGCATCTCTTCCAACACACGACGTTGCCCTGGTTCCTGCGCCTCATGAAATGCTGTTTCCAACCGTTCCACCAGCCGTTGCGCAAAAAGGATCACGCCATCGAGCGCAATCGCAATGGACTCCAGGAAGTCATGCTTTGGGTCATCCGATTTGGTCTTATCCAACAGTTTCCCGGCTTCTTCCCGCATCGTAAACAGCCCTTTTTCGAGCGTGGGGGAATAATCCAGGATCACATGCCCTTGATAACTGGCGATGCTGGCGGCGGCGCTCACCATATGCACCTGCCGTGAGGTGTTGCCTGGAATCGAGGCCACAAAATCGTGCATGTCCTTCGAGTACAGGCCGGAGTTCGCCAGCGCCTTCTCGGTCTGATCCACGATAGTCTTGCCTTTCCAGAAGGGCAGGAGTTTCCCCATCAACAATGCGCGATCCTTCGCCTGTATCTGATAGGGGTTGATAGCCCGCTCTGACATGGTTTTGAAATCCATGTTCAACGGCGGGGTTCCGCTTCGCCGCAGCATCCGCTGGTTTCTCAGAAAATCCCGCAACACCCCCTTGCGAACCATGTACCCCAACCCCTTCGCCATCGACCGGCACCGAAACTGAATCATGGTTCTCTTGGTCAATTCGGATTCCAAAACCGTATTAAAAACACCCCGCTCCACGTCCACCGGGATTCCCAGAAAGTCTTCGGTCCAATACCCCGCGATGCGATCATCGGGATCCACATAATGGGTCATGTGTTCATACACATGTTTCATGGCGGTTGCTATACGCACCGGCAACGCCAGTCCCATTCCCTCCGTCGCCTGCCAGCTTTCGGTGTAGTACTTCGCCCGTTCCACCGAGATGATGGCAGGGCCCGTCTGATAGCGCCGCCGCATCCGCGCAATGCGCTCGCTGCAAACAAGGCCCTCCTTGCTTGACGGCGGGCATGCCCCTCCGGCGGGGGGGAAAAACCCGGCATCGTACTGCACTACTGCCTTCATGCCCCGTCCTCCTCATTGTGGATCATGCCATGAACAAAAACATGCCCCACACCTTACGATGTGACAACACACGTATGTCTCTCTCTAAAAAAACTCTATCAGAGCCGCAGGGCCATTTCAACGTCTTAGGTACTACTATCCATCAACTTTTCAGTGTCCCTGGTGTCTCTGGTGTCCCTGATGTCCCTGGTGTCCTCGGAAGGCCTCCCCTTTTTTGCGTTGTGGCTATGCTGCACGGGTCATTTCCACGATTTTTCGGGCCAATTCACGGGCATGCCGGATGCAATCGTTGCTGGAGATGCCGTGATACCCGTTGCCGGCAAGATAAAACCCAGGCAACTGGTGAAGGCGTGCGTCTATCGCTTCGAGCCGCGCATTGTGGCCCAGCGTATACTGCGGGATGCCACACCGGTGCCGAATAACGCGGGTCATCACTGGCGCGCCCTTGATGTGTAATGCCGGGTCCGCCTCCTTGAGCACGGTCGCCACGAGAGTAGCGTCCTCTTCGTCCACCGCCCCGGGATCGTGCGCCCCGCCCATCATAATTTGGAGCAGTTTATGGCCCTGCGGCGCGCGGTTCGGGAAAATGGAGGAACTCCACAATACGCCCAGCGACCGCACATGTTGATTACGGGGAATCAAGTAGCCAAACCCATCCAAAGGATTGGCGATATCCTCCGCCTTGAACCCCAAGGCAAGCACGGCAATGGACGAAGACTGTATTTCGCCCAGAAGGCGGGCAAGTTCCGCATCCAGTCCGGTCGCCAACGCCGCCGCTCCTTGGGGAGGCGAGGCCAGCACCACCACATCATGCCGCCGGACCATCGGCCCTTCCGAGGTGCGGCCGGTCACTTCATAACCGCCTTTCACCCGCTGAAGGGATTCAAGCTGAACGGAGGTCTCAAGGTTATCCTCCAGATGCACCATCAACTCTTCCACCAGTTCGCCCATGCCGTTTTGAAACGACAACAGCTTTCCGGACATCGGGTTCTTGGACGTGGTGAGGAGCTCGTCCGTATTCTCTTGCGCCGTGCCCGCGCGCGCTTCGGCTTTCCGTTGCTTTACCCGCGCGATCATCCCCTTGACCACGCTGCCGTACTCCTGCTCAAGTTCCGCAAAAACCTTCAGCGTGGAATGGATGCTCAGGGTGTTCACATTGCCCGCGTATACCCCCGAGATCAACGGATCAAACATCCGGTCCACCGCCTTTTTCCCAAACCGGCGCGCCACAAATTCCGCGACGCTTTCGTCCTGCCCGCCGGTCCGCTTGCTGATGAAGGGCTCCAGGGCAAAGCGCAGTTTGGCATGTAAGGGCAATATGCCTGTTTTGATAAATCCCGGCGGCGAAAGTGGAATCTGGTGAAGTTGCCCCTCTATAAACAAAAACCGCTTTCGGGCGGAATCATTGCTGACCACCAGGCGATCCCGCAGCCCAAGCGCACGAATAAGTTCGAACGTGGCGGGTTCATTATTCAGAAAACCGTTCGGACCCCATTCCGCCAGGAACCCGCCGGTCCGTTCCGAACCAATACTGCCGCCCACCCGGTTGGACTTCTCGTATATGACCAAGTCACATTCTATTCCGGTGCGTTCAAATCCCTTCTTGAGGCAATACGCTGCCGTCAGGCCGGATATTCCCGCTCCGATAATGCCCACGCTAATGGTCATGGTTGTCTTCTCCGAGTGCCTTGGCGATGAGGTCCGCCAGTCCATGCATCACCCCCGCATCGTCATTCGGGCAGGCTATCCGCACAAAGCGCCGAAAACCCTGTTTCACGGCAAACGATTTAAGGTCTATCTCGATATCCCACAGGGTCTCGATGTTCTCCGCCACGAATCCAAGCGGTACGACCACCAGGTTTTCCACACCTTCACGCCGAATCGCGGCGGCAAGGTGCTTGGAATCCGGTTCCAGCCATTGCGCCGGCCCAACGGCGCTTTGCCAGCCCAGCACGGTTTTCAGCCCTTTCGGCAATTTCTCACCAACACGATGGAAGGTTTGCTCCACCTGCTTCTGGTAGGGATCGCCGCGCTCAATGAGTTTCACCGGCACACTGTGCGCCGAGAACAGCACCGCCGTTTTCGGCCACATTTCGGGCCCCAGTGATTCCAGCGCCAAGACAATTTGTTGGGCCAGAAATTCAACATAAGCGGGAAGCGCCGCCCATTCCTCGATTTGGGTGAAGGGCACGCCGGGAAGATGCTTTTTCATCATCCGCTCAAACTCTTTTAATGAAGAGCCGCTGGTGGCCCGGCTATACGCGGGATACATTGATAACGCCACCACCACATCCACGTGCTCTTTTACGAAATGCCGCATCGCCTCTTCCGTAAATGGATGCCAATACCGCATTCCAGGAAACACCACCGCCTCGATATCCTTCTGCTCCAAAAGGCCTTGAATTACTTCCGCCTGTTTCGCGGCAATGCCATTCAACGGGGTCTTGCCGCCAATTTGCCGGTACCGGTCCGCGCTGGCGGAGGCGCGCTTCTTAGCAATGAGCCGGGAAAGCCATGGCCGCACCAGAAATCCCAGGGGCATATCCAAAATGGCGGGATCCCGGAAGATGTTCAGCAGGTAGGCCGGCACGTCATCCAGGGAATCCGGGCCGCCCATATTGAGCAAAACCACGCCTGCTTTTTCGTCGGACATAGGTTACACCGTTCTGGAGAACGTGGTTCCCCGTTGCGGGCCTTTGCGGCCATCCAGATAGTTGTCAAACACCAGGGCAAGATTTCGCAGGAAGAAACGCCCGAGGGCGGTAGCCTCCACAACACGTGAATCATTGCGGACCAGTTCCTTGGCGGCCAAGGGCGCCAAACGCTCCGCCTCAGAGGAAAAATACCCGTCAAATTCGATGGAGAACTGATGGGAAACCTCGTCTTTGAGCACCACGCCATTGCACAAAATGTCCATGATCACTTTCCGGCGGATGAGGTCATCCGCATCAAGGGTCATATGCCGCTGGACCGGCAAATCCCCACGGCCAAGGCGTTCATAATAGGCGGCGTTTTCTTTTTCGTTCTGATAGTAATAGCCGGAGACATCGCCGATGCCGGTGGCGCCGAACGCCAAAACATCCGTCTCCGCCTTGGTGGTATACCCCATGAAATTCCGGCGGAGCCGCCGTTCGCGCCAGGCCACGGCCAATTCATCCTCCGGTTTGGCGTAATGATCCATGCCAATCATCGCGTACCCCGCCTGTTGAAGGCGCTCGATGGCCATCAGATACAGATCAAATTTTAATTCGGTGTCCGGCAGTTCGGCTTTGTTAATCTTCCTTTGGTTGTCACGGAGCGTGGGCAAAAAAGCAAAGCTGTATACGGCAATGCGGTCGGGGGCCAGTTCCACCACCTTCGCAAGGGTGTCGGCGGCCTTGTTCATGTTCTGGCCGGGAAGCCCGTACACCAGATCGAAGTTGAGGCTGCGCACGCCGTGCTGGCGGATGAGGCGGCAAAACGCGGCGGTTCGCGCGTGGGTCTGGCAACGCCCGATTTTCTGCTGCACCTCCGGATCAAAATCCTGAACACCGATGCTTATCCGGTTGAACCCATTGGCCAACAGGAAGCGTACCTTCTCATCCCCGCAGGTCATCGGGTTGGTTTCAATCGCCAGTTCCGCCTGTTCCTCCACGTCGAATGACTCGCGGACAAGGTCCATCACCGCGGTAAATTCGCTTTCTTGCAGAATGCTGGGCGTGCCGCCGCCCCAGTGAATCTGCGAAACGCGATGCCGTTCCGGCAACAGGGACCGCGCCAGCCAGATCTCCGCAAGCAGCGCATGTACATATTCCGCCGTCTGTTCTTCCCGTTCCAGTTTGGCCGTATTGCAGCCGCAATAATGACAAATGACCGGGCAGAACGGCACATGAAAATACAGCGTCAGCGGTGTTTCTGAAGAATGGCGCCGTAGCGCTTCCGCATAGGCCGCCCCGGATTCGGCAGGCTGCCACACCGGTATCGTCGGATAACTTGTGTAGCGCGGCGCGGCCACGTCCATTTCCCGCACCAAGTCTTTGCTCGGAATCACAGAGGCTGTGGTGTTCATGGCTGCCTCCTGTATCCATGTACAAAATCCACCAACGCCCGGACATTGTCCACCGGCGTGGCCGGCGTGATTCCATGGCCGAGATTGAAGATATAGCCGGGCATTCCGGCGTTTTCCGACAGGATTTTCCCGGCTTTCTCGAACAGAATATCCTGTTTACCCAGCAACACCAACGGATCAAGATTGCCCTGATAGGCGGCCGGCCCGATTCCCCTGTAATGGTCCCGGATGGAAGCCAGGTTCACCCGCCAGTCCATCGCCAGCACCTCTATCGGAAGCCGGTGGTTTTCTTCAACAAACGCCCCCGCATCCTTGCTGAACAAGATAGCCGGTTTTCCCATGGGGCGCAAGGCGTCAAAGATTCGGTGCAAATAGGGTAAGGCAAACGCGCGGTAATCCATGGGCGCCAATGCATCCGCCCAGGAGTCGAACACCTGGAAAGCATCCGCGCCCGCGTCCAGTTGCATACGCAGCCAATGAATCAAAACGGTGGTCAGTTTATCCAGGAGGGCGTGCAGGGCGTCCGGTTCGGTATTCATCATGTGCTTGATCACCGCATAGTCCCTGGAGCCCATGCCTTCCACCGCGTAGCAGGCCATGGTCCATGGCGCGCCCGAAAAACCAATCAACGCCTTTCCCGCATCCAATTCGCCGCGCACCATTTTCAATGCTTTCCCAAGAAAACAGGCATCCGCGTCAAATTCCACGGCGGCCAGTTTTTCGATATCCTGCCTTGACCGAATCTGTGGGGTAAGGCGCGGCCCTTTTCCCTCGATAAACTGCACTTCAATGCCCATCGGTTCCAGGGGGAGCAGAATATCGGAAAAAATAATCGCCGCATCGAACCCGAATTCACGCACCGGCTGAAGCGTCACCTCCGCCGCCAATTCCGGCGCATGGCACATGGTCAGGAAATCATGCTTCGCCCGGACCGCCTGATACGCGGGCAGATACCGGCCCGCCTGCCGCATGATCCAGATGGGAACCTGTTCCGTGGGCTGTGCTTTGCATGCCTGTATAAAAATCGCTTCGTCCATGATGCTCCGTTTTACTATCGGTTATCTTGCTTGTCTTTTCCGTCCGTGCTTGCCTTTTCGGTCCGTGCCCGTCCGTGTGAGTCCGTGTAATTTGTCTTGCAGGCCCTACCCATAACATTCGCGAATAGTTTCAAGAACAAGGGAGATCGCCCGGTCTAGTTCGCCGTCGGGCATGGCGATATTCAGGAAACCCACTTCATACCCGGACGGCGCGAAATAAATTCCTTTCTCCAGAAGGCGTTTGTGTACCCTCGCATACCGTGAAATTCCCGGCTTTGATATCGCCGCCGAGGTCCGGGGCAATGCCTCGCTGTCGAAGCTGAACCAGAACAACGCGCCCGTCTGGATGTACTGCACGGGCAATCCCAATTTTTCCAGACCGTTTTCAATGCCTGCCTGAAAACGTCCCGCTACCGTCATCAGCCGCTCCCAGCCGCCTTGATCAAAAAGCACTTCCAATGTGGCGAGGCCGGCCGTCATGGCAATGGGGTTTCCGGACAAGGTTCCCGCCTGATACACCGGTCCGTTGGGGGCGAGATGCTCCATGATATTCGCGGAAGCCGCCAGCGCCGCCGCGGGAAATCCGCCGCCAATCACTTTACCCAGCGTGACGATGTCCGGCTCCACGCCATAGTGTTGGAATGCAAATCCCGGCTCGACGCGCAGCCCCGCCAACACTTCATCCAACAGGAGCAACGCACCGTGCTTTTGCGTAATCGCACGAAGGAATTTCACGAACTCAGGCCGCTGGTACAACAAGCCATTGTTCGCGGGAATCGTCTCCATCACCACCGCCGCAATTTTATCGCCTTGCGTGTTAAACAATTCGGTAACCGCGTCTTCATTGTCCAACGGGGCCACAAGGGTGGTGGCCGCGATCTCGGCGGGCACGCCGGCGGAACTCGATGTGCCAAACGTGGCCAATCCACTGCCCGCGCTCACCAGCATCGAATCGAGATGGCCATGGTAACAACCGTCGAATTTCACCACGTAGGGGCGGTTGGTCACGCCGCGCGCCAGCCGCACCGCGGTCATGACCGCTTCCGTGCCGGAATTGACAAAGCGCACCTTCTCCGCAAAACCAACGCGCTCCAGCACCTTCCGGGCCAATACGGTTTCCGAACGGTGCGGTGCGCCGAAAGTCCATCCGTCCGCCAATGCCGTTTCAATGCGTTCCTTTACATACGGGTGCGCATGACCTAATACCAGCGGCCCCCACGATCCGCAAAAATCCAGATACCGGTTGCCGTCCCAATCTTCCAGCCACGCCTCTTCCCCCCGGCGAAACGTGATGGGGGTGCCGCCGACGGACTTGAACGCCCGCACCGGCGAATTCACCCCGCCCGGCATTACCTCCAGCGCTTCTTTGAACAACTGCTCCGACTGCCTGCTTTCCATGCAACTCTCCCTCACATCCATTTTTCCGCGTGCAACTGACGCGTGAAATAACTCAGAATGATTTCCGCGCCCGCCCGCGTGATCGCGGTCAGCGATTCGATGGCCACGGCCCGCAGGTCCGCCGCGCCCGCACGGGCGGCGAAGGCCAACGCCGCATATTCTCCGCTCACTTGATACGCCGCCAGCGGTTGCACCATGCGCTTCTTCAACTCCGCGATAATGTCCAGGTAAGGCATCGCGGGTTTGACCATGAGGATGTCCGCGCCTTCCGCCGCATCCTGGCACGCTTCCAGCACCGCCTCCCGCGCGTTGCGAATGTCCATCTGGTGGCTCTTGCGATCCCCCGACGCCGGGGCGGAATGCGCCGCCTCGCGGAACGGACCATAAAATGCGGAAGCATATTTCACGGAATAACTCATGATCGGCGTGTTCTTTTTCCCCGCCGCGTCGAGCGCGTTCCGGATCGCCAGCACCCGCCCGTCCATCATGTCCGACGGCGCAATCATATCCGCGCCCGCCTCCGCATAACTTACGGCGGCCCGCGCCAGTACTTCGTTTGTCGCATCATTAAGAATTTCGCCTTCCGGCGAAAGCAGTCCGCAATGACCGTGCGAGGTGTACGCGCACAGGCACAAATCGGGGATAAGCACCGCATCTTCGCCAAACTGGTTCTTCACGGTGTTCAGCGCACGGCAAATCAGCGACTTCTCGCCGCAAACCCCGGACGCCTGTTCATCTTTTGTCTCCGGAAGCCCAAACAGAATGTGGTTCTTGACGCCCAGTTTCAGGTCCTGTTCGATTTGTTTCACCAGTTCGTCAATGGAATGCCTGAAAATCCCCGGCAAGGTGGTGATTTCCTGCACCTGTTTCGAACCATCCACCACAAAATGCGGTTGAATCAGTTTTTCCTTCCTGATGGCGGTTTCGGCCACCAAATCGCGTAACGCAGGCGTCATCCGCAGCCGGCGCGGACGGACTATCGGAAAAGTATTCATACCGTCTCTCCCTTGGGTAAAGACTCATTATCCAAAAAAGCGCGTACCGCGTCCACCAGCCCGTTCCGGGAAAATTCCTCCGCGATTCGGACATTTCGGTGGCCGCACGCTTCAAGGGCGTCCGCGGTGGTTGGACCTATCGCGAAAACAGCCGACTCGGCGGGAATCGAATAGCGTCTGAAAAAATGCCTGACCCCGGAGGGGCTCAAAAAGGCGAAAAGGTCGGTTTTCCCGAATTTTATGTCAGGCAACGATTCCAAAGGCATAGGTTCCGTGCGGTACAAGACAATCTGTGTTACCCTGACGCCGGATTGGGCAAGAATTTCCACAAGGCGGCTTCCCATCTTTTCCGGCCGCGGAAGTAATACCGAAATTGGGGTGGAACCATGTGCGTGTATAAATTCTTCCGCGAACGCATCCCCGCGATGATCGCGCGCGACAAAATCAACCGCGTATCCCAGCTTTTCCACACAGGCCGCCGTATCAGGGCCGACACACGCAATTTTAGGCGCAGGGCCGCCAGAGGGAGCCGAAACCAAGTCAAAAAAGATCGTGGCCGCATTCGCACTGGACAACAACACCCAGTCGAATGCAGGCAATCCCCGGGCAATGGCGTCCAATTCTTGTTTGCCGGCACAACGCACAATTCGGCTGACCGCGATGGGATGGAGTTCCACAGGCAGGCTCGACAGCGCGGAACCGGTTTCCGCCGCGCTGTTTTTAATCACCGCTAAAAATAGCCGCCTGTGCATGGGAATGATTTACCCTCGAGCGTTGACCCCCAGTAATTCAATGATACGCCGCGCTGTCTCCATGGGGGTGTCCCCGGACGCCGCCGCACGGACGTACTTCGGTTCGTCATGTAATTGCCAATCGTCCGGCCCCAGCACGGCCCGCAGGCGCACTTCATTTTCAATGCACTCCGCATAAATGCCCAGCGGCATGCCGCATCCGCCGCCCAGCAGCCCAAGGGCATGGCGTTCCGCCTCCACCGCCGCCGCGGTATTCGCATCGTGCAGCGGCGCCAACAGATCAATGAGCGCATGGTCTTCTGATCGCACCTGTAACGCCAGCGCGCCTTGTCCCGGGGCGGGCAGCATGGCATCGAAATCCAATGTGACCACCCGATACCCTTGCGCGGACAATCCCAGCCGCCGGAATCCAGCCGCGGCAACCAGTATCGCGTCATACTGGCCGTCCACCAGCTTTTTTACGCGCGTGGGAACATTCCCGCGCAGTTCCTTGATCTTCACACCGGGATGCAACGCCTTAATCTGTAATGCGCGCCGCTTGGAACTGGTGCCCACCACCGCATTCGGCGGAAGAAGACGGTCATGGGTTTCATCGGCCGCCTGATCGCGCACCAATAAAAGGTCGTTTGCCATTTCTCGTGCCGGAATGGCGGCAATGGTCAGTCCGGCGGGGCTTTCAATCGGCAAATCCTTCAAACTGTGCACCGCGAGGTCAATGCGTTGGTCCAGCAGCGCCTCTTCAAGTTCCTTGGTGAAAAAACCCTTGCCCTCCACCATGTGCAGCGGCACGTCCTGAATCCGGTCGCCTTCGGTCTTGATAATCACCGTCTTAACGGGAACGCCCGTCAGCGTATTGATAGCCTCCGCCATGATCCCTGTTTGCGTGCGCGCCAGTTCACTTCCCCGCGTGCCGATAATAATTTCGTTATTGCTCATCCCGTTTCCCATGAACGCCCACCCCTTCCAGATAAGTGTTTACCGCCCGCATGCAACATTGCCGCGCCACTTGCTTGATTCCGGAAGCGTGCAACACCGCCCAGTGTTTCGCCATCTCCAGGGTCCATTCCTCAAGCGTTTCCTTGTCATGGGCCTCCAGGTGCGGCAATTCCTTCTCCAGCAGTCTGTGCAGCAGGTCGAGGCTTTCGCGCTCGTAGCGGTCCCGGATCGCGCCGATGGCCGGATTGACCGTGCGGACTTTCCACCGGTCCACAATTCCGTCGGCGCCCGACATCAATATCTGCTTTGCCTCCTGCATTGCTTCCGTGCGTTGTTTCTGGTGCGCGTGCGATTCCTTCCGCAGATAATCCATGTTCACCAGCGTAATGCCGCCAAGTTCGCCCACCGCCGGGTCCACGTCGGGCGGGATCGCCAGATCAATCACGAGCCGTTCTCCATGATGATGGCCGGGATCAAAGAATTCCGTCCCGAACAAATAATGCGGCGCGGACGTGGAGGACGCCAGGATATTAAAATGAATCTTATCCGCCAGGAACGATTCCAGTGACAGCGAAGCGCCGCCGAACCGTTCCACCAAGGCATCGCTTTTTTCCTTGGTCCGGTTGACAAAAATCAATTTGACGTTTTTCTTTTGGGAAAGGAAAGCTCCGACTTGTTCGATCATCTTGCCCACCCCCACCAGCACCGCCGTCACCGCCTTGTGCCGTCCGCAATAATCCGAAAGCTGATTTTCGGCCAATGACGCCACCGACAGTTTTCCCGTGCTTAGCGTCGTATACGTATACACCCGCTTCGCGATGGTCAAAATCTGTTCATACAGGAAATGCAGTTTCGGCCCCGACAGGCTTAGGGCCTTGGCCTTGATGAACGCCTGTTTGAATTGTCCCAGAATCTGCCGTTCCCCCACCACCATCGAGTCCAGCGAACTCGCCACCAGCAGTAGATGATCAAGGGCCTGCCGGCCCTGCACCATGACCCATTGGTCTTCCGGCGGCACCTCCAGATGCGTGTTCTTCGCAATCAGCCAAGACCGCAACACCTTCAGCAGAATCGCCGGATCACGCTGGGCGATGATGAAAAAACTCACCCGGTTGCACGTCGAAACATAGACCAGTTCATCGGCATCGAGAATTTCTTTCAATTCGTTTAACTGGGATTCCTGTTGAGATTCAGGGATCACCAGCGAGGACAACTGGTCCATCGAGTTGGCGCTTTTATGCGTAACCCCGAGAATGACCAGTTCTTCCATCCCGCTGTGCCGCGAAAGGCATTCCATCGTCCGCGTGGGCATTGCGTGAACCTCTTGGTTCGCTAAATTATTCATTAGAAACACTTTAGGCAATCCTTGAGTATAGAGAATTATTGGAACACTATTCCACAGAATAAGAATGGTCCTGCCGGAAGTGACCGGAGGAGAACAGGAGGCCTACAGAGGCAGGGGCGGGCCCCGCAAGGTCCAAACCCGGAGAAATCCCGGTTTGATATAGAGGGAACCCGAGAACTCGGGAAGAAAAGCGATTATCCTCCGTAATAACGGCAAAAAAACGGGAAGGGTTAAAATCAGGAAACTGAACAAAAGAATGCGAAAAGGGCCATCGTTGGTTTCATTTTCAATCTGATGACGCCAAATCGCCGGCACCGCGCCGTGCAGGACCGCCACAAGAAAATAGACAATAAGCGCCCAGTGCAAGAAGCGCATCGCGTCCATCTTCTTATGGGTTCGGGACCTCAAGCGGTTTTCCTTTCTCCACGAGTTTATTTTTGCTAATGTTAACATATGAAATGGGCACTTTAATCCGTATTTCCCCCGGAATTTTCCATGTACGGCTCCGGTAATTCCCGCGTATTCCCAAGTTTCCGGGCCTTCACGATTTCCTCGAAAGCAGGAAAAACAGTATTAGACGGCCCCTAAGTGGTTGCCTGAAAACAGGTTAGCGGCATTATGCGCAATATTTTCGCGCGAATGCCAATTACCGCAGGTCCGGACAGAATCCATCCTCGGTGCTTTCATCAGGGCAGTAATGATACCCGCCTGAATTAAAGAACTGTATCAGGCGGAGTATTTCTGACAGGCCGATGTGCCAATCCCGGGGGGCGTAATCGCTGGTATGCGGTGGACAATCCTGGCCGCCGGTTCCCGGTGCATAGCCGTCCTCCGTCCCTGTGGCGCAATGGAATCCGCTGGAATTGAAGAACTGAATGAGACGCAATAATTCCGATAATCCAATAAGGTGATCCCGGTTTAGATCGGCCGTCATGAATTCAGACTCGCCTTCTGGCTGCCCCTCTATACCGCCTTCTGTCTGGCCTTCCACTAAACCTTCCAAGGCGCCTTCGGCATGGCCTTCGGAGGGCACGCCTTCGCCTTCTTCGATGCCTTCCAATTGACCTTCCATGCCGCCTTCTTCTCCTCCTTCCCCTTCAATCACCCCTTCCACCTGTCCCTCGACATCGCCTTCCCCTTCAATCACCCCTTCCGGCTGTCCCTCGACATCGCCTTCGCCTTCCTGTACCCCTTCCGGCTGCCCCTCGACAGCACCTTCGCCTTCTTGTACCCCTTCCGGCTGGCCTTCGATAATACCTTCACCTTCCAGCATGCCTTCGGTTTGACCTTCCATGCCGCCTTCTTCCACACCTTCACCTTCCGGCTGCCCTTCGATAATACCCTCTTCAACACCCTCCTCATACCCTTCCACAGCGCCCTCTTCCGCACCCTCGCCTTCCAACAGGCCTTCACTCTGTCCTTCCTCTTGGCCTTCTCCTTCCGGCATCTCATAACACGGGGCACTGCAATACCCGGAATCTTCATGAAGCGAAGGGTCTATCGCCGCCAAAACAAACCCGAAGAAATCCTGCGGGCCATCTACAACCGACCCATATTCGGACAGGTTGCACACGAGATCCAAATCCGCATCCCCCTGCCCTGCAAGATAAATCCCCGCGCTATGGTCCACCGCTTGCCAATCCACAGTCAGCGTGAAAAGGTTCATCAGGTCAAGAAGAAAGGTTTGCCCCTGCTGTTCGCCAAGGGTTAACAGCCCTGCAAAAAAGGCCTGGCAGGTGGCCCGCTCAACGCCGGTCTGCGAAAATACCTCCGGCGATACCAGTTCCAACCCCGCACTCACCAAGTCGTAATTGACCTCCCAGGCGGCGCTAACGCAACAATGCGATGCCAAACCGGGGTTATTCAGAATCAAATCCAGCAACTGGCACTGCGCCAAATCCACTATTCCGTTCCCATCCCCATCATGCGTATTGGGGTCCAGCGCCGGGGACGCAGTGGCGTATACAGACATCAACGCGGCAGCCACGCCTGCCGCAACACCAGGACCTGAACATACTGCCGCACACGGCGTAATGCATGGAAATTCTTCTTCTCCTTCCGCCACGCCTTCCGATGTCCCTTCTCCTTCCACTTCTCCTTCTGGCGCTTCACAGGCACTACACCAAATCGGAGAAGTGATGGCTTCATCCGGATGCCCGCCGTGATCCCCGGTGGTTAATGCCACAATGACATAATAATAATCGTTCGCATTGGGGGCGGAATCCGTGAAATAAACCTGCGCCTCGCTGTTGGTAACGGGCCTGCTCTCCATATTCACGCCATTCCGGTAAAAACGAATCTCGCTCAGGGTGTCCCCGCTGCCATCCTGCGCCCAGACGGAAAAGCGAAGCGGAACCCCGGTCAATTGAGAACCCATTGGGTAACCCGAGCACCGGAAATCCACCTTCAGGTCTTTGTTTTCCGTGCTGTAAAACCGGCGGCTGCGGTAGGCGTCAATAATCGCTTCACGAGTCAGTTCCACCGCCAGCACGGCGGTCCGGAAGGATGTGCTCGAGCCCCAGGTCGTGCCATGATGGTCGAAACCGCCCATGGCGCCCACCCGCCAGCCTTTCGTGTTTGCCAAATCGAGATAGGTCTGTCCGGAACCATAGGCATTGACATAAAAATACTCATCGAACGCATCGCCCTTGTTGTACGTTTCGATGCCCACCATTTGCTCGTATACATCATTGTCCAGATCAAAATGATTGAATTCCGTTCCCACGGAATCCTGACGGCCCGGATGGTTGAACATCGCGAATCCCTCGGAGTGGTCCTTGATCCAGTCAAAGAACGTTTCCAGGCCCACATTGGATGCGGTGTTCGTACTCTCATCCGTATTGTAAACACAAATGTGCCCCATCAATGGATTGCTCCATTCAAACCCCCAGAGCGTTACAAATTGCCCCGGCGCATAGAAATCCTGGGCGGTTTCCTTCAGTGTGTCCCAACGGTGTTCCCATGAGAAAAGCAAAAAGTACTCCGCGTGATCCGCCAGAGAAAAATAATCCAGTTGGGCCACATCCCGGGCATGGGCGTAGGCTTCGTCCGGATCGCCGTCACCATCCGAAAGCGTGCTGTGATTGTGCAGATTCCCGAAATAAATGTTGTAATGAATATTAGGCTCTGTTTTTTGCATGGCGGCCCGGGCCGCTTGCACGCCCGGCAGTTCTTGCGCCCGGGCGGTTCCCGCCCAAGTTATGCACAACATGGCCAAACAGCAAACGGTCATCCGCCAATTGAGGAAAATTTTCATGGGATTTCACCTGTTTCCGAGGGTACTGCTTATTGAACTCACTATGAGGTAGTATAGCACAAGTCAATTGAAATGCCGGATTTGCGCTTTTGGCCGTTTTCATGCTACAGTTATTACCCTCTGCGGAGAGGTGACCGAGTGGCCGAAGGTGGCGCCCTGCTAAGGCGTTGTACGGCTAAAACCGTACCGTGGGTTCAAATCCCACCCTCTCCGCCATACCTGTTTCTCCAATGCGTTAAGTATTCGGAGCTGTGGTACGCGAATTCAATCCGCCAGTTGAAGAAAGCGGCTTCCTCCTTTTAACCAGCGTTCCATTGCCCGTTTATCGCCTGTGATAGGTTTCACTTCATGATCGGGCCTGTTCAAGGTATCGGGACTGCCCAAACAGCGGAACAGGGGATCATTGGGATTGAACCGGTTGAAGGTGTAGATGCCATTGACGCCGGCGCGCCATGCCAAGGCAGCTTGTTCGTGCCAGAGCGCCGTATCATCCCCCCCATTTTCCGATTTAATTCTGGAGCCGCTCAGGCAGGCATAGACGGGGGTGTCGTATTTTTTACCGAGGGCCACCAGATGTTCCCAGGGTTCAAACTGGAAGTAGCATGCCGCCGATACGATATCCACCAAATCCTCTTTAATCCAGCGTTCCACGTCCAAGCCCACGCCTTTCGCAAAGCCTAGGGAATCCGGCACGCGCACGGCGAGCAGCAGCGGCCGATTCCGTTGGGCAGCGATCTCGGCTGTCATTTCCCGAAGCCGCCGCAACAGCCCAGTCATTAAATCACACTGTTCCTGGGTCACGGGATCGCCGGTCATTTGCGGCTTGAAATAGACGGGATGCCGGTAGAAATCCAATTCGAGGCCATCGACATTATAGCGCGAGGCGACGTCCTTGAGAATACGGAATACTTTGTCGCGCACCTCGGGCCGTTCATAATTCACCGCCGACCAGCGTCCGCCGCCGTGCTTGTATTTGCTTTCGCGCGTGCCCATAAGATACTCGGTATGCGCCTGTTTCCATTGGCACAACAGCGCATTATCCCCCGAATCGTGCGTGTCGTTCATCCGCATGGACCAGAATACTTCCATGCCATGCTCATGGCCGAAATTAGTGATTAGCGTCAGGGAGTCGGTCCCCTGTTGGGTGAGTTCCCATGCCCAATCCAACTGCTGTTTGTCCCCGTGGCCCCGCAATTCGGTTTCATCGCTTTTATGGGTGTAGAAATTGAAGACGCCTGAACAATAGAAAATGGCGTCCACCTGCGAACCGACCAATGGCGTGGTTCGCCGCGCGAGGAAGGCTTCCGGTGTTTTCTGCTCGCCTTCTTTCAGGCCACGAGCATCATTGCCATCGTTATTCATGATGATGCGGCGGGTTCGATGGGCGGCTTGCTTCCGCGCGGCTTTCATTTCCGGCGTTTCCTTGGCGGCGGTTTCCGCGCCATAGGATAAAACACTCCCTGTCAGCAGCACTGTCAGGATCCACCCCATCTGTATGCTTCGCATACCATCCCTCCTTCTTTTTTCATTTCGGACGGGATCATGCATATTTTTTCATGAGATTCCGCAGCCGGATAGTCAATAGGTCAAAGGCCATCCGCAGGGAATCGGTAACAGGATGCACGCGGGATTCGGGGTTGTTCCGCCAGCGCACAGGCACTTCGTCAATACGCAATCCCTGCTTCTTTGCAATATAGAGCAATTCAGCGTCGAAACTGAAGCGAAACACGTGCTGGCGGGGAAAGACGATCTCGCTGGCGCGGCGCGTGAAGCCTTTGAAGCCGCATTGCGTGTCTCTGAATTGGGTCAGGCCAAGCAGGCGCAACAACAAATTAAAGGTGCGGCCCATGGATTCGCGGTACCACGCCTGATGCACCACGATATCGGAATCCGGCAATGCCCGCGAACCAATGACAATCTCCGCGCCATCGTCGAAACGGGGCCAGAGTTTTTCCAGTTCCTCGATGGGCGTCGCGGCATCGGCATCGTAATACACCCGGTAATCCCCCGTGGAAGCGGTCATCCCCGTGCGCACCGCATAGCCTTTGCCGCGATTGGGCGTGTAGGAGTGACATTTCACGGGCGTGCGGCGGGATTCCTGCCCGAATTGAGCCGCGATATCGCGCGTGTGGTCGAGGCTGCCGTCATCCACAACAAGCACTTCGGACGCATACGGCTGGGCGTCCAGATAGGCCAGCGCCTGATCGAGCGTTTCGCCCAGCCGCCGTTCCTCGTTATACGCGGGGATGATCAGAGACAATCGCACGCAGTCTTTTTCCTGACAATGGGCGGCCGCAGGCTCAATTCAGCGGCTTCACCCAGATATTCCGGTATTTCACGGGATTGCCGTGGTCTTGAAGCATGAGGACGCCCTTGGCGGCTTCCTGCTCGCTGACGCCGCCCGGAGTGGGGCTGTCCATCACCAGTTTGTTATGAATGATGATGCCGTTGTGCACTACGGTGATTTCGGCGTTCGACAGTTTCTTGCCGTTCGCGTCGAACTTGGGCGCGATGAACGTGATGTCATAGGTCTGCCATTGCAGGGGCGGCAGGCTCGGCGCGGCCAGCGGCACGGCCTTCTTGTAAATGCCGCCGCACAGGTTGTCCGCAGGGACATCCGCGAAGCTGTCCAGCACCTGCACTTCATACTGGCCCGCAATGTAGACGCCGCTGTTGCCGCGGCCCTGTCCCAGTTCGTCGGGCATGAACGGCGTCATGAATTCAATATGATATTGCGCGTCGCCGAACTCCTGCTTGGTGACCATGCTGCTGCCGCCGATTTGCATGCCGCCGTCCTCGGTGATGCCCCAGGTGAGCGGCCAACGCTGCCAACTGTCCGTGTTCTTACCGTCAAACAACACCACCGCGCCGGCCGGGGGTTCCATGCCGAGCGTGGGCGATTTGATGACCGTGCGCTTGAGGTCGAACGTCACGGCCGGGCATTCCCCTTTGCACTTGTTGGCACATCTTTTATTGCATTTCTTGCAGCACTTCTTCCCGCATTTTTTATCGCAGGCCGACAAGGGGGCGAAGCATCCTGTCAGGGCTTCATTCTTAACCGAGGCCCGTACCGCATAGGCGCCGCCGAGGGCTTCACCCAAGTCTATATTGCCAGAAAATTCCGCTTCCTTCGGAGCGGCTTTCTTGCCCTGGATTTCAAAACGCAATTCCTTGCCCGCCTCCGCGCTCAGGAAGAATACAGCGCGATACGTGAATTTGGGCATGGTGGCCACCTGTACGCGAAGGCTCTTTCCCTCCAAGGCTTTTCCGGTGAGGCCGCCCTGGTAATTGCCCATGATAAAATCATCGTCCGCCGCCAACGCGGACCACGCCATCGCCATCATCACGGCTGTCATTAACACGGTCAACGAACGCATAAAGAACTTTCTCCAATGGTTTCTTACGCCTGAATATGCACAAACCGAACTGTATCAAAATATGGACCCCGCGGCAAATTGGTTTGTTTCAACGCGGGTTGACGCGGATGATGGAACACGGCCCAACACGGACCGACACAGACTCACACGGAAACATAATCCAATGCTGGAGTCCGTGTGAGTCCGTGTGAGTCCGTGTTTATGGCAATGATTAGACTCATAGATGCGCCAATACGCATACCACGCGGAAACCCACGTCGTGGATGGCTTGAGAAGGGTGGTAGTGGTTTCTGAAGGCGGCGCGGGCGCGGTTGGGGCAGTCGAGCCAGGAGCCGCCGCGAATGACTTTGTGGGATTCGGAAAAGGAGATCTCAGCAGGAGATTCGGCATAGGGTTGGTAGTTGGAGCAGGTCCATTCGGCGGCGTTGCCGTGCATGTCGCAGAGTCCCCAGGGATTGGGGGTGAAGGTCCCAGGGGGTGCGGAAACGCGCCAGGTGTCGTCAAAGCGGGTGTCGGCGGGCCGCCACGGCGGGAGCGCTTCGGGCACGTGCGGATAGAAGACGGTATGGTGGGTTGCGTCGGACAGATTGGCGCAGGCGCTAAAATTGGCATCTATGGTCCCGAACCACAAAGGGGTGGTGGTTCCGGCCCGGCAGGCGTATTCCCATTGGGCTTCGGTGGGCAGGGCGAATCGCCGGCCGGTTTTACGGGAGAGCCATTCGCAAAAGGCATTGGCCTGATTCCAGGAGACGCGGACCACGGGCTGTTCGGGGCGATTCAGCGTGAAGCCACGTTCGTTGTCGCCGAACTGATAAGTTTCTCCGGTTTCGAGTCCGGAATTATGCGCGGGATCAAAACAGCGGTATTGTTGGTTGGTGATTTCGCAACGGCCCATGAGAAAAGCGGTTTCAACAGTTTCGGAATGCGCGGGGCGCTCGTTGGGATAGCCCTGATCCGAACCCATGGTGAAGGAGCCAGATTCGATGCGGACGAGTTCGAGGGAGACACCCTCGGCGAGTTGGACGATTTCAACGGGCCTGTTGGCGGAGGTGTTCTGCGAAATCACCGCTTCCGTGGGCGCTCCACTGGAAAACAGTTCCGCCGGGGTGAGTTCGCCGGGATCAGGTTTGTCTTCCGCCGCGAGCATGGCCGCCGGATAGATGGCCTCGGGGTCTTCGTCAATCCCGGCGTAGCGCTGATGCAATTCGCGGCGGCGCACGGCTCCCCGCAGGGCGGCGGCCTGTTTCGCGGGGTTATAAGCGCCCACTTCCTGCCATGTACCGTGGAACGGCGCATTGAGGTCGAGCCAGGTGATTAGGCGGTCCCATGCCTCGGGACTCAAGCGCACGCCATGATGGCCGTCGCGGAGGATTTGGATGAGGGGGCTGGTGTCCGCGTGGAAGTCGCGGGGCGGAAGCATATGCGCGTCGCTTTCGAGGGTGGGCGTGTGCACCCAGCGGCGGAGTTCCATGTAGGCGGGCGAAAAATGCATCTCGAAGGCGGAGGGCATGCGTTCGGCGGGCCGTGCGGTCAGGTCGAAGGTGGATTTTCCGCCTTGGTGGCAGGCGGTGCAGTAGGCATCAAGCACTGGCTGCACTTCGCGCTCGAAGGAGAACCCGCGCGCGGGGCCGTACCACGGCGCGATGGAGGAAGGCTTTCGGAGGAAGGCCTTCGGCATTACGGTGGAAGAACCCGCCTCATTTTGTTTTTCATGGCAGCCGATGCAGGAGAGCGTTTCGCCGGGCACGGCGGTCATCCAACTGCGCATGAGGGCGAGCGCTTTGCCCTCGGCATCCAACGGCTGGAGGGATATGGGTGTCAGCGCGGGCACACGGAAATTAGCGGAGCCGTCCGATTCGACAGGGACCGTGCCGATAATTTTCTTGACGTCCCAGGGGCCGTCGAGGCCAACGCGATCCGGTTCGCCGCCGATGCCGTGGAAGGTGAAATCGTAACTTACGAGGCGCAACGACTTGACGGCGCCGCGCGGCACGCCCGCCAGCCCCGGCCCACGATAGACATCCGCCAGCAGCACGGTGGATTCTTTCTGGTCCGGATTGGCCGTATCGGGAATAACGGGTTGCCGTTGTGTTTTCCGCCAGGGGATGGGTTCGAGCATCGCATAGCCCGGTTCCTCATGGAGCAAGACGAAATTGTCGAAGACATCCACCAGGTAGACGCCCCAGTTCGCGGTTTTGGCGGGCTTGCACGAGACGATGAAATAGTGCTCGCTGAGCGGATACGGATGCAGAAAACGCGGCCAACTGGCGGCGATCAAGCCGTCGAGGATTACCGGCTTCACTTTTTCGCCATATCCGGGGATGCGTTGCACCGCACCCTCGGCTTCCTGCCGTCCGAGAGCGGGGTCCAAAATAACCAACTCGCCCTGGCGGGGCGCTTCGTGATGCCCGCCCACAATCGCAATGATTTTCGTGGGATGGTTTGGAATGGCGCGTGCGAAGAACATGGCGGTGGGCCAGAAGGAATTGCTGCCGTAATATTCCATCTGGCCGCTGCCATCGGGGTTGGCGTGAAACAACAGCCGGGTGAAGGTATGGGCGATGTCGGCGTATTCCCAGCGCTGATAGAGGACGCGGCCATTGTTCAGCACGGCAGGGCACCAATTATGGTCCTGGTCATTCGTCAGGCGGCGGATTTGTTGATTGTGATCCAACAAATAGAGATTGGCGACCTTGGAGCTTCCGCCGATACATGGGACGCCGATAAACGGCGCGGTGGATGTGAAAATGATCCGCTCATCCGGCAGATAGCAGGCGTCGTAATTGTGTACGTCCGGATCATCGATCAGTGGCAAGGGGGTGAGTTCTTTCCTGGCGAGATTCAACTCCGATACGCCCCAGCGGCCTTTTTCGTCCGGGACGGACATCAAAAGCTTTTCCGCGTCGTAGTGCAGATCAAGATCGCCGACAAACCGGTCCCCGGCGGGCGTGAAAATAGTGTCGAGTTTTCCATCCGGCACGGGCGGCGACAGGACCACCAAACTGTTTTCGTACCCTGTGGGCGGCAGGTCATCGTTGCCGTGGAAATTCATGGGCAGCCCGAGTTGATTGGCGTTTCGGCGAATCATGAGCAGGCGGTCGAAATCGAGCAACGGATTCGCCAACAGCGCCTCGCGTTGCAGTGCGTCGAAGCGTTCAATCACCGGTGCATAGGCCTCGGGTACGGCACCGGATGGAAGAGCCGCCTGCTCGGCGTGCAGCGCATCGAGCCGCGCGAGAAATTCCTGTGCGCGGGGATAACGTTCAACGAATTCCCGTGAAAGATCCTCGATGGCCCGGCGCAAAGCCAGCCAACGCGGTTCGGCAATGCCGGGAACCTCCGGATACGCCAGCGCGGGAAATTTCGTCCGAATAACCACGGGCCGCCAAGATGTGGGTTCTGTAAGGTATCCAATCAAATTGGCGGTGAGCTTGAGGAGGTTGGCACGATGCGGGTTTTCCTGGTCGGCGTAATCGGGCCAATGCCAGCCGAACACGATAATACGCCCCTTCCCTAGGCCGTATTCCGCCAAGGGCCGCTCCACGCCCGCCGGCGTGTTGGCCAGCACCATGGCTTCGGACGGTCCGCCCCAGTAGAAATCCGCCACGGCCGGGCAACCGCCCCGGCTGAGCCAGAGCAGACCGTTTTCCTCCGTCAGCCCCGCAAACGCCGGATGGGAACGTTCCACTGCCACCATGGCCGCCGGATCGCGAAAATGGTCCAGTTCCCACCGTTGTGTGCGCAGGTAATTTTCCACGCCGAGATGATCCACCATCGCCAGTGCACCGCCGGAAAGGAAAACGCCTCTCCCGCTTTCCGCAACGTGACGAATCGCGGCGACGTATGCCGCGCCGTACAATGCCGTATGCGCAATGGCATCCCCCTGGTGATACCAGACCACGTCGAAGCCGTTCAGATCGCGAACATTGCCGGACGTGTCTTTGAAAGCGCCAGAAGAACCGGGTAAGAGCAATGTGGCCTCCCCCAAGGCCTGTGCGATGTCCCAGGCGGCGCGATTGTGGGGATTCATGGCGTCCAGAGAGTCTTCCGCCACAAGAAAGGCAATCTTGGCCGGGGCCGCCACGACGGGCGCACCTGCAATCATCCAACCTATAACCGTGATACCCCATAACACTTTGTAAATTGCGCCATGGTACAAATCAAACGGCATTCGCGTTCCTTCCACCGTCAGCCATCCTTCCGTGCAATCGTTTACGCGGAGTATACCACTGTTTATTGTTTCCAGAGGCAGCGGTAATTGAAACGGCGGTTGGGGGCGCTGTCGCCGTTAATGCAGAGCGAAACGGGGTCTTTGAGTTCGGCGGGGTTGTCGCACCAGTGGAAATCGAAGGTGCAGGACGTGCCGGTGAGTCCGAGAAGTTTGCGGGGCACGGCCAGTTCAAGCGCCTTGCCGGAGTAACGGAGATTCACGTGGGATATATCGGTCCAGGGGGTGTCCGGTGAGGCTGGAGCATAGCACATGAGCGTGGATGTTTTTTCATCGGTGATTTTTTTGTTGATGAGGAAGTCATACCCAAACCAGCCGGTACTGGGGTTTTTGTCGGCGTCGATCAGCAGGAGCATCCAGTTGGGATCGGTGTGCGGGGTAAGGTTTTCGCGGGTTTCCGCGAAGAAGTATGCGTTGTCCGCGTCGAAGGCGACTTTGCAGGTGACGATATCATTCCGGCCGGAGTCGTTGGTGTAGTGCAGGCCGCCGTAGCCCTTGTAGTCGCGATGGAAGGTATCACCGGCGGTGTCGCGGTATTCGACGCTGATATCCTTCCAGTCGGAGGAATCACCGTCTATGGATATGGGGCGGAGCCCCGTGAGTTCGGGGATGGGACGGATGCCTTTGTAGCGGCGGATATTCTGGGCCATTTGCATGTAGTAATTGTCGGTATAGCCGTCTTTCATGGGCTGAATGGCGCGGTTAAATTCCGCGTTGTATTGATCGATGAAGCGGTAGGTGGCGTCGCGGCGCATGTATTGGAAGGTTTGCCCGGCTTCCGGGTGATATTTCCCGGCGGACCATTCATTCCAGTCGTTGATGTAGAGGAATTGCGGATTGGCCTTGAGGGCGTCTTCCCAGCGGTCCTGGAAATAGATGCCATAGCCTTCGGGGTGTTCGACGGTTTTCCCGAGCCAGGGGACGTAGGCAGACTTTGGCATGTCGAATTCATTCAATTCGGGTTCGCCGTTTTCTTTGGTCCAGGATTTCCCGATAAGGCTTACCGGATGCTGCGCGGGGGTGACGGCGGCTTCTTCCTTGGCTCCGTTATGGGTGGAAATCAATTGGTCCGGGGTCATTTCCTGGAGGCGTTTATCGCCCATATCCAGCCCAAAACTCCAATTATCCTCGGTTCCAACAAAGCGCTTCCCGGCCCATTCGTAATACCCCCACCACATGGTGCGCAGGGTGAAGAAATCCTTCACTTCCTTGGAATAGTCCGTATAGAACTCTTCGGTGTAAGCGGGGTCGCCGTAATGCGGATGATTGGGATCGGTTTTGGCGGCGGGATCATAATGGATGTTGGGCTGAGGGATATTGTGGCCGGTGGAGTCAATGCTCGGGAGCCCGTTGTACAGCATTAACGGTTTTCCGTCCCAATAGAACCACAGGTCTTTGTATTTTTCCGTTTTGTAAATGCGTTCGTAAAGGTCCTGGACCACGGCGATGGAGGGGCCGTTGAACGCCCAGAAGCAAAACTGCGGCACCTTGTTGCCATCGGCCTTCATCTTCTGCATGACCGGAAATACTACATCCCATTCATCCCAATAGCGCACCGCGTTGGTGACATCCATCACGAGGACATCCACGCCCGCGTCGGCGAGCATGGACATGTCTTTTCGAATCACGTATTCATCCTTGCTCAGGAAATAGCCCAGTTCGGGTTCGCCCCAATGATACATGCCTTCAGTCCACAGCGGGTGTTTGGCGTCCAGGCGCGCGTTGGGATCGGCGGCCAGAATCCTGGTGACATCCGCCCCATACGGACTTTTCATCGCGGCCAGCGCATCACTGTGCCAGGTGATGTAAAAGATGCCCACCACCCGGCGCTGATCATTTTTAACCGGGCCCGCCGCGTCAAAATCCGGCATGGCCCTGCCTAGGGCGTCTGTGGCAACCCAGGTATCGGGATACAGATCGCGGTAATAGGGTTCTTCCGCGAAGGCAAGGGCGGGAAGGCAGAGCGTAAAAAACAAGAATACAACAGCCCAACGTTTCATTGTAATCTCCTGGCTATCGAACAACGATAGCTATTTGAGCCACTTTGAACTGAAGGCTATCGAGCGAGGCGGAATCCAGTGGCCCGGTTCGCGCCGGAAGCGTAGGCCGCGCCGCGGGCCGCGGAGCGGAACGCATTAGCGGCTTCATCCCATCCGCCGCCACGCTTCACGCGGTGGTCGTTATCATTTACTTCCCAGGCGCTTCCGTCCACCGGGGCGCCCGCATAGCTGACATGATACCAGTCCTGACACCACTCCGCGACGTTCCCGCTCATGTCGTACAGGCCCCAGTCGTTCGGCCGTTTGAGGCCCACGATGTTCGCATAGCGCTGGGTAAAGTCCGGCGGAACCCAAACATACTGAGTGAAAAATTCAAAAGTGGGATCGTCTCCCCAGTAGAACCGCGTGGTGGCGCCGGCCCGGCAGGCATATTCCCATTGTGCCTCGGAAGGCAACCGGAAGGTCTTCCCGGTATAGGTGTTCAATGCGGCAAGAAACGCCTGTGCGTCATTCCATCCCACATAGACGGCAGGACTATTGGGATCGTTTAATACACTGCCAAATCCATTGGTCCATGGCGTGGTGTTCATCACCGCTTCCCATTGGGCCTTCGTAACCTCATACTTGCCCATCCAGAACCCTTGGGCAATAGCGACCTCATGCTGCGGGTCTTCATTGCCGCTGCTATTTTGTTCTCCAGCGTAGCGGCCCATCATGAAGTTCCCCGGCGGACACCACACCATGGTTAATTCCACATTTCCGGGAAGCATGAAAACCTCTTCGCCTTCCACGGTTCCCTCGCCTTCTGCAGCGCCTTCGCCCTCCGCCGCCCCTTCTCCTTCGATTTCACCCTCTTCTTCGCCTTCGCCGCCCGTAACGGTGATGGGGGTGGCCGCGCTGGTGTTGCTCCCAGTGCTGGTGGTCACGGTCAGGGTCACGTTATAGGTGCCGGGCGTTGGATAGTCATGTGCAGGGTTTTCCAGGGTGGAGGTTTGACCATCGCCAAAGTCCCAGAGCCATGCGATGATGGGATCACTTCCGGGCAGGCTCATGTCGGTGAATTGGACCGTTAAGACCGCAGGGCCTGTTTCAGGGGTTGCCGTGAAAGCGGCGGCGGGGCCTGTTTTCGGAGGACAGCCGAAAAAAAGGCATCCGGTGGCCAAGACAATGAAAAAACACCCAACGACTCGCTTGCGCCCGAACATGGCATGCGCTCCTCTTTGGTAATTCAACCTCTATTTCAGCCGTCATAATACTGGAAGATGACCAGCAGGTCAACGCGCCACGTTGATCATCACAAGCGATTGCTTCGCTTTGTTCCTTTGTGGCACGGTCAATCCGCCGAAGAAGGATTGGCCGTGGAGCCTATTACGAACCGCCGCTAAAGGAAAAGACTGTTTAGCCCATGCCTCGTTTTCTTCCGGGCGTGCATTACCCATCCGGTTTTGTTTACCATAGGAGGCATGGGGCCACTCTATGATGATACGTTGGACGAGCGCGGGCGCTTCGGGTCAAACGAACGCCCGGACACCCCTCCCCTGTCTCCGGACGACACGCCCACCACACCCTGCCAAGCGGAGGGGACGCCCTTTTCGCCGATACCGGCACCGATACCGATGCAAGAGAGCATCCACGCCTCTCACCTTTCAGGGCGCCGCGTGGGAGCGTATGCGGTGCGGCGGAAAATCGCCCAAGGCGGGATGGGGGTGGTCTATGAGGCCTATGATGAATCGTTGGACCGCCCCACCGCCATCAAGGTGATATCGGAGGAATATTTTGCGCATCCGGATTTTGTGGCGCGGTTTCTGCGCGAGGCGAAGACGGCGGCGCGGGTGCATCATCCGAATCTCGTGAATGTATACGCCGCGGGGTGTGATTCGGGCCTCCATTATATCGCCATGGAATATGTGGAAGGCCGGTCCCTCGCGGAAGTGATCGCCGATGAGGGGCCGCTGCCCCTTGAAAAAGCGGTGCGCTATGCCTGGCAGGCCGCGGAAGGATTGGATGCGATCCACGCGGAGGGAATCATCCACCGGGACATCAAACCGCAAAACTTGTTGCTGGATAAACGGGGGCATGTGAAGTTGACGGATTATGGGTTGGCGAAACCGCTGTGGGGTTCCGGCGATCAGGTTACCCGCACCCCGGTCGTCATGGGCACCATCCCCTATGTGTCGCCGGAACAATGCGAAGGGGATGACGCCACCTTTTCCAGCGACATTTATGCATTGGGGGTTACGCTGTATCAAATGATTGCGGGGGAGCGTCCATTCAAAGCGCGCACCGCGCGCGACCTATACCGCGAGATTAAACAAGGCCCGCCGCCGCTCAGCCGGATGCGCCCGGAGACGCCAAAATTGCTGGCGCTGGTGGTGGCGCGCATGATGGCGCCCTTGCCGGAGGACCGCTATGCCACCGCGCGCGAAGCGGCCGATGCGTTGGCGGAATGCCTGCGCCAGATGACCGTCAGCAGAAGCTCGCTCACACCGCCCACCCGTTCAACCCTGCGTTTCCCGCACAGGACTTCTTCGCGGAGCGCATTGTGGATTAATCTCCTGGTGGCACTGGTGTTCTTGGCGGGACTCTACGCGATGGGGCATCCTTCGGAACAGGGAGGCATGGCGGCGATCTGGCACGCCTTGAATGATGCAAAATATTACGCCCTGCACAAACGGCCCGCGGACCCGAATATTGTCCTGATTGGCGTGAAACAATGGCCCTTGAACACGGAGTTGCTAAAGCTCCTCATCGCCAAGTTGCGCGAAGTGAACCGGGGCGCCTCGGTGGTGGGAATTGATCTGCCCATAGCCCCCGATGCCCCCCCCAATGAACTGGCCTCCCTCGGCATGGCCCTGGACATGGCCCAAAATGTCGTCTTGGGCGCCCGTTTCAGCAACGGCGAGATGCTTGAACCCGCTTCGCCGCTCATCGCGAAAGCAATGGCCGCCGGCGAGGTGGCCTATCCCGGTTCACTGGTGGATGACCGTGTGCGCGAGATGCCCTTGCTGCTTCCGGGACCGGAAAAACCGCGCGCCTCTTTCGCGTTGACCGTGGCCAAGAGTTTTGGACGGGAGGTTCCCCAAAAAGAAGGATGCCAAGGCATCGACTATGCCTGTCTGGATGCCTTGCCGGTGATCGAACTGGACGCAAACCGCGAGAGCATTGCCGCGCTTGGCCAGCACGACCCGGTGTGGAAGGGAAAGATCGTGGTGGTGGGCGCGTTGACGGACGGCCCCGCCATCGTCACCCCCCGCTGGGACGTGCACAGCCGCATCAGCCGCCTGTTGCTGCATGGCGTATGTGCGGAAAATCTCCTGTCGGGCCGATCCGTCCGCGAGGCGCCTTGGAGTGCCGCCATCCTGTTGGCATTCCTATTGGGCGCAGGCGCACTCCTATTGGCACGGCGGTTGAATCCAAAATGGATAGGCATTCTTTGGATTGGTCTGGTTTTTATCTACTTGATGTTCACCATGGCCGCCTTCCGGTTCGCGGGAGTGAACCTTCCCGTGGCGCTTCCACTGCTGGCGCTGCTGGCCGGTGCTTCCTGGCCCTTGTGGAAGCGCGCCTTTACAAAAGCGTGAACAGCCCGAATACTATAATGGATTCGAGGCGGATGGGATGCCATCCCCCTCTGGAGAAGTCACTATGCAGAAGTTTCGACGGTGGTTGTACCGGTTCATAGCCACGCACTATTTCCATCGGGCCGACATTGCCGAACTGATGGAGGTCCGTTACCGATCCTGGGCTTCATTTATCGCCACGGGACTCAATTTCATGGCGTTCGCCCTTAAACGCCAGCGTATCTACACGCTCACCAGCCTGGTGATTGAACCCACCAACCGCTGCAACCTGAAATGCGCGTTGTGCCCCGTGAACGCCGGCATGAAACGGCCCAAGGGAAATATGGACATGGCCCTTTTCAAAAAACTCATCGATGAAAACCGCCATACTCTCGAATATGTCCTGCTCTTCAATTGGGGCGAACCCTTCCTGCATCCAGGACTCTTCGATATGGTGGACTATGCCGTCAAGGCCGGCGTACCCCCATATATCACCACCAATGGAACCCTCCTTACTGCGGAAAATATCGAAAAGCTTCTGGCCAGCCCCCTCGAGCGCCTCACCATCTCGATTGATGGACTGGGGCCCGTTTACGAAAAAATCCGTGGAATTCCGTATGAAAAGCTCCTGGCGAATATCGACGCGCTTTTCAAGCGCCGCGAGGAACTGGGGGCGGCGCTCAAGGTGGACGTCGCGATTACCGTTTCCGATTTGAATGAAGAGGATATGGAGGCCTTCCTGGACTCCTGGAAGGGAAAGGCCGACCGGATTCATATTCAGCCCGCGCAGAATGTAGGAATGGAGGCCACCACCGCCTATGGACGCAAACGCGAAAAGCCATGCAGCGAACTTTGGCGCGGCAATCTCCAGGTGTTCTGGGACGGCTCGGTGATTCCCTGCTGCGTGGATTATGAAGGCGTTTTGTGCATTGGAGACGCCAATCAGGAATCCCTCAAAAAAATTCTCAACAGCAAAAAAATGCGGCGGCTCCGGAGACAGCATTTGGCACTCCAGTTTCTTGGAATCTGCGAAAGATGCACGGGGTACGAAACCCACTACGCCTCTCCGCGCTTTACGTGACGCCCGCAGAATCCCAATGGCCCCTTCCAGAGTCTAAACAATTGAAAATCGGTTATTACTGGACTTTATTGAAGTTTGCAGTTTCCTGTGAAGCATGCTACACTTCTTGTCTGCGAATCATTACTACAGGCTGTAAAATGGGAACAAAAACAACTTTCATGCTATCCCTGTTCATGGCGGCCGCCATGGTATGCGCCACTGCGGCGTCGCAAGACCAGAGCGCCGGCGTGATTACCCTGAAACATGCCGCCATGGGCACTCTCTTCACCTTTTCTGTTTGCCCGCCTTCCCCGGAGATGCTTTCGGAAGAAGTGAATCATCTGGTGGAACCCGCCGCCGAGGCCATTGACGCCCTGGAAAAGAAAATCAGTACCTGGATTCCCGAAAGCCAGATCAGCAAGGTGAATCTTCACGCGTCGGAAGCCCCCGTGAAAGTCTCCGCGGATGTCATCAGCCTCTTACAGGCCTGTCAGACTTTTTACACAGACTCCCAGGGCGCGTTCGACGTTACAATCGGGCCACTGTTGGACCTCTGGGGTTTTTACCGGAAGCAGGGCCATTTGCCCAAAGATAATGAGATGAAGGAAGCCTTGGGGAAAGTCGGTTTTGACAAAGTGGAGTTGAACGAAACAGAGGAAACGGTGCATTTCGCCAAGGCCGGAATGCGCGTGGATTTCGGCGGGATAGGCAAGGGATTGGCGCTGGACCGCGCCGTGGAAGTCCTTCGCGCTCAGGGGATTAAGAACGCCCTGCTCGACGCCGGCACCAGCACGGTCTATGCCCTCGGCGCAGCCCCCGGGGCTGCCGGGTGGAAAGTTCGCATCCGTTCCCCGTATAATAAGGACGAATACCTTGATGAGGTCATGATTCGCAATGAATCCTTATCCACTTCATCCAGGTCTGAGAGCTATGTCGAACTGGATGGCAAGAAGTATGGCCACATCTTCGATCCGCGCACTGGGTGGCCGGTCGAAGGAATGCTGAGCACCACCGCCATCGCCCCCATGGGTATGGAAAGCGACGCGCTAAGCACGGCTTTTTTTGTCATGGGTTTGGAGAACATTAAAAAATATTGTCAGGCGCACCCCCAGGTCCGGGCCCTTGTGGTGGTCTCCGAAGACGGGGTGTTGAAACCGGTGCGGATCAATTTTCCGGCGAAATAAGGAGCAAGCATGAGCGACAAGGTCAACCGCAGGAACTTCATGAAGACGGCTGGATTGGCGACGGGTGTCATGGCGGTCGCCAGTCATATTCCCTTCTCGTACGCGCAGAACTCGAAAGTGAATGTGGGCTGCATCGGCACGGGTGGACAGGGCAGCTTTCACGTGCGCGACGGACTGAGCGGGGCCACGGACATCCAAATCGTGGCCGTCACCGACGTCTATGGCCCGCACCAGAAACTGGGCGTGCAACTGGCCCGCATCTCGAATGCCAAGATTTATCTGGATCCCGGCCAGCAACTGAGCGACGCACAGAAACAGAAAGCGCAAGCGGCGTATAAGCCCCAAGGCTATTATGACTACCGGAAAATGCTGGAGAGCGAAACGCTCGACGCCGTGATCATCTCCACCCCGCTGCACACGCATTACCAGATCGTCATGGATGCACTGGACGCCGGCAAGTATGTGTTCTGCGAAAAAACCATGTGCTACGAGATCGAACAGGCCCGTGACATTGTGACGAAATGCCATGAGAAGAACTTGTTCGTGCAGGTGGGGCACCAGCGCCGCTACAACCCCCTCTACAACAAGGCCCTCACCATGGTTCGGCAGGAAGGCACCATCGGCCGCCTCAATCACATTGATGCCCAATGGCACCGAAACAACGATTGGCGCCGCCCCATCAACAAAGACCACGTGATCACCCCCGAAGAAGCCCCGTTTATCCAAGACATGGAACGCCATATGAACTGGCGGTTGTATCAGGACACGTCTCGCGGGCTGATGACCGAGCTGGCCACCCACCAGCTCGACATTGCGGCGTGGTTCCTGGACGGCCTGCCCAAGCGTGTCTATGGATGCGGCGGTTTGGACTATTGGCGCGATGGCCGCGAAATTGACGACAACGTCAACCTGATTTATGAGTTCGAACTCGATCAGAACAACCGCGGCTACTACGCCATCAACGCCCGCAGCGCGTACCAGGACAAGATCGCCATCAACAGTCCCTACTCGGTCCGCCTGATGTATTCGAGCATCACCGCCAATGCGAAAAAAGGCTGCTCGGAACTCATCCAGGGCGACGAAGGCACCCTTGAACTGACCGAGGAAGGCAGCTTCTATTATCAGGAACCCACGTCGAAAGTGTCGTGGGGCGGCCAGGGCAGTGGCGCGCCGTCGGCCGAACAGGCCGCAACCGTTGTCACCTCGGGCGGCACCCTCAAGCTGAGCAATAAGGCCCAGCAGGAAGGCAAGCCGATCACCGTGGACAATGACAAGTCCGTGGACCAGCTTCAGTTCATCCGGTTTTCGGAAGACATCAAAAACGGCGGCACCCCCAAAGCCAATCAGATCGTCGGCTTGCATGCCACGATTATGGCCATGTCGGGATTCACCGCCATTGCCGAGAAACGCACGGTCGAAATCGACCCCGCGTGGTACACCTTTGATTTCCCGACTCCCGACCCCGGCGTCGTAAGCTAAGTTTTTTGTGTAGCCTGCGGCGCGGGCGCTTGTTGTCCGCGCCGCATTGTGCCGTAACCCACAATGCGGAAGAGAGTTTATAATCCGATGAGAAAACTCGCCGTATTCCTGTTGTTCGTAGCCCTGTTGAGTGTCGCGATGGCGGTGCATGCCGATGTCGAAAAAACACCCAAACCCGCCATCGAAAATTATCAGCGCTTTATCGGGCGGGAAGCCGTAACCGAGGGGCGGGCGATTAACGCCAAGCTGGTGCGCCCGCTGCCGTTGGCGTGTCCGCCGTTCAATCTGCGCGACAAAAATGGCGATGTCATCGATCCCACCAAGGATAAAGAGGGCAAGCCCATTCCCGCCGACCTGCCGTTGCCGCAACAGGGCATTTCCCGTCCCGTCAGCCTCAAGAAAACCTGCGGGGCCTGTCACGATTACAACACCATCACCCACGGCTACCACTTCCAGATGGGCCGGGATGAATTGTACCCCCCCACGGAAGCCGGCAAAGGCGATGCGCCCGGCCGCGGCCCGGGGCTCTTTGGGAAATGGCAGGTGCTCTATCAGCGGGAATTGACCCCCGTCAAATTTGACAATCCGGACGATGTGGACATGACCCCCTTCGACTGGGTCCTGAACTGTGGCATATGCCATCCCGGCGGCGGCCCCGCCGAATATGATCGCAATCACAAGCGCTACGATGAGGCGATCAAGGGCGATATCGGCGGCCTCACCATGTTCGGCAACGGCGACTACCACGAATCGGCCTGGGGCCGAACGGGCGTCATCGAAGCCGACTGTCTTGTGTGCCACTTGGAAAGTTATGAATACTCCGTCCGCGTGCAGCAGATGAAAAAACTCAACTTCGAGTATGCCGCCACCGCCGCCGCGGGCTTCGGCTACGTATTCGGCTCCCTGGCCGAAGGCCAGCAGCCCAAGGTCTATTACGACAAATCCATGTTCCGCGCGGACGGCACCGTCTATCTCCATATCCGGCGTCCCTCGGATAGGCAATGCCAGGAATGCCACGACATGTCAAGCGCCCAAAAACGCGGCAGTGCCTGGCATAACAGCTATATGCAGGATGTCCACTCGGACCAGGGATTGGGCTGTGTGGATTGCCACCCCGGCGACATCCGCCACAATTTCGCCAAGGGACATTCCGCCGGCCAAAGCGTGCGGGATGATTTGGATTACACCAACCTGTCGTGCAAGCGCTGCCATGAAGAAGGCGAACACGGCGCGCCGAACGAGAAACATGAATGGCTCCCCGCGCTGCACCTGGAACGCATCAGTTGCGAGGCCTGCCACATCACGCACCGCCCCTTTGTCCCCACCGCCACTGTGGATTCCCTCACCGGCAAGGCCGTGCAATTGCCCGCGCAATTCGACGACAAAGCCTACGACGGCTATTTATTCGGTGCCATGTGGGGCAAGATTGTCGGCCACGACAAAGAAAACCTGATTGATGCCTATACCCCCGTGGAACTCGAACGCGCCGCCGCGCTGATGGTAACCCCCGATTCCGCCTTGCGAAGCTTCTTCCAGAACGCAGACAATTCCTCCCGCGTGAAACCGGAAGCATTTACCGTGCGCGATTTTATTGAAGTCAAGGGAGGCGTGCAAACCGAAGACGCCCGCGCACTGATGCTCATGGCGTTGCAAGAAGTGACCGGGGGCGCGGATTCCGCCGCCCCGATTTGCGTGTTTCGCGGCAAAGCCTACCGGATGGAAACCGGTAATCTACGCGAGATCGCCGCCAAACTGCAGCCGAAACGTGCCGCGGCCACTATCGCCGAGACTCCCTATGCTTTTGGACGCAGTAAAGGCGACAACATTATCTATCCGGAAAGCAGTCAACTGGGCGCGCTCTGGGCGTTCGTGGAAAACGGCGTGGCTAAACCGCTCTTTGTAAAAGACATGGCGGCCGCATGGAATTTCCTGAAGTCGGACGAATTTAAGTTCTCCGCCTATCCCGCGAAACCATCGGACGGTTCTGTCTCGCCAGGCTTGCCGCGCACCGGAGAAGCCGGTGAACAAGAACTCCCGGCGACCCCCGAAGCACAGCCAACGCCCGCGCCCGAAGCGGCAGCAGCACCTGCGGCAGCGGCTCCGGCTCCCGAAGCGCAACCCGCCCCCGCGCCCGAAGCGGCAGCAGCACCTGCGGCAGCGGCTCCGGCTCCCGAAGCACAACCCGCCCCCGCGCCCGAAGCACAACCCGCACCCGCGCCCGAAGCACAACCCGCACCCGCGCCCGAAGCACAACCCGCACCCACGCCCGAAGCGGCGCCAGCACCGGAAACACCCATTGTCCCGGTCGAACAGGCGCCTGATCCTGTGTCGGAACTCCAGACGGCGGTCACCACAAAAGTGGACGCCTACCCCGCTTCTGACAAGCACCTGTTGGAAGTGTTCGACGACAACAATGACTCCTTCCCGGAAGTAAACACGGAAGACGAAATGGCGTTGGTGGCATGGGCCCTCAAACAGGCCGTGCCCCGCCTGAAAAACCGTGACCTCTATTACATCAAAGGCGTGAATGCCTGGAAGATCAACCTCGAAACATGGACCAATCCCTATTCCGCCGAGTACCTTCAGATGGATCGCATCGGCGAAGACGAGGCATTCCTGTCCATCGAACGCCGCGAAGAAGTGGAATCCCCCGGCGCAAATAGCTGGGATGCCCCCGTAAAGTCCTGGGAAACCAAGGAAGTGCGTTTGGCACGCCCCTACAAGGCTATGATTGAGAAAGTCGACATGACGGCCAATGCCGCCATCGCCACGCTTGCTAAACCGCTCTCCTGGACCGCCTCGCACGGCGTCGAGCCCAAAGAACGCGCCCTCGGCGCGAACGGCTGCTGCGACTGCCACGCGAAAGATTCCCCATTCTTCTTTGGCAAGACCGTCGTGGATCCGTTTCAGGCCGATGCCACCCCGCAGACCGTTCCCATGTATTCCGTGCTCGGCTTCAATGCGAACGACCTGTTAATCAGTATATGGCGCGAAGAAGAGTTGAAGGAATTCGCGCCCTGGCTCGTATTGGCCGTTCTGCTCCTCATTCTCCTGCACTACGTCCTCATCGGACCCAAAGACCGCGGCAAAAAACTCGTCCCGGACGTTTTACGCTTCCGCGCCCACGAACGCCTCAGCCATATCATCGCCTTGGTGACCGTCCTCTTCCTCGCCATCACCGGCTTCTGCTTCCTGCTGGGCAAACACGACCCCCTCGGCCATTGGGCGCGCGATATCCACACCTACGTGGGCTATGCGTCTGTAGCGGGCATCGCCGGCGTATTTCTATGCTGGCTCTGGTTCATGTTCCCCGCCAAAGGCGACATCAAATGGATGCTCAAGGCCGGCGGATACCTCGGTGGCGTGAAAGAACACCTTCCCGCCGGAAAATTCAACGCGGGCCAGAAAGTGCTGTTCTGGCTGATGATGCTCGCCTGCGCGGCGCTGTCCGTCACCGGTATCATCATGGGCCTGAACCGAGGACAACATTTCGAGGGGCAGGAAATCATCTACACCATTCACGATGCCGCCGCGCTGCTCATGATTCTCATGCTGCTGGCGCACGTGTATCTGGCCGCCTTCGTGGTCTCCCACAGCCTCAACGCAATCTTCGGCGGCAAAGTATCGAGCGAGTGGGCCGATGCCCACCACTCCAAATGGAACTATCTTGGCAAGAAACCCGGCGGGCATCATTGATCTATTTTGTGTGTGTCTGGTATACTGCCATTTCAACGGTTTGGGCGATTAGCTCAGGTGGTTAGAGTACTTGCTTGACATGCAAGGGGTCACTGGTTCAAGTCCAGTATCGCCCACCATATTTAAATCCTGCCGGATGAGGTACTTACCTCTCACCTACCACAGTGGTAGCGCGGCCATAACTCAAGGCAAAAACGTGTCAGATTGACACGTTTTTCAACTGGGAGGTCGTGCTATGACACACTTAAAGAACAAGAAAAAGAATTCTCACCAACCCAAACTCCGGTTTCACAAACACAGTAACCGTGCCTACGTGGAACTTTCGGGTAAGCGGGTCTACCTCGGAAAGTGGGATGACCCAAAGCGGGATCACACCTATCACTCACTGCTTGCGGCATGGGAAAGAAATGGTCGAGTCTATCCGTTCCCGGCAACAGTTACACCTCCTCCGCCTGGCGATGAACTGACAGTGGTCGAAGTTTGTGCTGCATATCTTGATCACGCCGAAAGATATTACGTCCAGAAAGATGGAACTCCAACAGGTCAACAGGGACGGGTGAAAGCGGCGCTTCAGGGAGTTCAAGATTTATATGCGGACTTACCCGCAACCCAATTTGGCCCGATGAAACTAGAGGCCGTAAGGGAACATTGGATCAAGCAGGGTCTTGCCCGAACTAGTATCAATTCCATGGTCGGATGTGTGAAACTGGCTTTCCGCTGGGCCGCTTCAAAAGAGATGATTCCAGCTTCCGTTTTCCAAGCCCTAGATACCCTTCAAGGGTTACATATTGGTCGTTCCGGGGCGAGAGAGACCGACCCCGTGAAACCTGTGCAAGAAGAGTACATAAAAGCCGTTGAGCCATTTGTGCCCCGTCAAGTATGGGCCATGATCCAACTCCAATTGTTGACGGCAGCACGGCCAGGAGAAGGGATATATCGAATGGTTCCAAGCTGGGGTTATCCGCAGCCTGATCAATGGTGCGTTTGATGGCGGTGTCAAGGAAGCTCTCAATGGAAGGATAAAACCGGTACAGGGGCACCAGGATGCCCACCTCCTGAAAAGCCACCTGCTTGCTGGCGGATTGGAAGGCATCCAAAATGGACCGCTCCCCACGGGAGAGATGAAGGCCGGTGGCACCTGCTTTCCGAATGGATTCAAAAATCTTCTGGACAAGTTGAAACTGGTAGGGAGCGAAGGGATCCATCCATGTGTCCAGCGTGATTTCCCGTCTCCTTTCGATTTGCTCCATCATCCGCATCACACTTTGCTTCGAGCAATGAAATAGCCTCGTCAATTGCGTGAGTGAATAGGCCCGCCCACTAAAAAGCAACAGGGTATAAAGTCCCAGTACTTTTGTAGCTGGAGTCGAATATGGATCTTTTTTCTCAGGCATTACGGTCTCCTTCCAGTACTCTACCGTTCCAGAAGCCGGAACAATTCTGCATACATCTTATCAGAGACGCAAATTGCGTTTATAGAGTGAGGATACTCTTGTTTATATCTCATTAGAAGGTTAAAATTACAAAATCATTGACATTTTTGTCGATTCCTGCTATAATACGGTTTATAGTTGAATGAATCTGCTTTCAGGTATGACGATGGTGTGAGGGAATTGGCCCAGTGACCACCAGGCAACCAGTCATAAGACGGGTGCCCCTGCCAACCCGGTATTACTACCGGGATCAATGGCTGAGCGGACTAAGTAAATCAATCCTGACGCCTCCTTTTTCTTGAAGGAGGCGTCTGTGCTTCCTTACTTCCTTATTTACCTTGCGGCCTACCGTTCCATACCACTGCTTACCAACGACGTGACTTAACAACTGTATACAACAATAATCTAATCGTTCCGTTATTTGGAACGGTAGGCCGGTATACTCACCCATGTCACCCAATGAGAGGCGATAGCGAAAGACTCCACTAAGATTTTAGTCGCTCCTCTTGAACTAAGAGATAAAACCTACGGAAAGGGAAACAATATATGAAACTTGCTGAAGCATTAACCATCCGGGCTGATTTCCAGAAAGACCTCGCGTCGCTAAAAGCACGAATTCTCAATAACGCCCAGACAAAAGAAGGCGGCAATCCGTCAGAAAGCCCGAGAGAGCTTCTTGACAGAGTCAATGCCGTTGCCCACGACTTACAAACGCTGATTCGGCGTATCAACAGAACCAACGCGGCAACCGAGATCGTACCTGGCATCACCATCGCCGATGCCCTTGCAGTCCGTGAAACACTCAAGCTGCGGCACAGCATTTTCAGCAAACTGGCCGACGCAGCAACGATATCCTACAGCTACTACCATGGCGACACCCAACTCCAATTGAAGGGCACCGTCGAAGTCTCCGATGTGCGAAAAGAGGCCAATGCAATTGCCCAAGAATTCAGAGCGTACGACATGCGCATTCAAGAGAAGAATTGGCAGGTTGACCTGCTCAAATAATTGCCTTAGGTGCCGGAATTCCGGTGCACGTAAGCGACAGTTGAAGAGTTTCCAGTGGGTAGCTTTATGACAGAGACGGGCATACCCCCCTAAGGGTCTAAACTGGTTGGACTCCCCATGGGTGGGGGGAAAACATTACACAATACGCCCAGTAATGTTATTGATTAAGAGTTACGGCAAAACTGTTTCCTTCGGGGGCAGGCAAAAAGCCAACTTACATCTTACTACCATGTGCTGAACTGTCATTTAAGTGAGGGTGGGATCGGGGCCTTGGCATAAACAAGGTGCATTGGAAACTGAAACAGTATGTGAAAGTATGGAGGAGAGAACATAAAAACATAGGAGGATGGTCCTCATGGGAAATAGTACCCCGTTGCCGTTATTTGAGCACAATTCCGACAATCCGATTCGCACAATTCCCTTCAACTTTGGGCAAAAGCCAATTAACCAAATCGGTGATTATGTATGGGGTAGGCATTTCAAGGCCTATATCACCCACTGCGCACGACAGTGCCGCTTGAAACCTCACGAATTCAAGACCCGCTGTGGGTATACAAATATTAACCGTTTTCTGCGGCGGAGGGAGGAATGGAACAGTTTCCAAAAGCCTATCCCCGTGCTCTATCTCGACGTAATCGGTGTTGATATGCAATTACTGGAGGAGGTGGTTGCGGTTGACCAGAAAGAATACGATGCCGCTATTCAGCTACCGCTCCATCCAAAGTATTTCACGATTCGCCTTATGGCCGCTGTTTATTCCCAAGGCCGGTTCCCAGCGGATACCTCTGAAGAGCAGGCTATTGAAGAAGTTCAGGAATATGTGGATGCGCACCCGCACTTTTGGTGTGCAATCAATTGGCCCGGTTTGAAGACGATTTATTTTAATGCCGGTAAACCTCATCAATATGTGTATCGACGGCCCGAACTCAAGATCAGCAATGGTTTCGTGGAATTGGGTTCTGACGGTTCAAACGAGGGCATAACCCGAATTTTATAAATAAGAAACAGCCGGAGCGATTAAAAATTAAGTGGAGTATTTTTATGCCAAGGAGATATGAAATATTTGGAGCCGGATACCGCATTTCGCGACTAGCGATTCTACCTCAGTATCAACCGTAGAGATATTTTACCTCTCCTCCCCGCCACAGTTCAAGGAAACTCGCGCAGAAACTCGCGCAGATCCCACGCCCACGCCCAGATGACTTTCTACTATGCTGCTGTATAATATCGCCGAAAGTCCATGTATGAGAACGGGGGCGCCCATTAACTGTAAGAAAGGAGCCAGCCGATATGCGGAGAGTTCTGTGGCAGATACTACTCGGAATCGGAGCGGTGGGCTTAGTGTGTGGAGTGTTCCGAATTACAGTATATGTGCGGGCTCAGAATGGGTTGCCGACCTTACCGGGGGAACCGACGACTGAAGAAGATCTGAAGGTATGGTATCCGGAGACGGTGGCAGAACCGGAAAACGCAGCCCCGCTTTATCTCAAAGCTGCACGTGCTTTCGCATTGCCCGAGTACGAAGACAAGATCCTCCCGTTCTTCAATGGAAACGAGTTGCCGGGGCCGGGCGACGCACTGCCGGACGCGACGCTAAAATCGATAACCGATTTTCTGGCGAAGAATGCAGAGACGCTCCGGTTGCTGCACGAGGCCGCGGCACTTCCAAAATGCCGGTATCCGGCGGAGGGCCAAGAGGAAGGGGAGTCGCTTCTAACGCGGTCGTGGCCGATGCTTGCTCTGGAGGCAGTCTCAAATGCGGAACGGGGGGACGGCAATGGGGCGGTCGATGCATTGCTTGCGGGATTTGCGGCGGCGGGTTCGCTTCGGAACGAGCTGAGGGTAATCAATACGATACAGCGGTGGTGGTGCAGCAGATTTCTTTTTCTTGCGCTGGAAAGAGCGTTGACGCGGGTGACGTTGACAGATGAGCAATTGATGGCTATATCCACGGCCTTGGCAAATGCCGACACGGCTGAAGGGATGACGCGGGGGCTGGTTGGCATGCGTTGCGGGACCGCGCAGTATTTCCGAGGTTCAATTAAGATCAAAAAAGAGATGTTTGAACCAGATTTGCCGCCGCAGTTGCTGCAGGGATGGCTTCGGCAGTTCTATTTCTTGTCCGGGCTGGCGGACATGGAACGGAGACGATTCAACGAACTCATACACGACTGGCAGGAGGCGAGAAAACTCGTCCCGTTTTCGGCACGAAAGGATGCGGCTGCTGCGCTTCAAGAGCGGTTGAACAATGCGTCAAATTGGCAGGCTCCGATCACGCGGGCATTCATTAAGGAGACTTCGATCATCGCTCTCGTGATCCAGGAAACATGTCATAAGGCGCGGGTGGCGATGGCTGAAATGGCATTGTCCATTGAACGATTCAGGCTGAAGTATGGTAGGCTGCCGGACAAACCGGAGGAATTGATGCCGGAGTTTCTTGAGGTGCTGCCGGCGGACCCATTAAGTGACCAGCCGCTTTCCTATCGGCGGGACGCGCAGGGCTACTCCATTTCAAGCGTGGGAGCAGATGTGCCGCATGCGCAGTGGGACCGCTCGTGGGTCACGCGAGAAGAGATCATTTTTTCAGTTGGGCGATAGACACCGTTTCCAAGTTGAAACTGATCCGTTGCAGGCGCGTTATTGCCGGTCGCAGAATTGAGACTGGAAGGCATTGAAAATAATGCTTCTCGGGACGGGTACAAGCCGACAAAACGCAATTGTACTACCCAGCAGATCATCAGGCAGACGCTGGAAACAACGCCGGACAGCACCACACAGTGGACCATGTGCATGCCGGCACGCACGTGAAGTATCTGCCAGTCGATGATGGTGACCCGGGTATGGCGTGCATAAGACTATTTCCAGGCAAAGGCTGGCGTGTACTCTATAAAGCGACCTTGCACTTAGAGATCCAGATGGGTTGGCAAAACGTGAAACGAGGCTAAATGGAGATTTTCCGAGTCCGGAACGGAATCCTCCACCATTCTTCTTTCGATGGAAGTTGTTTCAACCCTTTGACTTACAGAAGTTGGTCGAAGGGCTGATTTTTCGTTGGCAACATATGGGCAACATGGCGACACGTTCACCAGTGACTTCCCACCCGCCACCGTCGAATCCAGTGCCACACGCATACGAGCAGGATATTCACGCTCATGGGTGTCGAGCGTCAGGCTTGTAGAGGAATGTCGGGTCAAGGTTTTAAGAGTTTTCAGATCCGGTTTGGAGAAGATCATCGCATCCAAATCATTTTCGTTCCATTTCTCCAGGCAAATACCATTGTACAAGATCGCGGGACCGCGCGACGCCAATTTTGCAGTGGCCCCGTCCCCGGCAAAGGGTGTCGTCGTTGGCGCCGGCAAAGAAGAGGTAAAACCAGCCGTCATGGTCGCGCCAATCGCACAAATAGGCCGCATTGGCATGCATAACGCGATTCCAGTCGGAGAAGGGCAGGGGGATATGGCGCTTATTTGTCCACTGCGCCCAATGCGCCAGTTCGCTTCCATCGCCCTGCATGGTGTAGAAAAAGGGCTCATGACTGCCAGTGTAGTCATTGCCGCCTGTTTCGAAGCCTTGTGGTGCGCGCCCGGTGGCCATCATGTGCCACCGGCCGTTTATCTTGATAAACTGATAAGCTTCGCACCAACCGTCCGTATGTGCCTTTACCGGCGCTTCCCAACAAAAATCAAGGGCGCCGCTGACAGAGCGCATCACGTAGAACTGCTGTTCTGATTTAAAGCCTGCATAATATCGCCCGCCCTCCCGGGCAATGGCTGCGTCAATGTGCCGTGTGCCCGGTTGTGTTTGAGCCCACGCCTCTTTGGGTGTGGTCCAATCGACCAGAGTTACAGACGACGCATGGTATATTCGTCTGTCGGCATCCGGGGCGGAAAGTTGAAAAAACACATGCCACGTCTCCTCATCGCGGCAAAAACGCGGCCCCATACCGAAGATAGGGGCGGACATGAGATATTCGTAGGTATTGAAGTCCCGGGTGCGTACGAACGCGGCCCCCTGTTCCAGTTCCAGCTTGGGGAATATCCAAAACCAGCCCTCGTGATAAAGGACTGCCTGGTTCTTGATGGCGCCATGTTTCGATGCGAGGATAGGGTTCCGCAGGTTTTTCCAGTCAATTTCGGGGAATCCCGGCGCTGATGCAGCAAGATGGCCCATCGGCACGAAGTGAGACCAAGCGATGTGCGCATCGGCCGGAACGCTATCGTTCGGGTCAATGCGCCAGGAAGCCAACGACGGGGTAAACGCCGGAGCCCCTCCAGCCAGAAGCACCAGACACACCGTTATTCTCATGTATTCCATGGTTTCCAATATCTTTCGGTCACACATAGACATTTTATCCGTTTTCGGGTGCGCGAAGAAAATGCAGTACACATGCATCACGCTGCCCTTGCTCCCGGCATCGGACGTTACGACGGCGTGCTGCGCAACAGGTTACGCACCGGCCTCCCTCATCGCTGCCCAGGGGTCTATCAAACACTGGCAGGAGACCATACTCGCTCCTCCTGCCAAAGGCTTGTTATAGGGTTCATTAATTGGTTGCCATATGGCAAGACGGTAGGAGAAGACGCATTTCACCGGACGATTACGAGATATACGTGTCGTCGTGCGTATTGTGCCGGGGCGAATACGGGTGATTTTAGGCTTTACAAAGGGGGCAGACTGCCGTTTGTTACAGGCGATGTGGCTTCCACCGTTTTTCTGAGAAAGGCACCGGTCTCTTCATCAATATACACAGACAATTGATTCACCAGGGGACGCATTGCCCAACTCATGCATACTCCGCTATAGTAGCAGTTCTTAGCAAAAGTCTTTTTCTTGCGCCACCGTTCCGTTTTTTCATTTATAAGCAGGCATTGTTTTCCGTAGGCCTCGATCCGCCAGTTTACATCCGCGACGGCATAACGTATATGGATGGGCGCCGGCAAGAACGGCTCGAGTATGGGAAAAAGTATGATCTGAGGACCGATCATGGCTGGATGAAAGCCCGCTTTGAATGACGTCTTGCCTGGCTTCATGACAATGTAGAAATCAAACTCCGCGCCACCCGAATCCTTACGTTGTTGATTTTCAGCGCGCGCTTGATCCAGGGACGAGAAAATTGCCACCTCCTCGCACAAACCGGTATTCGTACACGCTTGACTCGCAACCACGGATAGACCCTTCGGATAGTCTTTGAGACGGTACCCGCCTGCCCGGTAGAAAGCAGGATCCACGGCAAGCGCAACCTTGTACATATCTCTTTCCAAGGAAGCCTCTTGCGATTGTTTCTCGGAAGACGGCATGGGACGTGATACGGCTGGGAGGTAGATGGTTGGCGCGCAGGCGGAAAACGACGCAAGCAGGCCCAAAATGATCACTATCTTTGCGTTTATTGGCAATGATTTCACTGGTTGGCCCTTTCTTCTCACAAATTGTTTTTCCCGTTTCCCCGGTCATTTTTTGGTTGATGGAGGTGTTGAAAAAACCGCACCACCATGTAATTGAGTATAGCCCACTTGCCCATGGCAGTCAAGAATGAAGGAATTTGAGGCATTTGCGAAATTCGCAATTGCCTCAATTGCCATGAATGCTTGGGAACACATGGTATTCAACGTTTTACTTTGAATTCGGCCCTGTTTTCTTGTCCAGAGCACTGCTCAAGGGGTTCGAAACCCAATAAAATCATGTAATCGCCAGGCTGGCATATGACACCACACCTCCGACTGGATCGGGGGCATAGCCATAATGGAGAAGCTCGGAACTGGCGGCCAGGCCATCGACGGATTTCAGGGCGGCGTAGATGCAGGAAAGGCCGCAGACCCTGCGCTGGTTTTTGTCTTTCATGACGGAGGCATAGAAATCTTCAGGCGCGCGCGCCAGGACCTGTTCGAGGTCTTCACGGTCTCGGGCTTCTATGGCATCGAGCACCTCCTGCGTGATATCGATGTCATCGTCGAAATGGCGCCCCACATGGGCCAAATCCGCCCCGGCAATCACACTTACGCGGCATTGTGGATTCGCCACAATTTCCCGGCATTCCGCCAAGAAGCGGTTGACCGGTTCCAGGTTTCCGGGATGGGTCAATTCGGGATCATCCGGCAGGCTTGAACATAGGATCGGAACAATTTGGACGTTGGCGCCGTAATGATAGGCCAACATGAGCGCCTGAAACTCTATGGAATGTTCGCTCCGGTGCAGGGGTTCGCCTTCAAACGAATCCCAGGAACACACCGCGGCCAGGCGCTCCACAATGTCACGATTTGTTTTCAGAACGCCCAGCGGCGTTTCAAAATCCTTACGGGTAAGAGTGAAGGGCGCCGGGCCGCCGCGATGGGCCACGCCAAAGATGAAAACAATATCCGGCGCGCGGGAAGCAAAAAAACGGCGGTACGCCCGGGCGTATCCCGGGGCGCCACGCGCAAAGTCGATGTGGGGCGAGATCAAACACCTCACGGGCGGCCCTTCAGGGACAGACTCGGCCAATGGCCCGCCGTGTTCCGCAAACAAGGTGTCCAGAAACACCTTGAGTTCATTCGGGTTCTCCGGGTAGGAACGTCCCGCACAAAACGCCGGCCGGCTATCCGCCTCCCTGAACGCATCCTCCACCCGCTGCTTCAGCGCCAGATATCGCTCGTTATAGAGAAAGCCTTTTTCATCCAAAAATGAGACTACTTGGTCCACTTGGTCCGGATTTAACAGGACACCGCCAAACTGCTTTGCAAAATCACGCCGGATGGCCTCGGCATCATGCTGGCCATCCAGACACGCCGCAATAAAAAACGCCTGCGGCGACAAGGCCACTTGTTCATCAATATACCCCTCGGAATCCACCAGGCAGACCATGGACTGCCCTTTGTGTTCCACGGGTATCACATCAACATTTCGTAACGGAGGATATGGATTCATAGTCCGCTTACTATACTTGCTCCAGCCCTTGGAAGCAATGCCGCCCCAGGACGCTTGCAGAAGCATGGGTCCGTATATACGGGAAAAGAGAGGTTGTATCGATTGAGGGGAGGGGGTACACTACAGCCTGCGAACGTTCCGGCAGTGAGAGCGGGGCGATACGATCAATGGCATGCATGAAGGAGGGACGTGTGATGGGTTTCGTAAAGACGCGGGAAGAGATGGAGCGGTATTTCGGGTTGTCGGTACGGGTGTTTCCAGGGGCGCGGATGCTGGGCATACTGTATGAGACGGAGCCGGAGGTCATTGCGCGGCTGCTGCCGCGTCCGCTGGAACCGGCGGCGGAACCCTGGGCATTGTGCTACATTGCGGATTTTCCGGATACGAATCTCGGGCCGGGGTATCAGGAAGGGGCGATTTTTGTCCGGTGCCACTATTTGGGCGAAGTGGGAAACTACTGTTTATCCATGCCGCTGAATGACGAGGCGCGCATGCACAATGGGCGCGCTATCTACGGGTTCCCCAAGAAGCTTGGGCGCCTGGAACTACGGCGGGACGGGGACAAAGCGGAAGGCTGGATTGAGCGTCATGGGATACGGTTCGTCACGGTGCGGGCGGAACTCGCGGTGAAACTCGATGAGCCGCCCTTGAAGGTGGGTCCCAATTTCCTGTTCAAGTACATGCCGGCGGCGGACCTGAGCCGTGGTTTCGATGGCCCGGTGTTGCTGGTGCGGCAGCGGAATGAATTTGAGTATCATTGTTTTGAGATGGGCGCGGGCGAGATTGTCTTTGCGGAATCGCCGCACGATCCGTGGCACGAGATTGTGTGCAAGCAGGTGATCGCCTCGTATTATTTCACAAGCACCAATCGGTTGCTGCCCGGGAGCGTGCTGGCGGAAGTGGAACCGGAGGCCTTTTTGCCGCATTCCTTTTCGAGAACCGATTGGGAGTTTGGCGATGGTTGATTTTGAGTTGACCGAAGACCAGTTGGCCATTCGCGGCATGGCGGGGCGCTTCGCGCGCGAGGTGGTGCGCCCGGCGGAGATTGCATTGGACCGGATGGCGGACCCGGAGGAGGTGTTTCGGAGCGAGCTGTTCCGGGACACGATGCGGCAGGCCTATGCGCTGGGCTTCCACAAAATGGGGATTAAGGAGGAGCATGGCGGGCTCGGGCTTGATCCGGTGACGCGCGGTTTGGTTTGGGAGGAATTGGCAGCGGGGGGCGCGGGCATTGCGGCAGGCTTGTTGGCGGCATCGGTGGCCCCGGCGTTCCTCAGTGTGCTGGCACCTCATCAGACCGGATTAATCGATGCCTACGTAAGGCCGTTTTGCGATGACACGGAGGCGCGGCATATCTCGGCCTGGGGCAGTTCGGAGCCGAATGTCGGTTCGGATGGCAGCAATTACCACGATCTTGACGTGCATCATGAGACGTATGCGGTCCGGGAGGCGGAGGGGTACGGCCTGTATGGGGCGAAATCCAGTTTTGTGAGCAACGGCGGCATCGCGGATGCCTATTTGGTGTTTGCGTGCGTGGAACCGTCAAAAGGGATTTGCGGTTCGGGCGTCTTCCTGGTGCCGTATGGCTCCGGCGTCACGCAGGGCAAGGCGCTGGATAAGCTCGGGCTGCGCGCGTTGAATCAGGCCGAAGTGGCGTTCGAGGCCGCGCGGGTCCCCGAGGACCACATGATCATGCCGCCCGGCGATCATTACCCGATGATCCACAACGCCATCAAGACCGTTGGGAACCTGGGCGTGGGCTACCTGGCCCTGGGGTTGCTGCGCGCGGCGTACGAGGAAGCGTTGGCCTATGCCAAGGAACGGGTCCAGTTCGGCATGCCGATTGTGCGGCATGAAGCCGTGGCGTTTCGCCTGTTCGAGGCGTTCCAGGCGATAGAAGCCGCGCGCGGCCTGCTCTGGAAGGCCTCCTGGACACTGGGCAACACGGGTCTCGGCGATCTCAAGATGTCCGCCGCGGCACGGGTTTTCACCACAAACATGGCCATGAAATATACGGTCGAGATGGTGCAAATCCTCGGCGGCTATGGCATCTCGAAAGAATACGCGCTTGAAAAATACATGCGGGACGCGAAGCTGCTGCAGATCATGGACGCCACCAACGAGATCATGACGATAAAAGGCGCGGCACTCCTGTAATACGCGCGGAATCCGGAAGATCGCTCGTGGGCGGCCTGGGAATCACGTCTCCAGGAGCCGGCGCTGTAATAGCGCCTGCAGGTCGCGGCGTCCATCTACGATCAGCAGGATGTAAACGTGCTTTCCGAGAACTCTATAGATGATGCGGTAGGGTTTGAAGAAGACCTCTCGATATTCGCGAATCCCCAGCGCCAGTAGTTCCTGGGGGAATGTGCCGCGTTCGGGTGTTTCGGACAACCCGGCGAAGGCCTTTTCTATGTGATCGAGCAGCCGGTCCGCTTTACCCGGGGCATCGTTCTCGGCAACATAATCATAGATTCCCTCCAAGTCGCGCACGGCGGCATCGGTCAATACGACCGCGAACGGCATCAGCGGCTAGCCCCTCTTCCGCGCAGTCGCTTGATTACATCGGCGGCAGGCGTGACCTTTCCTTCCTCGACCTGCCGGTTGCCGAAAGCCAGAATCTTCAGAAGGGCCATCGTTTCCTGGCTCTGTTCGTAGCTTCCAATATCTTGTATAACGACCTTGGCTTCGCCATTCTGCGTAATGATCAGCGGCTCTCGTTGTTCGCCCAAGTTTCGCACAATCTCGGCGGCATGTGCCTTCAGGTAGCTGATCGGCTTGATCTGACTGGACAATTTCATCGGTTGACTCCTATAGCATGCTCAAGACCAAATATAGACCATAAACAGGTCGGCTATCAAGTTTCGACTGACCGCCCCAACATCCGCCGGTGCATACCCCGGCCCTCGTGAGGCCGGAGCAAGGACCATGTCAAAGCCGGAGATGTTGGACGCGACGGACAACGGGGCGTCGTTCTTGGCCGTGAATGTGCAGAACTGCGTTACACCGTCACGAACACACCAGCCGCTCCCTGCACAGGCATAAACCAGGTCCCAAAAGGCCTTGGAAGAAAAGGGGAGAATGTATGCATAATGCCATGGAATTCATAGGAACGATGGTGTTTCGACAGGGTCTGACGTGGCTTCCGTGTGGAAATCCGGGGGCTTTCTGCGGTATAGTGAAAGCCCATCCTTTGGGTATCCACCAGGTGATTATGAAGGAATTATTGTATGTCTGACACGCGGGAAGTGATTTTATCGGGCATCCGTCCGACAGGCCGGCTGCATTATGGCAATTATTTCGGGGCAATCCGGCATTTTCTGCGGTTGCAGGAGGCGGGGGCGCGGTGTTTTTACTTTATTGCCGATTATCACGCGCTGACGACCATTACGGAGCCCGAGGATTTCTATCTCCAAACCATGAACATGCTGCGGACGTATGTGGCATGCGGACTGGACCCGGAAAAGTCGGTGATTTACCGTCAGAGTGATTTGCCGTGCACGGCGGAGTTGTCGCTGCTGCTGGGCATGATCACCAATATCGGCTTTCTGGAACGGGGCACGACATACAAGGATAAGATGACCAAACTTTTGGAGGATCCGAAGGCGGAGGGCAATCCGCTTTCATTCGGGCTGCTGGGGTATCCGGTATTGATGGCGGCGGACATTTTGATTGTCCGGGCGGACCAGGTGCCGGTGGGGGATGATCAGCGGCAGCATGTGGAGATGGCGATGGATATCGCGCAGAAGTTTAACAGCCGGTTCGGGGAAACGCTGCACGTGCCGCGCGCGGTGGGCCGGGATGCATTGCGCCTGCCAGGGTTGGACGGCACGGCGAAGATGGGCAAAAGCGAGCATAATACGCTGGATCTGCTGGACGATCCGGACACGGTGTTGAAAAAAATCCGCAATGTGGAGACTTCGACGGATCCGATGCCGCTGGAGACGGAGAGCAATGATCCGGACGCGGTGGTGCCGAAAATGCCCTCCGGGATCGGGGTGCTTTACCGATTATTGAGCCTGCTGGCGCCGGAGGAGGTGTATTTGGACTTTTTAGGGAAATACCGGCGGGGCGAAAAGTTTTACGGCACGCTGAAAAAGACCCTGGCGGAATACGTATCGAAGTTTAATGCGCCAATCATCGAAAAATACAACGATCCAGCGAATGATCAGGCGTCGGTGGAGGAATTTCTCCGGGAAAATGCGAAGAAGGTGACGCCGATTGCCTTAGAGACGGTGGAGGCGTGCCGGGCGGCCATGGGCATCGGCCACAGTCTTTACCGCGCTTGATGTATGATCTCCCCCCCGTTGCGCATATGTGTGGTTGGGTTTGTCCTGGATTTCGCGGTGATGATCGGGCTGACCGCGATACCTTTTTACACATTTGATCATTTGTGGGGAGGCGCGGCGATGTCGGGGGTGTTTGGCGCGGTGCAATCGATTGCCTACGCGTTCGTATGCGTTGCCGCCGCGGGATTCGTGACCCGCGCGCACAACGGATTGATCTGGGCGGTGCTTGGCCTGAGCGGGTTTGCGGTTTCATTATCGCTGGTTCCCATATTCCGCAGCGCGGTATTGTGCGGGATGGCGATGGGGGTGGCGTTCATGGCGCTGGGCTTGGTGTGGCCGGCGCTGCACTCGTGGGTGGGGGCGGAACCCGATCCGAAGCTGCGCACAAAATACATGTCGTGGTTTAACTTATCGTGGAGTTTTGGGTTTACCCTCAGTCCCTTGGTGACCGGCCCCTTGTACGATTACGATTACCGGCTGCCGTTCATTTTGTTTTTCGTGTTGTGTATAGGGTGCATCGCGGTGGTGCGTTCCCTGCCCCATGAACGGGATTATTTCGGCGTAGCCACACAGGAAATGATGGAAGCGCGGGAGGAACACGATCGGGCGAGCGAAGCGTATTTGTGGTGTGCGTGGTGCGCGACGTTTGTGGTGAACGCCCTGGTCGGGGTGACACGATGCGTGTATCCGAAGCGGGTGGATGATTTGGTGGCTTCAGGCGAACTCCGGTTGTTGTTTGAACAGGTTCCGGCGGATTTTCTGACGCGTGCCCCGGCCACGAAATTTTCCTGGCTGGCGGGGGCGCTGGCGCTGGCCACGGCCATCATGTTTATTGTGCTCGGGCGGACCAGTTTCTGGCGGCACCGGTTTATCGTGCTGGCGGCCTTTCAAGCGGCCTCCGGGGCGGCGTTCTGGATACTCGGAACCACGCACAGCTTGGTGGTCATGGCGGTGTGTTTCATCATCACGGGCGCCACCATGGGCATTGCTTTCTTTTCAAGCGCCTATTACAGCCTCGCGAATCCGGAACACAAGCACCGGCGGGCTTCCATGAATGAAGCGTTTGTCGGCTTGGGGGGATTCGCGGGCAGCTTACTCTTTGGCTACATGGTGGGATGGTATGGCATGGCCTTGCCCTTTCACATCACCCCGATACTCGTCGGCGGGGCCATCGTGCTGCAATGGATGCTGCTTCGGCTAAAGTAGGCGCAGAATTATTCTGCGCCAACGGCATATTCCGTACATTACCGCGCAGAATTATTCCGCGCCAACGCCGGGGCAAAATCCGTCTTCAGAGCCTAGGCAGTAGTGGTATCCGCCGGAATTGAAGAACTGGATGAGGCGCAATAATTCGGAGAGGCTGATCAACCAGTCGTGCGGGCTGTAATCGCTGTCATGCGCGGTACAATTGGTTGTTCCAGGACCCGGGGCATAATTGTCTTCCGTGCCCGATTGACAGTGGAAGCCGCCGGAATTGAAAAACTGAATAATCCGTAACAGTTCGGAGAGTTCAATCAAGCCGTTGTTATCTTGGTCCGCGGCATGGAAGGGAGAATGTTCGCCCTCCATTTGCCCTTCTTGCGGAGCGCCTTCTTCCACGCCTTCGCCCTCCTCCGGCGAGCCTTCGGAGGGCACGCCTTCCCCTTCGATTTCCCCTTCGCCAGGAGTGCCTTCTCCTTCCATCATACCTTCCGGTTGACCTTCTTCCAGAGAACCTTCGGCTTGGCCCTCGGCAGCGCCTTCTCCTTCCTCCGATGAGCCTTCGAAGGGCAGACCTTCCCCTTCGATTTCTCCTTCGTCAGGAGTGCCTTCGCCTTCTTCGGAGGAGCCTTCATTCGGCATGCCTTCTTCGAGGCCCTCTCCTTCGATTATTCCCTCTTCCAGGCCTTCCCCTTCCATTGTTCCTTCGGCTTGGCCTTCGGCGGCTCCCTCGGTCTGGCCTTCGGGCCGCCCCTCTTCCTGTCCTTCGGGTTCGCCTTCCGGCGGGCCGTAACAGGGCGGGCCGCAGTAGCCTGGGTTGGTGTGTATGGCGGAATCGAGCGCGGCGAGAACAAATCCCAGAAAATCATCCGGTCCCGTCACGAATGCCTTGTATTCGGAAAGATTGCAGACGCCATCCAGGTCGGCGTCTCCGAAGGCGGCAAGATACATGCCCGCGGAATTATCCAACATGTCTATGTCCAGAATAATCCCGAAAAGCGGCGCCAGACTGTTCAGGAAAGCCCGTGTCTGCGGATCGCCCAGGGTGGCAAAACCGGTCAACAGATTTTGGAAAGTGGCCCGCCCGCCTTGAGCCAGCGCAAATGTTTCTTCGCCGGCAGTGTCAAGCGCGGCACTCACCAAAGCGTAGTTGTTATCCCAGGCGGTCCGCACACAGCAATACACCGGCAGGGAAGAATTGGTCAAAATGAGGTCCAGCAATTGGACATGCGCCAAATCAATGATTCCATTCATATCGCCGTCTTGGGTATTGGGATCAAATCCCAGTGCGGAAGTAGTGTACAAATCCGTTAAAGCGCCGGCCGCGCCTGCATTGATTCCCGGGCTTACACAGACGGCGGAACAGGGCAGGGGACAATCCACCGCTTCCCCTTCGTTTCCGCCTTCGCCTTCGCTTTGCGGACATTGAAAGAGGGCCACGAGGGTTTTATGGGCATCCATCACGACGGTCAGCGGATTATCCGTGGAAACCCCTCCGGGGACATCGCCTTCCCACCGCAGGAAATAACTGTTGGGGGTTTGGGGCAAGGCATTGAGTACGACGGTGGTCCCTTCAAAGTATTCAGGGCCTTCTTTATCGGTGGTGACGACACCACAGGCGGGGGGATCGGCGGACGCGGCCAGGACTTTTGCATTCAGGGGGACCTCATTGGAATCGTTGGTGGCCTTGTCGCCATAAACGAAGTTCAGGGTCAGGAAAAACACACCGCAGGAAAGCCCTTCGATGCGGCCATCGGCGTCGTTGTCCACAAAGGGGTCGTTGTTGAGCACGGCGGTGAGTTGTGCTTCGGAAAGTTCGGGGATGTGGGTTCCGTAGTAGGAATTGATGGCGCGGATATAGGCTTGGGCGCACATGGCATTGCCGATGTCGGTCATGTGCACGCCGTCGGTGGTCATGATGCTGGCGCGGGGCTTTCCGAGATTGTTGATGAACAAGCGGTTGTTGACCCGCCAGCCATTGACGTGGCAGGTGCCATTGGTGACTTCCAGGGGTTGGATGGGGGTTTCGGCTACCGCGAACGGATGGGCCGGGTCCGCCGCCAATTCACGAATGGTGTTGTTATATCCCACAATCGCATCATTGATGGCCTGCAATTCATCAGGGGTATAGTAGTTGCGATCATCCGCCATAATCTCAGGCCCTTTGAGTCCCCCCCACACCGCCGCCGCCACGGTGTAGTTGGTGAAGCAGTCATCCGGAAGCGGATTGTCACCGATAAACTCTGTAAGTTCCCGTTTGTTGAGAATCCCCGGTATGTCCGGCAGCATGGGCAACGTGCCAAAGCACATACCCACCCCGGGCTTGTAGATGGAGGTCACCATCGTGTCAAAATCACTGCGAAACAAATCCTGCGGGCGCAGATCCCTCGCGTCCAACGGATCAATTTCGTCCACCAATCCCAGGGTGGGGATGCCTTCCAAGATGGTGCCTTTCGCCATCACCCGGTCCATGAAGTCGTTTGAGCCCAAAAAACCGATGACGAAGGTGGGATTGTCTTCGACAAGGGCCTGAACCATTGAATAACCCGCTTTGCCCGCGAGGATAAGTTCGAGATGGTTCCAGTTCCATCCGAATTGATACCAGGGAATCTCCTCCGCGTGTTTTTGGAAGGTATCATCCGTGCTCACGCCGTTATACGCATAGCAATCAATGGTTCCGTAGTTCGGGTAATCCTTGCGGCGCTGCTGGCCGATGGCGTTCATCTCCTCCAGCAGCGGAAGCCGCATCCCCGTATTCATCTGATTGGCCACCAACACCACCCAGCTTTTGACCTGATTGCGGTGGTCCGACATAATTCCACCCTGCGTGCAGATCGTCAGGCTGTCGCCCAAGGCCCGAAGGCGTTCAAAACTCACCGCTTGGGCGGATAAGGATTGCCCCACCAGCATGATCCCGCCTATTACCGTTACTACCCCGCGCAAAGAAAACATGGTGATTTTCTCCGAAGCTTATGGCACCGCAACCCTAACCGCGGCACCCGCTACCCGAACTTCCCTCTCAACTCAAGAACATCCACTCCTATTTTACCACCCACTAACAAGCAGGACAACCAAATAAACGGTGTCAGGCACCGTTTATTTATCGTAGAACAACGCCCGCCAAACGCCCGCGGGCCGCTTGACTTGAGCGGTTTTCGTTGGTTACAATAGCGTCTCACGGGTGCCGAGGTAGCTCAGTCGGTAGAGCAGTGGACTGAAAATCCACGTGTCGGCAGTTCGATTCTGCCCCTTGGCACCATTTTTCTTGGGCTGGAATAGCTCAGTAGGTAGAGCGCGTCACTCGTAATGACGAGGTCCCCGGTTCGATTCCGGGTTCCAGCTCCAGTCTTAACTCTGTACGAATCTGTGAGTTAAAGCGGTTACCTGCCCAATTGGGCGGCGCGATTACATCCTGTACAAACGGGTAGTTTACCCGAAACTAGGAGATCGCGCTGATGAAAAAGCCCAAAATCCCATCCTTCCGAATCCACAAGGCATCCAAGCAAGCATTCGTTGAACTCAATGGACACCGGCACTATTTGGGGCGACATGACACCCCGGAGGCCCGCCGAAAATACGCCCAACTCCTGGCCGAGTGGGAAGCAAACGGCAGACGCCTCCCAGTGGCACCCGAAGAAATCACCATTGCGGAACTGATTGACCGCTACTGGGAACATTGCGAGCAGCACTACCGTTTCCCCGATGGCACCCCAACAAGCAGCCAATGGCATATTAAACGTGCCTTGCGGACTGTCCGGGAGTTGTTTGGCGAAATGCTCGTGGTGGACTTCGGCCCCTTGGCTCTTCGCGTGGTACGACAAAAGCTGATAGATGAGGGACTATGTCGCCGTCCAGTGAATCATTACATCGGACTGATCCGGCAGATGTTCAAATGGGGCGCATCCTTCCAGATAGTGCCCATCACGGTGTATCAATCCCTGGCCACCATCGACGGATTACGCTATGGACGTTCCGAGGCGAAGGAAACAGAACCAGTCCGGCCCGTGCCCGTGGAGCATATTGAGAAAGTCATTGCAGCGGTTCCACGGCCCATCCAAGCCCTTATAATGCTCCAGTTGTACACTGCGGCCCGTCCAGGGGAAGTGGTAGGGCTTCGGGCGATAGATGTTGACACTTCCGGGCCGGTCTGGACGGCGGTCATTCACAAGCACAAATTGTCCTACCGGCAGACGGAACGGGTCTTATACTTCGGTCCCAAGGCCCAAACGATTCTACTGGAGTTTATGGGGAAGCGGCCATTGAATGCGCCGCTATTCTCTCCGAAGGATGCCGATGCCGAAAGGAATACACTCTGCCTGAAACGCCGTCAGCCAAATCAAAAACCAACCCCAAGAAAAACAGACCGCGTGATCCGTGATGGCTATGATCGGGATTCATACCGGCGCGTGATTTATCGGACCTGCATAAAATTGGGCATACCCGTCTGGCATCCCCATCAACTCCGGCACAATTCCGCCACAGAAATCAGACGGGGGTTTGGCGTGGAAGCGGCACAGGTGGTCCTTGGTCATTCCCGCGTAGACACCACGGAAATCTATGCCGAGACAAACACCGCCCGCGCCATTGAAGTGGCCGCACAGATTGGATAAGACCGGTAACAGATTGAGACAGCATCGGCAACGGTTGTATAGTTCACCTCCGGGGAGCTAGGTTTTCGCGAGCCGAAAAGCGGGACACCGTAACCCACCTGCTCCCCGGTTACCAAAGTAATACGGGGCACCAGTACGGAGGCGCACAGCATGCAGACCGATGACATTTCCCAAAAGGGGAAGACCGAACCACCCTATGAATACTTTCTGAGGAAAAACACCTGGAGTATTAATGAGGCATGTTTGCTTGTATGTGGTATTCTCAGAAAATTCCCAAATGAACACGACTTCCCAAAAGATTCTAAACAAGCAAAGCTCAGGCAATTGGTCATTGATGCGATTCATAGCGGTGGATTAGAAGTAGTTGATTGTAAAAAAATGTACTTTTTGGAAGAAGAGTGTTATGAGGTTTTCCCCGAACGTTTCATCCAATGGGCAAAGTCTCACGTGGAAAATATTCCTGATGTTCTGAGTAAATCCAAAAGCTTTGCCGGTATTTTTGGTACTGGAATTCCACGAATTGCCGTTATAGGTAGTCCTTATCTTATAAATCCAGGCATTCCCCCTACAGAAGATGAAATTTGGTTTAAAGAAATAGAACAAAATGGTGGCAATCCACTTTTGGAATTGATTCTCAGAGATAGCTCAGGCACAGAATCGACACCAGCAAGCAAAATAGCACGTCATAAACCAGATTGGCTAGAAGCACAACCAAAAGAATGGCGTGAAGTATTTCTTTCGCAACATCGCGATGCTGATAAAGTAAATGTGAAAATTAAGGGCTATAACTGGCAGACATTCGTGTTCGGTTAAGAGCGGGTCCGGGTATTGACAAAAGGCCAAATGATTG
>CAYYRW010000037.1:3563-71086 GCA_964474205.1 uncultured Nitrospirales bacterium | reverse complement strand
AAGGGGAATTGTGCCGCTACGTCAGGCTGTGGTACCTTTTAAAACACGCTCTTAGCCAAGCTTTTTCCATAGTGGTATGTCCGCCGATATCGTAGCGTATTTCCGGCAGGGTACGCCAACCCCGAAAAACCCCTTGACCTGATCATTACTGTATAGTTTAGACTTTCCTTCGAGCGCTCAACTTCCTGGTGCGGTTCGCGGCCGCACGAGGACCGGAAACCCCGCGCGAGACCCGTTCCAAGACGTCAGAATGGGGCCTGCCGGGGTTGCCGGAAGCAAGGGATACAAGACAGGAGAATCATCATGAAAATTGGGCAGTTGGCGCGTGAGTTCGGCCTCAGCCGGGGCACGTTGCTGCATTACGACGCTATCGGGCTGTTGCGTCCGTCGGCGCGCAGTGACGCCAGATACCGGAGTTATTCGGAGGAGGACGTGGAACGGTTGCGGCGCATTTGCCTGTATCGTTCCGCGGGCATGCCGCTGGCGGATATCCGCCGCATGCTGGCGAGTACGGAACCCAAAGGATACGCCGTCATTCTGCGCCGCCGTCTGGCCGCGCTCAGCGAAGAGATTGCCCAATTGAAACGTCAACAACAAGTGATTGTGCGTTTATTAGCCGCGCACAAGAAGAACAAGGAACAAGAAATGCTGAACAAAGAACAATGGATCGCCTTAATGCGGGCCACCGGTTTGACCGACGACGATATGCACCGCTGGCACCGGGAGTTTGAAAAGATGTCGGGCTCCGCTCACGAAGAATTCCTGACATCGCTCGGGGTCGGCGCCGATGAGATTAAAGAAATCCGCGCCTGGTCGCGCAAGGCCTAGGGCGGGAAGTGAATGGTGGCGTCAGGGCCGGAGGTGTTTACCGGCCCTGATTTTTCATTTATGGGTTTGTAATCCGGGTGGGGAAATGAGTACGCTGGTAGGCGTTGCAAAGGCAGGTGGCGCCCGGAAACGAGGAACTCCATCCTTGAAGGGGCCGGCCGGTCAGGAATATGGCATATGCACGATACACAAACAACGCCCAAGCTATCGGTGGTCATTCCTCTATATTGTGAGGGCAATCATTTTCAAGCGTCATTTCAGGAAATAAAAAAAGCGGTGCTGGAAACCGGTCTCCACTACGAGTTTGTTTTTGTGGATGATGGCTCGAACGATGCCACGTGGCGGGTGGTGCAGGCGCTGGCCAAGGAAGAACCCGCCCTGCGCGCGGTTCGGTTCAGTCGTAATTTTGGGAAAGAGGCCGCCCTCCGTGCCGGACTGGAACACGCCAGCGGGGATGTGGTTGTTGTGATGGATGGCGATCTGCAGCATCCCCCGGAACTCATTCCGGAAATGGTCCGGTTGTGGCGTGAGCAGTCGTATGAAATCGTGGATGCGGTGAAAGCGGACCGGGGCAAAGAATCCCTGGTGTACGCGTATTTTTCAAAAACCTTTTACACCGTGTTGAACCTGTTGTCGGGGTATAACGTCAAGAATTCCAGTGATTACAAATTGCTGGACCGCAAGGTGGTGAACGCCCTGCTGTCCATGGAGGAATCCTGCACTTTTTTCCGCGGCATGACCGAATGGCTCGGATTCCGCCATGGCACCGTCTCCATGAATGTCCGGGAGCGCACGGCGGGAACGACTTCCTGGTCCACCCTGCGCCTGATAAAACTCGCCTTGGTGGCCATTACCTCGTTCAGTACGTCCGCGTTGCACATCGTCACGTTCCTGGGCGTGGTCTTCCTGTTTTTCGCCGCCTTGCTGTTTATGTACACCGCCTTCTACTGGGTTATCGGCAGGGCGCTGCCCGGCTTCTCCACGGTTATTCTGCTGCAACTCATCATCGGAGGGTGCACCATGATGGGGCTTGGCATTATCGGCGAGTACATGACCAATATGTATTGGGAGATGAAACGGCGTCCGCGCTATCTGGTCAGCGAAACCCTCGGTAATGAGCCCTTTTCTCCACCGGACCAACGGCCAGCAGACAACGCATAGCGGAATCATTGGAATTTATGGATCGAAGAACAGGCGATACTCGGCAAATTGACGGCGGCTATCAGCACCGGGCCATTCAGTCGAAAAATCCGGTGCAACGTTTTTGGCATGCGTCAAAGTTGATGCTGATATCGGATTTGTTGCCCCCCGATGCTTCCGATTTCGTGTTGGATGTGGGCTGCGGTTCCGGGGTGATCGCTTCTTTTTTAGGCAAGACCAGCCGGCGCGTCCTGGGCATTGATGGAAATTTGGAAGCCATAACGTATGCACGGGAACATTTCGCTTCCGAAAATGTGTCTTTTCTGCAAGGGCTCGTGGACGACCAGCTTCAACTGGACGAACCGCCGGATAAAATCTATTGCCTGGAAGTGATTGAGCACATTCATGAATGGCAGGGGCTGGCCATGCTAAAGAGTTTCAAAAACCTCCTCAGGCCCGGGGGCAAGGTTTTTCTCACCACGCCCAATTACCGCAGCCTGTGGCCCCTGATAGAATATGGGATGGATCATTTGACCAGCGCCCCGAAAATGCAGGGGGACCAGCATATCGCCAAATATAACGCATACAAACTTACACGGCTTGCCAAAGACGCGGGATTTTCCATCAGTGCGCTTGCAACATCTTGTTTTCTGGCCCCTTGGATGGCGCCCCTGAGCTGGCGCGGGGCCGAGTGTATGCACCGGCTTGAGACAAAGTCCGGTATCTTCCCCGGCTCGATCATCGTGTGCATCCTGCGTGCGGAGTAATCATGATGGCCTTTTTACCAGGTTTTTTGGGCATCCTGACAGTACATTTGTCATTGCGAACGAAGTGAAGCAATCTCGGAGCCACACTTGATTGACCGCCGGCGAGATTGCTTCACTTCGTTCGCAATGACAGGTTACTGAATTTGGCAAAAGGATGCCTGAACGCATAAGGAGACTTCGGGGTGATGTTTTCCGCACGTGCCGTTTGTTGTGTGTTGGTTTCGAGTGTTCTGGGTGCCGCCGGGACTGGAGCCAGCGCTGCCCTGGTGGCAGGGACGTCGCTGAGTCATGCAAGCGATTACACGTTCGGATACTATCCCTATGGATGGCGGCCTCCGAAAAAAGATGGTCCCATCCGCTTTGCGGTTCAGACCAACCGGTATGCTTTCCTGTTGGATGCTTCCAGGGGCCGCATCAACCGAATAGGCCCCATCGTAAATCCGTTGGATGATGCGGCGGCGGCGAATCAGGGCAACGAGGTGCTTAATTCGCTTCCCGAAACGGAGTTGACCTTTACCCTGACGTGGAATGGCCGGGTTTTTCCCGTGGGGACAGGCACCACCGACCCAAGGCAGGTATGGTTACACCGTGTGGGGAAATATCTACAACATTTTTCCGTACAGCACGTGCAAATTGGCGGGTTGCAATCCGGGGCGGGATTGGAAGGGGTTCATGCGTGGATGGAGGGGTATGCCTGGAGTGACCGGGTGGCATTACAACTTCATACCGCTTCGTATAAGAATCACCTCACGCCCCCGCATGGGCTGGAACAGGTGACTTTTACCACGCTGCTTACGATTCCCACGGAATACCCCATTCTTGAAATGCTTGGGAAGGATGATACGTGGCATGAGGCAGAAATGGGGGAGATTTCGGACCGGGCGGTGGTGGTGCGCAATTCGGCGGAGAATGGCATTGCGCTATTGACTCTTCCTGGTCAAAATCAGCATGTGCGGCGGATGGGCGACGGCCATTTGGCGATAGAGACGGACCCCATAAGCATGGTGGGGGAGAGCGTGCACACCTTTTCCTGTGTGGTGGTTCCCTCCGCGGATGTCCGGCGTGATGCATTGCGGGAGGTTCGCCAGATGGTCGCCGCGGCCGAGGGGCGCATTGAGGTGACGGCGGAAGGGATGGCCCCTTATAGTGGTGCGCTTCGGGTGGATTATGATGCGGTGAAGGGATGGCACCAGATTCTGCTGGGGGAGAATGCGGATGTCAATACGATGGAGCGTGTGCGCGTGACGCTGAGGAATGCCGCGCCGGAGCCATGCACTGTTCGTCTGAATTTCGCCAAGATCGGAGGTAACTTCTCGATTACCGGGATGTCGCCGATTCTGCGGGATAAGAACGGTTATCCCATTGGGCTTCCCATTCAAATTTCCAAAAACTGGCATTGCGCGCCACCGTGGTTCAACGGTCTTGCAATGCTGGAACTTGGGGCGAGTCAATCGCTGGAACTGGAATTCGATTTGGCGTATAGCCGGTGGGGAGGCGTCCCGGCGGTGGCGCATGCGCAATTATGCCTGGTTGGCTATGGCGGCAATCAGTTGTGGGATGAAATGTCCATAGGTTCCTTCGGGGAGAGCATCTGCTATGACGCGGATGTGAATCTGGGCCGTTCGATGGTGGATGACATGCGTCCGCTGATGGTCTGGGGCATGGGCGCCAAGCCGAAGACCCAATGGAGTTGGACGCACAATGTGGGTGGTTGCGATTTTCTGGCCTTGTTTACCAAGGACAGCCCGGACCGGAAATTCCTTGGGCGTCAGAAAACGTTATACCGCAGTTATGGCCCGGTCCTTACGGATGTGACGTATGCGGGGCAGACGCATGGCGGTGCGCTACAATCCTGCGTTCGCACGCAAAGCTGGCGTTCCGACGATTATGTCCGGGCACTGTATACGTTGCGGTATGACGTGACGAAACCTGTGGGAAACATAGACCGGCTTGCGTTTTTCCAATTGGGCGCGGACCACTATAACTCGATTCAGTTTCAAAAGATTGCGCGGGGTTCCAGCGCGGGAATGGATGAAGCATGGGAACCAGCCACAGGCGGATGGACCTATAGCCGAAGGAGCCAGGAATTGCCGGGAACGCTTCCGTGGATTGGCCTTTATGGTGTTCAGAAAACGCCGCCGGAGGCCTATCCCAAAGACGATCAGGGTGCGCTGGCGGATAAGGCAATGATAGTTCGGAGTTGGAAGGCGAAACTGGGCGGAATGGAATGTGCCACACCGCGCTATTCCGTGTTTGGGACGGAGGATGGTATGAAAAGCGCGTTGGTGGAGTTGGCGCCCCCGCCGGAACTCCAGAAACTGGAACAAGGCGATTTTGTTGACGCCCAGATAGAAGTGCTTGTCCTGCCGCAACAGGCGGAAGACTACTACGGACCCAACCAGAACGTGATGGTTGCCTTGAAGCGATCATCGGAACCTTGGGCGTTGACGCTCCGGGAGGCCATGGGGTCGAACGTCGAAGTGAAGGCTTCCGTCGGCACGGTGGAGAACACGTGGCCGGTCCGTATTCGCGCAAAGAAGGGACAGCGCGCGGAATTCAGCATCACGGGCGGGATTGGATATACCCCCGTCACCATCTCCGAGGTCACCCATAACACCGGTTTCCATCTATCAAAACAGGGTGCCAATGGGGATATCGAAGTGATTGATGAATCATCGTCCGCTGGCAATGACTGGTGGCAGGCCGACTATGATTCGGTGACAGGGACTTGGGCTCTCACGTTCACGCTCTCTCTCGATACTCCCAATGATGAACGAAAAGCGCAGATTTTTTCTTGGCGCGCAAATACGGATAATAAGCAGCAAAGAAAGACAGGAAGGACCGGGAAATGAGACTGTTTTTTCGATATGCGGTCGTGCTCGTTGCCTTAGGTACATGCGTGGCAGCCATGGCCAATCCCGTTCCGGCGGCTTATTGGAAGCTGCTGGAAGACGGGCAGGACAGTTCCGGGAATGGCTGTCATGCGGAAAACCATGGGGTGGAATTTGGCGCTGTTGTCCCTGATGGAAGCCGTGCTGCGCGCTTTGATGGCCGTACTGCGTTTTTGGAGGCGCCCAACGCTGTTTCGCCCCAATTCAAGGCAAGTGGCTTTTGTGTGTCCATGTGGGTTTATACCAAGGAGGAACTGGACGATGCCCTTGGCGATCTTTTAAGCAAGTATGATCCGGAGACCCGCCGGGGATTCAATCTCGGATTTCTGACCTGTTCGGGGGTATCAAATTCCCAGTCCAACTATCGAACGGTACACTGTGGCATGGACAGCGGCACGGAGGTGACCCAATGGACGGATTGTGGGCGTCCCGGAAACGCCATTTTCATTTTTGGCATGGTGGTTCATGAGGGGGCGCTTTACGCGGCCACGTGTGAAGCGGGGGAAGGGGAATCCGGGCATGTGTACCGCTATGAGGGCGGAACATCCTGGCGCGATTGCGGCAGTCCGGGACCGAGCAATTCGGTGGGGGCCTTGGCCGTGTACAACGGAAAGCTTTATGCAGGGTCTTCCTGGTATGACACGACGGGATCGGCCCTCGCGGCCTCTCCCAATACGGCCCCGGGAGGCACGATCTATTGTTTTGAGGGAGGGAAACAATGGACGGATTGCGGGGCGTTGGAAAATCCGGAAACCGGCAAGGCAATTACGATAGGCGGGCTGGCCGTATTCAAGGGCAGGCTCTATGCCACCACTCTGAAGAAAGACGGATTTGGATTATACCGGTATGAAGGGGATAAGAAATGGGTGTATTGCGGCAATCCGGGCCGCCGCGTGCTGAACCCCTGTGTGTTCAATGGCAGTTTGTATATGGTTTCTTATGATGCGCCAGGAGGTCCGTTTCGTTACGACGGCGCAAACTGGTCGTATGTGGGCGGCACCATTAACCCTCCCATCGATCAGGACTATTCCTTCGCGGTGTATGGGGGGCAATTGCATGTTTCGACCTGGCCGAAAGCCTATATATACCGCATGGATGAGAAGTTCGTGTGGACGCCGTGCGGAAAGCCCGGAGAAGAGAATGAGAGCATGGGCATGATGGTTTACAACGGCAAGCTGTATGCAGGCACCCTGCCCTCCGCCAGGGTGTATCGCCATGACCATGAGAATGCCTGGACGCTCATTGGACAGCCCTTGGACACGGCGGAGGGGAAATACCGGCGGGCGTGGTCCATGGCGGTGTATCAAGGCAAACTGTTTTGCGGGACGCTGCCTTCCGGCAAGGTGTTCTGCATGGAAGCGGGCAGGAACGTTACCTTCGATGATGCCTTGAAGCCGGGGTGGCGGCATCTTGCGGTGGCGTGTGATGCCCACTCTCTCCGCCTGTTCATTGATGGGAAGCCTGTGGCTGAAAGTACCGGTTTTGATGCGGCAGGATATGACCTCTCCAACAACCAACCCTTGCGGATAGGCTTTGGCGCGGGGGATTATTTCTATGGTTGGATGAAACACGTGCGCGTATATGAGAAGGCGTTATCTGAAACTGAGGTGATGTCGGTATATGAAGAAGAGCGCACGGTTCCATGAACGGCACATGCGGCTGCTCGACGTGATGTTGGCTTCGGGAGCACGGGTACTATGCTGGCCTTTATAGTGACGGTGATCCTGGTATCGCTGTCGGGCACTTTGTCGCCGGGGCCCATCACGGCGGCGACCCTGGCCGCCGGAACACGCAATCGCCATGCGGGGCTCATGGTTGGCTTCGGCCACATCGCCATCGAATTCCCCGTGTTGTTGCTTTTGGCGGGCGGTGCTGCGGCCTTTCTCAACCTTCAAGCTGTTCGCATCGGCATTAACCTGGCGGGTGGCCTGTTTCTGTTATTGATGGGCAGTCAACTTCTGATTAATCTGAATAAATTGGACACAACATCCCAGACATCGGTTCAACGTCACCCATTTCTCATCGGCCTCCTCCTCACCGCTGTAAACCCTTATTTCATCATCTGGTCCACCACGGTTGGCCTTGAACTCACCTTAAAAGCCGTGGACCTCGGTTTTCTGGCAGTCCTGCTGTTTGCCCTGCTTCATTGGTCCTGCGATCTGGGATGGCTGGAAGTGTTGTCGTTGGCCGGTTATAAAGGTTCGGAAGCCTTGGGGAAAAGCAGCCAGAAAAAGGTGTTCTTTCTTATTGCCATTATTCTGTCTGTCTTTGGCGTCAAATTTATGTATGACGCTGGGAAAGGCCTATTTTCCTAACGCTGTGTTACCAGCCGGTGAGATTGAGAATGATTTGGCAGAGAATGGGGATAAAGAGTCCCGGGAGCAGATTCGCCACTTTGATCTTGGTGGCCCCAATCAAATTAAACCCGATGGCCATAATGAGCAAACTTCCGGCGGCGGTCATGTCGTTAATTGTGGTGGTGGTTAACACGTTTTTGAGCAATCCCGCACACAGCGTGATGGAACCCTGGTACAAAAAGACCGGTACGGCGGAAAACAGGACGCCGATTCCGAAAGTGGATGTAAACACAATGGCCGATATCCCATCCAGCACCGACTTTGCGAAGAGCGTTTCATGATTGCCGGAAAGACCGCTTTGCAGGGAACCCACAATGGCCATGGCGCCCACGCAATACACAATACTGGCGGTGACAAAGCCTTCGGAAAACTGCCCGCCCCGGCCGTTCAGTTTATTTTCAATACTTTTTCCCATCCACTGAAGCCTGCAATCTATATCAATGGCTTCGCCAATCATCGCGCCCAGGGCCATGGAGAAAATGATGACCAGCACATGCGTGGAACTCAGGGTTGGCCCAACATGAACGATCCCCAGCAGCCCAATCATGAGCACGCACAGGGATAATCCCTTCATCACCGTGTCGTGTATCCGGGATGGAATGATTCCTCCCGCCAGCAGGCCAATCAAGCTTCCGCCGAGTATTGCCAGCGCATTTACCACCGTGGCAATCACGAGGACTTCTCCCGCAATGGTTTTCGATGCATTTTCAACTATTTGTCCAGCGTTCGATAGCGGACGCCCAGTTGATCCAGCCGGGCCACATGTTCCTTGAGACGGGAGAAGAAGTCTTCGTACTTGCGCTGTGCCTGTGGAGTCCAAGCGGCTTCCGCCAGGGCGCAGGCGCGCGGAAAGGCCATGTACTCGGCATGTTCCGGCGTGGCGATATATTCACCCCACAACTGGCCCTGTGTTCCGAGAACGTGTTTCAGGGCTTCGGGCTCCAATTCAATGGACATCGGGTCGAAACTATAGACTTTACTCAGTGGAAGGTTTCCGCCGATGGCCAATGGTTCTTCTTGTTTCTTGCCCTGGTAATAATCCAAATAGGTGAATGCGGTGGGGGCCATGACCACGTCGTTCCCGGCTTTGGCCGCTTCGACCGCCTTGTCGAGGCCGCGCCACGCCATCACGGTGGCGTCCTTGCCCAGGCCGCCTTCGAGAATTTCGTCCCAGCCAATCAGCTTCCGGCCCTTGCTTTTAAGGAACTCGTTCATCCGGGCGATGAAGTAACTTTGCATCTTTGCCTCATCCGCGATGCCCAATTCCTTCATGCGCTTCTGAACGGCTTCGCTGGCTTTCCATTGGTCCTTCACCGCTTCATCGCCGCCGATGTGAATGTACGCACCGGGGAATATCTCCACGACCTCGGCAAGCACGTCTTGCAGAAACAGGATGGTTTTTTCTTCCACGTTGAAGATGTTTTTATTGACGCCCCACGAGGTGTGGACGGGCAGGGGTTCATTCAGGTTTCCCAGTTCGGGATACGACGCGATGGCGGCCTGGGCATGCCCCGGCATTTCAATTTCGGGCAGGATGGTGATGTGCCGTTCCGCCGCATACGCCACCAACTCGCGAAGATCATCCTGGGTATAGAATCCGCCATGGGGCTTGCCGTCATACGTTTCCGCCTTTGCGCTGGAATGTCCCACCAGGGTCTCTTTCCGCCATGCGCCCACTTCCGTCAGTTTGGGGTATTTCTTGATCTCGATGCGCCAGCCCTGGTCGTCCGTGAGGTGGAGATGCAAGTGATTCATTTTATGCAGGGCGATCGTATCGATGAATTTCTTGATGAATTCTTTCGGCAGGAAGTGCCGGGCCGTGTCGAGCATCATGCCCCGCCAGGCAAACCGGGGATAATCCTCGATGGTCACCGCGGGCGCGGTCCAGGATTGTCCGTCCACTTTCGCCGCACTGAATATCGCGGCCGGGAATAATTGACGGAGGGTCTGGATGCCGTTGAACAAGCCTGCAGACGTGGCGGCGGCAATCGTGATGCCTTCTTTTGAAACGTTCAGCCGGTAGCCTTCATCCCCCAAACCGATGTCTTCAACTGTTAAGGAAAGAACGTTGGCGGCTGAGGCGTCCGCGCTTACCGGCAGGGGATACCCTGTGGCGGGGCGCAACACCGAGGCCAGATAGGTTGCCGTCTTCTCCGCCTCCGCGTTTCCCTGCGGGAATAAAATTCGGGTCTGCGCGTTGAGCGTGAAAACGCCTTTGTGATGTTCCATGTTCACCGGCGCGGGGAGGATGTTGATCTCGGGCTTAGGGGCGGACATGAGACTTCCTCCCGCCGCGACACACAGCATGATATTCATTAAAAACATGACGACCGCCTTTCGTAATTCGTGTTGGCATCGTTGCCGTTATTCATCGTTCCGCAAGAGCGAGCCGGAGACCCAGAGACGCGAATATGCCCGCCGACATCCATGCAAAATACTTGGAAATGCCTGGCCGCGTCAAGATGACATTCCCCAAACTGCCGGAGAGATACCCGATGGCGGAAAAGATGAGCACGGCCTGAATCATGAAAATCAGACCCAAGAGCATCATTTGCGCCGGAATGCTGAATCCGCCCGGGGTGATGAATTGGGGCAGGAAGGCCAGGAAAAACAGGGCTACTTTCGGATTCAGGACATTCATGATGAACCCGCGCCGGAAGAGCAGATGGGAGCTGATGGCGTTTCTATCCTGCTGCTGTAAAAAGACGGAGTGTTCTTTTATGGATTTGTAAGCAAGAAACAGAAGATAGGCCGCGCCGGCGTATTTGATAATGGTGAACGCATAGGCGGAGGAATAAAGCAGCGCGGAAATGCCCAGTGCCGCTGCGATCGTATGCACGCTCACGCCACTGCACATGCCCAGCGCGGTAATGATCGCCGCCCGGCGTCCGCGCGACAGGCCTTGCGCCACCACAAAGGTGTTATCGGGTCCTGGGGCGAGGGTCAAAAGCACCGATGCGCCCAGGAAACAGATCAACGTCAAAAAACTCATGTTTCCTCCAATATTGGTTATAAACTAACGGTACACGTCCACCCAGTCAATGGTCAATGTATCTGCCATTGTTTGTACAGTGTATAAGCCGTGTTTATTTGGGCTGTGCACACCCCATCCGGCAGGCCACTTTGCCGCGAAGGTGTTTGGCGGGTAAAGGACGGTTCACGAGGTCCTGAAGCGTCCATTGCCGCAATGTACGGACAATGGCCTGTTGCAGGCCGTGCATGGCTTCGTGAAACGCGCAGACCTCCGCCAGTTTATCGTAGGACGTGCAGTAATCCCCCAGAACTTTCCCCTGGCAGGCTTCGACGACATCCAGGAGGGTGATGGATTCCGGAGTCCGTGCCAGGGTCACGCCACCTTTCACCCCGCGATGGGCATGCAGGATGTTCGCTTTCACCAATTCCGTGTTGATTTTTCCGAGGTAGGAGGGAGACGCGCCGAGACGTTCCGCGATTTCATGGGGCGGCACGGGGTCGGCGGATTTCTGCCGCGCAATATACAGCAGCGCCTGAATGGCGTTAAGGGAGGTCTTGGTCAGCATAAAATACCCGCTTCCTGATTCGGTTTTCGTAAGATTGTACATGAATGGTTGGGTGCGCGAAAAATTCAAGATGGACACGAATGGAACTGTGTTAAGCACATGGCACTGAAGCACGCGAAAAAGCAGGGACAGACCCGTCTCGCCCGCCCATGACGTGAAAAGCAGGAACAGACACGTCTGTGATCGGGGACTTGCTCCGCTTGTGTCCGTCCCTGTTTTTCGCTTGTTTCGAATTAGGCGACGCGCGCCGCAATGTCGGCTTTCGGATCCGAACCGATGGGGCCAAGATCAAAGGTGTCCTGCAATACCTTGAACACGTTCGGGGTCACGAATGCGGGCAGGGCCGGACCGAGGCGAATACCTTTCACACCCAGGTGCAGCAGGGTCAGCAACACCGCCACGGCCTTCTGTTCAAACCAACTGATGCACATTGTCAGGGGCAACTCGTTTACGGAGCAGTTGAATGCCCCGGCCAGAGCCACGGCGACCTGGATGGCGCCGTAGGAATCGTTGCATTGGCCCATGTCAAGAAAGCGGGGGAGGCCCGCCACCGTGCCGTACTCGTTGTCACGAATCCGGTACTTGCCGCAGCCCAAGGTGAGCACGATGGAATCCGGGGGCGTGTTTTGCGCATATTCGGTGAAATAATTCCGGCCGGGTTCCGCGCCATCGCACCCGCCGATCAGGAAGAAATGTTTGATCTGGCCGCTCTTCACCGCTTCCACCACCTTGTCCGCGATGCCCAGAATCTGGCTGTAATGGAAACCGATCAGGGATTTTTTGGTTTCTGTCGGAGTAAGCGGGCCGATTTCCAAGGCGCGTTTGATTACGGGAGAGAAATCCGTGCCTTGTATTTTCACCGCGCCGGGTATGCCGGTGACGTTGGTGAGGTACAGTCTGTTCAGATAGGTGCTGGCGGCCGGCGGGATCAGCACACAGTTGGTGGTGGCGATGATGGGTCCGCCGAAGCTTTCAAATTCCTTCTTCTGCTTTTGCCAGGCGCCGCCGTAGTTGCCCGCGAGGTGCGGATACTTTTTCAAGCCCGGATAGGCATTGGCCGGAAGCATTTCGCCATGCGTGTATATTTTAATGCCCGTGTCCTTGGTTTGTTCCAGGAGTTCGCGCAAATCAATCAGATCGTGGCCCGTCACCAGAATACCGGGGGCCGCGTCCGCTATGCCTTCCGTCACTTCCGTCGGTTCCGGCGTGCCGAAGGTTTCCACATGACCGTCGTTCAGCAACTGCATGGTCTTCAAATTCATCCGCCCGCATTCCAGCACCATCCCCAGCAGCGATTCCATGTCGAAATTCACGTTGGTCATCGTGGCGAAAAGCGCATCCTCGATGAATGCTTCAACTTCTGCATCCGTCTTGCCCAGCCGCCGCGCGTGCGCTTTGTACGCCGCCATCCCCTTCAATCCATACAGCAATATCTTCTGCAGGGACTCAATATCCTCGTTCTTTCCACAGACACCCTTCGTGGTGCACCCTTTCCCGCCAAAGGTCTGCTCACATTGATCGCAGTACATCGACATGTTTGTTCTCCTTACATTGCGTTGTTGAAGCGGTTGACCGGACCGTGTCCGGCCTTAAATCAGATAACGCAGATATTATATATCTGAAATGCGCCCGTGTCAAGTCTTTTTTCACCACCCCGGGCCTGTTGACCTGACAGCCCGGAACGGCTAGAGTAAAGGGGCCGTGGTTTGCAGGATTGGGAAGCAGTTTAACGGGCAGGGGCCGGGCGATGAAATCCCTTGCCAGGAGGTGCCGGTATGTGGTGCATGAAGTGTGGGCAAAGGGTATTCGTTTGCCTTCTTGTGGTGGTTGAGATGGGCTTGGCGCAGGCGCAAACGCTTGATATGCAACGAATTCCAAAACAGGTGCTGGGTGGGCAGAAGATCGCGGACGTGGTCTTTTCCCCGGACGGAATGAACTTGGCGGTGGCGTGTGCATCGTCATTGGTGAGAATTATCCGAAGTGATACGGGATCGTCCGTCAAAGTGTTTGCGGGCACGACGGGGGCCATGACGTCCATTGCCTATTCTCCGGACGGCGCACGGGTGCTCACGGGAGGTCAGACCATACAATCGGATGGCGCCAAGGTGGGCCAGGCGGTTCTGTGGGACGTGGCCACGGGATCGGTGGTCCGCACATTCACGGTGGGGGATCGGGTGAATGATGTGGCGTTTTTTGAGAATGGGGAGAAGATACTTACGTGCAATCATCACAAACAGTCTGTGCATACGGACCCTGTGGGGACGATTTCGATTTGGGATGCGGCATCGGGTGTGTTGTTGAATACGCTGATGCATGAGGACAAACACGAGGTTAAACACGTATCGTTCAGTGCCGATGGGGCGCGATTTGCCACCGTATGCGAAAGTGCGGTGCGCGTGTGGGACACGGCGGCCCTCGCACCGATGGCCACGATCACGCCGCCGGATCGTCCGGCGGAGTATGATGCGTTTAAATCTGTGATAAGCGCGGCCATGACACCGGACGGCACGCACGTGTATGTGAGTTCGACGTACAATCATCAAGGGTATAGCTCGACGTGGGATGTGCAAAAGACGACGATTTGGGATGCGGCGACAGGGGTGCAGGCGGAAAAGACATTTTATGGCGCGGACTCGATTCTTTTCACCCCGGATGGGGCGAAGGTTATTTTTGACGGGCATACCTGCGCGGACATCCAACAACGCATTTACTACGGCACGCTGCCCCTCTCGGATCGCCTGCTGGAAAATCATGAAAAGACAGTTAGTGATGTGGTGAGCGCCATTTCACCGGACGGACAGCGGTCCGTGACGGCGTTCAACCTTGTCGAAACCACTTCGGGGTACCGGAGCCTGCTGGCGAATACCGCCATTGTGGACGTGTTTGGCATGGCTTCGTTTGCGCGGCATCCGGCGGTGCCGATTGTGGATGAGGGGGTCTATATTGCATTTGCGCCGGATAGTACGACGGCGGCGGTGGCGGTTTACAAAGAAAGTGAAACGCAAATGCAGGTGTTTCAATGCAATACGGAGACGGGGGCGCCCGGGGCTTCCTTTACGGTGGATATTGCCAGTGGGTATAACACGGACACCGCGCGAATACTCTATTCGGCGGATGGTACGAAAGTATTCACGGTTTTTGGCAAGCAGGTGGATTTATGGAACGCGCAAACGGGGGCGCATCTCCGCACGTTTGACAATGCCGTGCGTGCGCAGACCGCGGTGTATTCGCCGGATGGGACCATCGTGGGGGTGGGAGGGTGGTCGAACACCGGCGTATGCCAGCTTTGGAATACCACGACGGGGGAAGCGCTTCCCGCACTTGACCAGACAGATTCGGTGCAGTTAATGCATTTCTCGAACGATAACCGGACGCTTGTGACCGTGCATACGGAGGGGGATTACGGCGGAACGCGTTCATGCACGCTTCGATTTTTGAATGTCCAGACCGGTGCATTGATTCGCACGCTGGCTCTGCCTGGATTGGAAGCGATGGATTTTAATGGGGATTTGTCGCGGGCGTTGTGCCTTCAACAGCCGGATCAGCAATATGCCGCCATAGTCAGCACGGTGACGGGGGCGGAAGTGCAGCGATTCGACCCGCCGGGGGTTGGGTATTTCTATGGGTCGGAAGATATAATGTTTTCCGGGGATTCCAGCCGTGCGCTGATAGGCGGGTTTGACGATGTTTATATATGGGACGTGGCCTCCGGGACATTGTTGAACCGGTTTGATTACCAAAATAGGGTGGGCTGCTGGGCGTTGTCACCCGATGGGGCGCGCATTGCCTTGGCCTGTGGCACAGGGGCGGACGATCCCTATGCGCTGGTGAGTTATGATGCCGCGCCAAATCCGCTGCTGATGCAGCGGGAGCAAGCTGCCGAGACGCTGTCCCGCGGGGCGTTTTCACCGGATGGGAGCCGGGTGGCGGGCGTAAGTTCATATACGATGTTTGGGTACAATGTGTGGTTATGGGATGCGCATGGGGAAGTAGCGGAACGGAAAATTTCGGATCTTACCTGGCAAGGTTCCGCGGTGGCATGCTCGCGGGACGGGGCGTCGGTATTGACCGGGCAACTCAATGGAACGGTGCAGTTATGGGAAGTGGCGACGGGGGCGGAATTGCGGGCATTTGAAGGACATAATGGGGCCATACGCGGCGCCGTGTATTCGCCGGATGGCATTCATGTATTGACGGGGTCGGAGGATGGAACCGCCAAGTTGTGGAATGTGAATACGGGCGCGGTGGCCGCCGATTGCACGGCGAATGAGGATGCGGTGATGTCGGTGGCGATCAGCCCGGACGGCGCGCGGATTGGCACGGGAGCCCTGAACAACACGGCGAAGATTTTTGATGCCCAGACGGGCGATGAGGTGTATTCGTTCAATCCGGCGCATCCGTATGGAGAAGTGCGCAGCGTGGCGTTCACGGCGGACGGGAAACGTTTTCTGGCGGGGTGCAGCACGGGGAATATTGTGGTGTACGATGCGGGAACAGGCGGGGAGCTGCAAACCCTGAACGGGGATTCGCCGGTGTTAAGTCTCGCGGCGGCCCCGGACGGGTGGCATGTCTTCGCCGGGCTGAAAAATGGCCAGGCGGTAGTGTGGGATATGCTCACTGGGGCGGTGGTTTCAGCGTTCGGGCCGGTCATGGGCGCTTCCGGGTGCGATTCTTTGGACTTGTCGCGGGACGGCGCCCAAGTGTTGCTGGCAGGCTATGACGATTCAAAGGGGCTGGTATTCGACTCGGGATTGCCCCCCGCGAACCGTCATGCGCGGGATATTGCCTTGGATGAGAGTGTGGAAAGCGATGTGTATTCCCTGGAGTACAGCGATTTCCGCCTGAAACTACGGATCGGCGCGGCGCCGAACGTGGTGGTGCGGATGACACCGGCGGGTGACTCCGGGAATTGGACGCTGGTGGGGCGGCGCGGCGGTTTCCCCACGTTGGTGGACTACGATTGGCGAGGCGTGCTGAAATCTGATGGAACCATGGAAATGCTGATTCCCGCGCCGGGTTCAAACAGCCTGTATCTGAGCGTGTTTTATTCCTATTGGGCAAAGGCCTACCAAGGGCATTTTACCCTGCAATGCCTGAGTATGAACCGGTATTTGGCGGATATCAGCCACCACACGGGCGGCAATGCCGGAAGCACCACGGTGAGCCTTTCCGGGCTTGGGTTTGAAACCGGGATGCGGGTGGAATTGCGCAGCGGTGCGGGAGCGGTATTGCGCACCTTTACGCCGTCTTCGTTCGACTTGTCCGCGTTGAGAGTCGCCTTGGATTTGACAGGATTGCCGCCGCAGGTCGTGAATGTGGCCGTGGTGTGGCCCGACAACGAAGCACTGCTCTTGCCGCAGGCGTTCGAGATTGTGGCGGGTGCGCCGGCGCAATTAACCACCACCCTGGATGTCCCCGCCTATGCCCGGGGGAAACGGCCGTTTTCGTTGTGGTTCGGGTTTGAGAATATCGGGTTGGCGGATAAGGCCGCGCCGGTGTTCACAATCACCTCGCGGGATACCATGCCGATGCGCCTGTCGCAAAATGAACCGTGGTCCACAAACCCGATCCAAGTATTGGGATTGACCCCGGATGAGAACGGAACAGGCGTTTCCACCTGTGAACCTGGGGCGCGGCAGCGCATTCCCATACAGGTCTTGGGCAATGGCCACGCGCATCAAAAACTGGATTTCGACGTAAGCGTCGAGAGTGATCCGGAAACCGTGATTGATTGGGATGCGCACGAGGCGAATATGCGTCCGGCGAATGTCGAGGATGCGCTTTGGACACGCATCTGGCCGCTGTTGAAACAGAATTTTGGGACGACCTGGGGTGAGTATGTGGCACAACTGCGGAAAAATGCGGAGTATCTGAGTTCCCAAGGCGCATTGTATTGGTCCGTCCCCCAGCTCACCCTGTACGAAATGCGCAAGATTATCGGTCTGTCCGTGCGGCCATGCCTGGCGCGCGCCGTGGACGCCTATTGCCCGGAAAAAGGCCTGCCGCTGGCTTTTACCCGGGTATACCGGGGCCAGATGGGAGATCGCCTGAACCTTGGCCCATTGGGATATGGTTGGACGCATTCCCTCAACATTTTCCTCGAAGTATCGGACGATGGCGGTGTAACGCTGCAGGACGGTTCCGGCGCGCAACGATTCTTCCAGAAAAAGGACGATGGCGCGTATGTGGCCTTGAACGCGGGAGACCGGGGGCATTTCGTGGAAGAGGGCGGTGCCTATCATCTGACGGAAGTCAACGGGAATGAGTATGTCTTTCGCACCGACCTCAAACTGGCCACCCTGACCGATGTGCGGGGGAACCGTCTCACGGCGCAGTATGATCAAGGCCGTTTGGTGGCGATGCAACATTCCAGCGGGGACCGCTTCCAATTGGAGTACAACACGGCGGGCCGTATCAAACAACTCACGGATCAGGCGGGGCGCACCACCACTTTTGCGTATGATACGGCGAACGAGCATTTGCTGAGTGTGACGGATGCCGCAGGACGGGTGGTTCAATACAGCTATAACGGGGATGCCGGAAGCCCTGCGGACCACGCATTGCGCGGCACGGTGCACCCGGATGGTTCGGCGGGTCATTTCGATTATGACGCCTATGGCCGCCTGGCGGCGGATTATTCGGACGGAACGGCGAACCGCCGGGCATATTCCTATGATGAGGATGGCCGGGTCTCCATAACGTTTGGCGATGATTCCGCTCCCGCCGTGGTGCTTTCGCCCGACGCCACCAATCGGGTGGTCCGCGTGCAAAAACCGGACGGGCCGGTTGTAACGTTGGAGTATGACTGGAGTGACGGCCATCTTGCGCGGGTCACGGACGGGCTGGGGCATGTATCGGAGCACCAGCAGGATATCGCTGAGAGCGTGATCCGCGATCCCTTGGGGAATGAAACCACCCTGCAAATGAAGTCCGGGATTGGGATGCCCAAGGCGCTCGTGGATGCCAAGGGGAATGCGCTGCAATTTGAATACAACGAACAGCGGCGGCTGCAGCGGGCTACGTTTGCGGATGGCACGTATGAGAATTTCAACTATGATGACCATGGCCAGCTCACGCGGTACACCAATCGCAAGGGGGAGACGTTTTATTTTGAGTTCAATAGCCACGGACAAATGACGCGCAAGGCATATCCGGACGGGCGCGAAGTGACCTGCACCTATACCGCCGCGCGGCAGCTTGCCAGCGTTACGGATGCCTCGGGAACCATTTCGATCACGTATGATGCTCGAAACTTCCCGGTACGCATCGATTATCCCGGGGGAATGTGGTTTGCCTATGAATACAACGATGCAGGATTACGAACCCGGCGTTCCGGCAGTGATGGCGTGGTGTTGAATTACCAGTATGATGCCCAGGGCCGATTGATGCGCCTGGTACAGGAAGGCGTGGGGGATCTGGCGGGGTATGAATACGATGCGGACGGGCGCCTTTCGCGCGAAACCAGGGGCAACGGGACGTATACGGAGTACGCGTATGATGCCGTGGGGCATATCATGAGTATGGTCAATTACAGCGGGGCGGGGGGAGTGCAGTCACGGTTTGATTATGCCTATGATGCCGCGGAACGCGTGATTTCGATGAATACCGTGGATGGAACCCGGCTGTATGATTATGATGCGGCGGGACGGCTCACGGAAGTTACCTATCCGGATGGCCACACGCAGAGCTTTATATACGATGCGGCCGGGAACCGGCTGAGCAGCACCGGGGGCGCATTGCCGGAAACGTATGGCGTGGGCGTCCTGAATCAGTGTCTGCAGGCGGGCGATGCAACCTTTACCTACGATGCGAATGGGAATCGCGCTTCCCGTACGGATGGTTCCGGCACGACGGACTATCAGTACAATTATGACAACCGGCTCGTGCGGGTCGAAGCTTCGGCGGGCGATGTCTGGGAATACACCTACAACGCGCTTGGCCAGCGCACGTCCATTACCCATAATGGCGAAACGAAGCGGTTTGCGCCGGGGCTGGAAGGCTGGGGCGGGGGCATCGCGGAATTCGATGGCAGTGGAAATCTGGTGGCCTCAAACGTCATTGGGTATGGCCTTGTGGCCCGCATCAATGGCAGCGGGGCCGCCGAGTATTATGCATTTGACGCGGACGGAAACACGGTGCAGCTTACGGATGCCACGGGTGCGGTGATTGCGGAGTACCAGTATGATCCCTTTGGCCAGGTGCTGTCTTCCTCCAAACAAGGGACGGGCACCCCCTATCAGGCCGGAGGCCAGGGAGGGTCAACCTCCGACGGGTCGGGAACCGTCTACAACGGCCAGACCCATACCGACACGCAAACCAACCAAACACTGACGCCAACACCGGGCCAGGGAACCCAGGGCGATTATCATCCGCCCAAGAGTTTGTCCAAATTTAAAGCGGCGGATGTGCAGGCGCTGGGCGAATACATTATCGGGTATTTAGGCAATTTCGCGCCCGATGGCAGTGTGGCGAATAATGCGGCCGGGTACTTTACCTCGGTTACCGGGGGCATTGCCGCGGCGTTTGCCGAAGACGATGCGCGAAAGACGCCCGACCCTTATGACGATTGGCGCGCGGATGTTAATTGGGGATTGTGGGGCGGCGGATTGATTGCCTTTACGATTGGCGCGCCGACGCCGGTGGGCGCCACGCTGTTTGTGCTGGGCACCACAAAAGTCATTGCCGACAAGCTTACCGATGACTATGTGGCCTCGCTCCGGGATGCCGACTGGTATAAGCCGGTGCCGCGCAACCCGTGGGCGACTGACCCGTTATTAAAGGCGGGAAAGAACATGTTGATACCCCACGATGATCCCATTTGGGAATACCTGGGGGACCCGGAAATATTGTTCCCGGATGACCCGAATGAAAAGACGGGTGTGCCGGGCACGGGGGCGGAGCATTGGGTGCCGCGCGGAGAAGTGCTCACCTACAGCATTTTCTTTGAGAACAAATCCTCGGCCTCCGCCCCCGCACAGGAAGTCATCGTAACCGACTATTTAAGCGAGTATCTTGACTGGTCGACCTTCCGGCTGACGGATATCCAGTGGGGGAGCTATTCGGTCGAGGTCCCTGCGGACGCCGGTGTGCTGAGCACGCGGGAAACGATCGCGGATTACCGGGTGGACGTATCCAAGGCATGGTGGGTGGACGTTACCGCGACCATGAATTCGGTGAACGGCAAGGTGGAATGGAGATTCCGCACGCTGGACCCGGACACCGGTGAATTGCCGGAGGATGCGTTGGCGGGGTTGCTGCCGCCCAATGACGCTACGCACCGTGGCGAAGGCCATGTTTCCTTTACGATTCTGCCGAGGGCCGATGCGCCGGAAGCCGCCCGAATAGTAAACAGCGCGTCCATTGTTTTCGATCAAAATGCCGCAATTGAAACCAATGAAGTGTTCAACACCCTGGGGGTACCGCCGGAAGGCGAACAAGAGGGCCAACTCGAAGGCCAGCCCGAGGGTGAAGGAGACGATGAAGGCCAACAAGAAGGCGAAGGGGTTATCGAGGGCGAGGAGGAAGGGGTGCCGGTGGAAGGCGAAGTCGAAGGCCAGGAAGAAGGGCAGGCTGAAGGAACCGTGGAAGGCGAGGGGGAAGGCGAGGGGGAACCGGACAACGATTGCGGGTGTGCGGGGAATAAAGCCGCCCCGGGCAGTCTGGCCGGTGTGGCGCCCGGTGATCTGCTGCTTACCCTGTCTGGCGCCTTGGCGCTAATCATGGCGTCGCGGAAGAAGAGAAAAGAATAAACGGGATTTTCGTATCCTTTATTGACGGCAACTAACAGAAGAACTCACGGCCAAGCCTGCTATGCAGCCTTGACCGTGCCACGCGAAGCAGAAAGTTTTTCGGGATTGAATCCGTAATCCGCTGGGTGGCACGGTCAATCCGGCGAGGAAGGATTGGCCGTGTATGTTATTAGTCTCTCCGCGGATCGAAAATGTCTGTCCTTATTTCGGATGGGATCAAGGCAGTAAGCGGGTGTTGCGTTTGATGACGCGGGTCTTTGTGGGGTCGAGTCCGAGGAGGGCGATGATTTCCTTGGGGCGGGCGTGGCGTCCTTCTTTAACGCGGGTATTGAACTCAATGATGGCTTCTGGCCCGTTTTTTGAGGTTACGCGAAGTTTTTCGATCAGGGGGCGAATATCGAAGGGGGCGGTGTCTTCGTGGCCAGGATTCTTTTTGCTGTTGGCGTCTTTCACGCGGCGTTGCACAGGCAGGGTGTTCTGGGCAAGAAGATGTTCCATGGTGGTTTGGAGGGTTTCTGCATCCGCAGTGGTGTGGAGCGTGTATTCAAACCCATCGACGAGGCTCATGAGGGAAGGGCCGCGCAGGGGGATATCGGTGGCTTCCAGTGCCAGGAGATCGGGGGGGAGCACCTTATGCAGCGCCTCCAGCAGTTCATCGGGGTAGATGAATTCTTCGAGCAGGACATCGAGGTAATCGCCTTCGCTTTCTTCGCCCACGGGAGAGGCAGTGGATAAACTGATGCGGGGATGCGCATGGAACCCCTGGGATTGTGCGACGGGCAGGTGCGCGCGGCGGAAGGCGCGAATCCAGGCATTTTGGAATTCCAGATGGCTCAGGAAACGGGCCTCGCCTTTACGCCCGATCCGCAGGCGGATGCGTTGGAGCGGGTCCTTGACGGTGGGTGGGGGCGCAGGAATGCGGTCCAGGGTGGTGGCTTCTTGTTCAATGATGGCCGGGCGGTTGAGCATGGCGCGGCACAACTCCGGTTCCTGCTGCATGATGCCGCAAAGATTGCATTTGCCATACCGGCAATCGCGGGCATGTTCACGTTCCATGGCTCGGCGCCATTCCTCCTGAAACCAGGTCTTGGGAATCAATACGTCGATGTGGTCCCAGGGGAGGCGTTCGTCGAGGGCGCGTTCGCGGAATTGGAATGCCACGTCGAAGCCGGTTTCTTCGATGGCCTTTTGCCAGGCCGGGAAGTTGAGTTGCTCATCCCAGGTATCCAGCCGCGCCCCATGGCGCCATGCCGCCTCGATGAGGTCCGCGCACCGGCGGTCCGCCCGTGCAATAAGGCCTTCCACAAACGAACTTTCCGGCAGGTGCCGCCCGAATTTGATGCCCCGGTTCTTATGAAAGGCATCGGATAAAATGCGCTGCTTGCGCACCGTTTCGTCAAGGCCGATCTGCGCCGCCCATTGGAAGGGGGTGAACGGTTTGGGTACAAACGTGGATACGCCGGTGTGCACCATGGCCCGATTGGTAATCTTGCGTCCTTGCTGCAGGGTGCGCAGGCATAAATCGGCGATGGCGGCCACGTCTTCGTCCGTTTCCGTGGGCAGGCCGATCATGAAGTAGGTTTTGATGTGCCCCCAGCCCCGCCGGTACGCTTCACAGGCAAGGTCGATCAGGTCTTCGTCGGGGATGAACTTGTTAATAACGGAGCGCAACCGTGCGGTGGCGGCCTCCGGGGCGAAGGTCAACCCGCTGCGGCGTACGCCCGCGAGGGAGTCCGCCAGTTCCACCGCAAAGGAATCCAGCCGCAGGGAGGGCAGGGAAACCGATACGCCTTCCGCATGCGCCCGGCGCGCCGCCTGCCGAACCAGCGTACGCACCCGCGAGTAATCACAGGTGGAAAGAGAGATCAGCGAAACGGTGTCCAGCCCGGTGGCTGTTATCACGTCCCGCATGAGTGCGTCGATGGTTTCGAGGCTCCGCTCCCGGACCGGGCGCGTGATAACCCCGCCCTGGCAGAAGCGGCATCCATGCGTGCAGCCACGCAATACTTCCAGGCTCACCCCGTCATGAATCAACTGGGTGAACGGCACAATATAATTTGCTGGATACCGCGCCGTGTCCAGGTTGCGTGTCAACCGCTTGCGGATTTTGGGCCCGTCCAGCGCCGGCGCCACCTGCCCATCCGGCAATAGTTCCACCGGATACAACGCCGGCGCATAAACGCCTTCGATCCGGGCCGCCGCTTCCAGTTTCGCTTGGCGCGGGGCGTTTTTCAGCGGGCGCAACGCCTGGACAATCTCCAGAATGGCGTCCTCGCCATCGCCAATGACAAAAAAATCAATGAACGGGGCCAAAGGTTCAGGATTATACGCGCCGGGGCCTCCCGCGAAAATCAGAGGATGTTGTTCCCCGCGCGCGGCGCTCCGCAACGGGATGCCCGCGAGATCGAGCGCATTCACCACATTGGTATAGGTGAGTTCGGATTGAAGCGTGAAACCAACAAGGTCCGCATCCACGAGCGGGTCTTTGGACTCGTACATGAACAGGGGAATTTGACGGGATCGGAGCAGCGCCTCCATGTCGGGGGCGGGGGAATACCCCCGTTCCGCCCACACCCCCTCCTGGTCGTTCAAAACGGCATAGAGAATGTGCAGGCCAAGGTTCCCAAGGCCCAGTTCATACAAATCCGGGAAAAACAGGCATATCCGTAACGCGGCTTCTTCCTTGGATTTATGCACCGAATGCAGCTCGTTTCCGAGATAACGCGAAGGGCGTTCCACCTGCGGTAATATCTCGTTATACAATTGTTCTTTGAAATTCATCACCGGTTCCTTATCCGGATAGTGTACATGCTTTTACGCAGGCAGGTCCAGCCGCTAGCGCAAAATGCAGGAACCGTACACCGGATAAGTCAATGGCAACGCTGCGTGGCTGCTAATACTGAGTAAAAAGAGGAATTCCAGGTAAGAATTCCTGATAATCTGAGTATTTAGGGGTAACGGGAAAAGAAGAACATTGACCTGTTGGGTATAATTTGGTATAAATTTATCCAAGAGGTAATTGCCTGCGTGTTTTACAAACCGTATATAAGCGTTATGGTGGCCGTAGTGTTTGGCGTTAGTGCGCTTTACGGGGCTTCTGTGTCGGTTTGCCGAACCGGCGACATCAACAACGACAGCCGGGTGGATGTCTTGGATATGCAGGCCGTCGCCGTTTCGTTGCTGGCCTCGATGGATTCAGGGGGGGCGGATGTGAACGGGGATGGCCGAGTGGATGTCCTCGATTTTCAACGGCTAATGGCGCAAACCGAACGTACGGATTCCTTTCCGGAACAACCGCTGAAACTGAAGACGGAAGGGGTCTTATGCGGAGCGCCGGGTGTTCTCCTGTTCGTTCCCTTGGCGCGGCGGGGTGCCGAGATTCCCTCCGCGCCGGATGTGAAACCGGGTGCTTCCCACGTTGGTGATAATGAATATCTATTGACGCGATTACCGCGTTGTGAACGGTATCTCACGGGATGTTCTCCCAATTCCCCTCCGGCAACAGCATGAATAATGCGAAGGAAATGAATGTTGTTGTTGGAAAATGGTGTGTGCTACGCAGGGACAAAGCCATGACAAAGCCGAGGATACAGGAAAAGGTGCTGTTTCCGCCGTCCCGGGCGTTGTGCAAGAGGGAATAAACCGTGAGCTTTCTAAAAGAGCATTCCATCCCCTATGCGCTGCTTCTGTTGTTCTTGGACAGCGTGTGCATTCTGCTGGCCACCGCCTTGGCCACCGTGTTGACCCGTGACCCGTCTTCCACCCTGAGCCTGGAAATGTATTTTGCGCGGCATTTGGTGTATACCCTGGCATTTTTCATCACCTGGTTTTGGGTGGCGCTCTCCATGCATTTGTTCCGGGCGGGGCACAAAGATGATCTTTTCTTCCAGTTGTCTGGAGTGGCCAAAGCCGGTTTGATTTCCATTGCCTTCAGCGGCCTGGTCTCCCTCTATTGGAATCCATTCATTGCGGACACGAAGGTCCTGACCTATTTCGGCGTGTTTTCCATCGCCGGTATTGCCGCCTACCGCGCCCTGTTGTGCCTGTGTTTCTGGGGCGTGCGCCAATGGGGGCTGAACATCCGGTATGTCGTGGTGGTGGGGGCGAATGAACGCACCGTCCGCCTTATGCGTTCGCTCCTGCGCCATCCCCGCATGGGCTATCACATTATCGGCCTGCTGGACGATGATATCGGCCGCATGAAAATGCTCCGGGAATTCGAGCATCGCGTTCCCTACCTGGGCGGCTTCAAAGACCTGGAAAAAGTCCTGGTGAACAATATCGTGGATGAAGTGCACATCTGCCTGCCCGTCCGCTCCTGTTACGAATTGATACAGAGCATGGCGCACTATTGCGTGGGGCTGGGCATTGCCGTGCGCATGGTGGCGGACCTGTTCCCGCTGCGCATCGCCACCAGCCGCCTGCACCACATTGAGAACATCCCCATGCTTTCGTTGTCCACCGCCCCCGACAGCGGCATCCAAATTGCCCTGAAACGGATGATCGATGTATTTGCCTCCCTGATACTGTTGGTGTTGTTCGCCCCCTTGTTCTGTATTGTGGGCCTTTGCATCAAGCTGGATTCCCCCGGCCCCGTGTTTTTCGCCCAGGACCGCGTGGGACTGAATCAACGGCGCTTCCGCATGATAAAATTCCGCTCGATGGTGTCCAACGCGGAGGCCTTGCGCAAGGAACTCGAGGAGTTCAATGAGGCGGACGGCCCCGTCTTCAAAATCAAGAACGATCCCCGCGTAACGCGCGTGGGCCGGTTTATCCGGAAATACAGCATTGATGAATTGCCGCAATTGATTAATGTGTTGAGGGGGGAAATGAGCCTTGTCGGACCGCGCCCCCTGCCGCAGGATGAAATCGAAAAGCAATCCTGGGACCAGCGCCGCCGGTTAAGCGTGAAACCCGGCATGACCGGCCTTTGGCAGGTGAGCGGGCGCAGCGATCTGAAATTCCAGGAATGGGTTGACCTCGATCTACAGTACATCGACACATGGTCCATCGTTCAGGATTTTGTGATTCTGCTGAGAACCTTCAGCGCCGTGTTTCAAGCCCGCGGCGCCGCCTGATTAGGAGGCCCAAGAATCTTTAGGGAGGGCCGGTCTGTTTACAGATAGCCCATGGCCCGGAGTTGCTCCACTTTATCTTGGCCGGGCGCATCGGTTTCCGCGGGGGCCGGGAAGGTCGAAGGGAAAGACGCCAGCCATGTTTCCAGCCGTTGCAGCAATTCCTGCACCCGTTCCGGGTGACGCCCGCTGAGATTGGTGGTCTCGTGGGGATCCTTGCGCAGATCGAACAAGGCCGTTTCCTGGGTTCCCGCTTTTTGGATGAGTTTCCAATCCCCCGAAATGATGGTTCGCAACGGATTGGGATAGGTGCGGTTGCTCGTGCCTTGGGCAAAGATAGCCGGCGGGGGCGCATAGGGCGCTTGTCCGCGAAGGGCTTCGGCAAAACTTGTTCCTTTCCATTCGGCGAGTGGGGGTTCACCCGTCAGTTCGGCCAGGGTGGGGATCAAATCGAGGGCGGTGGCGGGCTCTGTAATACGTTGGGGTTGGATTCCAGGACCGGCAATGATCAGGGGCACCCGGAGCAATTCTTGAAATACGCTATGACCATGTCCCCAATTTCCATGTTCCCAAAGTTCCTCCCCATGGTCCGACGTGAAACAAATATAGGTGGACGCCCGGAGTCCCAAGGCATCAAGTTGATTCAGGACCCGGCCCACCAGTTCATCCACATACCGTATCTCACCTTCATACAGGGATTTCACGTACGCCTGATCTGCTTTGTCAATCGAAAATTCCGGCCCTTGCTTGGGAATATTCCACCGTTCGCCCCCGTCATAGGGGTAAAAAAACGGCCACGGCCCCTTCTCCTTGCCACGAAATCGCTGCGGTGGATCATACGGGGCGTGCGGATCAATATAATGGGTCCACAGGAAAAATGGTTTGGAACAGGTGCGCGCGAGATACGCTCTCGAATAATGCGCCATGTCTTCGCAGGCATTGTGCGGGCGCAGCCCGTCCAGCGCGGGCCACCACGCGGCCAGGAGTTCCTGAAGGAAAGGCAGATGCCGGAACACACCCTCGTGTGCCAGGAGGATTGGGTGCGCGCTCGCGCGGGTGTCGAACCCGTTCATGATTCCGGGGATGGACCATAGCAGCGCGTTGGAGGTTATGGCGCCGGTGGCATACCCCCGCTTTTTCAATAATTCCGCCAGCGTGGGGTGGGTTGGCGAAAGACCATACTGCCAGAGTTGCGTGAGCCAGTGCCGCCCGTCAATGTTGGGTGTCAATCCCGCCGGATACGCTGAGGCAAACAGGCTTGTCATCGAGGGAAGCGTCCACGGGGCCAACGCGTACGCTTTATCAAATACCACCCCTTCCCGGCCGAGCCGTTCGAGGTTGGGCGCGGGCACGGTTCCGCCATACAGGCGCAGAGAATCCGCGCGCAAGGCATCGGATACGATCAACACCAGATTGGGCCGTTGCGCATCGGGCCGATGAGGCCGCGCCACCGTGAGTGTGGCATCGAGCGCCTGTGGCAGCAGGATAATGGCCACGGCATAAACCACGCGCGCGGATCGTGCGTACAGCCACACCCCGATGCCCGGAAGTCCCGCCAGAAGCATCCAGAGCAGGGGCGCGGTGGTGATGTAGTCGTTCCGGTTTTCATCAAAAAGGAAAAAGTTGCACGTGGCCAAAAGGGCTGAAATGCCGGCGAGAATGACTCCGCCCGCGAGAAGGGAGACATCCGCCGCCGTGAAACGCCGGGTGGCGGGCAACAGGAAAAGCGCCCCGGTGAAAACCAACACGCCTGCGGCAACGAGGACATCGTCGAAGGTGGGGGTGACTTCACGATGGAGGCTCAGCAACACCCACAGCGCCATCCCGCCCATGAGCGTGCCAAGGGGGATCGAAATCGATTTGGGCCGTCCCATAGGGAGCAGCCGCTGCACGGCATGAATGACGAGCAACAGGAAGAACAAATAGAGTGCCCATCCGGAAATCAGCCCCGGATAATCCTGCCAGGAGGTTCCGCTCCACTGGGAGGAACGGCATGCCTTGAGCATCTCCAGCAGAATGAAAAAAAAAGCCAATGCGGACGCGGTGGACACGGCGTCTCGTAGCGTTTGAGGTATGTTCTTCAAGCGGTTTCCTTTGTTTGCTTCTATTTGTCCAGGAAACGCTACACCACTTCTTTTATGGTTTTCAAAATGCGAAAAGTATGGTTCCCGCACGCATTACATGTTGCCCTTCACTTTTGATATGATGGAAGAAGGCCGAAGGGAGTTGGATATGAAAAGGCGGTATAGGCTTATGTCCTTTGGGTGTGTGACGGTTTTGGCATGGACCATGTTTTGTTTCTGCGCCATGGGGGAGGAGCCGCTGCGCACGATGCGCTATACCCCGCGCACCGACAGCGAAGCCGCGGTTTGGCAACAGGACCTGCGAACCCAATTGTTCGGACGGCTGCACCTGCGGGACGTGGCGGGAAAATCGGAGTCCCTGCCCTTGGGGGCCGTGCTTGGGGACAAGGAGGAACGTGAGGGATATGTTTTGCAGGAATTGGAATTGCGCGCCACGCCCGGGCGCACGTTCAAGGCAATCCTGGCCAAACCCGCCCGCCTGACCGTCCCGGCCCCGGCGGTGGTGTGCATTCACGGTCATGGCGGACGCCGGCATACCCCGTTCATGTGTTCGGAAAAGATATATAAATGTTTTGGCGAGGCCCTGGCCCGGAAAGGATATGTGGTGATTTCCACCGATGTGGGGCAGCATGAGGCCCAAGAACCTGGGCGCACTGTGATGGGAGAACGGTTGTGGAACCTCATGCGGTGTGTGGACTATCTCGTTTCGCTTCCCGAAGTGGATGCGAAGCGCGTGGGCTGCGCCGGATTATCCCTCGGCGGCGAAATGGCCATGTGGCTCGGCGCGATGGACCCCCGGATCGCCGCCACCGTCAGCGCCGGTTTCCTTACCCGCATGGACCAGATGGAAAAGAATCATTGCATGTGCTGGAAGTTTGACGGGCTGCGCGCCCTGGCGGACTTCGCCGATATTTATTCCTTGATTGCGCCGCGCGCCCTCCAATGCCAAAATGGGAAGAAAGAGCCCAAGACCCAGTTCACCGTGCCCCTCGCCCAAGAGGCCATGGAGGAGGTCTCGTTAATCTACAAGGATTATGGAGTTCCCGATAAGGCGGAGCTTCGCGTTCATGACGGGGGGCATGAAATTGAACTGGAGGCGCTGCTGTCGTTTTTCGAGCGGTATCTTCGCTGAGGGTTCTGCTTATTTAGGCTGAATTTTCCCACAGGATACCCTGTATGGAATAACGATCGGGAAGTTTAGGGAGCGTGGTGGCGGATTAACCGTTGAGGAGGTTCCGTTGGTGGAGAATGCCCTGTTCAAAGTGGTGGATGTCCGGAAGCAGTATCAAATGGGCGAAGTGATGGTGCCCGCCCTGCGCGATATTTCCCTCGAAGTCCGGGAGGGGGAGTTTCTCGTGGTTTTGGGGCCAAGCGGTTCGGGCAAAAGCACCCTGCTCAATATCCTGGGGGGGCTGGATGCCCCTACCTCGGGAAAGGTGTTGTTTCGCCAGGAAGCGCTGGACCAATATTCCGAATTTCAACGCACACAGTACCGCCGCCACCATATTGGCTTCGTGTTTCAGTTTTACAACCTGATGCCCAATCTTACCGCGGAGGAAAACGTGGAAATGGCCGCGGAAATCTGCACCAACCCCATCAAAGCCCCGGATGCCCTGCGGTTGGTGAATCTGATGGAACGCGGCAGGCATTTCCCCTCCCAGCTTTCCGGGGGGGAACAGCAGCGCGTGGCTATAGCGCGCGCCGTTGCCAAACAGCCCGAAGTGTTATTGTGCGACGAGCCCACCGGCGCCCTGGACTTTGAAACCGGAAAAATCGTGCTGCAAGTATTGGACGACATCAATGCGTCGTTGGGCACCACGGTCATTGTGATCACGCACAATGCCGTGATTGGCGGCATGGCCCACCGCGTGATTCACATGAAGGACGGATGCATCCACGAGATCAAGGAAAACCGGGAGCGTAAGCGGGCGGACCATCTGGAATGGTAACCCCGGCGGACATTCCCATGAATTGAAAGCATGACGATTCTCAATAAAAAACTGGCGCGCACCCTGAAATGGTCGTGGGGCCAGGCGTTGGCCACCGCGATTGTGGTGTTGTGCGGAACCGCCGGGTATCTCTGTTTGGCCTCCGTCCATAAGAATCTGCTGCTTACCCGCGACACCTATTACGCCCAGTACCGATTTGCCGATTTTGAGATTTATCTCGAACGTGCCCCGGCGCGGACCGCCGGCAAGCTGGAAACCATTAGCGGCGTGCGGCAGGTGCGCGGGCGCATTGTCAAAGATGTGAACGTGGACATCGAGAACGTAAACGAACCCCGCATGGGCCGCCTGATTTCCATGCCCGCCCGGCATGATCCGGTCCTGAACGATGTCTGTCTCACCAGTGGACGCTATTTTTCGCCGGAAGTGAAGAATGAGGTGATCCTTTCGGACCGTTTCGCGAAAGAGAACCATTTGGCCCCCGGCTCCACCCTCCAGATTTCCGTGGACAACAAGAAGCACCGCTTGCGGGTGGTGGGCCTCGGCCTTTCGCCGGAATATGTGTACATGCTGCGCAACGTGCAGGAACTGATCCCGGACCCCAAGCGCTTTGGCATTTTGTGGGTGCCGGAGGATTTTGCCGAGTCGGCCCTCTCCATGGACGGGGCCTGCAACAACCTGATCGGCGCCGTGGACCGTCCGGACCGGCTGGACCAAGTGCTGGATGATGCCGAGGCCCTCTTGAAACCGTATGGCGTTTTTGCCAAAACAAAGCGCGAACATCAGCTTTCGCACCGGTTCCTTGCGGAGGAGATTGCCGGACTGAAAGTCTCCGCAAACACCCTGCCCGTCATTTTTCTGGCGATGGCCTCCATGATCCTCCTTATCTTGCTAAACAGGATGGTGCGCAACGAGCGCACGGAGATCGGCCTTCTTAAAGCGTTCGGCTACAGTAACGCCGCCATTGCGGGGTACTACCTGAAGTATGCATTTGTGCTGACACTGGCGGGGTGCGCGGGCGGATTTCTGGTGGGGCTGTGGCTCGCCAGCGGCCTGATTCGGATTTACATAGACTTCTATCACTTTCCTCTGCTGGTGACCCGCATCTATCCCGAAGTGGTCTTCCGCTCGATGGGCCTCGCGTTTCTTGCCGCCCTGCTCGGCGCCCTCTCCGCGGTGCGCCGCGTGGCGGCGATTCAGCCCGCCGAGTCCATGCGCGCGGAAGCGCCCCGCTATGCCCGCCGCATCTGGCTCGAACACTTCACCGCGCTTTGGAAACGATTGTCCTTCTCGTCGAAAATGATTGCGCGCAACGCCGCGCGCAATGCCTTCCGCGCCATGCTCAACATCATGGGCGTCATGGTGGCCACGGGCATTCTCATCATGGGCTTCTTCACCCTCGACTCCCTGGATTACATGCTTAAATTTCAGTTTCGGGAAGTGCAGCGGGAAGACATGCGGACCAGTTTCCCCATCGAGCGGGGAAAGGCCGCGTACCATGAGGCTTGCCGATTCGATCATGTCCGCTACGCCGAACCCATGTTGCAGTATCCCGTCGAACTCCGCGCGGGATGGCGGAAACGGGAAGTGGTGACGGAAGGCCTGCCCCGAAATGCGCAGTTGCGCCGTTTGTTGGACTACAAGGGGAACGTTGTGGACATCGGCGAGGGCGGATTGATCTTATCGGACAAACTGGCGGAATGCCTGCACGTTCAGCCGGGGGATGAAGTGATGCTCAAGCCGCTGATGGGCAAGGTGACCCGCGAACAGAGGGTGCGCGTGTCGAAAACCGTCCGGCAATATCTGGGAATGTCCGCGTATATGAATATTGAATGCCTGAGTAGGCTGCTGGAGGAGCCTTTTGCCATGAATGCGGCGTTGATGCGCGTGGATGCTGGTCAAGAACGATCGTTAAACACGCAGTTGAAGGATGTGCCGGGCATTTCTTCCGTGGAAATCAAAAAGGACTCGCTTATCGCTCTGATGCAGACCTTTGTCAAGAGCATGGTCACCACCAACACCATCCTGGTGTTGTTTGCCGGGGCCATCGCCTGTTCGTTGATCTACAATCTGACCACCGTCTCCCTGGCGGAGCGCCAGCGGGAATTGGCCTCCCTGCGCGTGTTGGGATTTTCGTCGGAGGAGGTCGGGCAGATTGTATACCGTGAAAATTTCTTGTTGGGCGGCATCGGATTGCTGCTCGGGATACCCTTTGGCATGGCGGTGTGCCTCTGGCTGGTCCACTTGTATGATACCGAGCTTTACCGCCTGCCCTACCGCATCGAACCGCGAACCGTGTTTATATCCTGCATCCTGATAGCGTTGTTTATCGCCGTATCGAATTTTTTGGTGCGCCGGAAAATCAATGCGCTCGACGTGATTGAGGCATTGAAGGCGCGCGAGTAAAACTGGAGGACCGTATGAAGAAGTGGCTTATCCGGGCCGTGGTGGCCTGTATCGTCCTGGCCGGGGCCGCCTATGTGTGGCGCGGCAAATCGGTGCTGGTGGAAACCGCCCTGGTGACACAACGGGATGTGCGAGAATACATCGCCGAGGATGGCAAGACCCGCCTCGCCAAGGAGTATCTGGTGGATGTGCCCGTCGCCGGGCGTGTGGGGCGCATTGCGTTGAACGAAGGGGACACCGTGAAAGAGGGCGACTGCCTTGCCACGGTGGACGCCTTCGCGCTCAAACAGCAGATTGCCGCCTCCGAAGCGCTGTGCAACCAGGCCCGCGCCCAAATGACGGGGGTGGACAAGGCCAAGCCAAAACCCGAGGACCTTGCCGCGGCCGATGCCCGCGTGCAGGAATTACGCGAGAGTGTGGCCGCCGTGGCGCGGGAACGGTCCGTGGCGGAAATTAATCTGGAGAATGCCCGGAAAGAATTTGACCGGCTGCACGCTTTGCGGGAACAGGGCGCCGCAAGCCAGTCCGCGCTGGACGCGGCGGAACGCGCCTACAAGAGCCTTCAGGAAGAAGTGCAGCGGGCGGCCCTCGCGGAGAAGGCCGCGGCGAAGGCATGTGAGGCCGCCGAACTGGCCTCGCGCAGCCTCAAGGCCTCCGTGGAAGACAATGAATATATGCGCGAAGTGTACGCGGCGGAACTGGAACGCCTAACCGCCGAAACCAAAGCCGTGGAGCACGATGTGCGGCTGGCGTCGGTGACGGCCCCCGTGACGGGCGTGCTGTTGGAAAAATACGTGGACAGTGAGCGCACGCTTGCCCCCGGCATGCCCCTCATGAAACTCGGCGATCTCGCGGATATTGAAATTGAGAGCGATATTCTGTCCGAAGAAGTGGTGCGGGTGCGGCAGGGGCAGCACGTTGAAATCACCGGAAAAGCGCTGGCGGGAAAAACGCTTTTGGGCAAAGTGAAGCGGATATACCCTTCCGCATTCACCAAAATTTCCGCCTTGGGCGTGGAACAGCAGCGGGTCAAGGTGATAACTGAATTTGATAATGCGGACGTCCAGCTTCGCCCCGGCACCAGTGTGGATATCCGCATTATCACCGCCGAATCCAAGGATGTGCTTGCCGTGCCCGACAGCGCGGTCTTCCGGCATGGCGAACAATGGCAGGTGTTTGCCGCGCATAATGGACATGCCACGCTGGTTGCCGTCGAGATGGGCTTGCGGAATGACGCCTGGGCCGAGATTAAGAACGGCCTGAAACGAGATGACCGTGTGATCACCAACCCGCCCAACGATCTCGCCGACGGCGCCAGGATCACGTTGCGCGATGATCAAGAGTAAAGAGGCGGCCTATTTCCGGCGGGGCTTGTTGGCGAGGTGTTTGAGATGGTAGATAAGATCGTGGGCTTCGCGGGGGGATAACGCGTCGGGATCAATCTTTTCAAGTTCTTTATCCACGGCACTGGGTTCCGCGGCGGGCATGGGGCCGAAAAGATACATCTGCTGGGGAAGCCCCGCGCTGGCGGCATTGCCGGATTCCAGGGATTCCAGGATTTCACGGGCGCGCTGGATCACGCCTTGGGGCAATCCGGCGAGTTTCGCGACCTGGATGCCGTAGCTGTGGTCCGCGCCCCCGTCCACAATGCGGTAGAGGAATACCACCTTTTCGCCCCATTCACGCACGGAAACGTTGACGTTCCTGGCGTGCTCCAGCTTGTTGCCGAGGTCGGTCAATTCGTGGTAGTGGGTGGCGAAGAGGGTTTTGGCATGGACGCGGTCGTGGATATGTTCGGCCACGGACCACGCGATGCTGATGCCGTCAAAGGTGCTGGTACCGCGCCCGATTTCATCCAGCACGAGGAGGCTTTTTTCAGTGGCGGAGTTCAAAATGTTCGCGGTCTCGATCATTTCAACCATGAACGTGCTCTCGCCCCGGACGAGATTGTCGGATGCGCCCACGCGGGTGAAGATGCGGTCCACCACGCCGATTTTCGCTTCGGCGGCCGGCACAAAACTCCCAATCTGCGCCATGAGCGTGATCAGCGCCACCTGACGCAAGTAGGTGGACTTGCCCGCCATATTCGGGCCGGTCACAATCAGCATGGAGGCTCCGGCGGGATCGAGCAGGGTGTCGTTTGGCACGAAATCGCCCCGGGACATCAGGTCTTCCACCACGGGGTGGCGTCCGTCACGGATGCGGATTTCGTCCGAGGCATTCACGTCCGGTTTACAGTAGCCTTTGGTGATTGCCACGTCCGCCAGAGACAACAGCGTATCGAGCGTGGCGATGGCGTCCGCGGTATTTTGGATGCGCCGCGCTTCCGCGCCGATACGGTCCCGCAATTCAACAAACAGGTCATATTCCAGGGTTTGCATGCGCTCCTGCGCAGTGAGGATTTCCTCTTCTCTCGCCTTGAGGGCCGGCGTCACATAGCGTTCGCCATTCACCAGCGTTTGCTTCCGCTGGTAATCTTCCGGCACCAGGCGCGTATTGGCCTTGCTCACCTCGATGAAATAGCCGAAGACCTTGTTGTAGCCCACCCGCAGGTTGGAGATGCCGGTGCGCTGACGTTCCTCCTGTTGGAGGGTGGCGATCCAGTCGCGCCCGCCGCGCACCAATGCATGCAAATGGTCCAGCGTCTCGTTATACCCATCCCGGATAATGCCGCCCTCCGTGATGGGAACCGGCGGCTCGTCCACAATCGCGGCATCAATCGCGGACGTGATTTCCTCCAGGGCGTCCAGCCCGTCACGCAAGCCTTCCAGCAATTCCGCGTTCACATCCGCCAAGGCGCTGCGCAAGGCGGGCACGCGGGCGAGAGAACGCCCCAGCGCCTGCACATCCCGGGCATTCGCGGTTTTGGCGGTGATCCGGCCCATAAGGCGTTCGAGATCCGCCACGCCTTTGAGATGTTCGCGCAATTCAAGGCGCGACTCGGTATGTTCAAAAAATTCTTCGACGGCGTTCAGCCGCGCCTGGATTTCCTCCACGGACAACAGCGGATGGAGAATCCATTGCCGCAGTTTGCGCGCGCCCATGCTGGTGAGCGTGCGGTCCAGTACATTCAAGAGCGTACCGCGCTTCGAGCGGTCGGCCAGCGATTCGATCAGTTCCAAATTGCGCTGCGTATTGCCATCCAGCACGACATACCCGGAGGGGCTGTAGCGCCGGGGGAGACGCAGGCGCGGGGCGGCGTCCCGCTGTGTGGTTTTGACATAGGCGAGCACGGCCCCGGCACAGGCGGAGGCCTCCGGAGCATCGTCCAGCCCAAGCCCCTTCAAGGTGCTCAGGCCGAACATATCCAGAATCACATCCCGGGCCGCGGCTGCGTCAAATTCCTCGTCCGGACGTTGTGTAAAGGTGATATTGCCGAAATGCAGTTTGAGCCGCTTCAGGGAGGTTTCGTCATGGCTTTCGGGCAACAATACTTCCGCCGGGGCCATGCGGGTGAGTTCGTCCAGCAAGGTTTGCTCGATGTGCGCGTCAATATGCGCCACCAGAAACTCGCCCGTGGTGACGTCCACAAACGCCAGCCCCGCCCCATCGCCCCGCGCCAACATCGCCGCCAGGTAATTATTGGCGGTTTCCTCCAGCAGGTTCGCTTCCATTACGGTGCCGGGGGTGATGGTGCGCACCACGGCACGCTTGACGATGCCTTTGGCCTCCTTTGGATCCTCGATCTGATCGCACAGGGTGACGGTTTTCCCCGCTTTGATGAGCTTGGCGACATAGGCGTCCACCGCGCGGAACGGCACGCCGCACATGGGCACGCGCTGTTCCTTGTCCGCGCCATCGCGTGAGGTCAGGGCAAGCCCCAGCACCTCCGCCGCCTCGAAGGCGTCGTCAAAGAACATTTCATAGAAATCGCCCATCCGGAAAAGCAACAGGGAACCCGCGCACTCCGCCTTGGCCTGCAAATATTGCCGGAGCATCGGGGTGGTGCGATGCGGTTTCACGTCGCTCAGTTTCATCCAGTTTTCGCCCATGGCGGCGTATTATACCCGGCTACGACGGATTACGCACATTCACTCGAATGGATGCGTGTCCCGCAGGAAGGCAAGCCCGGTTCCCATGGGGCAACGCTCCATGATCAAGGACGGAGAAGGGTTTTCGCGAGGACAACGTTTATTGTTCGAGCAAGCGCCGGGCAAATTCGGTCCAGTTCAGTTCATTTTCGACGCGCTTGTGTCCTGCATCGCCCATGCGGCGGGCGCGGTGGGGATCGTTTAACAGTGAAACGACGGCCAGGGCCAAAGCATGCGGGTCCTCCGGTTTCACCAGAATTCCTGTTTCCCCGTCCTGAACGGCGTCCACCACACCGCCGGACATCCCCGCCACCACCGGTTTCCCATGGGCGTGCGCTTCCGTGAACACCAATCCAAACCCTTCCACCTGCCCGTGTTCATCCTCACCCGCCGGCAATGCGAACACGTCGCACGTTTGATACAACGCCGCGAGATCATCGTCCGTCAGATATCCAGGGCAGTGCACCTGGCCCTCAATGTCCATGGCGCGGGCTTTTTCGAGGCATTCCTCGCGGCACGGCCCGCGGCCCGCCATCACTAGATGGGTGTTCGGGCAATGTTCAAAAATCTCGGGCAGCGCGGTCACCAGCGTGATTTGCCCCTTGCGGGGAATGAAGCGCCCCACGGACAGAATGACTTTGGCGTTGCCCAACCCGAACCGTTCGCGTAATGCTTGCACCTTTTCTTCGGGTACACGCTTCGGTAAAGAGGCGCCCGGGAAAATAACCGAAATGCGATCATGCGGCACCCCGAAATCTTCCAGGTTGCTCCGCGTGAACCGGCTGATGGCCACGGTTTTTTCGGCATGGCGGTATACGCTTCGCAGCAAGCCGCGAATGAGCGGCGTCCGCCGGAACTTCAAAAACTCATAGGCATAGGCAAAAACGATATAACGTGTTTTTCGCCTTCCCCACGCCATCCGCCCGATAATGCCGCCGTAACTTACGTTGATGGCCAGCAACAAATCGGTCTCTTTGATTAACGGCCACGTCTTACGGATCAATGGGAAAAAACGAAGCCAGCCCCACTCGTAGCCGCCATACCGAATTATGCGTACCGGCTCCCGTGTGTCGTCCACGGCGCGTTCCCCCTGCACTATCGGCGCCACCACCGTGACTTCATGCCCCAAGGCGGCCAACTCGCGCGAGACCTGCACCGCCACGGTCGAAATCCCGCCCTCAATCGGCGGATAGTCCACGGTGGGTATCAGGATTTTCATGGCTTGACCACCACATAATCGCCCATCACCAACGCGTCCATGCCCGTGCTGAAAAAACACCGCAATGCGTCGGTGGGGGTGTTCACAATCGGTTCGCCCATTACATTGAAACTCGTATTCACCACCATCGGCACGCCCCGCAATCGCTCAAACTCCTGGATCATGCGGTAATACCGTGGCTGCACCGAGACCGATACCGTCTGCACGCGCGCCGTGCCGTCCACATGCGTAATCGCGGGAACCCGCGTCTGTTGATCCTTTTCCACGGGATACACGAACAGCATGAACGGCGAACGCTGGCACCCCGTGAAGAATTCACTTGCACGTTCTTCCAAGACGCTGGGCGCAAACGGGCGGAATTCCTCCCGGTGCTTCACGTAATGATTCAGCAGGTCCTTCATTTCCGGGCGTGTCGGATCGGCGAGAATGCTGCGCCCGCCCAATGCGCGCGGGCCGAATTCCATGCGCCCCTGGAACCACCCCACAATCTTCCCTTCCGCGATCAACTCCGCCGTGCGCCGCTCCACAGAGTCTGGATGCTCATAACGAATTTTCGCCATATCGAGCGTGCGGCGGATGCTTTCGTTGTCATATTCAGGCCCCAGGCACGCATTGTGCATTTCATATCCGCGCGGCGCGCCGGTATGCGCATGATGCAACTGAAGCGCCGCGCCAATCGCAATCCCGTCATCGCCGGCCGCCGGTTGAATGAAAATTTCCTCGAAGGGGCCTTCCCGCAACAAACGCCCGTTCATCGAGCAATTCAGCGCCACCCCGCCCGCCATGCACAACTTTTTCTCGCCTGTTTCCCGATGCAATTTCCGCACAAGCTGCAAACACGCCTCTTCCAGGATGCGTTGTGCCGATGCCGCGATATTTTCATGCCGCTTTTCGATGGGCTCGCCTTTTTTTCGCGGCGGGCCAAACCGCTCGATGAATTTCTTCGACAAATAGCCGCAACGCGATCCCGGCAAGTAATGCCAAGCCGCCCAGGAGAGATCGATATCGTATAAACCGTCCGGCGTGCTCCGAATGAACTTGGCAAAGTCCTCGTAATACTCCGGCTCCCCATACGAGGCCAGACCCATGACCTTATACTCATCGCTGGCCCGCAGGAATCCCAAATAATCCGTGATGGCTGAATAAAACACGCCCAGCGAATTCGGATAGTGAATCTGGCGCAAGCACCGCACCGATGTTCCTTCGCCCACGCCCATCCATGTAGCGGTGAATTCGCCGATATAATCCAGCGTCAGTAGCGCCGCACGATCAAAGGGACCCGCCAGAAAGGCGCTCGCCGCGTGCGCGGGATGGTGTTCCATGAAATGCACCCGCGTGTTTTTTCCCGCCAGCCCCCGCATGCCCTGAAAATAAAGGGCATTGTGGGCCAATTCATACGCCATAAACCCCGCTGAATAGACCGGGCTCCGCAACATCTGCGTCACGCGATACGGCAGCCTTCGCCCCACCCGCAAGCCCGGGCGCATGTAACAGCCAATATGATCCACGTCATCCGGTTTCAGCCCGGCGGTCTCCAGGCAATACGCCACCGCCTTTTTCGGCACGCCGCCCTGATGCTTTACCCGGGTGAGACGTTCCTCTTCCACCGCCGCCACCACCTGCCCGTCCACCACCAGCGCGGCCGCCGAATCATGACTGTAACCGCCTATACCTAGAATGTTCACGGTTGGTGTGTCTCCAGTATGGCACAATTTTAATTCAGTTTGATGAACTTTACCATAAAGCCATCAGCCATCAGCTATCAGCTATCAGCGGTCAGCTATAAACGCCAGTGTTGTTGCCAAATCCGGAATTCCCGTCCGGCCGCCCGGTTTCGTGCACTTCAGCGCCGCCACCGCCGAGGCGAATTCACAACAGCGCGGCGCGGCCCAATGCTGCGCCCACCCGAAGGCAAATGCCCCATGAAACACATCTCCCGCGCCCACCGTGTCCACCACCTCCACCGAAAATGCCTTTCCACGTGTTATCTCTTTCCCGTCAGAGCACACCCAGCCCTCGCTTCCCAGGGTAATCACCGCGATTTCCGGCCCATAGGCGTGAATCGCATCGAGCGCCTGTTCCGGGTGTTCGGTATAGCCCAATCGGTCCGCGAAATGATGCGGCGCTATCAATACGTTCACACCTTCCAGCCATGCACGGTGTTTTTCCTCCGGCTGCGTGTCCGCGATTACCGGCACCTTTCGCGCGCGGGCCGCCTTCACCGCCGCCACCGACAATTCCGGGAAACAATGATCCACCAGCATTGCATCCGCATGCTCGAGATGCGCGAAACGTTCGTCCGGAGGCCAAGACAATCCCTGCCCCGGACGATGAAAAATCGTGCGCTCCCCGCTCTGCGCATCCACATGAATAAAACTGAACGGACTCGCCCCGCCCGGAATTGTGCGCACCCCCGCCGTCGATACTTGTTCTTCCTCCAAGCCCGCAAGGATCGGCTTCGCCACCTCGTCATCGCCCAAGAGACTGTACAGCACCGTTTCCGCGCCCAGCCGTGCACACGCCACCAGCGCCGTCGCCACCAAGCCGCCTCCCTGCACCACAAAACCGCTCACATGCGCTTGATTGCCCCATTCCACCTGCGGCGCCGTCACAATATAATCCAGACAAGCTATCCCCGCACCCACAATACGAACACTCATGATGGTTCCTTTCCTGCCGACGCTATCCATATACCACGCCCCGTCCCGCTAATCAACCCCTCCGCCACATCGCCCCCACTCAACACCTCATCCAATCCGTCCGATATTGTTTATTTTATCGATTCCCAAGAGTCCCAAAAGTACCCTCTGCACTCCACTCCCTTCGCATATCACTTTTCAACATGATAGAAATGCCTCGTACATGGCAATAACGTTGTCGAGCGGGGTTTCGGGCATGATGCTATGGCTGGCGCCGGCAATGTAGCCGCCATTGAAGGAACCAAAGAGGCGCACGAGTTCTTCTGCTTCGCGTTTTACATCCTCGGGCGTGCCGTGGATCATCGTGCCCTGCACGTCCAGTCCGCCATTAAAGCACACATGACCGCCGAAACTACGTGCCAGTTGGCGAATGTCCATGGCTTGAGGTTGGACCGGATTCAGGACGTTCAATCCCAGGTCGATGAGGTCGCCTAGGATGGTGGTGATGTCGCCGCACAAATGCATCCAGACATGCGCACCGCCTTCGCGGACTTTCCGGAACATGACGGCGTAGGCGGGTTTGTAGAATCGGCGCCAGTCGTCCGGGTTAATGAGCAATCCGCGCTGGCTGCCCCAGTCGTCGGAAAAGTAAACGCCCTTTACACCGCGCCGAAGGCATTCCTCAATCATCACGAGATTATAGGTTAGGATTCGTTCCATCAGCCTTTGCCAGTGATCCGGTTCCGTGTAGGGGTCCATCAGCATGTTTTCAAACCCGCGTAACATCCAGAGACGTTCAAAGAGAGTGAACCATACGGTTCCCGCCACATACTTGTCCAAACGATCCTTGAGCAGTTGGTCCGCATTGTCGAAGAGACCAGGCGCGTACGGATTGGGGAATGGATGGCCGTCGGCAAGGGGATATCCCGCCTCCAGCGGATAGGTTTCGGTTTTAGCGCCATGGCCATCATCCATCCAGCCCGTGCCCCAATGGTCCACCCAGCGAACGATTCCATTTTCCGTATGCGGTTCCTGCTGAGGCTTTGGCGATTCACTGATCACCAGCCAATCGTCCGGGATGCGTGATTGCAGATCGCGAATACGATTTTGTTTGGATTCGTTTTTCTCATACAGCCAATCGATATCACATCCCAGCCGCAAGGGCAGCCAGGCCGGGCCCTGAAACTCAATCGCGCGGCTAAAATTCTCTTCCCCGGTCATAATGCACCTCCGTTTTCATCCCATCAAACAAGGGAATCACGTGTCTGTCTCAATATTCTAGCCAAAGCGCATGGTGGGAGTACACCGCAAGACGACGGCCAGTTCCTTCAACCCGTTACCCGTTGTGGCGTGCCAGGTGCCGGAATACATCGCCCAACGTGTGCGCCTCGGGGACATAGCCGTTCTTGTGCGTTTTCAATGGCGGTATAGGTGTTCGGTAAAGCCACCATTTTTTAAAGGCTTTGGCTTGCGCAGTGAGTTGGCGATCCAGCAAATGGCAGCAAAGGTTCAAAAGGGACAATGCCGCATTTGCCACAAGCGCCGAGGAGGGCACGGACGAGCACGGACCAGCACGGACCGGCACGGACTTTTCTGATTCCACCGGTTGTCCGTGCGCGTCGGTGCTCGTCTGTGCCGGTCCGTGTTGTATTCGTTCTTCTTCCACCCACGTCTTAACCTCGTCCAAGGTGGAACAAGTATTTCCTATTCCCGGTCTTTGACGAGGGCGGCGAGGATGCGTTGTTCGCGGGAGAGGAGGAGGTCGCCGGCGTGGACGAGGGCCATGGCGTAGGCGAGGGCGGTGAGGGCGAGGAGTATGAGGGAGGTAATGAGCCCGATGGGGAGTCCGCGGTAGCCCCAGGTGACGGCGACGAAGTCGTCGAGGGCGAGGCAGAACATGGCGGGGAGCATGAGGAGTCCGACGAAGGCGGCGGAGCAGAGTCCCATGAGGAGGAGGATGGGGCGGTTTCCCTGGGCGCGCATGGTGTCGCGCCCAAGGCGGTAGGGGAAGTAGAGGGAGATGAAGTTTCCGATGAGGCAGTAGATGAGGAAGAACTCGAAGACTTGTACGAGGGAGATGTAGAGAATGCGCGGCGGGGTTTCGAGGAGCCATCCGCCGCCGAGGACGAAGAATACTCCCATGCCGGCGACGAAGGGGAACAGGGCGATGTTTTTGGCGAGGATGTATTTGTGGCGGGGCGCGGGGAGGAGGAGGAGTCCCCGGAATCCGGCGTGGTCGGTGCCGAAAATATTGAAGAAGACCATGGAGAAATTGAAGTAAGGCCAGACGAGGAGCGCGGCGGGGAGCCAGGTGGTATTGCCGCCCATTTGTTCTTTGGCGATACCGGTTTTGAGGGTGAACAGAATGATGGCGGCCATGATCGGGGGCATGATGAGCAGCATGCGGATGTTGGGATGGCGGGCGTAGTTGATGTACGCGGCCCAAGTCATGGCGGCGGTGTCTTCATCGAGGAGGGGGAGCCACCGCGCGGTGAGGGGTTTCCCGCCGGTCTTTTTCCGGACGGATTTTTTAACGCGGCGGACATTGGTCTCGCCGCGGTAGTAGCGGACAGTGGACCGGTACCCCATGCCCAGCCCCAGCAAGGCGAGGCCGCCCATGCCGATACAGCACAGGCCCGCGGCCTGTGGATGGTTGTTTTGCAGGCTCCAGATGCCGTAGGGCAGCCACCCCACGGGCACGGCGATGTTGCCGTAGTGCAGCCATTGTTCGGCCTGCTCCGCGGAGACGTGTTTCATGGCCTCTTTGGCTTCCTTGTTGGTGCGCAGGGAATGTACAATCAGGTTGGGCGCCTGCGGCAGGAGGGCGAAGCACAGGGGCAGCAGCATGAGAATGAGGCGGCGGCGGCGCTTGTTTTCCATGAGGATGGACATGATGCCGCGCGCGTAATAGGCCCAGGCGGTCAGCATGAGAAAGAACACCAGGGAGAGGGGCACGCCCCACAGGACATGCGGGCCTTGAACGGTGCTCATGCCGAACAACAGGGCAATCAATCCGGGAATGAACAACACGAGGGCGGGGCTTAACAGCGATGTGATGAAATTCAGGAAGAACACGAGCCGCAGGGAAATGGGAAAGAACATCATTCGCTTGAAGTCAATGATGTCCGCGCGCTGGATTTCAATCAGCAGGCTCCAAAACCAGATGAACAGGAACACGGTCACGATGCCGTCCAGCACCACGAGGGCGATGAGCGGTTCCTGCGTGCCCAGCCATACACGCCCGGCGTAGTAACCGCCCGCCGCGCTGGCGATGGCCGCCACAACCCCCAGGAGGAGGAAGAAGCCCATGACGATGGTCGAGATGATTCTTCCGGTGGACCAGGTGTGCCGGAGCACCGCGAATTTGAGCAGGACGATTGCCCAACATTGGCCCAGCATCAGGCGCGGCCCCCCAGCCACGACAGGCTTACCGTGGCCTCTTCCGGCTGGCCCACGGCGGACACAAACAAATCCTCGAGGGAGCCGCCGGAGGCCAGTGCGTCCAGCCGGCCCTGTTTCACCAGCCGCCCTTTGTGGATGATGCCGACGTGCGTGCAGAGGCGTTCCACGATTTCGAGGATGTGCGACGTGAGGAAGACCGTCGCGCCGCGTTGCACGAGGCGTTCGAGCACGGCGCGGATGGTGCGCGAGGCGAGCGCGTCAATGCCCTCGAAGGGTTCATCGAGAAAGAGCAACTCCGGATCGTGGATGAGCGCCGCGGCCAACGAGAGTTTTTTCTTCATGCCGTGCGAAAATTCGAGCGTGAGTGTTTTCCCGGTGTTCGCGAGGTCCAGCAGGTCCAGCAGTTCCTCGCTGCGCCGCCAGGCCACATGCCGGGGCAGGCGGTACATACGCCCAACGAAGGCGAGATATTCCCGGGCCGTCAGGTTTTCAAAGAGGCACAATTCCTCCGGCACCACGCCGATGCGCCGTTTGATTTGCAGCGGGCTTCGGGTTAATTCAAACCCGAGGATGCGGGCGCGCCCGCTGGTGGGGCCGGTAATGCCGGTGAGCATTTTGATGGTGGTGGATTTGCCCGCGCCGTTGGGACCGAGGAATCCGTAGAAGCTGCCGCGCTCGACACGGAGATCAATGCCGTCCACCGCGCGCACGGCCTCGTAGGCTTTGCTCAGTCCCGTGGTCTCGATGCAAAATTCCATCCGCGTTCACCCCAGCGTTTTCACGATGTCCCGCGCCCACGCGAGACATACCTTGCTGGCGCCTTCGCGGCCTTCACCGGTGAGATACCGTTTATAGCGTTTCTGCATTGCGGCGGGAAAATCCTTGGGGTCCACATGGGTCTCCAGGGATACATACCCGTCATAGCCATCGTCATGCAAGCCCTGCAATTGTTCGGGCCACTGGCAGATGCCTTCGCCCAGAAATACGTTAGGCACACTGCCATCGGCGGCGGGGGCCGCATCCTTCATGTGCACATGCGCCATGTCTTTCTTAACCAAATCATACGCATCGGGAATCACGGGCACTTTTGTCCCTTCCGGGTCCTGCACATGATTCGCGGGATCCCAAATCGCTTTCATATACTCACATTCCATGGAATCCAGAAAATAGCGCAGGTGCGCCGCAGTTCCCACATAGCAGGCCGCCTCATTTTCCACCCCCAGCACGATCTCATTCCCCTCGAGGATGGGGGGCACCTCTTCATACGCCCGAAAGATGGCGTCCCAGGGCTTTTCCACCCGGCCATGCCCCCAAAAAACAAATCCGCGCACCAGCGGGCAGTCCCATTCAAATCCAATATCCGCGCAACGCCGCAGTAACTCCAGATGACTGCTCCAGGCCTCCCCGTCTTCGAGTTCGCACTTGCCGAAGGGGGACGCAATGCTGCATATCTTCAGCCCGTGGTCTTCGACGATGCCACGCACCTCACCCGCCTCCTCATCGCTCAATTCCGTAACGTTCTTATCCCATACGCCCCGGATTTCCACGCCGGTCACGCCGAAGTCCGTGCATACGGCACAGGCGTGGGCGAGGTCTTGGGAGATTTCATCGGTGAATGCCGCCAGCTTTAACATGTAAGGCCTTTCCTTTTGTTGTAGAGAGCATCATACCAGAAGCGGCGCTGCCGGCTCACTCGAAACAGTCTCTTATCTGCACCCTGCGGATTCTGTATTGTCCCCGCACATCATAGTGCTCTTTGTCATTACGAGATATCCGGGGTAGGAGATCGATTGCTGAGAAAAGGGCGGATGAACCTGTTGATTCATCCGCCCACAAGCTATCACTCAATGGTTGTTATGGGCCGGGACAGAAGCCGTCTTCGGTGGCTTCACCGGGACAATAATGATAGCCGCCTGAATTGAAGAACTGGATTACACGCAGCAGTTCAGAGAGGCTGATATGCCAATCCTGGGTGTTGTAGTCGCTGTCGTACGGCTCGCACGTTATGTCGCCGGGGCCGGGGGCGTACCCGTCTTCCGTGCCCGCTTCACAGTGGAATCCGTTCGAGTTGAAGAACTGGATCACGCGGAGCAGTTCGGAGAGGCTAATCAGGTTGTTCTGATCCTGATCGGCTGTCAGGAATCCATCTTCTCCTCCGCCTTCGCCTTCGACCGCGCCTTCGCCTTCCACGGCGCCTTCGCCTTCCACGGCGCCTTCGCCTTCCACGGCGCCTTCGCCTTCCACGGCGCCTTCGCCTTCCACAGCGCCTTCACCTTCCACAGCGCCTTCACCTTCCACAGCGCCTTCACCTTCCACAGCGCCTTCGCCTTCCACGGCGCCTTCGCCTTCCACGGTGCCTTCGCCTTCCACGGTGCCTTCGCCCTCGACTCCACCTTCTCCTTCAATCGGTGAACAAGCGATATCGCCGCGGATATCACCCTCCGAGAAGACCATACTATGAATATTCACATAGTGGCCCGTGGAGAATTCGGCATATTGTTCCAGCGTCATCGTCATTTCTATGGGGCTGATTGCGGTACCCAAATCGAGGACCACGGGACCATTCACCCCGGGCGCGCCCAAATGAATGTGCGCCGCAACGGGGTCCGTCACGTTATGGAGGATGGTAAGCCGCACGGTATCCGGCGGGAGCAGGGAGAAGGTGGCCGTGCCGGCGGCGGCGCTTCCACTCGGGGGCACTTCCTGAGCCCCATCAAGAAGGACCGTGCACAATTCTTCTTCGTGGCTGAGGCACAGGCTGGGATCCGAGTGGTTCGTGATGGTAATTCCGCCAGAGACGGGCCCTTGATAGGACAGGGCATCACCTTCGGACGATATCAACCAGGCAAAGCCACAGACGGCATCTCCGATGCCCACGATGGAAACCCATCCCGAGGGAAGATGCACCGGCGTGGATAACCGTGCATGGAACAGGGATTCGGGGTAGGAATCACCGAAAGAGAAGGTGCGTCCGGTCAGGGTTCGCTTGGGAGTGACAACCGATTGGGCGGCAATGACTCCCGGCTGGCCCGCATTGTCTTCATAGAACGTAATTTGATAGGTGTTACTGGTGCGGGTGCATAGTCCATAATTGTAATCAATCCCCCACCAATAAAGGTCTGTTATGGAGTCGGCAAGCCCGGAGAAATTCTCATACGTGGCATAATTCAGCAATTCGTCGCTAAACCATCCATTAGTCCCGGGAGTGAGGGGGTCCATGCTGGGCTGCCCCGTCATGACATGGGGTGCGCAGGTTTGCGCGGGCCCGGTGTCCGCCCCGAGGCATAGGGCCAAATCCCGGCCCAGATCGGTGAAGGGTCCCGTTTCCGGAGGCGTTTGCGAATACGATAAGCCATCGCCCCAAGGGGCGGTGAGCCATGCAAAGCCGCACCCGGAGCCGTTGATGCCCGCAATGGACACCCAGCCGTTGCGCAGGGTTAACGGCGTGGCCAGGACAGCGTCGAACTGGTATTCGACCAGGCCGCCGCTAAAGAAGGTTCTTCCCGTGGGTTCCTGTGTGGCGGAAACCTGTTCTTGGTGGACCACGTTGCCGGGCTGTCCGCCGTTATCCTCATAGAATGCGATCTGATAGTTGGAGCAGCCCGTCCCGAGGGCTCCGCCCCACCACCGGAGGCTGGTGATCGGCCAGTGGGCGGTGAATTTCTCATAGGCAAGTTTGGCGCTATCATCTCCGCTCGGCGCCGAATTCACCCCGGTGCCCAGGGGGCTGTCCGGGATTTGACCGGCTTGACTTTTGTCCATGCAGAATTGTTCCGGACCTGTGTAGGTGTCGAGGCAAAGACTTAGATCAGAAAATCCGGTCTGACTCACGGGGGGATTGTTGCCCTGCTGAGTATAAAACAATTTATCGCCCACGGGTGAACTGGCCCAGACGAAACCGCAGCCCCCGTCTTCATTGTCGCCATAGATGGAAATCCAACCCTCCGTCAAGTCGATCTGACCTGTTAATTCCGCCTCATAGCGGTATTCGGGAAAATAATTCGCCCCATATAACCATTGCCGCCCGGTTTCCACGCGGGTGGCGGTCAAAGTTTCCTGGAGCACGGAACTGCCCGGTTGACCGGCGGCGTCATTGTAGACGGTGATGGTAAAGTCGCCCGTGGTGCGCAGGCAGGGGCTAAAGGAGCCGGAATAATCAATACCCCACCATGTGATGTGCTTCACGGGCCAGGTGAGCCCGGAGAAGTTCTCGTAGGCGGTATACTCCAGCGACTGACTGCTGAAGAAATACTCTGCGGATTCCGCAATGGAGTTCGGGGTAGAGGGGCGCTGTGAAAACGCGGAACCCATCGCGCATTCTTCCCTGAATCCGGGGCCGGTGTCCAGGCAAAGAGAGAAATTGTACGTGTTCGCGTTAAAGGTTGTGCCGGCTTCATCGGCGGTGGCGGAGAGATTGTCCCCCTCGGACGACAGCAGCCAGTAGAAGCCGCAGGTGGAGAAATCGCCCAGGCCTTTGATCATGATCCATCCGTCGGTGATGTTTTGGGGATTGGCAAACTCCGCTTCAAAGCGGAATTCGCGAAAGTTGTCCAAACCGGCAAACACCCGTCCGGTTTCATTCATCAAGGCCGTCACGGTTTCCGTGTAGAACGGGTATCCGGGCAGGCCGCTATTGTTGTAGCATAGGGAAATTTCAAACGAACTGCCCGGAGGCGTGCAATCGGTATATCCCGGCACCACTCCAAATCCCCACCACCGGACGCGTTGGATGGCCTTGGCAAGATTGGAAAAATTCTCGTAGATAATGGAATCGTTTCCTGTGTTGCTGGGATACCCATTCCATGTCTCCCATGGGCTGAGGGGTTTTTGGCTGAAAAAGGCCGTGTCCGAACAGGATTCCGCATTAGGATCTCCATAAATGCACAGATCATCCAGTAAGAACGTGGAATCGGTGAACGAAATGGACAGGTATTGAATCCCAGGGACGGACAGGGCCACCGTTTGCATCGGGAATCCCAGGGTGACGGTTTGGGTGGCGATAACCATACTGTTGTTATCATAGGCCTCGATGGTGGCGCTGCCTCCCGTGCCGGTGCCTACTTTCATGCTTACGCCGTCCACGGGGGTTCGGAAGTACACGGTCTCCGGCCCCTGCGCGGTACCGCCATCGGAAAGATTGCCATAGGTGTCGAATGCCAGGAAATTCGGGACACTTTCCCCGGTGACGGCGCCCCAGGAATCACTGGTCAGAATCACTCCGCCGTCATTCCCTCCGGGGCCTTCAAAGGTCACCCCATACTTTTGCGTATAGGCGTCTGTAAGATGCGTGGCATCAGCGAACAAACCGGGGGCCGTGACATCATCAAAATCAATCAGGACCGTGCAGAGGGGGCCTTGTGCGCGTATGCAGACATTGTCCACCAAGAAACTGCCCGCTATCGTTCCCATAAAACGCACCAGATGGTATTGGCCGTCGGCATACGGAGACGCATCCAGCGAAATCAGCGTGTACGAGGCATAGCCGGGGGAACTGTCACTCATCGAAAACAGCGTAACGCCATCCATTTGGACCTGGAATATATCCCCTGCGGCAATGGACACGGTCCGCAAATAAAATTCCAAATGAGCGTTTACCGTGGCCGGGATTTGGATGGTCTGATCCAGTTGCCATGTGACACCGGGGCCCGCGTTTCCAAACCACGCCGCGTAGTTCCCCTCGTAGGCGGCCACAGTGGCTTGAATAATCTCCGCCGAGGAACTCGAAGTATCCGCCCAGTTCACATCCGCCCCCGATTCAAAACCGGGATTTTGCAATAGATTGTCTTCACACTCGGCCTGCGCCGATGGAACGAATAGAAACGCCATTCCCAGAAAAACAAGCATGCCGGTCAGGGGTTGACTGAAATACTTCGGGACACAATTTCCGTGCAACATATGTGCGCCTCCTTAAGGCTGGTTGTCATTCTCATTCTCTGCTCTTGTGCGTATCCGCACCACCTCGTTGATTTAAGTATACACGATCCACGCGCCCAGGCAAGTGAAAAAACAAAAAAATGCGGCCAACACCGGTTGCCGGCCGCACTATTGTCAATTTGCGCAGTGTCTATGGGTTAATCAACGCCTGGGCAGAATCCGTCTTCTGTGTTTTCCGCCGGACAGGCATGATAGCCGCCGGAATTGAAGAACTGAATCAGCCGCAGCAATTCAGAAAGATTTATGTGCCAGTCCTGTTCATTATAATCGCTGCTGTGTGGGGTGCAGGATTCATCGCCCGCTCCCGGCGCATAACCGTCTTCCGTTCCGGCCTGACAATGGAACCCGCCGGAATTGAAGAACTGAATGACCCGCAGCAGTTCCGATAGGCTGATAATGCCATTGCCATCGGGGTCCGCGCTATGTTCGAGGGGCGGCAGATCGCCTTCGACGGCGCCTTCCCCTTCGACAGCGCCCTCTCCTTCGATAACGCCTTCCCCTTCAACGGCGCCTTCGCCTTCAACGGCGCCTTCGCCCTCGATGGCGCCTTCGCCTTCGACCGCGCCTTCGCCTTCCATCTCGCCTTCACCCGGGGTTTGATGGGTGCTGGGGTCCAACGCGACGGCCACATAGGAGCGCGCGTCTTGCGGAATAACACTGTTGTATTCCTGCCGGTTGGTGAAGCCATCCCCGTCGGCATCGCCGTCTGGGCCGAGAATGGCGTCCAAGGTAACGAAACCGTCCGGGGTGGTGGGAAGCGCGGGGGCGAAGTCGTGGAGCAGATTTGTGAGAAAGAGAACCACGCTCAAGGAATCCGCATCCCCTAAAGTGGCATATCCCGCCAAAATGGAGAGAAGATTGGGGAACAGGCTGAGGATTTCTTCGGTCTGGTCTTCGGTCAAGGTGATATGGGCCAGATTTTGCACGATAATCGGCAATACCGGCAATAGGGATTCCAGGGGCGCATAGAGCGCGAGGTAATTGGCCTCAAATGCCGGCCCCACAAGTGAGGCGTCCACGCCCGCGGTCACCTGCCCGGACAAGGCGCCGCTTGCCAGACCGGCATACCAGCCTGGGAAATTAATCAGTCGCGCGAGCACGCCCAATTCATACGCCCCGTCCAGCAGGCCATTGGGGCCCGGCATGTCGGGGCTGCCATCGGGCGGGGTATCGGTATCGACAAACGGCCCGTTCAGGTCGGCCGTATCGCACAGAATCAGTGAGATTAGCGCGGCGTCATCGCCCAGCAAGTCCAGCAGGGGCGCCAACGTATCCGATTGGGCGGTGGCGTAGATGTCATCCATGGTTTTGCAGAAGTCGCGCATGCCGTCGGGAAATCCGGGATTGATGCGCGGGTTGAGGACCGCACGGATATAGGTTTTGGGGTCGGTCCAATCAAAGGTCTTTGCGCATTTCTTGCAGACCGGTTCCTCAATGAATTCCGTGGCGAAGAAATTGTATTCCTGGCGGTTGGTGTATCCGTCGCCGTCGGCGTTTCCGTTCGGTCCCAAGATGCCGTTCAAGGTGATGAATCCATCCGCGGTGGTGGGCAGGGCGGGGGCGAAGTCATGCAGCAGATTGGTGAGGAACAACACGACGGAAATCGAGTCGTTATCCCCCAGGGTGGCATACCCCGCGAGGATCGACAGCAGATTCGGGAAGAGGCTGAGGATTTCATCCGTTTGCTCTTCCGTAAGCGTCACATGCGCCAAATTCTGCACGATGATCGGTATCACCGGCAGGAGGGCTTCCAACGGGCTGTATAAAGCGCTGTAATTGAATTCATACGCGGACGCCACGGCCACCGGGTCTACCCCGATATCCCCTTGGCCCATCGCCGTTCCACTGGGCAGTTCCAAATAGCGGTCCGCGTTATTAATCAATTCCGCGATCACGTTCAATTCATACGCGCCATCGAGCAGGCCGTTGGGCCCCGGCATATCCGGGCTGCCGTCCGGCGGGTTATCAGTGTCCACAAACGGCCCATTCAGATCGGCGATTTCGCATTGGATAAGGCTGATGAGCGCGGCGTCATCGCCCAATAAATCCAAGAGGGGCGCCAGCGCCTCCAATTGGGTCGTGGCGTAAATCTCATCCATGATGGCACAGAAATCCAGTGCTGCCGGCACTTCCCCTTCCAGTTCGCCTTCGCCTTCCGTTGTGCCTTCGCCTTCGCCACCGCCTTCCCCTTCCGTGATCTCCGGAACAATGTTGGGATTCAATACGGCGTCCAGATAGGCGTCGCGCCCCCCCGGGGCAAAATAGGTGTATTCCTGGCGGTTGGTGAATCCATCGCCATCGGCGTCGCCATTCAAGCCCAGGTATTGCGGCAAGAGGATGTAATCCTTTTGGTTGGGGGCGGTCACATGCGTTACCGAGGGAGGAAATTCGCGGACCGCGCAGAGTGCCGTCAACAACATGACCGGAAGCGCCGCGGATTGGGTGTCGCCGAGGGTCATAAGCCCCGCAAGAAACGTATTCGTTCCCGGCAGCACAAATTGCAGCAGTCCGTCCGCGCCGCCGCAATTAACCGTCATATGCGCGAAATTGTTGTCCCAGGCGTCTTGCACAATGCTGTGGGTGACGCCGCCCGTCGCGCTCAGGTCCAGCGTGTCGTCATCCAGGCACCGCTTGATGACCGCGAACTCGAAACTGTCCAACAAGCCATTGCCATTGATCACCAGCGGATCAATGCTGGAAATGCCGCCATTCGAGTCGCACACCGCCGGATTGAAACTGAATCCGCCCAGGAATTCCTGGTAAGGGCCGGTGGCAATGTTGAAAAAGCGGAGCGCGGCCTCGAAATCATCGGACGCGGGGGGCTGTGGATTATCATAGAACAACGGACCGTTCACCGCATACCCGCCGTCCAGTTCCCCTTGGAGCGGATGGCTGTCGCCATCCAGGATGGAGCCATCATCGATGACTGTAAGCGTCACCGGGCTTGTGGCACCGGAAGCGCCCGTGGTCACCGTATACACAGAGCCGGAACCGGTTACCGAGATAATTGGGTGGGTCATCTTGGCCGACGCGGCGGTGAAGTCCGTTTCGTCCACTCCCGTCACGTCTTCGCTGAACGTAACCTGGAATTGGGCCTCAGCCGCTTTTCCGTCCAACGGCAGGATTTCGATCACCCGCGGATAGCTCAGCCAGGTGGCGGCAAATTGATCGATGCACCGTTGAATCAAAATTTGATACCCCTCGCGCGTGAGGTGAATGTCCAGATCAATCAAGGCTTCGAGGGGGGAATTGTAATCGGGATTGCCGCCGGGCCACGGATCATACGCGGGATAATCCCCGGGCAGCGGAACGGTGTGCGCGGCATAGCCGGGAAGGCCATTGACCGGTTCGGCATCCCCATAGGTCCATTGCATCATGCCGAAATTGTGGACATAAAACACGCGGTTATTGAATTGCGGCTGGGAAAAGAAATTGCGCTTGGCCAACTCGAGGCTGACAAAGGCATCATTCAACTGACGGGTGGTGGCATTGTCTTTTTCATGATTGGCATAGTCATACCCGCAGATGTAAATGCGGATGTCCGGGCGTTTCGCGAGAATGAGGTCCACCACCGCCTGAATATTCGCAATGACATTATCCCACAGCGCCTGCACTTGCTGCGGCGTCATCCAGGGATGCCAGCCATCGCTCCAGAGCACATCGTTGCCCCCAAGGCTCAAATGAACAATGTCCAGGGTCGGATACTTGTCCAGTTCGCTCGAAATGTACCCAAGCATCGTGGGCGTGTTCAATTCGCTCGCGCGCCCGCCCATGATCGCCGTCATGTACCCGATCTGGCGATACTTCGCCAGTTCCGGCATCGCGGCGAACGCCGCGTCGTAGCTTTTGAAGGCTTGGGTGAATCCGGACCAGCTATCGCCCACCAACAACACGCGCGGAATCGCCGTAACTTCCGCGCCCGTGCCGCCCGCCGCTCCGATAATCACGGCGCAAAGCAACACCATACCCATGCATTGTTTTTTCATGATTCTGCACTTCATTACTGACCTCTCCTGATACTACGCCACTTCGGTTTATGCTCTTGGCCCCTTCACTTTGAACTCCACAACTAGACATTCATTTCCCGTGGAATGTTTCGTTCCTGAAACAATCCCATTTCAGGCATGTGCCCGTGGGCACGTTTCCTCAACGCATCCACGGAAAGTATACCCCAGCGGTAAATCCTCAAGCCAGTGTGAATACTGGGAAATGCTATGGTTTTCGGCAAAATCCAGCCGAAATCAGTAAACAGAACGCTGATGACGCGGATGGGCTTAATTTACACGGAATAAGAAATGAGCAAGAACAGGGTTCGATAACGATAGCGATAACGATACCGATAACATGATTTAACTTGCAAAAAATCTGTGTAAATCTGTGTAATCTGTGGACCACAAAAATTACACCCATGGACACACGGCAACAGGCTCACGCAAGAATCCGTGCAAGAGAGGATACGTCCGGGGGAATGGCGGGGAATGCGGAAGCGTTGGCCGTCAGCAGCCCGGTCTCCTTGATGCCGTTGCCGGTGAGCAGACAGCCTGCCCGGGCGTCAGACGGCATCGGGGAAACCTTCGAGAGCGCGGCAATCACCACGGCACTCGTCAGTTCACATAGAAGCCCTTCTTCGCGCGCAAGGAGATCGCGGCCCGCCATAATTGCATCATCATCCACTGCGATAACGGAACCCTGGGTGGCGCGAATGGCCGGAAGCGCGGTATGCCCGTCGAAGAGAATATCATCCGCAATGCCCCCCGCCACGGTTTTCGGATTCTGCCATGGATGCGTCAACGATTCTCGAAACGACCATCCTTTTTCGATGGCCTGCCGCAACGGCGCACACCCGGACGCTTGCACTCCCACAAGCTTCGGAAGGCGGGAAATGGCGCCCAACCGCTGCAAATCCAAAAAACCGCGCCAGAGTCCGCCGAGAAGTCCGCCTCCGCCCACCGGCGCGAGAATGCAGTCCGGCAACACTTCACCGCATTGCTGATACAATTCATACGCGATGGTTTTGGCCCCTTCCACGTTATACGGCTCATACATGCCCGCCGTCGAGAGATGATACCAGCCCCAACGCTTGCAGGCCTCCAGACACAAGTTGAAAACAGCGCTTGGGGCATCCGATTCCACCCGGACCACCTTGGCCCCATACGCCGCCGCCTGGGCCATCTTTCCCGCCCCCGCGTGCGCGTGCATCAACACCACCGCCTTCATCCCCGCGCGCGCCGCATACGCCGCCGTGGCCGCCGCCACGTTACCCGACGACACCACCGCCACCGTGTCCGCCCCAATCTCCCGCGCATGACTGATCCCCACCGATATCTGCCGGTCCTTGAACGACCCCGTCGGATTGCCCATTTCATTCTTTAACAGCAGTTCCGCGAAACCGAAACGTTTTGCCAAGCGGGATGCCGCCACCAACGGCGTCGCGCCTTCCCCCAGACTCACCACATGCTCCCGCGATTGCACCGGCAACAGATCAAAGTAATGCCATAGGGACCGCGGCGCCTTCCGCAACATTTCTCTCGGCATTGTCCGCGCCACACGAAGACTGCACGGTTCACCGCACCCCGCGCAAACAAACCCCGCCTCCACCGGCGCCTCCTGTCCGCAGCCATAACATATAGAGATCATCCGTGAAGTTTTACTCATGACCGAATCATATAAAGTGTCGCGTCCAATGTCCAATAATCTGTCCCTCCTGCCCTCCCGCTCGTGCCTCCCCCGACTTTCAGTATTCCGGCGTATTCCGAAGGCACTATATTTAATTCGGCTTCCATGGACCCGTGGGACCCCAATTTCTGTAGACGCCATAATCGTCACCGCAGAAAAAAGCGGGCAACCGCCGGTTGCCCCGTTGGGGGATAGGATGCGCTTTCCCCGGCGCGGCTACGCGCGCTATATGTGCCACGCCAGAAAAATACATAAAAGTCCGCAGGAAAATAATATTTCTACATGGTGTCCTCGGATTTCCCCCGGATTTCCTACTCGCCGGAGTTTAACGCGGTGGAATGGGTATGGCATTACACGCGAATGGAGTCAACCCACAATGTCTACTTCGACACTCCCGAGGAATTGTGTCAGAGCCGGTTCACAACTTTCGCCAACATTCAGCAGAACCCCGAAAATATTCTCGGCCTGATGAAACCGTTTTTGTGAACCGTTATTGTTGGTTTATTTACGCGCGTCTATATAGCTGGCCGGTTGAGCGATTTTGTAGACTTCGATGTGCCCCAACGCACGTCGTATCAGGTGTCACGTTCCGGCCAATTGTTTGGCAATGTCGTCTAGGGTAATCGAACCAAGCGTAGGCTTTCTTCGCCCAACAAAGGTGCTACGGTCAACGAGCTTGGGATCTCCACTGTCCACATGGTGAATGAACAATTGGCAAATGGTTGTTCCCGGCTTCACCTTGATCGGAATTTCACCCACATTGGATAGCTCAAGAGTCAAACACCCCGTGAAGCCGGGGTGAACTCCCGTAGCTGTCGCAATGATCAACCCATGACGCCCCCATGAGGATCGCCCGATGACATACGCTGCCAGATTCGCTGGCAATCGGATCCACTCCATGGTAACACCAAGAACAAACGAACGTGGATGCAAAACAAATCCTTCGCCATATCGGACATAGCTTCCCTTGGTGAGTTGGGCTTCATTGGGCGTAACGCTATCTTTTTCGTAGACATCCAACCCCCCCGTACGACTCGTTCGACACGCCAAGAACCAACATCCCAAGCGAATATCGATAGATGCCGCGCCGGATTTCTTCAGAGACTCCAAGTCAGGCTGTGGAGTAATGACTAAGGGATCCTCTGGATTTGACGGCGTCCTCAACTCCTGCGCGATCTTGTCGGCTTTAAGAATCATGACGCGTTCCCCAACCGGATTTGTATCTCTGCCACTTCCATGCTCTTTAGCATTAGGTCTCGCAAGACGCGAACGCGGTCCTCGCTTTTGAGTTGCGGAACATTCAACCAAAGCTTGGGATCAAGATTGCAGTTCCATCCGGCATTCAGAATATTGACGAGCGCCTCGTGAGAAGCAGACGGAACAACCCATTTTGTGAACTGGCCGGCGATATTTGTGACTCGTGCAGAATCGCGTTGGGCAATGGAATGACCATCTGCAAAACTTCGGGCCTCGTCGAGCAACTCCTCCACAAGGAGTTCGGATGCAAAATCGGCAACGGAAACGAGTAAAGCTGTTCTGGGTTCTGTCGGTTCTGACTCAACTACGAAACTGTTCACAAAGGCGCTGGGAACCGTCACGTTGAGTTTTTTGGCTGCTAAGACAATATGCGATATGCGGCGCCTAATATTTGGGTACTTCACAGAACGTTGACTTGACGTGCCTGGTGCAAGGAGATAAGCAAAGGCGTGCAGATATGACTCGGCAAACAAGCGAAGACCGAAGAAGTCGCAAAAGATCTCCTCCGCTTGCAACATCGACCAAGTGTATGCAGGTTCCCATGTAGATCGGCAGAACAAATTGGTTTCAATGTCGTCTTTTTTATATTGTGGGTAGAGTGCCGTGTAGTCAGCCCACCGCTTTCCCGTTAGTTCATCCACTACCCCTTGGCGAATCCTGTCTTCGAATTTCTGTCCAACTCCTTCGACTTCCCAAACGGAATGCCCAAGTTCATGTCCGGCTAACGGTACAATCAAGGGATTTGAGGATTCAGTTGCAGGCAAACCAATGAGAACGAAGCCGGGTAGAGTTGTACCCGAAACGTAAGTAATGGGCGAAAACTCCCATTCCGATGACACGACGAGCTTCGTGTCGACACCCATAAGGCTCTTGGCGAGACGTAATAATGGCGAATAGGCTTCGAACGCGTTCCGTACGTTTGTCGAGCGTAATACAAAGCCCATGATTGGGACAAATACGAAGAGCAACTCGAGCGAAACGCTGCACTCGTTGTTTGCCACCTCGGGGTCGGTTGTGTCAGTGATCCTTGACAAAACCCTACTTCGCTCTCGGAATAGATTTTCCAGAAGGCATATCGCTTGACGCGAATGATCGTCGGGGAATTCGGAATGCTTGAGCCGCTCAATTTCATCTATGGCAGACATGATGCGAGCCCGCGCATACTCAACTGTGACCATGACTACCTCCGAAAGGGGTGCGGTGGGCGCAAGTCACGAAGGGATTTCCGATAAGCTAGTGCCGCTCGTGACAGAGCAACACAAAAGTTACGAGCACTATTGAGCTGTTCCGGATTCTTGGTTAGTTCATCTCCCGACAAGAAATCGGCGATCTCGGCAGCTTTAGCGAGTAATTCATCCACCTTTTGCGGAGATTCCTCGTTCCACAACGAGACTGTTACGGCCTCCCCAAGGACGATGAGTGTTGCAGGGTCCAAAACGCGCTTGTTTGCAGGATCGTATCGACTCGGCACCGAATTCTTGAGCCGCTCCGCTAAGCGCCGTACCGCATCCACTTCGGTGTAGGTGCCTGAATGCAAGTTGTCGAGATCAATAGCCGCTTCTGAGGCCAGAAACGGCAGGTCCGCATCAACAGCACGAAGAACCTGGGATGGCTGCGAAGATGCTAACGCACTTGACATTATATGAACCTCCTTTGTTCCGCTGTTTGCGATTGTACGGTAGATTATCGTTTCATGGGAACCACGAAATCAACTTCTTGATTACATTCGACTTCGTAACGTTCCGGCACTTCCCTCATTACAAAACCTCCGCTGTGTTGTTTGGGCGCTGTTACCGCCGGTTTCAGCAACAATTATACAAGATTCCATCTGCTGGCGCACGGCTTTTTTTAGCGAGATGTGGCGCGCTCAAGGACGTGGGCGACGTGGCCGGCGGCATCGGGGGCGGCCTGAAGAACGCCGCTTCCTGGGTGGCCGGAACGGAAGCACCGCAGTCTGCAGGCACACCGCCTCCGGCTCCGGTTACTGTTCCGGTTGCGGCAGCCCCCGACATTACCCAGCAGGTATCGCTCATTCCCAAACTGCGCGAGGAACTCATGCCCCGGGCATTGGAAGCGGTGCTCAATCTGAAGCCCGGGTCGGGGTATTCCGGGGACCGTATATTTAATTTGGCTTTCTTGGACCCTTGTGCCCCGGTTTCTTCGGAGGTACCCTGCGCCCCGGTTGTGCGTCCACAGCCGCGGGGAAGCAGCGCCTATGATTAGGCATCAAACACCACCCCCAGATGTTCACGTGACGGTGCCCACACCATTCCGCCAATAAATCCAAGTAGACGGCATAATCGTCACCACAGAAAAAAGTGGTTAACCGCCGGTTGTCCCGTTGGGGGATTAGGTGCACCATCCCCGGCGCAACTACGCGCGCTATACGTGTCCTGCCAGAAAAATGCATAAAAGTCAGCGGGAAAATACTATTTCAGTAAGGTGTCCCCGGATTTCCGAGATGCTATCTTTGCGTTCTTTGTGTTACAATTACGGAATATTGGCCGCATAGAACACAAAGATCACAAAGAAATTTCTTTTTGATTAACACTCCTGATGTATTTGCGGATTTCAAATTTATACGAACCGAAGTTTATCAGTAACCCGTGTTCCTTCCGGGACGATTTCAAATACCCGAGAATCTGGGCTTCGTGCTCGGGGGCAAATGCTTTAACTGCTTTGAGTTCGATGACCAGCTCTCCCTCCGCCAACAGATCAGCAAAAAATTCCCCAAGAAGCGTCCCGTCCTCATCATAGACATCAATTGGATGCTGCTGTTCGGCCTTTAACCCAATTTTCTTCAGACGATGCGCCAAAGCATTCTCATACACTTTTTCAAGGTGGCCATGCCCGTGATAGGCATGAATGTCATACGATGTTTGCCTCACCTGATCACACAACGCTTTCATATCCATGGCCTAATCTCCTCACAGTTGATGATTGATGTTCAACGCACAAACCATATAACCACAAAGTGATCATAAATCACAAAAACTTTCTTTGTGGTCTATGCGTTCTTTGTGGCCAATATTCCGGGGCCTTGCCCGAAGAGATCACAAAGAACACAAAAAATGTTATTCCTGACGCCAGAACGTCTAAATCGAAGACTGAACTTCCACAGCCGCGGGGAAGCAGCGCCTATGATTAGGCATCAAACACCACCCCCAGATGTTCACGTGACGGTGCCCACACCATTCCGCCAACAAATCCAAGTAGACGCCATAATCGTCACCACAGAAAAAAGTGGGCAACCGCCGGTTGCCCCGTTGGGGGATTAGGTGCACCATCCCCGGCGCAACTACGCGCGCTATAGTGGTATGAAAACATTTTCTGAACCTGTTAGAATAACGGCGCATCAACATTCAACCATGAGCACTGGGAGATAGGACATGAGCAATGGCAAACCCCATCCGAGAATCGCGCTGCAATTGTACACCGTGCGCGAACCGGCAAAGAAGAACCTGGAGGAAACCCTGAAACGGGCCCGTGACATCGGGTATGAGTTTGTGCAATGGAGCGGCATGCCCAATCTGACCGCGGAGGAAATTAAGGCGGCGCTCGACAAGGCCGGCTTGAAAGCGATTGCCGCCCACGTCGGGGTGGAAGACTTTGAAAAGGATTTTGACGCCCAAGTGAAATTTTGGCAAACCGTCGGGGCGAAAGATGTCGCGCCGGGCGGCATGATGGGGGATTGCACCAAGACACTCGAGGACTGGAAACGCGGCGCGGCCCGCCTGGACGCCTTGGGCGCGAAACTGGCCGCCGCCGGCATGCGCCTTTCGTATCACAACCATGCGCATGAATTGGAGAAATTCCCGGAGGATCCGCGCACGAAACTGGATATTTTGTACGAAAGCACCTCGCCCAAGAACCTGTACTGTGAATTTGACCTGGCTTGGTTGCATCTTGGCGGGGTGGAGGAGATTGATTACCTGCGCAAATACGCCAACCGCTGTCCGGTTATTCATGTGAAGGACGTGTCCAAAAAAAATAAGCCCGGCCAACACAAATTCTGCCCCATAGGCAGCGGTGTACTGCCCTGGGACGGCATATTCGCGGCCGCGGAAGAAGCGGGCGTCGAATGGTATGTCTATGAGCAGGATAATTGCGAAGGCGACATATTTGACGACCTCCGCATTAGTCTGGAATTTATGAAGCACAACATTTGAATTGTTTCGAAAAGTTTGTGACAGCCCCGCCCGCCGGGGCTGTTACGATATCGAACGGCATAAATCGTTGACAGGAGTGACCGGCATGGACAAGCCCAAGAGCAGCCAGTATTTCAATCCCAGTGACGGCCTGATAAACGTATTGCGTATGGCCCTTATCAAAAGCACTGGCGCGGACATCGTGGAAGCGCTGCAAAAGCCCATGATCGCCGTGGTGAATTCACATACCGAACTGAATCCCGGTCACATGCACCTGCGCGCCCTGGGGGAGCGGGTTAAAGAAGGCATTCACGCGGCGGGCGGATTGCCCTTCGAGTTTAATGTGCCCGCGCCCTGCGATGGCATGGCGGAAGGGCATGAGGGTATGCGCTACATCCTGCCGCAGCGCGAACTTATCGCGAACATCGTCGAAACCCACGTGCGCAGCATGGTCTTCGACGGCATGGTGTTAATCGCCTCGTGTGACAAGATCATTCCGGGCATGCTGATGGCCGCCGCGCGCCTTGATCTGCCCGCCATTCTGCTCACCGGCGGATCGAATGCCTGGCAAGTGCGCCATGTACCCGGACGCAAGGATAGTGTGGATTTCAAAGACTACGCGGGCACGCCGCTGGGGCTGGCCTGCGCCACGGCGGCTTCGTGCGGCGCGTGTGAGGTGATGGGCACCGCCAATACCTTTCAGTGCCTCTCGGAAGTAATGGGCATGACCTTGCCGGGTTCGGCGAATATTCCGGCGTTCCACCCCGAAAAATTGGCCTATGCCCGGAAAACCGGCCAGCGCATCGTAGAGATGATTAAGGAAGGGCTGACCACACGGAAAATTCTCACGCGGGACGCCCTGGAAAACGCGGTGATAATGGATCTGGCCATCGGCGGTTCCACCAACAGCACCCTTCATCTTCCCGCCATTGCCCACGAACTGGGCCTGGATCTGCCATTGTCTGTATTTAATGACTTCAATCGAAAAATCCCCACATTGCTCTCCATCAGCCCCAACGGGCCGCACGGCATTTTGGATTTGTATGCCGCGGGAGGCATCCGTGCCGTGATGAAAGAACTTGTGGAGGATTTGCACCTGGATGCGTTGACCGTAACCGGGGAACCGTTGCGGGAAACGCTCCGGGACGCGGAAGTGCTGAATGCCGAGGTAATCCGCCCCAAGCAGGCGCCCTATCTTCCTGAAGGGGGCACGGTAATCTTGTTTGGCAATCTGGCACCGGACGGCGCGGTGGTGAAGCAATCGGCCGTGGCGCTGGCGATGCGCCACTTCACGGGCAAGGCCCGCGTGATGAATTCGGAAAAAGAGGCCCTGAAAGCTTTTGAGGATAATACGATTCAAGAAGGCGATGTGATTGTCATTCGCTACGAAGGCCCGAAGGGGGGGCCGGGCATGCCGGAAACCCTGGCGGTAACCATGGCGCTGGCGCATTCCGGGCTAAAGCGGGTGGCCCTTGTCACCGATGGGCGATTTTCCGGTGCAAGCGAAGGACCGTGTGTCGGGCATGTGTCCCCCGAAGCGTATGTGGGCGGGCCGTTGGCCGCCCTGTGCGACGGGGATGAAATTGAAATTGACATTCCCAACCGTTCCCTGAATGTCCATGGCGTGGATATTGCCCAGCGATTGAAGGAAATGAGTAGACCGCCGCAGCGCGATATTCCTCCGGGATTCATGCGCCAGTACGTGAAATATGTAACCTCCGCCGCGCACGGTGCGGTGATGGAATAGGGGCAAAAGCTATTCCCGGAATTTCGTTACAGTTTCTTCTTGCGGTTCAGCAGTTCCAGTTTCAAGGCGATGAGGCTGGTTTTAAGTGCGCCCAGCGGGCCGCCGTTGAACACGGCATCCATAATTTTTGAGAGCAGGGTGTATTTTTCAACGGAATAGGGGTACCAGTACGGCTCGATGCGCGGCAATTGCCGGTCCACAAGCACGGATTTTACGTTCGAGAATGCGTGCAAGCCCCATTCGCCCTTGTACCGCCCGAAACCGCTGTCCTTAATCCCGCCGAACGGAAGCCCGGAATTGCCCTGGGTAGCCATCACGTTGTTGATCGACACATTGCCGGTCACGATACGGCGCGCCACGCGCTCCGCGCGCGCCAGATCGCGCGACCATACACTCGCGGCCAAACCGTAGGGGGAGTCGTTCGCCATTTTGATGGCTTCTTCTTCCGTCTTGAACTTGGTGACGGTCACCACCGGTCCAAAGGATTCGTTGTAATGGATGGCCATCGAATTATCCGCATCGGTAATGATGGTGGGGGGGAGGACGTGCGATTTGCCGTTGCGCGCGCCACCCGTGATGACTTTCGCGCCCTTCTGGCGGGCCTGTTCAAGCTGCTGTTCGATTTCCTGGATTTGGAATTCCGTGGTCATGCAGCCGACGTCCAGATTCCGATCATCCACGGGACCGCCCGGCGATTCCAAATGCCGCAGCTTCTCGGTCTTTTCCTTGAACACGCGCACGAATTCATCGTAGAGGGTGTCTTGCACGAAAATGCGCTCGACGCCGATGCAGGTTTGGCCGCAATTGGCGAAACTGCCCCACAACGCGCCGTTCACGGTCCGTTCAATGTTCACATCCTCGAATACGATGAACGGGTCTTTGCCGCCCAGTTCGAGTTCCACCGGAATAAGGAAGGGCGCGGCCTGTTCCATGATTTTCTTGCCCACGTCCACACTGCCGGTGAAATGGATTTTGGCCGGGCGGTGTTCGATGAGCCGGTTGGCGGTCTTGCGGCTGGCATACGCCACTTGGAACACGCCCTTCATGAAACCGCTCTTTTCCACCATCTCTTCCATCACGCCGTGGAGCGGCGTGTACCGCGACGGTTTCAAAATCACCGTATTGCCGGCCATCATCGCGCACAGCGCGGGCACAAACGCCAGATGGAACGGATAATTCCACGGCGAGATCACCAGCACGATGCCCATGGGATCATGGACCACCTTGCTCTTCTTGCCGATGAGCATCAGGGGCGTTTTCACCCGCTTGTCGGCAAGAATCCGTTCCGCGTTCTTTTCGTAATAATCAATGATGTCGATGCTCGGGAACACGTCCATGATCAACGCATCGGAACGGCATTTGCCCGCTTCCTCCACAATTCGGTCCACCACATGCTCGCGGTTTTCGAGCAGATACCGTTTCAGTTTAAGGATTTCCTGAAGCCGGTCCCGCACGGACATGCGGCCCCACACCTCGAAGGCCGACCGCGCGGTATCATACATGCGATCCACGTCTTCTATCGTGGGTTCCGGAATGGTGTACAGTTCTTTGCCCGTACGGGGATTGGTTACCGTGATAACGGGAGTCGGTTCAGTGCTCATGGCAACATTCCTTATAAGTGAGACAGCTTAAATTTTTCAACGGACGGAGTGATATTCTATCAGGAGTTCATTTTCCGTACAAACCAATAGCAGCGGCGTTATACGGATTCATTTCCGGCCAACGCGCCATTATCCCGCCTGCCCCATGGATGGATATCCGAATGAAGTGCAGGGGAGGCGATACACACGTCCACCCCCCTGTTTTTCGATGAATGGATGGCGTACAATCATGCGCGCCGGGAATAAACAACACCCGAGAAACATTTCCAAGAATAGCAGGCCGCGAAGGAGGCCGACCATGAAAATCAAAGTATGCGAGCAATTGATGGAGGCGCCCGAAGGAACAAGGCTCTTCTCCCTGATGGAGCAGGTAAAGCCCGGCGCCGACGTCATCTGCATTAACGGCGCTCCGGTGAAAGAAGATTGTGCACTGGAAGACGGGGATGAAGTGGTGTTTATCCGCCGAGGCGAGAAGCCCGGCCTGGAGGAACTCGAAGCCCTGATGACCGCGCGCCATACCCCGGGGGTTCATGTGGTCATGCGGCGCGGCACGGTGGGCATTGCCGGGTTGGGGGGGCTGGGCTCGGTGGTGGCGGGAGCCTTGGCGCGGATAGGGGTCGGGCGGCTGATCCTGGCGGATTTTGACGTGGTGGAACCGAGCAATCTCAACCGCCAGCAGTATTTTATTGATCAAATAGGGGAACGCAAGGTGGATGCGCTGGCCGAAAACCTGGCGCGCATCAATCCGTATGTGCGGTGTGACACCCATGCCGTCCGGTTGACACCGGAAAACATCCCCGTGATTTTCGACGGTGTGGATGTGGCGGTCGAAGCGTTTGACACTCCGGAAGCCAAGGCCATGATCGCTGAAACGTTTTCCCGGTGCTTTCCGGAAATCCCCTTGGTCATGGCCAGCGGCCTTGCCGGGTATGAATCCGGCAATACAATCCGGACCCGCCGGTTTGGCCGGAACATCATTCTTGTGGGAGATCTTGAGACGGCGGCGGCGCCGGGAACCGGCCTTATGGCCCCGAGAGTGGGCATCGCGGCGCATCATCAGGCCAATGCCGTGGTCCGGTTGTTATTGGGGCATGATATCTAATCCCCAAAGGGCTTAAATGAACTCCAGGGGATGATAAAGGCGGGCTTCCAATCCGGCCTTTCCCTCTTTTTTACTTTATTCGCAAGATGCACAACGCACCCCGCAACAACCACAATGCGGGGCAATTCTATTTATTGAATTTTTTCATAGAGAATTGAAAATCATGTAATTCTTGTATTTCCAGATTTATATTGAAAAGTGGCATGCTTTATGCTATAATTTGAATTTATTGAATATAGGGCAGGAAAATGAGGCCTTAACAAACGGGAAATGGGCAGATATGAAGTATTCTTGGGATCATCGAAGACTCACAACACCAACAATCTCCTGCATTACATCAGCCACACTTTTTTTGAGTGTGGCCATTTTTTTCGGATTACTGTTTTTTGCACCTCCGGCTTCGGCGAATGAAGGGGTGTTCCTGTTTGGAAATGATGTTCAGCAATTGGGGCGCGCGGGGAGCGGGGTGGCCAGTCCGAGAAGCGCGTATTGGTCCTATTTGAACCCGGCGAGCATGGTGGAGTTGAACAGCCGGATTGATGTGTCGCTTTACAATGTTTTTCCCAGTGTTGAGGCGAAGCCCCGGGGAGTGATCGGGAACCGGCTGGATGGTCCTTTGTGCGGGGATGGCATATTCAATATTTTATCGGGCGGGATGATTTATAGTCTGGGGAAGTATGGCACGGTGGGGGGGGGGCTGTATATTCCCAGCGGCACGGGGGTGGAATATGATCATTCGCGGAATATCATGACGCGGCTGTTTCAGGGGAACAAGGACCGGCGGCTGGATTATCAGCATTTCCGGCTGGTGACGTCGTATGGCTATGAATTGCCGTGCGGGATTGCAGTGGGCGCCAGCCTGCATTCCTCCCTGTCCCGGTTCAAGACCGACCATCTCACACTGAAATTCCGTCCCACGGAAGGGGATAATGAATGGGATGAGGCGCTGGGCATCGGTTATGGGATGGGTGTATACAAGGCTTGGGAGCGGTTTGCGGTGGGGGCGTCGTATATGTCGCGGCATTATACCCAGAAAATGGACAAATACAAGGATTTGCTGAAGTATTCCCTGGACACGCCGCAGATTATCCAGGTGGGGGCGGCGTGGAAGGTGTTGAAGCAAGTGGAGCTGACCGCCGATTACAAATGGCTGAATTGGAAGGGCGTGCCGAATTACGGCAAGAAACTATTGGAGGGCGGATTCAACTGGCATGACCAGTGGGCGGTCAAGCTGGGGGTGGAGTGGACCATCAATGAGCATTGGCGGATCATGGGCGGGTATGCCCACGCCAGCACGCCGATAGATGATGATCATGTTTTTTTGAGCATGCTGGTCCCGGTGACCTGTGAGGAGCATATCACGGCCGGATTCACCTATGCGCTTGATGCGCATCATGAATTCCATTTTGTCTTCATTTACGGAGTGCCAAAAACCATGCAGGACACCGGCCACGGCGATCTGCTGTCCAGGCTCGGCAAAGGCAGCGAAATCACCTCCAACGGTGAATCATTCGCCGTCGGCTACAGTTATAAATTCTGAACGCCGGTCATGCTGGTTTCCCGGAAAGCGCTTGCGCCAGAACTTCTTCGGCGTGTTTTGGCTTGAGATGCTTGAGCACTCTATTGGCGGGGCGCAGTTCCGCCGCGATTCCCTGCTTGCAGCACCCCAGGCAACCGCACTTTTCCACGCGGACCGTTTCGGTCAATCCGCGCTGTTCCAGCAGTTCCTCCAGGCGCGCGCGCAGCTTTTTGGATTTGTTTTCCTTGCAGGCGTCCCCCGCGCAGATATAAATGGCCGCAGTGCTTTTCTTTTCCTTTGAACCCATCCGGCATTCCTTAATCCGCATATTTCACCAATCCAAAACCGAACATGTCATTGCGAGGAGTCTTCGACGAAGCAATCCCGCCTGCTTGTCAATTAGGATCGGCGCCGCATATTTCACCAATCCAAAACCGAACATGTCATTGCGAGGAGTCTTCGACGA
>CAYYRW010000037.1:0-3463 GCA_964474205.1 uncultured Nitrospirales bacterium | reverse complement strand
TCAATTAGGATCGGCGCCGCATATTTCACCAATCCAAAACCGAACATGTCATTGCTAGGAGTCTCCGACGAAGCAATCCCGCCTGATTGTCAATTATACGCGGCTCTGAAATTGCCTTGTTGCTGATGCTCCTTGCATTGATCATTAAACACGGAGAATGGGCAGTGTATTCCGGCGGGATGGATTCCCGCGAGGGGATTATAAATAAGCGCTCAAATGCCGCTCAAAAAACGCCTTGGTTCGCAGCAGTCCTTCGTGGAGATCGGTTTTGGGCCGCCACCCCAGGCGTTCCTTGATTTTGGCGTTGCTGATGGCGACGTCCCCCACGTCCATTTTGGACCAATCCTTGGGCCAGGGGACGTGTTCCACGGCGCCTTTTCCCATGATCTCGACCACCTGTTGGGCGAACTCGGCAATGGGGTATTCGTGGTCCCCGCTCGCGAAAAACACCTCGCCATGCGTCCGCTCGTGCCGCACCACGTCCAAGAGGGCTTCGACACAATCCTCCACAAACAATACATTGCGCCGCTGCCGGCCCTCGCCGTAGAGCGTGAGGGTTTTTCCCTGGAGGGCGAGCCCGATGAAGTAATTCAGCACGCCGCCGTCTTTGCTTTTGATGTTGGCGCGGGGGCCGTAGATATTGGCGAGGCGAACGACCGCCGTTTTCAGGCCGTGCACCCGGTGGTGGATGAGATGGTATTTCTCCGCCGCGCTTTTGTTGGCGGAATAAATGTCCTGCGGGAATTCGGGATGCAGTTCATCCATCGGGCGGTGAAGCATGGCGCCGCATTGCGTACTGGTGCCCAGGTATACGATTTCCGCGTTGGGATTGTCCTTGCGCACGGATTCCAGCACGTTCATCGAACCCTTGCAGTTAATGGCGATGTCGAGGAAGGGGTCCTCAAGGGAATAGCCGTGCGAAGTGTGGCCGGCGCAATGGAAAATGATGTCCTGTCCCTGGATGGCGCGGTTCACCAAGGTATAATCGCGGATGTCGTTTATAATGATTTTTATCCGCCCTTCATAGCCGGAGATATTGGCGGGATTTCCCCCGCCATGGTCCATGAGCGAATCATAGACGGTCACGGAAGCCCCGAGATCACAACAGCGAATCGCCAGAGTGCTCCCGATGAAGCCCAGCCCGCCCAGGACCAGCACGCGTTTGCCGGAGAAGTTTTCAACCATGCATTTGTTCCGGAACCATTCCTTTCGCGCGGTGCGCGCGCCGCTAATGATTTTTCAGCATATCGTCCAGTATTTGCACGCCGGCGCTGGTGCCGATCCGGTTCGCGCCGGCATTCACCATCGTTATCACATCGGCATAGGTGCGGATGCCGCCGGCCGCCTTCACGCCGCAGGCATCGCCCACCACCTTGCGCAGCAGGGCCACGTCTTCGGGGGTGGCGCCGCCATGACCATAGCCGGTGGCGGTTTTCACGAACGCGGCCCCCGCCTTGACACTCATTTTGCAGACATCCACCTTCTCCTGTTCGGTCAGGTAACTGCATTCGAGAATCACCTTGACCGGAATGCCCTTCACCGCTTTCACCACCGCGCCGATTTCCTGATGCACATAATTCGGATACCCGGACTTCAACGCGCCGATGTTAATCACCATATCAATTTCCGTGGCGCCGTTGCGCATGGCGTCCCGGGCCTCCTCCACCTTCACGTTCGGCGTGTTCGCCCCCAAGGGGAATCCGATGCACGCGCCCACACCCACCCCCGTGCCCGCAAGCTGCTTCGCGCAGAAGGACACCCAGGCCGGATTCACGGACACGGTGGCAAAACCGTGCTGCGCCGCTTCCTGGCACAGTTCGCGAATATCCACCTCCGTCGCATAGGCGCGCAGCAGGGTATGATCGATTAACCGGGCCAATTGTGCTCGCGTCACGTCCAACAAGCTCCTCGAATGGTTTGCCGCACAGGCACTCTCGTTTACGACAGTATACAATCATGCCCGGCAAATAAAAAAGTGGGCTGAACGTGGCTTGGGCGGGGGTGTCCAGCATCAACCGACGATCTGAATAATGGGCGCAGAATCATTCTATGCCAACGTTACGGGCCGGGACAGAAGCCGTTTTTGGAGCCGGTGCAGGGGTGGTGTACGGAGAAGTTGAGGAATTGGAAAGCGGAAAAGCCATGGACCGGATGGACGCGGTGGACATGCTGGATAGAGTGTAGCGTGTCAACCTTTTCCCTTTTCGGGGCGTATTTGGTATAATTTCCCTAAGGAACAAGTATGTCGCACAACGAAAGCAAATATACGGTGGGTGAAGAAATCGCGAACGCCATTACGCATGGCCTCGGCATTATTTTCAGCATTGTGGCGTTGACGCTGATGGTGGTTTACGCCTCGCTGGGGGGGGATACCTGGCGGATCGTCAGTGTGAGCATTTTCGGGGCCACGCTTATCATTATGTACCTGGCCTCGACGCTGTATCATGCGATTCCCATTCCGAAGGTGAAGCGGATCATGCGCGTGTTCGACCACAGCGCCATCTATTTGCTCATTGCGGGCACGTACACGCCGTTTCTATTGGTGAGTATGCGCGGGCCGTGGGGCTGGTCGGTATTCGGCGTGCTCTGGGGCATCGCGGTGGCCGGAATCACATTTAAGATTTTTTTCACGGGGCGCTTTGATATTATCTCCACCCTTTTGTACATCGCCATGGGCTGGACGGCCATTGTGATGATCAAACCGGCCATCGAGATGATTCCCCTGGCCGCGCTGGGCCTGATGGCGGCGGGCGGGGTGGTGTATACCCTGGGCACCCTGTTTTACGCTTGGGGCCGCCTGCCCTATAGCCACGCCATCTGGCACCTTTTTGTGCTCGTGGCCAGCGCGATTCACATTGCGGCGGTCTTTTTCTTCGTTATCCCCACCCCGGTGACCGGTTAATCCCGGTTTTGCATCCAACATGTTTCCCCCATGTCTTTCGTGAGCAAAGCGAAACCATTGCGCCAGAGTAGCAAAGCGTGGATATGTGATTGCGTCGCCGACGAGACGTCTCTTCCTTAGAAACACAGCAAATGATGGAGCGATTATTTTTCTCCTTCAGAGAAGGTGTTTAGGAGGGTGTGTATACCCAGGGTAGCGAAGCGCAACCGCTGGGCTGAGATATTCATCCACTTCGTGGAAAGACACACGGGGATTTGGCGATCCAAGATGGCGTCCGGCAAGACTTTTCGGATGTTTCTTTCCGAACCACCCCGGCGTTCCGACGGGTGGGTAACTCGCAATGACAAGCGCGATGGCGGATTGGTGAGATATGCGGGTTAGCCGGGGTGTCAAGTCTTCGAGACCCCCGGAAACGTTGTCCATGAAAATTCGTGGAGTAAAAAAGACGGAACCCCCAAACGAACGATACAGAGGGCGTCAAACCTACAAACTCCCCGAAGGGGAGTGATTTGAATAGATAAAATGAGAAGGTCGGCCCCGCAGGTTTAAGATAACCTGCAA
>CAYYRW010000036.1:61449-71700 GCA_964474205.1 uncultured Nitrospirales bacterium | reverse complement strand
AAGAAAAACCAATAAATACAGGCAAATGTCGCAACAATACCGACACTAACCGATCGCGAATGATGTATGCAGTATACATTGATACCGAAACAGGCAAAGTCATAGGTGGGCTTTGATTATCTTTCCGGATTTTTGCCACGAAATACCCAGAGTTGCGTAGCCACAACCAAAGGAAGGTGTGAGGCGTGTGTATGAAGCCGGAACTCAACGCAGAGCCACGGAGGACCTAGAGGATCGCGGAGGGGGAAGAAATGCGAAACGGGCCGAACAAAAATTCGCACGAAGACGCCAAGCCGCGAAGAAGAATTTTTTGAGAACACGGATTACATGGATTTGCACAGATTAAGAGGATTGGTTTATGGAACTCTTTCAGAGTAGGTTTTTAGGGGGGATCTTGACCTGGGGTAGCGAAGCGCAACCCTCCTGCGGCGGGTAAACCCCAGGCTGGAATTATGCATCCCCTGCGGGGATTGATGCGTAAGAAGACGCAAGAGAACATCTGGAACTCTGGAAGGGGATTATTGGGAGTTCTGGAATGAAGGGGATGAATGGGGGAGACATGCTTCTGATCGGTCGGATCGGTCGGATCGGTCGGATCTCATGGGGGTGTGCGGGATTATTTTCGGTTAGGTTCAGGATGGGCGGGGGATGACGGGGGCAGGAAGGTTAATCGGGGTGGTATTCCAGTTCCACGTCTTCGAGGAAGATGGATTGGCCGGGTTGGGCGCCGAGGCGTTTTAATGCCTTGAAAAGTCCCATGCGGGTGAGGACTTGGTGGAGGTGGCGGACGGCTTCGGCGTTGTCGAAATCGGTCATGCGGACGGCGCGGAGGACGGGTTTGCCCTCCACACGGAAGCCTTCCGGCATACGGATGATCTGGAAAGGCGCTTCGTAGGTGTATTCGCGTTCGGAGACCGCGGCGGGTATCACCACTTCTTCTTTGCGGGCGCGGTCCACTTCCGTCCACAGTGTTTCCAGCAGTTCCTGGACGCCCTCGCGGGTGGCGGCGGAAATGAAGTGGGCGTTGGGGAACTGTGCGTTTAATTCGGAGATGCGTTCGCGGTTTTCGGTGACATCGAGTTTATTGAACGCGAGCACGCGGGGGCGTTCGTTGAAAACCGGGCTGTACTTGGCAAGTTCGTTTTCGAGAATGGTATGGGTGGCGGCGGGCTCGGCATCGCCAAGATCAATGAGGAATAGCAAAACCCGCGTGCGCTCGATATGGCGCAGGAAATCGAGTCCGAGGCCCTTGCCTTGGGCCGCGCCTTCGATGATGCCGGGGATGTCCGCGAGGGTGAGCGAGCGGTATCCGGGCAGCGGGGCCACACCGAGATTGGGGGAGAGGGTGGTGAAGGGATAGTCCGCGATTTTCGGGGTGGCGGCGCTCAGGGACGAGAGCAGGGTAGACTTGCCCGCGTTGGGGAGGCCGACGAAACCAACATCAGCAATGAGCTTGAGTTCCAGGAGGAATTCGCGGTCTTCCCCCGGTTCGCCCTTTTCCGCGAAGTGCGGGGCGCGGTTTCCGGAGGTGGCGAAACGTGGATTGCCTTTTCCCCCCCGTCCTCCCCGGGCGGCGAGGAACCGTTGTCCCTCCTCCACCAGGTCGGCAAGCACTTCGCCGGAAGTGAAATCGCGGACCAAGGTGCCACAGGGCACTTGGATAATAAGGTCTTCGCCCGATTTTCCGTGACAGTCACTGCCCATGCCGTGAACGCCCCGTCCGGCTTTCCAATGGGCGTGATACACTTGATCAAGAAGGGTGCTAAAACGCGCGGAGGCGGCGAAGTATACATCGCCGCCTTTTCCGCCATCGCCCCCGTCGGGCCCGCCGAAGGGGACGTATTTCTCTCTGCGAAAGCTGCAGCAGCCGTTGCCGCCGTGGCCCGCGGTTACCCGTATCCGGACGTGGTCAACAAACATGGCTGCCGCTCCAAGACGGGCGGATTACTCCGCCGCCACGGGAAGCACGTCCACGCATTTCCGTTCTTTGGTCTCAAAACGGAGTTGCACCACGCCGTCCACGAGTGCAAACAAGGTGTGGTCTCTTCCGAGGCCGACGTTTTTGCCGGGGAACAATTTGGTGCCGCGTTGGCGCACGAGGATGTTGCCCGCGAGGACCGTTTCGCCGCCGTATCGTTTGACGCCCAACCGCTTGGACTGGCTGTCGCGCCCATTGCGCGCGGAGCCGCCGGATTTCTTGTGTGCCATGGGGTAGTCTCCTTTACGCCTGGATTTCGCGAATCTTCAGTTCGGTGTAGGCCTGACGATGGCCATAGGTGCGATGGTAGTTTTTCCGGCGTTTATACTTGAACACCCGGATTTTCTTCCGCCGTCCCTGGCCGCTGACCTCGGCAATCACCTTGGCCGCCGCGAGGGCTTGCGGGTCCACCACGATCCCGTCGTCCTTCGCCACCAGGCACACCTGGTCCAGTTCGACTTGCCCGCCGACCGGCACGTCCAGCTTTTCGACGCGCACGGTGTCGCCCGCCGCGACTTTGTACTGCTTGCCGCCGGTTTTCACAACTGCGTACATGGTTCTTCTCCGTCTGTTATCGCTTCGCTATGCACTATGCAGCACGAAATCCACCGCCGCCGCCCGCAATTCCGCGCACGCGGACAACGAAGCCAAATAGCTCGACTTCGGATTGCGGGGCGAAGGAAGATTCGTCGTTATCGCCTGGAGCCGCCCAAAGGCGCCCTCCGCAAACACTTCGTGCGAATTTTCCGTGGCATTCGGGTCCGCGATAATGCGTACCTTGGTCTCGTACGGACCGATGCCCGCCAGGCTCAGGGCCGCCGCCACATTCACATTGGCGGGAAAGCCCTTGGCCGCCTCGAGTGCATTGCCCTCGAACACCACTTTCGCTTCGGTTAAATTGTCCAAACACACATCGTTCTGCACTAAATACGGCGCGCCTTTCAGCCCTTTCGGGGGCTTGCGCGTCGTCAGCATCACCGTATGCAAACCGGCCTCCGCCGCCGACCGGACCCCATCGAGTCCGCACAGCGCCCCGGAGGGAATCCGGACCTTGACGTTATGCTCTCTGGCCGGTTCCAGCAGGTCCGGATAGGCCATGAAGCCGGCCACACTCATGATCAGACAATCTTTATGATGCCGGATCGCCGCTTCAATAACATCTTTGATCGCGGCGGCCACCGCGCACTCCACAATGAAGTCCACACGCCCGGCCAGCGCGTCCAAACTGCAAATTTCCGCATCGAGGTGAAAGGTCCGCTGCAACAGCTTGGCCCGTTCCTCGTCTATATCATTCAGGGCAACAATCTCCGCCGGAATCGTGCCTTTCTGCAAGGCAATGCATAAATCCGCGCCGATATTGCCGCACCCGACCAGACCAACCTTCATTTTGGCCACGGGGCAATTTCTCCCACGCGGGGTAACACAACCACCGGATGCACACGGCGCGTGTCCCGTATGCGTGGTGAACACCCCTGCAACCACAGAACTTCCCGGGATGTTGAGAAGCCTGGAAAATAATACGCGCCCTGCTTCCCGGCGCGCCTTTTTTCAATAACAAGCCCCGGAACGATAGCATATAAACAGCCGGGGAGTCAATTTTTTGCTTGGGGGCGGAACCCATGTGCCTGGAGAGATGGAATTGAATGGTGAAATGAATTGTTTACAGGGTGAACTAAATAACTGGTTGTTGACATCAGCCCTCGATAACCAGTAAATTTATATCAGAATTCAAGGAATTGTCATGAGAGAAGTCCATTATGGAATGTTACGGCGGGTGGTTCTTTTTTTTGCCGATTTGTGGGCGAAAAAACGGGGACAGACCCGTCTCGCCCGCCCCTTTTGGGGAAGGTTTGCACGAATCAGTGGGGGATGGGCGGCCCCCCTTCGGTTAGTCCTGAATGGCGCCAGCGTAAGCACGCGGAACCGTGGTGCGCGAAAAAGCAGGGACAGACACGTCTCGCCCGCCCATGGCAGGTCAGGCCATAAAATGCCGGGTTTGTGCACGGGCGTGCTCGCTTGCGTCAGTCCCTGGTTTTTCGCTTGGTTTACTACTTTTGGGGCGTATGCGCTTAAGTTAGCGCCATTGGGGTCAGTCCCCGTTTTTCGCTTTTGTAGTCTTCGTGCGGCCAGTATTATTATCACCCTGGGGTTGGTGAGTTTGTCCTGTGGGCCGGGGGACTCACGGCGGGAAATCACGGATATCAGAACTCCCGCCGTGGCCGGGCCGGAAAAACCGGAAAAAATGTCCACCCAGGAGCGGCTGGGGCTTGTCAAAGCCAAGAGTGCCGATGGGATGCCCATGGGACATGAAAGCCTGATGGGGGGTGCGGCGGCGGAAACGATGCAGTTCAAATGGACGGAACCGCCCGGCTGGGAAAAGACGGAAAACCGGAGCATGCGTCTGGTCACCTTTACGGCGCAGAATGGCACGGTGGAATGTTACGCAAGTCTGTTGAGCGGCCCGGCCGGCGGGGTTGATGCGAATATCAACCGGTGGCGCCAGCAAATGGCGCAGCCCGCGCTGACGGCGGACCAAATCAGTGCCCTGAAAAAAATCAAAATGCTGGGGAAGGATTCGCCGTTGGTGGAGATCACGGGCGAGTTTTCAGGAATGTCGGGACAGGCCGTGCCGGGACAGAAGATGCTGGGGGTGGTGTGTCCCCTGGAACAACAGACGGTGTTTGTGAAAATGGTGGGGCCGGAAGCCGGGGTGACGGCCGAAGCCGATCACTTCACGGCATTCTGCGAATCATTTGTGAAGGCGGATTCATGAAGGCATATTTGATGAAGGCATTCCGGTTCGCGGCCTCCTCCGGAGTGGCCGTGACGCTGTTGTTTCTCCTGCTGGTGCTGGTGTTTTTCGGCACCATCGAGCAAGTGAATCAAGGGCTGTATGACGTCCAGAAAAAATACTTTGAGTCCGCCTTTGTGGTGCACTGGCTCTTCGGGACGATTCCCCTCCCCTTGCCCGGCGCCTACCTGCTCATGGGGCTGTTGTCCGTCAATCTTTTTTGCGGCGGCATTTTGCGCGCGCCGAAACACTGGCGGAAGCCCGGTCTGCTCATTGCGCATGGCGGCATTTTGTATATGGTTTTTGCCGGCTTCGTGACCTTCCATTATTCCACCAATGGGTATATGACCCTGTATGAAAACGAGAAATCGGACGCGTTTGAGAGCCACTATGAATGGGAACTGGTTATCGCGGAGACGGAGGGACGGAAGCGTGAATTTGTGATCCCCGCCTCCGATTTCTCCGAATTGAAACGGGGGCGCGCCCGCATGTTTCATGCCGCCGGGCTGCCCTTCGAGGTGATTGTGCATGACTTCATATCCAATGCCGCGCCGGTCACGGACGATCATGGTGTGGACGGGGCGCGGCTAACCGAACAACCGCCGGAAAAAGAAACAGAACAGAACGCCCCGGGGCTCTATGCCGACGTCAAGCAGAAGGATGGGAAAATCCTGCAGGGGATCGTTTGGGCGTGGGCGCGCGGGCCATGGGTGGCCACCGTGGACGGACAGGACTACGCCTTCGCGTTGCGCCACCGCCGATGGAACGTGCCCTTTGTCATCACGCTCGATAAATTTACCCGTGAACTTCACCCCGGCACGCAGATGGCCAGCAATTTCCAGAGTAATGTCACGTTGTCGGAGAACGGCGTCAGCCGGAAAATATTGATTAAGATGAACGAACCGCTCCGGCATTTGGGGTATACGTTTTTTCAATCGTCGTGGGGTCCGCAAAATGCCGGGCCCAACACCCCGCTCTACTCGCAGTTTGCGGTAGTGAAGAATCCGGCGGATCAATGGCCGCTTTATTCCACCTGTATCATCACCCTGGGCCTCACGATCCACTTCCTGCAAAAATTAATTGGATATCTTCGTACAGAAAACAGGAGACGCGCATGAGTGCTCTGATCTCCCTGGTGTTCGTGGCCTCCGGGTTGGCCGCGGAATCCCCGCACCCCGCGTGGGATAAAGAAACGCTCGGTCTTTTCGCCTCCCTGCCGGTCCAGGACGACGGACGCGTCAAACCCATGGACACCTTCGCCCAGTTCACCCTGCTCCGGCTGAACGGCAAGCGCACGCTGAGTTTGCCGGAGGGCCGGCGGCTGGATTCCGTGGCATGGCTGATGGACGTGTTGTTTTCACCCGATAAAGCCAAAGGCTATCCGTGCTTTATTGTGGACAATGCGGAGGCGATTGTGGCGTTGGGGCTAACCCCGCACGACAAGAAACGGGACCGCTATTCCTACAATGAACTCGAACCCGGGCGCACGCAATTAATGAATCTGGCACGGCATTATTCGGAAAGCGAACCCAAGGACCGCACCCTGGTCGAGCAACAAATCGTGAACCTCGCCAGCAACGTCATGCGGTTCGAGGAAATCGTCCATTCCATGGACTTCGCCCGCCGGTGGTTCATGGTGCAAGGTGAAACAGAGCTGGCCAGAGCGTTCCCTGAAAAAGACGGTGTGCCGTTGAGCGTGGTGCTGGAACGCGGCCCGGCGGTATTGCGAAGTGTTTCGGAAAAGGCCAGGACACTGGATGAAGAGGTATTGAAGGCCGAGCGCGAAAGCATGAGCAACCTTTTGAACGATGTGGAGGCGGCGGTGGCCGGGCCGGGACTTGCCCTGTTCCCTCCGGGTGATCCGGCGGAAAAACAATGGCGCAGCCCGGCGGACGTGTGCGCCGCAGTCTTTGACATTACGCAAAAGGCGGACATTCCCGTGCAACTCATGGCTTCGCTGGAACGGCTTGCGGGAGCGTGTACGGATCCCGCCGCCTTCAAGACGGAGTTGGCGGCATTTCACGCGGAGATCAAGGCACGGGCCGCGGCCCGCGGGGAATACGCGAAAATCCCCATCGAGGTTTCGTATTACAAAGGCAAGTATCTTTTTTTCAGCCAATGGCTTTTTGTGTTGAGCTGCCTGCTGGTGGCGGTTTCCTGGATGCTCCCCTCCAGGAAATGGATTCACCGCGTAACACCGGTGAGCGTCCTGCTCCCCACCGTGCTGCTGGTCATCGGCATTACGTTGCGCTGCATTATCCGGGGGCGCCCGCCGGTCACCACCCTCTATGAGACGATTCTATTCTGCACGGCGGTGGCGGCGCTTGTGTCACTGTGTATTGAATGGATGAACCGGCAGCGGATCGCGGTGGCGATGGGCGCGTTCCTCGGGGCCATCGGCATGTTTATCGCCAACCGGTATGAGATTAAAGAGGGCGTGGACACCATGCCCAGCCTGGTGGCGGTGCTCGACACCAATTTCTGGCTGGCCACCCACGTAACCACCGTCACGATTGGATACGCGGCGGGCATGCTCTCGGGCGCGCTGGCCCATATTTACATTCTGGGCAAACTCCTGGGATTCCGCGCGAACGACAAGGACTATTATGGCGGCATCGGACGCATGGTATACGGCACGCTTTGTTTCGGATTCTTATTTGCCATTGTTGGGACGGTCCTCGGCGGCATCTGGGCGAACGAAAGCTGGGGACGCTTCTGGGGCTGGGACCCCAAGGAGAACGGCGCGTTAATGATTGTGCTGTGGGGCCTGGTGGTGTTGCATCTCAAGCAAGGCGGGCATATCGGCACGCTCGGCACCTGCGTGGGCGCGGTGGTCTTGGGCATGATCACCGCATTTTCCTGGTGGGGCGTAAACCAGCTCGGCGTCGGCCTGCACAGTTATGGATTCACCAGTGGTATCATGAAGATGCTGATTGTTTTCTGGACCGTGGAAGGGCTCGTGGTGATTGCCGGTATCGCATTGGGAAAAACTCAACGATCCCGTCCATCGCATTCATAAACATCGGGAACCGCCGCCCCTTGGCGCCCTCTCCCAAACAAAGAGGATTGATATCGAGCACGTTCATGCGAGCCTTGTTCCGCAGTATATACCGGGTGGCCGTGAAGAACCCGGTCATGCAGGCCGTCGTCCGCCGTGAACTCGGCGCGATGGGCGCGCAACCGTGGTCCGCGGCCGTGTTGGATGATTTTATTAACGGACCCTGTGGCTCGGCGTATGGAATCACCGCCGGGGACAAGAAGGCACTGGCGGAACAATTCCGGCGGATCACCCAAAGCATCGAATCCGGCACCGCGCCGATCGTGCATGTTGTGCTGGCCAAGGAAATCCTTGCCCTGCCGCCTTCCCTCAAAGGCGATGTGATTGAGTGCGGGGTCTGGAAAGGCGCGAGCGCGGCGGCGCTGTCGCTGGTCTGCCAACGGGTGGGGCGCCGCCTGAAAGTTTGCGATTCGTTTCAGGGACTGCCTCCCGATCACTCCCAGCGGCATGTCGGACTGCACACGCGGGTTTACGGCTATTACCGGGAAGGCATGTTTCATGGAGACCTGGAGGAGGTGCGCAACAACCTTCGCGCGCATGGCGCCCTGGATGTGTGCGATTTTATCCCCGGCTTCTTTTCGGAATCCTTGCGCGCCTTGGACGGACCGTTGGTGTTCGCATTTTTGGATGTGGACCTGGAATCCAGCACGCGCGATTGCCTGAAAGCCCTGTGGCCGCTGCTGGTGGAAGACGGATTGCTCTATTCCGACGACGCGGGCGATTTGGAGGTGGTGCGGGTGTATTTTGATGAGCCGTGGTGGCGGGAACAGCTCGCGTGCCCGGCCCCGGGATTCGTGGGGAGCGGTTGCGGCCTTCCGCTCAGCCCCTCCTTTTCCTCCCTGGGTTACACCCGGAAACTCGGCGCATTCCGGGAAGAAGCCTGGAAACGCGCGCCGTTTCTCCATTATCCCGAACAGAATCCGTAATCACGGCGTATGTGCCGGATGGATACATTGAATATTGCCTTGACAGGGAACCAAACCCTGTGGGATAAGATTATAGATTGCATGGGTGTGTTGAGAACAAGGAAGAGAGGAAGCATGAAACCGGTATATGCCGTATGTTGCATGGCCGTGTACTTCGTGCTGGCACAGAGCGGTGCAATTGCGTTGGATGCCAACATCGAAGAGGCGTTCCTGCATATCATCGCCGCGGATGATGTGGACCCCCCCTGGGACCCCTACACGCGTGACAAGGATGAGAACGGGATTGTGGACCTTGCCCACATCCGCCTGTTCGACACCCTTTTGCGCGAGGATAACGCCATCTTCCACAACTTGGTGCTGGGCGTCTACACCCTCAATCACCTTCAGGTGCAGCGTGACAACACCCTCGGCGCAAAGTGCATCCTGCTCCAATGGCTTTATCATTTCACCTGCGACGAGTACGAACGGTTTGCCGCCGCCACCTTCACCATGAACGAGCCGGTGGGCGTCGAGGATATGGTGGCGGGCCTTGCTGGGCAGGCGAATATCCAGATTGATTTGAATGACTATAATTTGAGCCTGGGCTATTTGTTGAATGCGGCGGGCGACCTGGACCTGGACCGGTACAGTAATCTGGAGGAATACCAGGCGGTCTGCGGCAATATCGAGGCATTCATTGCCGCCGCCCTGGACCCCACGATTACCCCAAAGACCGTGCCCTGCTGCCGGAATTGTCCCCTCGTGATCTCGCAGCAACCCCAGGGGACGTGGACCTATACGGGCGATTCCCACACCTTCACCATCGCCGTGGAAGGCGCGGATGGCGTGCTGCATTACCAATGGGTCAAAAACAATTTTCCCATCGGCACGGATTCAAATACCCTCGCGCTCACCAACCTGCAGCCCTCCGATTCCGGAACCTATCAATGCGTCGTGATGGATGAAGCGGAAACCATTCTCTCCGATACCACCGAATTGCGCGTGGCGGATCATATGACTATCACCCGGCAGCCCGAAGGCGCCACGTTGGAAGAAGGCCAGCCTTTCACCCTGAGCATTGACGTTCAGGGCGGCTTGAACGTTGTACATTATTACTGGATGAAAGACGGGGCGCGAACCGGTAAAGATAAAAACGAATTGGTCTTTACGGAATTGGCGCTGTCCGACAGCGGCACGTATTGGTGTGAACTGGCGGATGCCATGGAGGATATTGTTTCAGAACAAGTGGTGCTGACGGTGCTTCCCGCTTGTGAAGGCGAAGGCCAAATCGAAGGCGAAGGCCCCCCCGAAGGACAACTCGAAGGACAACCCGAAGGCGAAATGGAAGGGGAAGGCGCATTTGAGGGTCAACCCGAAGGCGAAGGTATGATAGAGGGCCAGTTCGAGGGCGAAGGCCCCGTTGAAGGCCAACTCGAAGGACAACCCGAAGGCGAAATGGAAGGTGAAGGCGCATTTGAGGGTCAACCCGAAGGCGAAGGTATGATAGAGGGCCAGTTCG
>CAYYRW010000036.1:0-61349 GCA_964474205.1 uncultured Nitrospirales bacterium | reverse complement strand
TCGAAGGACAACCCGAAGGCGAAATGGAAGGTGAAGGCGCATTTGAGGGTCAACCGGAAGGCGAAGGTGTGATAGAGGGCCAATTCGAGGGCGAAGGCCCCCTGGAAGGGCAATCTGAGGGCCAATCCGAAGGCGAAGGTGTGATAGAGGGTCAATTCGAGGGCGAAGGCCCCCTGGAAGGGCAATCTGAAGGCCAACCGGAAGGCGAAGGAATAGTTGAAGGGCAGCCTGAGGGGCACCCGGAAGGAACATTAGAAGGCGAAGGGGGTCCTGAGGGACAACCCGAAGGGGAAGGGCTTTTTGAAGGGCAATTGGAAGGCCAACCCGAAGAAGAGGGCGTGATAGAGGGCCAACCGGAAGGAGGGATGGAAGGCGAAGGAGGGCTCGAAGGCGAAGGCCCAATGGAAGAGGGGGAAAACGAAGGAGCTATGGAAGGCGAAGGAGAAGGCGGAGAAGGAGGCATAATGTCGGTTACTCCCGCCGATGGGGCGCTCGTGGTTTTTGATCGCACATCCTTCAAAACACACTCCCATACAACCGTGCAGGTGCGGAATAGTGGAAATGGTTCGCTGGATGTGTATGCGCGGATGCTCGAGGGCTCCACGTTCAGCATCCAGAGCAGTCCGGTGTTCCGGCTTACCCCCGGCGAGACCGTAGATGTCGATCTGATATTTACGCCCACGGAAAACCGTTGGTATAGCGATGCGGTGGCCCTGGAGGGTGGCGGCGCGCGGGTGTTGATTTACCTTTCGGGTGAAGGCGTCAATCCGCCCATTTGGTCGTGTTCCGGGACCTCTACCCCAACTCGTTCCACTCCGGAAGATGTTGCCTGGATGCTGTTGACCGCCTCCGCGCTCCTGCTCGCTGGGCGCTCAAAAAAGAAACATGCCTCTGCAGGGTCTATATCGTGAGCATGCGCCGCAGGTATTCCTTTACGAAATGCTTGAAGGCGGTAAGTTGCTCCGGCTGATAGGGGTCGCTGCGCCAGTGTTCATAATCAAAGCCCCCGGACACGAAATATCCATACACCAGCCATTCAAAACTGCGGATAAACAATCCCGGGTCCACGCTCAAGTGAATGATGCCCGCCTCTTTCGCCACATTCAGCACCTCATAGACCTTCCGGAAAAGTGGAAGTGAAAGTTCCGCCTCAATGGCGTTAAACTCTTCCGCGCTGTCCAGCCAGTGTCGCACAAAAAGCCGTGCCCGAACCGGATTCCCGGCCACCTGCTCCACAAAGGTATCCACCAGCCGGGATGGCAATTCGTCCCGAACCGCCGGATCGCTCACATCCGCCGTGCTTATAAGCCGGAACACCTCGTTAAAAAACTCTTCCAAGTCCGCAAGCAAGCTTTTATAGACTTTTACATAAAGATCATGCTTGGTCCCCACATGATGGTGCACCGTAGCCACACTCAACCCTGTCGCCGCCGCCATTTCACGGGTGGATACCCCATGATATCCATGTTCCGAAAACAGCGCCATGGCGATATCCACGATGCGCCCGGCACTGGCGCTCAGTTCTTCTGCCCCGTGCGTATTTTTCATTTGACAACGGTCACCCAAACCAGTACGATACGTTCTATCGAACGCTCGATAGAACAAGGCTTACTGTATACGCCTTGGCGCGGCAATGTCAATACCGCCGGGCCAGACCTATTCTACCACGCGCTCGAAAGTGATTCACCTTGGGTTGTATTCCGGCTGGGGAGTGTTAGTGGAAGATGCACGAAAGAGTAAGGAGACGGGTGGTATGAGGTATGCGCGGTGGTTTCCAGCGCACATTGCTTCGATCTTTGGTTGTGCTTCCACTCCGCACCGGATGTTCCCGGCCCATGCGTTCGGGGCGCTGCTCATGGTGTGCGCCTGCGTGATGATGGCGGTTTTTCCCGCGGGGGCCGGGGAACCGGAAAAGAACCCATCCTGTACGGTGGAAACTCCGGGAGAGGAAAAGGCCGCCCCTAACGCGGCGGATGTCCAAGGAGCGGAAAAAACCGCGCCATTGCCCAAAGAGGCGTCCGAAAAGGCTGAGGAGGAACCCCCGAAACCGGAACACCCTTCCCCTTGGTTTGTGCTTTCGTCGCTGATAAACGTCTATCCGAAAATGGAAAGCGAAGAACTCATCGAGAAATACTACAACCCCGCGATGCGCCTGTTCGCCCCGGGTTTCAAAGATGCCAATACCGTGGGCGGATTGCGGGACAAGGGCTTGCTGTGGACCCCGGATTTCTCGATAGGCCGCACCCTGGGCAAACGCTGGGCGGTCTACGCCCATTTCGGGTATATGGCGGGCAAGGTGCGCACCGAAGAAGAGAATCGTTCCATATTCCTGGCCATTTTCCGCACGGATTTCGAGATTTACCGGTCCGCGGTCTACCTTGGGCTGTGCACGGATTTCTATCCGTTGGGCATGCCTGAACGCAAGAAATACCGCAGTGTGTGGGAGATGGTGAAAAGCACAAAACCCCGCGTGGGCCTTCACTTCACCGAGACTTGGGCGGGCTACCGGGTCAAAGTCAAAGCAGGTTTTACCGAGCACACGAACTTCCTCAGCTTGAAACTCAGGGACAAATGGCAGGTTCCCGGAATAAACACCAACTTGGGCATGGACATCCCCCTGGGGAAAAAAGACGCCTTGTCCATGAACGCGGGATACAATTTCGCCCTGAAGCGTTCGTATGACTTTGATGCCGTGGCGATCAGCCTCGGATGGAAACACTACTTCAAATAGCCGTTCCCCCCTGATTACGGCGGCGCCGGAAAACCCATATACATGCCGGCATGAATGTGCTATACTGTCTCTTGTCATGATGCCGTGAAGAATGTATATTGTTTCATGGATGCCGGCATCGGGCATATAACTTGAACCCCCTGTGCCGTGGAAACACGGCGCGTAGTGAAGCTGCAGGACTCATACTTATCGCGTGGGGTTTGTGCGGAAGCCGGAAACGGAACACAACACCGTTTCCGGCTTTTCGGTTGGCGCCTACAACAAAGCCGCCGTCCCGGGAAGAACGGTTTTACTTCGGACGCTGTTCCGGTTCTTTGGCCGTGGCCAAGAGTCCGGTGTCATCCGCCTCTTTTGCAATTCCCGTATTCTTCCGGTGACGAAGGGTATGCGCCAACTCCCAGATTAGCCACACCGCCCCCGCCGTAATACCTCCCGCCAACACGGAAATGGCGATCATCAAGTTCATTTGCATTCGATAAGGTTCCTCCAATCCGCGCCATGCGGCACCAGGGGAGGCGCGGTGGCTTCTTTGGGGGATGGCGGTGCGGCGGACGGCGCGGCCGCCGGAGCGGAGCCGCCGCCGGCCGTTTCCTGCAAGTGCTTCAGTTGCCTGCGCATGGAGGTCAATTCCTGCATCAGGTGCTGATTGGACGCCTGGATGCGGTCCAGCGCTTCCGCCAGCGCCACATTGGCCTTGCGCAACCGCGTCACTTCATCCTCCACCGCCATCAACTTACCTTGATCCGCCGGGGAGACCGGGGTGGATGAAGGCGCAGACGGGGTGTTGCCGGCTGACGAGGCTGGGCCGCCCATCGGCGGCATGGCCTCCGGCGGGGGAGAGGCTTTCGCCTCACCCGTTTCGATCAAACTCAAATCATCAAACCATGCCGTCCCCGTGCCTTTGATAACGCACCGCACGGTTAAAAAATCCGTTCCTTTCGGCACATCAAACGTCATGTCCACGCGTGTCCAGTCCCGCGTGCCATAGACCGGCATGTCCCGGTTGCTGTTCGCCACGTGCAGCACGCCCCAAGGCGCTTTCCTCCAGCACTGCACCCAGACCGCGGCCTCGGTGACATCCTTGGTTTTGAGGTAACCGCTCAGCGCCAGTTTTTTCTCCCCGAACTCGCCGATGACATTCTGGCTCCAATTGTTGCAGGGTTCTTTAGCATAGGGCCGGGGCGTGTGCAGCATCACCGAATACGCGCCGGTGAACGCGTGGTTGTCCAGCCGCGCGAAAGCGCCTTCCTGCGGGGCCACAAAAGACTCCCAGCGCGCGGGCGCATCCACCAACAGTGCCTCAAACCCCGGATTGCCCAGCAGGTTCTCCGGGGCGCTCAGCAGCGCCATACTGATAATTATCCCAGTAAACAACATGGCGGGTGGCCAACCTTGTCTTGCCGCATTTACCGGACACTCAGTCCCTGCATCCTCAATTTCAGGTCCTTCGCGCTGCTCGCGAAAAGCAACGCGGTCTCCGCCGTGATGGTTTTCGCCTGCCACAGATCAAAGAGCGCCTGATCAAAGGTCTGCATGCCCCACTGATCCTTCCCCTCCTCGATCAAGGCCACGATGTCCTTGAACGCCTTGCCCTGATCGATGAAATCACGCACCGTCCGTGTTCCGATTAGAATTTCCGCCGCCACGGTGCGGCCCACGCCGGACGCCAGCGGAACAATGCGTTGCGAAATGATCCCGCGCAGCACGCTCGCCACTTGCTTCCGTATCTGCAACTGTTGATGCGGCTCGAAAAACTCCAGCACGCGGTTCAACGTTTCCACCGCGTCCACCGTGTGCAGCGTGCTGAACACCAAGTGGCCGGTTTCCGCTGAGGCGAGCGCCGTCCGCACCGTTTCCGCGTCGCGCATTTCGCCGATCAGAATGATGTCCGGGTCCTGCCGCAGCGCGGCGCGCAGTGCATTGGCGAACGAAAGCGTGTCATGCCCGATTTCGCGCTGGGTGACAATCCCCAGTTTGTCCTGGTGCACGAATTCCAGCGGGTCTTCAATCGTAACGATATGATCGGGGCGCGTCACGTTAATCTCATTGATCATCGCCGCCAACGAGGTGGACTTGCCGCTCCCCGTGGGCCCCGTGAACAGCACCAGGCCGTTTTTCAACGCACACAGTTTTTTCATCACCACGGGCAATCCAAGGTCTTCAATCGTTTTGATCTTCAGCGGGATCAGCCGCATCACCACCCGCGTATTGCCGTCGTCGCGGCAGACATTCACGCGAAACCGCGCAATCCCCTCGTACATGTAGGAAATATCCAGTTCCATGACCTTCTGGAATTTTGCGATGTCCGCCGGCGCCGCGATGGCCTCCAGCAGCGTCTGCATGGATTCTTCTGTCAGCACATCGTCCTCGAGACGCACCAGCGCGCCATCGATCCGGTACATCGGGGGATTCCCCACCTTCAGATGAATATCGGAGGCCCGCTGATCCAACGCGCCCTGCATCAACTGTTCCATCGTCTTGGCCATGGTCCGGTGCTCCTTTTTTTCACCCGCCTAGATATTACCGTGTTCCGCGCCCCGGTACAACAAACGGGAAAACCGCGGCGGCGGGGTGTTTTCGTTCCAGTTCACCCAGTTCCTCGGCGGGCGCTTCCCATTCCCGGCACCCGCAAAAAAAGAGAGATTTTTACCCCCCTCTTCGTGTATGACGCAAGCCCCGTCTGTGCCAGCAACTTTCCTCGCCCCATCAATATGTTTTATGATGGCCGGCGAACGAAGTTTCCACCAAAGGAGTGTTTCCATGCACCCTGTGCACATGATGCGGACGATTTTGTTGGTGCCGATACTCATGGGATGCTGTGCCGGCCCCGCCATGGCGGCGGAAATCCTAAACGTTTCCTATGATCCCACCCGCGAATTTTACGAAGACTTCAACACGGCCTTTATTGCGGACTGGAAAGCGAAAACCGGGGAGACCGTTGTGATCAACCAATCGCACGGCGGTTCGGGAAAGCAGGCGCGGTCGGTCATTGACGGCCTCGAAGCGGATGTGGTAACCCTCGCGCTCGCCTATGACATAGACGCCATCGCGAAGAAGACGCAGTGGCTGCCCGCGGATTGGCAGAAGCGCCTCCCGAACAACAGTTGCCCGTATACGTCCACGATTGTTTTTCTGGTGCGGAAGGGCAATCCCAAGGGTATCAAGGACTGGGATGATCTGGTGAAGCCCGGCATGGCGGCAATCACCGCCAACCCCAAAACCTCCGGCGGCGCGCGCTGGATTTATCTGGCGGCCTGGGCCTATGCAAAGGAAAAATTCGCCGGTGACGAACAAAAAGTCCGGGACTTCATGGCGGCCTTGTATAAAAACGTTCCCGTGCTCGATTCGGGCGCGCGCGGGGCCACCACCACGTTTGTGCAGCGCGGCATTGGTGACGTCCTGCTGACCTGGGAAAATGAGGCGTTTCTGGCCATCGAGAAAATGGCGGGCAGCCAGATGGAGATGGTGGTTCCCTCTTTCAGCATTCTTGCGGAGCCACCCGTGGCGCTGGTGGGAAAAATAACGGAAAAACACAAGACGCAGGCCCTGGCCAAGGCCTATCTCGACTTTCTTTATTCGGATACCGGGCAGGAATTGGCCGCGCGTTTCTTTTACCGCCCCTCTTCACCGGCGATAGCCGCCAAATATGCGGACCGTTTTGTCAAAGTGAAGATGTGCACCATCGACGCCGATTTCGGCGGATGGGCCGCGGCCCAGAAAATTCATTTTGACGACGGTGGAACGTTTGACCAACTCTATCAGCCGGGAAAGTGAACGAAGCAGGGAGGGGGCGGAATTGAAAACGATTTCCGTGAAAGGAGATTCAGCATGCTGACCGCCCTATGCCTTTTGTTGTCTTCCACCCTGACTGCTCCAGACGCCACCATGGACATCTCTTTCGTGCAGGAATACCACGAGGCGTATCCCGTCCGCCGTGACGATAAGGATGACGCCAATGATGTCCGGACCGTGCTGGCCGACAAGAGCGGCCAAGTGTGGGCGGGCACAAAGACCGGCGTTTTCCGGCTTGAGGCCGCCGAACACCAATGGCACGGGCCGGGTAAAGGCGTTTCGGAAGGCCCGGTGTTCGATCTGCTGTGCGATGAAGCGGGCACGGTTTGGATCGCCGCATGGGATGGCCTCTATCACGGCGGCGCCGGGGGATTCGAAAAAACCGATATCATCCGTGCCCCCTTGGCCGCGCTGTGTGTGTATAAAGACGGCATAGCGGCCTTCGGACCGGAGGGGTGGTGGTACGTCAAAGGTGATCTTATCGAGTTTCACGAACTGCCCTGCGCGCGCAGCATCCGCGCAGTCATGGACGATGGTCAGGGCGGGTTGTGGATTGCCACGGGCGTGGGGTTGACCCATCAACACAGCGCGGGCACCACGCTGCATCAGATCGGCGGGGAAATTCTTTCGGCGGACGTGTATGGTCTGGCGAAATCACCGGAAGACACGGTGTGGGCAGCAGGCTTTGGGGGCATCACGATATTTGAAGATGGCGCGCGCGCGGGACAGTTCACGCCGAAGGAAGGATTGCCGTCGGTATATGCGAAGTCTGTGGTTCAAGGACCGGATAAGCGCATGTGGGTGGGCACAGAGCATGGCGTGGCGCGTTTTGACGGGGCATCCTGGTCATTACGGCACGGCCGCCGGTGGTTGTTAAGCGACAAGGTCCGCGACATTGCGTTTGACACGGAGGGCACGGCCTGGATCGCCACGGCGAAGGGCGTGAGCGCGATTCGGCGGCGCGCCATGACCCTCGCGGAAAAATCCGTGTATTTCCAGGAGGTTTGCATGAAACGCCATGTGCGCAAACCGTGGCTCGTGGAAAAATGTGTCCTGCCGAAACCGGGCGACGTGTCCGAGTGGGAACCGCTGGACGATGATAATGACGGGCAATACACCGCCATGTATCTCATGGCGGAATCGTTCCGGTACGCCGCCACCCAAGACCCCGGTGCGCGGGAAAATGCACACAAGGCCTATGAGGCCCTACGCTTTTTGCAGACCGTGACGGAGACCCCCGGATTCGTCGCGCGCACGGTCATTCCCATCACCTGGAATCGCATGATGGACCCCAATGAAACATATACGGAACAGGAAAAAGCGGAGCGGCGGGTGATCGAGCCCCGGAACAAACCCGTGGAAAAGCGGTGGCATCACAATGGCCTGTGGCGGTGGAAGGGGGACACCAGCAGCGATGAAATGACCGGGCATTTTTTCGGATACGGTCTCTATTACGACCTGGCCGCGGAGGAACCACAAAAGGAATCCGTGCGGGATCTCGTGCGGCGCATCATGGACCACATCATTGATCATGGATTTACCCTGGTGGACGTGGACGGCGCGCCCACCCGCTGGGGCATCTGGGATCCGGAACATCTCAATAACGATCCCGACTGGCGCGCCGAGCGGGGCGTCAATTCCGTGGAAATACTGTCATACCTGAAAACCACCTGGCACATCACGGGGGATGACAAATACCAGCGCGAATATCTCAAACTCCTGAATGAACACGGCTATAAGGAAAACGTGCGCCATGCGAAAACCTATGAACTCTCTTGGCGCACCCACATTGACGATGAGCTGCTCGCCTTGGCTTATCCAGGCCTTTTGCTGTATGAAACGGACCCGGAACTCCGCGCGCTCTACCGGGAAAGCCTGGAACATTGGTATGCCGAGGCGCGCAAGGAGCAAAACGCCTTCGCCAACATGATATATGCGCTGCTCACCGGCCAGGACCCCCAGTTGGCGGATACGCTTTTCATGCTGCGCGATACGCCACTTGATCTTGTTGACTGGACCATGGACAACTCCAAACGAGAAGACCTCCAAATACAGCGTGCCCCAATTTTTGAAGACCTGCAAACCAATCGCTTATTACCCCCCAGTGAACGCGGCGTTATCCGCTGGGACAAAAATCCCTGGCAGGCCCTTCAGGGCGGACATGGAAAAACCGAATGGGCGCCCACCTTCTGGCTGTTGCCGTATTGGATGGGGCGGCATCTCGGATTCATCGCGCCGCCGCAATAAACGCTTCGATATTCTCCGTGGGCACCCCGGGCGGCATCCCGCCCCCGCACGACACAATCAGGCGGCGGGGGTCTTCCACGGGGGCAAGCAACGCGCGAACCCCCGCGAACACCTCGTCCGGAGTGCCCTGGGCGAGCACATCGCGCGGCGGCAAGTTGCCCAAGAGCGTCACCTGCTCGCCAACCAGTGCGCGCATTTCATTCAAGGGGTGCTCGTAACTGAAATTGAAGAGATTCACTCCGATGCCCGCCAGGAATGGGGCGCATACCAATCCGTGTGCATCGTTGTGAAAAAACCGCACCCGCCCATCGATGGCCTGAAATACCCGTTTCAAATACGGCCCGGCGAACTCGACGAAGTCGTCCTTGCCGCAAAAGCCCGCCAGATCATCCAGAATCAAGACCGCCTGAATCGACGGGAAGGCCCGCGCCTGCACCTGCAGCCACTCCACCAGAAACGACGTAATGGTCTCCAGCAGCGCATGCACTTCATCCGGCTGCATTTTCATACCCATCAACAGTTCCGTGTTCCCCGCCAGGAACCCGGCAATATTCAGCGGCCCCCGCGCCACGGCGAAACGAATCGCGTGCCCGGCATCCCGAATCGCGGGCTCCGCATGCTGCAACCGTTTCAACACAAACGGGGCCAGCCCGTCCGTGCGCGGGTTCGGACGCACAAGCGCGTTCACCTGGTCCAGGCTGTTCAAAACCCGTTCCGCAAACGGGAATTCATTCTCGTGCCAGAGACACTTGGCGCCGAACGCGGAGGGTTCCGTGCACATTCCGTATTCCGCCCAGAATCCCGGTAAAAAGAGGACTTCCGGAAAACGCGTCTGCGCTTTGAGGTTCGCCTCCAGCCACCGCCCTTCCTGTGTGTAATAATCGAGAAGGGACATGCCCGCCCAGTTCGGCAGCCACGGGCTGTCAATGATGAATCCGGTTGGAAGCGGTGTTATGGTCTCGCCCTCAATCACCGCAAGCAATATTTCCCATTGTTCCGAAGTCATTCCGTCATCCTTTTGTCATCCCGCCGTCAAACCCGTATCCTCGTATTTTTCCCCAACCCCCTTTTATCATCCATTATTGCGGCATCTTCAATCAATTGCACCATCGTTTGTTTTTAGCGCGAAAATCTGCAAAAATGCACATTCACCAATGCAAACGGGAGATAGAATCATGAACAAGAGCGTATATTTAACCATCGTGCTGTTCCTCGTGTCCGGCGTGTTCAGCGCCACGGCCCACGCCGAAGACCTCCGCATCGGAATCATCGGTCTGGACACCTCGCACGTGATCGCTTTCACCGGCTTGCTGAACGATGCCAATAACAAAGCACATATCCCGGGCGGGAAAGTGGTGGCGGCCTTCAAGGGCGGCAGCAATGATCTGGAATCGAGTTACACGCGCGTCGAGGGGTACACCAAGGAACTCCAGGAGAAATACGGCGTCAAAATTTACGACACCATCGAGGAAATGTGTAAAAACGTGGATGCCGTGCTGCTGGAAAGCGTGGATGGCCGCCCGCATCTGGAACAAGTAAAGCCTGTCTTCAAAGCGGGGAAACCCGTCTTCATTGACAAACCTGTCGCGGGCTCCCTGCGTGATGCCATCGAAATTTTCCGGCTGGCCAAAGAAGCCAAGGTGCCTTGTTTCAGTTCTTCCTCCTACCGGTATTACAAGTCACTCACGGATCTCCTGAAGCAAGATTTTGGCGATGTAAAGAGTTGTATCTCTATCGGGCCATGCTCCCTTGAACCGCATCACCCCGATCTCTTTTGGTACGGCGTGCATGCCACCGAAGCCCTCTTTACCGTAATGGGGGCCGGCTGTGAATCGGTTGTCCGCACCACCACACCCGATACTGACGTTGTCACCGGCACCTGGAAAGGCGGGCGCGTTGGCGTTCTGTATGGCATCCGCACCAGTGGCACTCCGCACAAAGTAATTATTTTCGGGGAAAAATCGGTGGTTGAACAGGAAAACAGCGGCGATTACGCTCCCCTGGTCGCCGAGATCATCAAGTTCTTCCAGACTGGCGTGGCCCCTGTCTCCGCCGAGGAAACCATTGACATGTTCGCTTTCATGGAAGCGGCCGATGAGAGCAAGCGCCAGGGCGGCGCGCCGGTCCGCATCAGCGATGTACTCGACAAGGCCAAATAATCAGTGGGGGTTCCGCAACAACAAACGGATTTTCCCGTCCTGCGGATGGATGGTGATTTCGGACGCGCCCGGAACACGGATCACCGCGCCCAGCGGAACGGCCAGCGAATAAACAAATCCATTGTACGTATACACAATTTCCTGGGGGCGGGTTTCGATTACCGGGACCCTTTTCTCCGGGCTCCAGGCAAGTTGCAGTCCCCAGTGCAACTCCCCGGGCACTTTGGTGATGGTGAACAGGATGGTGTCCTTCTGAAACACGGCTTCTAGTTCGCCGATATCCAGCAACGGCCATCGCACGCGCAGTTTGTTGCCCCACACCTCCTCCACCACCGGCGCACGTCCGCTCAATTGGATGGTTTTGCCTTCGGTTATGGCCACCGGCGTCAAACCGGCTCGATGTTCCCGCGTACTCCAGCAAAAGCCGTCCACCACCGGCAAGGTGTCATACACGCACGAAGACGAAGTCTCCACCTCGGTCAGATAACGTTCCGGATAGCGCTCGTCAAAAAGGTGGATATCGCGGATGCACAGGCCGTCTTTGTCCCAAAAAACGTTTGCGCGGTAATAACGGCTGTTATACCACACCGAGGCCCGCCCTTCGTTCTTCCAATCCTCCAGGGCCGTCACGCAGGTTTCCGGAGTCGTGGCAAAGGTTTTCCGAAACCATTCCCCCGACGCGGCCAGGGTCTCCACGCGCACCTTGCCCTGCTTGGACAATTCCTCCAGCAACCCCATCTGATCGGTCAATCCTTCGCCCATAACAGGCCATCCGAAGGAATTTTCCTGGCCCACCTGCGCGTAGCCGAACGTCAGGCAGGGCGCATCCGTCAGGGTCCGGAAAAACCAGCGCACCCAGGCCGGATTGCCCCCGCCTTCTTTATACGCGGGCTCCAAGGTGACCACACTCTGCGCCGCTTCTCCAAAACCCGCATCGTATTGATAAATAGGATCACTCCCCAGCATGCGGAATACGGGCACGGGAATCTGCTCCTTCGCGTGCTGCGCGGGCATATAGGCGTTCTTACGGCTGGGATAATACGCCTGATTCCAATACCCGCCCCACAAGGTGTAGCCGTCCGTGCCGATTTGATCCTTGCAATTACACGACGCGATCACGCCATACCGGTCCGCCATATAGCCCAGCGTGTGCGCGTCCAGAAGCCACGATCCCACGGATTTCGGCAAATAGCCGAAGGTGGCCTTGAATTTCTCCATGAACACATCCACCAGCTTTTCACGTTCCGCCGGCGCATATCCCACCGGGAATCCCACGTTGACATGCCAATCCCAGGGATACCGCCCCCGCCATTTCAACCCCGCCGCCTCCACCATCGGCTGCACCACCTCAAACCATCCGCCCAGTTCGCCATTCGGCGGCAATTGCGCTTTCAACAACGATGAAAACCGCTCCTGCTCCATTGCGTCGTATTGGATTAAGAAGGTGGCGGGCAATCCATGTTGCTTCACCAACTCCAGTTGCTTCACCACCGGCAGCAACAAATCAACCTCGGTGCGCGGCTCGACGCCCCGGATGAAATTGATGATATGCACGATTCTCGGAGCCGCCGAAGAAGCCATGGGGTTGGGTTCTCCTTCCTGGGATTGCGCGATGGAAGCGCCGCCGGCCAACCAACAGAGAACCAGCACGCCCGCGTGTTTCAGCATAAGAATAGTCTCCTGTTCTCCCCGGCGGCGTGTTGCCGTAAAATCCGGACAAGGTTATTTCCGCGCCGCGATGGCCTTGGCCGCCATGCGGTCCATCAGGGACGGCGCAATCAGTTTCAGCCACCGGCCCAGCTTGCCCCGGAGCGAGGTTACCAGCAGGCGCTGCCGCCGTTCCAGCGCCCGGACTATCAGCGCGGCGCATTGTTCCGAGGTCATGATTTTGCTTTCCTGCATGGGGCTCACGCCCAATGGCTTGCCCTCGCCATCCAGCGCCCGCCGGTGCACTTCGGAAAGCACAAAATCCGGCGCCACCATGGTCACGCTCACTCCTGTGTTCTGCAATTCAATGCGCAGGGAATCGAAGAAGCCGAACATGGCGTGCTTGCTGGCGGCATAGCCGGAACGGGTGGGTACCCCGCTCAGTCCGGCCACGCTGGCAATGCCCGCGATGCGCCCTTGGGTTTTCTTGAGATAAGGCAACGCATAGTAGGTGCAATAGACGCTGCCGAGGTAGTTTAGCCGCATGAGCCGTTCGAAAATGGAGGTATCCTGAATTTCTTCGAGCCGCGCCCACATGGTGCCGCCCGCATTATTCACCAGTACATCCAAGCGTCCGAAAGTGGCGATGGTTTGCTCGATCAGGGCCTTGCACGCCGATTCATCGGTCACGTCCAACGGGGCCACCAGCCCTTTCGCGCCCTGTTGTTCAATTTCCTCTTTCAGCGTTTCCAGCCGTTCCCGGTTCCGCGCGGCCAACACCAGTTTGGGCCGTTGCGCCGCCAGCGCCAGGCACAAGGCCCGGCCTATGCCTTCGGAAGCGCCTGTGACAATAATGACTTGGTCCGTGAATACGCCCATGGCTCAGGTTTCCTTTCCACGGTCAATATAGCACAACGCGCGTTGCTTGATGCTGTCGGCATGGAAGTTTGCCGGGCCGCCGCCAGGGAGTTCCTGCACATCAATCAGGGAAACGACATGGCTGAACGAGGCGGCTTCGGGAAGCAGCAGGGGAGCCTTGTTGGGTGCGCTTTCAAGCAATTCCCGGTTCAGCCAATGGTCTTCCTGCGTGGGGAACAAGGCAAGATAGACCATGTCCATTTCGACGAGTTCGCTGAAGAAATGGGTGCCGAGGGAGACGTCGGGCACAAGGTCTTCGCGCATGGCGACAATTTCACACACCACGCTGACCGTGTTAATCTCCGCGAAGGAGACGGGCACGCCAAGGGAGGGCGTGGTGGTGCCCCAGCGTCCGGGGCCCAGCAAGAGGAGGCAGCCCGGCGCCGAAGGTGATTCGAGATGGGTCAGTTTTCCAATGAGCCGCGCAATGGCGTACCGGTCCCGAATGGGCAATTGCCCGTAGACCGAAGGATTGACATAGAGAATACGGTTGACGAAATCAATGCGGCTCCGCCCAATCACCGGCCCGGTGGTGGACAGCAGGATGTTTTCCCGGAGAAGGCCGTCCGGGATTTCTTCCACGAGCGTTTCGCTTTTCACTTGCAGCGGACGGCACTGCACCAGGTTGACCTTGTACGAATCCGCACCGGAAAAATTGGCGGTAAACTCCACATCCACGGGGTAGGCATAGGCGTCCTCGATGCCGCGGAGCATGGCGCGCATATCCTCGACAAACGCGGTTTGGGACAGAAGCTTGTCAAAGGTGAGTTGCGGCGGGGGCGGCGTGCGCAGGCCGCGTTCACGCGCCCGCCGCGCCAATTCCGGATCGCGCGTGGCAAAAAGCTCCATGGGAAGACCGGGACTGCGCGCGAAGACGTCCTGGCAGTCCGCCGTGACCAACTGGTTGTTTTCCAGGTCCAGCACGTCCACCTTTTGCTGCGCCAGCCTTCCGCCGCCTTCCGCCCTGTTTTCCGGACGGCGTTCCGGCGCGTTCAGCGCCACGATGCGCGTGTAGTCGTCATCGGACCGGTCCACGGCCCGCGTGCCCAGCCCGAACACCACCCGCAGCATGCCGGCCTTCGGATCAATATACTCGCTCCAGACGTAGGGATTGAACGAAAAACCGACTCCCGCGATCTGAGGATAGAACAGATCGTTGTGCATGGACCCCGACACCCGCTGCACCAGCAGCGCCATGAGTTCCTCCCGGTCGAGGAGGTTGTGGCGGGCGCGGTAGGCCAGCGCCTCTTCGCTCATGGTGCTGGCATAGATGGCGCGGACCGCCGCCAGGAAGTCTTCCATGTTCTGCACGCGCGAACCTTGATTGGGGCAGAACACGCTGGCGTATTTCCCCGCGAACGAGTTTCCGAAATTGTCTTCCAGCAGGCTGCTGGACCGCACGATGATGGGGGAGCGCCCGAAATAATCCAGCATGTCCTCGAACTGTTCTTCAATTTCGCGCGGGAAGGAACCGGTGAGAATGCGCTGCCGGGCCTGTTCCGCGCCGCGCAGGAACGTATCGGGGTTCTTCTGGTTTTTCCAGGTCCACCAGCAGCCGTTCAGCACGAGATAGGTGTAGAAAACGTCCGACGCGATGAAAAACGAGTCGTGCATTTCGAGCAGGCTGTCCCATCGAGGATCACTTTTGTGAAGGATGGCGCGCGCGAGCAGCATGCCCACGGCCTTGCCGCCGATCAGGCCGGTGCCAATGGTGCGCTTTCCGATCTCGAGCACACCGTTGATATCAAAGTATTGCTCCGCGAGCGCGAGCACCCGTTCATCGCGGGACACCACCATGCGGAGCAGCCGGCGGAACATGTCTTCGGGATGGGCCTCGAGGTTGCAGGCGATGGCGGAATTGCCCATGGTTTCTTCCGCTTGCAGAAAGGCGCGGTTCCAGACGTCGAGGCGGTAGATGGCGGACTCGAGCGCGGAGTGGGGCGTGGAGGTCAGTACTTGCGCGATGACATGGCTTTCCCGGACGGGCCGGAATTCGCCTTCTTCCCAACTGTGCAGCATGTGCATGGTGGGCGAATACCGCTGCACCACTTTAAGGGGGCGGAGATAGATGCGCCCCTCGTAGCCGTACACGTCCAGCAGCAATTGGGTGGTGTTGCGGATGGGCGTGGTGGCGTGCGAGGAATGGTAATTGCGCAGCAGGCCGAAATAGGTGACCGTCTCCAGGTCGTACAGATACGGACAGGTGAGTTTGAAGAAATTGCCCAGCATCTGATCGCTGAACCAGTCGGCGGCCAGGTCCGACAGGCAATCGAACACATAGAACGCGCCCCGCCCGGCGCGCTCGATGGTCCCGTGAATGCGGTCCAAAAAGGGTTCAAAGCCTTCCTGCGGGTCCAATTCAATGCGTTCGGCGTCCATGTCTTCCGGCAAGAGTTCCCCGTGACGGGCGAAGCGGAAATAGATCAGTTTCCGTCCCCGCGCCACCGCATTGAGGCAAAAGGGCGTGACAAAGGCCTGGTAGTCTTCGATGCGCTCAACCTGCCAGACGATGTTGTCGCCGGATTGCAGGCCGCGCAGCAATTGGTCCAGTTCAGGCAAGCCGGAACTGAGGTCGGGATTCAAGGGCATGGGCATGCTCCATTTTTACACGGTTATTATACGGGGCTTCGAGAGGCGATTTCCGCCTGTGGAAAAAAGACGGACCCGGCGTTGCAGCCAGGCCCGTCAAAATTATCTTGTTACTCCCAGGCTCAGACCAATCCCTGGTCCAGCATGGCATCCGCCACTTTCACGAAACCGGCCGTGTTCGCGCCCACCACGTAGTTGCCGGGCCGGCCATATTCTTCGGCGGCTTCCCACGCCTGCGTATGAATCGCCTTCATGATGTCGCGCAGGCGTTGGTCCACCTCTTCGCGCGTCCACATGGTGTGTTGCGCGTTCTGGGCCATTTCCAGCCCGGAGACGGCCACGCCGCCGGCATTGGCCGCCTTGCCCGGCCCATACAGCACGCTATTTTCCAGGAAGATATCCACCGCGCCCGGTTCGCTCGGCATATTCGCGCCTTCGCTGACCACAAAACAGCCGTTCTCGACCAGTTTCGCGGCGTCTTCCGGGCCTATTTCATTCTGCGTGGCGCTCGGAAACGCACAGTCGCACTTGATGTCCCAGGGACGTTTTCCCGCGCGGAATTCCACGCCCTTGAATTTGTCCGCGTACTCCTTGATGCGGCCGCGGCGAACGTTTTTCAACTCCATCACAAACGCCAGTTTCTCCGCGTCAATGCCCGCGGGGTCGTACACCGTGCCGGAGGAATCGGACAAGCTGACCGCTTTCGCGCCCAGTTGATTCAGTTTCTCGACGGTATACTGCGCCACATTGCCCGAACCGGACACCGTGCACACCTTGCCGCTGATGCTGTCTTTGCGCGTGGCCAGCATGTTCTCGGCGAAATACACCGCGCCATAGCCCGTGGCTTCGGGACGAATCAGCGAACCGCCCCAGTTCAAGCCCTTGCCCGTCAGCACGCCGGTGAATTCGTTTCTCAATTTCTTGTATTGGCCGAAGAGGAAGCCCACTTCGCGCCCGCCCACGCCAATGTCGCCCGCCGGAACATCCGTGTCCGGCCCGATGTGGCGGAACAACTCGTTCATGAACGCTTGGCAGAACCGCATCACTTCGGAGTCCGTCTTGCCCTTGGGATCAAAATCCGAACCGCCCTTGCCGCCGCCCATTGGGAGCGTCGTCAGCGAGTTCTTGAACACCTGTTCAAAGGCCAGGAACTTCAAAATGCCGATATACACCGTCGGGTGAAAACGCAGCCCGCCCTTGTACGGCCCGATGGCGCTGTTGAATTGAATGCGGAACCCCCGGTTCACATGAATGGCGCCCTTGTCATCCTGCCAGGGAACCCGGAACATAATCACGCGCTCGGGTTCCACCAAACGCTCGAGAATGCGGTTGGCCTGATATTCCGGATGACGCTCCAGCACCGGAATCAGGGATTCCAGCACTTCGCGAACGGCCTGATGAAACTCCGGTTCGTTGGGATTCCGCCGGGCTACGATTTCCAATACGTCTGTTACATACGACACGATGAATTTCCTCCAGTTGGGCGTGTTGGCGCCAGAATAAGGGTAACTTTGTGCTAACCCCGCCGGATAGCACATAAGCGGCATATACCAGCCGGTTCCGTACAGTGTACCGCCTTTGCGCCGCCCATGTCAACTCTCGTTTCAAATCGTTTATCCCTTCAAAGCGCTTGTTTTCAACACCGCCTCCAGGCTGAAACATCCGCCGTGCCCGGACGGCCAGGTTCAAGAACCGGCAATTTTGCCGGTTCTTGAAAAAAAGACGCGCGGCGTGATAATCTTTCGCCATACCGTAACGCTTCCCGCACGGCATGCCTGCGGCGCGTGCCGCGGGACGGAAAGGAGGATGACATTTTGGATATCAAGACCCGGCGCAAAATGATGGCCATTTTACGGGTTCTGCAAGCCGCGCCCAAACCCCTGGGCAGCCAGCGCATCGCGGAGGCGCTCCTGGCCTCCGGCATTGACCTTGGCGAACGCACCATCCGCAATTATCTCGCGCAGGCCGACGCCCTCGACTGGACCGAAAACCTTGGGCGCCGCGGCCGCAGGCTCACCCCCCACGGGCTTCAGGAACTGGACAGTGCCCTCGTGGTGGACAAGGTGGGCTTTGTCGCGGCCCGGGTGGACATGCTGGCGTATCAAATGGATTTCGACCTCCCGTCCCGCAAAGGCAAGGTGATTATCAATGTCTCCACGTTCAATCCCCGCGAATGGCGGTTCGCCATGCGCGCCCTCGTGGAAGCGTACGACGCCGGGCTCAGCATGGGCCGCCTCGTGGCCTTTGGCGGGCCGGACGATCAGTTGGGCACCTTTCGCGTGCCCAAAGGATGCGTGGCCGTGGGCACGGTGTGCAGCGTGAGCATCAACGGCATCTTCCTGCGCGCCAAAATCGCCACCACCTCACGTTTCGGCGGCCTGGTGCAACTTGAAAACAACCAGCCCCGCCGGTTCACCCAAATCATCACCTATGACGGCTCTTCGCTCGATCCGCTGGAAATCTTCATTCGGGGCCATATGACCAGCGTCGTGAATACGGCCCGGAACGGCTATGGCATCATTGGCGCCAGCTTCCGCGAAGTGCCCTCCGTGGCGCTCGACGATGTGCGCCGGCTGGCCCGGCAAAGCGAACAGGCGGGGCTTGGCGGCCTGCTGGCCATTGGCACCCCCAATCAACCCTTGCTGGACATCCCCGTCGCCCAGGGCCGCACCGGCCTCATTGTTTGCGGAGGGCTCAACCCCGTCGCCGCCGTCGTCGAATCCGGCATCGCGGTCACCAGCACGGCCATGTGCACCCTATGCGATTTCTCCGAACTCGTCGACTATACCGATCTGCGCACGTTGGCGAATAAGCGCGGAATCTAGAGGAACACCACGCGGCCTCATGCCGGTTGAGCGGCCCGGACATGCGCCAGGAACTTGTTCCGCATTTTCTCGGGAACGAACAGGCGCAAATCCTTGATGATCCCGCCCGCCATGTCCGCATGCCCGCCGCCGAACCCCATGCCCTTCAATACATCCTGAATAACCGCCGAGGCGCTCAGGTGCGGCAGTTCATTGCGCACGGACAAGTTGATCACCCCGCCATTTTTCGCGCATAACGCCACAAAACTGATCTCGCGCAAGGAGAGGAAAAAGTCGCCCAATACCCCCAGCAGATTCTGGTTGCAGCCGTCCGGGAAATAACAAAACGCCATTCTTTCCTCTGTGTCAATCACGACATGCTCGAGGGCGTGCCGGAAAAAATCCAAGTCCTGGGTCTGTATGTAATTGCGCAAAATCCGGTTTTGCAGAGGCACGTCCGCGTGCGGGAAAAGCTCCACATAGGCCCGGATGTCCGCCTCATGCACCTTCCGCGTAAGCAGCGAAGTGTCCATGCAGATGCCAATCATCAACGCGGTCGCCACAGGGCGCGGCAGAGCGAGGCCCGCTTCGGCATAATAGGAATACACGATGGACGAACACGACCCGTAGCCGGAGCGCAGGTCGCAGAGCGGCACATCGTCCGGACACTCCACCTCGTGATGATCGATCACCGCGATCTCCTCCCCCGGCAGTTCGAGCACGTTCTTGTTGCCCTTGCACCCGTCCACCACAATGATTTTGTCTTCGGGGTGTATGTGAATATCGTCATTGTCAATCAGGGAAATGCCCAATTCATGGATCATCTCGCGCAAAGAGTCCCGTTGAATGTCCCCTTCATACACGATATGCGCCACAATTTCATACGCGCCCAGCAACTGCTGCAGGCCGTACGCCGCCGCCACCGCGTCATGATCCGGGAAATTATGCGTTTGAATGAAAACGGGCCTCCCCAAGTCTTTCAGCGTTGCCACCAATTCGGAAAATATGCTCATCAAATGTATCCTGTCTATACGGTCTATTTCCTGCTTGTTCCCAAGAGCCTTCACCGCCTGCGGAGACGATTCGCGGAAGAATCCACGGCCAAGACCGGGGACGGCCTTGACCGTGCCACAAAAAAGATGAAGGAGTGTTGGGTATACATCCTTATATTGCCGCAGGGCACGGTCAACTCGGCGAAACCGGATTATCCCTATTACTATCCACCATCTCCCAATAGTTTTTCAACGGAACTTATCCCGCCATGTCACCCTGGGTGCGTTCTTGGCGGAAAGCATGTCGCATTGCTGCATCAGACAGACCGGCGAGGATCGCTATTTTTTTGCTTGACAACTACATCTGATTGATCTAGAATGTATCACACTAATGGTAAGGTGATTGTTGACGTATCAACCGTTGAAGGGAGCAATGTATGAGGTGTAAAGTACTATTTGTTGCGGTTGCCGTTGGAGCGGCGTTGTTCTTGTCCGGCTGCCCCGAGGATTGTACTCATTGCAGCGAGTCAACGCCCTGCGGATATCGGCCCGGTGAACAAGTTCCTTCCAGTTGCAATCAGAATCCGTGTGGTTGCCCAAGTGGTGACACATTCAGTATTGGGGATTCGCAGCAGTGTCTCGATAAAAATGGCAAGACAGGATGCAGCAGCAGTACGTGCGCCAAACTGAATTGCCTTGAATGCAAATCGAAGTATGTGCTGCCCTCTCCGGATGGGGACGACTCATGCACGCCTGTTCCGAATGAGGGATGTAAAGGCCGGTGTATTTATCAGATGCCCTATTGAAGAGAGAACGGAGGCAGAATATGCACCCCCAGACCGCAGGAACCGCCTTCTTTTGCATGGTGTCCGTGCTTGCCGGCGCGTATGCGGCGGGGGACCGTGTGGATGAGTACCGTCAGAGGATTGTCAATTGGTCCCAGCAAATTCACAGTTTCAAGGGGTGCTACACCCTTAGAGAAACGGCATACTTTGTGCCCAAGAATCCGCCGGAGGGCTGGGTGGCGGACAGACAACTCGCCATGGAATGCCGGTATCAAGATGGGAGCATCTATTTGAAGCGGGTGAGCCTGCACGAGGACGGAACCCCCGGGGAAAAGATGACGGAAACGTTCTACAAGGGCATATACGGCTACCGGTTGGAACGCGACGAGAAGTTGGCGGAAAGGCGGAAAGGAGTGGTTATCCTTGACGCCGGGAACATCTGGAAATGGCCGCCGAACATGTTCCTCATGCCCCATGAGTTCTTCAGCCAGCCCCGAGGGGACTTCACGCTCGCTCAGGCACTGTCCATCGGAAACGCGTATCTTCGGGAGCAGGACGGTGACATCGTATTCTCCCACTGGGCCGATGATCTGGACCATTCGGAAGCCATGGATGTATATTTCTATCCCGATGGGCAAATCGCCCATATTGATTACATGCAGCGGTTCGGCATGGGGTCTCCTGACGAGCTGAAATCGTTCTGGACGGAGGAACCGTTCGCGTTCGGCGTGGTGACGGAGCGGTTCGAGTTTTCCAATTACGTGGAGGTTGACGGGGTGCCGTTTCCCGTGGACGTTCGCCACACGATGTACAAGACCGGCAATCCCGAGGTGCGTCGCCTCATAGACGAATACAACAATAAACGCCTTTCCGATCAGGACTATATGGTGGGCATGATACACGCGATGCCGCGCGAAGAACCGTCGCTCATCCGCGAATTCCATCTTGACCTTGCCACCGCGCAGGTGAACGTTCCCTTGTCCCCGAAAGAGTTTAAGATCGAGTACGGGCCCGGGGATCATGTTGCCGCCTCGACGGAATCACAGAAAATGACCCTGATTCTGTCCTGGCGGGAGTATCTTCTCCAGCCGTGGTTGCTCGCGGTGGCCGCAATGGTCCTGGCGGGCCTGGTTGGAACCGGGGTCTGGTTGGCCCGCAAATACGCACTATGACATGAATAACTGGTAATCGTACTGCACGGGCTGTTACTCTTTTTTGCGTCTTAAGCAACAAACGCAACAACAATATGAATAAAGGATGCCCGTTATGTTTCGCATAGTAATACTTGGAATACTTGCTGTCATGGCTGCCGGCATGGCAATCGCGGAGGATATTACGATCACCAAGGTGTTCGGCACGGAACTGCCCGGACAGTATAAACATCCCGCGGCGATTACCGAACTGGCCAACGGCGACCTTTACCTTGCGTATTACGGTGGTTCGGGCGAGTACGCCCCTGACACGGCGGTCTATGGCGCGCGGCTGAAAAAAGGTTCGAGTCATTGGTCGAAGCCCGTGGCCATTGCGGATACGCCGTTTCATTCCGACGGCAATCCCGTGGTGTGGCAGGCGCCCGATGGCATGGTCTGGCTGTTTCATGTGGTGCGCTACGGCGAAACGTGGTCCGATTCCATCATCCACGCCAAGATTTCCAAGGATGGCGCAAAAACCTGGTCCGATCCCTTTGTGCTGGCGCTGGAAAAAGGCATGATGGTCCGCTCGCAGCCGATTGTGCTGAAGAACGGCGACTACCTCCTGCCGATTTATCATGAAACCGGATGCGACCGGGAACAGGTGGGGGGTGACACCACATCGCTGTTCCTGCGCTGCGATCCCAAGACCAATGCCTGGACGGAAACGAACCGCATCACCGCGCGGCTGGGGTGTTTGCAGCCCGCCGTGGCGCAAATTGACGAGAACTACTTGATCGCCTACATGCGCCGGGGGGGCGGGTATGAACCGCGCACCGACGGCTATCTCGTACGCGCGGAATCGCACGACGGAGGGAAAACATGGTCGGAAGGAAAGGACACCGCGTTCCCCAATCCCAACGCCGCCGCGGATTTCCTTCGTCTGAAAAATGGCCACCTGTTGCTGGTGTATAACGACAGCATGAACGACCGCTCGCCGCTGACCGTGGCCATCTCCACCGACAACGACAAGACCTATCCCCACAAGCGGAACATTATGGAAGGCAAGGACGATTTCGCCTACCCCTACGCCATCCAAACCCGCGACAACAAAATCCACATCATCTTCACGTCCCACGAGCGCACCCAAATCAACCACGCGGTCTTCGAGGAAAGCGCCGTGGTGAAATAGTTGGCGTTAGCGGCTTTTGCTGAGTTCCCGCCAAGCGGTGATGGAGCGTTTCAGGTTTTCGTGCACATCGCCTTTAATGCCGTAGCCTTGCAGGCCGATGGGGCCGGTATATTCGATGCGGCGCAGGCCTTGCAGGAAGCTGCGAATGTCGAAAGAGCCTTTGTCGAGGGGTTGGATAAGCCGGTCCCAGCCGCCTTCCGTATCCGCGCCGTTGATCGTCACAACAAATAAATATGGCTTGGCCAGATCGAGAAGACCGTTCATATTTTGCCCCTTGCCCGCATTCAACCAATGGCACAAGTTGAAGGTCACGCCCACGTTCTTCCGGTCCACCCGTTTCGCCACGCGCACGGCGTCTTCCACCTTTTCCAGCCAACAGTTTGTATGCGGATACAACGCGATCCGGAGATGGGTCTGTTGAATTTTATCCGCGACATCGCGCAGCAGTTTCACCGCGATGGCATCGCCCTCGGGCGCGGACGGCTTGAACGCTTTGCTGTTAATGGTGATCCACAGGATCGTGTCGCGGCCCTTGAGCGCGGCGACGCCTTCTTCGAGACCGGGTTCGAGGGTTCCCCCTTCCGGTTCCACAGTGGCGCTGACATACGTGGTGAACATTTTGAGAGTATTGGCGTCCAGGGCTTGGAGCATTGCCGGGATGTCCTTAAATCCCGTGAAACCATACCCCGCGTAGCCGAGTTCCTTCAGCATGGCGGCCTGCGCCTGCGGCGTCTGGTGGTGTTCGTCCTTCGTGCCGGTGTCCATGGCAAAAAAAGGATTGGACATGGCAGACACTTCCGCCGCCATGGCGGTGGTGGACAATAGAAGCAGACCCGCCACCCACAAAGAATTCAAAGATGTTCTCATGGTACGTTCCTTTTAAAAGCATAGTAGGTTTCAAAGCACCGCTTTTCTGACACGTGCGTTCCCAAGTACAACTTGGGAACGAGTACAAAACACAGCCCCACTTGTCATTGCGAGGAGTCCCCGACGAAGCAATCCCGCCATAGCGCCAACTATACGCCCGCCATGAATATCCCTGTGTGCCGTTCCTACAGGGTTGAATAATGACGTGTAGGTACGATACAGGGGCTTAGTGGTTTGGAAGCGAGATTGCTTCGTCGGGGACTCCTCGCAATGACAGGAGGCGTTTTTGTTCTTGCGGCTTAACAGGAGCTTCGCTCTTCCACTACTTGTGCAAATGTTTGTCATAAATGCCAGGGTTCCCGCATGGCGCGTGACAACAAACGGTTGGCGGTGTCATCTTTCTTAAACCGTTCCGTCTCCGGGTCCCAGCGCAATTTTCGGCCCAGTTTCATGGCGATGTTGCCAATGTGGCTGATCGTCACGGTGCGGTGGCCAATCTCCGCGGGGGCGTAAGTCTGCGCGCGGCTCTTCACGCAGTTGAGGAAATCCCGCTGCTCGTGATCGGGACACGTCCGTAAATGTATTTCCTCCGGGCCAATCTCCGAATGCAGAATCTCGCGTGAACTGGCCTCGATGGTGTCCCAGGTGCATTCGATCCAGCCCTCGCTGCCTTCCATCCGTATTTTCGGCATGCCATCCGTGCAGATTAACGTGACGCCGCTGGCGTATTCATAGGTCAATTTCCAGGCGATGGCGGTGTTGTACAAGCCTTCTTTCGGGAAGATGCCTTCGCCTTCCACACTGATCGGGCCGGAATATTCAGTATTGTTGGCCCATTGGGCAATGTCATTGAGATGGGCGCCCCAATCAGTCAGGCTGCCGCCGGAGTAATCGAAGATCCACCGGAAATGATAGTGGCACCGGCCTTTCGTATACGGCGCCTCGGGCGCGGGCCCCTGCCACATCTCATAATCAAATCCTTCCGGCACCGGCTCCACCGTAAAGGGTTTGTTCTGCATGCTCCGTGCGGTGGGGTCCACGGGGAGCTGGGTGTGGATCGTGTGCAGTTTCCCGATGCGCCCGTTGCGGACCCGTTCCGCGGCCCGCAGGAAATTGCCTTTCGAGCGGTTCTCGCTCGCCGTCTGGAATATCCGCCCATACTGGCGCATGGTGTCGCTGAGCACCCGGCCCTCGTGCACGGTAAGTGTCAACGGCTTCTCGCAAAACACGTCTTTCCCCGCGCGCGCCGCGGCAATCGAAGGCAACACATGCCAATGGTCCGGCGTGGACACCACCACGGCGTCCACATCGGCGCGCGCAATAACATTGCGCCAATCCTGCGTGGCATCGCATCCTTTATACATGCCCGAGGATTGCTGCTGGGCATAGTGCCTGTTGACAAGTTCCTGTGCCCCAAGCAAGCGTTCCCGGTCCACATCGCACACAATTACCGCCTGGGCATCGGGATGTTGCAGGAAGGATTTCAGGTTCATGTTGACGCCATGATCCCCGGTGCCAATGAATCCCAGCGTAATCCGGTTGCCTGGCGCGGCGGCACCCTCCGCGCCCCACGCGCGCGCCGGAAGTATCAGCGGAAACGCCGCTGCCCCCGCTGCCGCTAAAAACCCGCGCCGCGATGTTTTACAAGGCATGTTTCTTCTCTCCACTCACATTGTCCACACAATAATCCAACCCTTACGCCCGTGCAAGAAACCTGCTTTCACGCAGAGCGGGCGGCGGGGTGCGTAACAGCCCCGTGAAGGTTGTGGATTCGCTCAACGTGAAAACCCGCAGAGTTGGGCGGTGTATTCTTTGCTGCCGTCATTGGCCCAAGGATCCAGTTGATGGAGGTCTTTGAGTTGCTGGCCACGCAGGCGCGGCACGGCAAGGAATCCGCAGGAGACATCGGCGAGGGCGGTCATGTCGCTCCAGAGTTTTTCGAATTGGACTACGGGATAGACGTCTTCCTGGCCATGCCCCCAACGCCGTTTGGCGTCTTTAATGGTGACGTAGGTGGGCATGCGGCGGCCCATGCGGCGCACGGATTCCGCCACCTTCGGGCCGGCCTCCATGAGGTCCGCGCGGGTGAGTCCGAAAAGTTCGAGCAGGGGATCAATCTGAATCCAGGTGGTTTGCGAGTTGTAATACCGCAGGCGGAGTTCGTCTTCTTCACGGGGCTGCGCGAGCCCTTCAAGCAAGCGCACGCGGCCATTCACCCGCGCCAGGCCGCCGCCCCGGTCGTAAATGCGGCGGGGCACCACCTCGAAGGTCAGGAGGTTGCCGCTCTCGAGATGGGCCCCCAGCGCTTCGGGTTCGAGACTGGCGCCGAGCGTGTCAATGTTGTGCAGCATGATGGTTTCAACCTTCGGGTATTCCGCGAGCATCCGCGCCAATACGCCGTTGCGGAACAGGTTGGGCACTTCGTACCAGTGCCCGGGCGGGCTGAAGCGCTGGATGGGCACGTTGTCCACGTAATCCGAGCCTTCGCCCTTGGCGCGCGCCCACTCCATCAGCGCGCCGCGCACCGCCTCGCGCACCTTTTGCTTTTGTTCATCCAGCGTTTCCTGCGGCATTTCTTCCCAGAGAAACACGAGATCGCGGGTCATGGGAATAAGCCGCTGGCAGATGGAACGTCCAGGAGACAGAAACAGCGGGCCGGTATAGCCATAGTTGCCGTTTAGCCGAAGGTGTTTCTCGATAGGGCCATGGGTCAGGAAGCTGGTGGAGATGAGGTGCGGGACCGGCGCCCCGAACTGTTCCACCGTCCTCCGGGTTTTGGCCAGGTGCAATTCAAGAAAGCTGCGGTGCCTGCCGTCGAGATAGATAAAGGGATTGACCGCCTTGATGACCCCCGCGCCGGTGGTCCAGCGGCTGCCCACGCCGCCCGCCAGGCTCAGCACGGCGGCCCGTCCCTCACGGAGGGCCGATTCGCCGCGCGCCCGGTGCCGTTTGTTGCTTCCCATCATAATGACGTCGCGGTCTTCGACATCGCGAATATCGGTATCCACCGGAAGGCGGTTGCGGGACAGCCCGATGCGGCCCGCCCGCAAATCTTCCCGGGTCTGTTCATGCTGGATGAGATCAAACCCGTTTTCCTGCTTGATGCGTTCGGAGGCGGCATCCCATTCGATGCGCTCGCCCTGCGACGCGGCCCCGCCCACGCGGAACAGGTTGCTCACGAGCGTGCGCAGGATGCGGAAGGTCTCTTCGGGCTTGTCGCAGTGAGCCGTAAAGTGATCCAATTCCACACGGCGCAAATATTCGACCGACACGGGGTCCTGGCGCACCAGTTCGGGCACCTGGAGGGCGTAATAGCGGGCGGGCATGGTGGCGCGGTCGCCATCCAACAGGGTTGCCATGCTGCCCTGCATATTGATGCGAAAATCGTAGACCACGGGGTCCATTGCAAACGGCAACGCATCCTCCAGTTCCCGTTTGGCGGTCTGCATGATAGTCAGAATGTCCTCGCGAAACGCGGCCTGGCGCTCCGGGGCCACCATCATGCACATGCCGCCGCCGGACATTCCGCCGAGCATTAGGAATCCCCAAAAGTCGTTTCCAAGGCGCTCCGCGGCGCGCGCGATAATCGTTTCGGTGAACCGGTTGGTCACCCATGGGATAATGGTTTTGAGCGGATACTTCCAATTGCGGGTGGTGCAGCCGCCCAGGTCCTGCACACTGCCGGATTTCAGCGCGGCCAGGATGCCGTCGAAAATGGCGCGCATGTCGAGCCGGGCCTGCCATTCCGGTTGTGCGCGCAGCAGATATTTTTCCGTGACCATTTCGAGAATGGGGCCGACGTTTTGGGCCATGCCCCCGTGAATCAGGACCAGCGACTGCGCCAAACGTTGCGTGATTTCAGGATGGAGATCGCCGGAACCCAGGATATGATGGCGCGGAAGCAGGCAGCCCTTGCTCACGCCGAATTCCGGATCACCCTCGCCCGCAAGCGCGCCTTGAATCACTTTCAGGCCCGGCCAAATCCCGCCGGAATCCTGCCAGCCGCCGCCGGAACCGCCCATCCACTCGCCGAGAATGGCGCGTGAGGCGATCAGGCGGCGTTCCTCTTCCCGCAGAGAACCCTCCAGGGCGGCGGTTTGCCCCGTGGCCCGCATGATCACGCTGATGATCGACGCCAGGAGATTGGTGGAGACGGCGAGCCGCGACCCCTTCGGGATGTCGTTCACCTTGGTGACCAGTTCGATGCCCATGCCCGGTTCCACTACGTGCGCGAGAATCCGCGCCACCGTGTGGCCGGTGCCTTCAAAGGACGGCGGAATCAACCCGGAAGCGATCACCCCCGCCTTCAACAGGCTCAGGTAATCATTCCCGAAGTTAAACAGATCCCGCAGTTCCGTGATGTCTTTGGTGGTTTCCAAATCGACGCTGGTCAGCCGGAGAACGGGTTCGGGAATCACACGCAGATAGGATTCAATGGGCGGTTTGATTTCCTGATCGCGCCCATAGACGCCCAGGTCAATGGAGATATTCAACACCCGCGCGCATTCGGGGTAATCCATTCCCAAAAAGAAAATGTCCGACCAGCCGCTGTGGCTGAGATCGAGGCGGACCGGCGTGGTCTCCGCGAGCACCGGATACAGCCAGGCCCCTCCTGGACGATGGAGCATTTCCATGCGGATGCGCAGGGGATGATCGTCCGGATGCCCCACGCGGAACATCCATTGATTGCCCCGGCTCGCGCGCACGCTGCGGCGCACCTGATTGGTCAGGGTTTGGAAGGATAAATGATGATAGGCTTCCGCCAACGCGCTGAACAGCGAACCGCTGGGGCCGTCATTCCGTACGGCCTGTAAAAAACAGGCGATGGCCTCCTCGAACCGGCGTTCGAGCAAATCCGAAAATCCCTGGTAGGGAATCGGGCCGGTGGATGCGAAGTCTTTGGCTTCACTCAAGTAGAACCGGTACGCGGCATAAAGAAACAGTGTGGCGCGGACGCGCTCGTATAAATTCACGGCGGACCGGCGGAACTGTTCGAGTTCCTCGCACGCCTTCCACAAGGCCGGGACGTCCATGCCTTCGCACAAGGCGCGAAAGGGGCGGTTGCGGAGCTCCGGCTCGGAACTGACAATGGTTTCTATGAACGGATTCACTGGGCGCCCTCCCGGCTCCGGCCCTGATCCGCCATCAGCTCGACGATTTCCGTCAACATGCTGTCGCGCTCGCGTCCCGCCATGCCGAGGGCAATTTGCGCCAGCATCAATCCAAATTTCACCCCGATATCATAGCGCCTGCCGTGCAGTTCAGCGGCAAGGTATTTTTCGCTCTGCGCCAATTCTTGGAGGGAAGGCGTCAGTTGACAGGCCCCCGCCGTAACCTCCCCCGCCAAATCTTTTTCCAGCAACGAGAAAATCCGGTGCGGCAGCACATGCATCCCGAACAGGCACAGATAATGCCCCGAACGCAATCCCGGGGTTTGCAGTTCCACTTCGGCGAGACTCAGGGATGGCTTCTCGATGATCTTTTCGATTTCGTAGACGCCATGCACGCCGGACACCCGTTTCCCGCTGAGGGTTCCGTAATGCCGCACCAGGCTCTCCCGGGTGGGATTCACCGCGGCCACGGCGCAGTTCTCCTGCATGGCCAGTTGGATCAATTGCTGGGCGCAGCGCTGCCCCGGATTGTCCGAAATGTACAGATGATCCCCCAGGAGCAACAGAAACCACTCCTCGTCCACGAATTCCCGGGCGCAATACACCGCATGCCCATAGCCGAGCGGTTTGTCCTGCACCGCGAACGAAATCCGTTTCAGCATGTTGTCAATGCGCGCGGCCTGATTTTGCGCCCAATCCTCGCCGGGGTAGCCGGTGGCATAGGTGTTGCGCAAGCGGCCGAGATGCGCGCGGTAGTGCTCCTCATCGCCGGGCGCGCACACAATGCAGATTTCTTCAATCCCGCTTTCGAGCGCCTCTTCAATGATGATCTGAATCACCGGCTTCGTCAGGCCGTCCCGGTCCATCAACGGCAACATCGCCTTATGGACCGTGTCCGCCACCGGATAGAGGCGCGCGCCGCGCCCCGCCGCCGTAATCACTGCCTTGCGTATAATCACGTTCCGCCCCTCCATGGGTTGAGTGCCGCATAAGAATACCAATGCCCGCGCTCCCGTGACAAGAATACGGACCTGCGAATCGGGGAGTATGGGGGCTGCGAGGCACAAGGACAGGCGTTTTCCCGGGGCAGGGGCGCCGGGAACGCTGAAAAGTTGAAAAAATGGGCGAAAAAGCGGATGATCAGGGCTTCCACGGCCTGTACCCAGGCGGCAACGCATTTATTGACTTGTTTCGGAATTGCAGCAAGGAAGCATAGTACATGAACGACCCTGTATTTAGTCCGGTTCCCTCGCCGTTTAATTTTTCGGAAACGGAGAAGGAGATTCTGCGTTTTTGGAAAGAAGACCAGATTTATCATCAGAGCCTGAAGCAGCGCGAGGGCGCCCCGCGATTTGTGTTTTACGAAGGCCCGCCGACGGCGAACGGCATGCCGCACCCCGGGCACTGCCTCACACGGACGATCAAGGACATTTTCCCGCGCTACAAGACGATGGCGGGATACTATTGCGAGCGCAAGGCGGGCTGGGACACGCACGGGCTGCCGGTGGAGGTGGAGGTGTGCAAACACCTGGGCATTATTGACGGGGGCAAGGCCGCGATTGAGGCGTTCGGCGTGGAAGCCTTTAACCGGGAATGCATCGAGTCGGTGTTCCGCTATCAGCGGGAATGGGAAGAATTGACGGACCGCATCGGATTCTGGGTGGACCTGGATCAGGCGTATGTAACCTATCACCAGAGCTACGTGGAAAGCGTGTGGTGGGCGTTGAAGCAGCTTTTCGACCGGGGTCTCTTGTACAAAGGGCACAAAGTGGTGTGGTGGTGGGCGCAGGGCGGTACGGCGCTGTCGGCCGGCGAAGTGGGCGAAGGCTACCGGGACACGGATGATCCGGCAATCACGGTGGCGCTGGCGCTGACCGAGGAAAGCAAGCAAAAACTCGGTCTCGCGTGCGGAGCAGTGAATTTACTGGTGTGGACAACCACCCCGTGGACGTTGCTTAGCAATTGCGCCGCCTGCGTGGGCGCCGATATTGATTATGCGCTGGTGGAAGCGGAGAAGGACGGTTCGTGCGTTTGTTATATCCTTGCGTCCGCGCTGGTGGAAAAAAATTTCGGAGAGCAGGCCAAGGTGGTCCGCACATTTAAAGGCAGCGAACTGCTGGGCCTGCGCTACGCACCGCTTTTTGATTATGGCATGCCTAAAAAGATTGGCACGGACACGCCTTCGGACCATCACTGGGAGGTGATTGCAGGGGATTTTGTGGATCTCACGACGGGTACGGGCATCGTGCATACTGCACCGGCGTTCGGCGAGGACGACTACCGCGTGTGCAAGGAACGGGGCATTGGTTTCCTGTGTTATATCAAGCCGGACGGCACGTTTGACGAGCGGGTAACGGATGTCGATCCCTATGATAAAAAGCCGTTCGCGGGGCAATTCTGCAAGGATGCGGACAAGGGCATTATGCGTTTTCTGAAAGAGAAGGGCGTGGTGCTGAAACACGATCAGTATCGGCATGCGTATCCGTTCTGCCCCCGTGCGGAAAATGATCCGCTGATTCAATATGCGCGGGAAAGCTGGTTCATCCGCACCTCGGATTTCGTGGACGATTTCATGGCGAATAATGATGAAATTGCGTGGCAGCCTGAGCACATCCGCGACGGGCGCTTTGGCAATTTCCTCGAGACCAATGTGGATTGGGCGCTTTCGCGGGAGCGGTTCTGGGGCACGCCGCTGCCGGTGTGGATTTGTGAGAAGACCGGTTACATGGAATGCATGCCGTCGTATGAAGAACTGTTGGCCAAACCCGATGTACAGGGACAGGAAGTATGGGCGGAGGCCAAAGCCCGCGATCCGAAACTCAGCGATCACCTGAAAATCCACAAGCCGTACATTGACGCGATCACCTATCAATCGCCTAAAGACCCCACAGCCCGGATGCGGCGGGTGCCGGAAGTAATTGACTGCTGGTTTGATGCGGGCTGCATGCCGTTCGCCCAGTGGGGATATCCTCATGCGGTGGGGTCGGAAAAGCGTTTCAAGGAGAACTTCCCGGCGGATTTCATCAGCGAGGCCATTGACCAAACGCGCGGCTGGTTTTACGCGCAACTGGCCATCAGCACGCTGGTCTTCGGCAAAAACACGCCCTGGCCGCATCCGTTCCGCAATTGCATCTGCCTGGGCCTGATCCAGGGTGAAGATGGCCTGAAACTCTCCAAGCGGCTGAAAAACTACAAAGAGCCGGAAGTGATTTTTGCGAAGTACAGCGCGGACGCCCTGCGGTGGAGCTTCATCGCCAAGAATCCTCCCACGACCAGTACGCGGCTGTCGGAACGGATTGTCCAGGAAGTGCAAAGCGAACTGCTGATGCGCTGGTATAACGTGTACAGCTTTTTTGTGATTTACTCGAATTTGGATGGATTTAATCCCGCGAACGCGCCTCGGGCCTTTTTGCAGGCGGCTGCGGCCAGCGCGGTTACTGATGGATGTCAGGGCGAAGGGCCTGCCCGGTTCGCGCCGGTGGAGGAGCGCGCGGAACTGGACCGCTGGATTCTGAATGAGTTGCGCCGGACCACACTGGAAGTGCGCGGCGCACTGGACCGGTTTGAAACCTATCCGGCGGCGCGGGCGTTGTCGGCGTTTTTGGATGGCCTGTCCAATTGGTATGTACGCCGGAGCCGCGCGCGGTTTTGGGCGAGTGATTGGACGCAGGACAAATCGGATGCATATTGGACCTTATATGAATGCCTGTTGACCTTCGCGCGGCTGATTGCGCCGTTCACGCCGTTTTTCAGCGAGTATACCTGGAGAAATTTGACCAAACCGTTGCCGGGCGCGGCCCCGAGTGTGCATCACGCGGCCTATCCCACGGCGGCGGCGGATTCCATTGACCAAGGACTGCTGGACGAGATGGCGTACACCCGGGAAGCGGTCACGCTGGGCTTGAGCGCGCGGCGCGCGGAAAATATCAAGGTGCGGCAGCCGCTGGCCCTGTGCGAATTGGTCCTGACCGATGACGGCATCCGTGCGGGCTTGCAGAAGCATCTCGAATTGATCATGGAAGAGTTGAACATCAAGCGTATCGAGTTTTGCAACAGCCCGGAAGAATATGTGGCATATGAAGTGCGGCCCAATTTCCGGCTGCTGGGTCCCAAACTGGGGAAGAAATTGAATGCCGTGAAAAAAACCCTCGCGGACAGCGACGGGGCATCGCTCTGCGCACAATTGCAGTCCGGCAACATCCTGCTGACCGTGGAGGGCGAAGCCATCGAGTTGACCGGCGAGGAAGTGGAAGTGCGGTTGAATCCGAAGGCGGGTTTTGCGGCGGCGCAGGGCAAGAGCATGGTGGTGGTGATTTCGACGGAGATCACGGAGGAATTGAAACGCGAAGGCTGGGTGCGCGAATACATCCGGTGCGTGCAGGACTTGCGCAAAGAACAACGCCTGCCCTATGACGCCCGGATCGCGGTTACGGCGGAAACCACCCGCCAGGAATTGGTGGACACCGTAAATCAGTTCCAGGCCGTCATCGCAAAGGAAGTGCTGGCGGAGAGCATTTCGATTGCCTGCGTGGCGAGCGTTCCCGAAAGCGCCCCGAACCGCTATGAAATCGATGATCATGCCATCGCGATAGGGATCACGGTTCAGTAAACGTTTCCGGAACCTGATCGTCTAGGCACAATGCTACGGACGAAATGACTGCAAATTACAGGTATTGTTTCATGGGATAATTTTGCAATCGTACTTGACATTTAAACTGACTAAATGTATAGTATGATTTCATGATAGCACGACCTTTTTGGCTGAACCGTATTGAAGCTGCTTGGCACGAGGCGCCTATCGCCTGGCTGTGTGGCGTGCGGCGGTGTGGCAAGACCACGCTGGCGGAGAGCATTGGGCAGGAGGCGATATATGTCAACTGCGATCTTCCCGGTGTTGAGGAGATGGTACGCGATCCGCGGATGTTCTTCCGGTCTTGCTCCAAACCGATTGTGATCTTTGATGAGGTTCATCAACTGCATGATCCGGCGCGTGTTCTGAAAATCGGCGCGGATACCTTCCCCGGAATAAAAATTCTGGCAACCGGTTCGTCCACGCTTGCGGCCAGCAAGAAGTTTAGGGACACGCTCACGGATCGCAAGCGAACGGTGCATCTAGTGCCGGTTTTGTGGGATGAATTGTCCGCCTTTGGCGTCACGTTGCAGCAACGCCTTTTTCATGGCGGCCTGCCGCGCGCGTTGCTGACAGCGTCCAAACAATCTTCCTACTATGCAGAGTGGATGGATTCATTCTTCGCGCGGGATATTCAGCGTCTGTTTGGTTTCCGGGACGTTAATCGCTTTAACGCATTTTTCGAGTACATACTGCGTCAAAGCGGCGGGCAGTTTGAGTTGACCAAGACCGCCACCGCACTGGGCATTGGCCGTCCGACGGTGGAAAGCCATCTGCGGGCCCTGGAGATAACCCATGCCGCCACGGTGGTGCGTCCTTTTCATGGCGGCGGACAACATGAACTGGTGAAACAACCCAAGGTATATGCCTTCGATACCGGCTTTGTAAGTTTTGCCCGGGGCTGGGATCCCTTGCGGCCCGATGATTTCGGCCTGCTTTGGGAACATCTGGTGCTGGAGCATCTGCAAGCGCAATACCCCGTCACGCCTGTGCGCTATTGGCGGAACACATCAGGTCTTGAGGTGGATTTTGTGCTGACCCATCGCCGCGATGAAGTGGATGCCATCGAATGCAAGTGGAATCCAGATGCGTTCGACCCCTCAGCGCTGCGGGTTTTCCGCGGCTACTATCCCAATGGGAAAAACTTTCTGGTTACACCATCGGCCATGATGCCCCATAAAAGACGCCGCGGCGGCCTGGAGATAATAGTCTGCACGCCTTCCGAACTCACCGGCAAAAGTAAACGGGCAATACCCTTTCGCTGAGCGGTTTTTTTGTTTGGGATGACGCCAGGAATCGCGGATTACTCTATTTGAGGTAGCCAAGGCTTTCGAGGGCCTGGACGTCGTCGGGGCTGAGGGATTCTTCGGTTTCCTGGGTGTTGAATTGGGTGGCCTTGTCCCATTGTTCCACAAGGACGCGCAGTTGCTGTAGGCGGGCGGGTTCCTTTTCCGCAAGATTGTTTTCTTCGCCGGGATCATTATTCAGGCAGTATAATTCCGCGTCTTTCCCGTTCAGGATGATTTTCCAGCCGTCGTGGAGAACGCCCTGGCGCATGGGCCGCCGTTCGGCCATGAGGGCTTTCGCACCGGGAACCTTGGGCACCGCGCCGCCGTAGGTTTCGATGACGCGGGCGCGGGCGGCGGGCGGCAGGGCGGCCATCAGATTTGTGCCCAGCATGCCGCCGCATTTTGGCAATCCGGCCAACCCGAGCAGGGTGGGTCCGATATCCGTGCCGCAGACCGGGGCTTGGGTGCGGCCGGGAGCGAGGCCGGGGGCGCGGATGATGAGCGGGATGTGGAGTCCGGTCTGATGGATGCGGCGGCCATGTCCGAGATAGCCGTGTTCGAACAAGGATTCGCCATGGTCGGCGGTAAAGACGACGACGGTATTGGGGGGCAGTGCCTCAAGGACGCGTCCGATGTGGGCGTCGGCATAGGCGACTTCCGAGGCATAGCGCGCGCGGACGCGGTCCTTTTTGTTCCAGTGCCAGGCCTTGCGGCCGGCGGGGTTGTAGTCGCGGTGTTTTTTGTAGGGGGCATGGGGATCGGAATAGTGAATCCACGCGAAAAAGGGTTGGTTCTGGGGGCGGTTTCTCAAGAGTTCGAGGGCAATCCGGGACACTTCCTCCGCAGCGCGCTCCGGGTTGACGATGCCCCAGCGTTTGGTGTGGAAGCTGTCCTGATAGACGTCAAAGCCGCGGTCGAGCCCGCAGAGTTTCGCCTTGAGCGTCCAATTGCTTTGAACACAAAAGGTGTAATAGCCGGCGGCTTTGAATTGCTCGGTCACCAAGGGCACATTGGCCGGCATTTTAAGGCCGTTCCGGCGGGTGCCGGTCATGCGCGGAAAGCGCGAGCAGAGCATCGACCCCAGGGAGGGGAAGGTGAGCGGGACTTCGCAGATACAATCCTCGAAGAGCAGAGCCTCTTTCGCCAGGCGGTCAATATTCGGGGACGTGTTCAGCGGGCAGCCATAACAACCCAGATGGTCCGCGCGGAGGGTGTCAACAGAGACGAACAAAATATTCGGAGGTTCGGCGGCAAGCGCCAACGCGGCCACAACCAGGGCGGCAATCATCCATTACCCATTCTTATTGCGGCGCATACCGGATGACGAGGGGCAGGGTGGTTTTGAGCTGGGTCACATGACCTTTCTTATCGCGGACGGGAACGGGGGTTCCATCGCCGCGCAACGCGGTGAATTCGAGGAGAAACTCGCCGGGAGGGGCGGTAATCGGGACGTCCACTTGCATGGACCATTCGTGGTCTTTGGCCTTTTTGTCGCCCTTCAGACCGTCGTCATGGAGATTGAACGTAATACGGGGCTCTTCCTTGACGACGCCCTGCACGCGATCAACGAGACGGTGGCGGTCCTTCACATTGACGGTAATTACCGCAGTATCGCCGGGCTTAAGTTCGGCGGGGGTGATGGCGGCACTCGCGATCCTGGGGGCCCCGGAAAAGGTTTGACATCCAGCCAGAAAAAGCGTGGTTGCAACAAGCCCAACGGCAAAAATCGGCCATTTCATCGCAGTGTTCTCCATACTCTTCTATTGAAACGGCGCTCACGGCGCCGCCGATGACACACAAACTACATTGTCAGCCTACCGAACCGGCCGTGGACGTGTCAAATGGACGGTTTCAAGGGTTGAGGGCGAAAGCCTTAAAAAAGGTGTAGCAGAAGGTGCCGTCGTCTTCCGTGGCGCGGTAGAGGTCACGAATGCCCTTTTCCCATAATTGCTCCGAAACCATGCCGGCCGCCAAGGCGGGTTCGCGGACGCCTTCGGTCATGGCGATAAAGGTCTGCTTGGAGAAGCCTTCGACAAGTTCCGGGCGGCTCGAATCCACATAGACCATGCGCGGGGACACCCGGACCTCTTTGAACCCCGCGCTGGTCAACAGGGGGTACAGGCGGCGGCCGATGAGGGAGTCACCGCCCATCCGGGCCTGGAGGTCAATAAGGCACTGCACGGCGCGGCGGGATTCGGGGGTTTCGGGGTGGCTGTAGAAGGAGCCATGGTCGCCTTCGATGACGGTGATGGAGCCGCCGGGCCGCAGTACGCGTTGGAGGCTTTTCAAGGCGCGGATGGGCTCGGAAAGATGTTCGAGCACAAAACAGACAAACACATGATCAAAGGTGTTGTCCGGAAAGCTCACGTCATAAAGATTCTCCACCTGGAAGGTGACATTCGTGATGCCGCGCGCGGCGGCGGCGTTTTTTGCGGCTTCCAGGGATTCCGGAGAAATATCCACCGACGTGATGCGTGCATCCGGGCTGTTGGGCGCGAGAAAGACGGTTTGGCTGCCGACCCCGCACCCCGCCTCCAACACCCTGCTTCCGGGGGGGTAATGCGTATCGTGGTGAAGCAGTTCGGCCAGGGTATTCGCCTGGTCGCACAAACGTTCTGCTTCCCGGCCGGTGTATCCGTGGACATACCCTTCTTCAGACATCTGGAATTTCCCTGTGCATTGATCGTTTTGATTTAATACAGACGAATGACCACAAGCATACAACAAGGATGAGAATATATGAAAATAACTTCATGGATCGGGCTGATGGGATCACTCGTATTCTTTGCCGCCGCGGCCAGTGCGGAAGGAAATGCATTCCTGGGACGTTGGGCGCTGACACCTTCCGGCGGCGGTGCGGGTTGGCTGGAAGTGTGTCAGGAAAATGGATTTTTAGAGGGCACGCTGCTGTGGATGGGCGGAAGCCCGGAACATCAGACGAGCGTGTATCTCGATGGCGATACCCTGCATGCGATTCGCATTCGAAATGATGAAGTGAAAGATGATTCGGGAAAAGTGGTGCGCACGCAGGCGCATCCCATCGTGGTAACCGCGGCGGTATCGGGCGATGAAATGCAGGGGATGTTTTCCGAACCCTCCACGGACGGTTCGGTAACCTATAAAAAAGAATTTACGGGGATGAGAATTCCGCCGGTCCCCCCCGCGCCGGAGATGGGCAAAATACGGTTGGGCAAGCCCATTGAACTTTTTAACGGGAAAAATCTGGACGGCTGGGCGGTAATGGGCGGCGCCTATTGGGCGGCGCTGGGGTTGAAGCGTCCGGAGGGTCAGACCATCAGCGGATGGGTGCCCAAAGATGAGAGTGTGGCCAATGGCTGGTCGGTGGAGGACGGGGTTTTGGTGAACAACCCCGTGCAAAAGGAGGGACAACCGTATATTCGATATGGGAACCTCCAGACAACACAGGATTTTGAAGATTTCAATTTGACGCTGGAGGTGAATGTCATTCCGAACGGCAATAGCGGAATTTACCTGCGGGGTATCTATGAGGTCCAGGTCATCGATAGTTATGGAAAGGCCTTGGATTCTCACAACATGGGCGCACTATATGGGCGGATTACCCCCCTGCTTTCAGCGGAAAAACCAGCCGGAGAATGGCAAACGCTCGACATCACGCTGCTGGATCGGCATGTCACGGTCAAATTAAACGGAACAACCATCATAGATAATCAGCCGTTAATGGGATGCACCGGCGGGGCGCTATGGGCCGATGAACTAAAGCCCGGCCCTCTTTATTTCCAAGGCGACCATACGGGCGTGAAATACCGCAATATTGTTTTGCGCCCGGTGATTAAATAACCCGGTTCCGTCCACATTCTACTTGCTTGCAAGTTCACCGAGAATTCTGCCGATATCGGTATTGTCAAGGTATTTGCCCCGTACGGGATCGTCGTTCATGGCGGCCTTGACGAATTGTTCCGTGCCGTTTCCTTTCACGAAAAGCGGGACAAGATTCCGGGTGTGGCCGGCATACCATGCTGCTCCCGGCAACTTGCCCTTGCCGTTGTTCTGAATTGGTTTGCGTTCGGGATCAGAACCGGGGCCATTAATATAACCGGTCTCGTGGTCCGCCGTAATGATCATAAGGGTTTCCTGCCAATTGCTTTTGGCGTTAACCCACGCCACTGCGGCTTCAATGGCACTGAAATAGTCCATGGTTTCTTCGATGGTCCGGCCCAGGCTTTTTCCACTGGCCCAATCGATGGCGCCGCCTTCCACCATAAGGAAAAAACCGTCCGGATCATTGTCGAGGACGTTAAGGGCGCCGGATGTCATCTCGGCCAGCGTGGGCACGGTTTCGATGCGCGGCGACTGTCCCGGCGTTTCAGCCTCGGGATTTCCAATCACGCTCACGCGATCCAGTTGGAGCGTATCCGCGATTTGGGGGATTCCCAAGACGCGTTTTGGGGTGTTGCCTTCCATGAGTTTCCGAAATTCGCCGCGTGACTGAATCAGGGTCCAGGCATCCGGCTGGCCATCGCCATCGGCGTCGCCGCCGGCGTTGCCGGTCAACAGTTCTTGCCAAAGTTCCGGGCCGCCGGCATACCGGTAGTTTTTCTCTGGAATGTTCTCCGGGAGCGTATTTCCGTTTACAGGGGCGATGGCTTGTCCGTGGTCGTCGTACCAGGGATGGCACGGGCCCATAATGACCTCCAGTCCGCTTTTCAAAAACAGTTCTCGTGCAATATCGGGCAAGTTTCCCCGGCTGGAATTGTGGGCGCCAAAGGCGGCCGGGGTGGCGTGGGACAGGGGCACCGAAGTGACGACACCGGTGGACTTACCTTTCTTTTCCGCCTTTTCAGCCACATTTTCCAGGGGAGTATTCTCCGGGTCAACGCCCAGTTTTCCATTCTTCGTTTTATGGCCGGTGGCGAGGGCGGTGGCGGCGGCGGCGGAATCCGTGACGCCCTTCTTTACATACTCGAAATCGCTGTACGCGAGGTTGGGATCATAGCTGCTTCCGGCGGGATAGGTGCTTACGGCCAGGGCGGTAAATTCTTTTTCAAAAATCTGTTGGCCCTTTTCGCCGTATTGGTAATAGTCGGTGACTTCGAGATGATTGAACCCCCAGCCGTCGCCAATCATCAGGATGATATTTTTCACGGGATTGGCATACCCAAGAGAGGGTGTCAGCGCGATGAAAAATAAGAGAAAGCCGGCCAACGAAATACCGGCGAGCCCAGAAGACGCACGGGATGCCCGGTGTTTATCAATACGTTTCATGGTTCAATCCTTCGCGTGTTTGAGAAAAACAAACTGGGATTGTACTGTGCGGGAGAATCCGGCGCAAACATCCGGCAGTACGGGCCTGTACCAGACATGGCGAACCTGTCCTGAAACGGTCCGCCGCACGCCAAGAGCGTACAGCACGGTTTTGGCGCTATCCGTGTCACAAAGACGTGCTAAAGCCCATGAATCAACCGCATACTACGGCTATAGGGGACCGGGGCAAAAACCGTCTTCCGTATTTTCGCCCGGACATGCATGGTAGCCATTGGAATTAAAAAATTGGATGACCCGCAACAATTCAGACAAGGTTATCCGCCAATCCTGCGTGTTGTAATCACTGTTGTGCGGCGCGCAGGAGGTATCTCCGGAGCCCGGCGCATAGCCATCTTCCGTGCCTGTCTGACAGTGGTATCCACTCGAATTGAAAAACTGAATAATACGGAGCAATTCGGAAAGATTTACGTGTCCATCACAGTCTTGATCGGCGGTATGACAATCGGGTTGGCCCTCGCCTTCCGCTTGACCCTCCTCCGGTGAACCTTCGGCGGGCAGGCCTTCGCCTTCCAGCAGGCCTTCGGGTTGCCCTTCTGAAAATTCTCCTTCCTGGAATCCTTCCGCCTCACCCTCTTCGGCGCCCTCGTTGAAGCCTTCGCCTTCGAGTTGTCCCTCGCCTTCACTAATGCCTTCGGCTTCTCCTTCAAGGTGTCCCTCACCCTCACTAATGCCTTCTACTTCTCCTTCAAGGTGTCCCTCACCCTCACTAATGCCTTCGGCTTCTCCTTCAAGGTGTCCCTCGCCTTCACTAACGCCCTCGGCTTCCCCTTCAAGATGTCCTTCGCCTTCACTAATGCCCTCTGCTTCTCCTTCAAGAAGCCCCTCACCCTCACTAATGCCTTCTGCTTCTCCTTCAAGGTGTCCCTCGCCTTCAATAACGCCCTCGGCTTCTCCTTCAAGAAGCCCCTCACCCTCACTAATGCCTTCTGCTTCCCCTTCAAGGTATCCCTCGCCTTCACTCAAGCCTTCGGATTCCCCTTCGAATTGCCCCTCGCCTTCGGGAAGCTCGTCATTATCAAGAATCGTAAGCGTAATCCCCGCTGGTTCAATAATTCGCAGGCCAGTGGAGGGATTTGCCAATTGAAATGTGACCGCCTCAGATTCTTCGATGTCAAGATCATCCACAATATCAATAAGAACCGAACCGAGTATGCTGCTTCCCGGCTGCCAGATCACGGTGGTGGTTTGGAGGTGATACTCTTCTTCCGAGGCGACGGCTTTGGCGGGTGCCGCGAGTATGTCCACCGTAAAACTGTCACGGGGCGGTCCATCCACCCGGACGGACAGAGAAACCTGGCCGTCACCCTCGTGGGCGATATAGGATTCGGCATCAAAACGGACCCGGCTCTCCACCAATCCCCCTAGACGCCGCCGCAACTGGTCTTCGTAAAGCGATTGTGGTTCGAGCGCGTCGGCGGCATCAAGGGCGTCCGTGAAATCATAGGGTTCCGTTCCTTCATCCAGATTGCCAAACAAGATGTCGTTTTCGACATAGAGTTGAATGTTCTTTGTCCCAATCACATAGCCCTGGCCGTAATTGAAGGAACGCAGCCGGCCGGTTCCCGCGCCATCCACGTTCCAGGTGATGCTTTGCGTGACGCTGTGGCCCGCCCCGGAACTTTCCGAACCCCGGTTTCCGCCCGACCATCCGTCCGCAAACAGGCACGAATCCGCCAAACAAGCCGTGGCGATGGAATGGTGGTATTCACTAAAGGCGGCCACGGGGATTTCGATGCTTCCCACGCGGGTGACCGCGGCGCTGCCCGCGCTATGGCACCGGTGCCAGACAATGCCCGTCGCGCCGAAATCCCAGTTTTGGATGAAGTTGTGGCGTCCATTCAACGCCGTGCAGTCCTGATACAACACCTCACTGCTATACCGCACTTCCATCAGGTAGCCATTGCCGCCGCTGCCCCGGTTCTGGGCCAGTTCCATTTGACAATCACGGACGGTGATCCGTTTCGTGGCGCTCAATGATATGCCGCTGCTTTGCACATGGCGTCCCTTTGTCGAGGCAAGCGGGGATGCAAAGGAATGCACATTGCGGATGAAAGAGTCTTTGAGGGAATCAAACGTGAGCACATGCACCTGGTTTTGCGCCCAGGCCGATTCATAGTCCACGGCGTTCGACAGCGCCAAATCCACGACGGCGCATTCCGAACGGTAGCCCTGTTCACGGCGCAGGCTGGCCCCATCGCGTAGTTTGGCGGGGTAGCGGAGCGGCGCGTCCAGCGTCACTTCATTGGGCGATGCCTCCAGATTAAGGGCTTTGATTTCCCGCCGGAAAAAAGGTTTCCACAGGCCGTTAAACGTTACCCAGGTGCCCGTCATGCCGTGTTCGGCCACAAATTCGTCCGTGATAACCCACCCCACGGCCACTTCATCGCCCACATTCAGCGCACTGGCGTCATGGACCTTGACCACAAACGACCGATTCTCCCCGTCTTCCGCCAGGAGAATATCCGCCCCCCGTTGCAGGCTTCCCGAAAAGGTAATGTGCGCCAAATAGCCCATTCCGGTGGATGTGGTAAAGTACATCCGTGTTTTATCGGGACCATCACCCTTCAAGACCATGTTCGATGCGTTTACGGACAGCCGGCCGTCGCAACGATACCATCCCTCCGGGAGATACACCACCCCCCCGCCCGCCGTGGCGGCCGCGTTGAGGGCGGATTGAATCGCCGCCGTGGAGTCCGTGCTTCCCGTAGGGTCCGCGCTGAAATCGGTCACCGCGTTAAACACAGGCCATGCAAATTCGGTGGGCAGCGGAAGCTCCCCGTTATGATACCCGCCATACGAGACATCGTGGAGGAACCGGCCTTCGGCGTCCGTGAATCCGGGAGTCCAATCTTCCGGATATAATACGCTCCTCAAGCTCCAGGCAGGTGCGGAAAGGCCTATGCCGGCCAAAAGCAGGCCCACTGCCATTGCACGGACATACCATCTTGTTTGAGAACAGCGAAAACTTGGTCTCATGGCACTCCTCCCCAAGGCTATTTTCTTTTATTATACCTCAAACACGGTTTTCGCCTTATTTGTGAATCCTGCATCCCCGGAATAGTAAATCCCCGGGAAGGGGGCCCTCCCGGGGAGTGTGTATCATAACGTCGGTTTAGAATTTAAGTTCGGCTTCCCAGAACAAGTAATCAAGTTGTTCATTGCCCCCCGTGGCAGCGGCGGACGTTCCGTTGAGGGCGATGCGGTCGCCGTTTTCGATGCCGCTATCGGTCCACAGGTGCGCGTAACCGGCGCGGAAGGTGAGGTCTTTGCTGTAGGCGTAATCCGCATACAGGCCCAGTTCCCACGCGGCTTCACGGCTGGAACTGCCGGTGCCGTCCACCAGGCGGCCCCAGTTGTTGCGAATGTTGGATGCCCAGTGACGCAGACGTTCATCCAGGTTTCCGGTGGTGAGATCATACATGCGGTTGCGGCTGCCTTCATCCTTGTCGGCGACAATGCAGGTGCCCACGACCTTGAGCGTGAGGGCGTCAATCGGATTGATGTCCACACCGCCCCGGAATACGTAGCAGTTGGAAAGTTCGGTGTTTTCCAGGAATTCGCTATACTCCCAATTGGAGAACAGGCGGTTGAAGGGGAGATCGGGGTTGTCGTCGTTGTGCAGGCCAAGGAAGGCGGCAAAGCCGGCCCAGGGATGGGGCTTGGTTTTCACGTCAAAGGTGTAGCCCGCTTGCAGGTTGATGCCGACATTGGTGCACATGGTAAGGTCGTCATCGGCCGCCCAGATTTTCAGGTGCCGGTGGCGTCCATCGCTGATGGAGCCGAATTGGAAGGCGGTTTCGGCCTCGAAGTCAAGGCCTTCATAGCCGCCCGCGGCGCGCAAACCCACCGTGTGTACGTCGGCGGTCTGAGCCCCGCCAGCGCCCAATGCTCCCGGGAATAACGCGTTTAGAAGATTATTGGATCCAACGGAACCAACAACCGGCCCGTCATCGCGCAGGAACATGTAGTACAGATCGAAGGTCATGCTCTCAATGGCGGTGCAGGTTAAATAAAGGGCATACAGGTCGACGTCATTCTCGCCCAAGTCACGCATGGTTTCCGCAATCTTTGCATAGAGCAAATGGGCGGCGAATTTATCGCCCAAATTATAGGAAAGCAAAATGGAATCAAACGAAAGGCCTCTGAAGAAGGACGAGGTGCTGTTATTGCCCACGAGCCAGCCGCTTCCCAGGATGAGTTCCTGGCGGCCCACACGGAGTTGAAGGCCGGTGTCCCACATGTCTTTGGCTTCGATATAGGCCTGATAGAATTCCACGTCATCGGCGCTGCGGGCGCGTCCGTCCACGCCGGTAATGTAGTTTTGCGAGCGAAAATCTTCGCCCCAGATGTCATAGCTGTCGAGTTCGAAGAAGGCACTGACCTTCTGGGTGAAATCGGCTTTGACATTCAGGCGGGTGCGTTGCTCGATAAACGACATGTCGAAGTTTTCGTTATCCTCACCTTCAAACCAGTTTCCACGGATGCGAATAGACCCGCCCACTTCCACATTCTGAAGTTCGGCATAGACCATTCCACATACGCCCATCACGAGGGCAATCATCACGAACACCTTGATTGACCGCATATTTTTCTCCTTCTTACTCCCGGGATTGCAACGCAATTCCCAAGGACTGTTTACTCCTTCTCAAAAACCTTTATACGCACATGTAGCCGCCAATCCAACAATAATCCCCGGCGCTACAAAAAAAAGTATAGCAAATCGTGCCGGGGCAGTCAAGGGTTTTTCGTCCGGATTTTTCATCCGGTTTGCTTTTCCGCCCTTGCGTGCAATAAGCTGAGCGGGCCGATGCGCGAACAGGGCCCATCGCATCAACCTCAACCACAACGCCAGGAGGTATCATCCATGAGCGGTACACTTTCCCGCAGGAGTTTTTTGTCCAAAAGCGCGGCGGCCGTGGCGGCGCCGTATATCGTGCCCGCCTCCGTTTTGGGCCGGGGCGGCATGACGCCCCCTTCGGAGCGCATCACGGTCGCGGGCATCGGCATTCACGGGCGCGGGTTTGACGACTTGCGCGCCATCATCAGCCACAAGGACGTGCAAGTCCTCGCCATTTGCGATATCTGGAAACAGCAGCGTCTGGCCGTGAAGGACTTTGTGGATAAGAAATACGGCAACACCGACTGCGCGATGTACCGTGATATTCGCGAGTTCCTCGCGGAACGCGACGATATTGACGCGGTCCTGATCGCCACGGGCGACCATTGGCACGCCCCGGCGTCCATTATGGCGATGCGGGCGGGCAAGGACGTGTACACGGAAAAGCCCTCCACCATGACCATCGCCGAGGGCCAGATGGTGGTGGAGACGGCGCGGCGCTATGGGCGGGTGTACCAGACCGGCACGCAGCGCCTGAGCGAGGCCAATCATGTATTCGCCATCGAAATGGCGCGCACCGGACGCTTGGGCAAGGTCCACACGGCCTACGCGCATATCGCACCGTGGGACGCGGCCAAGATGCCGAACGACTGGAAACCGGCCCAGGACCCGCCGCCGGTGGATGAAGTGGATTGGGACATCTGGCTCGGCCCGTGCCCATGGCGGCCCTTCAATATCGAGTATGTGCGCGGCGGATGGCGCGGCTACTATGATTTCCACACCAGTTGCATCGGCGAATGGGGCGCGCACACCTTCGCCCAAGCCCAAGCGGGGCTCGACACGGGCGGCTTGTCGCCGGTGAAATACGAATACGTGGACAACGACAGCGGCGACGGCATGGTGTGCACGTTTGCGAATGGGCAGAAAATGATCCTGTCCCGCGGCAATATATACTGGCACGGCTCCTGCGGGGAGCGCTTCGATGGCGAACGGGGCTGGGTGGGTTCCGCCGACGGCTATACCATGCCGGAGGCGTCATCGCCTGATTTGCTGCTGGAATACAAGAAGGTGATCGGCGAATACGTCGAGCGCACGGGACGTTCCCTCGACCACATGCGCAATTTCCTGGATTGCGTCAAGTCGCGCGAAGAAACGGTCGCTAATCCCATCGTGATGCACCGCTCGATGTGCACCGTCCATGCCGCCAATATCTGCATGTGGCTCGGGCGCAACCTGGAATACGATCCGGTTGCCGAGCAATTCATCAATGATGACGAGGCCAACCGTCTGCGCTCCCGGGCGCAGCGGGAACCGTGGGTACTGTGAAACTCAACGTGAAAGGAGCATGTTCGACCATGCGGAACTCGATTGCATTACTGATTTTGACGGGCGTGTTCATTACGGTATCCGCCGCGGTTGCCGCGCAAAACGCCGATCCCCTGCAACTCCTGCAATCCGGCGCATCCCAACAAGAAAAGGCGGAAGCCTGCCGGGCGCTTTCCATTCATGCCACTAAAGACGCCTTGCCCGTGCTGGCGGGCCTGCTGTGCGATGAGCACCTCTCGCACATGGCGCGCTACGCCCTCGAACCGATGCCATTTCCCGAAGTGAATGGGATTTTGCGCGATGCCTTGGCAAAGTGCAACGGTCTCGTCAAAGTGGGGATCATCAGTTCGCTGGGCGTGCGGAAAGATGCGGAGGCGGTGCCGTTGTTGAGTCCCTTGCTGGCGGATGCGGATCCGCAGATTGCCCAGGCGGCGGCGGGCGCTCTGGGGGCCATCGGCGGGCGCGCCGCCATCGAACTGCTAAAAACGGCCCTGGATCAGGCCGCCATTCCCGCGGCCACGCAACGGATTTGTTGTAATGCATTGCTGGCGTGCGCTGAACAATTGAGTGCGAAGGATTCCCCGGAAGAACGCCGCGAGGCTTCCGCCCTCTATCATGTTTTGTTCACGCATCCGAACCTTTCAAAAACCGTGCGCGCGGCCGCGCTGCGGGGCGAAATCCTCCTCTTGAGCGCCGCACCTTGGCGGACCGATGGTTCGGATGCCGCCGCGAAGCTCGCGGAAGCCCTTCAATCGGAGGAGGAAGCGCTGTTTGCCGCGGGACTGCGCGCCGCCCAAGAACTGAGGCAACCGGACATCGTCAGCACCACCCTGGCCGGGGTGCTGCCCGGCGCGTCCGCGGACAGAAAAATCCGGATTATCCAAACGCTCGGGAAATGCGGTGGCGTGGCGGCCGGGCTGGCCGTGCTCAAGGAAGCCCAGGAAGGCCCGGCCGAGGTGCGGGTGGCCGCACTGCATGCGCTGGCGCGCATGGGGTATGAACCCGCGGTTGAATTGATGGCGCGGTTGGCGGCGGACGGAGAAGACGGTGTTGTCAAGGCGGCGCGGAATGCATTGTGTTATTTCCCCAACGGTGCGGGAAAACCGGCCATCAAGGAAATGTGCGGCAGTGATCAACCCGCCATTCGCCTAATCGCCGTGGAACTCGTCAGCCAGGGCGGTCTCGATGCGCCCAATACCGTCCTGCTCCAATTCGCGGAAAAAGATGCGGACGAGGGCGTGCGGGTGGCCGCATTGCGCGCACTGAAAGATTGTGCGGGCATGGACGAAATGCCCGCGTTATTGGCGAACTTGCAGAAGGGCCGCTCCGCCCCGGAAATGCAGGCCACGGAAGACGCGTTGCGCATGCTCTGTGAACGGCAGAAAAAGATGCCCGCGGGCCTTGGCAATATTCCAGAGACGTTTTGCGCGGCGTATGAAACGGCTCAGGGAGAAACGAAACTGGCCATAGTGCGGCTTCTGGGCGCCACCAGCGGTCCCAAAGCCTTCGAGACGGTGCGCGCGGCAACCACTTCGGAAGATGCCGCCATCAAGGACACCGCCTTGCGCACCTTGTGCGACTGGTCCCATCCCGAGGCATTATCCGCACTCCTGGAACTGTACAAAACCGCTTCCGATCCCGCACTGAAGACATTAGCCCTGCGCGGTGCCGTGCGGCTGCTGGCCCCCGGCAATCTCCCGGACAATGACCTGCTGAGTCAATATTCGGCCCTGTTGGCGGGTGCATCCTCCCCGGAGGAAAAGAAAGTGGTGCTTGGCGGGCTGACACAGGTTCCACAAGCCGGGGCATTTGAAATAGCCCTTGCCCAGCTCAGCGATGAATCCGTGAAACCGGAAGCGGTCCAGACGGCTCTTTCCATCGCAAAGAACTTTGGCCAAACCCCCAGCGAGGATACAGCATTCTTCAACGGTACGGACCTCACCGGGTGGCAAGGTAACCTGCAATACTGGCGGTTGGAAGATGGCGCCATCGTCGCGCAAAGCGATGGCTCCCTGACGAAAAACGAGTTCCTGTGGTCCGGCGTGGAATCCCGTGATTTCTATCTGGCCGTGGACGTCTTGCTCGAACCCAATACCGGCAACGGCGGCGTCCAGTTCCGGTCGCAAAAGATTGATGAGCGCGGCCAGGCGCAAGGGTACCAGGGCGATATCGGCCAGGATGTGTGGGGCCGCCTCTACCACGAACACGGACGAGGAAAACTCGATTGGACGGACCGCGCCGAGCAGGCCGTGAAACCGGGAGAATGGAATCGTCTCGAAATTCTCGCGATAGGGCCCGCTATCTGGACCGCCATCAACGGGAAACTCTGCGTGGCCTTCCTGGACTTCGGCAAAGACGAACGAACCGGGCTCTTCGCTTTCCAACTCCATGCCGGTCCCGCCCAAACCATCCGCTATAAGATTGTGAAGCTGGTCCACAACCCAAAACTCGAAATGCGGGGAATCTCCGCGGAAACATTGGTCTCGGAACTCCAAGGGGAAAGGAAACAATAAAGTTATATGGATCGGACGGATCGGTCTCATCCGCCGGATCAGTCCGATTCACCAGATTTCAGGTTCCTTTCACGGCGTTACAAAATCGGCTTCCTTCACGCGAACGGCCAGCGGCGGGTTGACGTTGCCGTAGTGGGTGATGACCCACAGTTCGCCTGGGGCGGCTTCAAAAAGATACGGATACGCCAATTGGCCGCCGGGATGGCGTGCCACAACCGCCGGCCCGGACCACGTTTTCGCGTCATCCGCTGAAAACGCAATCGAAAGCTCCTCGCGGTGCCAGGAAGCCGGGAATTCGCTGGTCGGTCCGCCGCCTTTGGATTTTGGCCAGGTACGGCCTGCCGGATTGAGACGGTTCCAGACCAACGCAAGATGCCCGTTTTGAAGGCGCAATATCCAGGGGGGCGCACTGCTGGCATCGAGGGACATGGGCTGAATCGTACGCCAGTAGCGGCCTTGGTCGTCGGAATAAGCGGACCACAGACGGTCGAGGTTGGTGCGGATGACCATGAGGAGACGTCCATCGGAAAGCTCAGCCACGGTGGGCTCCACCGCACCGTCGTGATGGCCGTGGCCGCCCAAGTCAATCCAATTGCTTTGTTTCCATGTGACGCCATCATCGCCGGAGACAAAGGAACACGAAATCCAACGGCGCAATTCCGGGACCAGATGTTCGGCGGTTAATACAATGTGTCCGTCCGTGGTTTGGATGAATCCCATGAAATCGGCGTTATAACCGTCTAGCAGGCGTTGTTTTTCGCTCCAGGTTTTTCCCCCGTCCGTGCTGCGAATCGTCCAGAGTTCCAGTTTACAGCCAGGGTTCGGCCCCTGTGCGTCGTCATTCCAATCCCATTTGTAATCGCTCATATCGAGAAACGCGATAACGAGCGTGCCGGATTTTGTCTTGAGAAACTGCCCTACATGTCCGTTGGCGGCGATATCAATGCCGGGATCAATCGGGGCGCCTCCTTCAGACCACGTTATGCCGCCGTCCGTGCTGGATCGCAGGATATTCTTATCAATGACCAGCAAGGAACCATCCGTATTACGCACAAACGGGCCGTATTTGGTGATTTCCAAGGGGGTACACCGCGGATCAATCCAACGGCTGGTATCGGGTGTCTCCCCGGCGGCGAGAGTCAGGGCGGAAAACAAAAGTACGGTGGCCAATGTCGTTCCCATGGATACTCCTCCTTTGGTTGATAGGCGGATAGCATACAAGGGAATTGTGCAAGATGCCAATAGACCCTCTTCATTTTCGCATTGGGATGGAACCTTGCATGGCCGGCTAAAGTCCCATATCCGTAAATGTGGATGGACACCATGTTAAGAACAGGATTGATTTTCTTTGCCATCGTTCTGCTCTGCGGCCTCGGTAACTCCCGTGAGCCGGACTCTTGGCCTCCGTCCGTTCCCGGCGGGAATGAATGGGTGGACACGCATACCGGGCATCGCGTCATCCGCCTGTCACGCCGCGAGGGGAATAACGAGGTATTCTATTTCCATCAAAATCCGTTCACGGCCACTGGGGACAAGATGGTGTTCATGGGAACGACGGACCAAGGCCGCAATGCGTTTACCGTCGATCTTAACACGCTTGAAATCCGGCAAATCACAACCATGAGCACAGGATTTGAAGTGGTCGCGCCCAAGAGCCGCACACTCTATTACCTGAACGGCGTTCATGTATATGCCACAAACATAGACTCGCTGGAAACACGGGAAATCGCCCACGTGCCGCCGCATTATCAACATGGCCGGGGGCTGAGCGTGAACAGCGATGAAACCCTGCTGGCGGGCTGTTACTGCCTCGGCGAAGAGAAGTATTGCGCTTCCACGATACCCCGCAAAAAATGGATACGGGAAATATGGAAGGCAAAACTGCCCAACGCGCTCTATACCATCGACATCCAAAGCGGGAAAATCAATGAAATCCATCACGAGAACGAATGGCTTGGGCATGTTCAGTTCTCCCCCGCCGATCCCGCGCTCATCGAGTTTTGCCACGAGGGACCCGGCCGGGACGTGGAACGCATGTGGATGATTCGTTCGGACGGCACGGGGCTGACCAAACTCCACGAGAAAAAATGGGCGCGCGAACTCCAGACCCATGAATTCTGGCCGCCCGACGGCAAAAAGGTCTGGTGCGATTTTCAGACACCCCGCTGGCCGGTAAAGATCGCCCCCTGTTTCGAAGCGATCTCCGAACCCAAGTTTTTCCTGGCCTCTATTGACGTGCGGACCTTGGAACTCAAAACATACCCGTTCAACATGCGCTATGCCTCCCGTCACTTCAACATTTCGCCAAATCAAACCATGTTCTGCGGCGATGGCGAAGGCGGAAGTTTCCGGTTATGCCCCTCCGGGAAATGGATATTCCTTTATACATTCAATCACGATAAACTGCACGTCGAAAAGCTCTGCAGCATGGCGGGACATTCCTGGAAAACCTATCCTGAACCAAACAGCCACTTCACACCTGACGGGCAATGGGTCGTTTTCCAATCCGATGCCGGCGGGACGTTGCAGGTGTACGCCGTGGCCGTGAAACGGTAATTGTTCCGGCAAGTGTGGCTCTTCCTTTCACGGATGAAAATGGTGGCTGATAAACAATACCCCGCGTGTTTTTGTTTGCCGCCGGAATATCCCCGTTGGTTTTGACAGTCCGGTTTGCGCATACCTATACTTTGATTTATAACGGGTGGAACAGGAACTGCACAAGATCGGGCTTTCCTGTCCCCGTAGAGGAATATCATGCCGCCTGGGAGAGCAAAGGTTAAGTATGGATTGGCATTCAAGCTATCCTCGCTCATTCTGTTGAGCACGGCGGCCATTTTCATTTCCGCGTCCACCTACACGTACTTCGTATCCCAGCGCATTGTGCTGAACAACGTGGAAAAGAGCGCAAGCAACCTGGCCCTGGCCACGGCATGTCATATCGAGGAAATCCTCGGGCGCATCGAAGCGGTGCCCTCTTTTGCCGCACAGGCACTGGAAAAAGAGCCGCTCGATGCCGGACGCATCGAGGCGCTGGTGCGCGGTGTGGTGGGCGCCAATCCGGCCATTTTCGCTTCGACGGTGGCGTTCGAGCCAAAGGCGTTTGACGGAGAAACCGTTCATTTCGCGCCCTACGCCTATCGCTCCGGAAACGCCATTGAAATGACCCGTCTGGGGAACGAACAGTATCAATACCATCAATTGGATTGGTACCGCATCCCGAAGGAGACAAACCAAGCCCGGTGGAGCGAACCCTATTTTGACAAAGGCGGCGGCAACATCACCATGGCCACCTATTCGGTTCCCTTTTACCGGGAAGCGGGCGGTGAACGCCGGTTCTTGGGCGTGGTCACCGTGGATATTGCCCTGGACTGGCTTCAGAACATCATGGACGGCATCCATGAGTTCTTCGATTCGGGGCACGCCTTCATACTGTCGCCCAGCGGCACATTCATCTGTCATCCCAACAAAAGCTATGTCATGGAGAAGACGGTGTTCAGCCTGGCGGAGGAAAAGAACATTCCGGAATGGCGGGAGGCGGGCCGCGCGATGGTAACGGGCGGGAAAGGCTTCATCATGATCCCGGGAATTCACTTCAAGGGTTCCGCGTGGATGGCCTATACGCCGCTTCCATCCGCGCGTTGGTCGCTGGGGGTGATCTTTCCGGCCAAAGACCTTTTCCGCGACGTCATCCGCCTGACCTATGCCACCGCTGTCATCGGGTTGGTTGGCGTGTGCCTTCTTTTTCTCCTTATCGTGTTCGTGGCGGTGCGCATCACCGGCCCCTTGCGCGATCTTTCGGACAAGACCAGCGAAATCGCGAAAGGAAACCTTGATGTGCCGCTCCCGATGGGCCACAACCGGGATGAAGTGGGGGCTTTGTCCCAATCCTTCGCGGACATGCGCGCCGCACTCAAGGAGTACATTCGAGACCTCACCGAGACCACGGCGGAGAAGGAACGCATCGAGAGCGAGTTAAAAATCGCCCACAGCATCCAGATGAGCTTTCTGCCGTGTGTCTTCCCGCCCTTCCCGGAACATTTGGAATTCCGGCTGCACGCGGCCATTGAACCCGCGCGGGAAGTCGGCGGCGACCTGTATGATTTCTTCCTTGTCGATAATGAAACCCTCTTCTTCACCATCGGGGACGTGGCCGGGAAAGGCGTCCCCGCGGCCTTGTTCATGGCGGTGACAAAGACCCTGATGAAGGGTGCCGCGCTGCACGCGCACGATCCCGCCGTGGTGCTGGAGGGGGTGAACAAGGAACTGTGCCAGGGCAATGACGCGAATCTGTTTGTCACCATTTTTTGCGGCTGCCTCAATTTCAGGACCGGTGAACTGCGTTACTCGAATGCGGGGCACAATCCGCCGCTGGTGGTTCACCCGGACGGGGCCGTTCACTGGCTTGAATTGCCGCGCGGCCTGGTCTTGGGCGTCCAGGAAAACAACACGTACACAACCCGCGTGTTGCAGATGCCGCCGGGGAGCCGCCTCATCGCCTATACCGACGGCGTAACCGAAGCCATAAACCAGGCCAATGAACTGTATTCAAACGATCGGTTGTTGGCGCAGGTGCGGCTCTGCGGCCGGCAGGCCCCCAGGGAGATGGTCATGAACATCCTGGAATCGGTTCATGAATTTGCGGACGGTTCCCCGCAATCGGATGATATCACCGTGCTGGTGATCGAATTCACCTGAACGTGATATCGGGTGCGGCCAGTAACGCCTCTTTTCAGGAGAACGGGGCACAGATGCTCCGTTTACCGTTTCGGGTTCCATTCCGCCGGCCTAGTGCTGGCTCAGGACTTCTTTTTCTTCTTCGCGTTCTTCCGGGGTGCTGTTTCAGCCACAGGCGGTTCTTCCTCCACCTCGGGCAAAAGCTCCGGATCACTTTCCGCCCCCGCTATTCCTTCGCCAAAAGCTTCCTCCTCTATCGGAATATCGCCTTCCAGGGGTTCAACATCTTCGGGGGATGACACCGGCTCCAATCCAAAATCCAATTCGGTGATGCCGCCTTCGTCGAAGTGTTCTTCGGCATCCGCCATGTCCATGTCCACCGTGGACACTTCGGGATCGTGATGGACTTTCCCGATCCGCGCGGGACGCCGCTTCAGGCGCGCGGGCTGTACCAACTCGCCCTCGGCGCCCCCCATCTTGAGCATTTCCGTGTTGGGACATGCCGGGCATTTGAAGTTCAGCTTTTGCGCGCCCCATTCCACAAAAGATCGTTCACACTTGGGGCATTTATACTTCGCAGGCATCGCCGCATTTCCTTTCTCTTCATCGTTTTTGAGACTTCCCCCATGAGGCACGGTCCGAGTATACCAGAATCGCCGGGTTAAAAGAAGGAATTTTCAGCGAATAATAGTGTAGTCTTTCACTATGGCTTTCAGGCAACCTTTTCCGGGATGACGGGCGTTTTCCTTGATGCACGCCTCTTCGTGTAAACGCCGGTCGAGAAATGAGGCGCCCTCGACGATTTCAGAATAGGGTATGGAGCTTTTGTAACCCGGTATTGCATTCATGGCCTCGATTCCTGGATTATAGTGTGTAAAACAGGAGTGGTGAACCATGCGATTCATGAATGTACGTACGGGCATTGTTTGTCTTGCGGTCATGTTGGGCGCGGCGGGCGCGGTGGCGCAGGAGGCCGGGGCGAAGCATTTGGTCTCGACGTATACCATCGAGGGGAAGACTTGGCTGCGCGGGAATCTTCACGCGCATTCCACGGAAAGCGACGGCAAGGAACCGCCGCAGGAGGTGGTCAATTTTTATGCGAAGCTGGGATATGACTTTTTGATGCTCAGCGATCATGACAAGGTGACGCCGGTCGAGGGCCTGGATGCGAAAGGCATGACGCTGATCCCCGGAAATGAGATATCGGCCAAGGGGCAGCACCTCCTGCATGTGAACGCGCAATCCCTCATCGCGCCGGACCCGAACCGGCAGACGATTCTCGACCAAATCAAGCAAGATGGCGGGCTCGCCATCATGAATCACCCGAATTGGGGCGGGAGCTATAATCATTGTCCGCTGGAAGTACTCCAGACGCTGCAAGGATACACTGGCATCGAAATCTTCAACGGGGTGGTGGTCTATCTTGACGGCAGCGAGTTCGCCACGGATAAATGGGACCGCCTGCTGGCAAAAGGACGGAGGGTCTGGGGATTCGCCACGGACGATTCACACGAACCCTCGGTGCATGCGGGCATGGGGTGGATCATGGTCCAATCCGGTTCTCGGGCCGTGGCGGATATCGTGACCGCGATACGCGAAGGCCGGTTTTATGCCTCCACCGGCGTCTTCTTTGACGCCATCAAAGTGGAGGGTCTCACCGTGACGGCGCGCGCGGAAAATGCCCAGCGGTTTCGTGTGTGCGCCGACAACGGCAAGGTGCTGAAGATAACGGACGGCCCCGAAATACAATTCACTGCGAAGCCGGACAAGGGAATCACCTATATCCGCATTGAAGGGTATGGGACAGGTGGGCAAACGGCATGGCTGCAACCCATGTTTATTGAGTAACCCTGGCCCTGAAACCTTTCTCAAGGGCGCCCGGCGAAGGCATTCAACCCTGCCGGCAAACAGGCTGGAATTTGAGACTTGCAAACGAAGTGTGAATGCTGTACAATCCTCTGTCTAACGAACGGTAGGTAGTGCGCCGGGGCGGCTGGCGTCCAGGCGTGCGCCTAGCGGAAGCGGTTCGCTTGGGATGAATCGAGTCCGCCGCTAAGACAAGTTCCGAAGAACGTAGCCGCTTGCGCTACGCGCGCAGGTGGTTTGTTTTAGTTGTCCATGGCATGAAGTATTAACCGAAAAATGGAGGATGGAGTAATGGGAACTGATGTAAAAAAAGCCATTAGCTCCCTGATGGTAGAGAACCGGACTTTTCCACCATCGGCGGAAGTAATTGCCCGGGCTCACGTGAATTCGTTTGAGCAGTACAAGCAAATGTATGACCGGTCGATTAATGATCCTAAATTCTGGCTGGAGATGGCGGACACGCTCTCCTGGACCAAGAAGCCCACCAAAGGATTGGATTTCACGTGGGACACGGAAAAGCGGATTATCCGCCATACGTGGTTTGACGACGGCGAGCTAAACCTCTCCTACAACTGCCTGGACCGCCACTTGGGCACGCCGGCCGCGAAAAAGACGGCGTTGTTGTGGCAGGGCGAACCGGAAGAAGACGTCAAGGCCATTACCTATGAAGAGTTGCACAAGGAAGTGTGCAAATGCGCGAACGTCCTCAAGTCCATGGGGGTCAAGCGCGGTGATCGCGTCTGCATTTACCTGCCCATGATTCTCGAACTGCCCATCGTCATGCTGGCGTGCACGCGCATTGGCGCGATTCACTCCATCGTGTTCGGCGGATTCAGCGCGGACGCCATCCGGGACCGTGTCAATGACTCCGACTGCAAGCTGTTGGTCACCTCGAACGTATCGCTGCGTTCCGGCAAGAGCATCAAGCTGAAGGACATTGCGGACGAGGCGATGAAGAGCACCCCGACCATCGAGAAGTGCCTTGTTGTGAAGCGCAATCCGGACGCCTGCCCGATGCAGGACGGCCGCGATTTCTGGTACGAGGACTTGATGGCCCAAGCGAGCGCGGAGTGCGCTCCGGAATCCATGAAGGCGGAAGACCCGCTGTTCATCCTGTACACCTCCGGTTCGACGGGCAAGCCCAAGGGCGTGGTCCACACCACCGGCGGCTACCTGCTGCACACGTCGCTTTCCCACAAATATATCTTCGACATCCATGACGATGACATTTACTGGTGCACGGCGGACATCGGCTGGGTCACCGGGCACAGCTACATTGTGTACGGCCCGCTGGCCAACGGCGCGACCTCGGTGATGTTCGAAGGCGTGCCGACCTATCCGGACGCCGGACGTTTCTGGCACATCGTCGAAAAGTTCAAGTGCACGGTCATTTACACCGCGCCGACCGCCATTCGCTCGCTGATTCAAAAGGGCGATGAGTGGCCCGCCAAATACGACCTGAGCTCGTTGCGCGTGCTGGGTTCCGTGGGCGAACCGATCAATCCCGAAGCCTGGATTTGGTACTACGAGAAAATCGGCAAGACCAAATGCCCCATCGTGGACACCTGGTGGCAGACGGAAACCGGCGGCATTCTGATTACGCCGCTCCCCGGCGCACACACCCTCAAGCCCGGCAGCGCGAGCCGTCCGTTCTTCGGCGTGGACCCGGTGATCCTGCGCGACGACAGCAGCGAATGCGGCCCGAACGAAGGCGGCAAGCTGTGCATCCGCCGTCCGTGGCCCGGCATGATGCGGACCATGTGGGGCGATCATGACCGCTTCATCGACACCTATTTCACCATGTACAAGAACCTGTATTTCACCGGCGACGGCTGCCGCAAGGACGACGACGGCGATTACTGGTTAATGGGCCGCATTGACGACGTCGTGAACGTTTCCGGTCACCGCATTGGCACGGCGGAAGTCGAGAGCGCGCTGGTGAGCCATGAGAAGGTGGCGGAAGCCGCCGTGGCGCCGATGCCGCACGACATCAAGGGCCAGGCGCTGTACGCGTATGTCACCCTGGTGGGCGGCGTGGAAGAGAGCGATGCGCTGCGCAAGGAATTGATCATGCACGTCCGCAAGGAAATCGGCCCGATTGCCGCCCCGGACGTGATCCAATTCGCGCCCGCGCTGCCGAAGACCCGTTCCGGCAAGATCATGCGCCGCATTCTGCGCAAGATTGCCGAGAACGCCATTGACCAAATTGGCGACACAACCACGCTGGCCGATCCGCATGTGGTGGAGCAGTTGGTGGAAGGCCGCGCGAAACTGTTGGGCAAATAAGCCTGAAAGGCAAACGTTATGGTCAGGGAGCCGAACGTAGTACCTGCGTTCGGCTCCTTGTGTAAAATTTAGGAGAAACAGCATGTCGCAAGAAAAAGTCATGAACCGGTGGCTGGTGGTGGCCGGGGCGCTCATTATTCAGGTGAGTCTCGGCGCCGTCTACATTTGGAGTGTGTTCCAAACCCCCTTGAAAACCGTGTTCCCCACCTGGACCGAAACCCAGGTGACGTTGCCCGCGCAACTGGTGCTGGCCGCATTCGCCCTGGCGGTGATTTTCGGCGGGCGTATCCAGGACAAGCTCGGCCCGCGCAAAGTCGGCACGGCCGGCGGCATTATCCTGGGCGTGGGTTTGATCCTGGCGCGGTTCACCGGCAGCTTTGAAGCCGGAACCGCGCTTGCGTGGCTCATTTTAACCTTCAGTATTTTGGGCGGCATCGGAATCGGCGCGGCCTACGTATGCCCCATTGCCACCTGTGTCAAGTGGTTCCCGGACAAGCGCGGGCTGATCACGGGGCTTGCGGTGGCCGGCTTTGGCGCGGGCGCCTTTTTCTTCGCGCCTCTGGCCAAGGCCCTCATTGGCGGCGGCGCGTATCAACTGCTGGGCGTGAGCCTGTTCACCCTGCCGAAACTCGGCGTGTTTGACACCTTTATGGCCTTGGGCATTATCTTTCTCGTGGCGGTGGTGGGCGGCGCGCAATTGTTGATAAACCCGCCCGCGGGGTATGTGCCCGCAGGGTGGACGCCTCCCAAACCGGCGGCGGGAACTTCCGCGGTCAAGGCGGATTTCACCCCCACCCAAATGCTGAAAACCCCCATGTTCTGGCTGCTGTGGATCACCTATTTCGCGGGATGCACCGCCGGGCTCCAGGTGATCATGAAAGCCTCGCCCATTTGGCAATCCATCAACATCTCCGGGTTAACGCCTCCTGTACCCGCGGACAGCTTTAGCGCGATTACCGCCGCGGGCGCAATGGCCGTGTCCATCCTCGCGATTTTTAATTCGGTGGGACGAATCCTTTGGGGCAAGGTCTCCGACAACCTGGGCCGTAAAAACACACTCATCCTGATGTTTGTAATTTGTGGCGCGGCCATGTTCGGGTTGGATTGGATGCGCGCCTACTCTCTGTACCTCGTTGGTATCTGCATCGTGGGACTCTGCTTCGGCGGTTACCTCGCGCTGTACCCGGCGGTTACAGCGGACTTTTATGGCACCAAGCACATCGGCGTAAACTACGGCTGGATGTTCACGGCATATGGCGCGGGCGGGATTGTTGGCCCCTATCTGGCGGCCAGCCTGATGAAGACCGTGAGCAAAATCGATTACTTGGCCCCTGGAACCAACGCGGGCGAAGTGGTTACCAAGAGTTTCGCGGTGGGCGATTACCGCATGGCGTTCTGGGTGTCCGGCGCGGCCTGCATCGCGGCGGCCCTGTTGGCGCTTGCGTTGAAAGCGCCAAAAGCCCCGAACGCATAATCCACAAACCAATCAACCATGACCGCGAGGATTTCCCCGCGGTCATTTTTGTTGAACGTTCCGGAAAAAAGGACCTGTTTTTTATCGGGAAAACCGCCGTTGAAAATTTTCCCTTTATCCTTTCCACATTTCAAATTGTGTGGTATAATAGTAACGATTGTGGGCTGGGCTGCCCCACAACGAGTTGCTGTGGGGACGGCCAGTATGGAGTGGCGATACACTTGCGTGAGCGTGGAGTGTATCCGAATGCAGAGAGGAGGCGGCGCTATGAATCGTTATGGGCTCCCTGAAAATCCATCCTTGGCTACAACCTCTCGATTACGTATGTGGTGGCTCCACACCATCTGGGGGTATACGGTCATCAGCAAGCACAGCCGGCCGCACACCGGCGCTTTCGGCCTCACCTTTGAAGATGAATACCTGCTGCTGCCGCGGCAACGGCACTAGACGCAGGCTTCACGCATCCCCTAGAGCCCGAGTTTATCCATGACTTGGTTTTGCTGATCGCTATAAGCATTGCCGGTATTTCGCGTTTTCTCGCGCATATACCCTGACGCCGCACTGGTTCCGGCGCGGCTTGAATTATTCAGTTCCTGCTGCATGCCTATGCCGGTCGTCACTTCGCCCATGGGGCCGCCCGCACCAACGCCCGCTCCCCCTTGCGGCGCGGTGCGATGCGGTCCTGCGGCCTGAACCTTGTAGGGATATTCCACCGCCCCGGTTTGATTGTCGTAGGAGAATTCCTCGCCGGCCTCCGTCCTGGGGATCACCTCCACATAGTTTGGGTAGAGTTGGTCAATCGTGCCGGGATAGTAGCCGGTGTCTTCGGCATACTTGCTGATGCCCGCCTGAATTTTTTCCAGCACCTGATTGTCCTTTTCCGTGGGGCCGCTGGAAACCTCCGGAACACTCACCGGCCCGGCCACCAGTTTCCCTGTGGCGGGATCGTAATTATAAGGGGTTCCATCCGCTTTCGTGGGTACCGCTTGCAGATAGTCCGGCACCAGTACCTCCAAAGAAGCCGGCCATTCCCCTTTCTCGGCCTGATACGTGCTGATGGCGCGTTCGAGGTTCACCCGGCCCATGGATTCCGCGCTATCTTGCACCTGCCGCTTCATCGCCTTCATTTGCTCCGCCTGCAATTCCCCCTGAATGGCCGTGGTGGTGAGCAACTCCAGGCCGCACCCGGACAATGCCAGCAGAAAGATGATGTGGATTCTGTTTCGCATTCGCGCGTTTCCTGCTGTCCATTATAACACGCCCCGCCATTCGGCAATAATTATGTTTTTGTTGGGGGGCGGTGGGCCAGGAGCGCGATGCGCCAACTGGCGTAGGCGAAGAAGGGGGCGGCATAGACGTCGCCACTGTAGTGGACGTGCTGGAGGATAACGCCGAGGGCGACGGCGAGGGTGCTGGCGAGGCAGAGCATCTTCCATGCAAAACGGCGTGAGGCGAAAACACACAGGGCCATGGTGGCGGTGTGTCCGGAGAAGAAGAGGTCTTTGATGATGAGTTTGCCGGCGCCCAGGCTCTCGACGATGGGGTCCTGGAGGGGAATGATGGAGCGCATGGGTTCGAGGGGGACGAGGCCCAGGGCGATGGTGCGGAAGATCAGGAGGATGCCGCCGGCTTGGAGGGCAATGATAAAGTACCGGGGATGATGGAGGAGGTGGTAGACGGTGAAGAGCATGGTGGTCCAGAGAACGGCAAAGATGGGCCAGCGCAGGTTATAGGGCTCAAACCCGGCAAGTACGGGGTCCGGAAGCACAACGCCCTTGCGCATTTCAATATAGATCATGACATAGGCGCAGAGGCGTATGGCGATGATGAGGAACAGGATGGTCAGGATGGTTTCCAGGATGAAATAACGGTGTTGGAATTCCTGTTTCCACACGCGCACAAGGATGCTCTTGGGGAGGCTGGAGGCCGTGGCGGCGGATGGTGTTGTGGGCTGTACTTCAGGCATGGGTGTGAACTCCTGGTACTGCATAATCAAGGTCACTATAGGCGAAATATGAAAAATTCGCAAGTGCGGAGCGTCTGGTTTGTTGTTCAACCCTTTTCAATCTTGATGATCTAGAGAGGGGCAATGTTTCCGGGGGTCTCGGGGACTCGGCCCCCGGCTAATCGAATATCACCCCTGCGGGGTGAGAAAACCGGGAAAAGGAATCGCCTCTTCCGGGGGG
>CAYYRW010000035.1:0-74282 GCA_964474205.1 uncultured Nitrospirales bacterium | reverse complement strand
AGCTGGATGCTACCTTAAACTGCTACTCTATCCACAGATCCTCGCGAAGACCCTTTAAAGATAATTTGCGATAACAACGATAATACTTTTAATGCAACTATCGAAGTAATTGATTCTATGCCTCTAGCGCCTGTCAACAAAGTTGAAAATTCGTGTATAGCAATGTGCTATGCAAATGAATTTGTTAATCTTTTGCGTACTGAAGAAGGTGTTATTAGAAAATCATTATTTAATGACAATGTTAGAGATTTTCAAGGGACAAATAATGTCAATAGAGAGATCGAAGCAACTGTATGTGATGAACCAGACAAATTTGGATTATTAAACAATGGAATTACAATTGTCTGTGATGAGTTCATTCCAAGCAACAGACGTATTACCCTTAAAAATCCACAGATTGTTAATGGATGCCAGACAAGTAACGTTTTATTTAATGCTGCAATTGCTCGATATGATATAAGTAAAATACCACTTCAAATTAAAATTATCTCAACACGAGATATAGAAATAATAAATCAAATTGTAAGGGGTACCAATCGACAAAATATCGTCTTAGATGAGGCATTTGAGACAACTCGACAATTTCATAAAGATCTCGAAGAGTTTTTTCTGGTGTTATCGAGCAAGTATGGGAGAATTTACTACGAACGAAGATCTCGACAATATCAAAATGATCCACGAATTAAACAAACCGAAAAAGTTAACCTTCGAATTATAACTCAATCCTTCGTTGGTATGTACCTCAATATGCCACACATGTCTCATCGTCATGAAGCAAAATTACTCAAGGAATATGAAGACAAACTTTATCAAGAACATCATTCTAAGCTGCCTTATTTTACCGCCGCCTTGACATTTGTAAAATTAGAGTCTTTATTTCGAAAAAATAAAATAGACCGAAGATCTTTTTACTCATTCCGTGCGCATCTTATGATGCTGTTTAGAGAAATAATAGCAGGTTCCCTTCCAAACATTGATAATGAAAAATCAGTTGATGATAATTGCGAAAAGATACTCATGATATTAAATGATGAGCAAAAAACAGAAGACGCATTTAATAAGTGTGTAGAAGTCTTTGGACGTGCAAAAAATATTTGGTGTAATAAAATGATGAAAAGCGTATTTGGAATGAAAGATATTGCTGATTTTACCTTCCTTTTAATGAAAGAAGCTGGAAATAATGCAATGATAAATATTGCATCAGTTCCGTATGAGAATATATTGTCTGGACGCGTAATCAAAGTCTTTATTGATCGTACTGGCGCATACTGTGGATTTATTGAAAGAAATAACGGAAATTTGTTCTTTCATAGTGCAATGAATCAAAATTTGGATTTTAGGAAATTAAAAGGTGAGATGGTTTCATACCGATTATCTACTAATCGACAAAGGCCAGTCGCAATAGGCGTAAAAAGACTCAGATAGACTCACATAATTTGTACAGAGAATCTCCGGTTTGCAGTTAATCTGGCGGGGGCCAGCGTGTTCTGTGGTAAGATGGATAGCACAAAAAGATCAAACTTGATGGAAATGATCGATTGGGTTCAGGGTTTGCGTTTCTCGGTGATATCTCTTCCACCAAACAGATAATAGGCCATGGGGATGATGAGGAGGGTGAGGAGGGTGCCGAAGGAGAGGCCGGCCATGAGGGTGATGGCCATGGGCCGGCGGAGTTCAGCGCCTTCGCCCGCGCCGAGGATCATGGGGAGCAATCCGAGGCAGGTGGTCATGGTGGTCATAAGGATGGGCCGCAGCCGCACTTTGCCCCCCAGGACCAAGGCCTCCAACTTGGATAGTCCGCGTTCCCGGAGTTGATTGACATAGTCCACCAGAACAATGGCGTTATTCACGATAATGCCCGCGAGCACGATGCCGCCCAGGAACACCATGATGCTGATTTCGATGCGGGCGAGATACAGGACGTAGATCACGCTGATGCCCCCAAGCGGCACGGTGATCATGATCAGGGCGGGATGCACCAGGGATTCAAACTGGCAGGCCATGACAACATAGACGAGGAAGAGGGCAAGCAGAGAAGCAAGCACAAGACTGTTAAACGACACCTGTAATTCCCGGTGCTGTCCGCCTAACTGGAAGAAGACGCCATCGGGCCGTTCCACGTGCGCCATGGCGTTCAGAATATCCTTGGAAACCGCGCCCAGATCGCGGCCTTGCACATTGGCGGACACCACGACGACGTGGCGCTGATCAATCCGGCGAATTTCACTGGGGCCTTCCTTTACCTCGATGCGGGCCACGCTTTCCAGCGGGATCGGCGGATACCCGTCTTTTACGGAGAGGCGGCGCAAGTCCTGCACGCTGTTGAGTTGTTCCACATCCGAGCGGACCCGGATGTCCAGTTTCTGTCCGGCGCGGTTAAAGCGCGTGGCCACTTCTCCTTGGACTTCACGGCGCAGGCAGGCCGCCACCTGACCCGGCGTAATCCCCTTGCTCGCCAGCAGGTCTTTGTCCAGCGAAATAATTATCTCGGGATAACCGGATTTTACGCTCAATTCCGCGTCACGCACGCCGGACACCCCGCGCACGTGTTCCATCACTGCTTCCCCGAGGCGTTTCAACACCGCCAGATCATCCCCGAAAATTTGCGCCTCAATGGCTGTTTTGAAACTGAAGATGCTGGGGAGTGTGAAGGTGATTTTTTCGGTCGCGGTCCGCGTGATATCGCGCCGAAGCGTCTCGATGATCTGATCCTGGATTTCGGGCGCTTGATTCGCGTCTTTCAAGCGCACGGTGAATTGCGCAATGTTTTCCCCGCGTTCCTGCACCGAACGGTCTTTATCCGGCCCGATTTCCACCGATACCGAACCAATTTCCGGAAGCCCCCGGATGATTCGCTCTATCGCAATCGCCCGTTCTTCCGTGTCGGCCAGGCGGGTGCCCGTCGGCGCCTCCATGCGGATGCCGAATTCCCCCTGATTCATTGGCGGAATCAGTTCCCGCCCGAGTTTGGGCAAGAGCGTCATGGCATGAAACGCCACCCCGGCCACCAACAGAAGAATGAGTGGTGAAAAGCGCAGGGAGTGCCGCAGCACCATCCCATAGACGCTCCGGAAGACATCAAAACCTTTATTGAAAATCGTCAGAGGCAGCCAGAACACGGATACAAGGAACACGCGGCCCAATGTGATGATGACAAGGGCCGCCAGCGAAAAAAAGAACAGCAGGGCAATCAGCAGGGCGGAGAGGGCGCGAAGCAGCACTTGAAACGGATACATTACCAGTATCAACGGAAACACCAGGACCGCCCCGGCGCGCGCGAGAAGGCGCGGGGATTTCAAATACGGGAATACCCAGCCGAAGGCGTCATGCGACGAAACGTGGAAATACGCGACGGCATACCGGACACTTTCCATGGGAATGCCCGCCAGCGCCGCCAGCCGGCCCTTTTGCCGGGCCTCCCGCCCTTCCCGGTAAGCCCGCAGCACCCAGATCACTTGCCGTCCGCGGGCCAATACCGCACGCCGCCGCGAGACGATCGTCGGTATCAAATACAAGGCGGCAAGCATCGAGGCCATGGTGGAATAGGTGACCGTCCACGCCAAATCCTTGAACAATTGGCCCGCGATGCCCTGAACAAACGCGATGGGCAGGAATACGCAGACGGTGGTGAGCGCCGCCGAGACCACCGGTGCAAACACTTCCTGCGTGCCGCGCTCCGCCGCGTCCAAGGTGTCGTCCCCTTCTTCTTTGCACCGGAACACGCTCTCCAGCACCACAATCGCATTGTCCACCAATGTCCCGATGCCCATGGCCAGTCCGCCGAGCGACATGATGTTCAGCGAAATATGCTGCATGAACATCGGAATGAAGGTGGCGATCACGGATATGGGCAGGGCCACCCCCACAATCACCGTGCTCTTCAATTCACGCAGGAAGAGATACAGCACCGCGAGCGCAAGCAGGCCGCCTTGAATGCAGGCATCCTGAACTTCCTTGATGGACCCTTTAATGAACAGCGACTGATCGCTGATTACCGAAACCCTGGACCCTTTGGGAAGATGGTTCATGAGTTTTCCACGCCCCGCGCCCGGGGCGGCGTCCCCCGCGGGCGTTTCATTCGGGGAAGAAAAGGCGCCGGCAATGTTCCCCCGTATCCAGTGTAGCATCTTCTCGGCCGCGCCGATGGGCCGGGGTACTCCCAGAAGGTCCTTCACCCGATCCGCCACGCGGACCGTGTTCGCATCGCCTTCCTTGAAAATCTTCAGTTCCACCGCTTCCATCCCGTTGACGCGCACCACATTCTCGCGCTCTTTGAATCCCAGCGAGACCTGCGCCGCGTCCTCGATCCGCAATGTGCGCCCATCCTGCGCGGTGATGATGCTGTTCTTGATTTCATTGAGGTCGGCGAACTCATTCAGGGTGCGCACCAAGTATTCCGTCTTGCCTTCCCGCAGCCGCCCGCCGGAAAGATTGATGTTTTGCTGCGCCAGCGCGTCCACAATGTGATTCAGCGACACCCCCAGGTTTTTCAGGCGCTCCGCATCCACCAAAATTTGCACTTCTTCTTCCCGGCCCCCTTTCACGGCCACCTGCGCGACCCCCGTCTCCGATTCCAGGTCCGCCTTCACCTGCCGTTCCACCGCGCCCCGGATGTCCGTTAAGGCCTTTTGTTCCTGTTGCGGCCCAAGCAGGCCGCCCCCCGGCGTAATCGCCAAACGCACAATCGGATCCAGCGTGGGATCATAGCGCAGGATCACCGGTTTTTCGGTCACCTCCTTCGGCGGCTCAAACACATCCAGCCGGTCCCGCACATCCTGTTGCGCCACCGCCATGTCGGTGTCCCAGTGGAATTCCAATACGATTTCCGACAGGCCCGGCGAAGAGATGCTGCTGATTTCAACCACCCCGCCCACCACGGCCAGCATTTCCTCGAGGGGCCGGGTCACCAGTTTTTCGACATCCTCCGGGGCCGCCCCTTCATATTCCGTCCGCACCGTCAGCGCCGGATACGAAATGTCCGGCATCAGATTGACCGGCAGTTGTTCAAACGAGCGCCATCCAAACACGAGCAATGTGAGGAAAAGCATCGCCATCGTGACCGGCCGGCGAATGGCGGTGCGATACTGTTTGGGCGGGGACCCCGAGGGCTCCGGATTATTCATGGTTAACTGCATGCCTCTCGGGTTTGCCCCCCTCCTTCGCACCGGGGCAAGACCCGTATGGAAGAAGAATGCTCAGTTCTCCTTCTGCATTTTCTTCAACGCGTCATGAATGTCATCCTGAGACAACTGATTGGCCTTCGATACAATCTGTTCCTGGGCGTTGGTGACGACCACCTGCGAGCCTGCCTTCAGGGTATGCTGTCCCAGGGTGACGATCCGCGTCTTTTCATCAATTCCCGAAAGGATTTCTATGCTGTTGCTGTCTTCCAGCCCCGTCTGCACTTCTATCCGCTCCGCCACCATCCTGGGTTTCGCCGCGTTTTCCCCCTCCACGGCGCCTTCCGGAGCCTGGTCCCGAATCACCATCAAATAGGAACGGGCGTTTTCCTCGATAAGGGCGTCCTTTGGAATAAGAATCGCGTTCTCATGGGTTTCCATCACCAACTTCACCCGCGCGAACGCCGCTTCCCGAAGATAGCGCCGGGCGTCCGGCTCAAAATCAAGAATCACCTTTACCGTGCCGCTGGTAAAATCGACATTCGGATTGATCCGGCGCACCTGCGCCGTAAATTCCTTCCCTTCCGCCGAGTCTATCGCCACTTTCGCCAACTGGCCGATTTTCAACCGTCCCAACTCCTTCTCCGGCGCGTTAATGGGAAGAATGTAGGAACCGGGGTCCACAATCGAAAAAACCGGCACCCCGGAGGCCACCATCATGCCCTGCTGCACATTGCGCTTCGTGACCACCCCGTTGATCGGCGCCTCGATCGTTTGATTCCGTATTTGCACTTCGAGCAATTCCAACGCCGCCTTCGCCTGCTCATACGCAAAGCGCGTATTATCCCGTTCCGCTTTCGCCCCAATTCCCTCCGCCAAACTTTGCTCCGCGATGCCGAATGCCGTTTTTTGCTGCTCGACGCTCACCCGGCTCTGGCGCAGCCGCGCCTCCAATTCCTGTTTGTCCAGTTCAGCCAACACCTGCCCTTCCTTCACCTCATCTCCTTCCTCCACCGCCACCGTTAAGCATTGACCAATCCCCTTCGAGATCACGTCCACCCGCCGTTCCGCCATCACCCGGGTGGTGGTTTCAAAATACGCCGAGATACTCTCGCGTTTGGGAAGCTCCACTTGAACGGGGATCAAGACCGGCTCGGAGTCTTTGGCTTTATTCTCCTGCGCCGCCGCATCCGGGGCTTTTCCCTCCACCTCCTTATTACAGCCCACACTCATGAGCGCCAGTACCGCCACTATACTTATTACCCAAGCAATGCGCATAAACCCTCGACGTATCCTTTGTTCTCCACGTTTCATCGTACCCACCGCCCGGTTACCTCCATACGCGCCACCACCCCACACTATTCAAAAGTATACTGCTCTCTCGTTAGTCTACCACTTGGACCACGTTTCGTTACATCCAGTTTCCACCGTCGCTTTAGATACATCTTTATCATATTTCGCAAACCGTACTCAACAAGAGGCCTTTGCGAAATAGCCGTTTCGCACCTCCGGGCGGCCGAAACGACAGCGATTGGGCCGCAAAATACCGGTCATTGGCCCTTGGTTCGACAGGGTGTTGAGAAAAACGGCTATTTCGCAATTGCTTGAACAAAACCACACCCTTCTTTTGACCCTGGCCACCCCCATTATAGCATAATTAGGAATAGCTTCCGGCCCGCTATTCCCGGACCGAACCGGAAAATGTACCCCCTGGAAATGAAAAATTGTTGACACCGCTGTGTGAAACTGGCATCATGCTAGCGTGTATTGTTGTGTCTCCACAACAAAACGCTGGAGATTCGTCCCCGGTGATACACCTTGTGGTGTAAGGGGTTGGAAACTAAGGAGTGGACTACATGCTTGGTATGCGGCGGATGGCGGTAAAAGCGTTCCTGGCGGCAATAATTGTGGCAACGCTGGCGGGATGCCCTCAGGATGTGGGGGTAACCCTGCTCGTGGCCCCAAATTCCCTGGAGTTTGGAGCCAATCAGGATCGCATGGTGTTTACAATCACCAAGAGTTTTACCAGTGCCGCGGCGGGCCCCGTCGTGGTGCGTTCGAGCGTTCCCTGGATTATTCCCGAGACCTGTACGGACACAACGGAGAACTGCCTCACGGACAACCGCATTGATCCGTTGATTATTCCCGTGCGTGTGGATCGCGCCGCCATGATCCTCGGGACCAACGAAGGCCGCATTTCCATCGATGCGGCCCACGCCTCCACGCAATATGTCACCATCAAGGCGCAAGACTTGCTTCAAACCGGTTTCTTCGCCGCCACCCAAACCCCCGAATTGGGACGTCCCGTCCAATTCACCGATCAAAGCACGGCGGTGCCCAGTGATGGGCCCATTACCGCCTGGTTGTGGAATTTCGGCGATGGCGGCCAAAGCACCGTGCAAAACCCAACCCACATCTACACCACAGCGGGGCAATATACCGTCTCCCTGACCGTCAGCACCCAGCGCCGTTCTGAAACTTTGGCCAAAACAGCCTTTATTAACGCGGGCAGTTCAGCGCCCCAGGCAAATTTCGCCGCCTCCGCCACCAGTATTTACGAACGCGATGAAATCGCCTTTTCCGATTTGTCCGTCTCCACCACCTCCCCCATTGTGGCCCGCCGCTGGGATTTCGGCGACGGACACACCAGCGCCGTGGATGCGCCCAAACATCAATACGGCGCCACGGGTATGTATACGGTCACCCTTACGGTCACCACCGCGTTGGGCGCCACCGACACCGAAACCAAAACCAATTACATCATTGTGCAGCGCACCCGGGGGCCCCGCGCGGACTTTGCCCTCTCGCAAACCGCTCCCTATGTCCTGATCCCCGTGAATTTCCAGGACCTGTCCGACCCCGGCACCGCCCCCATCGAACAATGGGTGTGGGAATTCGGCGACGGCATCATCAGCCACGAGCAAAATCCCTCCCATGTGTACAAAGACGTGGGACCCTTCACCGTCCGCTTAACCGTGATCACCCAACATGGATACGACACCTTCAGCCAGTCCATCGAAGTGGTTTACAAGCCGCCCGTCGCGGAGTTTAAGGCCAATAACACCAAGCCTTCCGTGAACGAAGCGGTTCAATTCACGGACCTCTCCATCGCCGGCGTGGCTCCTTCCGGAACCGCCAATGTGGACCGCTGGCTGTGGGATTTCGGGGATGGGAAAACCACCACGGCGCAGCACCCCAAACATGTCTACACCCAGGAAGGCCTTTTTACGGTTTCGTTGACCGTCCGAAGCACCGCCATGCCCGCCGGCATCACCGATCAGGAAACTAAAATAGATTACATCCAAGTGATTAAGGCCCCCGTGCCCGCATTCACCGTGGAAACCGACAGCCCCTTCACCAACGATGTCATCGCATTTACCAACAAAACGGTTCCCGGAACGGAACTCAAGCTCGCCTACGAATGGGACTTCGGCGATAACAGTTCGCCCGTAACCGAAGAGAATCCCACCCACGTGTACAGTCAACCCGGCATGTACACGGTAACGCTTGCCGTGATCACGCCTTCCCGCACGGTAACCACCTCCAAAAAACTTGTTGTGGACGCGCGGCCGGACCCCGATTTCTCCGCCACACCGGTCAAGGGAACCACGGCTGATTCCATTCAATTCACAGACACCACCAATGTCACCAATACGCGGCCCGTGGAAACACGCCTGTGGAGCTTTGGCGACGGCGCCATCAGCACGGTGCAAAATCCCGACCACCGCTATACGGCCTTGGGCCAATACACCGTCTCCCTGACCATCACCTACACCCACTCGGTCAGCCGCAAAGTCTTCACCGCCGAAGAATCCAAAGCCAATTACATCACCATCGGCCTGCCTATCCCGCCCACCGCCGCCTTCTCTGTTGACATCACCTGCGCCGTGGTGAATGTGCCCGTCCAATTCACCGACAAATCCACGCCCGGCAGCGCGCCCGCGGTGATTGGCTGGAAATGGGACTTTGGCGATGGAACCACCAGTTCCCTCAAGAATCCCACCCACGCCTATACCAAATCCGGGGATTTCACCGTATCGTTGACCGTGACCACGGACCAGCGGTATGCCCCCTACAACACCAATACCGCTTCTCTTGAAGATTACATAAGCTGCCAGGCGGGCTCCACGGCATTGGACGACTATGTCTCCACCCCGGACCCCGCGTACGGCTATGAGGAAGTTGTCAGCCCGACCAAAGTCACCGTATCCCAAAGCGGCTTGTCCGCCACCGTCACCGCGCGCGTGGTCGAACTCACCTCCCAGCAATGGCGCACCACCGTTGATTACCAGGTCGTGCCCACCAACTCCGCCGTCTGGAAACACCAGATGACCATTATTGAGCCCCAATCCGCCGCCTCGGATACCGCCGTGCTCTTTATTAACGGCGGAAGCAACAACAGCGCGCTGCCCAACCCCTCCAATCCCAGCGATGAACTCGAAACCGAGATGAAAGTCGCCGCGGTCCTCCAATCCGTCCTGATTGACCTGCGCCAAGTGCCCAACCAGCCCATCGTGTTCAACGGCACCGATGTCGAGGAAGGGGTGATTTTGCGCGAACGCTCCGAAGATTCCATCATTGCCTACACCTACGACCAATACATGAACCAAAAAACCGCCGGCGGCAATGAGCAGAACTACAAGACCTGGCCGTTGCTGCTTCCCATGGTGAAGAGCGCCGTCAGCGCCATGGATGCCGTCCAGGACATGTATTCCAACAACCTTATTGACAGCATCCGCTATACCACCAGCCCCGTTAAGAAATTCGTGGTGTCCGGCGGTTCCAAGCGCGGATGGACCACCTGGCTTACCGCCGCCTATGAACACGGGCCCAAAGGCAAGAAGCGCGTCAAGGCCATTGCCCCCATCGTCATTGATGTATTGAACATGGACCGCCAGATGCAGCACCATTTCAATGCCTATGGATACTGGGCGCCCGCCATGTATCCCTACGCCCAGGAAAAGGTGTTCGACCGTTTCAGCCCGGACAGCAGCCAATACGCCGCCGCGCTGGAACTCATGCATATCGTTGACCCCTACGAATACCGGTGCCGCCTCATCGACATTCCCCGGTACTGCATGAACTCCTCGGGCGACCAGTTCTTCCTCCCCGACGACGCCCAATGGTATTTCAACCGCTTGCCGGGGGATGCCAAATACTTGAATTATGTTCCCAATTCCGACCACGGATTGGGTGATGAGGCGGATCCCACCCAGCCCTCGAACGCCTCTTCCGGCATCTTGAGTTTCTTTGCCGCCATGCGCGACGACCTTACCCTCCCCACATTCTCCTGGTCTTTCGAAAGTGACGGCTCCATCGTGGTGCGCACCTCGGGCGCAACCCCCACCAGCGTGACCATGTATTACGCCACCAATCCCGATGCCCGCGACTTCCGCCTGGACACCATCGGGGAAGCCTGGACCGCCCGGAACCTCGCCGCGGAATCCACCAACAGGTACCGGGCCTCCATCACACGCCCCGCCCAAGGGTATAGCGCCTTCTTCGTGCAGTTGAAATTCGCCGGGCCCAGTTCCTTGTATGGTTATTTTCCGTACGTCTTCACCACCCCCATCCGGGTTCTTCCCTTCAACACGGACGGCACCAACAAATATCCCGTCTTTGCCGGAAAACGCACCTCCGCGGGCACCGGGGCCGACCAAGTTCCCATCGTGGCGGTTTATGGCTCCCCCAAAGAAATGGGCCGCCAATACGGACGCCTGATGCTCAATGAAATCACGGGCTATATGCCCGCCTTTCTGGCCGCGGCGCAGGCCAAATATCCCGCCCTCACCAACGAAGCCTTGGATGCCGCCTGGAACACCCTGTGTGACGCCTACGATCCCTCCAACATCGGCATCATGTCCCGTATCGAACAAGAGTTGGCGGGCGTGGCGGAAGGGGCCGGACTCTATAACCCGGACTATCCCGCCGAAAATGCCGGTCTCCTTATGCTCCAGCGCGCCAATATGGTCCCCGTGCTTGCCTCTCTCTCCGGGAATGCCATCGCCTCCACCCGGAACGCCAGCATGAGCGGCTATACGTATCAAAGTAACAGCGTCAACTGGTCGCTCGGCCTCGGGTTGCAAGAAATCCCCTGCGTTGTCCTGTATATCCCCGGGATGTCCCAAGGATTCCCCCATGCCAATATCACCTTCGCCGGTTTCGTAGGCTCCCTGACCGGCGTCAACCTGGCGGGCCTGGGCGTCTCCAGCATCCCCGATCCCGATCTGGCCGGCGATCCGGACGCCTTCGGACTTGTTGGGAAACACTACAGCACCCTTTTCCGCGATATCCTGTACGATGCCCGCAATAAACGGGACGCCCAGTCGCTTTTGGCGAACAACCCCCTGTTCCGGCGCCAGCATATGGTCATTGCCGACGGACGGTACCTCCTGCGGAGTTTCAAAGCGCAATCCAGCGGTCCGGAAGCCGCCCTGCTGTTCTGGAAGGAAGATGACGCGGCGGATGAATTCGCCCCGCACACCGTCCCGTACACCGTCTACAGTGGCCCGATGGCCGGCGCGGTGGGTGCAGGCGATACCGATGGCCCCGCCATCCAGCTTCTTCGCACCAACAGCGGGACCGTCAATCAAAGCGTATTGAGCCAGATATACGCCATTCTGGCCACCGTGCAGGGCGGCGAAAACCTCATGAACGCCATCTATGAGATTCCTGACAACGACATCGCCTTGACGGCCTATGTCTCCTACGCCAACGGAGCCCAGAGCGCCTATCAACGGCCCATGGTCGCCATAGACCTCCAAGGCTTCCTCCCCTAACCAGTGTAACGCCTCGGCGGGCGCCGAAGTCACTATCTTCGGCGCCCGTTTTGTATAATGACCACGGTACCCCAAAGTCCCAGGGGCCCTCATATGACGCAAAAAAGGAATGCCATGTGCGTCAAACCAGTCATTGAGTGATGCCCAGGTGTGTGATGACCCCAGAATATCACCTCTCGACGGAGGAGCCACCTTGTGATTATCAGGCACGTCTCTGTTGAGATCGGCCCATACAATGCCGGGTGTGTGCATGGGCTCGCCCGCTTGCGTCAGTCCCGAATGGCACTTACTTAGCAAAGAATATGAAAACAAAGCGAAAAAAAGGGACGGTCCCCAGCGAGCCCGCCCAGGGGCAAAACCTGTATCCTGAAAACCTTTTTAAGAATGGGCGGGCGAGACGGGAACGTCCCTTCTTTTCGCATACTACAGTTCCCCGCGCTTAACTAAGTGCCATTCGCGTCAGTCCATGATTTTTCGCTTTGTTTGAATTTATTGTCAAGTACGCGCTATTCAAAACCGCCCCCTTTTTTCGCATACCGAACGCCGTTTTTGACTTGCCGAATACCTGACGCGATATCCGGCGAATTATGCGGCGGCAAATCCGTTCAGGCTTCTGTGATCTCGACCCCCAGGGCGCGGAGCTCCGCCAGGAAGGGATCGGGATTCGTCAGGAGGCGTTCGGCGGCATACACGCCGCCGGGGAGATCGTTGAATTTTCCCGCACACAGCCATTTGGCGGCGACATACGCGGGCAGGGTGGTAATGTCGGCGATGTGCCCGGCATAGAGGAAAGCGCGGCATATGGTCTTTCCGTCCTGTTCGCCATAGACTTCAATCCGGCCCACCGACTTGTCAATGCCCTTCGAGGAAAACCATCCTTCGATGTGATGGAACAAACGCGCCAGGACCGCGCGCCGCCGGTGGGTTTTGAACATCCCAATGGCGCTCATGAGCTTCACGAGGTTCACGATATAGTGCGGTTTCGTGCCGCCATGGAGTGTCACTTCTTTCAATCCCGGCAGGTTGCGCGGCAACGAGACGGACTCCGCATGGCCGGTGTAATAGACATAGTTCTTGCCGATGGGTTCGGGAAAGTGCACCATTTTACGGCCTTGGCCGGTCTTCACGCGTTCTTCCTTGCCATTGAACCATTGGAGCGTGGTGCCGTTGAAAATGTGGAACAGGTGGGTGAGGTTGGAGGGGCCGACACTCTCGTCCGACCCGGCGCACCAATTCACGCTGATGCGGTTGGGATTGGGGACTTCATTATAGCCTTTCCGGGCAAGAATCTGCGTCAGGCCCGGTGAATTGCCAAACCCGGTCAGGATTTTCACCCCGGCCTTTTTTGCGTCCTCTTCCAGGGTAATCACATCCAGGTAGGCGTCGTAGTCGTCCGCGATGGAGACATACGGCGTGCCCGCCTCGATGGCGCACTTCGCGAGTTTTTTCTCGAAAACATAAAACGGCCCGACATAACACATCGTGACATCATGTTCCCGCATTAACGCGATGACCCCCGCGGCGTCATTGGCGTCGCAGGCCACGCCGCTGAATTTGGCCCCCAGCTTTTTGGCCGTTGCTTCTGCTTTTGGGCCGTTCAGATCGGCCAGGGTCACATGCGCCACCTCCTCATCCGCGGCCAGCAATTTCCACGCGGGCACCGCCATGTCCGCGCATCCACCAAGCAATAACACCTTCATGTTTCTCTCCCGTGTATGTTGAGACGGTTATTGTAGGAACGTGGAAACAAGGATGCAAGCCTTTGCACATCCTGTGCGAAAGCGAAACCACCTTTCACATCAAACGGAGCCCCTTGCTTTTCGACAACGGACCGCGCACAAGGCCAGCAGAACGCCTGCCATCACCAAGAAATCACTCCTATTGCCCGGCCCCGGAGAAACCGGACCACAACCAAACAGGGAGAACGATTTGCTATTTTTTGTGCTGGCGCTGCCGCGGAGCGTGACCACAATCTGCTGGCTGGGTGTAACGGAGGTGTTGTTCAACGTTAACGCCGCCGTATAGTCCCCGCTCTTCGCCGGCGTAAAGCCCACCGTGATGACGGCGGTTTGCCCATAAGCCAAACGATAGTTCGCGGCGCCAACGATACTGAATGTGGCGGACGGGTCGTCTATCGTGGCCGCCCCTTGAATCACGCCTCCTCCGATGTTCTTCACCTTGAGCACGTTGGTGATGGAGCCGTCTTGGGGAACGATTCCCACGAGGAAGTCATAGGCCGGATTCGGCGATACGGACAACGTTGGCCCCATCGCCGGTTCTTCAATCGCCTGAAACACCGACAGATGCGCCGTTTCCGCCGTCAGCGTGCCTGTGGACACTCTCGGGTTCTCCACATACTCCGAATTCCATTCGCCGTTCGCGGGTACCGTGATTTCGAGCCGGTCCGAGGCATCGTTACTCAGATCGGACGGGAAACCGGAAAACGTGGCGTTCATGCCCGGCGAAAAGACCAAACCGTTCAACGATACCGTCACGGGCAAATCCAAGGTATCCAATGCATGAAAACTCGCGCCGCCATTATTGCTGACGAGGATGCCTGCTTGGAAGGGTGCGCCGCCCGCGGCACGGAACGCCGGTTCCGAGGTTATTTTGGCGGCTTCAGCCTTACCCAATAGGCTAACCAAATCACAGGCGATGGAAGCCACCAGGACACCCTGTTCCCCCGCTGAAATCAGGCCGCGCGGAACGGTTATCGTCAGTGACTGGGTGGCGTTGTCAGGACGTGCAATATCCAGCACAATATCCGCGCCCGCCGGATTCGTCCAGGAAACCATGCGGACGAACCGCGCGCATCGTGCGCCGGACAATACGCTGTCGGCTTCCCAACGGTCCCCGTCCCCCGGCAACGCTGCGAACGGGAAATCCAACAGGCCGTTCCCGTCGGCATCCGTGCCGGGCCTTACAAAGAACTCCAGCGTGGTTTCCGCTTCGCACCCCGTCTCATCATCGTGTGCCCGCGCGGTTAACGCATAGGCCGCCTCGCGCGCCGGCAGTCTCGTTGAAGCCGCGAAATTACCGGCCCTATTCTTGGATACGGCTACTGGGGCGCCATCAATACTATACGCTACGCGCACCTGGTGGGATGCGCAGTCTGGCGAGGAAAAAGCTACTCTGGAAGTCAGATTCACCTGCGTGTCCTTGCCTGCCGGCGTCACAAAGTCTCCCTCCGGAGACAGTATCCGGATCTCCAGCGGACAGAGAGCACACACGTCCACTTCACCTTCTTCCCCCTCCCCTTCGCTCTGTCCTTCTGTGAGCCCTTCGCCTTCGGGTTGGCCTTCAATCTGCCCTTCCGGCGCGCCTTCGCCCTCGGGCTGGCCTTCAATCTGGCCTTCAGGCAGGCCTTCCGGCGCGCCTTCGCCCTCGGGCTGGCCTTCGATTTGGCCTTCAGGCAGGCCTTCCGGCGCGCCTTCGCCCTCGGGTTGCCCTTCGATTTGGCCTTCAATCTGCCCTTCCGGCGCGCCTTCGCCTTCGGGTTGCCCTTCAATCTGCCCTTCTGGAGCGCCTTCGCCCTCGGGTTGGCCTTCAATTTGGCCTTCAATCTGTCCTTCCGGCGTGCCTTCGCCCTCGGGTTGGCCTTCAATTTGGCCTTCAATCTGTCCTTCCGGCGCGCCTTCGCCCTCGGGTTGCCCTTCAACTTGCCCTTCAATCTGTCCTTCGGGTTGGCCTTCAAGCTGGCCTTCAGGCAGGCCTTCCCCTTCCGGTTGCCCTTCAATTTGTCCCTCGGGCAGGCCTTCTACTACGCCTTCGGGCTGCCCTTCAAGGACGCCTTCACCTTCAAGTTGCCCTTCGATAATCCCTTCCCCTTCAGATTGCCCCTCTGCCACACCTTCGCCTTCACTCTGACCCTCGATAACGCCTTCGCCTTCGAGTTGGCCTTCCTCTTGTCCTTCAATCACTCCTTCCCCCTCGGCCTGACCCTCCTCTTGCCCTTCCCCCTCGAGTTGCCCTTCTTCTTGACCTTCAATAATGCCTTCCCCTTCGATCAGGCCTTCTTCTTGGCCTTCTACCGCGCCTTCGCCCTCCATCCCGTCCGGGATGAGGTATTTTTCATAGAATTGATGGAAGATATTGTCATAAATCCAATAAAGCACCTCGGCGGTGGGCGTGTATCCATCTTGGTTTTCGTACGCATCCAGGGGGCAGGAATAATCGGGATTTCCACCAGGATAGGGCTGAAAGCCGGTTTCTTCCGTGCCCGGGAAGGGAACGCCTTCCGGATTCCACACGGGCGGATTGCCCATGTAATATTGGATAAGCCCCCAATTTTGAACATAATGACAATGCGGAGTGCGTTGGGCGATTTCCAGAATCTTGCGGCCCAGCGCCACCAGGGCATTATTGAAGGTGCGTTGCGAGACCGCTTTGAGTTTATACTGGGAGAAAGCGGCTTTGATCGCGTCAGGATTGAGATAATCGCTGTCGGCCAACAGTATCTCCACATCCGGTTTCAACATGAAGAGGTAATTGATCACGGTCTGGATACTGTTCTGGATCTCATTCAGGGCGTCGTTCAACGCACTTGCACTCATGGAATTGAGGCTTTTTTCGATGGCCAGATTGATAATGTCCATCGACCCCACGGAAATCTGGACAAACTGGACGTCGGGGAAGCGCTCGAAAGCCAAGTCAACACGGCCCAATTCGTTGTTTTCGTTTTTCGCCATCAAGGTGGCGCTGATCCATTGCGAGGTGGAAATGGAGCCCGCCACCCGGTAGTGGCCATAGCCATGATCCTGCAGAACCTGCGCCAGGGTGTCCCACCGGAAAGCCCGCTTTGGCCACAAGTCGCCCATCAGTAAAATATCCATGGGTTGATCGCAGGGTTCGCAGCCTCCGCCGTCTTCACGTTGATTAAAATCCATGGCCGCCTGGACAAACGCATCGAAGTCTTCCGGCCCCGAGACATGCGCCAGATATTCGCCAACATTGGGCACGCCGTCTTCATCCGGGTCGGCATTAAAGGCCAGATATTGTTCGGCGGATCGGTTGAAGGCGCTGGGATCAAAATCGGGAAAACCGGGGATATGCGCGCCCAGGTTAACGAGTACGCTGGCCGTGGCTTCTTCTCCCACCGTCACGAGTCCGGTGGACATTTTAACGAAGGCGTCGCGGGGAATCACGAGGAAATAGAAGGAAGGCACCTTGTCCGCGATGGCATTGACGACCGCAAGGTTGTCGAGATAGGCTTTGCGCACGCAACAATGATAGGGAAGGGTGGTATCGGCGAGGACGGCATCAACGAGCCGCGCCTGGGCGGCGTCCACAATCAGATTATCATCGGCATCCATGGTGTCCGGGTCTTGTTTTACCAGGTTATTGGTGAGAATGGTCCGGTAGGCATTCTCAAATCCCGCAGTGATTCCGCCGCCGGTGCAGGTTTGTTCACAGGGGAAGGTGTAGCAGGTTTGAATGACGAGGAGTTCGGCCGTGGGTGAAATGATGGTGCTGACGCCGTCCGAGATTTCGCAGGTGTATGCCCCGGAATCCGCCACTTGGGCATTCGTGATCACCAGGCTGGAACTGTTCCCGCCCACGGGAATCCCATTACGTTTCCACGTGTAGCGCAGGGTTCCCAATCCCCCGGTGACCGTAATGCGGAACGTGTGGTTGTTTCCATAGCGAATGGCGGCGCCGGCGGGGGGAGTTCTGATGGTCATCCGTTCCGCAACCACCAGCGTGGCGGTGGCCGAGATTTCCGTGGCGATGCCATAGGCGCCGCGATTATCCACGATCATGCAGTAGTAACTGCCCGCGTCGCTTACCTTGAGCGGAGAGAAGGAGATCGTGCTGGTGCGTTGAGGCATCGCAACGCTATTGCGATACCAGAAATACTGCACGGAACCCTCGATGTGCGCCACCTGGATGGACAAGGTGTATGAATCGCCCGCATAGAGCCGCGCGCTTTGGGGCTGTTGGACGATTTCAAGGGGGCAATTACTGAGGCAGGGGATGGGGCCGGGGGTAATGGAGGGGTCCATGGCGGCGGCGACAAACTTTTCATAATCGCCTTCCGCGGCCTGCCATTCCGCGAGATTGCTGAAGGTGTCGCCATCCAGGTCCGCAGTGGCCCGGAGGTATTGGCCGGCGCTGCGGTTGTAATTGTTAAGGTTCGCGGTTATGCGCACCGTATTCAAAATGGATTGAATCCAGGGTTCCATGCCGGGCTCCGCAATCGTAACCGCGCCGGGAATGGCTTCCAGCACGTCACTGCACGTGTACCCGGCGATAAGGGCCTGCAGTTCGCACATGCCTTGATTGGTATTGTCTCGTTGCATTTGCACCAGATTCAGCGCCCAACTGCTGCTGATTATCAGGTAATGCGGCGCGCTGGCATTACGGAGCACGGCATCCAGCAACCGGAACTGGGCCAGTTCGGGAATGCCGTTCGCGTCGCCGTCGTAGGCGAACGGATTGGGGATGGCATCGTCCGCCCTGAGGATGTCGAGCAGGGATTGTTCCGTGGTGGCGGCGGCGGTAAACGCGGCCAGACAGAAAATCGCCGCCATACGGACTGCGGATACCGCCCATGATGTACGGTTTCTTTGGCGCATATTCGGCCTCCCCCGATCAAAACCATTGTTTTGGCACTGCACAAACCCAGACTGTCCCAGACCCATGCTTCGCCACATGTTAACTTAACCTGTTACTGTATAGACCTTTCACGCTGTATGCAAGTTTCGTGCGTTATACAAAGAAGCAGACGTGTATGAAAATGCGTGTATTACCGGGGGGGAAAGGGACCATGCGGCGGCTTCGCGCATGTGGGCGAGGGCGGCGATGATGTGCGGGGTTTCCTCGAAACCATAGGAAAGGCGGAGTTGGCGTCGTCCAAGGTCCAGCATTTGGCCCTTGGGATGAACACAATATTCGCCAGGGATGTATATGACGCGGGGGCGTTTGTTGTCCGCCGGACCATCGATATTCGCCTGGCCGGTGGTCCGCGTGAGGTACCGGAAGAATGCAGAAGCCGTATGGGTTTCCACGGAATGGAAGGTCAGATAAAAGTAAAAGCCCGCTTGCCCGCCCCGGCAACCGCTTAGAAAAGCCCCGAGTTCCCGATCAATGCCTTGACGCATTTCCAGGGCTTTCCGCCGATACCCGCTATTCACCGACTTGAGTTGTTCCATCACATGGCGATCCAGCAGGTAACTGGCGATTTCCTGGGTAATCAAGGGGGCGCTGAAGCCCACATCGCTGGTTTTTTGGGTCATTGCGTTCATAAATGGGCCGGGCGCCCCGATCATATAACCAATGCGCAGCGCCGGGGCGAGAATCTTGGACAAGGTGCCGAGCTCATATACCACACCGAGTTCATCGTACAGCAGGCCGGAGTCCAGGGGCGGCACGGAGGGATCATGGACCAGCAATTCATAGGCTTGGTCGAAAAAGAGCGGAATGATCCGGCCTTGTTCCCGAGAAAGACAGGAGGCAAGGTGCACCAATTTTTGGCGCCGTTCATTTGACAGAATCGCACACGAGGGATTGTTAACGGTCACGAAATATAAAAACGCAATGCTATCCCGTTGACTTCCCAACGACTGAAGGGCCGCCTCCACGGCTTCCGGCGCCACCCCCTCCTCCTCTTCGGGCACGGCCAGTATGCGGAATCCCTTGCGTTCAAGCGTATTGCAATAGATATAGTACATCGGATCCGAAGTGATGACGATGCCCGGGGCGATCACATCCGCGATGCCTTCCAATAAACTGGTGGCCCCGTTTGCCCCAATGATGATGTGTTTGCGGGAAAGGATTTCCCCGGGAACATTCCGGTGTTCCGTGAGAAAGCGGCGAATGGAAGTAGTCAGATTGGGTGAGCCTTGCGGGCCGCCATAATTCAACGCCTGACGGTGGATTTCCGGGTGCGCGTTGACCGCTTCCATCGCTTCGAGGATGCGCATCGAGGGGATGGTGGCTTCATTCACATAGCCGACCCCGAGGTTGATGTCCACCCCATCCCTGAAATCGGTGGCGAAATCCGCCATCATCTGATTTACGGGAGCGGGCCGTGTGGACGCCGCGCCATAGGGTGATAAACGAAATTCCATGAAACAACACCTTCCTCTGCACTATGAAATCCATTGTATGTCATGCCGCGGTACAAGACAACGTAGTCAATCGTGGGAATCTCCCCCTGCAAACCGCTACAATCGTCACGGAACCATAGAAAGGCGGTTAAGTCTTCCATGCGTGTTTTGATGATTAATCCGAACGTGATGCGTCCGCCGATTGCCCCGCTGGGCCTGGAATACGTGGCGGATGCCCTCCATCGCGCCGGCTACGCCCCGGAACTCTGCGATCTCACCTTTGCGGAAGATTGGGGGGGGACGCTGGAATCGGCGATTGCAGGCGCAACGCCGGACGTCCTGGTGTTGTCCGTACGCAACCTGGATGACGCCTATTTCGCGAGCCAGGATTTCATTCTGGAAAAAACCGCGGCCATAATCCGCCAGTGCATGACCTTGAGTCCCGCGCCTATTGTTCTCGGCGGGGCGGGCTTTTCCATCGCCCCGGCGGAAGTGCTGCGGTATACGGGAGCCACATACGGTATCTGGGGAGACGGCGAGGAAGCACTGCCTGCATTGTTGACCTGCCTTGCCGCGAAGGAATCCCCGGCAAAGGTTCCCGGCATCGTGTTTCGCACGGAGGATGGTTCCATAACCGCGGAACAGCCCGCCCTCTACACGAGGAAAAACGCGCCCGTCCGCCGGTTCTTTGATCATCCGCGGTATTTCAGGGAAGGCGGCCAGGCCGGGATTGAAACGAAACGGGGCTGCGGCCAGCGTTGCATCTATTGTGTGGAACCCCATGCAAAAGGCGGTATGGTTCGATGGCGCACACCGGAATCCGTGGTGCTGGAGGTGCGTGATCTGCTGGAGCAGGGGGTTGATGTCTACCACCTGTGTGACAGCGAATTCAACCTTCCGATGGACCATGCCCATGCGGTGTGCGAAGCGATAGAACGCGCGGGGCTGGGTTCGCGCATCCGTTGGTACACCTACGCCTATCCGCACCCGTTCGATGTGGAATTGGCCCGGGCGATGGTTCGGGCGGGATGCGCGGGCATCAACTTTGGCGTGGACCATGTGCATCCCGGCATCCTTCGGCGGCTGGGACGGAACTATGGCGTGGACGATTTGCGCGGGACTGTCCAGGCGTGCCGCGAGGCCGGATTGGCCGTTATGTTTGATATGCTATTGGGGTCGCCGGGGGAGACGCGGGAAAGCCTGGAACAGGCTATTGATGGGATGCGTGCCATAGCGCCGGACCGCGTGGGCTTGTCGTGTGGTGTTCGCATCTACCCGAACACCCCCTTGGCGAAGATGGTACGCGATCAAGGCCCGCTGGAAAACAATCCGCATCTGCATGGCGTCACCCATGAAAACGAAGACTTGCTCCAGCCCATCTTCTATGTGGAAGCCGGATTGGAGGGCAACCTTCACGCGCTGGTGACCGGGCTGGTGGCGGGCGATAAGCGTTTCCTGCACGCCGATCCCGCGCAAATCGAGGGCAACTACAATTACAACGACAATTCCGTGCTGGCCAACGCCATCCGCGCCGGCGCGCGCGGCGCCTACTGGGACATCCTTCGGCAGTTGGATAAATGATGCATTGGAAAGACGCCCTTTTGCCGGGAAAAGATTGTAAAAGGAAGACTGTCACGGGCGGGCAAACACCCTGTTGTTTCATAAAAATATACTCGAAAAAGGCTTGAACCACGCCCTGGAACCCAAGTACTATTTCTTCCATACCGCGCTGAACCCTGCGGAAGGGGAAAAGGCGCTTCAACGACTTGATCACGGCCCTTCGGGGCCGTCGTGAGGGAGAACGTACACATGAGCAGTCAATCCACGGACATCAAACCTTTCAAACTCTTCGCGGGGAGTTGCATTACCTTAATCGCCACCGCCATGACCTTCGCGGTATTGAGTTCCATCATAGACCCGTTGAAAAAGGAATTCTTGCTGACGAATCAACAGGTCGGATTGATTACCGGGGCCGGCCTCTGGGGATTTCCCATCTCCATCCTGATTTTCGGGCCGTTGTGTTCCGTCCTTGGTATGCGCTTCCTGCTGCGCATGGCCTATGGGTTCTTCTTCATCGGCGTGGGCGTCATGGTCTTCGCCAATGGATTCTGGATGCTCTTCTTCGGCGCGCTGACCATCGCGTTCGCCAATGGATTGGTGGAAGGCGCCTGCAACCCGCTGGTGGCCACCATTTACCCGGACCGAAAAACGGAAAAACTGAATCAATTCCACGTCTGGTTCCCCGGCGGCATTGTAATCGGCGGATTGATTTGTTTTGCCATGGACCAATACAGTTTCGGCAATTGGCAAATCAAACTCTGCCTGATCCTGGTGCCGGCCGTCGTTTCCGCCGCCCTGATGATGTTCGAGAAATTCCCCCTCACCGAGCGCGCCCAGTCCGGTGTTTCCTTCGGGGGAATGGTTCAGGCCGCGCTGTTCCGGCCCCTGTTCCTCCTCATGTTCGTTTGCATGATGTTGACCGCGTCGGTGGAACTCGGCCCCAACCGCTGGGTGCCGGCCGTGCTGGACGCGGGCGGCATCCACGGCATGCTCGTGCTGGTGTGGACCAGCCTGTTGATGGCGCTCCTGCGCCAATTCTCCGGCCCCGCCGTTAAAAAACTCTCGCCCACCGGCATGCTGCTCAGTTCCGCCATTCTTGGCGGTGTGGGGCTGTATTGCCTCAGCTTCGCCAGCAGCGGCGCCACCATATTCCTCGCCGCCACGGTTTTTGCCGTCGGCGTCTGCTATTTCTGGCCCACCATGCTGGGCGTGGTCGCGGAACGCGTTCCCAAGGGTGGCGAGTTCGCCCTCGCGCTGATGGGCGCCGCCGGAAATGTGGCCGCGGGGTTCATCACCATCCCGCTCATGGGCACCGTCGCCGACTATTACGGCCACGAAAAATTCGAGATGAATGCCACCGTCGCGGTAGTCCGTCAGGCCTCGGAATTCCTGCCCACCGTGAAAGCGTCAAGCACGGATGCCGAGTTGAATGCCGCCATTGACGAGACGCTGCTGCTTTCTCAACAAGTGTTGACGGCGGCGGAGACCGCCAAAGCCCTGCCCCCCAATGTTACCGCGAATGCCCTGCGCGGCATCATCAAATGTTCTCCCGCGGATGCGCCGGTCGTGGCGGAAGCCAAGAAACTGCTGAATCCGGCGGAACTCCACGGAGGACGCATGTCGTTCAGAATTGTGGCGGGCCTGGCGGTAATCCTGGTGCTGGTCTTCGGAACCTTATACGCCAGCGACCGCATGAAAGGCGGCTATAAAGCCGAACATATCGCCGCGTAATCACACGTTGAACGTCCGCATTTTCTTCATACCCCTCATTAAACTTGGGAATGGGGGGAACGATGCGGATGGCGAGATTGCTTCGCTTGGCTCTTTGGAAACAATGCAAATGATGGAAAGGTTATTTATCTCTTTCAGAGAAGGTATTTTAGGAAGGCGAGTGTACCCAGGGTAGCGAAGCGCAACCGCTGGGCTGAGTTATTCATCCACTTCGTGGAAAAATACACGTGGATTTGGTGATCCAAGATGGCGTCCGGCAAGACTTTTCGGGTGTTTCTTTCCGATCCGCCCCGGCGCTCCGGCGGGTGGGTAACTCGCAATGACAAGAGAGTTCACTCATAACAGCGAGACCTCGGTGGTTCGTGCGGAAAATGGCAGGTGCCAGTGAGCGCGAACCAACATACAGGAAGGAAGTATGTCGTGAAGATCGTATTGCGTCTTTGTATTTGCATAGTGCTCATCCTGGTACTCATCGCGGGATATTACCTCCTGGTGAAAGACGGTGCCCAGCCCATCCGCGAAGACCTCCTCAAAGTTGCCGAGGGCGCGCCCCCCGCCCCCTGCGGGTTCCCCACGATGTATGCGGGGTACCTGGCCTATTTTCTGGGTCTCGTGGAAATTGGGGACATCCACGGAGAAATCCCCCTGCCGGAAGGGGTGGTGGAAAAGAAAGACATCGAATATGGGAAAGTGGGCGAGCGCAAACTGTTGCTGAATCTGTACAGTCCAGAAAAGCTGGAACAACCCGCAGTGGGTCTTATTTTCATTCATGGCGGTGGATGGACCTCCGGCGACCGCAATGACTACAAATACTACACCGTGCGTTTCGCCAAGCGGGGCTATGTGGTGGCCACCATCTCTTACCGCTTCGCGCAGGAGGCCGGCTTTCCCGGTTGCGTCGAAGATACAAAGTGCGCGGTGCGCTGGATGCGCGCGAACGCCGCGGAACTCAAGGTGGACCCGGACAAGATCGCGGTCATCGGCGGCTCCGCCGGCGGCTATCTCGCGATGATGGCGGGCTATACCGCGGACAAACCGGAATTGGAGGGACAAGGCGGCTGGCCGGGTGTCAGCAGCAAGGTGGCGGCCGTGGTGGACCTCTATGGTCCCGTGGATATGACGGTTCCGTATGCACGGCACCATCCCACCATTACCAACTTTTTGAAAAAATCGTATGAGGAAGCGCCGGAACTTTACGCGCAGGCTTCGCCCATCACCCATGTAACGCCCAACAGCCCGCCCACGCTCATTTTCCAGGGCAGCATTGATGATCTGGTGCCCGTGGAGCAGTCGGACATGCTGGCGCTCAAACTGAGGGAAAAGGGCGTTCCGTATTGGTATGACTGTCTGTATGGCATGCCGCACACGATGGACATCATCATACCGGTGAACGAGCGGTGCCAATACATCATGAACGCCTTTTTCGAGAAATTCCTGATGGGCAAGCCGGTGAAGGAGGTGCAGCCTAAACCGCAATCGCTCATGGGAACGGTTGAGCAGATGCTCGGAAAGGCCAGTGATTTCGCATGGGGGCCGCCCATGCTCATTCTCTTAATGGGCACCCATATTTTCCTTACCTTTCGCCTCCGCTTCATCCAGCGGTTCATCGGGAAAGCAATCCGGCTTTCGGTGGCGCGCACGCGGGAAGGCTCCGGGGAAATCAGCCATTTCGGCGCGCTCACCACCGCCCTCGCGGCCACTGTGGGCACCGGGAACATCGTCGGCGTCGCCACGGCCATCGCGGCGGGCGGCCCCGGCGCGGTGCTGTGGATGTGGCTCACCGGTGTCTTCGGTATCGCCACCAAATATTCCGAAGCATTGCTGGCCGTAAAATACCGCGTGACGCGTCCGGACGGCACCGTCGCGGGCGGCCCCATGTACGCGCTGGAACGTGGCCTGAACGCCAAGTGGCTGGGTGTGCTCTTCGCCGCTTTTACCGCCATCGCGGCCTTTGGCATCGGGAATATGGTTCAGGCCAACGCGCTTGCCAACCTATTGCACGGCGGTAAATATGCCATCAGCCCCTGGATAAGCGGTGTGATAATGACGGTGCTTGTGGCCGTCGTCGTGCTGGGCGGCATCAAATCCATCGCGCGCGTCTCCGAAAAACTCGTGCCCTTTATGGCGGTTCTCTATGTATTTGGCTGCGTGGTCCTGTTGATTATCGGAATCGGCACCCTCCCCGCCACCATCGTTCTTATTAGTAAAAGCGCGTTCACCGGCCATGCCGCCGTCGGCGGGTTCCTCGGCGCGGGCGTGCGCGCCGCCATGCGCTACGGCATCGCACGCGGCCTCTTCTCCAACGAATCCGGCCTGGGCAGCGCCCCCATCGTTGCCGCCGCCGCGCAGACGAAAAACCCCGTCCGCCAGGCCCTCGTGTCCAGTACCGGCACGTTCTGGGACACCGTGGTGATCTGTTTGATGACCGGCCTCGTCATCGTCAATTCCGGTGAATGGCACTCCGGGCTCAAGGGCGCCGCATTAACCCATCAGGCCTTCAGCGATTTCACCTATATCGGCCCCCTCATCCTCACCTTCGGCATGATCACCTTTGTGTTCTCCACCATCCTCGGCTGGTGTTACTACGGCGAAAAAGCCTGTGAATACCTTTTCGGACAACGCTCCGTTTTCGCGTATCGCATATTGTGGGTGATCGCCGTCATGGTCGGCTCCGTGGTCACGCTTCCCACCGTGTGGGCCTTCGCCGACATCGCCAACGCGTTGATGGCCATCCCCAATCTTATTGTATTGATCCTGTTAAGCGGCGTTGTGGTGGCCGAAACCCGCCATTTCTTGTGGAACAATCATTTGGATCAGGATATTGGCGAAAGCCCCGCTGGAGAATAGATATTCCATCAGAATGCTCTAGGAAAAGAATTGTGGGAAACGTTCTTTAAGAATGGCTTTTAAGCGAATCAATTCTATCAATAACAAATCCACTTGTGTGGAAGGGTTCTGAGTGCCTGTGGCCATAGTGTGTTTTCGCAGCTTTTCCGCATGCTTAAAAGCTGAATTTATCCGGGGCAGCAACTGATCTATTGGCGGTTTCGACTTTTCGTATACCCTCTTCTTCAAATAGGGCTTCAACACTTTAAGCAATTCCGCACAATTACGAAAGGCTCTTGTGGTATAGACGAAATGCAACAAGTACCAGAATTCAAAACAGGGAATGGAAAGAGCGATCTTAATGTCGTTTGCTGTGGCCTTGTCCAGGGCTTCCGAAAGTTTTGCATGTTGGTCTTGATCAATCACACACCACACTTGATCGTATTGATTCCGTCCCAAATTCGCCGGCCCTTGCTCTTTCAAACGAATGGCATAATTAACAACACTGAGCGGATCCGAACCGCATTCTTCGCCTAAAACGCTAACCTGAGCGGCATGAATACGCCATTCATCTCTCAGTCCTTTTAAATATGCGGGCTCTGTTTTGGCTCCTTCGCACACAATAAGGATGAGATCACCGGATAATTCGCGTGGCATTCTTCGGAAAGAATCCCCGTTGCGCACCACACGTGGTTTGGCCATCAGAACGTGAACTCCCCGCTTAGAAATGGAATGGCGCCATAACGGCCTGCCAGATACCCCTTTTGCAGCGACTCATCCTTTCGGGGGCGGTAATCGCTGAGTGGGTAAAGATGCGAGCCGCCTTCTTGATCTTTTTCGGTGAACCAAATCTGATCGCGGCGTAAAAGTTCCGAATCCAGCAATGTTGTGTCATGCGTGGTAAAAATCAATTGCGCATCCTTTTTATTTAGTTCAGCATTGTTTATTATTCCGATCAGCATTTTTGTGAGCAGGGGATGCATGCTGGCTTCCATCTCATCCAGTAAAAGACAGTATCCATTTGTTAATGCCTCCACCCAAGGGCCGATCAGAATAAATAATCGTTGAGTGCCTGCCGACTCCACGTCAAGAGCGAAATCTATTTCTTTTTCACCACCGGAGGATTTATGTGTAAGCTTAATATCTAGAATTCCGTCATTTTCCAATTGATCGGCAAGATTTTGTTTTATTTCATCCGGCATGTCCATCGGTAGAGTGAAAACAGCTTCATCTGCCGTAATGCGTTTGATTTTAATCCCATCAATGCCGAGATCCGCTTGTCGTAAAAGATTCGTATATACCTTCTCAAGTTCAGGGATGTTTAGAACTTGTTTTGCCGTAAAATTCGGGGAGATACCGGCTAGCCCATGATTGGCAAGGAGTCTCAAGTGTCCCTGAAACCAATCATAAGGTTTCATCAACTGTGCATGATTGAATTGAGCCCCCACCGATAGAAACAAGACATTTGAACGGGTTTTGGCTTCCAGGCTTTTATCCGCCTTGAAGTATGCGCCATAAGTGTAGTTGTAGACGTTCTTTTTAGGGTCATATTCCCGGGCAAAAAGCTTTCGTGGTTTTCCCTCAGGAAATGAATGCAGCCATTCGGAGTGAATTTGCTGCCTATTCAACGAAAAACCATATTGGTAACGCACGCCGTCATATCCAAAAACGACTTCAAACTCGCTTGGCTGTTTGGACATTTCTTTGTCGAGTAAAAAAGGAATGACAGCAGTATCTTGTCCTGGTTTTATTGTTGTTGCCGAGAGTGTGACATAATTCCGCATAAAATGAATCGCTTTCAGGAGATTTGTTTTCCCGGAAGCATTGGCCCCGTATATTGCGGCGCCTTTTAGAAAACGTATGCCCGACATGCCCGGCAGTTCTGAATCAATCACATTCTGTGGCAACTCATCGAGGTTGTAGGCCGTGGTCAGATTCAAGCTTTGCTTGTCTTTAAAAGATAAGAAATTTGTAACATTGAATTCTATAAGCATAATTTTTATTTAAGCCAAAACATAATCGTTATTTCGTGATAATTTCGCGAAAACACACTCGTTATACATCACTGGTGATAATTATGGCGCAGATTTCGTGAAAAGTCAATAGACCCCACGAATAGAAAATGGTTCAACGTATTACCCAAGAAAAAGAGGCGGTGACATGGAAGCATGCCACCGCCCGTGTATATGGAAACCATTGCCTATGGTACGGCAACGGGATCGAGTTGGGCTTTCAGGGTGGTTACCGCGGTGTTGAGGGTGCAGTGGTTAATCACGTCATTGCCGATGCGGACGCTGGGGCCTTTGCCGCATTCTTCCATGCAGAAGGTGGCGCGCAAATCCACCCTATCTTCGAGCCCTTCCCGTTCCACGAAGTCCATCAGGCCTTTCAGGATTTCCTGGGAGCCGTTGAGGAAGCAGCTTGTGCCGACGCAGACGGAGACGGGGATTTTCTCCTGTTGATCGCCGCCGATGAGCATGAGTTCCTGATCGAGCACGCGGCGGCGGTTCTGGTATTCGGTATGGAGCAGTTCGTGCGCCGTGTGGCCCCCCACTTCGCCCAGATGCTTTTCGTAGCAGCGGAGCAATTCAAAGTTGTCCTGCGCCTTGTGGAGTTCGAGCATCTTGTCATTGTGGTAGAGGGCTTTGGCGCGCTGGTGTTTCACGGCGGGATCGAGCGTGCCGGGCTGGCCCGCGCCGGAAACGCAGCCTCCGGGACAGGCCATCACTTCCACGAGATGATACTGGCGTTCTCCGGAAAGGACTTGCTCGGCAACCCGGCGCGCATTGGCGAGTCCATGGACGAGTGCGAGTTTGAGTTCGAGGCCGCCCGCTTGAACAGAGGCTTCGCGCAGGCCCGCTTCACCGCGGACTTCGAGGAAGTCCACGGAGTTCAGGGGCGTGCCCTGCACTTTTTCGACGGCATAGCGGAGCACGGCTTCCGTGACGCCGCCGGTCGTGCCGAAAATGACGCCCGCGCCGCTTTTGAATCCCAACGGCATGTCGAAGGATTCTGGTTCCATGTCCATCAAGTTCAAGCCTGCCTGGCGGATCATCAAGCCCAATTCGACGGTGGTGATTACGTGATCCACATCCGGCTGGCCATTGGTGATGAATTTGTCCAGCTTCGCTTCAAATTTTTTCGCGGTGCAGGGCATCACCGAAACCACCACCAATTTCTTGTCCTGAAGCCCCAGTTGTTCCGGCAACACTTTGCGCGCCACCGAGCCAAACATCTGTTGCGGCGATTTGCAGGAGGACAGGTTTGCCAATAGGCCGGGGAAATACTGTTCGGCGAATTTAACCCAGGCAGGGCAGCAGGAGGTGAATATCGGCAGGGGGCCGCCGTTTGCGACGCGGCCGAGGAATTCTTCGCTTTCTTCCAAAACAGTCATGTCGGCGGTGAAGGAAGTGTCGTAGACCTTGTCAACGCCGAGCGCCTTCAACGCGGCCACGGCTTGACCGGTGGTGAGGCTTCCCGGGGCCATGCCGAAGAATTCGCCCAACCCCACGCGCACAGCGGGGGCCAACTGGGCCACCACGACGCAGTTGGGGTCGTCGAGCGCCTTCCAGACGGCGTCGATTTCCGGGCGGGGTGTTAACGCGCCGGTGGGGCATACGGCGGCGCATTGGCCGCAGTTCACGCATTCTCCGCGCGCCAGATCGTGCCCGAAGGCCGGCAATACTTCACTGGACACGCCCCGGTAGGCAAAGTCAATGGCGCCCACCCCTTGGATTTCGTGACAGACCCGCACACAGTCGCCGCAGAGGATGCACTTGTTCGGATCCCTCACCAGCGAGGGGGAGGTTCGATCCAGCGGCTTGCGTTCGAGCACGGTTTTGTATCGAATTTCGTCGATGCCCATTCGGCGCGCCAAATCCTGCAGACGGCAGGCCGCGCTTTTCGAACAGGTGGGGCAGTTCATATCGTGATTGGATAACAGCAATTCAATCGCAATTTTGCGGATGCCGCGCACTTCCGGCGTGTTCGTGCGGATGCGCATCCCCGGCTCCGGGGCTATGGAACATGAGGCCTGGATGCCCCGGCCTTCGATGTCCACCAGGCAGAGGCGGCATGCGCCATACACGCTCAATTCGGAGTGGTAGCAAAAGGTGGGGATGTCAATGCCGGCTTTGCGTGCGACTTCGAGCACGTTGCGTTCGCCTTCTATCGGGATTTCACGGTGGTCGATAATGAGTGTCGGCCGTGTTGTTTCGTTGTTGCTCGTATTCATGATGGTTCTCCTCAGGCAATCGCCGCAAAACGGCAGGTTTTGATGCACGCGCCGCATTTGATGCATTTCTTGGGGTCAATGACGTGGGGTTGCTTGCGCTCGCCGGTTATCGCGCCTACGGGGCATTTCCGGGCACACGCGCCGCAACCGGTACACAGGGAGGCGGAGATTTCCGGGTTCACCAGCGCCCGGCACACGCCCGCGGGACATTGCTTGTCAAAGACATGCGCTTCGTATTCCGCGCGGAAATAATGGAGCGTGGACAGCACGGGATTCGGGGCGGTTTTTCCCAAGCCGCACAGCGACCCGGCGCGCACGGCCCGCGCTGTTTCCTCCAACACCTTCAACGTCTGTGCGGTGCCCTTGCCCTCAATAATTTCGTCCAGCAGCGCCAGCATTTGCCGTGTGCCCTCCCGGCATAGCACACACTTCCCGCAGGATTCGTTCTGGGCAAATTGCATGAAGAACCGCGCGATACTGACCATGCAGGTTTGCTGGTTCATTACGACGAGGCCGCCGGACCCGACCATCGCGCCTACATCGCGCAGGGAGTCAAAATCCAGAGAGAGGCTCAGGTGTTCTTGGGTAAGGCATCCCCCGGAGGGTCCGCCGATTTGCACGGCCTTGAAACCGCCTTCCGCGCGTCCGCCGCCCTGCTGGGTAACGCCGCCGCCAATCACATTCACGATTTCATCGAGCGTCGTGCCGAAAGGCACTTCGATCAGGCCCGTATTCGCCACATGGCCCGTAAGCGCGAATGTTTTTGTGCCCGCCGAGGTGGTGGTGCCGCGCGTGCGGAAGGCTTCGGGGCCGTTGCGCAGGATCAATGGCACACTGGCCAGCGTCTCCACGTTATTGATCACCGTCGGTTTTCCCCAGAGTCCGCTGTGCGCGGGGAAAGGGGGTTTGGGCAGCGGCATGCCGCGTTTGCCTTCCACAGAAGCGATCAGTGCGGTTTCCTCGCCGCATACGAAAGCGCCTGCCCCTTCCCGGATGTGGAGTTCAAAGTTGAAACCGCTGCCGAACAGGTTTTGGCCGAGAAGCCCCATTTTCCGCGCATCGGCCACCGCGCGGTACAGGCGTTTCACCGCCAGCGGGTACTCCATGCGCACGTAGATGTACCCTTCATCCGCGCCAATCGCCTTTCCGGCGATGATCATGCCCTCGATGACGCTGTGGGGATTTCCTTCCATCACGCTGCGGTCCATGAACGCGCCCGGATCGCCTTCGTCGCCGTTGCAGATCATGTATTTTTTCGGGCCCGGCTGCACGCGGGCGATTTCCCATTTTCGCCCGGTGGGGAAGCCGCCGCCGCCACGGCCCCGCAAGCCGGATTTCAAAACTTCGTCACAGACGTCCTGATCCGTCATTTCGGTGAGCGCGCGCCGCGCCGCCGCATAGCCACCGTGATTGATGTATTCCTGAATGTCCTCGGGATCAATCACGCCGCACTCTTTCAGCACGGTGCGCGACTGGCGCTGGTAAAACTCAATTTCATCCTTCCCCCGGCGGTGTTCCCTCGTCTTGGGGTCCATATACAATAAACGCTCGACCACGCCGCCTTCGATCAGGGTGGTTTGAATGATTTCCGCGACATCCTCCGCCTTCACATGCGTGTAGAGGACGCCCTCCGGTTCCACGGTCACCAGCGGCCCCTTCTGGCAAAACCCCTGGCAACCGCTCTTGGACAAATACACATCAATGGCCGTGTCTTTTGCGTGTCCGTTGTCCAGCCGGGTGACTACGTCGAGTCCCAAGGCGCGGAGTTGCGTGACGAAGGCTTCGTGCACCTGCAGCGCTCCCCCCGCCACGCAGCCCGTTCCCGCGCAGATGATGATCCTGCGTTTCACGGAGGCGATAATGCGGGCATATTGATCCGCGATGGCCGTCAAGTCTACTGTGGGATGTTCCGAAATAGCCGTACTCATTTTTGTGCCTCGCTTTCCATGATTTTTTCGATCACCGCGACACAGGCATCGGGGGTCATTTGGCCGTGGACGGTTTCGTTCACCACCATGACCGGGGCCAGGCCGCAGGCGCCAAGGCACGAAACGGTTTCGACGGTGAAGAGGAGATCCTGCGTAGTGTTTTGTCCGGGGGAGAGTTTGAGCCGTTTTCGGATGGCATGCAGGAGGTTCTCCGAGTCTTTGACGTGGCACGCTGTTCCATCGCATACGTGGATGACGTATTTCCCTTTGGGTTTGAGCGCGAAATGGGCGTAGAAGGTGGCGACGCCATAGACGCGTGCCGCTGGAATGCCCAGCGCGGTGGCGACGTATCCGAGCACCTCTTCAGGCAGGTAGCGGTATTCCGCCTGAACCGCCTGCAAAATGGGGACCAGTTTGGCGGGGTCACGCCCGTGTTCATCGACAATCTCACAGACTTTTCCGAATTTCCTCAGCATTTGTGTTGACATGATGTTTTCCCTGGCTCCTGTATGTTGACGCAGTGCTCGAGTTTCCGAATGGAACTCAAATGCACATGACGGATACTTCCTTCAGATAACGGTCTTCGAGCACCTTGGCGATGCGCTTAATAATGGTCCGCCGGATTTCGATATCCACCGGCAGATTGGGGTCCTGGTGCGCTTCATTGATGCGGCTCCCCACGACGAATTGAATGACGTCGCTTTCGAGCAGCAGGTTTACGAGCATGGCGGCCGGATTGTCCGGGCACAGGGCCGCGTTCTCCTCGATCAGTTGCGCGGCGCGCGTAAGGGTCAGGATGCCTTCGGTAATGAGGTCCACGCCGTTCATGCGCGAGATGGGCGGCAGTTCGAGGGATGCCCCGCGCAAATCCATATGAATTTCACGGTTCAGTACACGGCCGATAATGGTTGCGGTGGTGCCGCCGCAGATGACTTTCTTCCCGTTGAACTCTTCCAGCATTTTCGCGTATTCCGTGTCGCGTTCCTTCGAGAACGGCGGGCCGGAGAGCACTAGCAGCCGCCGGGGACGGCGAAAGTAAATCACGCCCGCGCTCATGTCGTCCTGCGCGCGGTGGAATTTTTCCCGGCTTAAGGCGCCCCGAAGCAATTCCTCCGCGAGATGCCGCGCCGAAATGGAGGGATTCGCCGCAATATGTTCCAGCACAAAGTCCCGGCAGCCTTCCTCGCGCCAGCCAAGGGGATATTGCCGGGTTCCCAGTCCCGCCTGTGAGATGCCGTCGCTGCACAAGACAATCCGGTCTTCCGGCTCCATGGTGAGTTCCGTGAAGCGCATTTTTCGGTCCTGCCATCGCTGCGAGGTTCTTTCGGCCGAGGGGAACTGAATGGCCTCTCCCCGGCGCGCCAGGAGAAACGAAGGGTTGTCCATCTCAATGATGCGGGTCTCCCCATGCGTGGTGCAATCCACGATGGTGAACGTGGCATAACTGATCTTGCGCACTTGGCAGACGGGAAGCGCGTCCATCATGATTTCCGCGCTGTGGAGGAAATCCATGTTGTCCTCGGCGAACCGGATCGCCATGGACGCGGTCATGGAAGCGAGGATATTGGCTTTCACCCCGCTCCCCAAGCCATCGGACAGAACGGAAATCACCCGGTTCTGTTCCGGGATTTTATGCAATTGAAACGCGTCGCCACAGATGTTCTGGCCGTGCTTCCGGCTTTGTTCGAAATCCACTTCTATGAACAGGGTGTCCGCCTTCATGTCAGTCATTCCCGGTCCGGTTTTCCGAAACGAGCCCGTTTCCGTCTTCGCAGGCGAACCCTTCCGCGATGGAACGCAGGAGGATTTCCGTCTCCGCCATGTGTTCGCCGAGGCGGCAGGCGATTTCCTGTACGGTGGACAGGTTGCGCTTGATGACTTCATTGGCGCGCTGTGCGATTTGATCGCGGCGGATTTCCTGGCGGGTGACATCGAGGATAACGCCGCCCACCACCTGATGCGGCTCCAGCGAGAAAATGGTGATGTTGAACAAGCGGTTGTCGCACCGGTGGTGGTCATAGTGGATTTCACGTCCGGTTTGGAGGGCGAGTTCGAACATTTCGGGGAAGGGGACCACCTTGGCCAGCATGCAGCGTTTCAAGCCGGGGCTGACGTCATACACGTGGGCTACGTCATCGCCGAACATATGGCCGAAGAGTTCATTGCATTCGATGATGCGCATGTCTTTGCCGGCGATGACAACGCCGGAGGGCATGCAGCGCAAGAGGGCATTGGCTTTGTTTTGGGCAAGTTTGCGCATGTACGACACACACATGGTGGGTTCCGCGCGCCCGCTGATGAGGCCCGCCGCAAAGGCGCGGCAGGTGTTATAGCCGCAGCCGCCGCAGTTCAATTCATCGCCGGCGGTGAATTTGCCCACCTGCTTCAAGGCATCAAGAATCGCCGTTTCGGAAGGCGCGTCTATTTTCAGTTTTCCGAACACATACGCTTCCTGGACAGGCACCTTCGGGGTTCGGGCGACCGGGAGTTCCGGCCATTGCGTGTATTGCTCGATGTGCATCCGGCGCATCAGGGCCGGTTCGGATTCATCGATGCACGGGCCCGCGATGCATCCCCCTTCACACGCCAGGCATTCCACAAACAGCGGATATTCAATCGCTTCCGGACGCAGGCCTTCCAATCCTTTCCGGATATTGCGCAGTCCCGCAAGGGTCACAAACCGCGTGCCGGGAAATGCACCATGTGCCTTGATGGTTTCCGTCATGCCGCCCTCGACGGGGTATACCGCGCCTTCCTGGGAATGCTCCGGGACAAAAGCATCTTCCTCCGCGGGTGACAAAGCGGCGGGATCGATGCCTTTCTGCTGGAACCAGCTTTGGAGGTCCTGGAAGGTGAGGGCCAGATCAAGTAATTTCGCGTGCCGATCCGACTCGTTTTTTTTCGCGATGCACGGGCCAAAGAACACGATGGCGATAGCGTCGCCGAACGCTTTTCGCAGCAACCGGCAATGGGCGAGAAGCGGGGAATGCATCTGGGTAACAGCCTGGGCCTGTAGCGGCAGATATTTATAGATGTATTCCACGGCGGCGGGACAGGCGGAAGAAATGAACAGTCCTTTTTGGCCGGCGGAGAGTTGCGCCGCAATGGCCGCGGATATTTCCTGCGCGCCGAGGGCCGTCTCGCTCACGGCGTGGAATCCCAGGCGGCGAAGGGCGGCGATTATTTGCGCTTCGGAAATCCCCGGAAATTCACTCACCCAGGAGGGCGCCAGGGAAACATATACCGGACGGCCCGAGTTCAACAGATTCCGCGCACGGCCCATGTCGTCGCGTATGCGCTTGGCATGGACCGGACACGCTTCCACGCAGGTGCCGCACGCAACACACATTTCGCGCACTATCATCGCATGGCCGTTTTCCACACGGATCGCCTTCACGGGGCAATGCCGCAGGCACTTGTAACAATCCTGGCATTCCGTTTCAACCGTGAAGATAGGATACTGCTGGTCCATGGCTTACTCCCCGGCGTCCACCGCATAATGCGCGTTCAGCAAGTCAATCAAGGTTCCGGTATCCACGTGATGATGCAGGACACCGTCAATCTGCACGTTGGGGCCGAGTTTGCAGTATTCCTCGCACCGGCTTCCGGCCAATTCCACTCGCACGTCCAATTCGTGTTCTCTGAGGAATTGTTCCACCACTTCCAGATTTTTCCGGTTGCCCCGCGCGAAGCAGGAACTGCCCATGCAGATAACGATGCGTCTGTCCGCCTCCATGATGGTTACCCTTCCGCACCGGCTGTGCCGGACTCGGACTTCAGGAGCGCGGCCAGCTTGCTCGAGAGGATGGCCAGGGAGGAGAACAGGTTTTCATTCTGGACAATCACGCTGTCCGGCACGATCAGAGCGGCCGGCGCGAAATTCCAGATCGCGCGTATGCCGCTGAGCACCATCAGGTCGCATACGGTCTGGGCCGATTCCGCGGGCACGGTCAAGATGCCGACGTGAATTTTCATGCGCTCGGTGAGATTGGGCAACTTTTCCAAGGGAAACACGGGCGTGTCGTGAACGGTCTCTTCGGTTTTATGGGGATCGGTATCGAAGGCGGCGACGATGCGCACGCCGTTCTGCGCAAAGGGTTTGTAGCCCAGGAGCGCGGTGCCCAGGCTGCCCACGCCCGCCAACACCGCATCCTGGGTGTTGTTCCAGCCCAGAAAATCTTCGATTCGTGCACACAACTCCAGCACTTGATACCCCACTTTGGGACGTCCGATGATTCCGGTCGCCGCAAGGTCCTTGCGCACCTGGGTGGGGTCCAAGTTCAGGGAACGTCCGATTTGGGTGCACGAAACCCGGTCCACCTCCTGTTGCGCGAGACGGCGCAGCAAGTGGCAGTAGGTGGGCAGGCGCCGGAGTGTTGGTTCCGGGATTCCTTGGAGCGTCGCGTACGTTGTCATGTTCTCTTCCTCCTTTGCGGGTTCTTTCAGGGCCGCATGCAAACCTGGTTTCAAATCTTGATCGCGTAAGGGCGTCCGCACGTATTGTCCGCGCGGGTGTTGGGTTAACCGTAATAGGATTTCAGGTACAAATCGCGAATCTCGCTGACCAGGGGATACCGTGGATTGTTGCCGGTGCATTGGTCGTCGAACGCCAATTCACACAGCTCGTCAAGTTTTGCCAGGAAGGCTTCTTCCGGAACGCCTGCATCGCGGATGGTGATCGGCAGGTCGAGATCCGTCAGCATTTTCTGGACGGCGTCAATGAGGCGTTCCACTTTTTCGTTCAACGTTTCGCCGCCGCATCCGAGGTAATCGGCCACCCGCGCATACCGTTCCTTGGCCATGGGGTGTGTGTATTGCGGAAAGGCGGCCTGCTTGCGCGGCACGGACGTCATGTTGTAGCGGATGATGTGCGGAATCAAAATGCCATTGGCGACGCCATGGGGGATATGAAAGGCGGAACCCAGTTTATGCGCCATCGAGTGGCACAGCCCCAGGAAGGCGTTGGCGAAGGCCATCCCCGCAATGGTGGCGGCATAGTGGACCTTTTCCCGCGCCTTGGGATTGTTGGCGCCGTCCCGGTAAGAATCGGGCAGATATTTGAACAGCAGACGCAACGCTTCGATGGCCAGGCCGTTGGTGTACTCGGACGCCGTGGTGGCGGCCAGGGCTTCGATGGCGTGGGTGATCGCGTCAACACCCGAGGCGGCCGTGAGTCCTTTGGGCATGCTCAAGACCAGTTCCGGGTCGACGATGGCGATGTCGGGGGTTAATTCGTAGTCCGCGATGGGGTATTTCACACCCGCCGTATCGTCGGTGATAACGGCAAAGGGCGTCACTTCCGAGCCGGTGCCCGACGTCGTGGGGATGGCCACCATCAGGGCTTTCTTCCGGCTTTTGGGAAACCGCACGACGCGCTTGCGGATGTCCATAAACCGCATGGCCAGGTCTTTGAACCGCAATTCGGGATGCTCATACATCAACCACATGATTTTGGCCGCGTCGATGGCCGAACCGCCGCCCAGCGCGATGATGACGTCCGGTTTGAACCCCGTCAGCAGTTGCAGACCTTTTTTGACCGTGCTGATATCCGGGTCGGGCTTCACGTCAAAGAATACTTCGGATTCAATCGCCAGCTTATCCAATTCATTGGTCACTTTTTCCGCATAGCCCAACTCGAAAAGGGGGCCGTCGGTGACGATAAACGCGCGTTTGCGGCAGGCCAGTTCTTCCAGAGCTCCAACAAGGCTGCCATACTTGAAATACACCTGCGAGGGCACCCGGAACCACAACATGTTTTCACGGCGTTCCGCGACGGTTTTGATGTTCAGCAGGTGCCGCACGCCGACGTTTTCGCTGACGCTGTTGCCGCCCCAGGAACCGCATCCAAGTGTCAGGGAAGGTTCCAGGCGGAAGTTGTAAATGTCGCCGATGGCGCCTTGGGAACTGGGCATGTTGATCAGGACGCGGCCGGTCTTCATTTTCCGGGAGAACAGGCTCATGCGGTCTTTTTGCAGAGGGTCCGTGTAGAGCACGGAGGTATGGCCCATGCCCGCGTATTCCACCAGCGCCACGGCCTTTTTCACGGCGTCTTCAAAGGTGGCCGCGCGGTAGAAGCCCAAAATGGGGGAAAGCTTTTCATAGCTGAACGGTTCTTCAGGTCCGATGCCTTCGACTTCGCCCAGGAGCACCTTCGTTTTTTCCGGCACTTCAAAACCGGCCATGCGGGCGATGGTCTGCGCGGATTGGCCGACGATTTTTGCGTTCAGTTTGCCGTTCACCACAATGAGCGCGGCCACTTTGGCCCGCTCTTCGGCATTCAAGAAATAGCCGCCGCGCCAATCAAATTCGCTGCGCACCGCATCGTAAACCTCCTCCACCACAATGACCGATTGTTCCGAGGCGCATATCACCCCGTTGTCGAAGGTCTTACTGAGCAGAATCGAGTTTACCGCCATGGCGATGTCGGCCGTTTCATCTATTACCGCCGGCGTGTTGCCGCTGCCCACGCCAATGGCCGGTGTGCCCGAAGAATACGCCGCCTTCACCATGCCCGGGCCGCCCGTCGCCAGAATCAGCGCGATGTCCGGATGTCCCATGAGTTGTTGCGAAAGCGGAACGGTGGGCTCGTCAATCCAACCAATAATCCCATCGGGGGCGCCCGCCTTGACCGCCGCATCAAGGATCAATTTGGCCGTTTGCACCGTGCACGCTTTGGCGCGGGGATGCGGGGAAAAAATGATCCCGTTGCGGGTTTTCAGCGCCAGCAGGGCTTTGAAAACAGTGGTGGACGTGGGATTCGTGGTCGGGATAATCCCGGCGATGACGCCAATGGGTTCGGCGACCCGGTGAAACCCGTTCGTGGCGTCTTTCTCTATCACCCCGCACGTCTTTTCGTCCCGGTACTTGTTGTATACAAACTCGGAGGCAAAGTGGTTCTTAATAACCTTGTCTTCCATGATACCCATGCCGGTCTCCACCACCGCCGCCTTCGCCAACGGAATGCGCGACTGATTCGCCGCCATCGCCACCTGCCGAAAAATCTCATCCACTTGGTCCTGCGTATAGGCCGCATACTTACGTTGTGCCGCCGCCGTCCGCTTCACCAGTGCATCCAACGCCCCCGCTGAATCCTTCCCAGTGTCTTTACCTTCCTGGGCCGGCTGATCCGCAGGCAAGGGGGCATACGTGAAAGGGGCCGTGGGCATGGGTGCCGTCGTCGTACTCATACGCTAATTTCTCCTGGCATTCCGCCGGTTAATCCCGCCGCCCTCCAAGGCAATGTACTGCTATCACCTCCGGGCGGCCATTCGAGAAACATTTATCGAGAAAATCTTATCGAGAAACATTTCTCGAATAAATTCTGCCATACTACCCCACGTTTTGTCAAGTGGAAACATTATCCAGGTGATGGGCAGGCAATGAGGAAAGCGATGGACGACGTAAATGGCTCAAAAGAAAAGAATTAGAGAGATACACAAGTATCATTCAGGAATTGAGGTTGTACAAGACATGCGGGGTTGGGCCCCTCGTTTGCCAATCTCAAGACAGGGCCGCCATGGTCGCTTACCCGTATAGTGGTTTCAATCCGAGGCGGTTTCCATTGTGTGGCTAGGTTCTTGTTCGTCCCGCCGGCCCGGCCGGTGAGGCAGCAAAGCTGTGAACCAGACGATGTAAATGGTCAGCGCCCAAATGGCCAGATGCTCCAAGAGCGGAAAATGGTCCAGGCGCTGCAGGGCGTTGTCCCAATACTCGGCGGCCTGCTCCCGCGAAGCACTGAGCAGTGCTTGCAGCGCATTAAAGACATACTCCCACTGGACTCGTGCAAGCACGGTGCCCACCACAGCGGCACAGACCAGGTAGGGGCCGATGAACCGCCAATAGGCCGTTTTTCCATTTGTAGCGAAATTGCGTTCGTTGAATTTGTCTTTGAGCAGAAGCACGCCGTGCCAGACCATCCCGAAAAAGAAGCCGATGATGATCCAGGAAGCGCAGAACACATGGATTTTATTCGAGCCGATGGCGCCGAAAAATTTGTAGTGGGCATCTGGAAACACGCCCGTGAAAGCAATGCCGGCGCACCCCGCCAAGAATAAATACATTCCGACACGGGCGCCCCATTCGGAAATGACCCGGAACCGGTGATGCACATAAAAGATGACGGGCACCAGGGCGGTCCCGCAAAAAACCATGGCCAGCGTGAACACCCAAAACCACTCAGGGTTATGCCGCTCGTCAAAACTCCCGAGCGCGCTCAACATCTGCTTATGGATTGAATACTCCCGGCCTGTTTCATAGCCCATCCGCGCGCATAACACAAGCCCCCAAAAGACCACCACAATGATAGCCAGGTGCCAGCGAATTTCCCTGAGGGTATGCCGTCCCGATATACACCGCCGTACCGTTTCCATATCCGCTTTGCTCCAATCAAGTAAGGATGATTTCCACAATTTTACCCGTTTCCCATCTAAAACGCCAACTCGAAGGCCATAGAGTAAAATTTGTACTCGCTAAATCGGCGGACTATAGTGATGCGGCTTTTGAACACTCAGGGTAACGCCGCGCGGTGTCGTATGGGACGCGGTTTGCGGGTCAAGGAATAACCGGCCGCACCAGAACAGCGTGGAAGCTGGAAGACGAATGCAGATAAAGCGGTATAGTGTATTGCCCGGATTCCCGCTCGCGGGCGGGTTTGCCCTCCTTTATGTGAGCCTGCTGGTATTGATACCCTTTGCGGCATTGTTTCTTAAAGTCTATCAAATGAGCTGGCCGGAGTTTGTTCAGGCGGTGACCGCCCCCCGTGTGCTGGCGTCCTATAAGCTGAGTTTGGGCGCCTCATTCGCGGGCGCGCTGATCAACGTGGTGTTCGGCTTGATCGTGGCCTGGGTGTTGGTGCGCTATTCCTTTCCGGGGAAACGGCTTTTTGACGCCCTGATCGATCTTCCGTTCGCTTTGCCGACGGCCGTGGCGGGGGTGACGCTGACCACGCTGTATTCCTCGAATGGCTGGATTGGGCGCTTCCTGGAGCCGCTGGGATTCAACGTGGCCTTCACCCCGATGGGCATTATCTTGGCCCTTACGTTTATCGGGCTGCCGTTCGTGGTCCGCGCCATTCAGCCCGTGCTGGAAGACTTGGAGGGGGAGGTGGAAGAGGCGGCGGCCTGCCTGGGGGCCGGGCGCTGGTATACATTTTCGCGCGTGATTTTCCCCACCATCCTGCCGGCGATGCTGACGGGCTTTGCGCTGGCGTTCGCACGGGCGCTGGGGGAATACGGCTCGGTGGTGTTCATTTCCGGCAACATGCCGATGAAAACCGAAATTGCCCCCCTGCTCATCATGACCAAGCTCGAACAATTCGACTACCAAGGCGCGGCCGCCATCGCCTTGGTCATGCTGCTGTTGTCGTTTGTAATCTTGTTCAGCATCAACATGCTGCAATGGTGGAGCGGGCGCCGCTATGCATCCCGGTAAGACCGTACCCCTAAAGCACCGCGTCACCGATGATCCCTGGTTGCCGCGCATAACGCTTATTGCCCTTGCGCTGACCTTTTTAAGCGCCTTTCTGGTTTTGCCGTTGATTTTGGTGTTCACCCAGGCTTTCGGGGAAGGTATTTCCGCCTATTTCCGCGCCTTGCGGGACCCCGATGCCCTGTCGGCCATGCGGCTTACCGTGGTGGTGGCGCTGGTGGCGGTGCCCCTGAACACGGTGTTCGGCATCGCGGTGGCGTGGTGCGTGGCCAAATTCCATTTCCCCGGAAAAGGGCTGGTGGTCACCGTGATTGACTTGCCGCTCTCTGTCTCGCCGGTGATTTCCGGGCTTATTTACATGCTGCTGTTCGGGGCGCAGGGCTATTGGGGTCCCTGGCTCATGGAACACAACCTGAAGATTATTTTTGCCCTGCCGGGGATTCTTCTGGTAACCCTGTTCATCACGGTGCCGTATGTCGCGCGGGAATTGATTCCGCTGATGCAGGAACAGGGCACGGAAGAAGAGGAGGCGGCCCTGCTCCTGGGGGCGGGGGGCTGGCGCACCTTCTTTCAAATCACGCTTCCGAACATTAAATGGGGGCTGATCTATGGCGTGATTCAGTGCAACGCCCGCGCGATGGGGGAATTCGGGGCGGTATCGGTGGTGTCGGGGCATATCCGGGGCAAAACCAACACCCTGCCGTTGCAGGTGGAAATCCTTTACAATGAGTACAACTTCACGGCCGCTTTCGCGGTGGCTTCGCTGCTGGCGTTCCTGGCGCTGGTGACGCTGGTGGTGAAGCACGTGGTGGAGTGGCAATCGCAACGGCGCGAGGAACGTGCGCGTCAGGAGCCTTACACGTGACCATTGAAGTGTGTCATATCACGAAGCGTTTTGGCAATTTCACGGCCTTGGACGATGTGAGCCTGACCGTTCCCTCCGGAACCCTGGTCGCCCTGCTGGGGCCGTCGGGTTCGGGAAAAACCACCCTGCTGCGCATTATCGCAGGACTCGAACAGCCCGATTCCGGCGCCGTCTATCTTAATGGCGGCGATTTCACCGAGAGCGCCCTGCGTGAACGCAAAGTGGGCTTCGTGTTTCAGCATTACGCCCTGTTCCGCCACATGACGGTATTCAACAATGTTGCGTTTGGACTCAAAGCGCGGCCCCGGCGGACGCGTCCGCCCAAGGCCGAAATCCAGGATCGGGTGTTCCGTTTGCTGCGGCTGGTGCAATTGGACCAGTTTGCCGATCGTTATCCCTCGCAGTTGTCCGGCGGGCAACGCCAGCGGGTGGCCCTGGCCCGCGCGTTGGCCGTCGAGCCGGAAGTGATGCTGCTGGACGAACCTTTTGGCTCGCTGGACGCCCAGGTGCGCAAGGAACTGCGCCGCTGGTTGCGCCGCCTGCATGATGAACTGCACATCACCAGCGTGTTCGTCACCCACGATCAGGAAGAGGCCATGGAAGTGGCGGACACCGTGGTGGTCATGGATGCGGGCCGCATCGAGCAACTCGGCACGCCGGGCGAGGTCTACCACCAGCCCGCCAATGCCTTCGTGTATAAGTTCATCGGGGATGTGAACCTGTTTCGCGGGCGGATGGTGGACGGGGACCTTTGCCTGGAACAGGGCCCGGCGCAGGAAGAACCGCCGCAGAGCGTGTTTGTGCGCCCGCATTCCTTTCAGATTTCCCGCGAACCCGGGGGCCCCAATTCCTTCCGTGCGGTGGTGGAACATATCAATCCCGCCCGGCCGCTGGTCAAACTGGAACTCCTTAATGAATGGGGGGAACTGGTTCATGTGGACATATCGCACCAGCGGTTTAACGAACTTCGGCTGGAAAAAGGAACGGCAATTTACGTAATGCCGACCCAATTCAAGGTTTTTTAATGTTTTTATTGCAAAAAACCGGTTTCCCGATTAAAATATAAGTGGTACTGCACGTTGGCTGGATGTCGTGGGAAGGACGTTGCGTTTTATGTGTCGCCGTGGCTTTACCTTGATTGAACTGCTGGTGGTCATCGCCATCATTGGCATTTTGGCGGCTCTTTTGCTGCCGGCGCTGGCCCGTGCTCGGGAAATGGCGCGCCGGTCCAGTTGCCAGAACAACCTGAAACAAATGGGGCTGGTGTTAAAGATGTACGCCAATGAGTCCAAGGGGCATTGGTGGCCCACCATCCGCAAAGCAGAGGGGGATGCGTGTGACCAGAATGTTTCGGTGTCCCGGCGGCTATGGAGCCCGGACGGAAGACTGCTGATACCGGAATATCTGGAGGACATGTTCATCCTGCTGTGCCCATCGGACCCCGAAGCCATGGACTATCAAACGGGCGCGGCTTGGCGCTTCGACGGCGATGAAAAGAAAGCGTTGTCCCCTTGCCGGGGGTATGGCCCCTCGTATTTGTATTACAGTTGGGTCTTCAAGCCGGAATATTACCTCCAGCCGCCGGTGCATGAACGCATGAACCTCGTCAACAAAGATTTCAATGCGTGGATTGATCCGGGATTCCGCGATGCGTTTTTGCCTCGCGTGCTGCAATGCACCACGGCGGTCACGGATCAGAATTTCACGATTTTTGATGAAGACATCAAATTCACCCACGCCACCTTTGGCGAAGTCACCCTGTACCGCCTTCGGGAAGGCATCGAGCGGTTCATGATTACGGACATCAACAATCCCGCCGCCTCCGCGCTGGCCCAGACCGAGATTGCCGTGCTGCATGACGAATTGAGCGCCCGGATTCAGGAAATCGGCGCCCCCAACGCCAACCATGTTCCCGCCGGCGCGAATGTGTTGTACCTGGACGGCCACGTATCGTTTGTGCTCTATCATACCCAATGGCCGGTGGTTCCCACCTGGTCCATTTTCATGCCGTATGGGGTGGAGGACGTCACCCCGCAGGCGGACTAAGCGCCTGCTCAAAAAAAGTAATTGATCCGGCCTATCGCTTATCCTACAATGGTTTGGGATGCTTTGTGGTAATCCAACAGGTGCCGGAGTCGTTAAACGCCTCCCCGCCGGCGTGCGGGGATAAACCAGTAAACGGGAGGAGATTACGCCATGTTTCAGCCGGTATGCCCGCCTGTACCCCGTCTGTGTGCCGTCGTTTTTGCGCTAATCCTGTGTTGGGCCGCCGCCCTCTCAGGATTTGCGGAACAGATCGTGGGATATGCCCCCGATGCGGATGAACTCAAGGTCATTGATATCGCGGCGGCCAAAAGCCTGCCGGCCGGCGCTCCGGAGGACCAGGCAACCTACAGTGGCATAACCTTCAATTTGTTCTACCAGGATGTTCGGAACAACACTAATGTGGGGTTCGACAGTGCGGTGGCGGGACCACAGGCGCAGGCCCGGCTGAAGGATACCCTTGCGTACGTGGCGGGAATCATCCAGGAAACCGGAACCCTGGATGTTCTTGTCAACGTGTCGCAAACGGACGGCCAGGGATATTTGGCCATGGCCGGAACCTATTTTTCCTTAACGCCCGGTTTTCAACGGGGAGCGACGCTTGCACGGCTAAAGAATGGCGTGAAGCCCTTCGAGGGCACGGAAGAAATCTATATCACCATGGATTTCGGCTATAACTGGTATTTCGGCAATGCGGCGCCGGCATTGAATGAGGTGGACTTCTTCACGTTGCTGCTGCATGAGTTGACGCACGCCCTCGGGTTTATCTCGCTCACCACCAATACGGGCGCGAGCCAGGCGGGCCCGAATGTATATTCCGTTTGGGACCAATATGTGGCGCGCCGTGCAGGATTGTTCAATCTCTTTTCCGGGACCCCCCCGGGGTATCAAGGAAACTCGATGGATTTGGTGAGCAACAACCTTGTTTTCAAAGGGGCGTCGGCATATACCGCTTATGGGCATGCAACGGCCCCGGGCATTTATGCCCCCATGCCCTGGGAAAACGGGAGCAGCATCAGCCACTGGAATACCAACAACATCATCGGCGGGGCGGTCATGGAACATCTTATTACCATGGGTACCATTCGCCGCACGTATTCCCCCGTGGATTTGGGCGCCTTGATTGACTTGGGATATGACCATATTGTCCCCGTGGAAGGCGAAGGCGCGGAAGAAGGCGAGGACGAAGGGATTGCGGAAGGCGAAGGGATCACCGAAGGCGAGGGGGAAGGAGTGGAAGAAGGTGAAGGCATTATCGAAGGCGAGGGGGAAGGAGTGGAAGAAGGCGAAGGCATTATCGAAGGCGAGGGAGAAGGAGTGGAAGAAGGCGAAGGCATTATCGAAGGCGAGGGAGAAGGAGTGGAAGAAGGTCAACCCGAGGGCCAGGCGGAAGGCGAAGTGCCCATCGATGTTCTTGCGGACCAACTGCTTTCCAACTTTAACGTGGCCGATGCGGATCATAATGGGACCTTGTCGCTGGCGGAGGCGCAAGCCTCGGCGGGCGGCCTCACGGCGGCCATGTTCGCGGAGATGGATGCCAACGGTGATGGTCAGCTCACCCAGGAAGAACTGAATGCTATTGTAAACCCGGAACCAACCTGTGGCTGCCGGAAATCTTCATGGGACCCGTTTGATTTGCGGCGGCAACTGGGTGATTTGCTCTTGTTTGGCTTGAGCGCGCTTATCCTGGGCATGTTCTCCGCCCTGTACCGTCAACGGTATTGAAAAATGCTATTTATGCCTTGACCTTGTGTGGAAGCAGGAAGTAATGAATGCCATGGCTGTTTCGCTTTCCGCCGCTGACATTGCGATTATTCTCGTGTCGCTGTGCGTTGTGTTGGGGGTGGGAATGTGGGCCACGCGCCGCAACATCTCTACGGCGCAAGAGTACTTTGTGGCGTCCGGCCAGTTGCCGTGGTGGATGATCGGCACGGCGTTTGTCTCGACCAGCGTTTCGAGCGAACAAATCGTCGGCACGGTCGGAAGCGCGTACGAGCACGGCATGGGCATCGCCAATTGGGAATGGTGGAGCCTGCCCTGTTATGTCGTGCTTATCGCAATCTTCATCCCCATTTACCTCAAAAACCGCGTCACCACCGTGCCGGAATTGCTGTCACGCCGTTTCAGCCCCGCCTGCGGCGCGGTGTACAGCTATGTGATGCTCTTCGCCTACGTGCTCATCTTCATGGTGCCCGTACTGTACGGCGGGGCGCTGACCTTCTCCGACCTGACGGGGGTTAATTTTACCATCGTGCTCTGGGCGATGGTGTTGCTCGTGGCCGCGTACAGCGTCAAGGGCGGGCTGCTTTCCGTCATGTGGACCGATGCCGTCCAGTGCATCATGTTAATGGGCGGCGGCGTTATCCTCTACTTTGTGGCGCTGCATAAAATCCCCGGCGGCTGGAGCGCCATGACGGCCGCGGCGCCCGAACGCTTCCACCTGTATCATCCCGTCAATGATCCCATCGCGCCGTTCGCGGGCCTCATCGCCGGGTCGCTCGGGCTTTTTATTTTCTACCAAGCCACGAATCAGGTCATGGTGCAGCGGGTATTCGGGGCACGCTCGGCCTGGGACGCCATCCTGGGGATCATCTTCGCGGGATTCATTAATTTCTTCCGGCCCATGGTGACCTGTTTTCTCGGGTTCATTGTGTATCACTGGATCACGGTCATGCATCAGGCGGAACCGCTGGCGAAACAAGACCTGACCTTCCCCTTCGCGCTCAAGGTGTTCGCCTCCGGCTGGGGGCTCCGGGGCATCATTCTGATGGGATTCCTGGCCGCGGTGATGTCCACCCTCAGCGCATTGTCCAACTCGGCCTCGACTATTTTTTCACTGGATGTATATAAACGCTTCATTGCGCCCGGCGCGGACGATAAACACATCGTGCGCATGGGGCGCCTGGCCGCGCTTACCTCATTGCTGCTCGCGGCGCTGGTGGCCCCCATCGTGAGTAATTGGGGCATCTTCCGCTACTTCCAACAGGGCGTCACTTATCTCTCGACGCCGTTCGTGCCGGTGATCCTGCTTGGGCTGTTCTGGAAACGCACCACCAAGGAAGGCGCGTTGGCCGGTCTGATCAGCGGACTCATCATTCAGGTGCTGGTGGTGCTGGCCGATGGTTTGTGGGGATGGCATTTGCATTGGCTGTATCTGGGCTTTATCGCGGAAATGCTCGTGTTCGTGGTGGTGATTGCGGTCTCGCTGATAACCCCCGCGCCCAACAAGGACGTTTGGGAACCGTTCCTGTGGCGGCCCTCGCTGCTCACCGCGCTGACCTTCGCGCCGGAGCGGCCCTGGTATGCCCGCCTGCGCCTGTGGTTCGCCCTGTACGCGTGCATCTTCTTCGGATTATACTGGTGGTTCTGGTAAACGGAACGGAAAGGAGCAGTACCATGCGCGTAATGGCTTTTGGCGCACATCCGGATGATGTGGAAATTCTCTGTGCCGGAACCCTTGCCAAGTATGCGAAACAGGGCCATGCGGTGGCAATAGCCATCGCCACGAACGGCGACGTGGGCTCGCCCACGCTCCCGATGGAGGAAATCGCGGCGATTCGCGAACAGGAGGCGCGCAAGGCCGCGGCCATGATCAATGCTGAATTCCATTGGCTGGGATATCATGATGAGTTTCTGTATGACAGTCCAGACGTGCGGCGTCACTTTATAGATGTTATCCGCCAATTTCAGCCGGATATTATTCTGTGCCCTGACAAGGACAACGACTATCATCCCGACCATCAGCGCACGGGGCAATTCGTTTGGGATACGCATGTGATGACGCCGGTCCCCAACATTGTCACCCAACATCCGCCCTGCAAAAAGATTCATGAAATCTGGTTCTATGACACCATCGCCGGGATCAACTTCACGCCTGAAATCTATGTGGACATCACCGACACCTGGGAAACCAAGATGGCCATGCTCGCCTGCCATGTGAGCCAGGCGGATTGGCTCATGGCCCAATACGGGATTCTGCCCAGTTATCATGCGGAAACGCAGTCGCGTTTTCGCGGCTACCAGGCCGGCTGCACCTTCGCGGAGGCGTTCCGCAAAGCGCATGTGTATCCCGGCGCCGTGGACAAGGATGGCTTGCTTCCCGCATAAGGGCACATGGTTGGAATTCCCAGTAGTTTAATCGAAATGGACCAAAAAAATAGAAACAAAGCGAAAAATGGGGACTGACGCAAGCGAGACCGCCCATATGCAAAACCCGTGTCCTGCAAGGCATCTCACGAATGGGCGGGCGAGACGTGTCTGTCCCCAATTTTTTCGCGTACTTGTGGCCGCCTCTGTTTTGCACACCATATTGCTTTGATAGTAAAAAAGAAAAGAAAGGGACACTATGCCGGACAACGTACTTGCAATTCATGGAGGAACTCCCGTTGCTCAAGAACCCCTGCCGGAAATCTATGGCGGCGCCAGTGAGATTGGCGAAGAGGAAATAGCGGCGGTGACCGCCGCCTTACGTACGAAACGGCTGTTCCGCTTCCTCGATCCGGAAACCTCCCGCTGCGCGGAATTGGAGCGCTTGTTCGCGCAAATGACCGGCTGCTCGCATGCCCTCGCGGTGGGGGGCGGCACGGCCGCGCTCATCAGCGGGTTGGTGGGCATCGGGATCGGCGACGGCGACGAAGTTATCGTGCCGGGATACACCTATATTGCATCGGCCTCCGCGGTGCTGATTTGCGGCGCGGTGCCGGTGATTGCGGAGATAAATGACACGCTCACTATGGACCCGGAAGATGTGGAGCGGAAAATCACTCCGCGCACCCGCGCCATCATGCCGGTGCACATGCGCGGTTTTCCGTGCAATATGGACGCCATTATGGACATCGTGCGGCGGCACAATCTTCTGCTCATCGAAGACGTTGCGCAGGCCTGCGGCGGATCATATAAGGGTAAACGGCTTGGTTCCATCGGCAACGTCGGCTGCTTCAGCCTGCAACACTACAAGATCATCACGGCGGGCGAAGGTGGAATGATGGTCACCCGTAGCCGGGAAGTGTTCGAGCGCGCGGCCATCCGGCACGATTCCGCCATGTGCTTCTGGAAGCCGGGCGAATCGAATGTACGCCCATTCCCGGGAGAAAACTTCCGCATGAATGAAATGGAAGGCGCGCTGGGCTGTGTGCAGTTCGGACGCCTGGAGAGCATTCTCGAACGCGGCCGGGCCATCTGCAACCGGCTTCGTGCGGAATTGGCGGATGTGCGGGGAATTCAATTGCATCAATCGAACGATCCGGCGGGCGATTGCGGGATCTGTTTTGCGTTCTTTGTGGATTCATCGGAACGCACCCAACCCTTCGCGGAAGCGTTGCGCGCAGAAGGCATTCCCGCGGGCTGCTTGTACGACAAAGGCATTCCCGACCGCCATGTCTATCCCTATTGGGAGTATGTCATGGAAAAGGCATCCTGGGATCGCAATGGCCGCCCCTGGACGTCGCCCCTGCATGATCCGGAACGCCGCTACACCCCGGACATGTGCCCCAAAACCCTGGATATCCTCGGCCGCACCGTGATGGTGTCCATCTCGCAGGCGTTGGAAAAGCGTCACGTGGATTGGATCATTCAGGCGGTCCGAAAAGTAGCGGAGCAGCTCGATATTTAGTGTCTTCAGGAAGAATTACACACCGGAGTTATGCTCCCGTGTTCCGCTTGAACACCCGGAACGACATGTCCTGGCTGACATGCCAAAGAAGGATTTTCTTCTTGTCTTCCTCCGAAACGAAAAACTCTTTATCAAGCCGATAGGTTTGATCGAACCAGGTTCTATAGTCTTGGGGCATTTGGGAATATTCATGCTGCCGCAGCACGATAAAGTTTGGCTGGATGTGGCGGAGCATCCCGTATAAAGTGCGCTGGTCCGGGTGTTCGCGCTGGAATTGCACGACCTTGCGGTTGGCCAGTCCCGGCCAATCGTAGACTATCCGGCGGGAATAATAGCCAATATAGCCGAGCGGTTCGCAGCCCACGGTTTCATCGGGGCGCATGACCTGATTAAGATACAGGCCCAATGCCATGCGCCCCTGATCTTCGACGTAGTGTTGGATACGGCGCTCCGCCGTGAATGTTTTGGGAAGAAAAACCGCGAAACTCATAAGATACAGCGCCACCAGCCCGCCGAGCATCCCCAAACGAAAGCGCCGGAACCCGTTTCCCGCCATAAGCATGGAGCATCCGTGCGCGCTCAGTATCAAGGTGGCGGCGACGAACGGAACGATATACCACCCGAAAACGTATGGCACAAAAAACACATAATAGGCGGCATAGACGCCCACAAAAGAAATGACCGGAAACAGGTTCCACTGCCGTTTCAGAAGGGCTGACACTGCGCCAAGCCCCGCAAACAACGTCATAACATCACTGATCAGGCCGTGATCATTCACGATGGCCCGGAAATGCGTGCCATGGCCGCCAAAACTCGGCCCCAACGGTTGAAAGATGGTGTTGAAGAAATACGTTCCCGTGATGCGGTCCCATATCTCGCGCTTGACGTCGCTGAGGCCCAGGGAGGGCGTCATCCACCAAAGGTGATACCCCATGCTTTTCGCCAGGATGGTGTTGGGCAGCGGAGAACCATAATACAGTGTGGTGAAGATAATCCACGGGCCATAGACGGCACAGGCCAGCAGCACAATATACGGAAAGCTTCGCGGCGCTTTGAAAAGCACATACACCCCCACGATGATGGTGAGAAAGGCAAAATCCGGACGGGCCAGCATGCAAAATCCCAGCATTATGCCCAGGGCGGTTCGTTTCCACGCCAGGGCGTAATACAGGGTCATGATCAAAACCAGGGTTACCACCTGGGTTTCCATGCCTGCCATGCCCCAGAGTATCTGATGGTGTTCACAGGCCACATACCCCATCAGCATCACGGCCAATGGCCCCGGCAGCCGCACACTCGGATGAATCGCAATCGCGAGCATGAAGAGCACCGTCAGGCCACCCGCGAAGATGGACACCAATTTCAGGAATTCCACCCCCCAGCCGATATACACCGCATCACCCAACAGCGGAATCAATACACTCAACGGGCTTGTAAAACCGTGGAGCGGGGGCTCGCCGGGATGGTAATGGGTCATTCCCAGGCCGCTCCATGCATTTTCAGAATGGAGCGTCGTGATAAGAGCGTCCTCCCAAAGACGATGGGTATACAACCAGAAGAAAAGGCGGAGCGCCATGGCCGCCAAGGCAAAGACCACGCCCCACCGCACCAGGACGCGGTTCTCCTCCGCATCAAGCCCGTCAATGCCGAAGAGACGGCCTATTTGCCCAACGATAGCCGTTGCTCTATCCATTTTTTCCCATCCTGCCCTCCTGAAAGTATGCTCAACAGCATGCCACGTCAGCCGGGATAAAATAAAAAAACGGATCGAACATCCAAGAAGAAGTCATGCCGCCGATAGTTTTTGAAATACCGCCGACACTTCGCCACCGCGCGGACTGCCGCTGTGGACCAGAGAAGATCCCCGCCGTCAGCAATTGTTCGATCAACGCCCCAAAACGGCGGATGATGTGGCACAATGGGCAAGAACGGTGCATGAGAAGAGGGGAGAGAGTGGACGAAGTGGACAGGGTGGACATAGTGGACACAGTGGACATAACAAACCATCAGTACCTTCCACCCAGTTCACCCAGTTCACCCAGTTCACCCAGTCCACCCAGTCCACCCAGTCCACCCAGTCCACCCAGTCCACCCAGTCCAATCCGTCCACAATGTTCACCCCCCCCCTACCTGCCCCAAAATCGCCGCCAATGGCACCCTGACACTCATCGCGGTAGCCAGTGAACTCCTGAATCGCCAGATTGCGGCGCAAGTCAAGGCCTTCGAACAAAATGGCGGATTCACCGAGCGCCTGTACCATCACCGGAAAAACAAGCGAGACACCTGACACTTTCTGCTTTCACCGAATCCGTGGTTGAAGATGCGGCCCTCGCTTGGCTGGAAGCCTTGGGCTGGGCTGTGGCCCATGGCCCCGAAATCACTCCGGAAATGATTGGCGCGGAATGCACCAACTATGGTCAGGTCATCCTGCAACAACGCCTGCGGGATGCGCTGGCAACGTTTAACCCTGCTCTGCCATCGGAGGCGCGTGTCGGGACGCTGACGTCCGGATGGGAGTGGTTCAAGCCTTGGTTTGATGCGATGTGTGGAATCGGCAACAATGAACCGTATTTTTGCACGAAGACACGGAAGGGCGCTGTAAAAAGAATGGTACCGGGGCAGGGGGTCGAACCCTGGACCTCTAGATCCACAATCAAAGCGCCTACCATCGATAACACGCTATCAGACAATGACTTGCAAAAACAGGAAATTCCCGGTTGCACTCCCGGTTGCACTGATTTACAGATTCAAGCGGCAATTGAAGCCCTCAAGGGGCTTGACCGGGATACGCTCCTGACCCTCTTGGCGGATGCCTTGGCGGACAAGGAAGCGAAAGCATGAGCAATCCGATTAAAGATGCTCACATTGTGGTTCGATGCCTCGCGGGATGGTCAAGTCGAGAGATTGCCAAAGAATTCGGAGTGTCCCGACAGGCAATCGCCAAACACATCGAACGCCTTCGGCCCGTGATTGATCTCGAAACGCGAGCCATTGTCCGGCGCATTGCCGTGAGCCAGTCTCGGCAATTGGGACTACTTCCACCGCCACGACCCAAACCCCGCACAGTACAAGACATCGTAGACCGGCCATCACCAGCACAGATCGTCCAGGGAATCTTCGATGCTGTGGGCGCAGACAAAGCGGCCCAAGTGAGCAAACTTCTATCAAGAAGGTTAAAGCAGCGCCGGTATCGGATGCGGTTAAAGGCGCGGGCTAAAGCGGTAGAATCCGCAATGCACGCGTTTTCCAAGTCACAGACATGACCGGGGGTGCTTGGGGGGGGAAGCAGGGGTGCCCTTCTGATTGTTCATTTGCCTTGCCCAGAAAATTTTTCAGAATTTTAAGGTTTGGATTTCGGCGCGTTGCATCTTCGAGAGCGGTAGCCTCGTAGTTCATCTCTGATCGCATCCCTTCATTCCCTTGCTACCACGGTGTCGTACAGTCCGTAATGGATTAATCCGGGGTGGCTCTCGATGCCGGTGTAACGTAGCGAAGCATCTTCATAACGTCGGAACGCGAAGACGGCCTGATTCATTTGCTCGGTGTTGAAGACCTTGAGCCGCACAAGCAGATGAAAGTCCTTTACTGTCAGGCCGGTGACCGTCTCAAAAAGGTCTGGCTCGATCTTGGTGATCACGTCTTGCAGGGTGTTCTCCCGAAAATCGGTCAGATACATGAACGCCGGGATGCGCGTCGCGAACTTGATGAGCTTCTCCTGCACCAACTTGCGCTTGGACTTGAACTCCTTCTCCTCCTCGGTGAGTTGCTTCTTCTCCTTCGCCGACAAGCCCTTCTCCTTCGCCTTGTTCTTAAGCTCCTTCAATTTCTCACTCTTGTTGATGATAGTCTCGATGATGTTGTCGCCAAGCGAACGCCAGCCCTCGATGCGCTCTACGGCGGTCATCGCCTCGGGGTTGTCCAGGATGCGGCGCAGGGTATCGTTATCCACGTTTACCAGGATGGCACTTTGCCACTTCTTCGCGAGCAGCGTAGCCGATGTTCCAGCCATCGCGATATCGAGGATGCCGCCCGCGTCAATCTGCGTCATGTTCGCGCCGTCAAAGGCCAGCACGGGCAGAAACGACACAAGGTCCTTGACCGCGTTCTCCGGGTTCGGCTCGTTGGGTGAAAGCCCGATCCCGTATTCGGAAAGTTGTCGCAACGCTCGTGTCGGCGCGAAGTCGAATACGAAGCAAATCGGCTTGAGGATTTCCTCCTTATTCGGGTCGTCGCCGTTGGGGTTCTTGATGGACCACGGCGATTGCACGCGAAACGACGCCTGAAAGTAGGTCTCCGGCGACTTGAGGTTACGCAGCATCAGGATCGAGGACCACTGCGGCACGGTGATGCCGGTGGTGAGTTTGCCGCACGAGAGCGTGATCGTCTTGGTGTCGAATCCGCTGCCGATTGCCGCGCGCATGGGCGGCAGCGCCTCCAGTCCTATGCCCGCCGATGCGCCTGCCGCGACGACCACCTCATAATCGTGCCAGAAGATGTTTTGCTTCTCCGCCAGCAGGTTCGCCATCGCGTGACAGGCCGCGACGTTGGGCAGGAACCAGAACGAATGCTGGAGATAGGGCAGCAGACGCACGTCCGAATATGGAAACGGCGGGCGCGTGCCGGTCTTCAGGTATTCCGTCGCCTTGGGCGTGTAGCCGCCACGGATGATGTCCAGCCACTTCTGTACGTCGCTCTTGTGCTTGAACTGCGCCAACACGCCGGTGCCCGACGCCTCGAAAAAGCTGTTCAAGTCAAACTCGTCGAACTCACCGGCGCTCGCAATGGCCACCAGTTCATCCGGCATCTGGTACGTGAGCAGCCGCATCTGCGGCAGCGCACCATAAGGATTCCACTTGCCGGGATTCTTCTGCGCGAACTCCTCCTTGGCGCGTTGTTCATCCGTGTAGGTCCAGTTGAAGATCGCCTCCTCGATGAACTCGCCCGTCGCCAGCGCCTTGAACGGCGTGCCGGAGAGATATAGGTAAGCCTTGGTGGTTATGGGCAGGAAGTCGCTCTCCTTGGCCGAGAGTTCCGTCAAATCTTCGTTCACATCTTCCAGGTCGGCAGCGTATTCGAGCTTGGTCTCCTTCTTGGCGACCGCCTCGTCCTCGCCCTCGAACAGCTCCTTGGCCGTCTCGCGCCACGCGCCGAAGTGATATTCGTCGAACACGACCAAATCCCAGTTGACCGTGTGCAGCCATTCGTTCTTAGCCTTGATGTTGCCCGCGTCGTCCCGGCCCAGCAGGTCCTGGAACGAACCGAAATAGACCAGCGGCTTCTTCGAGGAAACGCTTGCCGGATCGCTGCCGGAATTGCGTGAGAGGTATTGCCAGCCGTCGAAGTCCGCGTGCGATTCAAGGTCCGTCTGCCACGCATCTTCCACGGCGGGCTTGAACGTCACCACCAGCACGCGCTTCGCCCCGAGTTTCTTGGCGAGTTGATAGGTGGTGAAGGTCTTGCCGAACCGCATCTTCGCGTTCCACAGGAAACGCGGGACGATTTTCTTCTTCTCGGCCCAGATGGACTGGAAGTAGTCGCAGGTCTTGTTCACGGCCTCGACCTGCTCCCGGCGGATCGCGAACGTCTCGGAGTGTGTTCCGGCAAACCGCTGCCCGGTGCGCAACTCGGTGAGGACGGTCTTCACGTCCTTGACCACGCAGCGCATCCACTCCAGCTCGACCTTTTGGAAGCCCTTCCGGACCAGCGCCGCCCGCACGTCGTGGTCGCTGAAGATCGTCCCGTCGTCGCGCTCGGCGGTCTCGTCCAGCTCGATGCTGTAGTTCTTGATGCCGGCAGTCTTAAGTTGCTCGGCGACACGCTGCTTCACGTCGCGCGTGGTCTGCCCCACCTTGAGAAGTCCCGCATGCGCCTTGTCCCCGATGGAATAGGCGTAGATGCGCGGCCGGGTTACCAGCTTCGGCGCGAGGATTTCTTCGATGCTTTTACTCATCGTCGTCAGGAATCGCCTCGTCGCGAGCGTTGCTTCTGAGGTCCATCGGGCGGATCATCCACTCGACGAACTCGATTTCCTTTTTTGTCAGACCATACTTTGCATAAAGCTTCTCGTCGCTCCACGGTTTCGAGAAGACTTGCTTGGGGACAAAGGTATAAACCTTTTTTGTCGCGTGTTGCGATGGTTTATGCAACATGACGAGAAAGCGCGTCAGCTTACACGCGATATACGAAATCACATTCTTGGCTTCGGCTTCGGACTTACACGGGCCGATGCAAATGTAGGTTTCGGTAGAGACCGAGCCAGGCTCGCCGACGAAAGGCCTACCCAGAACCGCCTTGGGGAAAGAATCACGGCTTGCACCACCACCACCACGGTCTCCGTATGCGCCGCCAATAAAGACTTTCCACTTGTCAATTAGTTCAATCCCCTCAGTCAAATCGTCGCGCGAGACCCAACCCACACCGCCTTGCTTGAATCCCGGCCCACCATTCCAATAAGCCATGACGTCGCCCTTTCGTTTCTCAGATCGGACTTTGAAATTTGTTGGCAGGCCAAAAGGTTTTCGGGCACTGACCAAATTCATAAAGCGCTTATTTTCGGGAAGCAGAACAGAGCCACGGTCGCCGCCTTCAACGGCAATGATTTTCTTCAAGATTGGCACGGCCTCGTTGTAGCGAATGAATACATCCGACCCGGACTCCAGCAACGGGCGTGCGGCACTCGACATGACTTTACCTTCGTAATGCGTAACCACCTCGCAATTACCGGGGTGTTCCTCATCCCACAGGAAATAAAGAATGCCGCCTTGAATGGCTACGCCGGGGAAGGCATCGCCGACCAGCAGATAGTCGTGAATGACACGCGTGCGATTGTCAGTGAGCATGTTTTCACGAAACTCATCCAAGCCCTTGCCACCCGCGAACCAGCGCGCTGGAATAACCAGCGACAGATAGCGCGGCTCTAGTTTTTTCGCCTGCTCTACAAATAGTTGGTAAATCGGCGTGGCGCTCGTCCCATGACCGCCGTCGTCCAATTGATACGGCGGGTTTCCGATGATGACGTCGAATTGCATGTTGTCTCCAAAAATCTCGGCGAGCCGAGTCTTTATGTTGTCGGTGTGAATGAACGCGTAGGCGTGGGTTTCGAGGCCGACCGCCCGGTCGTAAACGGACTTCCCGGCCCCACAGTATTTGCACTTGTCGCCGTCCCACGAGTGTTTGATGCGCTTGAACCAGATGTTGCCATCGTCGCTGGTGAAGGATTTGGCGACGGAGTGTTTGCCCGTGGCGTGCTTGGAACAATAGACGCTGCGGCGCGCGAGCAGGCTGGTGATTTGCGTGATGCCGATGCCGAACACCTGCTTGGTCAGGATGTGATTGACCCGCTTCTCCAAGTTCGGGATCACCGGTTCCAGACCCTGGGTCAGGCGGTGGGTGATCTCGCGCAGGAAGATGCCGGATTTCGTGCAGGGGTCGAGGAACTTCACCGACTTGTCGGCCCAGAGGTTCGCGCCGCGGTGGTTGGCGGCCCACGCCTCGGCCAGCGTATCCAGCATCCGGTTGGCGAACTCCGGCGGGGTGAACACCTCGTCGTTGGAGAGGTTGGCGATGCAGGTCAGCACGTCCGGGTTGCGCCCGCGTAGCGCAAAGCTGGCTTGTGGGATCATAGTGTTGCCTCCTGCGTTGAGGCGACCAACTCACTCACGGTCATGGGCGGGTAGGTCTTGGTGGGCATGAACATCTCGTGTTTGCCGACATTGGCGAAGAGATCCTCCTCGGCGCTGAAGGCCGATGATTGAGTCAGGCTTTTGAAGCTGAAGTCGCGCCGCTGGAAGCGGCCCTTCCATAGATAGCCCCACTCGGCGAAGGTGATTGGCGAGTCGTCCCAGGCACGCATCTTTAGGGCGTCGCCATGGACGAGGTTTTGCGAAAGCACGTAAGACGCAGCGCGATACAGGTCGTCGGACGGATCGAGGTTCAGATACTCAGCGAAGATTTCGAGCAGGTTCGCGCGGCAATCGGCGATGTTGTCCGGCAACAGTTCGATACCGTAAACGCACATCAGCGCGAGCAGCGCGTAGTGACGCCGCTCGAAATCGGATTTGCCATACTTGAGTTCCACGGCGGTAAGCTTGCGCCGCAGGATTTGGACGAGGAAGTTCCCGTTCCCGCATGCCGGCTCCAAAAAACGCGAGTCAATGCGCTCGGTCTCGCCCTTCACCAGGTCGAGCATAGCCTCCACCATCCACGCGGGAGTGAACACCTCCCCGTGGTCGGCGACGCGTTGTTTTGATTTCACCAGGTTCATTGCTAAAGGGAGTCCTGTCTATTGCACCGCACGGCTGACACCAAAGCTCAGCAGCGGGCGGTAACCCGTCGGAGCACGCTGTTGTTAGGCTTTGTCGTCCAATGTGCTGTCTTATTCCGTTGATCGTATCGTTCGCTATTCCGTCCTCTAAGAGTTCCTTGGCATACTACTCCAGTTTGTCAAGAATCTACTTTGAAGTCAACCTCTTTGGCGAAGTCGTCTGTAACATAGTGAAAGCCCCGATAAATGTTCCTCTACGCGCGCGCGAGGGTAACGCACAAAACCACTCGTTTATGGATGCTATACGGCATTTGGCGTTACGTTTTAAGGGTTACCAGGGGCGTGTCAGCAAGCCGGGAAAACCTATCCACTGAGTGCTAAAAAGAGGGGACCATCTTGCCTCTTGACAAGATACTGTCTAATTGCTAGAAAAAAGCAGTTTCGGGTTGCGCGTGGCCGCGCGCTTCGGTGCCGAGTGTGATCCCGTAAGTGCCTTTCCGGGGTTGCACTCAGCACGCCCGAACGCATTTGAAAGGCGCGTCATGTTAAAACCACCCTATGAATATTTTCTGAGGCAGGACACTTGGACTTTGGACGAAGCGTGTCTACTTGTCTGTAGAATCTTCTTTTCACGAGATAAACCACCCAGTATGTACGATTACTTCCCAAAGGATTCTGAACAAACGAAGCTTAGAAAATTAGCAATTGATGCGATTCATAACGGTAGGTTGGAAGCAATTAACCACAACGTTACGTATTTTTTGCCGGGTGAAAACTATAGTGTATTCCCTGAACGTTTCATCCTATGGGCAAAAGAGCATATGGACAATATTCCTGATGTCTTGCTTAAGCAAAAAAGCTTTGGTGGTATTGGCAGTTGCTCTTTGCATCTAGCAGCCTCACTTGATGGTAGTCTTATAAATAAAGGCATTCCCCCCACAGAAGATGAAATATGGTTAAGAGAAGAAGAACGCAAAGGAAACAATCCCCTTGTATCATTGCTTCTTCGGGACATGGGGGATATTGCCGATACGGTTCCCGAAGGTGAATCACCTGAACCAGAAACACAAATAGAACGCCAAGAAAAGACTCTAACGAAGCATGCCACACTACCCCTAAAAAGCCGCAAAGGGCCTAAAGTAGACCGTGAACGGCAGAAGAAAGACATGCGTATCTTTCAAGCACGTCAAAAGGGTACCACGATAGATGAACTTGCCACCGGATATAATTGTACGCGAGGTGAGGTTAGCAAAGCGATAGATCGTGCACGACATCAAGCTAAACGTTTGGAACATTAGACCTGTCAAGGGGAATAGACGGGTCCTGAATTATTCCATCCGAATTGGCTTTCAAGAGAAGGCATTGTCTACAAAGTACTTGCCATAGTACACGGAAACTTATGAATTATTCCGTCCGAGTGTTTAATTATTCCGTCCGAATCCACCCATAAAATCCCTTCAGAAAAGGCAGAGCATAAAGCTAGGCCGTAACCTGAAAAGGATAGAAAATGGAAACGAAGTTAATAGACGTGAATGAGGTTGCGCGTTTGCTTCACATTGGGGCGCGAACACTATGGCGCTTCCGCGACATGGGGAAAATTCCCGCCCCAATCAAGATTGGGCGAGCAGTACGCTGGCGAGCGGCAGATATAAGCGCATGGATCGCAGACGGGTGCCCCGATGTGATTCGTACAAACTGGCAACCGCGATAAGGGGGCAACATGAAAAAACATTTTTCCCCAATAACTGCGATCCGCACAAAGTGCCTTGAATGTGTCTGTGATGAACTCGTGGAAATTCGGAATTGTTCCGCTACGCCGAAGAACTGCAAAATCTGGCCTTTTCGTATGGGAAAGGGCAGGGCAGATTTGTCTCACGGGTACAAAAAGCTCACACGCCTTCAGGCGATAAAAGCGGAGTGTATCCTATGCATGGGCGGGCACCGTCAATATGTGGCCGGTTGTGTATCGGGTTCGTGTGCTCTCCATCCGTTCCGGCTTGGGCATTGGCCGATAGGCAGCCGTAAACGTTCCCCAAAATCCTCCCCGTTGTGCGGGTTTTCAAAGCTAGGAGACATGAACGCCAGACAACCGGACTCTAAGACGGTATGAGAGGCGTAATTATGAAAGACAAGAAAAAGCATCGTAAACCTAGCGGATGTTTTTTAGGCAAGCCTGGCGACTGGACATATCCGATAGCGGAAAGTATTCTGGCCAGTAAGGCATATGCTGTGCTAAACACATCGGCCCGGGATGTTTTGCTGGATTGGCTTAGACACTACTTTCGAGTCTCTAACTGGGAAAAGAATCCTGAAAAGTATCACCGCTATACTTGGGCTATCTGTCGGGCACGGGTAGCTGAAAATACGTTCCACAAAAATCGTTCGGAAATTTTACGTGTCGGTTTTTTCGATGCGCCCCCCGAAATCCAAGGAAATGATCCAGCGCGGGCAATACTTTTCACCCCGTCATCCGCTTGGGAGAATTACACAATGACACCCGATGAAACACGCAATCAACAGCGCCAAGCCAGATATAAGGCTGCACGCATAGCCAAACATAAGTCTAGGCGGCGGAATTTTTTGGAAAAAATGCACCCGTAATTTTAGGGGTGATGGACAGGCGAAGCATCACCGTCCTTTTTGTGGGATAGAGTTTCTAATGCCCTAAAAAAACGCGGTGATGCTTCCCGCCAAACATGTCAATACAAGCCACATTTTCAGTGGTGAGTTAGTAGTTACCAGTAGTTAGCGGGACACAGCCTGAATGGACGTAAGTGTATCCGATGCTACAATGAGGTTGACAAGAAACAAAAGATATGGTATTTTATGCACATGGGTACAGTAACAGACGATATAAAGAAGGCAATCCGTGAATCGGGGCTTTCTATCCGAAATCTTTCCAAGCTTTCTGGCGTTCCCCGTATCCCGTTGAATCGTTTCATGAATGGACAAACGGAATTAAGGCTTTCAATGGTGGACTTGCTGGCCGATTTTTTCGGCTTGGAGTTGACGCCGATGAACAAAAAGAAAAAGGGGGAAGGTAAATAGTCATGGCATCCATTTTCAAAAAACAAATCACCCGGCCACTTCCCAGCGGCGCGGAAATCGAAAAGCGAAATCATGAACTTTGGGCGCGGTGGGCTGATACGCACGGTAAGAAGCAATCCGCGCGCGTGTTCCAGAGCGAAGGCGGTGAGCAACGCATCAGGCGCGAAAGTGCAACGTGGTACATACGCTATCGGAACGCATCAGGGGTCTTTGTAGAGGAAAACACGGGATGCCGTGACAAAAGCGCGGCGGCGGGGGTATTGAACGAACGCATCAAAGCACAGGAACGTATCAAGGCCGGTATCGTGACGGCCACCGAAAGCGGCACTATGGATCATGCCCGTGTTCCCCTGAAAATCCATCTTGCGGATTTTGAGGCGCACATGGAAGCCCGCCGCTTAAATCCCGACTACATCAAGACCACACAGGCACAATTGAATCGCGTGTTTACTGCTTGCGGGTTCACTCACATTGCGGACCTGTCACGTCCAGAGGCGGAACGGTGGCTATCACTTCGCACTATCGAATCAAAAATGGGAGCACGTGTGCGCAATGCCCATGCTACTGCATTGACAAACTTCGGCAATTGGCTGGTAAAGAATAATCGCACTATCACGAATCCGTTCACCGGCATGGTGAAGCTAAACGAACGCGCGGATCGGCGGCGGGAACGGCGCGCTTTGACCTTGGATGAAATCGCGCGGTTGCTTCATGCGGCGGAGAATCGTTCTTTGCAGGAAGCATTGACCGTGCGCCGTGGTGAAAACAAGGGCAAACTTGCCGTGACCCTTCGGCCACAAACACGGGCGCGCCTTGTGCGGGAAGGCCGGGAACGGGCGTTAATCTACAAAACCTTGTTGCTCACGGGCCTTCGATTCTCGGAAATGCGGAGCATCAAACTTGCTCAAGTGAAGTTGGACGGACAGACACCCCATATCGTTTTGTATGCCCGTGATGAAAAGGCGCGGCGGGGCGCGCAGATTCCCCTACAGGCTGATTTAGCGCAAGAGATAGGTATTTTCCTTGCCGAGCGGCTCAAATTATCCCAGAACGCATCTATGGAAGCGGGAAAGCCCATTCCTGCACGATTAGACCCGCGACTGCCCTTGTTCGACATGCCGGGTAGTATGCGGAAGGTATTTGACGCGGACTTGGTTTATGCTGGTATCGCTTTTCTTGATAAAGAGGGAAACATCCAAAAGCGGGATGAACACAATCGCACGCTGGATATTCACGCATTGCGCCACACCTTTGGCACCTTATTGAGCAAGGCGGGTGTACCCCTACAAGTTGCACAACGCGCCATGCGGCACAGTGACCCTAAATTGACGTCAAACGTCTACACGCATCTTGGCCTATTAGACATATCAGGCGCGGTGTCCGCATTGCCCACCATCGGAGCGGATATAGCATCCGAAACCGAAACCAAAAGCGCGGCGGTAAATGAGGGTGAGGAAGTTGCACCAATAGTTGCACTGATTCCCGACAAACCATGTGCTTTTGAGTCGTTTCATGGCAAAGATGGCAGGGTAAGCGTGGTGAAAGCGGCACATGACGCCATATGCAGAATCGCCAATAATGACGGGCCTATTCGCACTGTGGCAAGTGTTGGCAATGTAAAAGGAATGGTACCGGGGCAGGGGGTCGAACCCTGGACCTCTAGATCCACAATCTAGCGCTCTAACCAGACTGAGCTACCCCGGCACGGGCGGGAAACAGCCTTGCCTTGCGGGCGAAGGCGCACCAATCAGTATAAAATAGATACATGGGATTTTGCAACTTGTGTATAATAGGCGGGCATGCGGCAGACCTTGTATAGACCCTGTTTGTGCATACGGAATACAAGGATAACAATGAAAAGGAGAATTGTTCTCATGGATACCACCTCCAGCCGGCGCCGGTTCATTAAAAACACGCTCAGCCTCTCCGCCATCGCGGCGCTCGGCGCGGCAAACGCCCGCGCCAAAGAAGAAGGCGGCTTGCCGGAAGCCGCCCCGGATCTCGCTATCAATACCGGCACGCTGCCGCAGGGCAAAATCGGAAACCTCTCCATCAGCCGTTTCATCTTGGGCGGGAACCTGCTCACCCACTTCACCCACAGCCGCGACCTGATGTATGTGTACAAGCTTGCGGAACATTACAACACCCACGACCGCATTCTGGACACGCTGGCGCTGGCGGAGCGCAATGGCATAAACACAGTCGCGATCCATACGGTGCCCCAACTGGAACTGATGGTCCGGCACCATCGTGAGCGGGGCGGAAAAATGCAGTGGATCGTGTGTTGCACGGCGAAGCCGGAAACGGAATGGGACGCGTATGTTCAGCAGGTGGACATGCTCGTAAACCTGAAAGCCAGCGCCATTTATCTTTGGGGCGTTACCGGGGACCGCTTGGTGAATGACGGGCGGATGGATTTGGTGGCCAAAGCCGTGGAACTGGTGAAGCAGCGCGGTTTGCCCTCGGGGGTCGGTGGCCACGATCTCCGAGTCATTCAGGAATGCGAAAAAAACAAGATTCCGGCGGATTTCTACATCAAGACCTTTCATCACCACAATTATCCCAGTGCGCCCCGGCCCGAGGAACTGACCGACCCCATACGGGAAGTGCCGGGCTACTGGTGTAAGAATCCGCAGGAAACCATCGAGGTGATGAAAGCGGTGGAGAAACCGTGGTTTGCCTTCAAAGTGATGGCGGCGGGCGCCATTCCCCCGCGCGACGCCTTCACCTATGCGTTTCAGAACGGCGCGGATCACATTCTCACGGGCATGTTTGACTTCGAGATCGAGGAAGACATGGCCATTGGGCGCGAAGTGCTGGCCGATGTAAAGCGCGAACGCCCCTGGCGCAGTTGACAGGAGGATTGTATAGGATGCGGCACGTGTATATTTGTGTCTTCATCGTGTCTGCCGTGGCAATCGCCCTGCACGCTTTTGCGGCGGACGCTCCTTCGGAACCGCCCCGTCACCCGTTTTTCGCCTTCTGCATGGACACGCACGACAGCCTGAAGCGCACCTTGCCGCAACAGGCGGAGTTGCTCAAGGAACTGGGCTATAACGGTGCGGGCCATCTGTGGCTCGATAATCTCGACGAACGCCTCCGCACATTGGACGCCGCGGGGTTGAAACTGTTTCAGGTGTATCTCCAGGTGAATATTGCCGCGAAAGACGCCCCCTGCGACATGCGATTGGACAGTGCCTTGCCGTTGCTAAAGGGACGCGGCACGATGCTCGCCCTGTTAATGGCCGGCATGCCGCCATCGGATCAGGCGGGCGATCCGCGCGCTGTCGCGATCATCCGTGAAATCGCCGACAAAGCCCGTCCCTTTGACGTGCGCGTGGCGCTGTATCCCCATTCCAACGACTGGCTGGAAAAAGTGGAGGACGCGGTCCGGCTCGCAAAAAAAGTGGACCGCCCCAATGTGGGCGTCATGTTCAATTTGTGCCATTGGCTCAAGGTGGACAAGGAAGAAAACCTGAACCCCCTGCTTACCGCCGCCATGCCCTATCTGTATGCCGTGAGCATTCACGGCGCGGACCATGCCGCGGATATTCAGGCGGGCAAGGGCAACTGGATTCAACCGCTGGACAGCGGTTCCTTTGATCTCCGCGGTTTTCTGGCCTCCCTCGATGCACTCGGCTACCGGGGTCCCATCGGCCTGCAATGTTACGGCATCGAAGGCGATGCCCGCGCTCATCTCACCCGTTCCATCGCCGCCTGGCGCACGCTCACCGCACCCAGACCGGCCGCTCAATGAGGAGACGCTCCGGGATTGTCGGCATCCATGGGCAAGAGAGACAGGATGCGTGTTTGGCCGGTGGGCAGGGACAGTGATAATTCCACGGCGCCGTCCACCTGCTGAAAGGCCACCGGAGCATTGTCCGCCAGGTCAAGAATCCGGCCTATTGAAAATGGCAGAGCGCTCAAACGAATGCTGGTTTCCGGTTGGCTGGCTTCATGATTGATGACAAACAGGAATCCTTCCCGGTGGTTGGCGCGCAAGGACGCCTCGATATCCGGATTGGAAGAATAAACATGCGGTTGAACGCCGGTCTTCCGCAGGCACGAAGACAACAGGGCGCGCAACGCTTCGCGCGCGCCGGCGTTGTCGTCCTGCCACGTTTTGAAATAGGTGTCTTGAAGGCAGAAACCCAAGAGATACGTTTTACCGTTTTCGACCGCGCGGTGCATCAAGGCGGGCGCGCCAGAAGCAAGGCGTCCGAGTGCATTCGCCGTGGCGATGGTGCACGCGCGCGGGCTTACAATGGGAACATCCACACGAACATCCAATTCTCCGGTCTTGAGCACGTCGGAGAGGTATTGGGATTCATCTGGGGCGTTTTCGGGACGGGAGAACCAATAGGGCGCACTTTTTTTATACGGCACCCAGCATCCCGTACGGCGGATGCGGTCCGTGGCCGCCTGGGTGACCCCGAACAGCGCCTTCATGGTTTCCATCGGCTGCCGCAACTCGTCAAGTTGCGGCACACAATCGGCAATAACAATCCCGCCGCGGCGCACGAAGGCGGCAATGTGTTCCGCCACCGCTTGGGGAAGCATTTTTACGTCAAACAACACCAGAATGGGGTAACCGCCGAGCCGGTCATCGGTGATTTGCTCTTCATGAATCAGGTCGAGTTCACCGAACGCCCGGAGGAACAGTTCATAGGACAAGCCCGCGTTGAAATACTCTTCCTGAAGCTGGAGATACTGGGTCCGGGGAAAAAGCATGCACGCTTTGGCCCTGACCTTCGGCGCGTCCAATAAGCGGCCTTGTGTCTTCTGAATCAACCGGAGTCCTTCGCCAAAGGATTCCCAATGTTGCGCATCCACGGGAATCTTGTAGCCGGTGAGCAAATAATCGGCGCCGGCGGCCACCGCCGTCGTGCTCATTTCCCGTTCGGACCAATGCATGGCCTGAAGTTCCGGACACAGGTATTCCGCGAACCAGGCGGGATTGTAGGTGCCCACCCAAAAGCCCAATTCCTTGGCATAGTGGGAGGTCAGATTCCGCATGTGCGCGAATGCGTAATGGATTTGGCTGACGCGCGGCTTGGGCAGCCGAGAACATTCGCCATACCGGAAATCGAACATCATATAGGGATAAATATCGAAGACAAACAGGTCGGCGAAATCGCCGCCCCAGTGAAAAACATCATCAATGGCGATTTCCGCGTTCGAGCCAACGCCCGCGCCAAAGGTGTTGTGGCTGTCGTGCGTCAAGGTGACTTTCGGACGCGGAAGAATCTCCTTGATGATCGGATAGACCTGCCGCCAGCCATCCGGAAACTTGGCCGTGCGGAAATCGAGGAGGTCCCGCCACTTTTTCGGGTCCTCCCGCACCGAATCCAGGCTGGGCGGGAGATCATAGCCATAACGCTTCTTGAACTCCGCTTTTACCTCCTCGTTATATCCGAACGATTTCGAACCGCCCGTGAACGGCTCGTCTTGATAGGGCAGAATGTTGTACAAGCGCGGCAATGCGGCCAGGGGCGCCAGATTTTTTTCCGCAAGGCCGCGAACAGTGTGTACATAATCGGGGGAGTATACACAAGGCGATGGCGGCGCATCGCGTCCGAAATTCTCCAGGCCGCCTACCTGCCAGGAAACAAACATGCCACGCGACTGGGCATAGTCCAGGATATAGGCTTCTTCCTCCGGCGGACGGTGGGTGGGCGCCTCCAATCCCGTGATGCCGTGTTCCAGCATGTTGTCCACGGTGTCGCGGAGGAGGTCTTCGCTTAAAGGTCCTTCTTCGCCCCTCCACCCTTTTCCCGATGGCACCGGCGAAAACTGAGTGGCCACGGGAAAGAAACTCAACGGGGACTCCAAAGGCCGAATGTGCGGCAGGGCCGCCTCCGCGGAACCAGGTTGTTCGTCCGCTGCAAGCGGCGTGGCAATAATCATTGCCACCCATGCATATCTCAGCAGGAGTGTACGCATATTTTGCCCTGACATTTTACTCTGTTAGCGCGGATTGACGCCGAGGTTTACTAGCATCACGCCGCCGATGATCATTCCGATGGCCGCCACTTCAAAGATAATCGCCGGCGTCCGCCATACAAAGCGCACGGGGTGTCCTCCGCGGGTTGTGCACGGATTAACTGTTGATGGCGGCGCGGATGCGCTCCAAGTATTTCGGCACGCCGGTCATGGCGTCTTCCTTGCCTTCATACTCGAGGGAGAGGTATCCGCGGAAGTTGGCTTCACGAAGAATACGCACAATCCGGACATAGTCCGCTTCTTCGGAACCCTTCCCGTCCGGGGTGTGCACATTGACTTTGGCATGGGTCGTAATCGCCTTGGGCGCGGCCATTTCGATGCTCTTGTAGGGCTCCGTGACGAAGTTGCCGGTATCCAGATTAAGCCCCAGCCACTCATGATTCACGGCGTTGACAATGTCCAGCACTTCCGTCGCGGTTTCGGTCAGATAGCCATGATTTTCCAGCGCGATAAAGACCCCGCGCGCGCCCGCGTGGTCGCAGCAGGGCTTGAGGCACTCGGCCACCCAGTTAAAGTCTTGTTTCTTGTCCGCGTCCTTGGCTTTGCGGCCGGCAAAAACCCGCAGGCACGGCGCGCCCAGTTCCACGGCATGATCAATCCACGTCTTGACATTTTCCACCTGTTTGGCGCGTTCCTCGGCCGACGGAAGGCAGAAATTGTTCCCCACGGAGGTTCCGCTCACATCCAGCCCCAATTTGAAGGCTTTGGCCTTGAGGGCATGAATATAATTCAGGTCTTCCGAATCAAAATAATAGGAGGTCAGTTCGACGCCATCCAGGCCCCAGGCGGCGGCCAGATCAAGCCAGTCCATAAGCGAGAATTTCCCGGGTTTGCCTTTCTGCGGCAGATAATCCCGGAGCGAATAGGCCGCGCAGCTCAATTTGATCCGCGGGCCGATTTCGTCCGTTCCGTTGAATGCTTTTCTTGGGACAACGGCTCCAACACTGTTGTTGGCCGCGATGCCCAATGCGGTGGCCAATCCCGCTCCCAACGCCTGACGCCGTGTGATATGCATGCCGCACTTCCTTTCATCATGGTTGATATCATCCGCCGGTTAATGGGGATGGCCACCAGCATACACGAATTCCCGTTCCTATTTCCTGTGCCGGGCAACGGCATTTGCAGGGGTGCCTTTCCCGGTGGAAATCTGATATCATGCCGGCACTTTTTCACTGGAAACGAGAGAAGAGGCGTATATGAAGATTCGTAGCTTGTTTTTTTTGACGATGGGGGTTGCCATTGTCCTGGCATCCCTTTCCGGATGTGCGACGGCCCTCAGCTTCGGGAAAGATGATTTCAAAATCGTGGATGGCAAACTGAAACGCGGGGACAAGGAATTCACCCTGAGAGCCTTCCACGTGCCGGGCTTGGGGGCCTGCGAAGGAAAATTGTCCGTCATGGCTCCGGCGCTGGTCCGCATCGCCGAGGTGGGCGGTAACGCGGCATGCTTTGATTTGGCGGGTTTTTCCGAAGATGGAAAAACGCTGGACCCGAAGGCGGTGGAGACGGTGAATACGCTGGCCACCCGCGCCAAGGATCAGCGCATGGGTGTGATTTTGCGGGTATTGGGCACGCACACCGATGCGGAATTTTGCAGGAATGCGGTGCGCACGGCGGCCCGGGCGCTGAAGGGCCAGGGCATGGCCGTGTATTATTTCGATGGGCCGGAGGCCGGGAAATTCGTCAAGGAATTCGCCAAATTGGCTCCGGGCCGCGTGATTGCCGCGCCGAAAAACGGGGATGTCGAGGTGGTGTCCGCGCCCCCCGCCGCGGCACCGGCGCATCCCGTGCTGGTCTCCGGCGCCATTCCGGACCCCGCCCTGGACAATGTTCATTTCGTGTTGAAGGGCGCGGAGGAAGACTATGCGGCCCTGGATGCCGCGCTTGCCAATCCGGTGGAGAAGGCTCCGTATGCGCCGGACAATTCGCTGGTGAGCGCGGAGGAGCAAAAAGAGGGTTTTGTTTCGATGTTCGATGGCAAAACGTTTAACGGGTGGTGGGTCTGGGGCAATGACCCCAATGGGTTCCGCATCGGCCCGGAAGGATGGATCGAGTGGGTGAAACCCGGCGGGGAGGCGGTGTACAGCCGGGAGCGCTACGGGGACTTTATCCTGCGGCTTGAATTCAAGCTGAAGACGGAAGGTTCCAACAGCGGCGTGTTTCTGCGCGCGCCGCGCGCGGCCCGGCAGTCGAAAATCGGCATGGAATTCCAGATTATGGGCGACCATGGTAAAGTGCCGGATAAGCAAACCACCGGCGCGGTGTATGACGTGCTGCCGCCCAAGCTGAACGCGGCCAAACCGGCGGGGGAATGGAACACGCTGGAAATTATGTTCACCGGCCCCATGCTAAAAGCCACATTGAATGGTAAAATAGTGCAAGATGTGAACTTTGACGAGCATGAGGAACTGAAATACCGGCTGCGCCGGGGTTTTATCGGGCTGCAGGACCATGCGCATTATGTGGCGTTCCGTAACATTCGCATCAAGAAGTTGTAGTTTTCACAGGGGTCTTAAGGAGACCTGTATGTTGAGAGCCATGGTGCTTATGGCACTTCTTGTTTTGAGTGGGTGCCAGGATGTGCGTTTTTTGAAAACGTGGGTGCCGGATGAATCCGGTTTTGACGGGGCGGGCAATGTAATCACCCGGTACATGGATGGGGACTATGGCATCGTTATTCTCGAGCTGCCGTATTTGGACGTTAATGGCAACGGAAAGGTGGGCTTGGCCCAATTGCTGATCCGCCGGCAGGACGGTGAATCCGGCAAGCGGATGCCGGTGTTCCTGCACACGTATTACACCTTGGACATGGCGGTGGCCAAGCGATGGTGCGACCGGGGCTGGGTGGTGGTCATGGACATGAACACGGGCACCGGCGGAAACTACCCGTTGGGGTTGTCCAGCGGGGATGGCGGCAACCAGGCGCGGGCCACGTTTCAATGGATACGCCGTCTGCCCTATGTGGACCGCACGCATATCCATGTGGACGGGATTAGCCAGGGGGCGTATGTGGCGCTGGATCTCGGCGCGGAAATGTTCCCCATAGCCTCTTTAACCGCCGATAGTCCCTTGGTGAACTGGGATTATTGCAAGGGGTACGTGGAAGCGAACAAAGGCCCGGCCCAGTATCCCCAAGTGGGCAAAGAAGACTCGCCGATTCCCCTGCTCAATTCCATTGGTTACATCGCGGACTGGAGCACGGCCTTGTACGGCGCCGACCTGTCCTCGGATTCCTGGTATTACCTCAGCCCCATTTCCTATGTGGACCGCATTACCTCGCCGGTATTGCTCACCTGCGCTTCCGGGGATGTCCTTCTTCCCATGGAGCAAATGAGCACCACCCATTTTCGTCCGTTCAACCCAAGTAATTTTCCGGCGGGATACGTCCGGGACTTTGATACGCTGACGGCGAATGCGCTGTCCAAAGTGACTTTTGAAGAAGTGTTGACGGAAGGCAACTATTCCATCCAGGTAAAGACGTTGCAGGCGAATGCATTCGAGATCATCCCGAGCTACTATACGCCGCCCGCGAAGGCCGCCCTTGTGTTGCCCGCCGCGGAAGACAAGCCTTGGGACCAGAATGTGCAATGGTCTTTGCTTTATCTGGATGAAGGGGAGCCCATGCCCTATTCCGGCCATATGCGCTACACGTGGGTGCTCTATCCCGACTCGTTTACGGAATATTACAAAACCCGCGAGATTTCCCCCGGTCTGCTCAACGCGGCCAAACTTCACCGCCTGATGGAGCGCTACACCTTCACCCTGGAAAATTTGCCCCGGATGACCAATGGCCATCTGGCCACCCGGCTCAATTTCCCGGACGTGGAGCAACGGGATGTGCTCCAGGGATTGCTGGATTACGCCACCATCAGCAGTGCGCATGAACAGCGGTTGATAAGTTTGTATAATGCAGGGAAACTGAAACCGATGGGTTCCACGATATCCATCGCCTCGATCCAAGAGGAATTGGCCGCGCTGTTAAACTAGCGGGCGGCGGCGCGGGATGGGTATTTTCGGACGCCGAGCCCGGGGTTCTTGACCGGCAGGAGTGGCGCACATGTTTGTTACCGCGGGATTTTCCTCCAAACGGAGCCGCCATGCGCTTGGCGCGATGGCCCTGGCTTCTGTTTTGTTTCTGGCGCTCTTTTCCGGGTGCCCGTCGTTCATCGAGGGCAAAGTGCCCAATGAAACGGGATTCGAGGGCGCGGTAACGGTTGTCGGGGAAGACACGGACGGCGGCTATGGCGTTGTCACTGTGAAGGTGCCGTATGTGGGTATTCGCGGCGACGCCAAAGAGGGCTTGGCGCGCATGGTGGTGTCGCGGAAATCCATGACCTCCGGAAAACCGATTCCAGCCCTGTGTCATGTGCATTATGAGAAGAAAGTGAGCGGTGCGAAGCATTGGGCCAAACGCGGCTGGGCTGTTTTTACGGCGGTGTATACGGATGAGAAAGGCGGCTATCCCATCGACGCCGCGGTGGCCAACGGCTATAACGAAGCGCGCGCGATTATCCAATGGGCGCGGCGTCTGCCGTTCATTGATCGCACACGGCTGCACATTGACGGGGGAAGCCAGGGCGGGTATATGGCGTTGGTGATGAGCGCGGACAATTTTCCCGTTACCGCCGCCACGGCCGATTGCCCGGTGGTGAATTGGCCGTATAACCTTCAGTATTTTGAAGCCAATCGCGCGGCTTCGAAATTTCCCTCGAAGATGGAGGATTCGCCGCTCCCCATTTTGTGCTCGGTAACCGGCCTCGCGGATGCCTGCTATAAATCTTATCCTCGCGATCTGAGCGCGGACACATGGTATTTCCTGAGTCCCATCTCCTGTGTGGACCGCATCGCGAACCCCGTTCTGGTTACATGCGCCACGGGCGACATGCTGGTGCCGATGGAACAAATGACGCGCCAGCCCCTGCCCGCCTTTGATCCCCAACGTTTTCCGGAAGGCTACCAGCGCGCCTTCGATACGCTGACGCCCTGCGAAAAGGCGCGAAAAACCTTTGAAGAATGCATTCCCGAAAATCAGCGCGAAACGATTTGGGTCCCCTTGCAGGAGAATAGCTTTGAGCTTACCCTCGACATGTTCAAGAATGACAAGGAGAAACCGAAAAAACGGCCCGAAGAGGTGGATAAGCCCTGGAGCAAGGACCGCCAATGGTCATTGCTGTATCAGAACGAAGGACCTCCCACGCCCTGTGCCTCGCATGTCAGCCATGAATGGGCGATGGCCCCGCATGGCTTCGCCAACTATTATCAACAGGCCGCGCCGGCCCCTTCGATCCTGAATGCCGCAAAACTGGAATGGCTGATGCGGCGGTATTCCCGTGCCATGATGGACGTGCCGCTGCTCGAAAATGGCCGGCCGGCGAACCGGCTGAACAGCGTGCGCGTGGAGCAGCAGGATGTGGTTCAGGGCCTGCTCGATTATGCCGGGCTGGGCGCCGAGCATGAAACGCGGTTGCTGGCGTTGTACGCGCAGTGCCCCTTGAAACCACTGGGCGAATCCATCACCGCGCCACACTTGCGGAAACTTGTGGCGGACATTCAAACGAAACCGTGAAAAAAGGAAAGACCCTCATGAGCGCGGTATCCATGGCTGTTATGCTGGCGGCACTCTCCGCGGAGGCCAATGAAAACTTTTCGCTGAAGGAAGTACGGAAGTACCTCGGACGATGAACAACACCCTTGCTCTCCGGCGCGCGTTGTTGGCCTGGTTTCATGCGGACGCCCGCGACCTCCCCTGGCGCAAAACCACCGACCCCTATAAAATCTGGGTCTCGGAAATCATTTTGCAGCAGACCCGCGTCGAGCAAGGCCTGCCCTATTACGAGCGGTTCATCGCCGCCTTTCCCACCGTACAGGCCCTGGCGAAAGCGCGGCAGGACCGGGTGTTGAAGCTGTGGGAAGGGCTGGGGTACTACACCCGCGCGCGAAACATGCACAAGGCCGCAAAACAGATCGCCGCGCAATACCACGGTCAGCTCCCGCGCCAGGCGGAGGTTCTGGCCCTGCTTCCGGGCATTGGCCGGTACACCGCCGGCGCCATTGCAAGCATCGCCTTCGGCGAGCGTACCCCCGTGGTGGACGGCAACGTGAAGCGGGTGCTTGCGCGCCTTTTCAACCTGGATGCCTGCGTGGACGAACCCGCCGTGGAAAAAGAACTCTGGCGCATCGCGGAAACGCTGGTGCCGCCCCAACATCCCGGCGATTTCAATCAATCCATGATGGAACTCGGTGCGCGCATCTGCACCCCGCGCAAACCTTTATGTGAAACCTGCCCGGTGGCCGCGTGCTGCGTCGCACAACAACTCGGCCTCCAAGAGGAACGTCCGGTCCGGCGCGCGAAAAAAGAACTTCCACACCACGAGATTGTCGTGGCCGCCATCCGCCAGGACGGCCGGTACTTAATCGGCAAGCGTCCGTCCGAAGGGTTGCTGGGCGGACTCTGGGAATTTCCCGGCGGCAAAGTGCAATCCGGCGAATCCCACCAGGAAGCCCTCAAACGCGAATGCAAGGAAGAACTTGGCATATCCGTTCGCGTTGGCGGCCTGGTGGCCACCGTGAATCATGCCTACAGTCATTTCAAAGTTACGTTAAATGTGTACCGGTGTGCGGTGACCGGTTCGGGAGAACCCCAGCCCCGCACGCATACCGAGTTGAAATGGGCGGCCCCGAAAGAATTCAACAAATTCAGCTTTCCCACGGCGAATCACAAATTCCTGCCGTTGCTGTAAACTTCATTCGTGATCGGTTAGTGTCGGTATTGTTGCGACATTTGCCTGTATTTATTG
>CAYYRW010000034.1:0-74935 GCA_964474205.1 uncultured Nitrospirales bacterium | reverse complement strand
TGTCCTTGCACCCAATCACCGCGCCGATTTCACCCGCCCGCATCTCCTCCAGGTCCCGCCGGTCGTCCGCGTGCATTTCCAGCAAACGGCCCAGCCGCTCCTTGCGTCCGGTGCGCGAATTCAGCACCTGCTGGCCCGCTTTGATTACCCCGGAATAGACCCGGATAAACGTCAGCTTGCCCACATGCGGATCTGTCAGAATCTTGAAGGCCAGCGCCGCAAACGGCGCATCGTCCGAAGGCTCCCGGACCACTTCCCGTTCGGGATGATCGGGATGCGTGCCCTGACAGCCCTTCACATCGATGGGTGACGGCAAATAATCCACCACCGCGTCCAGCATCAGCCGCGTGCCCTTGTTGCGCAGCGCGGATCCGCACACCACCGGCGTAATTGTGAACGCCAGCGTGCCTTTGCGAAGCGCCGCCTTGATTTCCTCCGCGGAAATCGGCTCTTCCGCCAGAAACTTGTCCGTCAACCGGTCATCCAGATTCGCCGCGATTTCCACCAGGTGGTGATGCCAAAGTTCCGCTTCCTCGTACAGTTCCGCGGGAATCGGTTCCACCACTTGATTACAGCCGACCTCGTCGCTGTCCCAAGAGACCATTTGCATGGTCACCAGGTCGATCACGGCCCGAAATTGGTCTTCCTGGCCGACTGGCAACTGGAGAGGCACGGGATTCGCGCCCAACCGGGTTTCCATGGTGTGCAAGGCACGGTGAAAATCCGCGCCGATGCGGTCCATCTTGTTAATGAACGCAATGCGAGGCACATGGTAACGGTTGGCCTGACGCCAAACCGTCTCGGATTGGGGCTGGACACCCGCCACAGCACAGAACACGGCCACGGCGCCATCCAACACCCGCAGGCTGCGCTCCACTTCCGCGGTGAAGTCGATATGACCCGGGGTGTCAATGATGTTGACGCGGTGGTCACCCCACTCGCACGCTGTGGCGGCGGAGGTGATTGTTATACCGCGCTCCCGTTCCTGCTCCATGTAATCCATGGTAGCCGCGCCGTCATGGACTTCGCCCACGCGGTGCACCCGGCCGGAGTAGTACAAGACACGTTCGGTAACGGTGGTCTTGCCGGCATCGATGTGGGCCATGATGCCAATGTTGCGGATTCGTTCTAGCGGCCAAACTCTCGGCACAAATATCACCTTTCGGGTAGAGCATGCGCCGGGGCTGGGCCGTCCACCCATTGGTTTCGGGACCCTACATTCGCTCTGATTCAACTTTCCGGGTCGAAACAGAGGCTATACGCCCATCCGGACTTTGCCCGGCGCGCGCATAACGCTCAGTCGAATATCGTCAAAACACGCCTCATAATCACAATTAGTACCGGAAATGGGCGAACGCTTTGTTCGCTTCCGCCATCCGGTGCGTGTCATCTTTGCGTTTTATAGTGGAACCCTGGCGGTTGTAACAATCCAACAATTCCGCCGCCAGGCGCTGTTCCATGGTTTTCTCCCCCCGCTTGCGTGCAAACTCGATTACCCAGCGGAACGCAATCGCGGTCCGGGTCGCCGGGGCGATTTCCACCGGCACTTGATATGTGGCGCCGCCCACGCGCCGCGACTTCACGTGCAGCAGGGGCTTGGCATTTTCTATGGCCGACGAGAACACCGCCAAAGGGTCCTCATTCGGGAATTTCTCTTTCAACACCGCCAGCGCGCCATATACAATATGTTCGGCCACACTCTTTTTTCCGCACACCAAAATCGTGTTCACGAACTTGGTGACGAGCTGGCTGTTATATTTCGGATCCGGCAGCGTCTCGCGTTTCTGTACTTCGCGTCTTCGGGGCATGGTCTATTCCACCTATTTCTTCGGCCGTTTTACGCCGTATTTTGATCGGCTTACCCACCGTCCCATGTGCACTTTCTTCCCGCCATCCTCTTTCACCGAGGCCGTCCCGCCGCAATCGCCCGTTGCGTCCAATACCCCGCGAATCAGGTGGTAGCGCACGCCCGGCAAATCCTTGACACGGCCCCCGCGAATCATCACCTGCGAGTGTTCCTGCAAGTTGTGACCCACCCCGGGGATATACACCGTCACTTCCATCCCGTTCTTCAAGCGGACGCGCGCCACTTTGCGCAAGGCCGAATTCGGTTTCTTCGGCGTCATGGTGTATACACGCGTGCACGTGCCCGATGCTTGCGGGCATGCCTTCAACGCCGGACTTTTCGTCTTTGACGTCTTCGCCCGGCGGCAGTCTCGTACCAGTTGGTTTATCGTTGGCAAAACAATCTTCCTCGTGAAAGGTGGGTTTCACAGGACGGGGATATCCCGCTCCAAACAACGGCCCACAATCCTATCATACTTCCAGACAGATGTCAAGCACTTGTCCGCCGGCTCCAATTCCCACCTTCCGGGGGAACCCTTACACCAGGTGGAACCGGCGTAAATGGAGCGGTAGTATGGCATTTTTTCACCCCCCAAGTCAAACAGGCTGTTCCCTCATTAAAACCTTCCTGTTTATTGGAGTTATCCCTTGGAAAACCCAGTGCAGCGTAGCCGCAACCAAAAAAATAGGAGCCTTCAACGGCTATCCTCCTTTGTGCAAAGCGCCACGGAGGACAGGGCCCTCCGCTTTCAGCAAAAGACACCGGGAACATCAAGGACTCATGGGACCGAAGAAACCGGTATCGGGATACATTTCCACGAAAAGATGGTTGAAATTGCCGGATTGCAGCACGTTCACGGGCGCGCGCCATCAAGTTCGTGCTCTGTACTCCCTATGTATAGTAGCGGCCCGCGTTTTATGATTCACGTTATATCGAGCCTGCTCAATAAATTGAAGAGCGCGCTCACGCCTCACGCCTCACGCCTTTCTTGCCCTCCCATCTGAACGACCTTCTATCCGGACGATGGTCCCGGTTTTTCACCGACTGCTGAAGAAAATGCAGCATGTCGTGCGAATTGCTGAAATCCCCGTTTTCCTGAAGCGCCCCCTCGATGCGCAGGGTCATGAGCGGATGGCTGGTGACCACCCCGTGTTGCCGTTCCAACACAACATGGCATCCCGCCGATTCATCCCGCGTGTAGAACTGCTGGACGCCGTGATCAAATGCACGGGAAAGCGCCTGGCAAAATTTCTCGCACTGTTCCTCCTCCACCATGGCCAGAAAGTAATCCCGCCCAAGATATCCGGTGCGCGCTTCCCAGAGGCCTTGTTGTTTAAGCGTTTCCTGAAGGAGTTGCGCGAACCACCGCACCAGCCGCAACCCCTCCCCCGCCCCTTTTACCGCGAGAAACGGCTCATAATTGTCAAACGCCATATAACACAGCGCAAACCGTTCCTTCCGGAAAATTTTATGGTCCACTTCCCGTTCAATCCCTTCCAACGCCACCAGCCCCGTGTCCGGATGCACACGCTTAATCCGCGCCGTCAGTTCCTCCAGGGCCTGCAGCTTGTCCAATAATTCCTTCAGTGAAAAAGGCTTCAAGAGATAACTGTCGCCCCCCTGCTTCAAGGCATACTCCACCTCCGGCGCATCCCCCATGCAGGACGCGAAAAGAATGGGAATCTTGTACAAACCGGAATCCGCGCGAACCGCCCGCGCCAACTGATATCCCCCGCCATCCGGCATCATTACATCCAGGATAATGATTTCCGGCATCACCGAATGCATTTTCACCAGCGCCCCGGCCACCCCCCCGGCCCACGTCATTTCATAGTCATACGGCAACAGGGCTTTCGCCATCATCTGCAGCATCGCTACATCATCATCCACAGCAAAGAGGGTCTTCATAGGCCTTCTCCTCGTAGGCGCCCAGCGCGCCAAGGGCAAGGCGCTTGGGCAATGTAAAATAGAACGTGGCCCCTTGTTCCGGCTCCGCCGATGCCCACATCCGCCCGCCATGAAGTTGCACAATCCGGCGGCAACTGCTCAACCCAATCCCCGACCCGCGAATGGAAACCGAATTCCCCGAACGGTAAAACATCGTGAATATCCGCTCCGCGTCCTCCTGGGAAAATCCAATGCCGTTGTCCGACACCGAAAAACACCACTCGTGTTCCGACTCTTCCACGGCTATCACAATGCACAGGCGGTTCCGGTTGCAGTACTTCACCGCATTATCCAGCAGATTGGTGAAGAGCGACGAAAGCAGCGCCGGGTTGCCCCTCACCACCGGCAACGTTGCCAGCGTGACATACCCGTTTTTCTCCTCAATCTGCCGGTGATAATCCACCAACACGTCCTGCATTATCTTGTTCAGGTCCACCCGGTGGTCCAGGGCGCGCTCCGCATCAATCCGGGAATAGGTCAATACCCCGTTCACCATCTCCTGAACCCGGTGCACCGTTTGAATCGCACGGTCCACAAACAGCATCGCAAACGGGTCCTCCCCATGCGCCCGCACCGACTCCTCATACCTTAGCATTTTTTCCATGCAGTGCCGCACCGTCCGCAACGGCCCCTGGATATCATGCGCCACAATCTCCGCAAACCGCGCCAAATCCCGGTTGCTCCGCTCCAGCGCCTCGGTCCTCTGCGCCACCCGCACCTCCAGCTCCGCATTGATCCGCATCAGTTCCGCTTCCGCCTGCTTGCGCCGGGTTACATTGCGCAGCGCCACCAACCGGCACGGCTTCCCCAGGAACGAGTGTTCCCGAACCCGCACCGTCACGGCAAGCTGTGTCCCGTCAGACCGGTAAAGATGCGCCTCCACTTCATTGTCTTCCTCCGTCATGGCCGTTAACACCTTCACGATGCGCTCCTGAAAAAAAGTGCTCAGCGCCGCGCCAACGACCTCGCGCTCCTCCACGCCAAATAAACGCAGAAACGAATGGTTGACCTCCAGAATGTGTTGCCCATCATGCACCAAAATCCCCTCGAACACCGCATCGAAGAGACTCTCCAGTTGCCGCGTGCGCTCACGAAGCGACTGCTGTATCCGGAAATTGTTGACGGCATACCGCAGCGACCGTTCGAGCAACACGGGCGTCAGTTCGCTCTTGTCCAGAAAATCAAACACCCCGCGTTTCAATGCCTCGCGATCCACGTCTGGATGTCCGTAGTCCGTCAACAGGATCACCGGATAATGCTTCGTCAGGTCCGGCATGGCATCCAGCATATCCAGCCCCATCTCGCGGCCCAGGGAATAATTCAGCAAGATCACATCATACGGGCGCCTTAAAAGATACTCATGGACCTCGGCGGACGTCCGCGCCCCATCAAATCCGAACGCTCCATTCCCCCGATGCAGCAAATACTCCCGTACTAACCCATGCTCGTCGTCATTGTCATCGACGAGCAATACCCAAATCTCCTCCCGAACATTCCCCATGGCATCCCATTCCCAAATCGTTCCGGCCAAGTACCCTCATACCCGGCCCTGCCATACACTATCGCTCCCTCTCCCGTTTTCACCTACATTGGTTATTCTACCACGCATCTGATAAAAATGTAAATACCTATTTCCCACAAACCCAACCAACACTTAAGTTCCCTTTTTGCAATAGGTTACAAACCAACCCGGAGGGCACCGTCACATATCATGTCCTGGAATGAGGCATTTGCGAAATCACTCTTCAAGGCGCCGGTTTGTCTATAATATGCCGGTAATTTGCTCTGTGCACGATCTTTTCTAGAGGAAAAAGGCGATTTCGCAATTGCCTGGGAATCCTAAAAATTGCGTGCTCAGACCTTTTTATGTTACAGTATTAGATATCATTATAAAGCATATTGGCTTTTGGGGACGATGCATGAGCATCTGGGCGCGAACACTTATTGTCGTCATTTTATTGGGTCTCATCCTGTTAACAGCCGCATTTTTGTTAACGGCCTGGGAATATGCCGGCATGGAAAAAGTGCTGGCGAACCGGCAGGACGAATTGACTACGCTGCTGTCGAACAGCATTACCATAAGTGGCAAATCGCTAAGTGTCTTCACCTATGACTACACCTATTGGGATGATCTGGTGGCCTTTATGCAGACGGGGGATCCGGTATGGGCGAAGGAAAACCTGCTTGGTGCGATGGAAACGTATGATGCGTCGGTCTTGTGGATTTACCGTACCGACTATGCCCTGCATTACTCCATCACCCATGATGGAGAACCGGCTCCAGAGATTCCCGGCATCACCCGTCTGCTTCCCGGGTTATTTGACCGGCAGCGGCTTTCCCATTTCTTTTTCCAGGCTCCCCAGGGATTGCTGGAAGTGCGCGGCGCCTCCATTCATCCCACCGCGGACACGGATAGAATCACCCCGCCTCACGGGTACTTTATCGCCGGACGGTATTGGAACAGCGAATACCTGTCGGCCCTGACCGGCCTCACCGGCGGCCATATTGAGGTATCCCAGCAGCCTCCGCCCGCGACCGTTCGATCACGTCATAGCTTTAAAAATGGTGAATATGTCATACGCAAGGAACTCCCCGGAATGGATGGCCTGCCTGTCGCCTGGGCAATCGCCCATATTCCATCTCCCGCGGCCGCTAATTACATTTACACCCTATGGTGGTCTATCGGCCTTAACGTCAGCTTGCTCACAGCCATTGTGGGCCTGGTGGCCTTGATTCTCTACTTTTGGGTGGTCCGTCCCTTGCGCCTCATCCGCACCACGCTGAACACCGGAAACACCCTGCCGCTCACCCGCATCGAATGGATCAGCACGGAGTTCACGGATATCGCGGAGGTGATACGCCGTTCTTTCCAACAACAACACCAATTGCAAAATGAAATTCTGGAACGCACCCAAACCGAGACCCGTCTCGCCCAGCGCAATGAATTTATCGAATCCATACTTGACAATCTTCCCTTGGGGTGCAATGTCTTCCGGGCTTCCGACTTGTCCCTCCAGTTCATGAACCGGAAATACGCGGAACACTGCGGGTGGCCCTTGGAGGCGCTCACCTCCTTTGACGATTTCGTCCAAAAGGTTCTGCCCAGCGGGAGGCACAACGAAATTGTCCAGGAAATGCCGAAAAAACTTGAAACCCTGGAGTATGAGGGCCTCAAACTGGACGATATCGAGATTCGCACCCAAGCCGGCGAACAGCGCTTTATCAGCGGGCAGGTATTCAAGATACCCGGACAAGACTTGGTTATCACCCTCCTGGACAATGTCACGGACAAGCTCAAAACAAAAGAAGCCCTGCTCCTGAATGAAGCGCGGATGGAGGCGCTCCTTAAACTCAACCAGATGTCGTTCGACTCGGTAAATGCCATCGCGGAACATGCGATGGAGGAGGCGATTCAACTCACGCAGAGCACGCTCGGCTTTGTGGCCTTCGCCAATGAAGAGGAAACGGTACTTACCATGCATGCGTGGTCGCGGCGGGCCATGGAAGAATGCCGCATAGACGACAGTCCCCGCGTATTTCCTCTTGAGACAACCGGATTATGGGGAGAAGCAGTGCGGCAACGCCGGCCTATCGTCGTCAATGACTACGTAGCGCCCAATGCCTTGAAAAGAGGGTATCCGGAAGGACATGTGGAACTCACACGGGTTATCAGCCTCCCCATATTTGATGCGGGACACATTGTGGTTGTCGCGGGACTGGCCAACAAACCCCACGACTACAATGACTCCGACGTGCGCCAGCTTACATTGCTGATGGAAGGCATGTGGAACATCATCCAGCGCAAACGAACAGAGGACCAAATAAAAGAACAATCCTCACTGAATGCCGCCTTGGCGGATTTATACGAACCGCTCACGTCCCCCTCCACCTCGATTCAAGAAACAGCACGCCTAATCCTGCAATACGCCCAAACGCTTACCCAAAGCCCCGACGGATTCGTCTCCGAAGTGCATCCCGCTTCCGGCATGATTTTGGATCATGCCATGACCGTGCTGTTCGAAAAGAATTCTCTCCGAACCTTTGAAAAAATGAAATACGCGCTCTCCAGCGGATTCGACGAAACCTGCTATGGAAAACAAAACCTCTCCGCTTCTAACCACTCCGGTTTCTTCAAAAACGATCTGACGGTACTGGCGGACGCTTTGGAGCCCTCGCCCCTGCAACCGCAACTCCAACGCCTGTTAACCGTACCCATCATTCTCGAGGCCAAGCACGCCGGCACCATCACCTTGGTGAACAAAAACCAGGACTATACCGACTCTGATCTGCATGCCGTGCAACGCCTCGCGCAATTCTTTGCCCTTACCATCCAACACAAACGGGTCGAGACCGACCTGCGCCGCTTGGCCGCCGCCATCGAGCAGGCCGCTGAAATCGTGGTGATCGCCGGGGTACAGGGGGAAGTCCAGTATGTCAATCCCGCCTTTGAATACACTACCGGGCATGCCCGCGGAGACGTGCTTGGGGAATCCCTGTGTTCCGTGTTATCCGGAGACGCCTCCGGGCGCCCCGCCTTGTGGAAGGACATCCAGAACGCCATCCGGCAAAGCAGAGGATGGTCCGGTCTCTTGACCAACCGAAAGCAGAATTCCTCGATCTTGCGCCTCGAAACCACCGTCTTCCCCGTGCATGCCGACTTTGGCGCCATGACCAACCTCGTGGCGATCTCCCGCGACATCACGCGCGAAACCGACCTCCAGGAACAATTGCGCCAATCCCAAAAGATGGAAGCCGTTGGTCAACTCGCGGGGGGGGTCGCCCATGACTTTAACAATCTGCTCCAGGTGATTACCGGATATACCGATCTGGCCCTGGCCTCCGTCGAGTCTGAAAGTCTGGTTGCACAGAACCTCCAGGAAATCCTCAACACCTCCGAACGCGCCCGGGCCCTGGTGAATCAATTACTGCTGTTCAGCCGCCGCCAAGTGCAACAACCCAAGAACATCAACCTCAGTGAAACCGTCGAAAGCGCCATGAAACTGCTGGGACGCGTCATTGGCGAACATATCGAACGGGTATTTAATGGCTGCGACGCTGTAAAACCCGTCTGCGCCGATCCCAACCAAGTGCTCCAGGTGCTCATGAATTTGTGCGTGAACGCCCAGGATGCCATGCCCAAAGGCGGGCGCCTCACCATTTCCGTGTATGGGGCGGAATTCGACGAAGCCTTCTGCGCGGCGCATCCCTGGGCCAAAGAAGGCGAGTTCGCCGCCCTATCCGTTAACGACACCGGCCTCGGGATGCCCGACGAAATCAAAGCCCATATTTTCGAGCCTTTTTTCTCCACCAAAGAAGTGGGAAAGGGCACGGGTCTCGGACTCGCCACCGTCTATGGCATTGTCAAGCAACATGACGGACTCCTGCACGTGGAAAGCGAACCCGGCAAAGGCTCCACCTTCTTTGTCTACCTGCCCGTGGCACAGGACACGTGCGTGGACCCCGCGGGCATGTCCGAATCTCTGGGGTCTCTTGACGGCAAGGGTGAAACCATCCTGTTGGCGGAAGACGAGGAAAATGTGCGCTATTTGACCACCCGCATGCTGCGCAGCAAAGGGTACCACCCCATCATGGCGCGCGACGGCGAAGAAGCCATCCAGTTGTTGCACCAGCACATCGGTGAACTCAAGCTGGTGGTGGTGGACGCCGTTATGCCGAAAAAAAGCGGACGCGACGTCTATGACGCGGTTCGCGCCTCCCGGGCCGATCTGCCCGTCCTCTTCGTCAGCGGATACAGTTATGATGTCCTTGAAGGGGGTTCTAAACTGGTGAATGCCGCCCTCCTCCCCAAACCCTTCCGTCCGCAGGAACTCCTGCTTAGAATCCGGGACATGCTCGATCACACCCCCGCACCCCCCACGGAATAACGCCCCCTCCCCCACGCTATGCCAGGTAATTCAAAATGGCATCCGCCGTTTGCCCGGTCCGGCCATCCAACCACCGGAACGAGGCCATCTGCGCAAGCGAATTGCCGCCTTTCGCCGCCTGATGAACGTTCCGGTATCCCAGGCTAATCTCGGAAATGCCCGCCTCTTTCAATCCAATCAGCTCCCCCTCTTCCTGAATGCCATTGCCATTGTCCCGGAACAGCACCAGCTTGCTGAAATCCTTGTCCAACCGGTTAATCACACCATCCTGATTGGAATCCAACTTGCGAAGTTCCTCATACCCGTTCGCCGCGCCGTTCTGATCCCCAAACAACTCTTTCCCGCTTGTAATCCGGCCATTACCATCGCGGTCCAACGCAAGAAATGCATCGCCGCCCGTCACAAACGCCGTGCGGACCGTCTGCCCGCTCCCCGTGATGTCAAATTGCGCGCCCCCCGCATAATGCGTCAATTCAATGCCATCCCCGTCCAAGTCAAACGTGATCGGGTCCGACTGCTGGACCTCTCCCTGATTCACGGTAAACTCGAAGGAAAACTCAAACTCCATCTGGACGGAAAAACGGATATTGGAGGATTGGGAAGAGGCTCCGGACGTGTTTGAACTCAACATTGGAAAAGCGCTATTGCCGAACAACTGCTCCATCATCTGCTGAAACAGGGCCGAAATCCGATCCTGAAAGTCTTGCATGGAGGAACCATCGAACATGGACAGAAACTCATCAAATAACGCATCGCCCGCCGCCAAAAGTTGATTGGCGAAACCAATCAACCGGTCCATGAAATCGCTCTGGTCCTGGCCCGCTTCCGACACATTCGCAAATCCGTTCAACGCGGAACCGGAAATGCTCATGGATGCACTGAACCGCATGGACACCCGCTGGCTGGCTTCCATATACGAGGCTTGTTGGGCTCCTTCAAGGCCCTCCCCCACCGCCTGTGCGCGCTGGCTGAATCGTGTCAATTCTTCGATCCGCGTCTCGCTGAAAAAATCAAAAGTCATTTGTTGAACTTGGGCGGTTTGGGACTCTCCCCCCTCTTCCGAACCCGTCACCGCCGCCTGTTGAAACTTGGCCGCCGCCGCAACCCGTTGGTAGGTCATGCGTTGAAACGCCTCCTCCACCAGCGCGGCAGGGTCCAGGCCGCTGCCTTGTGTGGCATGGGAACGCCCCGCCGGCAAGGATTCCCCGTTTTTTTGGGGCCGAATCAGGGTTTGATACGGTAGTTTGTCAGAAAATGGCGTTATGGCGGTCAACGCAGTTGTACCCATTGTCTTTTCCTCCGGGCGTTTGGAAAGCCCTCGGTGATGAATCCGTCGCAACGCTATTTATCGGCAGGGCGCAGAAAATCCTTAACCGCTTCCTGTATAATCCCGCCTGTTTTAAATCGCATACATGGATGGGATAACAATGAACAATAAGACTCTGGTGTATTTCATAGTGCTGGCAGCCTCCGTCGGCGTCTCTTTTTTCATGGGACTGGGCAACGCCCCCCTCTTCAACAAGGACGAATGCGCCTTTTCCGAGGCCACCCGCGAAATGATGGCCAGTGGCAACTATCTCATGACGTACCTCAACGGCGAACCACGCTACGATAAACCCATCTTGATTTATTGGTGCCAGGCCGCCAGTGTTGCCGTCTTTGGCCTGAATGAATTCGCCCTGCGTCTGCCCTCCGCCATCGCCGCCGCCATTTGGGTCCTCATTACCTTTCTTTTCACCCGTAAGTTTTGGGACCTCGAAAAGGCGTTCCTCGCCGCCTTTTTCCTTGCCACTGCCGCCCAAGTCAGCATGATCGCAAAAGCCGCCATCGCTGATGCCCTGCTCAACTGCTTCCTTACTTCCACCATGTTTTGCATCTATCTGTATTTCGAAACCGGCAAAAAGAAATATATCTGCCTCAGTTTTGCCATGATGGCCCTCGGCACACTCACCAAAGGACCTCTGGCCATTGTCATTCCCCTCGGCGCAAGTTTCCTCTTCTATTTTCTCCAAAAAGACCTCAAACGCTGGTTCAAAGCCGTATTCAACCCCGTTGGCATTCTCCTATTCATTGCCATCGCCGCACCCTGGTATATCCTCGTCATCCGCGATCAAGGCATGGATTACATCACCGGATTCTTCTGGGAGCAAAATGTAAAACGTGTGGGCAGTTCCATGGAACACCATGGCGGAAGCATCTTCTATTACCTCCCCATTGTGCTCCTGGGCGTGCTCCCCTACACCACCCTGCTGCTTAAAAGCCTGCGCGGCGTCCCAACCTCCTTCAAAACTCCCATCACCAAATACATACTCGTATGGTTCGGCTTCGTCTTTATTCTTGTATCGCTCGCAGGCACCAAACTTCCCCATTACATCATTTACGGCTATCCCCCGCTCTTCATTTTAATGGCCCTGCAAGCCGACCGTGTGAAGCGGGATGCCTGGCTGGTCCTGCCACCCATTCTGCTCTTCGCCGCGGCCCTCGCCACCCCCTGGGTGTTGCCCTTCTTCGCCGGCCGCGCCAAAGACCCCTTCATCGCCGCGCAGCTCACCGCCGCCGCCGAAGTGTTTTGGCAAACGCATGCGGGATGGATGGTGTTGGGCATGCTCCTGTTGCTGTTTTTCATAGGGGTGGCCCCGAAACTACCGCGCACTCTGCGTCTTGGTTTCATGGGGTTTACCACCGTAGTGATCGTCAATGTAGCCGGCATGGCGATTACGGGAGAGGTCATGCACCAGCCCGTCAAGGAGGCGGGGCTTATCGCGCGGATGCAGTCCGGCCCGGTGGTTACGTGGGAAACCAAACAATGGGAACCGGGATTGGTCTTCTACATGCAACGATTCACCGAAAAACGCTGGCCCATGAACGGCGATATACTCTTCACCAAATCGCACATTCTCCCCAATCTCGCGGAGGCGGATGTCCTGTATGAGAAGAACGGCTTCGTACTGGCCAAAATCCGCCGCATTCACGGCACATGAGGCGCGGCCCCATGTCCACGCATGGCGCCGGCGCTTGCGTCGTCCAACCACTGGCGCTGGAACGTCACCTGCTTTAATAGCGCTTGACGGCCGCCTATAATGACTTATCGGATACTTTGCTCTTTGACAGCGTCCGGACATCTCCGCCGAACGGCGGCATTAGGAGAAAAATCTCGATGAGCGCATTGGTTATGGAGGCGGCTGTAATCCTCCTTTTGATTCTATGCAATGGCATTCTTGCCATGACGGAAATGTGCCTCGTGGCCTCGCGCAAATCCCGGTTGGAACAACGGGCGAACAGAGGAAAAAAGGGGGCCGCAGTCGCGGTTGAACTGCTGGAGAACCCCACTCGTTTCCTATCCGCGATACAAGTGGGCATTTCGCTTGTCGGTATCCTGACCGGCGTTTTCGGCGGGGCCACGATTGGCGAAGAATTGGCGAAATGGTTCAGCCTGTATGAATCCCTTGTTCCCTATGCGGAAACGCTCAGTATTGCCTGCGTGGTCGTGGTCGTAACCTATTTCTCCGTGATTCTTGGCGAACTTGTTCCAAAACGCATTGGATTGAGCAATCCGGAGGCCCTGGCCTCTCTGATGGCCATCCCCATGCGGTGGATAACAACGGGCCTCGGCCCGGTTGTCGGCATCATGGGCAAGTCAACGGAATTTGTTCTTCATCTTTTGAGAATCCCCATGACTGAAAAAACCACGGTGGTTGAAGAGGAAATTCGTTCTCTCTTGAGAGAAGGGACCTTGTCCGGCGACCTGGCGCATATGGAAAAACGGATGGTTGAACGGGTGCTCCGGCTGGGCGACCAGCTATCCGGAGCCATTATGACGCCCCGGACGGAGATTATGTGGCTTGACCTCGACGAATCCCGCGATAGGTTAATGGAAAACATCCGGTCATCTCATCACTCCTTATATCCCGTGGGCCAGGGGAAAATTGATCATATACGAGGATTCATCCGTGCCAAGGATATCCTGACGGCCATGCTCGAGGGGAAACATCCCGATATCGCCGTTCTCATGACTCCGGCAGTCTTCCTTCCAGACACGACCACGGCGCTTGATGTGCTGGAAACCCTGAAGGAGAAACGGCTCCCCGTGGTATTTCTTGTGGACGAACACGGGGGCGTGGATGGCATGATTACGCTCAGCGACGTTTTGAAAGCCATTGTGGGGACTTTGCCCGAACATAGTGCCGATGCACCCGCGGCGATGCACAAGAGAGACGACGGTTCCCTATTGCTCGACGGATTGCTCAGCATAGACGAATTCAAGAGCCTGTTGGCCATTCACGAGCAGGAAGACGATGAGCCGGAGGATTACCTTACCCTCGGTGGATTCGTCATGAAGAAGCTGGAGCGTGTCCCGGCCGAGGGCGATATTGTCGAATGGCGCGGTCTTCGGATTGAGGTCGTTGATATGGACGGAAACAGGGTGGACAAGGTGCTCGTGCAGACAGTATCAAAACAGCCCAGTAACCGCGGAGATCGAACCCGCCCTGATGGAGGAGCGGTCATCTGAGAACAGAGACGTCCGAATGCAGTTGTTGATCCACCCTCATTGTTGATCCACCCTCATCAAAGAACACATTCGCCATCTTGCCGTTAATCACAAACTGATGGAATATACAGAAACGGCTGAGCAGCGCATCGAGATTGTTCGGGTCCGCCTGAAGCAGATTATTCACTTCGAAAGATATCGTTCAGACGAGACTTTTCTTGACACCGTCAGCTATAATGCCGCCCGAACCGAAGTGAAATAACCAAACGATAAGAACGATCCGGAAGGAATACCGTTTTGAATCTTGCCTTTTTTCATTTTATCAATAAAGATTTCCGATTCCCGTTCCTTGATGCGGTTCTGCCCATTTTTTCCGATAAAGACTACATCGTAATCCCCTCCATAGCTGTCGCCATCGCCTGTATTTGCTGGGGACGCCGCGTCCACCGCCTGGCCGTTTTTGCCCTCCTGCTCGCTCTGGCCATCACCGACTTCAGTTCCGAACAATTCGTGAAGGAATATTTTAAGGAGCCGCGCCCTTACGCTTCTCTGCCCAATGTCAATGTATACCGGGACGACATGTGGATTGTATACGAGCAAGGTTGGTCGGCGTTTGATCGCCGGAGAAGCAATGCCTTCCCCAGCACCCACGCCGCCAATATTGCCGCCGCCTCAACCATCCTGGGCATTCTTTCTCCCCCCACTCTTTGCGCCACGCTCCCCCTTTCCGTCCTAGTTGGATGGTCCCGCATCTATACCGGGAATCACTATCCCTTCGATGTCCTCGGGGGCTACCTCTGGGGTATTCTCTGCGGAGGTGGGACCCTTTTCCTCATACGATGGGCCGCGCGCCGGTTTTGGGGGCCGCATCAGGAAAACCACGTGTCCGTATGCTGGGAACGAAAAACGGTTTATTGGATAGTGGCGTTGTGGGCCATCTTCAATTTTGTGTTTCTTCACCTCCGCCTCTTCGACCTTTCCGGCGATGAAGCCCTCTATTGGGACATGGCCCGAAATCTGGATTTTGGTTATTACAGCAAGCCCCCCATGATTGCGTATATCATTCATGTGCTGCTGGAAGCCGGCGGCCACAAGGAATGGTCCATCCGCAGCGGGGCCATCCTCTTCTCCGCCGCCGCCCTTCTGTTTCTCCACGCCCTCACCGTCCGCATTTCCAAAAACGAAAAAGCCGGCCTCATCGCCGTTATAGCGGCCCTCGCCGCCCCCAGTACCTGGGCCGGGTCCGTCATCATGACCATTGACCCCGTCCTTGTCTGTTTCTGGGCCATGGCCATGTACACCTTCCACCGCGCCGTCCACGGCGAAAAATACATGTGGCTCCTCACCGGCCTCGCCCTGGGCTTGGGCACCCTCAGTAAATACACCATGTTCGTGCTCGCCATTTCGTTCTTGGCCTATCTGATTCTCTGTGATCGGCGCTGGCTCCGCACCCCCTGGCCCTGGCTGGCCACGGCCCTCGCCCTCCTCTGCCTCTCCGGCGTGATCTACTGGAACTTCCAACACGACTGGGTCTCGATCCGCCATACCGCCAGTATCGGCGCGGAAGGCAAACGCTCCATCGGCAAATGCATCGGCGGATTCTTCGAATACCTCGGCGGACAGGCCGGGGCCGCCTCCCCCATCCTTTTTGTTTTTTATCTCTGGGCCATCTGGAAATGCGCCCGTCAGTTCCGCATCAACAAAGACGCCGCCTTCCTCTTCCTCTGTTTCGCCGTGCTCTTCGGCTTCTACCTCCTCGTCGCCGCCACACGAAAGGCCAACATCAACTGGCCCATCTGCGCCTACACGGCTTGTGTCGTGGCCTTCGGATGGTTCTGGACCCAACAGCCCCGCACCCTCAACGCCCGCCGCTGGCTCACCGCCGCCCTCCTCCTCGGCTGCACCCTCGGCATGGCCGCACGAAGCACCGATCTCCTTTACCTCACCGGCATCCCCGTTAATCCTGATAAAGACCCCACCAACAAGCTCCGCGGCGGACGCGAAATCGGCGACGCCCTCTCCAAATACATCATTGACCCCAAACTCGGCCCCTTCCCCTTCAGCAACCGCTACCAGATGACCGCCTGGGCCGCCTTCTACACCAAAGGGCACCCCCGCGCCTACTGCATCAACCCCGGCGACCGCCGCATGAACCAATACGACCTCTGGGGCGGCTGGGAAAACCTCAAAGGCCGCGATGGACTCTTCGTCACCGGCGGCGACGCCGCCAAAGCGCAACTCTGGATCGAAGGCATGGTCCAATTCGGTGCCTTTAGCAAAGGCGAGGTTCTCGAAGTTGTTGAAGTCAGACGCCATGGCCGTATTCTCGACCAATACTCCATCAGCCGTCTCTATAATTACTCCGGCGCCGCCCAAACCCCGCCCGCCGCCAAATACTGATCCAACGTCAAATCGCCAAAGGGGATTCCATAATGGGGATTGCGGGAGCAAGCCGGAGACCCGAGACTTGAGAAGCGAGCACGGAACCCATGGACACGGTGGACAATTCTTGGCTCCGGGATTTATAGTTCAACGTATTCCCGAATCATGTGTATTTGTGCAATGGAAATCCTTGTTAAACAGCTTAGCCGGTGGATGGGCATCGAACGGCTCGATGCGCCGGAGTACCGCGCCATCGTACGCATCGGCCTTGGCATCGCGGTACTGGCGATGCTGGTCCGCATTGTTTTCTGGGCATACACCCAGCGGTATTGGGAAGACGCGCTCATCACCTGCCTGCATTCCGAAAACGCCGCAAGCGGACTCGGCCTGACCCATGTCCGCCCGGGCGAGCCGCCGCTCCACGGGTTCACAAGCCCATTGAGTGTGCTCGTGCCGCTCCTGGGCGATCTGCTGCATGTGGGCTTTGGGGTGGACTTCCTGAAACTCGTGTCGATTCCCGCGGCGGCGCTAACGGTCCTCTTCGTGCTCGGGCTCGGGATTCATTCGGCGGTCCGGCTGCATCCCGCGCTGCTGGTTATGACAATGGGCTATGTGGCCTTCGAGCATCACCAAATCCTGTGGGGGATGTCCGGCATGGAGACGCAACTCTCCACGCTGATCCTCCTGATGTCCGTGTACTACATCGTGGCCTGGAAACCAATTCCGCTCGGATTCTCCCTCGGGCTTTGCATGCTCGTGCGGCCCGATTATGGTTTCTGGACGGTGATCGCCGGGGTCTACGCGCTCTTCAGGGAGCCGAAGGTGTTGTGGAAGATCGTTCCTGTCGCGCTTGCGGTGTATGTGCCCTGGCTCGTGTTCACCACGGCGCACTACGGTTCGCCCATCCCCAACACCATCCTCGCGAAGGGTCTCGGTTACGCGAAGTGGTGGGACACCGTGGATGCCCTCAATGCCTCCACGCTTCTTCATCATGCGTGGAAGGTTATGTCCGGAGAATTGATCGTAATGCTGGGCCCCACTTTCTGCGGACACGGCGCGGGCATGCACGTTTTCTTCTCCAACGGCCCCGGCAGCCCCATCGGCACCCTGATGTTCGCATTCGCGGTCCTGGGGGCGCTCGTGATTGCCATGCGGCGGCAATGGGCGCTCTGGCCCCTGGCGGCGTGCGTGGCGGTCTACAGCGCGTACTATATCTATCTCGTGCCGATGATCTTCGGATGGTACAAGGTGCCGTACCTCGCCATGTTGCTGCTGTTGAGCGCGCGCGGTTTACAGGCGCTCGTATCGCCTTTACCCACCGCAAAACTCCGCAATGGTATCCTGGGTGGATTCACTATCGTGTACCTCGCCCTGTTCATCGGGGTGTTGCCGATCACCTTCCTGACCGAGCGGCAAATCCAGCGTGATATTGAAAATCCCGTGCGTAAAGCGGCGGGGCTCTACTTGAAGGCTCGGCTGCAGCCGAACGAAGCCGTGGGGTGCGAGCCTCTGGGCTATATGGCCTATTACTCCCGGGGGAATGTGTACGATTGGCCGGGATTGGCCAGCCGTACCGTGGTGCAGTGGAGCCGGAGCCGGCCGCAAAGTGAACGCTGCCTCGAAAACATGCTCAAGGGGCTTCACCCGAAATACCTCTACCTGCGCGACCGCGAAATACTGTACGGATTCAAGGATGTTCCATGGTTTCGGGAGCATTACCACCCCATTGCCGTTTTTGCCCCAGACCCGGAGAAAGCGACCCGCATCCGCTGGATAGATCTTAACATAGACACCGATTTCCGGATTTACGAAGCGAATGATGCCTTGGGCGAGCCATCCACCACCCAGATACCCTGGCCGGCGGCACCTCCGTCCACCTTGCGCAACCCCATCATGATCTACAACGCCGCCGCGCGACTGGCGGAACAGGGCCGGTATCCCGAAGCCATCGCGCATTGGGAACGCGCCATCGAACTCAAACCGGACTTCACCGATGCTTACCACAACCTTGCCGTGGCTTATTTCACCCAGGGAAGTAACGCGGCGGCGCGGAATATCATCGAGAAGATGCGCCAGGCGGGCCTGCCCGTGGAGCCCAGCCTGATGAACGCGGCCCAACAGCAACCATAATTCGTCATACGCTGTGCTGTGGTATCATGTGCCCGGCACGAACAGCCGGGATTCAGCCCCGGCGATATTCCAGAGACAGTACGGAGTATTCATGAAACACATTGTCATTATCGGCGGCGGCGCCTCGGGAATGATTGCAGCGATCCTGGCCGCACGAAACGGTGCCCGTGTCACCGTGTTGGAGCGGATGCAGCGCGTCGGGAAAAAACTGCTGGCCACGGGCAACGGCCGCTGCAATCTTTCGAACCGGCGGCTGGACACAGCCCATTATCATGGTCTGCGCCCGAAGTATGTGGAAGAGGTGTTCGCCCGGTTCGGCTTGAACGAAACCCTGGCATTCTTCGATGCGCTGGGCGTGTGTGTTCAAGAGGAGGAAGGCGGGGAACTCTTTCCGTTCAGTCAGCAAGCTTCGAGTGTGTTGGATGTGCTCCGCTATGAAATGGCGCGGCTGGGAGTAACGGAAGTTTGCGAGACCGCCGTCCATTCCATTACGCCCCAACGCGGCGGATTTCTCTGCGTCTGCGGAAATGGAAAGACTTTTGAAGCAGATCGCGTGGTGATCTGCGCTGGGGGAAAATCATCGCCGAATTTGGGTTCCAACGGAGGCGGGTTCAAGCTCGCGCAGGCGCTGGGCCACACCATTATCGAACCATTCCCCGCCCTTGTGCAGGTCCGGCTGGAAGCCCCTTATTTGAACCAGATTGCGGGTGTCGGCGTCCACGGTAACGCGGAGGTCTGGGTGAACGGCAAATGCCTGGGAGGGAAGACCGGCGAACTCCTGTTCGCACCATACGGTATTTCGGGCACGGCCATCCTTTTCCTCAGCCGGATAATTTCCGAACATACCTTGAAAGGTCATGACACCCAAGTGCGGCTCGACCTGTTCCCGTCGTTTACGCAGAAAGCGCTGACCGCATTGATCGAGAAACGCATCGCCCATGATCCGGGGAAGCCCATTGATTTCAGTTTTGCTGGATTCCTCCATAAACGGCTGATTCCCATCCTGTTGAAAGAAGCCGGCATCCACGAATTGCGGCGGCCCTGCGGAGAATTCCCGCCTGAAGCGCTTGCGCAACTCGCCCGAACCTTCAAGCAGTGGACCATTCCCTGCACCGGCACGCAATCCTGGATGTTCTCCCAAGTGACGGCGGGCGGCGTGGACGTCCGCGAAGTGGAGGCCGCCACCCTGGAATCAAAACTTGTCCCAGGTATCCATTTCGCGGGTGAGGTACTCGATATTGACGGCGATTCCGGCGGCTACAACCTGCAATGGGCCTGGTCCTCCGGCGCTATCGCGGGAACCTGCGCCGCCCTCGGCTCAAAGGGTGATTCCTAAAAGTTCACACCCGAAGAAACTCTCACAGCGCATGTGTTGATTATCCCGTATCCGGTAGAATCGAAAAAGGAGCCCTTGATGGCGCGAGGAGATACTATGTCCGAGGTATTCATAGACGCCGATGCCTGCCCGGTGAAAAAAGAAGTTTACCGGGTGGCGGCCCGCCATCACGTGAACGTGAAAGTCGTCGCCAACACCCCCATGTTCGTCCCCGAGGCCGCCTCGATTGAACTGATCGTGGTCAGCGACGGATTCGATGCCGCCGACGACTGGATCGCCACCCATGCAGGTCCCCGCGACATAGTCGTGTCCGACGACATTCCCCTGGCCGCACGCTGCCTCCGGAACGGCGCACGCGTGCTCGGTTCACGAGGCCGCGAATTCACCGAAGCCGCCATCGGCGACGCACTGGCCACCCGCGAAATGCTCTCCCAACTCCGCGAACACGGACTCATGGGCGGCGGCCCCGCCCCCTTCGAACAAAAAGACCGCTCCCGCTTCCTCGAACGCCTCGACGCCCTCCTCCGCGCCGCACTCCGGTAGCCATAAATTGCCCCGCTATCCATAAACCCTATCGAATGGAGAACGCCAGTCTGGCTTGTTGTATAATCATGCCCATGGAAATAGAACAAACAGTCATAGATGAAATCGTGCGCCGAGTGACGTCCGCCGTTCCTGCACAACGGATTATCCTGTTTGGTTCCGCGGCCACCGGGCAGATGACACGCGATAGCGACATAGACCTCCTTATCCTGAAGAACTCGGTTTCAAACCGCCGGGAAGACTGGCTCCGGGTCCAGGACGTTCTTCTGGACATGGGGTACCCCTTTGACATCATTATTATGGCCCGTGATCGGTTCGAGGAGACGAAAGACGTGATTGGCGGCATTGCGTATCCGGCCAACAAGCACGGAAAGGTGGTCTATGAAGCCGCCTGAAGAGATGAAACGGGAACTCGTAAAGCAGTGGCTGACAAAAGCCGAACAAGATTTGACCGCAGCCCGCATTTTACTGCAAGCAAACCCATTTGTGCTTTGCATTGTTTGTTTTCATGCTCAACAGGCCGCTGAAAAAGCCCTGAAAGCCTATCTCGCATGGGAGCAAATTGATTTTCCGAAGACCCATAATATCGGTGCCTTGATCATGCTGATTTCAGGAGTAAACAAAGAACTGGCAGACGGCCTCATGCCTGCACGCATCCTTTCTGATTATGCCGTCGAGGGCCGTTATCCAGGCGATTTGCCGGAGGTTAACCAAGAAGAAGCCTCGGAAGCAATCAAGCTTTCCGAGAGCGTGCGTGATGCCATTTATGTGGCTTTACGCGATGCTGTGCAGCAGATTTGATAAATGGCGCTGGCCACCCGCGAAATGCTCTCCCAACTCCGCGAACATGGACTCATGGGCGGCGGCCCCGCCCCATTCGAACAAAAAGACCGCTCCCGCTTCCTCGAACGTCTCGACGCCCTCCTCCGCGCCACCCCTGGAATGACACGGCGGCATGACACCTGGATATAGAGTTCGTTCCCTTGGATGGAGTCCCAACAGTCCATAACTCTTTTTCGTTCTTTTCGGGCGTTTCGTGGCAAAAAATCGCGCCTCAAAAATCCGTGTCAATCCATGAAATCCGTGTTTTTACCCGCTTTTTTTCAACATTATTCATTTCGGCACGGATTGATAGAGCGCGTGGCCATTGGCAGCGAGTTTGACCACGGCCCAGGATTCCATCGCCGGATCAGAGAAACGGAACAGCACGTCCTGCGATTGGAACGGGGGTACGGAGACTGCGGCGCGGCGCGGCATCACGGTGACCGTGGGGGATTCGCCGAGTTCCGGCCAGAAGGCCGTTGGAACAATGAGATCGACAAACCCTTCGGCGGGAATGCCGCACTTGTTTTGGATAGTGACTTTCACCTGCGCCTCATTGCGGGAAACCGTCAGGAGCAACGGCGTTTCCATCCGATCCAGTACATCACGGACGATTTGATCCTTATAGGTGGTCCAGGCGAGCAGGCCGCCGGTGTCCGCGCCCGAAGCGGGCGGCACGACCGCAATATCCTGTTTTTTCATCTCACCCGGCTTGAGGTTGTAGTAGAACTGACCGGGCCCCGCGCTCCATCCATCCGCCATTTGAAGGTAGACAATCCCTTCCAGGGTTTTATCGGTCAAATGATTGGCGATGACCGCTTCGACTTTGGTTTCCGTGTCTTCCAGGCTCCCGCGCAACACCAGTGACAGGGGCAGGTTCCCCAAGGGCGCCGTGCCCAGATGATGCTCCCAATAACAGGTGTGCAACGGCCCGAAGATATCGGCCTCCGGCCCCAAAGTGGCGCGTTCGCCATGCGTGAAGCGCGTAGTGGGCAGCATCCACACCGTATCCACGTCAAATCCGTTGGATTCCAGGTTTATGGAGGCCCCCTCGAACGTCAGCGCCTTGCCGGGATCTTCACGCAACGTTGAACTCGCGGCGCTGGTAAACGGCACGAAGCATTGGACGGTTCCCTTCCAGGGCCGGCCCGTGGATTCCCATCCGCGCATCACCAATCCGTTGCGGGGATGCGCGGCATCGGAGCGCATGGACGCCAAGGCGTATCCGGCGGGCTTCAGCGCGCTCATGATCCATCCGGAGGAACTCACCTCGATGAAACTCTGCGCGGCGGGTTGCCGCCCTGCATGAAGGTCGGACGACACGGCGGCGAATTTTTCGTTGTACGCGCGCGCTTCCCGGGCGATATTGGCATCGCGCCAATCCCCATCGAACGGACACAACGCATACTGAAACAGAAGTTGCTTTTCCGGGGTTGCACCGTGCGCCAGGCCCACGGTCAGCGTGCCGTCGCGTTCCACACTGCACAAGTGTGTTCCCTGGAAGAGCACGGCGAATCCGTGGTTTGGGCGGCCCGGCCGTGTTTCAGGAAGATAGCCCGACGGCGGCAACGCATAACTGCCCCGCGCACTCACGGACTCGGCAAACTCCGAGGCTTTTTCCGCACTGCGGTCCGGGACGCCCCCCGCGAGGATCAAGGCGGGAATGGGCGCATGGCCTTCCGCAACCTTGGCATCCACGAGAAACAGCGCGGTGCCCTGCGGGAGTTGTTCCAAGAATTGTTTGACGGCGGTTTCCGGCAATTCCTTCACGATGCGCTCGCACACCGCATTCTGCGGCGGGCCGCCAATGACGATGCGCATGGAGGCCGCGTAATCCAGGTCCGCATCGAGATTCTGGAACTCCGTGGAATCCGTCCACAGGAAATCCGGTTTCTGCGGCGTGTCAGAGGTCATGCTCGCGGGAATACCGCGCCGTGTCAACGCGCTGTCAACCTCCCGGGCGGCCCGCTTCAGCGCGGGGTCCTTGCCATAAATAACTTGACACGGGCCCAGCGGCACGGCGCCCTCCATACCAATCTGAATGCTATCGTTTGGCGAAACCGCCACCCAATCCAACGCGGGTTGGGCGCCGCTGCCCGAGGGATTCTCCGCGCCCTTGCCGCGGAAATCCAGCGTACCCCGGCTTTGGCGGCCCGCCACGGCCCCATACCGTTCACCGAATATGGGGACCCGCTGCTCGGAGGGCACGGCAAACAATGCGGCCAGCATTTTGTTTTCCAGGTTTACCCCTTCGATCTGGGTCTTGCATTCAATTCTGGGCACGCCCCGGCACAGCGAAATTTCGCGTGTCATTTTCCCGCCGGCAAACGGGCTGCTCACGATCAACTTCTGCATCCCTTCGAGAATTTCACTCTTGATCTCGCTGGGTGCTTCGGTGGAGGCGGTTTGCTTGCCCGTCGTCCACAATTCCCGGCCTGAATCCAGGTTTGCGGCCTCCTCATCGAGCAGCACCACGTGGTTCACGTTTCCTTTGGCACAATCGGTGTTGGACCGTTTGTCGAGCAGTTTACGAATATCGCCCGTGGACGGATCGAGCGCGATCAGGAAAAATTCATTCTCGATTTGCGGGTCGCCCCGCGTGACGGCTTCCTGCGGTTTCCCCTCCGGTTGAACATAGAAACTCCGATAGCCGAGGGCGGGGATTTTCTGGGCAATGAATTGAATCCGCGCGGCGCGCAGGCTCTGCTTCGCGGCATCCGCATACCGGAGCCGGTCCACGCGGCAGGGCACGGGATTGCCAAAATCATCCACCAGCGTGATTCCTTTGGCGTTATTCAGTTCGAGGTCCGCTTCGCATAGATCCGTACGCGGCCAGGAGGATGGGTTAAACACGACCAGGGCCGTCACCCCATCCGTTTTGACCGGCGCGGTTTTCAGCGTATCCGCTTCCTTCGCGATATACACCAGCGACTTGCGCAAGACCACCTCACTCAAGTCCGCCATTTCCCGATACGCGGACAAAGCATCCGCATAGGCGTTTTCCGAGGCCGCCACACCCAATCGTTCCGGGGCGCTCCAATACAGGAGTTGCCGCCATGCTCGGTCCAAGGCGGTATCCGGGTAGTCCGCGCCGAGCAATGCCGCCACCGACGCGAACCGTTCGGCACTCAACAGTTGATTCTCCGTAAGGGCGTGGGCACGTTTGAGATCGGGCTGGGCCAGTATAGCACCGGGTTGGCGCGCCGTCAGGATGCGCCCGCTGTCCAAAACATTTTCCGCGCTCTTGGGATCAAGGCGCGCCAAATCCGACAGGAAGGAATAGCCGCCGCTGCCCTGCAGTTTGAGCGCCGGATACGATTGCGCCAATTCACGGGAAGCGCCCATGAGGAACGGCTCCGGCGGCGTAATCGCGCTCTCCAGCACCAGCACATCCGAAGTAATGCCCCAATCGAGCAATTCGCGCCGTTGCAAGGCGGCCATCTGGCGCAGCTCATCAAGATTTGACGGGCCGGGACAGGCCTGTTTGCGGCGGTGGAACACCTGGGCGCCATTCAGGGCTTCCTGGCGGAACAAGGACGGCAATCCGAGCACCGGCACATTGCTGATGAGCCCGTCCAGTCCCGCGCGGCGGAGCAACTGGGGCGTTTGCGGCGCGATCCCCGGCATATCCCAGGTACAGTACACGGGCCGCGTAACATCCAGCCAATCCCGCGCGGCGGAAATTCCATAGGCCAGGTTCCGCACCATCACTTCGCCCCCCACAAGGCGTTCGTCCGGGGTGGCATACGCGGCCAAAGCACCTGCATGTTCTCCCGCCTCCTGGAGCACCTTCAGATATTCCGGATACGCGCTTAACGCCGCCTGCCATTGCTGCGCCGCACCCAGATCGATCCCATATTCCGCCTCTTGCTCCATAAGCATCCATTGGCGGCGCATGGAAGCCACCCGCGCTTCCATCCGTGCCGCTTCCTCGAGGTCCGGCTCGGACGCATAGCGTTGGCCGCTCACCACATACACCGTACCCCCCCGTGCCCGTTCCATGACCGCCAGATTCCATGCGAACACCGCATGCACTTCCTGGCCGGACGCATCCTTGGCCATCAAGCTCACTTTCACCGGAAGGGTCAGCCCGGCGGGCGTGGCACCCACCGGCACAGGAATCCGCTCCTTCCAGGTTTCGCCGGGCTTGATGCCGGCAATGCGCTTCACCACGGGATTTACCGGATCATTCGTGGTGGCAATCACATCCACGGAGGGGGCAATTTTAGTGCCGGGATTGAACAAGGTCAGCCACGCATCCTGCCGCACATCATTCGCGTTTCCGGAAAAGGTCCCGCTGTTCTCCAGGCGCGGCACATAGAACAAATCGCCCAAGGGTTGTGCGGGATACAGGCGCACGGCAAGTTCATACCCGCTTACCCCCTTCAGCATCGGACGGTTCACGAAGACCCGTGTACCGAGTTCGTTCACGCTGATCTTCGCGGCCTTGGCCAACGCCTCGAACGTCATCCCCGGCACTTCACACACGAAAAGATTCATGCCAGGGCGAAAGGTGACCGTGAACCGGTCCACGCCCATCGAGGTCACGGGTCCGCCATGCACCTCCCGCACCGGGAACCCATTCATCCAGGCCCGAACGCCCAGGGGACTTTGCATGTCCATAAACACGGTTCGTTCATCGGGGGTCTGCGCGTAAAAGGCGGCATAGGCCAGGCCTTCGGCGGCATCCGGAAAAAACGGGCCGAGGTTAAGAGAATAATCCGCCGTACCCGCCTGCTGCCAGAGGGCTTCCCCGGTGTCTTTTTTTACCTTCACCAAGTGCTGCGGGCGCATTTGCGCAACGCCTTTGATCGGCTCCATGAAGTCTTTATCCCCCAGCGGTGCCTCCCCCCGTTCGAGCGCCCCGGCGATGCCGCCTTCCTTGTCCGAATCAAACGGCCCGCAGACCAGCCAATGGGCAATATAGCCGCGCTCCAGAATCGTATCGAGCTGTTCCTGCGCCGCCGAAAACGGAACGGCTAGAAACAACGCTCCTATCAGCGTGGCATGCAGGCTATGTCGCATAACCCCGGTCATGCCCTGCATTTTGGCCGGAAGAGCAGCCCCAAGGCAAATTCAAGCAACCCACGGCCAAGCCCGTGGACGGCCTTGACCGTGCCACCCGGATAAGAAGACGCATCGGGTATATATCCTTACATTACCGAGTGGCACAATCAATCTGGCGAAGGAGGATCGTCCGTAAGTGTTCTTGGCCGTGGAATGATTCGCGGGGGATGGGTGTCTTTATACGTGAATTGCGGGTATAATCTTTCTGCGAGTGACTTGAATCAAACATTTGGTGCTATATATGGGCAATCAACATATGTACAGAGCAGGGTGGGTTATTGTATTCGCGGGAGCCTGTTCTTTATGGGCTCAGGGCGCATCCACATCTCCGGTCCGGGTCATTGTGGAACTTGAAGACCCGCCTGCGGCGCAGGTCTATGCGGAAGCCCTATGGGAAAAAGCGGATCCCGCGCGGGTAACCCAAAAGCAGTTAGCCCGGATCGAATCGGCCCAACAGGCGCTGCTCAGCCGTTTTGAAGAGAAATCAGGTCTGCGCCAGCCGCTTTTTCGCGTTCAGCGGGTGTTTAACGGGGTGGCCCTGCGCCTGGACCCGGAGCAGTTGACGCAGGTGGCGCAAATGCCGGGCGTGCGCGCGGTGCATCGTCTGAATTCGGTGCGGCTGCACAATTCTACCAGCGTGCCGTTCATCGGAGCGCCGGCGGTGTGGAATTATCCCGGATTGCAACTCACGGGGCAGAACATTTCCGTGGGCATCGTGGACACAGGGATAGACTATGTCCATCCGGATTTCGGCGGAACCGGGTCCAATCAAGAGCATCAGGCCAATGATCCCACGGTTCTGGGCGACATTCCCTTTCCGACCGCGAAAGTAGTGGGCGGCTATGATTTTTGCGGGGACAAGTATGACTCGAGCGATCCGTTTAACGACACCCCCATGCCGGACCCGGACCCCATGGATCCCAATGGCCATGGCACCCACGTGGCGGGCACCGTGGCCGGGTTTGGCATAACCTCCGGCGGTACGGTGTATTCCGGCGCGTATTCAGAAACCACGCCGTTTTCCACCCTGAAGATTGGACCGGGCGTGGCGCCGCAGGCCAGCTTGTATGCTTTGAAAATTTTTGGCGCCACGGGCGGCAGCGACCTGGTGCTGCCGGCCCTCGAATGGGCGCTGGACCCCAATGCCGATGGTGATTTTTCCGATCATCTCGACGTGCTGAACATGTCCTTCGGCGAACCGTTTGGCGCCGCCGACTCGCCGGACGCCCTGGCCTGTGCCAATGCCGTGGCGGCGGGGATCATTATTGTGGCCTCAGCGGGAAACACCTGGGACACCTATTTCTCCGCAGGCACGCCCGCGTCCGCGGCGAGTGTCATCAGTGTGGCCGCATCGGAAGACCAGGACCCCGCGTATTCGGATTTATCGCCGGACACCATCGCCTATTTTTCCTCGCGGGGGCCTTGCGGAAGCGGCGAGGGTTCATTTGTCCTCAAGCCCGACCTATCCGCGCCCGGCCGGGCCATTCGTTCTGCGGCGGCGCATGCGGTTAGTCCGTCCACACTTTACCGTGATATGAGCGGCACCTCGATGGCCGCCCCGCACATCGCGGGAACCATGGCCTTGCTGCGGCAGCAGCATCCGGAGTGGTCCACCGCGGAACTCAAGGCGCTGCTCATGAACAATGCGGCCAATGTGTACTCCGGGGGAAATTATGGGGAACCCCGGTGCGCGCCGGCGCGCGCCGGCGCGGGGCGGGCCCAAATCAACCTTTCCACCCGGCAGGAAGTCATCGCCTTTGACGCCGATGCGCCGGAGGCGGTCAGCGTTACGTTTCAAACCCGGGAAGCCGCCGGCAATGAAACCGAAACCAGAACCGTCCGGGTGCTGAACAAAGGCGCGGACACGGTGAATTTCAGCGCCACGGTGGATAGATTGACGGAAATCCCAGGCATTGCCATTTCCCTGTATCCGGCGGCCACGGGCCCCGTCGCTCCCGGAGCCTATGCGGACATTACCCTGCAATTACAGGCGGATGCGGCTTCCATGCAGCACTCCCGCGACCCCGCCGCCCAGGAAACCTTTGGCGGGTATGCGCGGTATTGGATCAGCGAAGTATCCGGGTATGTCCTGCTGACCCCGGAACAAAAAACGGACGCGCCCTTGCGCGTGCCGTTTTACGGTGCCGTCCGGCCGGTATCGGATATGCACGCCGGCCTGGATCTGCTGGATGTACGGGCGGCAACGGATTTGACAGTCCCCTTGCAGGGACAGTCCCTCATCACTCCCGGTCCCTTCCCCCTTTCGGAACAATCCCTGCTAAGCGCCTTCGAGTTGCTGTGTTACAGCCCGGACGAAACCAGTTCCACCGGGATCAAGAACGGAGCGGACATTCTCTACATTGGCGCGTCGAGCGATTATGCGGATTGTCTCGCCTCCGGACTGCGTTTTCAAGACGCCACGGTTTATATCGCCATCGCCACGCAGGGCAACTGGTTTTCGCCGCACTGGCCGGCATTTAACATCTACATTGACACCAACAAGGACGGCTTCACCGAATTCCGCTTGAGGAATTTTCATCATCAGGCCAGTGAAACCGAAGGCGGCCCCAATGCGGACGTATTCACCGCGCGGCTGGACAATTTCGGGACCCTCGATCTGGATCAAGGCCTGATCAACTACTACGCGGCGGATGCGCGCAATACGGTTCCGTTCATGACCAGCATCATGGTGCTGCCCCTGCGCGTCCGGGATATCGGTCTGACCGATGAAGATTCCAGCTTTGCGTTCCGGGTCGAATCCCTTTCCAGCCTGGACGACTCCGAATCCGTCGATCAGGCGCCGCCAGTGCTGATTCCCACGGAAAGGCGCAGCATCCTATACGATCCCGCGCATCCCGGCTTGGATTTCCGCGATGGGACACCGGGCCCGCCCATGGTTCCCGATCTGGATGGTGCCACGCTGCCGGTGCATTTCGACGGAAAAGGGTATTACGCGGCGGGCGTGCTCGAATGCGATGAGGGCATCTTCGGGAATTGCACCCCCGGCGGGCCCTTGGGGTTGCTTTTGCTGCACCATCACAACCGCACCGGCGACAAGGCGGAGTGGCTGCCGGTCATGACCGCGGGCGACACCGATGGCGACGGCTTGCCGGATACCGAGGAAGGAACCGGGGACACCGATGGCGACGGCTTGCCCAACCTGGTGGACCGCGATTCGGATAACGACGGCATCCCGGATAAGGAGGAGGGCGCGGATGACCCGGACAGGGACGGCCTCCCCAACTATCTTGACACCGATTCGGATGGCGACTCGCTTCTTGACATGCAAGAAACCACAGGTGATGCCGATGATGATGGAACACCCAATTATCTCGATACCGATTCCGATGAGGATACGCTCAGCGATTCGGATGAAGCCAATATTTACCATACGAACCCGTATTTGAAGGATTCTGATGGCGACGGCCTGCCGGATAATGTGGAAGGCTTCGAGGATCCTGACAATGACGGCCTGATTAATCCGCTCGATCCGGACTCGGACGGAGACAGCATTCCGGACAAAATTGAAGGGATGCAGGACGCGGACGATGACAGTATTCCCAATTTCCTGGATTTGGATTCGGATGATGATGGCATCCCCGATAAAATCGAAAGGAATTGGGATACGGACCGTGATGGGATTCCCAATTTCATTGATCCAGACTCCGATAGCGACGGCATTCCCGACAAAGTGGAGGGCGCGGACGACCCCGACACGGATGGCCCCGGCAATTATGTTGATTTGGACTCGGATGGGGACGGGATTCCCGATCAAATCGAAGGACTCGATGATCCTGACAATGACACCCTCCCCAACTTTCTCGATCTCGACTCGGATGGGGACGGGATTCCCGATCAAATCGAGGGCCTTGATGATCCCGACAACGACACCCTCCCCAATTTCCTCGATCTCGACTCGGATGAGGACACATGGCCGGACGCCCTCGAACTGCAATACAGAACCAATCCCTATAACGCCGATACGGACAAGGATGGCATCCCCGACGCTGAAGACGGCGCGGAAGACCCGGATAACGACCGTGTCATCAATGCACGGGACGACGACTCCGACGGAGACGGCATCCTGGACAGCGTGGAGGGCACCGGCGATCCCGATGAAGACGGAATCCCCAATTTTCTCGATCCGGACTCCGATGAAGATGGCATTCCCGATGCCGTGGAAGGCGATGACGATCCCGACGAAGACGGCCGCTACAATGCCCTGGATGACGACTCCGATGGAGACGGGATTCCGGACAGCGTGGAAGGCATAGGCGATCCCGACGAAGACAGTATTCCCAATTTCCTTGATCCGGACTCCGATGATGACACCTGGCCCGATTCCCTTGAAGTGCAATACACCACCAATCCCAGCAGCAACGACACCGACAACGACGGCATTCCCGACGCCGAAGACGGCGCGGACGACCCGGATAACGATGGCATCATCAACGCGCGGGATGACGATTCCGAGGGAGACGGCATTCCCGACGCCGTGGAAGGCGCGGGCAACCCCGATGAAGACAGTCTCCCGAACTTCCTTGACCTGGATTCCGACGGGGATGGCATCCCCGATAGCGTGGAAGGCACGGAAGATACCGATTTGGACACCCTCCCCAACTTCCTCGACTTGGACTCCGACGACGATACCCTTCCGGACCTCACGGAAGGTTTGCCCGATCCGGACAACGACAGTATTCCCAACTATCTCGACCCGGATTCCGATGAGGATGGGCTGACGGATCGTGTTGAAGCCACGGAATGGCTCACCAACCCCTATGTGTCCGATACGGATGAAGATGGGCGGCCCGATGGCGTGGAGGTGACCGATGGAATCGATCCACGGGTGGCGGACCCGCCCGCCGCGCCCACGGGCGTCACCGCCAGCGATGGCACATTCACAGACCGCGTTCAAGTCACCTGGACGGCCTTGGCCGGGTCTGTGGAGTATCAGGTGTTCCGGCGCGAAAAAGCGCTTCCCGAAACCGCGGTGACATTGGGTTCGTGGCAACAGGCAACCACTTATGATGATTTTGAGGCGGTGGCCACGCGTGAAATCCCCGGCCACGGATGCCAAGGGCCGCAAACGGTCCAGGTATTCTATGAATATTGGGTTCAAGCGCGCATCGCCCCCGGCAGCGCCGAACCCACGCCCGCGAGTCCTGACAGCCTTCTTGACGAGGGTTCCCGTGCCCAACAACCTTGAGCCGGTTTAAGCATTCATCCTGAAATCAATGTCCGGGGGCGGCGGAAACGTATCGCGAACCCGGCGGCGCAACGCATCGTCTACAGGCAGTTGCTCCCGCCGCGCGAGCCGCTGTTCGTGCAGCGCAAACCAAAGATCACTCAACGAGACTTCGCCTTCGCGCATGTCCGGAATTTCAGGATGGCTCAAAAGATACTGCTCGACATGATCGAAATGTTCGAGGGCAAGATGCGCGCGCGCACGGAAAAAATCCAATCGAGGGTGTGTGCGGGGGGCGGATTCGCATAGGCGCAATACTTCCCCGGCGCGGCCTGCGGACAATAGCGCCTCCGCGCATTCGATGGCCAGGGGGATCAGATTCGGCAGGGCTCGTTGCGCTTCACACCACAGTTCAGCGGCCCGGGCGGTGTCGCCGGCATCGCGGGCAAGGCAGGCAAGGTTGCGCAAGGCCCATGCGGAATATTCCAGTTGGAGCGAGCGGTTCCAGGCTTCCTTCGCGCCCTTGTAATCCGCCTCCGCATATTTCATCACGCCAAGATGAAGCCAGGAGAACCAGTGATCTCCGCGTCCTTCGTTCAGCGCCCGTTCAAGAAGCACGCGCCATTCGCGTTGTGTCACATAGGCGCCCGGTTCCGCCCCCACCGTTCGATAAGGCAATTCCCCCCGTTCCAGCAAAGCGTGCCACGGGGCTTGGTCTTCGGTGAGAGGAAGTTCAAGAAAAGGCAGGGCTTTGGGCGCCAGAAACGGTTCGCCCCTGTAGGCGCGGCGTAGGCTTTCCAGCGCGCCCCACCCCGAACCGCGATGCAGAATGGTCCGCGGCATCACGTTGAGATTGGGCCGCTGGGCTTGTTCAATAATCTCCAAATGGTATTCGGAAAGCATCCCCTCGAGGCGTTCGTTGACATGACGCACCGCGCGGTCCCAGTTCGTCCCCTGCACAATCGAGGCATCGGCTTCCATCAGCCCATAGGCTTCCAGCCAGCGCCACTCCTGGTGGGGCGGCATGGGAAGGCACTCATACTGCGTACGGGCAAGGCCCGCCTGGATTTCCATATAGGCATGCCCCGGCACGGACAGGAATTCCTGCCAGCGGCGCCCTCCCGGATTCCTGCCCCAAACAAACAATTTGCGCCCGCGCTGGCGCATGGTCGAGGTTTGAACCAATCCGCGCCCCTCGCCATCGAGCGCGGCGATCCACGTCCGGTCCTCGCTGTGAATATCATAAAAAAAATCCGAAGAATGCCACAGGTTCGCGGGCCGGGTAACATCCGTGTCCCAGCATTGAGGAATGGGCAGACGCTGAAGGCGGGCCGACAGGCCGCAATGATACGCCGCCGAGGCCGGCACGATGACCCGCGTATCATCCGATTCCGGCACCGCGATATTCGACCACCAGTACATCGGAATGGTGGCATCGTGCGGATTGATGATGCGCACATGGGCGAACAGCCACGGGGAGCCCGCGGGCAGTGTAAAATCAATCTGAAAGGGGACTCCCCGTCCGCGCTCATATTCAAACAGGCGCAGGATGGGTTCATCATTGCAGGCGTGCACCTGGGCGGCGAAAACGGGCGAACAGGTCAAGGGGCTGTGGCCGGGAATTCCAATGTTCCATTCCACACCCCCGCTGAACCACGCATTGCGCGCCGCCAGATTCCCTGGCTGAAACACGGGATTACAATCGAGCAATTCGCGTTGGGAGGGCTTGTGAAAAAGCGACCAGAGACGCCCGCCATATTCAAGTAAAAACAGGGCGCGAAGGCATTCATTCTCCATCACCGCCACACGAAACGTGCGTTCCTGCCGTTGGCGGGTGTAACCGTCCTGCATGCGGTAAGGGAGCACGCCATCGCCGCAGCCCAATCCGATATACCGGCGCACGGATTCCGGCACATTGTCATCCATAGAAATTAAGGGCAAGACGGATCTGGGAATCAGGGGCGGCAGGGGATTCTCCGGCCCCACGGCCGCGGCGGACATGCGGAAGTCCTCTATGCGAAGTTCGGTCGCCATACCACAATTTTACCGCAAGGGCTGGATCAAATACGTCTTTCCAGCCTGGCTCGAAAATGCCGTCACCGCCGCTTCGGGGCGTTGCAGGGCAACTTCGGTTCCATCACAAAGGATGCGAATGGGAATGGATGTGCGCAACGTGCATGGCGCATCGCGTTTTACATGCAGGGCCGCATTTTGAAGCACACCCTGGTTCCATTCCATATCCACCACAAATCCGCCACGCGCACAAAGTCCCTTCACATTGCCTTTAGGCCAGGCGTTGGGCAACGCGGGCAACAGGCTGATTTCTCCGGTGTGACTTTGCAGCAGCATCTCGGCAATGCCCGCCGTGCCGCCGAAATTCCCATCGATCTGGAAGGGCGGATGATTGTCGAAAAGATTGGGCAACGTGGACTTTGTCAGCAGCGCCACAAGGTGTTCATGGGCGCTGTTGCCATCTTCGAGACGTGCATAGAAATTAACGATCCAGGCGCGGCTCCAGCCGGTGTGCCCGCCGCCGTGACTTAACCGGCGGTGCAGGGTCATCCGCGCCGCGTCGGCGAGATCCGGCGTGCCATGGGGCGTAATTTCATTGCCGGGATGGAGGCCAAACAAGGGGGACATATGCCGGTGCCCGGGTTCCGGTTCATCAAAATCCTCCAGCCATTCCATGATCTGGCCGTGTTTTCCGATGCGCGTGGGCACAAGACGCGCCCGGGCCTGCTCCAATTTCCCCCGAAAGTCTTCATCCGTTTCCAGGAGTTTACTGGCTTCTATACAGTTCGTGAACAGGTTGCGCAGTATCTGTTCGTCCATCGTGGGACCCATGCAGACGTTGGCGGTTTGCCCGTCCGCCGTGCGAAATTTATTCTCCGGCGAATTGGACGGACTGGTGACCAGCCAGCCGTGTTGTTTCTCTTCCACCAGCGAATCCAGATAAAACTCCGCCGACTCTTTCATGATGGGATACGCCCATGCGAGGTATTTAGGATCAGGATTGAAGGCGTAATGTTCCCAGAGATGCTGACAGAGCCATGCGCCCGCGGCGGAGAATTGCCCCCAGCCGGGATGTTCGCCCGGAGACGTAAATCCCCACACATTGGAGATGGTATGCACCACCCACCCTTTCGCGCCGTAATGCACTTGGGCAGTCTTCCTTCCGGGAACGCGCAAGGAATCAATGAATTCAAGGAAGGGGGTATGGCATTCGGCGAGATTGGTGGTTTCCGCGGGCCAATAATTCATCTGGTCATTAATATTGTGATGATAGTCACAATTCCAGGGGGACTGAAAATGATCGCACCAGAGTCCTTGAAGGTTCGCGGGAAGACCACCGGGCCGCGAACTGGAGATCAACAAATAGCGTCCAAACTGAAAGTATTGGGCCAATAACAGCGGATCATCCCCGCCTTCCCGCAGCGCCTTGAGGCGTTCATCAGTGGGCTTATCATCCGCCATTTCGCCAAGATTCAATTCCACCCTGCGGAAAAAAGATTGATAGTCCGCACTATGCCGTTCGCGAAGTTCTTCATACGGTTTTGCCGCTGCCGCATCCAGCCATTGGATACATCGCTCGCGGGGATTTCCGCCGCGATAGTCTGTTGCGGCGGTAAAGAACAAAGTCACGGCATTGGCATTCCTGACATGCAGGCTATTGTCTTCCCCGATTATTTCCCCGCCGTCCATGAGTATTCGCAACAAGGCATCGAACTGCATGCCTTGGCTATTCCATAAGCGGCCATGCATCCAAAGTTGATTCTTGCCCTCCACGCGGCCCTCCCATTCCGGACGGTGCCCCGGCCCTGTTTGGGGTTCAAGAGAAGAACCATTTTTCCACTCATCAGAAGCGTTTCGGCGGTCGCGGTCCAGCCGCACCGCAAACGAAATCGTTCCCGGGGCATCGCTGGTGAACCGCGCCACCAAAACCTGGTCCGGGGCACTGGCGAAGATTTCGCGGGTGAATGCAACGCCTTCCGTCTGGAAAGTGGTTCGCGTCACGGCGGTATCCAGATTCAATTCCCGGCGATAGTTTTTCATGTCTTTTTTCGGAAGATCGAAAGAGAACCAGAGATCGCCAAGAGTCTGATAACAACCAAACGGCACATTCGCACCCGCGCCATGGCCGGAACCCGCCCCCTTGCACACCATCTTGGCGATGGTAAGCTTCTCGGCCTCTTCGTACTTTCCTGCCGCCAGCAGGCGCCGTATTTCCGGCAGGGCCGCGAGCGCTTCGGGATTGTCTGCGTCCTGCGGACCGCCGGACCACAAACTGATCTCATTGAGTTGGATGCGCTCCTGCTGCACGCCGCCGAAGACCATGCCCCCCAGCCGGCCATTGCCCACGGGGGACGCTTCGGTCCATACCTTGGCGGGTTGCTGATACCATAACGACATCATGTCCGCGGCCTCCGCAATAGCCAACGAACCGAAGACCAGCAGGCATACGAAAACCAGTTTGATGGATTTCATAAAAGAACCATTCCCCATGCTATCATATCTCCATGGTGTTATCTTAAATTTATATTACAGCGTAGTACGTTTCAGCCCAAAATGTTTGGCGACCCTGGAGCGGTTCCAATGGTATTCTTTGAGGGCGTCCATCGTCGCGTATGAGTCAAGCAGATGTCTATGTATTCGCTAGGCGACTGAGATTGTGCTGGGATCCCGCGAACCTGATGGCAAATTTTTTCTACCCATGCGCCATTTACGCGCCGCTATACTGTCCGAGGTCTCCAGTTCCTGACGAATGCGGTCACGCTGCTCGTTGTCCGATAAACCTTGAAACTCTTGACGCAGTTGAGCCTGGATTTCGTCCTTCAATGCGATACAGTCAATATCATTCTTTTCTTTCATGTGAAAACCAACTCCCTAGGGCTCCGAATTTCAATCGGAGAATACCCTTCCCGAAGGTTTACCGCGTTGAACCCCCGGATTTTCTCGAAATGGACAATATGCCGGAAATTCCAGCTTATAATTACATCCGCAGAGGCCACCGTCGCTAGCGCAACGTGGTGAGCATCTTCTTTTGAACCTGCACCGACAACACCGTCCGACAAATACAGATCGCGCAACCGCTCGGACTCCTCATTTTGGGAGACACGTTCAAGGGCGGCTTCCGGCAATCCATCGTAGATAGCTTGCACTTCCGCTGGTGCGCGTGAGAGTTCGATAGTGAGAAGATCTGATACCAATAAAGTCACCTCGCCCCGGCGTGCCATCTCCATCAAGGCACGGCTCTCGATAGCGAACAGGTTGTCCAAGCACCCGCCCACGACCGAGGTATCAATGTAAACCCGAAGCCGCTTCATTGGGGATCACACTTCCGTAATTTTATATTGTTTAACTCTTATTTATTATATCATAGCTTTTTATGAATCACCCCAAGCGGCTCTCACTGTTTTCCATCAAGGCTTAATTTGTTTTTTCAGGCAACGCGCTGTCCGGAATACACAGTAGCACTCCGGAAGCCGCCACGGCCAAAAGCGCGCCCAAGCCGAATGCGGCCGATGCCCCTAACGCATTCCAAATCACGCCAAAAAGAACACTAGCGGGAAGCGCGCCGATGCCCACCGTGGCATTGTAATATCCCATGGCCGTTCCGCGCAGATGTTTTGGGGCCATATCGGCCACCCAGGCTTTTTCAGAAGGTTCCACCAAGCCGTAGTAAATGCCATACAACAGGAAAATGATGATTACTCCGGCCGTGGAATGGATGCAGGCAAAGGCAATATAGATAGCGGCATAAAAAATCCACCCCGCGAGAATCATGGGCCGCCGCCCCACACGATCGGATAATGTGCCGCCGGCATAGGTGGATGCCATTTTCACGACATGGTGCAGCGCCCAAAGCAACGCCACCGAGGCGGCGGGCACCCCGGCCTGGGACAGGAGCAGCAGGATAAACGCGTCGCTGGAGTTTCCCAGGGTAAAGAGCAGCAGGGCGAAAAGAAGGACCCGGAAACCGCCGCCCAATTCCCGCAAATGACCGCTGGCACGTGATGAATTTGCTGTTTTCTCCTTGCGAAGTTCCGGGGATTCCTTGATGCCGAAGACCAGCACGCCAATGACCAGGGCCGCGGGAATGGCCGCCAATAGAAAAACCCAGCGCAGGGGCAAACCCGCCCAAGAAAGCAACGCCGCCGCAATTAAGGGGCCGGCCACGGCGCCCGCATGGTCCATCGAGCGGTGAAACCCATACGCTTTCCCGCGATGTTCCGGGGCCACGGCGTCCGCGATAAGCGCATCGCGCGGCGAGGTGCGAATGCCTTTTCCGATTCGGTCGAAAAACCGCAGAACCAGCACAAAAATCCATGAACCCGCAAGACCAATGAGCGGGCGGACCAGTCCGGCGAGGCCATACCCCGCCAGCACGAACGGTTTGCGGCGCCCGGCACGGTCGGTCCAAATCCCCGAGACAAGTTTGAGGACGGAGGCGGTAGTTTCCGCGACGCCTTCAATAATGCCCAAGGATAGCGCGCCCGCGCCTAGAACGGTGCTTAGGAAGACGGGCAGCAGGGGATAAATCATTTCGCTGGACATGTCGGTCAGGAAGCTGGCCAGGCCCAGCGCAAAAACAGTCGGGGGAATACCTTTCAGGATTCTTTTCATACCCTTTTAGGCGATTTCTTTCATATTCGTGATGATCTTTGAGATCAACCGGTACTCCAGCGCCTCCTCCGCGCTCATCCAGAAATTACGATCACTGTCCTTGGCCACTTTATCCACCGGCTGGCCGGTTTCCCCGGAGATCATCTTGTTGATGCGTCCGCGGATTTTGAGAATTTCCTGCGCCTCGATGCGGATGTCGGCCAGTTGACCGCCCGCCCCGCCGCTGGGCTGGTGAATCAGGAAACGGGTGTTGGGAAGTGAAAACCGTTTTTCCTTCGGCGCGCCAAAGAGAATCGGCACCGCGATGCTGGCCACCCATCCCGCGCCAATCGTGATGATCGGCGAGGCGATGAATTTCATCATGTCGTGGATGGCGAATCCTGAATCGACATGGCCGCCTGGCGAGGTGATGATCACCTTGATGGGGTCGTTTGACTCCGCGTCCAACACCAGCAATTGGGCAATCACCCGCTCCGCCAGTTCCTGGTCCACCGTGCCGTTAATCAGGACCGTGCGCGATTTTAACAAGCGGGCGAGCATGCCCTCGTTTTTACTCTCTTGCGCGCCGTCACATTCTTTTTCGTCATCCGTTACGAAGAATCGCATTTCCATACCTCATGGGCTGTTTTTCATAGAAACCGGTATTCTGCCAATTCAAGAGGGATGACGTCAAAATCCTGACGGCTGGGCCGGAATTCTACCCCGCCTTGGCGATATGGCATTTCACATAGCTTTCGTGCTGGTCGCATACGAATTCCTTCCCGAGAATCGCGGCCCGGCGGGGAACGAGCGATGGTGCGCTTACGGAACATATGTGTTTCATTCGTTTAACCCTTTTGGTTAGCGTGTCAGGTTAAAAGCGCAATTCGCGGATACGCTCAAGATAGTATTGCACATTTTTCAGCGGGGTGTCCGGTGTGATGAGATGGTCCGGCAGGGGGACAAATCCCCCTTCGGCCATGAGCGGTATGCGGCGTTCGATTTCCGCGTCAATGGCGGCGGGGCCGCGCTCCAACGCCAATTTGTCAATGCCGCCGAAAATACGCAGGTCTTTACCATATTTCCGGCGTATCGCCATGGGGTCCGCCCGCCACGTCCCGATTTCCACCGGGAACATAATGTTCACGCCCGCGTCGAGCCAGTGCGGAATGAGGTGCTCGATCATGCCGTCGCAATCCACCAGATAGAGATCACATCCGCACGAACGCAGTTTTTCGGCGATTTTGCGGTACCCCGGCACGCAAAGTTCTTTGAACCGGTCCGGATGGATGAGCGGACCGGTCTTGAAACAAATATCTTCCCAGCCCCAGCCGAGATCGATTTTAACGCGGCCCGCGACCTGATCGATGGCCCAACAGACGAGGTTGGAGATGGTGTCCACGGTTTCCGCGAAGAACTCGGGGTACACCATGCTTGCGAAGGCCATATTCTCCACGCCCATCCAATTACGCAGAAAACCAACCATGCTCATGGTGCTGATCGCCACCGGCGCTTCGCTGGTTTCCAAGTCCTTGAGGGCTTCCTCGAAGTTTTCCGCCAGCCGGCCAGGGTCCGGCTGTAAACGCTTTTGATATTCCGGCCAGCCGGAAGGATCTTTGAGGAGAAAATCAATGTAATGGGGAATGCAGGACCGGTTCTTCCACAGTTGGGCAATCACGCCATCGTTCTGCCGCATAATCCGGTACTCTTCCGTTTCCTCGATAATTTCCTCCTCGAATAGGGGATACAAGCCAAGATTGATGGGCACGCCCCTGTTCATCGGCGATGCCTGAAAAAATTCCTGTTCATTTGCGTTTTCCGGCAGGCCTTCTCCATGCCAACGCCGTATAGTCTCCGGCCAGCCAGTCCAGTGAAACACCGGCATCCGGTCAAATTCCCCATAGTGCATAATGTTGGTGAAAAGTTCCCGGGTGGTCATCCTTCCGCCTTTCCTGGCCCAAATTCCGGCGCTGTTGGCGGAGACTATACCATAATTGGGGCCAGGATTGATGAAAACAGCCCATGCGCCGTTCACGCAAGCGTTCAGAAGTTGCCGTGGGGGTTGATTTTATGGTATGCTTCGGCCCTAAAAAATTCACAGGGGTTTCGTCCTTTGTAGTGGCTTGGGTGCCCGGCGTGTGGCCGGGTGTGCCGGAAACCCCGAGGTTAAACCCGAACGGAGAAGAGTCATGCCTATTGTTACCATGCGTCAATTATTGGAGGCCGGCATCCATTTCGGCCACCAAACCCGCCGTTGGCATCCGAAGATGGCCCGGTATATCTACGGGCAGCGCAACGGCATCTACATCATCGACTTGAAACACACGATGCGCCAGTTGTATCAGGCGTACATGCTGGTGCGGGACACGGTGGCCGAGGGGGGCACGGTGTTGTTTGTGGGAACGAAGCGTCAGGCGCAGGAAGCGGTTCAGCGGGAATCGCGCCGGTGCGGGATGCATTCCGTGACCAGCCGGTGGCTGGGCGGCACGCTGACAAACTTCAAGACGGTCCGCACGAGCATCCAGGAATTGCTCCGGCTCCAGGAACTGGAGAGCACGGGCAAAATCGAGCAGTATGGAAAGAAAGAAGCCACGGCGTTGCGCAAGCGGCGGGCGAAACTGGAAAAGAACCTGTCGGGCATTATCAACATGAATGGGACGCCGGACGTCTTGTTTGTGGTGGATGCGAAGCGGGAAGACATCGCGGTGCGCGAGGCGGTGCGGCTGGGCATCCCCTGCATCGGCATTGTGGACACGAATTGCGATCCGGACGAGGTGTCGCTGCCGATTCCCGGCAATGATGATGCGATCCGGGCGGTCAGTTTGTTCTGTCAGGTGATCGCGGACGCCGTGATGGAAGGGCGGATGAAGGGGGAGAAAATCCTGAGCGAGAACCCGGACCGCCGGACGGCGCGTCAGAAACCGGTCCAGGAAGAGATTGACAAGGAAGAAGAAGAGGCCGAAGAAGAAGTGGAAACGATGTAACCTGCGCCGATGGAACGCGCTTATATATGAGGAGAGACGACGATGGCGATTTCAGCGAATGATGTGAAGGCCCTGCGCGAATCAACGGGCGCGGGCATGATGGATTGTAAACGGGCTCTTGCGGACTCAAATGGCGATTTTGACAAGGCGGTGGTGTGGCTCCGCGAACGCGGCATGGCGAAGGCGGCCAAGCGTGCGGGCAAAGTGGCCTCGGAAGGCATGATTGCCCACTACATTCACATGGGCGGAAAAATCGGCGTGCTGGTGGAAGTGAACTGTGAGACGGATTTCGTGGCGCGGGGCGCGGACTTCCAGACCTTTGCAAAGGACCTCTGCCTGCAGGTATGCTCGGCGAATCCCCGGTTCGTCGCCCCCGAGGATGTTCCCGCGGACGTGCTGGACAGCGAGCGCCAGATATACATCAAGCAAGCCCTTGAAACCGGCAAGCCCCAGAATGTCTGCGAGAAAATCGCCGAAGGCAAGCTCAAGAAATTTTACGAGGAAGCCTGTCTGTTGAAACAGGTCTCCGTAAAGCCGGAACATGAGGGCAAGACGATTGAATCGTTGGTGGCCGAACTGACCGGCAAGTGCGGCGAGAAAATAACGGTTCGGCGCTTCGTCCGGTGGCAGGTGGGCGAAGGCATTGACAAGCCGGTAAGCAACCTGGCGGAAGAAGTAGCGGCGGAACTGGCGAAAGCGGACGCGAAGAACGCCTAGGAGAAGGAGCGTCGCATGGCGGCGTCGATCTACAAGCGCATTTTGCTGAAATTGAGCGGCGAGGCCCTCGAGGGCGCCCCGGGGGGCGGCAGCATTGATTTCGGCATTGTCGGACGGCTCTGCGATCAGATTGTGGAGGCGCACGCAATGGGCGTGGAGATCGGGCTGGTGGTCGGCGGCGGCAATATTTTCCGGGGCGCGAAGGGCGCGGAAACAGGCATGGACCGTCCGACGGGCGACTACATGGGCATGCTCGCGACGGTGATCAACGCACTGGCGATTCAGGCGTCGCTGGACAAGCGGGGCCTGCCGACCCGGGTGATGACCGCCATTGAGATGCGGCCCGTGGCCGAGCCGTACATCCGCCGGCGCGCGAACCGGCACCTCGAGAAGGGCCGGGTGGTGATTTTCGGCGCGGGCACCGGCAATCCGTTCTTCTCGACGGATACGGCTGCGGCGCTTCGCGCGAGTGAGATCAGCGCGGAGATTTTGTTGAAGGCGACGAAGGTGGACGGCGTGTATGACGATGATCCGGTGAAAAATCCGGCCGCGAAGCGGTATGATCGCCTGGAGTACACCACCGTGTTGTCGAAAAAGCTGCGGGTGATGGACGCCACGGCGATCTCGCTTTGCCGCGAGAACAATCTGCCGATTCTGGTGTTTGATTTGAACCGTCCCGGCAGTATTTTAAGTGTGTTGAAAGGTGAAGCCATTGGCACATTGGTACGGGGAGAGTGAACAATGTCGCATGCAATCGTGAAAGAAGCCACGTCGAAAATGGACAAGAGCGTGGAGGCGTTTCAGCAGGAGCTGAGCAGCATCCGCACGGGCCGGGCCACGGCCGGTCTGCTGGACGTGGTGGATGTGGACGCGTACGGATCACGGATGAAGATTAACCAATTGGGCACGATAACGGTGCCGGACCCGCATATGATCGCCATTGATCTTTGGGACAAGAGCCAGATGCACGCGGTGGAGAAAGCCATCCTGGCCTCTCCGCTGGGCCTGAATCCGTCAAACGACGGGAAACTTATCCGGGTGCCGTTCCCAACGTTGAGCGAGGAGCGGCGGAAGGACTTGGTGAAGGTGGCGCGGAAACTGGCGGAGGAGGCCAGGGTGTCGGTGCGGAATATCCGCCGGCACGCCGTGGACGAGATCAAGGCGGCGCAGAAGGACGGGAAGATTCCGGAAGACGACGCGCATCATTTGACCGACGAAACGCAGAAGGTGACGGACAAACACATTGCCCGGATCGATGAAGCGCTGGCCGCCAAAGAAGCCGATATCATGGAAGTATAAGGGCATGATGCATCCGCATAACTGACAAATCTCGCCGCCGCGGAATGCGCCCGGAGCGCGTTGCGCGGCGGTGTTTTATTTATGGACTGAAACCCTATGACGCCTTCAATAAAAACAGACGTGCGCAGCGGCGCGGAGCGCCCCCCCCGGCACATCGCCATCATCATGGATGGCAACGGCCGGTGGGCGCAGCGGCACGGGAAGGCCCGCGTGCAGGGGCATGAAGCGGGCGCCCGGAGTGTGCGCGCGGTGATCGAGGCCTGCCGGGAACTGGGGGTTCAGGCGTTGAGCCTGTATGCTTTTTCGACGGAAAACTGGCGGCGGTCCAAGACGGAAGTGAACGGGTTGTTCCGGCTATTGAGCAAGTATATTCACAAGGAGATTGGGGAACTGCACAAGAACGACATCCGGGTGCGGTTCATGGGACGGTGGGAAGGCCTGCCGAAACGCGCCGTGGATGATCTGCGGTATTGCATTGAGTTGACGAAGGATAACCGGTCGTTGACGGTGAATGTGGCGATTAATTATGGCGGGCGCGCGGAAATTGTGGACGCGGCCCGGCGCTTGCTCGAAAAAAAGGTTGCGCCGGAAGAGATTACGGAGGAAATGTTCGCGGAGGGCTTGTACCAGCCCGAGTTCAGCGAAGTGGATTTGTTGATCCGCACGAGCGGGGAAGTGCGGGTGAGCAATTTCATGCTATGGCAGATATCCTATGCGGAGATGTTGTTCCCGGAGGTGCTTTGGCCGGATTTTGACAAGGCGCATCTGTGCGCGGCCATAGCGGAATACCAGTCGCGGAAGCGGCGGTTTGGAGGACGCTGATGTTTGCGGGTGTGCTGCCACGATTGTTGACCGCGGCGATCTATATTCCGCTGGTGCTTGCCATGGTGCTGGTGCAATCGCTTTCCTTGGTGTTCCTGCTGTTTTGCACCGTGCTGGCCGTGCTGGGCATGCAGGAGTTCTGTTCGATAGTGAAAGCGAAGGGGATTATGCCGGAAAAGGTGTGCGGCATGTTTTCGTGCGCGGCGATTATGCTGAGCGCGTACGCGGGGAGCCTGGACATCACGGCGATGGTGTTTTTCACGGGGGCGGCCCTGACCGCCTGGGTGCACATTCTCCGGGGCGCATGGTCGCTGCACGGATTGCTGGCGTCGGTGTTTGGCGTGTTTTATGCCGGTTGGCTGCCCGCGCATTTTGTGCTGCTGCACCGCTTCCACGAGATTGGGCCGGGGCTGATCATAGTGCTGTGCGTGGGGGTGATGTGCTCGGACGCGGGGGCGTATTTCGTGGGAAAATCGTTCGGGAAACACAAACTGGCGGTGAAGGCCAGCCCGAACAAGACCTGGGAAGGGGCCATCGGGGGAGTGGCGGCGGCGGTGTTTGGCGCGGCGCTGTTGTATGGCCTGCGCGCCCTGTTCGACTGGCAATGCTATCCGCAGTGGCGGCTTATGGCGTATGTGCTGGCCTGCGCGGCGCTGGCGGTGGTGAGTCAGATTGGGGACTTGGTGGAATCGGTGTTGAAGCGGGGGGCGGGCGTGAAGGACTCGGGGGTGTTTTTCCCGGGCCATGGCGGCGTGTTGGACCGGTGCGACGGGCTGCTGTTCGCGGCCCCGATGCTGTATTATCTGACGGCGATAGGCGAGGTATAACGATGTACGAAGCGGAAGCGGCGGAAATCCAGGAGTTCAAGCAACGGTTGTCGGAGTTGCGCTCCTGTTTGAACGTGGAAGGGATTAAAGCGCAGATCGCGGAGATCGAGCATGAGATGACCGCGCCGGGATTCTGGGATGAGCCGGAACCGGCGCAGAAGGTCATGCAGGAACTGAAGGCGTTCAAGTCGGTGGTCAGCGCCCCGGACGACTTGCACCGGGAGCTTGCGGACGCGGAAGTGCTGATACAGATGGCCCAGGAGGAAGAGGACGCGTCGCTGGCGGGAGAAATTGCCGGGCTGCATGAGAAACTGAGCAAGGAAATCCATCAGTTGGAACTGAACAGCCTGTTCACGGATCCGCGCGACACGAAACCGGTGTTGCTGAGCATTCATCCGGGCGCGGGAGGCACGGAGTCGTGCGACTGGGCGAGCATTTTGTACCGGATGATCCTGCGGTTTTGCGAAATCAAGGGATTTCAAGCGGAAGTGCTCGATTACCTGCCGGGGGAAGAAGCGGGAGTCAAGAGCGCAACCATCCGGATTGTGGGTCCCTATGCCTATGGGTTGTTAAAGTCGGAGGCGGGCGTGCACCGGCTGGTGCGGATTTCCCCGTTCGATGCGAACAAGCGCCGCCACACCTCGTTCACGGCAATCGAAGTATTGTCGGAAATTGATGAAACCATCAACATCGAAGTGCGCGAAGAAGATTTGAAAATGGACGTGTTTCGCTCGAGCGGCGCGGGCGGCCAAAAGGTGAACAAGACGAGTTCGGCGGTCCGGCTCACCCACCTGCCGACGGGCTTTGTGGTGTCCTGCCAGATCGAGCGCTCGCAGCACCGGAACCGTGCCACGGCCCTGAATATGCTGAAAGCAAAGCTGTACGACATGGAAGTCCGCAAACGCGAGGCCGAATTGTCCGCGCAACGGGATGGGCAGCAGGACGTGGCGTGGGGAAGCCAGATTCGGAGTTATGTTTTACAGCCGTATCAGATGATCAAGGACCACCGGACGGGCGCGGAAACGAGCAATGTGGACCGCGTGCTGGACGGGGAACTGGATATGTTTATCGAGGCGTATCTGAAGTGGAGTCTGGAACTGCGCAGCAAGAACGCGCCCGCGCGGGCAAGCGCATCCTGACCCGGAGAGGAAAGTACAAGCGGACATGGAGCACGAAGAACACCATCATTCGACGGAGCAGGATTTGCGGCAATTCCGGATCAACAAGCTGGAGCGCATTCGGGCGCGCGGCGAAGAACCGTATAAATACGCCTTTTCACGCACCTGCATGATTGGGGAAGCGCGTGAAGATTTTGAAGCAGCGGAATCCACGGCGGTGGAAGGCCGCCCCGCGGAGATTCCTGCGGCGCTGGGCGGACGGATTATGGCGTTTCGGAGCCATGGGAAAAGCGCGTTCGCGGACCTTCGGGATGAAACAGGCAAAATTCAGGTGTTTCTCGGGCTAAATCAGATTGGCGAAGCGGCGTATGCGGCCCTGGACGATCTGGATATCGGTGATTTTATCGGAGTGCATGGAACGGTGAAGCGCACGAAGCGCGGAGAGATCACGATCTTCGCGGACCGGTATGAGGTTTTGTGCAAGTCGCTTCGCGCGCTGCCGGAGAAGTTTCATGGATTGACCGACGTGGAGACGCGGTACCGGCAGCGGTATCTGGACCTGGCGGCGAATCCGGAGGTGCTGGACCGGTTCAAGAAGCGCATCCGGCTGATTGCGGCGATGCGGGACTGGCTGGCGGACCACGCCTTTTTCGAGGTGGAAACGCCGATGTTGCATCCGATTCCCGGCGGCGCCACGGCGCGTCCTTTCATCACGCATCACAACACGTTTGATTGCGATTTGTACCTGCGCATCGCGCCGGAATTGTATCTGAAAAAGCTGATCGTGGGCGGGTTCGACAAGGTGTTCGAGATCAACCGGTGTTTTCGCAACGAAGGCGTGGACACCAAACACAATCCCGAGTTCACCACGATGGAGATGTATGAGGCGTATCAGGACTACCTGGGACTGATGGACGAAACCGAGGACATGCTGTGCACCATCATGGAAAAGGTGCTCGGCGCGGCATCGTTTACCTATCAGGGCATGGAGATCAGTTTGGCGCGTCCATGGAGGCGCATTACGCTTCATGACGCCATCCGGCAGTATGCAGGGATTGACTTGGAAGCTTCACGGGACCGTGAAACCGCGGCAACGCGGGCGAAGAGCATTGGCGTGGAAGTCACGCCCGCCATGGGCTACGGCAAGATTGTGGACGAAGTGATGTCGGCGCGGGTTATTCCGCATCTGATTCAGCCCACTTTTCTTTATGATTACCCGATTGAATTGTCGCCGCTGGCGAAGAAAAAACGCGGCAACCCGGCGCTGACGGAGCGGTTTCAGCCATTTATCGCATGCCTGGAAGTCGGCAACGCCTTTTCCGAGTTGAATGATCCCATTGATCAGCGCGAACGCTTCATGGAGCAGGTGAAGCTGCGTGAAGCAGGCGACGATGAAGCGCAATATCTTGATGAAGATTTTATCACCGCCCTGGAAGTGGGCATGCCGCCCACGGCGGGGCTTGGCATTGGCCTCGACCGGCTCGCCATGCTGGTGACGGATTCGGCCTCCATTCGCGATGTAATCTTTTTCCCGCAATTGCGCTTGGTATAATTTTCAGCACCGATACGTTGATTTTCAACGGGAAAAGCCCCTATGATACCTATCCCATCGGGACAGTGGCCATGCATTTTTCAACCCATCAGAAAGGTGGAGTGTAATATACCATGAGACGGAGCATCGTACACGAAGGCGCACAGAACCTGAGCTATGAAATCCGCGAGATTGTCGCGGTGGCCCGGAAGATTCGCGATCTGGGGCAGGAAATCACCTGGGAAAACATCGGCGACCCCATCGAAAAAGGGGAGGAACTCGCCCCCTGGATTCGGGAAATTCTGCATGAATTGCTCGATATGCAGGGTTCTTTTGGCTACTGCGACACCGCCGGGGTGCCGGAAGTCCGGGAATTCCTGGCGCACTCCGTCAGCAAACGTGGGGGGAGCGTCCACATTACCGCCGACGACATTCTGTTCTTCAATGGCATCGGCGATGCGGTGGCGAAGGTGTACGGGTTTCTGAAACGCGAAGCGCGAGTACTGGGCCCTTCGCCCGCGTACAGTACGCATTCCTCGGCGGAGGCCGCCCATTCGGGCTACAGCCATGTCACGTATCAATTGGATCCGTACAACGGCTGGCTTCCGGACCTCTACGATCTGCGCAACATGGTGAAATACAACGATTCGATTGCGGGGATTCTGCTATTGTCGCCGGATAATCCCACCGGCGCGGTGTACCCGCGCGGCATCCTCGAGGAAATGGTCAAAATTGCCCAGGAATACGGCTTGTTCATCATCTCCGATGAAATCTACACGCACATCGTATACGAGGGCCACCCCCATCTTCACATGAGCCAGTGGATCGGGGACGTGCCGGGCTTCTCGATGCGCGGCATCAGCAAAGAGTATCCATGGCCCGGCGCGCGCTGCGGATGGATCGAAGTATACAACAAGGACAAGGATGAGAACTTCGCGACCTATGTGAACAGCCTGCTGGCGGCGAAGCGCCTGGAAGTCTGCTCGACCACCCTGCCGCAGATGTCCATTCCGCGGGTATTTGGCGACGCACGGTATCCGGAGCATTTGAAACGGCGCGCGCACATGTTCAACACGCGCGCCGAAGAGGCGGTGGCGGCGTTTCGCGGCTGCGACGCCGTGATTGTCAACAAACCGGGCGGCGCCTTCTATCTGACCGTGATGTTCAAAGATGGCGTGTTGAACAACACACAGACCCTTCCGATAGAAGACCCCCGCATCCGCGCGCATATTGAAACCCTGGTGAAAAACGTGTCCCCCGACAAGCGCTTTGTGTATTACCTGATGGGCGCCTATGGGATCGTGGTGGTCCCCCTCACCGGATTTCAGTGCAATCATGCGGGATTCCGCATGACACTGCTCGAGACCAATGATGAAAAACGCGCCTGGATACTCCGCACGCTGCGCCACGCCATCGATCAGTACACGGCGGGCTAGGCGCCTCCGCGTCCGCCCCGCGGCGAATCACGGATTCACCCGGCGGGGATGTGGGCCGTATGGCCCGCATGGGTCTTTTGTTTGGTTTCGAGGTATTCAACCTCTTTGAACAGAATCCTCACCTTGCCGCGGTGAAAACCCTCGCTCTTGCAGCAACCCTTGTTTTTTTCATGGCTGCAATGGCAATGAATTTCCGCAATATACCCGTAATCCTCATCGGGATAGTAATAGGCGCTCGCACGGGGGAAATTCTTACACATTTCCACCAAAACAACCGACAGATCCTGTGCGTTGCACACTTTTCGGAAATGCTGTCCCCGCAACGTGAGCGTCACGTCAAAGGTGCTGTTGGGAAAATCATTCACCACCCCTGCGCTAATATACGCGGCCGCCCGCCAGCCTTCGGTGAATCGTTCATGCATGGCGTAACCCTCATTCCACGAATGTCGGGGTCTTTTCGTTATTCACAGTTCGCTTGTTCTACGCATAGTGTAAAATACTCCTGGGAAAAAGTCAATAAGAATTCTTATTAACAAGTGAGAATGTCAGGATGGGGCAAAAGACCAGAAACGTATATCCTCATGCGGGAATAAAGGAGGGGGGCGTTTACTTTTTCGGCACCTTGATGCGCTGGCCTTCTTTAATCAAATTTGGATCGCTGATTTGATTCAGCTTTGCCAGTTCAGCCTCCGGGATATGGAATCGCTCCGCGATGCGGCGGAGATTGTCGCCCTTGCTCACCGTGTAGGTGTCATATTCTGTCTCAATCGGTTTTGCTTCCGCAGGCGCTGGTTTCGTTTCGGCAGGGGGAGGAGACGGGATTTCCTGGGCTTCAGCCTGCGGGGCCGGTGCAGGTTCCTCAACGGGCGGAGCCGAGGGAGGCGTTGTGGACTCCGGGGCGGGGGCGGAGGGCTCGGCGGATGGAGCCGCTTCAGCCGGTTTAGCAGGCTCCGGAGATGCCGGGGTTTCGGGGGATGGAGCCGCCTCGGCAGGGTTTACAGGTTCCGGAGGAGGAGTTCCTTCAGGAAGCGCCGCAGGGGGCGTTGTGCCAGAATCTGCTTGTTTTTCAGGAGATGGGAGTTCTGGCGCCATTTCAGTGGCTTTAGGCGCTGCGGGGTCCGGGACGGGCGGCGCTGGCGCTGTTTCGGCGGGCGCGGCCTGTTCCGTGATTGGGACCGGAGGCTGGGGCGCCACTGTTTCGGGGGTGATGGCGGGTGTTGGCTCTTCTTTGGCGGGAGTTTCCGGCACAAAAACGACGAGGTCGGTGTCGAAGCGGATATCCGGGCCGGCGAGATGGTTCCAGGTCATTAAATCGTTCGAGCGCACGCCATATTTCTTGGCAATGCCCTTCAGCGTCTCCCCCTTCTGAACACGGTGTTTGACGAGTTTGGTGTTGGGCGGTTGGGAGACCACCGGGGGCGGGGCGCTTGGTTTATCCTTTGACGCAGGCGTGAGCTCCGTCAACCGTTTCTGCCAGGCCTCCAACCGGGCTTTAGAGACGGAGAGCCGCTCCGGTCCCAATACCCCGCCTGCGGCGCAGGCGGACGCAATTGCCTGACAAATGGCCGTCATGCGTTCGGGGGTTGCCTGGCTTAGGATCATCGCATCACACCCCGCGCCAAGACACGCCACCGCCAGTTCTTCCACGGGCGTGTCATGCGGGGCAAAGGGCGATGCGAGGTCGTCCGCCAGCACCACGCCCTCGTAGGCCCATTGCCCCCGGAGCAAGTGTTGAATCATCTTGGGGGAGAAGGGGGCGGGCCGCTTCGGTTCATCACGGTCGAGCCCGGGTACGGCCACATGGGCGGCCAGCAGGCAGGGGACTTTATGGGCCGCCGCTTCAGAGAAGGAATAGAGCAGTTCCGCGAGCGCGCGGACTTCGGTTTTTTGAATGGTGAGCACATTATCCACGGAAACCGCGGCGCTCAGCGCAGGGTAGAATTTCGCCACAGGCGTGACACCGCCTTCCAGGACGCCATCAATAAACGCAAGTCCCAACGTGGTCACCATTCTGGGTTTTTCCCCGAAACTGCGCGGTTTGATGGTTTCGGGGGACAGGCCCGCCACGAAAGGATCGAGCATGGGGGCGAGCAGGACGCTGATGCCGCGGTTACGGGCGGCATCCGCGTAGGACCGGGCGGTCCGTTTCACATCTTCGGGGTCGTTTTTCTGGCCAAGGTCCGCGGCGCTGGGGGCAGGTTCCACTTTTAAGGGATTGAAGTCAGGGCCGCCTTCCTGTGCCACCGCAATGAACGGAAGACTGCTGAATTCCGTTCCCAGTCCGGCCGCTTCTTTGATCTGTTGCACCAGTTTCTTTGTTTGTTCTTCATCCACCAAATTCTCCGCCTGAAGGATCACGCCTCCGGGCTTGAATTCCGCCAACAGCGTTTTTTCGGCATCCTGCAATTCCGCGCCGGCCAGCGTGATGAACACATGCCGCGCGGGCCACAATCCGTTCACGTCCGCGGCGGCGGCGGCTTCCACTGGGGCGGCGGGTTCGGTTGAAGGGATGATTTCACCTTCCGCCGGTTCTTCCGGGACGTCCGCCGGTTCCGGTGGGGCGGTTGCGGGAATGGCGGTATCTGGGGGCGCAGGAAGTTCCGTGGGGGTGTTCGCCGACGTGACACATGCCTTCTTTTCGGCAAAATTCCAGTGCAGCGAATCAAATACGGCGTAGGCCAGGGAAAACCCGATGGCGATTCCCAAAATGAAGGTAAAGACCAGCACGCTGGATGACCGGCGCACCCGGGGCGGCACCTCATGGTTCATGTGACGTTCTCCCATCCTTGGCGCGTGGTTCTGCACATCGCGCCGACGCCTTCACTATAGCATCTTTTCAAAAATGAAGAAAAACCTTTTTAACGTGGAGCCCTTCAATGCTCTTCCACCCGGTAAAAGTTGAAGTATCCGCCGGAGTAAGGTAAAGTTTCCGTACTTGGGCATCGAGGAACCGCAGGGAGGGGATTCCACGGTTCTGTGCCGCGTGGCGCATGCGGTGATGCATTGGGAAAATTGGCACAATAGGCGTGAACACGCATAGAGAAACCGGCATGAGTTCGCTGATTGAGCACGTGTTACATTTGGAAAAAGAGGCCAGCGCGGTGGTGGAGGCCGCCCGCACGGAGGCGCGCCGCATCGAACAGGCGGCGGAAGAGGACGCGGCACGGGCACGGCGGGAGATTCTGGCGGCGGCGGAACAGCGCATCGCGGAATTCCGGGCGCAGGCCGGGGCGCGTCATGCGCAGGAGATTGAGCAGGCGCAACAGGAGGCCGATCTGGCCCTGAAAGCCCTTGAAAGCCTGGAGGATCAAGTGCCTCAACGGCATGTGGACCGTGTGGTGCAACGTTTTCGTGGATTGTAAGCCATGGCGATTGACCGGATAAAAAAAATCACGCTGCTGTGCCCCAAGGCCGCGTCGCAACGCTTGGTAAAAACCTTGCACGGCTTGGGCGTGATGGAAGTGCTCGATGCCTTTGAACATCACGAGGGGGCGGAAGATGCACTTCGGCGGGCGGAATTTTCCACGGAAGAATGTGATCGAAAACTCCAGCAACTCCGCCTTATCCTGAATCTTATCGACACACTCGCGCCGGAAAAGAAAAGTTTCGCGGCGGGGCTGGCGCAGGTTCCCCTGCTGGTGGACCCCAAGGAGTTGAATGACGTCATCGCCCACTGTGATCTGGACGCGCATTTCCGGGAAGCGGAAGACCTCGATACGGTGTACCGCCGGACGGAGCGCACGTTGGGTGAAGTTTCCGCGCAAATGGAAGAGTTGCACGGTCTGAAAGAGTTGCCGTTCCCCTTGCGGGATTTGAATGCGCCGGAACGGGTGCAACTCGTGCTGGGCGAGGTTTCCGTGGAAAAGCTCCCCGCGCTTCCGTCCGGTGCGGTGATGGAATCGCCATTGGCATGGGAATGCGTGGGGGCACCGCCGGGAAAGGCAAGCCGCCGCACCGAAAAAGCAACCCTGCTTGCGGCATTTCTGAATGAGGATGAATCCGAGGCCCGTGCCGCGTTGGCCCGGGTCGGCTTCAGTGAACTGACCCTCCCCCGGTTTTCGGGCACGATTCAGGAACACCTCCAGGAATTGGAAGGGGACCAGGCGGAGCTGCGCGCCAAGCTTCAGGAAACCGTAAAAAAAGCGCATGCCTTGGCCGCCCAGCGGCGCGCACTCAGAATTCTCGAAGCCTTTTGGGAAAGCCAGAAGAGTCTGGCGCTGGCGCGGGGCAAGGGCGCGCAAGGAAAATGGGTCGGCTTGCTGACAGGGTATGTGCGTGAACATGACCTGCCGCGGCTGCAATCGGAACTGGCGGAAGAACATGAAAGCGTCATGGTTATTGCGGAAGACCCCGCCCCGGGCGAGGCGGTGCCGGTGAGTTTGACCCTGCCGCGTTTTGTCCGTCCAATACAAATGCTGGTGAACCTGTACGGGCTTCCGCTCTACAATACCTTCGACCCCTCGCCCTTTATCTTTTTCCCGTTCCTGCTGTTTTTCGGAATCTGTTTCAGCGACGTGGCCTATGGCTCCATGCTTATTCTCCTGAGCCTGTATTTGATGCATAAGACCAAACCCTTCGAGGGGGTGTATAATTTCGCGCGCCTGCTGCTGTATGGCGGGGTTTCGACGGTATTTTTCGGATTCCTGCTGGGCGGCTGGTTTGGCGACCTCTATATGCCGCAGTATTTGGGCGAGAACAATCTCATGTTGCGCGTGATGCGGGTCACACAGGTGATTGATCCCATGCAAAAACCAATCGCCGTGCTGGTGATCGCGCTGGGCATCGGCATGTTGAACCAGTTTTACGGCATCGTGTTGAAAATGTACGGGGCATGGCTGCGCAACGACATGGCGGCGGTGCTTTGTGATGGGTTGTTGTGGCTGGTGATTCTGCCGGGGTTTGTCATCATGGTAAGCACGATGTTTGCCCCGGTGCCCGCGCCCGTCTTTACCGCGGGCCTGCTGCTCTTCGCGGCGGGCGCCATCGGGCTTATTCTGACCCAGGGCCGGGGCGCTTCGGGGTTGACAGGCCGTATTAGCACCGGACTGATCAGCCTGTACGGGATAGTCGGGTCGTATGGGCTGACCGCCTTCATCGGCGACACCATGTCGTATTGCCGCTTATTGGCGCTTGCCCTGACCACCTCCATTGTGGCGTTGTCGTTCAACATGATCGCCGCGTTGTTAAAGCCCATTCCCGTCATGGGGCCGGTTTTGTTTATTGCCGCGCTGATCGTGGCGCATCTTTTCAATTTTGCCATCTGCCTGTTGGGCGCGTTCGTCCATTCGATGCGCCTTATTTTTGTGGAGTTTTTTGGCCGGTTCTACGCGGGCGGCGCGAAGCCGTTCCGTCCGCTGGGATTTGATTCCCCCACGGCCATATTGAAACGCAACTAAACCAAGTGGAGATAAACGATGGATCATCAACTCGCCATTGAAATTGGACGCGGCCTGTCGGTTGCCGGCGCGGGGCTGGCGGTCGGACTGGGCTGCGCAGGCTCCGGCAAGGGCATTGGCATTGCCTCGCAGGCGGCAGCAGGCGTACTGAGTGAAAAGCCGGATTTGTTCGGGCAATTGCTCGTGATGATAGCCTTGCCCGGCACACAGGGTTTCTATGCATTCATCACCGCCATCATGATTTTTATGAAAATAGGCCTAATCGCCGGGACATGGTACGCCTCTGTCACCACGGGCGTCGGCCTCTTTTTTGTGGGCTTGGGTGTCGGGCTTGCCCTGTATGTTACGGGCGTATGGCAGGGTGAAGCATCGGCGGCGGGTATTGGCTTGGTGGCGCGACGGCCAGAAGAGTCCGGGCGCGCCCTCCTTTTCCCCGCCATGGTGGAAACCTACGCAGTGGTATCCCTCTTGGCGGGCATTTTGACTATCTTCTGGATTACCAACCCAAATTTCGTGACCTTCACGTGACGGTGAAGTGAACGCAAGGAACAAGAGCATGGGCCTTGAACGCATCAGCCAATCGGTATTGGCCGCGGCAAAGACGGAAGCGGAGCACCTTATGAAAGCGGCCCAACACGCCGCGGAAGAGCGGGTGACGGCGGCCCGCGAGGCGGCGGAGCGGGAAGGCGAGCGCCAGTACCAGGCGGCTGTCCGCGCCCTCGAAGAGGAATTCGCCCGTAAACTGATCCAGTGCCGGGGCGCGGCGGGGAAGGACCTTCTATTCCGTAAGAATGCGTGTCTTCGGGAAGTGTTTGATCGTGCGAAAGCGGCCCTGTTGGCGTTGCCGGAGCCGGCGTACATGGAGGTTATGGGACGCCTGCTGGAACGCGCCGCCGGCGCGGACGGCGGCACGGTGCGTGTGCATGAGGAAGATTGTGCGTGGTTTCAACGGCTCCTGATGGAGTTTAACCGGAACCGCGCGGTGGAAGCGCAGGTGCGTCTTGATGACACCGCGCCGCTTCCCGAACGCGGCGGATTCTGGTTTTCGAGCGGCAGGTATGAAGTGGACCAAACGCTGGATACGTTGTTGAAGGATATGGAACGGGAACTGGCGCCGCAACTCGCGGCGGAACTGTTTGGCGGAATACACGCGTGAAGGCTTTGACCAAAGATCGTCACGAATGGGGATTCGCCTGCGGGCGGGTCAGCGTCCTCGAGGGACGGCTGATGCCGCGCGAGTTTTTCCTGTCGCTGGCGGCCGTGGAACGGAGCGATGAAATTTTCCACCGCCTGCAGGATACGGCGTTGCGCGAATGGGCCGCGACCGGCGCGGCGTCCTGGGAGGACTGGAGCGGCATCATCGAAGACTACCTGAACCATCAGGTGCGCTCCTTGCGCCAGGACTGCCCAAGCCCGGCGCTGGCCGATATGTATACGTTAAACAATGATTACTTGAACTTGACGCACGCGCTGCGGGATGCGGGCCATTATCCGTTCCCTGCGTCGCTTATCCCGGTGGAACGGTTAAATGACGCGGCGGGGGGACAGCCAGGTCTGCTGCCGGACGCGGTACGCGCCACCATGGCGGAATTGTCGGCGGGCGTGAGCGGTGATTCCGAGCAAACCTTGATGCAAGACATCGCGCTGGATGGCGCGTATCTGCGGCACTTCCGGGCGCTCGGCGCGGGGTTGAACGCGCCCGCCCTGACGGAATGGGTGGATGCGCGCGTACTGGGCCGGGCCATTACGGCGTTCTGGCGCGCGGCGCGCAATGGCTATCCGATGAAGCTGTATCAGCAGCACTTTTTCCCGCTCGGGGCGCATGACGGGCCGCTGTCGGATATGCTGTCCTCGGGGGATCCGTATTCCTGGAGCGACTTGGCTCCCGGCCCGATGCGCGATCTCTTGCGGGAGGCACAGCAAAATTCAGAAGAAGATCAGATCAATTGTTTTGAACATCTGTGCGCGGATTATCTTACGGGCCAGGCGCGCCGTTGCACAATGCAGACCACGGGTCCGGAACGGGTGGCGGCCTATTTCTGGGGTCTGTCCATCGAGGCGTTCAATTTGCGGCTGGTGGTGAGCGGACGCCTGAATGGGGTGGATTCAGCCCTGCTCAAGAGCCGCGTGAGGGCCACCTATGTCTAAAGCGGCGGTGATAGGCGAACGCTCCCTCGTCCTGGGATTCAAGGGCGCGGGGTTTGAGATTGTGCACGCCGAAGACGCGCGGAGCGCCTCGCGCGAATTGGCGGCGCTCGCGCGCCGGCCGGACATCGGCCTGGTATTGATCACGGAAGCGCTGGCGGCGGAACTGCCCGAAGCCATGCGGCAGTTTCGTGAAGCCAGCGCGGCGATTCTGACGGCGATTCCGACGCATCTGGGCAGCCGTCATCTCGGTTTGACGGAACTGCGCAAGACCATCGAACACGCGGTCGGCGTGGATATTTTACGGTAGGCAGGAGCCAAGGAAGTGAAGCATGAGTGAAACACACGGCGAAGTGGTGAAGGTGTCCGGCCCCCTGGTGGTGGCGCGGGGATTGCCCGGCGCGCGCATGTATGAAATGGTGCGCGTGGGGAATGACAAGCTTTTCGGCGAGGTCATTGAGATTCGCGGCGAAGACTGCTCGATCCAGGTGTACGAAGAGACCGAGGGGATCGGCCCGGGACAGCCGGTCTTCCGCACCGGGGAAGCGCTCAGCGTGGAGTTGGGCCCCGGCCTGATTAAATCCATCTATGACGGCGTGCAGCGCCCGCTGGACAAACTAAACGCCCAATTCGGGGACTATATTGTGCGGGGGGCGGAAAGTCCCGCGTTGGACCGGAACGCGCAGTGGGACTTTGTGCCCGTGGTCTCCGCCGGCGCCTCTGTGAAGCCGGGCGACATTTTGGGGACGGTGCAAGAGAGCAAGCTGGTGCTTCATAAAATTATGACACCGCCCGGTATTGCCGGAACGGTAAAGACCATTGGGCCGGTGCGGGGGAATGTGGATTCCACCATCGCCGTAATCGAGACCGCCAGGGGCTTGGTGAATGTCACCATGATGCAACGCTGGCCGGTGCGCCAGCCGCGCCCGGTCCAGCGGAAACTCCCCCCCGAAGAGGTGCTGGTAACGGGCCAGCGCGTGTTGGACATGCTCTTTCCCATGGCCAAAGGCGGCACGGCCTGCGTGCCGGGGCCGTTTGGCAGTGGAAAAACCGTCGTGCAGCATCAGTTGGCCAAGTGGGCGAATGCGGACATCGTGGTGTATGTGGGCTGCGGGGAGCGCGGGAATGAGATGACGGACGTGCTGTTGGAGTTCCCCGAACTCAAGGACCCAAAGTCCGGCGAAGCACTGATGGAGCGCACCGTGCTCATCGCCAACACCTCGAACATGCCGGTGGCCGCGCGCGAAGCCAGTGTGTTCACCGGAATCACCATTGCCGAGTATTTCCGCGACATGGGCTATTCCGTCGCCCTTATGGCCGATTCCACCAGCCGGTGGGCGGAAGCCATGCGCGAGATGTCGGGGCGCCTCGAAGAAATGCCGGGCGAAGAAGGCTATCCGGCATATTTGGCGTCGCGCATTGCAAGCTTCTACGAGCGCGCGGGCAACGTGCTGTGTCTGGGTTCCGAGGCGCGTCCCGCGTCGTTATCCATAATTGGGGCGGTGTCGCCCCCCGGCGGCGACTTTTCCGAACCCGTGGTGCAGGCCACCTTGCGCGTGGTGAAGGTGTTCTGGGGCCTGGATGACAAACTGGCCTTCGCGCGGCATTTCCCCGCGATTAACTGGCTCACCTCATACTCGTTATATCAGGAAGCCGTGGACCGCCATGCCAACCAGCAGTTGCACCCGCAATGGCGCGAGAATCGCATTCGCGCCATGGCCATCCTTCAAAAAGAAGCGGAATTGGAGGAGCTGGTGCGGCTGGTCGGCATGGATGCGCTGCCCTCGGAAGACCGTCTTCTGATGCAGGCGGCGAAAATGATCCGCGAGGACTTTTTACACCAGAACGCGTTTGATGATCGCGACACGTATACTTCGCTCATCAAGCAGTTCCACCTGTTGTCGCTGATCCTGCATTACTACGATGAGGCGCGGGCCGCGATGGCCAGCGGCGCCCCCCTGAGCACACTGTTGACGATAGCCCCTCTGGAAGAGGTTTCCAAGGCGAAACTGACGGCGGAGGAGTCCCTGGAGCAAATGGACGCTGTAAAACAACACATCAGCCAAGCGATAAAGGAAGTCTAGCGTGGTAACGAGAGAATACCGCACCGCCCGTGAAATCATTGGCCCGCTCATCCTGGTGGAGGGCGTCGAGGGCGTCACGTATGGCGAACTGACGGATATCAAAGAGCCGAACGGCGTTATGCGCCGCGGCCGCGTGCTGGAAGTCAACGGCGACAAGGCGGTCGTGCAGGTGTTTGAAGGCACCAGCGGCCTTTCTCCGCAGGACATCGCCATCAAGTTTCTCGGCAAGGGCATCGAGCTCGGCGTATCTTCGGACATGCTGGGCCGGGTCTTTGACGGATTCGGGCGCCCCATGGACGACGGCCCGGAAATCATCCCGGAAAAATGGCTGAACATCAACGGCAACCCGATGAACCCCTTCGCCCGCGATTATCCGAATGAGTTCATCCAAACGGGCATCTCCACCATCGATCTGCTGAATACGCTGGTGCGCGGGCAGAAACTGCCGATCTTCTCCGGGTCCGGGTTGCCGCACTCGCGCATGGCCGCGCAGATTGCGCGCCAGGCCCGCGTGCTGAAAACCGGCGAGAAGTTCGCCGTGGTGTTCGCGGCCATGGGCATCACCTTCGAGGAATCCGAATTCTTTATCCGGGATTTCCGCCGGACCGGCGCCATCGAGCGCGCCGTGTTGTTTATCAACCTCGCGGACGACCCGGCCATCGAACGCATCGCCGTGCCGCGCATGGCGCTCACGGCCGCCGAATACCTCGCCTACGAGAAAGACATGCATGTGCTGGTGATCCTCACGGACCTCACGAATTACTGCGAAGCGCTGCGCGAGATTTCCGCCGCGCGCAAGGAGGTGCCCGGACGCCGCGGGTATCCCGGCTATTTGTATACGGACCTTTCGACGCTCTATGAGCGCGCGGGCCGCATCAAGGGGAAGAACGGCTCCATCACGCAGATTCCCGTGCTGACCATGCCCGAAGATGACAAAACACACCCGATCCCGGACCTTACGGGCTATATCACCGAGGGACAGATCATTATCAGCCGTCCGATTCACACCCAGGGCGTGTATCCGCCGGTGGACGTGCTGCCTTCGCTGTCGCGGTTGAAAGACAAGGGCATCGGGAAGGGAAAAACGCGCGAGGATCACGCGGATGTGATGAATCAACTTTACGCCGCCTATGCCCGCGGCAAAAATGCCCGCGAACTGGCCGTGGTGCTCGGTGAATCGTCCTTGAGCGACGTGGACCTGCAAATGGTGAAGTTCGCCGACGCGTTCGAGGACCGTTTCATCCGGCAGGGCGAAGAAGAGAACCGGAGCATTGAAGAAAGTTTGAGTATTGGGTGGGACCTGCTCGCCATGCTGCCGCGCGCGGAATTGAAACGCGTCCGGGATCAATGGATCGAGAAGTATTTGCCAAAATAAAAGGTCATAACAGAATGCTCAGTTATGAGTACATAAATCCTTGCTGCCCGTTTCCAAATGTACTTTGGGGAAACGAAATCACCATCCCTATGGGAGGGCGAAATTCTCGCCGAGCCGTAAAACAAGCCGCCCCTCCCTGTCATTGCGAGGAGTCTTCGACGAAGCAATCCCGACATAGTGTCACCTTCCCCTGTCATTGCGAGGAGTCTTCGACGAAGCAATCTCGACATAGCGTCACCTTCCCCTGTCATTGCGAGGAGTCTTCGACGAAGCAATCTCGACATAGTGTCACCTTCTCCTGTCATTGTGAGGAGTCTTCGACGAAGCAATCTCGACATAGTGTCACCTTCCCCTGTCATTGCGAGGAGTCTTCGACGAAGCAATCTCGACATAGCGTCACCTTCCCCTGTCATTGCGAGGAGTCTTCGACAAAGCAATCTCTCGTCTGCGCCAACCAAGCCCATACACGCAACCCCTTCATAGCCTCGGTGTCTCCGGGGCCTCCGTGTGAGGCCAAAAACGAAAGTACGCGATGCGATTAGCGGTAAACCCAACACGCATGGAACTGCTCCGGCTGCGAAAGCGGCTGGTGGTGGCGCGGCGCGGCCATAAGCTGCTCAAGGACAAGCTGGACGGCCTGATGAAGGACTTCGCGGCCATTGTGCAGGAGTACAAGGAGCTGCGTTTGGCGGTGGACGAGGAATTGCCGCAGACCTTGAAGCTTTTCGTCCTGGCCGAGGCCACCTCCTCCCGGCGGATCACGGAGGACGCGCTGGAATTATCGCAGCAGGAACTTCTACTCTCTCTTCATTCCAAACGGCTGATGGGGGTGCAGGTGCCTCACTTGGATATCGAGTTTGGGGCGCGCCTGGGCGGCTACTCGCTGCTGCACACTTCGCCGGAACTGGATCAGGCCATTGCCAGCCTGAAAACCTTTCTGCCCAAGCTGCTGCACATGGCCGAACTCGAAGAAACGGTGCGCCGCCTGAGTTTCGAGATCGAAAAGACGCGCCGGCGGGTGAATGCGTTGGAGCATACGGTGATTCCGCGCGTGGTGGAGACGGTGAAGTTTATCACGGCAAAGCTGGATGAGATGGAACGTTCCACAACCACGCGATTGATGAAGATCAAGGCACAGCGCCTTGCACGGCAGGCATAAGCATTGGAAGGAGTTAATCAATGACGAAATGGGTCTCAGTACTTACGATTGTCACAATGTGCGCCGTGGCAATTCCGGCCGGGGCGGACTTCCCGCAACCTTTTAATCTACGGTGTGAATACCGTGTCAATCCCTTGGGCATTGACGCGGCGCAGCCCCGGTTAAGCTGGAACCTGCGATCTGATCTGCGCGCCCAGCAACAGTCGGCGTATGCCATTCTCGTCGCGGGTTCCAAGGCCGCCCTGGATCAGAATCACGGCGATCTTTGGGATTCGGGCAAAGTAGAGTCCGGCAATGCCATTCAAATCGCGTATACCGGCAGTCCTCTGGCCTCGCATCAAGCCTGCTATTGGAAAGTGAAGGTATGGGACCAGGATGGCAAAGAATCGCCCTGGAGTGAAACCGCCTCCTGGACCATGGGCCTCTTGAATGAAGCGGATTGGGCGGGCGCGAAATGGGTCGGCCTCGATACGGATGATGCCTCCGGGGAGAAGGGTCCCAACCTGAAATCCGGCCGCTGGCTCTGGTACCCGGAAGGGAAACCGGAATCCAGCGCGGCCGCCGGTGAAGTCTATTTTCGCAAGGCGTTCACCCTGCCGCAGACCGCCGCGAAGGCCACTTGGTTTGTGGCCGCCGACAATGAAGCCACGTTGTATGCCAATGGCAAGCGCGTGGGCGGCTGGAGTGATTTTAAGACGGCCGGAGAATTTGTGCTGACCGATTTCCTGCAGGCGGGCAGCAATGTGCTGGCGGCCGAGGTGAAAAACGCGGGGGACAATCCGAATCCCGCCGGGTTTTTCTCCGTGATCCAGATTGCGTTCGATTCCGGCGATCCCATAACGCTCCAAACGGACGACTCCTGGAAATCCGCGAAAACGAAAGAAGAAGGTTGGGAAACACCCGGCTTCAATGACGGTGCCTGGGCCGGCGCGAAAGAACTCGGCGGCAACGGCATGGACCCCTGGAAAAAAATCGCCCCGCAGGATTCCCGCGTGCTGCCCGCGCGGATGCTCCGAAAGGAATTCGAGGTGGACAAGCCCGTGCGCCGCGCCACTGCGTATCTTTCCGGCCTTGGCCTCTCGGAACTCTACATCAACGGCAAAAAAATCGGGAACCACGTCCTTTCGCCTGGGTGCACCGAATACAACAAGCGCGTGTTTTACGTCACGCATGATGTCACCGGGCAGATAGCCGCCGGTAAGAATGCGCTGGGCGTCTGGCTGGGCAATGGCCGTTATTTCGCCCCCCGCGCCACGGAACCCACCGCCACGCGTTCGTTCAGCTATCCGAAGATGCTGCTCCTGCTGCAATTGGAACTCGAAGACGGAAGCATCCGCACCATCGTGAGCGATGAATCGTGGAAAATCACCGCGAACGGCCCCATTCGCGCGAATAATGAATATGACGGGGAAATCTATGATGCGCGCATGGAACTCCCCGGTTGGAATGCGCCGGGATTCAACGATGCGCAATGGCAGGCCGCGAAACTGGTACAAGAACCCGGCGGCGTTTTGTCCGCGCAGATGGCCGAGCCGATCCGCGTCACGAAGACACTGCTCCCCATCGCGATCACCAACCCCAAGCCCGGCATGTACATTTATGACATGGGCCAGAACATGGTGGGCTGGTGTACCCTCAAGGTAACCGGCCCGCAAGGCGCGGTGGTACGGATGCGCTTTGCCGAAACACTCAAACCCGATGGCACGCTCTACCTCGACAACATCCGCGGCGCGAAAGTCACGGATGAATATGTGTTGAAGGGCGGCGAAGAAGAAGTTTATGAACCCCGCTTTACCTATCATGGGTTCCGGTTTGTGGAAGTGACCGGCTATTCCGGCGAACCCACAATGAAGACACTCGAAGGAAAAGTGGTGAATGACGATGTCGAGAACGCGGGCAATTTCGAGTGCTCGAACAAGCTGATGAATCAAATCGCGCGCAATATCCGGTGGGGCGTGGAAGGCAATTACCGCAGCATGCCCACCGATTGCCCGCAGCGCGACGAGCGCCAGGGATGGCTGGGCGACCGTTCGGAAGAGTGCCGCGGCGAGTCCTACCTCAACAACATCGCCGCGCTCTACGCCAAATGGGTGTGCGACATGCATGACGCACAGCGCGACGACGGCAGCGTATCGGACGTCTGCCCCGCCTATTGGCCGCTCTACAACGACAACGTGACCTGGCCCAGCAGCTTCATCATCGTTCCCGGCATGCTCTACGACCAATACGGCGACACACGGGTGATGGAACGCCACTACGACGGCATGAAGAAGTGGATTCTCTACATGACCAAGTATCTGGATAATGACATCATGCCGAAGGACAGCTATGGCGACTGGTGTGTGCCGCCGGAAGAGCAGACGATGATCCACTCGAAGGATCCCGCGCGTAAAACCCCCGGCGATTTCCTCGGCACGTCGTATTTCTATTTCGACTGCAAGCTGATGGCGCGTTACGCCAACCTGCTGGGCAAACAACAGGACAGCGATGAATTCCTCGCGCTGGCCGAACGGCTCAAGACCGCCTTCAACAAGAAATTCCTGGATGAAAAAGAAGGCAAATACGCCAACGGCGCGGAAACCACCTGCGTGCTCCCGCTCGCCTTCGGCCTCGCGCCGGACAACGTTCGCGAGAAGGTGTTCAACCGCCTCGTGGACCATATCGTGAACGTGGGCAAGGGCCATTTGGCAACCGGGTTGATCGGCGGACAATGGCTCATGCGCACCTTGACCGATAATGGACGTCCCGATGTGGCCTTCACCCTCGCCAGTCAATCCACGTATCCGAGTTGGGGTTACATGGTGGGCAAAGGCGCCACCACCATCTGGGAATTGTGGAACGGCGATACGGCGGATCCCGCGATGAATTCCGGCAACCACGTCATGCTGGTCGGCGACCTCAACATCTGGCTGTATCAGAACCTCGGCGGCATCCGGCCCATCGCCCCCGGCTTCAAGGAAATCTCCCTGAAACCCACCATCGTGCAAGGCCTCGACTACGTGAAGGTTTCCCATAATTCCCCCTACGGCCAGATATTCAGCTACTGGGAAAAAGTTGGTAATACGCTGCGGTGGCGAGTGACCATCCCCGCCAACACCACCGCGCGGCTCGTGATGCCGGTGGCGGATGCCGCGGCGATAATGGAATCCGGACAGCCCATTGCCCAAGTTGCCAGCCTCAAATTCATCGAAACGGATAAGGGTATGCCGGTATTCTCCGCCGGGTCTGGTTTGTATACCTTCGAAATGCCCATGGCGAACTCAACACAGTGACGAACCATTTTTTGCCTCCTTCGGGAATCGTCCCGGTTTCTGAAGGAGGTTTTTTTTCATGAAGTATGGTTGGTAAGAAATCCGAACGGCCGATCAGCGTAAGGTGCGGCGCGCACGAATGTGGCGGACCACCTCGAACGCAATAATGGCTGACGGGATGCCATAGAGCAGGGCCATGCCCCACCAAGTGTGAGAAAATCCGGTGAAATCGCGGCGGTGATTCCAAGGCCACCAAATGCCAAACACGCGGCCATACAGGTGATCGCGCGGCACCCACCCCCAGATGCGGCCATCGATGCTCTCCGCGCTGTTGTCGCCAAGGAGAAAATAATGCCCCTTCGGGACTTCGGTGAATTCCGGTTCCGGGCGGACGCCGTAAAAGAGGGCGGGCAGCTCGAACACTGAATACTCAAGCAACACCCGTAATCCTTCCGGTGATACGCCGTCGCATAATTTCTCCACTTCCTCCGCGGATAACGCGCCGATATCGAGCCCTTTCACGCGTTCCCGGCACATTTCGCGGTCGCGATAGAGTTGCTGGGTGGCGGCGTTGGGGGGATTAAGCAGGGTAAAGGTCTCGTGCGTTTGGGCGAACGCCAGAAACCTTCTTTTTACCTCGATTTCTCCGGGTGACAGCCGCGTGGTGTAGCGGAGAATATCGCGCACGTCCGGCGGCGGTTCCATGCGTTCTCCATTCACATAAAGCGCCCCATCCTTGATGTGCACCGTCTCGCCCGGCAGGCCCGCCACGCGCTTGACCAGGATCGGCGGCCCGCTTTGGGCCACGCGCTTGAACACCACGATATCCCACCGTTTGGGCGCGGCCCAGTTCCAGAGACGTTTGGTGGTGAAGGGAATTCGAGGCCCGTAGAGCCATTTGTTTACCAACACACGATCTCCGTGAAAGAAGCGGGGATCGCCGTGGATGGTGGGTTCCATGGAGCCGGTGGGCACGGTGTATTGGTCGATCAGGCAGCCTTTAATGAAGAGAATGGCGAATATGAGCACAAACCACCCCAGAAGATTTCCAAAGGTCAGCGGGCCTGTGATGGCTATGACCGCCCGCAGCAGGAGCGGCGGCTTCCGTTGCATGTCGGATGATCCGGACACTTAGCGATCCGATTCCTCGTTCACCTGAAGCAAGGCCATAAAGGCCTCCTGGGGCACCTCCACGGAGCCGACCTGCTTCATGCGCTTTTTGCCTTCTTTTTGCTTTTCCAGCAGTTTCCGCTTGCGGGTGATGTCGCCGCCATAACACTTCGCGGTAACGTTCTTCCGCACAGCCTTGATGGTTTCCCGCACGATGATTTTCCGGGCAATGGCGGCTTGAATAGCCACTTCGTACTGTTGCCGCGGGATCAGCTTGCGCAGTTTCTGCGCCAAAGCGCGCCCGACATACTGCGCATGCTCCCGGTGCACAATAGTGGATAAAGCGTCCACAATTTCGTCGTTCAACAGAATGTCGAGCTTGACCAGATCCCCGGGCCGGTAGCCGATGAGCCGGTAATCAAGCGAGCCATAACCGCGCGTGTAGGTTTTGAGCTTGTCGTAAAAATCGATGACGATTTCGGCCAGGGGGATATGATAGACCACCATGCAGCGCCGGGCGTCGATGTATCCGACGTTTACGTGGATGCCGCGTTTGCGCTTGCACAGATCGATCACCGCGCTGACGTATTCGTTCGGGCACATAATGTCCGCTTCAATGTACGGCTCTTCAATTTGTTCAATTTCGGCCGGGGCGGGCATTTGCGAGGCTTTTTCGATGATAACGGGTTCGCCGCTCGTGCGGGTGATGCGATAGGCCACATTGGGCATGGTGGTGACGAGCGTGAGATCAAATTCCCGTTCGAGGCGCTCCTGGATGATTTCCATGTGCAGGAGGCCGAGAAATCCCAGGCGGAATCCCAGCCCCAACGCATCGGAACTGTCCGCTTTGAACTCGAACGACGCGTCGTTCAACTGGAGCTTTTCCAGGGCGTCGCGCAGTTCGTTGTAATCGTTGGCCGCGGCGGGATACATGCCGCAGAACACCACCGGCTTGACCACTTCATAGCCGGGCAGGGGCTTGAGCGCCGGATTTTGCGTATTGGTGACCGTATCCCCGATCTTGGTGTCGCAGAGGGTCTTGATATTGCAGATCATGTAGCCCACTTCCCCGGCGCACAGTTCGGGCTTGGGGCGCATTTCCGGGGTGAAAATGCCCACTTCCGTTATTTCATATTTAAGCTGGGTGGACATAAGGGTGACCCGCTGCCCTATGCACATCTTGCCGTCCACCACCCGCACATACACAATCACGCCCCGGTAGGTGTTGTATTTGGCGTCATAAATAAGCGCGCGAAGCGGGGCGTCCAGATTGCCTTTGGGATGCGGCACCCGTTTCACCACGGCCTCCAATATTTCCTTGGTGCCCGCGCCGGTCTTGGCGCTGGTGAGGATGGCGTCCTGCGCGTCCAGACCCACGACCTCTTCAATTTGGGCGCGGGTTCCCTCGACATCCGCGCTCGCCAGATCGATTTTATTGATCACCGGGATGATTTCAAGATTCTGTTCCACAGCCTTGTAAGCGTTGGCCAGGGTCTGTGCCTGCACCCCCTGCGCGGCATCCACCAGCAACAGCGCGCCCTCGCAAGCGGCCAGGCTGCGCGACACTTCATACGAGAAATCGACATGGCCCGGCGTATCGATGAGGTGCAGCAGATACTCGTGGCCATCGTCGGCAGTATACCGCATCTGCACGGACACCGCCTTGATGGTGATCCCGCGCTCGCGCTCGATATCCATCGTGTCGAGCGTCTGTTCTTTCATGTTCCGCTCTTCCACCGTGCCGGTGAATTGCAGGAGACGGTCCGCCAGCGTCGACTTGCCATGGTCAATGTGGGCGATAATGCAAAAGTTGCGTATGTATTCCTGGGGCCACGCCATACTTTGTATCAATTACCTTCCCGGAGGTTTCCGGCCTCCGTTTTTACGCATTCTTGCCAAACATCTCTTCCAGCACGCGCGCGCTGCGGAAATCCGTCTCCAAGTGCCGCGCCGCATACTGGCGCAACACATGAAACACGGACGCGGGCGCCTGTTCCCAAGGGCAACCCTCCTCCGCCTCCGCCATGTCCCGCAATGCAGTAAACTCTTCGGCGGACAGCCGCCGGTCCGAGGCACATCCCCGGCAGACCGCGCCGCCCGCATGGGAGAATCCCGGAGCCTCCGGCAGCGGACCGCCGCACTGCACGCATTGGTCCAACACCGGGGCGAATCCCGCCGCCTGGAGCAGCCGCATCACTTGCCAGCCCGCATGGGTCCGGGCGTCACACGGCCATTCCGCGAGGCGCTCCAGCCCATGCACCAGCACCGCATACAACGCTTCCGACGGCTCATTCTCATGCGCCGCTTTATACGCCAACTCCAGCGGGAACCCCGCATACGCGCTATGCTCCAACTGGGCTTTGATGCCCGCGAATCCGTCAAGCAGGGTGGCGTCCGCCAAGGTCTGCACCTGCCTGCCGTCCTTCCAATAATACACCAACTCCACCCGGTTAAAGGTATCCAATGCCGCGCCGAGCGGACTATTCTTTCTCCGGACCCCCTTCGCGAGGCACGCCATGCGGCCCCTTTGCGGGGTTAAAAACGTTACTATACGGCTCGTTTCGCTGAAGTCCACGCCTCGCAAAACCACCGCTTCTGTCTTTTCCTGTGACACGGGGCACTCCGGTCATGGTTGGGGAAAACACGGCGCCGCCAGCGCGCACTAAGATGCCCAAAGCATACCATTCCGGGCATAGGCCCCGCAAATGAGCAGTATTCTCCATAGTCGAAACCACGCCTTCATGTGGTTTTATCCCTGCCCCCCCTTGTTGCGATTTACTCTCCCGGCGTACATTCAAGGGAAAGGATTTCACCGCTGGTTTCATCAAGAAGGGTACAGAGACTGGACGTAATGGACAGTACCTTGTATTTTTCGAACTGTTCCCCCGTCGAATACCATCGGGTTGTTGGGCCGGTTTGTATCTGGGCCCGAACAACGCCTTTCCGGGGTTCCTGAAACATGCGATAAACGACTTGCCGTTCCTCTTTTCCCATGGCATCCCCATTCCTTACAGGCACTGGGTTGGGTTGGGTATTCGCTGGCTCATGGGGGGCCACATTCTTCATGGATGACACAGGAACGATTTGATCCTGTGGGAATGTACGTGTAATCAGGCGATCTGGCGTACTCACCACAATGCGATCATTGTCCACCACATATTCCATGTTGCATAGCCGCGTAAGAATGTTCAGGGCGATATAGACTTGGGAAACAGTGACGTCAACAAAATGTACAGAGGGTTTCTCCATCGTCATCACCCGGCGATCCACGAAAATGGGCAGAGCATTCCGTTGCTCGATGCATCCAAGAATATTCACCAGGGATATTTTTTCAAACGTAAGCTTTATCGGTTCATTGAGTAGGTCCACCACGCGCGGATCGGCATTGGCCATGGCGGGGCGTATAAACCTTTCCCGGAAAAGTTTTTCCGGGCTGGTGATCCAAACGACACCATCTTCCAGGGAATAGACAAGATTTAACGGCCTTAACATCCCTTCCAAGGCGTCCTTTAAACGAACATTCATCATGCTGAGATACGGCACCATGCCATCGGTGACTACGTCGTAACCACGTGGTAACGTCCCCGACTGATCTTCCTTTTCCATATAGTTTCTACCATGTAAATCAGCACCGGTATTCATATCGATCTCTTCTGATTTAAATGGCGCCAATGACAAGGAAGGAAGTTGATTTTTACACTGGGGAGGTTCAATAGCCCTGTAATCCAACACAATATTCATATCATGCGTGTCCGCGATAAATTCTGTAATTTCACTTAAATGAATTTCCGGGAACTCCAGACATGCGGGCAGCTTTAATGTTTTTTCCATTTCCTCTTTATACAAAGAAGGCGGCTCCGGCGTCCATAGCGCACCATCCGCCTGAATCAATTCTGGGCTACTAATCCAAATATATCCAGGCATCATTTCGAAAGCCAAATCCAGAGACTGGCATAACTGCATTAATACCTCTTTGACAGGTAAGTTTTTAACCTTCAAAGAATCCACTATGCCATCCGTAACCACATCGGGGCGTTCCTGCAAATGTCCTTCGCCCGGCCAGGCCACTACCCGCTGATCCACGATGATATTAAGATCATAACTATCGCTCATGAATTCGAGAATATCACTGACGTGGATATTCTCAAATTTTATACTTACGGGATTCTGCAAATTTTCCGCCAATGCGGTGTTTGGATCAGACCCCGCCATCACCGCGTTTTTCAGTTTTTTCATCAGCCCAAACATGTCATTCGTTCGCTTAGTATCGGTTGTATCCGAAAATGTGGTTTCGGCAGAAGAAGCCGCTGGCTGCACGGACGAAGATGCGGATGTATGCTTATCCAATTTCGATACAGGGGTGCGCTGTTGTAACGGCTGAACTTTTGCCTCCGCTTCGGGCGGAGCTTGGCCCAACAACCCCCAACCTGCCAAAAGCAACAGCAGGATACCCGCCGCACTGCCCAATGCCGCGGCAGGATGCGCCATGAATCCTGTAATTAGCGAGGCTATCCCTACTGTTCCGGCTACGGCCGCATTGGTCATTTCCCAGGCGACGGAAGCAGAAAGAATCAGTGCAAAAATCGTCTTGCTCTGTTCTTTCAGAGGGCGGGCCGGTTTTACAGACTCCCGCAAGGCGGAAAGCACATCCCGGCTCAGCGACACACGGGCGCGTTCCAATCGCTTCTTTGCGGCACTGCGGGAGATGCCCAACAGTCCCGCCATTTCCCCCGTGGTCTTGCCCGCGAAATAATGCAGTATCAGCACTTCCCGGTGGTCCGGCTCCAAACGCTCGATACGCTGCCGCAACAGGGATTGAAGTTCCTTGTCCGCCAGGTCGTCAGGCATGGGCGCGGGGGCGCTTTTCAGGTACTCTTCCACTTCGTGTTCGCGCTTGCGCTTATTGCCCAGCGCCCAGGCTGTATTCCGGGCAATGGTGGCAATCCAACCGCCAAACCGGCGCGGCTCCCGAAGCCCGTCCAGCGAGGTAAATGCTTTTAAGAAAGCCTCTTGCACCACGTCTTCCGCATCGGCATGATTGCGGGTTTGCGCATAGGCCACGGCGTATACCGTGGGCAGATGCCGATCCACCAAAATCTGAAACCGGTTCCGCTGACCGGACAACACTTGCCGGACCACCCAATCGTCCGGGGGCATATACATCCTGAACATGGCGCTCATCCTTTCCTCTTTGCCCAATGGCATTATACTGATTCAAAAGCCCCATGTCTGGTGACATGTTTTTTATCATGGGCATTTTTTCGGGTTTCTAGGTGTTACCTTTGGTGTTGCAATTCGGCCCGGCATAAAAAGCCCATAAAGGAGAAAAAGACTATGAATCTGGCAATCCCGATAGCAGCGGCGGTAACCTTCATCTGTGCGGGCGCACTGGCCGCCGAAGAGACCGGGGCAAAAAAGGAATCCGTCCTGGATTTCACCGTGAAGAGCATTGACGGCAAGGACATCCCGCTGTCGAAGTACAAAGGCAAGGTGGTGATGATTGTGAATGTGGCTTCAAAATGCGGTCTTACGCCGCAGTACGAACAACTCGAAGCCCTGCATGAGAAATACAGCGGAAAAGGCCTGGCCATTCTCGGTTTCCCGGCCAACAATTTCAAGAGCCAGGAGCCGGGCACGAATGAAGAAATTAAAACCTTTTGCTCCACGAAATACAATGTGAAATTTGACCTGTTCTCCAAAATTTCCGTCGCCGGAGAGACTATCGCCCCCCTGTATCATTTTCTCACGGCGACCGAGCACAATGGCGAATTTGGCGGCGAAATTCAGTGGAATTTCACTAAGTTCCTGCTCAATCGCAAGGGTGAAGTGATTGCCCGATTTGAGCCCAAAACGAAACCGGACGCCCCGGAGGTCATTAAAGCGATAGAGGCGGCGCTGGCGGAAAAATAACGCGTGCATTACCCCCCATAGTTGGCTTTGACGCCCCGGCGAAGAAACTCGCCGCAGGCGTATTCCTGATACATGGGATCGAGGTTTAGCGAGGCGTTATCCGTGTAAAAGCCCGCGATGAACCCGCCACGCCCTTTCCAAAGCATATCCAGCATGGTCCGGGCGCGCGATCGGATGAGCGATTCGTCGCGTTGCGGGAGGATTTGCTGGATGTCCACGGGACACCAGAAGGTGATTTTGCCGCGTTGCTGATGGGCGGCCAGGTTTTCCAGTTCGTGCAATTCCGGCTGGTCGAATTGAAGTACGGCCACTCCCGCCTCCATCAGCCAGGGGACGATAGCCTCGGTCTGACCGCAGGAGTGCATCCAGACGCGGATGCCGCAGGAATGCGCCAGGGTACAGAGTTTCTCGAAGCGGGGCATGAATTCCTGTTTCCACAGGCCGGGGTCTATCATGAGGGCGGTCTGGGTACCCCAGTCTTCCGGAAACATGACGGCATCCACGCCCGCCGCGGCATAATTGCGGATCATGGGTTCCAGCAGGCCGTCAATGCGGTCATGAAGGGCATGCAGGGCGTCCGGGGATTCCAGGAGGTCCAACAGATACTGATCGAGCCGCCGTAGCTTCCGGGCGATATTGAAGGCGAAGCCGGGCATGGACCCAATGAGATACTTGTCGGGTTGTGCCAATCGCGCGGCGCGCACCGGTTCATACGCGCCCGGCTGCGAAAAGTCGGGGAATTTCAGCCGGTCCATGTCCTCCAAACGGTCCAGCACGCCTTTTGCCACCTCACCCTTTGACGAGGAATCCACCCGCGCCCAGAGATTCCCCCATTCATCCCGGCGTTCCCAGCGCCCCCCTCCCACCTCGGCCCAATCCGTCTCCGGCGTGGCAACAGTGTACCCCGCGCTCACCATGTCGGAGTCATCAAACGAACGCGCCACGCGCTCCGGCCCTTCATAGGCCAGGGTCTTCAACACAATTTCCCGCGAGGTCATGCAAAGCTCCTCTAAACAAGCCAAGGATGAACATAAACACATTTACCCCCTGAATCAACTCGGCGGTTGGACCGGCGGTGGGGTTGGGGGGAAAGCTGGAGCCTTCGACAGATTACGATTCCGGAAACGAGGGGAGGCGGATTGCGCGATAAGAAGCAGGAAGACTTTGGAGTGCGGCAGCTTGCTGCAGCTTTTTATTCCTCTCCCTACACCAGGGTATCTGCGAAACGGGGGGATTTACGTAACAGCATTTACAAAATACGCTGAATGCGTTTTTCACATAGATTTCATGAATTTGCATGGATTATGGAAGTGGACAGTGGGATATTCCTTATTGGGTTGATTGACCGCCCATGTGGTTGACAAGTGAACCATGTAGTCCGTAGAGTGATTAACGGAATAAAAAGAAGTTTGTTCAGAAAGTTGCTATACAGGCTACCCAAGAATAAAGTTGAAGACGCACAACATGTGGCATATGCAACAGTACACGAGATGGATGTACTCTTATCATGGAACTTTAAACATTTGGCAAATGTAAACCGTGAAGAAAAAATCCATATGGTGAACATGGAAGCCGGATATCGTTACCCGCTCCGGCTTTTGTCGCCGCTTGAGGTGGTTTATGAAATCTAAGGGAAAAGAATTTACTTCTGAAGGGCTTACCCAGGTCTGGGCTTGGAAAGACTCTATCCAACGTGAGGTGGACCATCTACCCTTGCGTGATGCGATGCGAAGTATTCAGGAAAAGGCGCGGGCAGTGGCATTGAAGTATCCTCAACTGGGCCAAAAAGAGCACAAGAACATTTCCGCATAACATTGAGAGACACTCACTTTCCCCTCGTTCCCAAGTTGTACTTGGGAACGGGCTTGTACTCCAAGTTGTACTGTGGAACACTATGGCATACTAAGGGTATAGGCATCGTAGGTGCACGTTACGTCTTCACCGTAATACCAGGCATCTGCCAATATCTTTAATCCGGCATCAGAAAAGGTTTAGGAGGACATGGTTCAGCGCTTGGCAGAGTTGCCCCAGGAGGGATTGCATGGGGGATTGTGTATCCGAGAGCGTGACATGGAGCATCACATCATCCACGTAGAATCCGGGGTAATCGTTGAGCCAGTTGTCGATGGTTTGGAAGCGGAACCGGATTTGGATGGTGGAACCTGCATAATCAGAAAGGTCTAGGAAGGCATGCTGCCATCCGTTGGCGGGATCGGCGAGGGTCATCACGCCCGGGGAGGCGTTATTGCTCGCCAGGGCCGTATACGCGCCGCCGTCTTGGGCGATTTCCACGGTGGCGATGTCGTATCCCCATGGGGCCTGTTCTGTTTCCAGGAAATAGGCGAAGGAGAGGTAGATGGGTGCGATCAGGTTATGAAGATTGATGAGCGGTGTAACAGCGGTCCCCTCCGAGGTTCCCGCATCGTAGGTGCAGGTTTCGTCTTCGCCGTAATACAAAGCATGCGTCGAGAATCTTTAATCTGGCATCAGGAAAGGTTTAGGAGGACATGGATGTGTCTTAATAAAATCTTCTGATGCTTTTAGTATCACTGGATCTCCTTTTTCTCGGATTGCATAAACAGCGCGAATGGCAGTGGGTATTGTGTAATAATCCCTAAAAACAAAATTATTCTTTTCATATTTCTTTACAAATTCCACAATACCTTTTACAGATTCAAGAGTGGAAGCTTTAGAAAGACTATCAATTAGAATACAGTTTAAGGTTCTATTGCTTTCTGAAAGCAAAGCTATTTGATACTTCACTGCCAAGGCTGATCTTGCTGAAGCTACAAGTTCACACGCGCCGATACAACTAGTCATATAGACAGTATCAATTTTTGCGTCGCAAGCAAGACTTTTCAACAAAGTTTCGTGTTCATTTTCATCTTCAGGTAGAATAGTCAATGGAAATATTACTTCACGTTTTTCATTTGTATTCCACCCAATGCGAATCTGACATATAACATTATATTTGGCAGGTTTGAAAGGCTTAGAAAACCATTCCAATAAAACAATAGGGCCACTAATGGTTTCATTTGGTAAAATCTCCTTTATAGCAAAACTACATCGTGGCCAATATGCTGTATGACATTTATAGATTTCTTCCCGTTTGCCATTATACTCTTCCAAACCATCTATGCCTCTGGCGTGGAATTCAAACCAGTCTACCGCAATTGGAGTAAACTCGATGATAGTGTTACTGACATTTGTTATTTGTAGGTCCAATTTTACTGGCTCTCCTGGATAATATGCTGGCTTTTCAGAAGCCAACAAGATATCGAAGTTTTGTGGGGAAAGAATTACTGACGTCATGGATATCAAAGCTATAATAGATATTGTCATATATTAATACCTTTCTGTGTTTTCCAATAACCTTAAGCTAATCAGCATTAGTAGTTTTCATGTTCAAAATTTGTCATCCAGGGGGACAAAAATTCACCGACTCTGAAATTGCGCTCCGATCACAATCACTTTTTTCGGAAAACCGGGGACAGCTACGAATGGCACTTAGTTAAGCCGAATGGCCTTGTATTTAT
>CAYYRW010000033.1:0-77454 GCA_964474205.1 uncultured Nitrospirales bacterium | reverse complement strand
AGTCGCCGATTGGACCCCCGGAAAACCAAAAGACACTTTTAAAACACGCTCTAAGAGATCATTTGCACTTTGCGCGCACCTTGGCCGTTCTGCACGAAGCAGAATGGCGGCATTTATACGCACCCTGGGATCCGGAATGCGCATTGCCTGAATTCAAAACGAAAAATGCGGACGGTTCGATTCCCGCCACGATCATCGCCTTGGAACAAAATCAACTCCTCGGCTCGATAAGCGTTATTCAGGATGATCTGCCGGGCTGGACGCATCTCAATCCATGGATCGCGAGTTTTTATGTACTGCCGGAACACCGGGGGCGCGGCGTGGGTTCATTTCTATTCCAGGCGGCGGAAACCCTGCTGAAAGAAAACGGCGTTCAACAGGCGTACCTGTTCACGGAAAATACACAAGGATTCTTTTTGAAAAAGGGCTGGCATTGCCTCGAAACCACGTTGGCCAATGGCCACCCTGTTCAGATCATGTCCAATAGGCCCGATCCGCTTAAAATCGAATAATGCGCTCCACGTCTTTCGCATCAGGGCCTTTTTCTGCCTTCAAACGCACTTCTCCCCCCGTAATCAACACGGGATATCCCGGGCGAAGCGGAATGCTGATCTTCTTCTTGGCCTTGCCCTGAAACAAGGTTTCCCCCATGAGATTCATCACCAAAACATCGCCCGAGCGTATTGTGCACCGAATCGAACGGGGCTCTTTCGGTGACCATACCGCCCAGTTGCCCCCCATGCCGAGCGTGCATATTCCCTCCATGGATTTGTGCGCGATGACTGGCTTTCCATGGGAGAGCGCCGTACAGAAAGTTGCCAAGGCGCGATAGGCGGGTTTGGGCGTCATGTCTTCGCGCAATACCCCAAAGTTCGACTCGAAGTAAAACGGGTCGTGCCCGTCATTCTTAAAATCGTACCAACTGATGTTCTGAACCGCTCCCGAGGCCACGGCGGAGAGATACGCTCGCGCCAGCAACCGCGCCTGCGCCCGTTCGCTCACATTGCCCACATGGGTGCTCCATCCCATTTCGGTGATCCAAACCGGGCGGTTTCCAACGAGTTTCGCGGTACTCCGCAGTTCCCGGATAAAGGACTCTTCGGCCAAATGCTGACGGTAGGGGTGAATGGTGAGAATATCAAACGGCGCGCCGGCGTCCAGGCACTGCTGAATGAATTTTTTATCCACGCCCGCCGTGCTGATGGCCAGGACCTGGGCCTCCGGGTCCTCCACCTTGATGGCTTCGTAACATTTCTTCACCAAGACGGGATACAACTCTTTCGGCCCCGACCAGAAAAAGATATTCGGCTCGTTGTAGATTTCCCAATGTTTTACACGGTCCTTGAAATGATGCACCACGGCCCGCGCCCACACCGCAAAATCATTCACGCCCTCCTCGGTATAGGCATTGGTCCACGTGCTCCAATACGAAAGCAGGCCGTAAACGCTGATGCCATGGCGGCGCGCGGTATCCACAACCTGATCATAATAATGAAAATCAAACGTCCCTTTTTGGGGTTCCGTGCCCGCCCAACTGAATTCCTCCCGCGACCACTTCACGCCCGCCGCCTGCGCCAGTGCCGCCGCCCGCTCCATTTGGGCATAATCGCCATACCGGTAAAGAAACACCCCCATGCCCCAGGGCGACTCCGGCTGCAAGGTTGGATTTCCCGTTATCCCCAAGGGTTTGGCGTACGCGGTTTGAGCCACGGCGGCGTCCCGGCCCGGAGTCTCAAAACGAAATTCCGCCTCGGCAAAATTCAAGGATGCGGGAAGGGCAGTTTCAGAAACGCATTCCACCTTCTCGCCCCGCGGCGGCAAAACCCAAGACTTCTGTTCCATGTGAAGCACCTGGTCTTCCCAGTCCCGAAGGGTAATGGTAAGTTTCCCTTCAACACTCCGGTCCAGCAAGTTCCAGGCATCACAGGCAAAAGACAACGTACTTTTTTCCGGTGAAGTTTCCTTGGGTTCGTTTCGGGCCAACAGTGTTATGGTGTTGCGGTTGGAAATCCTGGTCTTACAGCGGAGTTCATGCAGACGAATCTCCACAGGCTGGGCCGGGCCATCGCCGCGTTCGGCAACCAGGGTGGAGAGCCGCAGGGGATACGAGACATCTCCTTCATCAATTCCCAGCAAGGTCCAGCCGTTGGGGGGCGGCGGAACAGAAAAAATCTGCTCAGCGCCGTTTAAGCGTCCCAATTCGCGTTCAAAGGTCTGAAAATGCGAGGCGATGCGGAGTTTAAGCACATTCCCGGGTTGCCCGCCGCCGACCCTCAGGGATATCTCGTCCGGCTTGCCGAACATGGACAGGGAATGCTGAAGATGGGCTTCGGATACGGTCCCGAAATCCACCTTCCACACGCCATCGTTCATCGTGCTGTTTCCGGAAACGCCGAAGCCTGCGGTATTTTCAAAGGCCGTCACTACATATTCCCCCAAAATCGTCTCCGGAGAGCCTGCCCTGGCTGTTTCAGCACAGGGTTCGATTTTCACATCCCGGATCAGGATTTCACCCCTTGGTTTTGCAAGATCACTATTTTCCAAAAGAAGCCCGGCGGCCTGTATGGGGGGCTGGAGTATCCCATCGTTCACGCCTCCCCAATGGGCGGACCAATTCGTCATATCGCATTGCACGGATTGCCATCCGCCGGGAACCGAAACACTCTTTTGAAAACATTGCCCCGCCGCATCCGTCACACGTACGGTAAACCGCGCGTCCGCCGGGCTTTTAACATTAAAAGAAAGGCTTCGTATCCCAACAGGAGTAGCGAGCGGGCAAACCGCACCCACATAATTTCCACCACCGTTAAAATCGAAGTGGAGATGCATTATTCCCTTCTTATCCGTGTCCAGAGAGCCCTTCGCGCCGGGAAACTCCGGCCCCGCTGAAAATTGCCATGTTCCCTGCAGGCCTTGTGGTTTTTCATCGGCGGCAGGCTGTTCCCGCAATACTCCCCCGGCAAGAATCAGAATCAAGAAAAGGCAACTCTTCTTCTTGAACATTTCGTGACCTCCTTTCAACAGGGCGAAAAGAACTTCAACGATCCTAAACAAACGTAAGAAATACCAGCGTGGCATACAAGTAGACAGCCCCGGCAATAAAGGCTGGAATGCAAAAAAAGACGATCATCACGGACGCCGTGAGCCAATGAGAACGTGTCAGGAGCGTATAGGTTCCCATGCAGGCCAGCGCCAGGCTGACCAGAGCACACAATGCCAGCCCAACCACGGAAACATGCCACACCCATGCCTCGGGAAACCAGTGGGATTTCCCAAAAGCCGATGCCCCCATCCTCCAAATGAAGAGCATGGGCAACGGCTGAAACAACAGTGCAAACACCGGATACAGGAAATGTCCCTTGCCTTTCATGGTTGCCGCACCTCCAGCCGAATCGCCGCATCGCCAACACTGGACGCGGTGGATTCTTTCATAAGTTCGGAAGCATCCCCCCAGTGTTTATCAAACCGTTCAAATAAGCGGAACGATTTCTCCATCAGGCGATTGGAGGCGTCCAGGGCATGCCGCAGGTCTTCCCCGCGCGTCCATAACCGTAAAAAGAAATAATAAAACACCGAAGAAGAACTATTGCCGGGATGCCCGATATAGGCTTTTGCCCCCAGTTTAAGCCATTCGTCGCCCTGCGGAAGATTGTGGCAGCCCGTGTTGTACACAAACCGGAGATGGCGCCGCCGGTCCTCGGGAAGTTGTTCGGCCCACTTGACATATTCGTTCGTATGGGCCAAAAGAAACAGGTCCACCTGGGGATATTTCTGAAGCGCATTGTCCAGACAGGCGATAAATTCTTGCTCCAAATCCCCCTTCTTCGATTGTGTAAAATACCACGCACCGCCGTAGTACCGGCACAAATACCGCCACGTAAAAACCGCCGTCCCCCACTTCTGAAACGGCGTCACATTGTCACGAATCGCCAAAGCCGCCCGAAATTCCTTGCCCGGCGGAACACAGGTATTCAAGAAAATGCCGTCCCCCACCACGCTAATGACGGCTATGAAGGCCAAACAGGGAAGAGCCAACGTGATTATTGCCGCATATCGCTTTTGCATTGCCATGCGCCTTGGAATTGTATATCGGTTTAACCTACCCTCACATCATATCACAGGTCATCTGTTTTAGGGTGTTCTTTGGGGCAATCACCATTTACGCGAACGCGGCCATACCCCCAGGACCATGGCGCTCAGGCCAAACAACAGCCAATCGCCCAACAACTCCTTCAGGCTTTTTATGGCATTGTCACTATTTGAACAATTGCAGCCGAGAGGTTCTGGCTCGCCTTCGCCCTCGGCTTCGCCTTCCACAACGCCTTCTCCTCCTTGGCCTTCCAACAGGTCGCCTTCCTCTTCACCTTCTCCTTCGATTTCCCCTTCTAGAGTTTCACCCTCGGACAACTCCCCTTCTCCTTCGTATCCTTCACCTTCCACCAATTCACCTTCAATAACTTGCCCTTCAAACACCTCTCCTTCAGCACCCTCCCCTTCCATCAATTCACCCTCACCCCCTTCCCCTTCCAAGGATTCTCCTTCGCCTTCTGGGGGACATTCCTCTTCACCTTCCTCGGTATACTCGCCCTCTTGTGGACATACCGAGGAGCCTTCGCTCTCGCCTTCATTGGTAAAGCTGTTTTTTTCGATAATGGCATAATCGTATTGATACATCGCTATGTCATTCCATTTCCCTTCAGGATATACCAGTCCGGGACCAAAAAGTTCTACATAGTCTTCATAGCCTGGGTTGCTAGGTTGGCCCGGACACCAGTTCCGATACGTGGCGGTCTCGCCATTGACCCAAGAATATACACCTGCATTGTCTTTATCAGTAAGCCCTATCCAATACCGTCCAGAAGCATTCAGCGCCTTGAGCAGGCTGATAATCCAGGCATTTTCTTCAGCATCATTAACCGTAGTTAAATACCCTCCTTTGTTTACCGCAAACGCTTGAGCATCTTCCCAAACCATGGCGTCTGTTAAAGTATAATAGTGGCCATTGGCAGGATTTAGATACCAGCCGTCGCGAATATCCATAAACGCTATGGGCAACACATTGGAAACAATGGAAATGCCATTGCGCAGGGCCGTCACATAGACTAAGCCTTCATAGCTGCACGCCTGAATAGGGGTTTGGACGCGTATCGCGCTGGACAAAACCTCGTTTATGGTCCCTTCCGCATCATTCGCGGGGTCAATACGGTCTTTATGCTTGCTGAAGCATACCCTAAGCGTACTTGGATCATACGGAATATCAAAATACCCATAGAGGGTAATATCCGCAGGTTGTGAAAATGACAGGACCTGTGAAGATATTGAATTAAGATGAATTGCCGGACTACCTTGTACGGAGCCGTATTCATAGGCCCCAATATCCACTTTTCCATCCGGCCCAGGCCGCATATTGCTATCGGCATCCAAGGATGTGCTGAAGGAGATGTTTGCCTGCCGCCGCGCCGCCGACCGGCATCCAATCCGGTAATTGTCTTCCTCCGGTTCTTGGAACAACGGATCGCCCTCAATAATGTTCCGCGCTTCAGGAATGGTTACATTGATCATCAATGCCCCGGAAACCCTGCCCAGGTAAAAGTCATAATAGTCGCCATCGGGGTTGTTGAAGACAAGACAGTTCTCGAATACCGGGACGACGTCCGCTTCTTCATATACAGCGGATTTCGTGTTTCCGGATAAAATGGAATTTGTCAACGTCAATTGCATACGGCGGACATAGATTCCACCTCCCGTATCCACAGCCTGATTGTCGCTGATAGTACATTGGGTGACATTGGCAACTTGATCGCTGAAAAGAATTCCCGCGCCATACCCCGCGCTGTTGTGCGCCACAACACAGTTTTTCACGTCGCATTGATCGTATTCGTGGCTTTCAAAGCCACCGCCGCCGCCATCGGTATGGTTCTCAAGAAAATTGCATCTATCCAAGGTGAGCGGTCCGCTGTACCAGCCCATGCCCCCGCCCAAATGCCTGCTGGTGTTCTGCGTGAACGTGCACCGTGTGAAATATCCCGTTCCGTTAAATCCCATGACGCCACCGCCTTCTCCGGCGGAGTTGGCGGAAAACACGCAGTCGTACGCGGTCACCGAGGCGTCCCGGACATGCATGCCGCCGCCATCCCACCCTCCGCGATTGTTAACAAACTCAACCCGGAATAAGGTGGCGATAGAACCACCAATAACCGTAAGCCCGCCGCAATTATTATTCCCTGCATTTCCTTCGAAGCGGGAATCCTGTATCGTGAATTGTGATTTCGAAGCATAGACTCCGCCCCCTTCCGAGGCGGTATTGTCCGCAAATTCACACTGGCTGATAACAATATTCGGACCGGAATTCATCATCAGTATCCCGCCGCCCACCGGATTGTTATCCGTGGCCATGCCGCCGGTAATCCGTAATCCATCCACCCAGAGATGGTCCACGGTATTGCATACCATCATGTGCATGGGAGGCCCGGAGGGCGTGTTCACGCCGTCCAGCACGGAGTACCCGGTGCTTAGATCGCGTTCCCGCGGCGAGTTTTCATGCCCGCTGAAACCGCCATATATGCTTAGGCTGGATTTCAAATTGGTCACGCCGTAATAAAAACCTTTACGCACCCAAAGCTGATCATTGGATTGTGCGGCAAACACTGCTTCTTGAAGGGTGCAAAAGGCGTTATCCCAAGTCTGGCCATTGCCCGAGGGACAGTGGGCGGAGTCCACATAGAGCACATTGCCCGCCGCTGAAAAAGCCCCCAGACATGCCATTGCCCACATTATGCTTCGATGACTCATACTACATTCCCTTCGTGCTTCCGGCCCCTCGCCTTTCCACGCACCGGCAAAGAAAGACGTTACAGCGCCACTGCAATATGTAGCGATGATATCAGGGCTATTCGTAAAATACAATATACTTTATGGTTTATCGGGCACGGTGTATCACTTGCTGAAGTCCAGCCAGGGAATGGTGATGGGGCCTTCGGGCAAGACGGCCACGGGGGCGCCGCGGCCCAAGGCTAAAAGATGCTCGCGAATACCGTCCTGGAAGTTGCCGAGAGGCGTCAGCTTGCACGCGTTTACGGTATCCGGGTCCAAACTCGAATAGAGGGCCACCTCGCACCGTTTGAGAATCTGGACCAATAATTGGACCTGCCATTGGTCCAGGAGGGGCGCATTCAATGCACGCAGTCGCGCATCAATGGATTCAATCGTGTCATGCCGGCGGAGTATCGCCCCAAAATTGCCATGGGCCGGAATGCCATCGGAACATTCGCTGGCCACGAACATTTTCCCGCCGGGTTGAATAATGCGGACGGCGGCGGACATGCCTTTCACGGTCTGATACAGGTTTTGGTCCAGGGGATAGCCGCTGTTGGAGGTGATGACAACCGGGAATTCCTGCGGCACGGGAATCATGGCGTGATCCCGGACATGGCGGCAGCCGGCTTGGTGCGCGGCATGGAGGCCGCCCATGAAAAATCCCGTGATTTGTTTTTCATTGTTCAGGGTTACGTTCACCAAGAAATCCGGCGGACACAACTCCACCATGTCAACGATGGCCTGATACAACGGATTCCCCTCTTGAATTCCCCATGTGCTTTGCGGATGCGCAATGAGATCGTATCCGTGAAGGTGAAAGATGGTTTCAATCCCCCCCACTCCGGGAATCACGCCTTTGGGGCCTCCGGAATACCCCGCCATAAAATGCGGCTCGATAAATCCCACGACAATCCGCTTATCCGCGTTCACATACGCTTTATCCAGCACGACCGGCGCGCCGGATGCGGTAACGCCAACATGGATATTGCGCGCAGGGTCGAATGCGTCGTGATTCAGTATCTTTACACCGAAAGGCAGAGTCGCACCGAACATGGCCCTGATTTCATCTTCGGTGTTCGGACGGTGGGATCCGGTGCCAATTAAAATGGTGATATTTTCCGGCGGAGCCGGGATCTCTTCCAGAATCCAGGGAATCAAAACATGATTGGGCACGGGGCGTGTGCCGTCGGACGTAACAATGACCACTCGATCCCGCGGTTTCACTATTTCACGCAGCGGACGGCAACTAATGGGATTGCGGCAGGCGTCTAGAAAAGCCTTACGAGGTTCTTCAATGGATGGTTCGTCTTTCGGCTGAATAATATGCCATTCGGCGAGCGTGTGATCTAACGTGAACGGTATGCGTCCTCTTCCGTACGCAATAGAACACATCGTTTCACCAGTCATATGCAACCTCGAATGTCAAAAAAAGTATGGATGTCATGCCTTGCCTATGCCTTATCTTTCCATAAAAAGCGTCAAACCATTTACTTGGAGTAATCATCCAGCATTTTCTTTATTGCGTCCAAACGTGCAGAACCTTCATCGATGGTGGGGCATAACCACCCGCCTTCATCGTGTTCATTCCAGGCATAGACCAAGACGGTCCTGGCAGGAGTGATTGAGGAATTTTCCATGACCCAGTCCAAACCGCCTTTAACGGCAGTGGCAACTTCCACGGGGGTGGCATGTTGATACCATACTCCGGAATAGTTACGGGGACGCCCATCCCATCCCGCATTTATCAGCGGCACAACCTCCCGCCCGGTCGACTTGAATTGTTCCCAATACCAGCGGTTCATCTCCAGGAGTTTGGAAAACGGTTCACTCCCGCCTTTGTCGCCCGGAGCACTGTAAGCGCTGAGCGCATCAAACTGGATGGCCTTCAGAAAATCCGCCTGAATCTGATGCGGCCAAATCTGCGCCACAATATAAGGATTTTCCCCGCAGCTTTTTTTGCTGTCGTCACGGAGAGATTGAAATGCGGCGGCCGCGGCTTCCGCGGAACCGAAATGAGAAATTAGCTTTTCACCGGTAAACACAAACAGTAACGGACGATTTCCACAGACTCGTTGATATGCAGGATCCTTAAAAAGGTCTGCAAATTGAGCAGAGGTCGTATTCCATTCATTGGCGGGACCGAGGTGCTGACCGCCCTGGAGAATAAAACAAAAGTGGATGCCTTTCTTGTCTGCGGCGGCCAAATAGCGCCGCCATCCGTAGTTATAGGCATCGGCTTGTTCCCATGATTTCGGATGATAGTGGCAAAAGGCCCAATAGGTAATTCCCCCGGCCTTGGCGAAGGTGATCTCCCGATCCATCACCTCCTGCGAATCTCCGCATAGTTCAACTCTGCCCGTTGCATCCGTAGAAGCATAAAAAGGAAGACGATAACGCCATTGGGGATCCGCAAGATTCTTCTGCCACGGATTGTCTTTATACCAGCCATCCCAGCGGATGGCGCCGACAGTAAGCGGGGTTGCCTGATTTTCCGCGCACGCCGCCCTCATGCCCATGAAAGGCAGAAGCATTAAAAAGACCAAGAATCTCAGGTACAGCATGGTTTGAATCACCGTTGGCCAAGGTCGATAACAATACCCGATTTCCCAGGGAGATGCACACGGTTGTTTTCCAGTTTCACATCTTTCGCCGTGGCAAACAGGCATGTTCCCTTTTCCTTGAGCGGAACGGAACACTCCGCCTTCCCAAAATTAAGAAAAACCGCGATCCGCTGGTCCACTGCCTCCCGCACATACCCCAATATAGTATTGGGAAGTCCCTCCATTGGAGTGATCGTTCCAGCATGAAGCGCGGGCAGAACGCGGCGCAGTTGAAGAAGTGTTTTGTACAGATGCAGGAGAGAGTCGTTGCCGGCGAGTTGGCTTTCTACATTACGTTTCGACTTATTGGTGATATGTACAGGAAGCCACGGTCTGCTCCCTGCCGGGCAGAATCCCGCATTTTCGCCCCCGGTCCATTGCATGGGGGTGCGGTTCATGTCCCGATTGACATTGATCGGGAGCCAACCGCGCAAAAAATCCGGCACCCAGTCCCATTGTTTTGAGATGGGGTCCTGGGCCTGGGCCTTTGGAATAAACACATCCGTCATCCCGATTTCCTCGCCCATGTAAATTGTCGGGACGCCGCGCGCCGTGAGTTGGAACAGGGCGAGCACGCGGGCGAGTTGGAGGTCATCGCCGATCTTGCTCATCAGCCGCCGCATGTCGTGATTGCCATAAACATAGGTGGGTTGAAACGGCGCGGGGAAATGCCGCTCATACTCGCGTACAAGCTGGCGAAACCATTTCGCGGAACGCTGCCAGCGGTGCATGAACACCATATCGAAAATGAACACCAGGTTTAGGCCATTATTTTTCTCACCGCCGAGCAATTGCCGGAGTTCCGGCTTGGTTCCGATGGTTTCGCCCAGCAGAATACGCTCCGGATTGCCGAATTCATCCACCACCCCGCGCAGTTCCTTCGCAAACGCAAAAATGTCAGGATGGTTATGTTGCATGCACGGCTGATACAGGCAGGGCCGGCCGCCGCTATACAAACCCGGCTTGAACGGATTGTTCCGGAATTCCCCATCCTTCATGAGCGCGGTGAAAAGGTCCAGGCGGAACCCGTCCACGCCTTTGCCCAGCCAGTGCCGGACCATGTCAAACATGGTCTGCTTGACCTCCGGATTGCGCCAATTAAGGTCCGGTTGAAAGGGCAGGAACGACGCCATGTACCACTGATCCCGTTCCTTCACATAATGCCATCCGCGTCCGCCCGGCATGGCAATCCAATTATTGGGAGGCTTGTTTCCGCGCCCGTCCCGCCAGATATACCAATCGGACTTTGGGTTGTCGCGTGAAGCGCGCGATTCAACAAACCACGGATGCCGATCCGACGTGTGGCTCAGCACCATATCCAGCAGAATCTTGAGTCCCCGCCGATGGGCCTGCGCCAGAAGTTCCTCGAAATCGGCCATCGTCCCATATTCCGGCGCGACACCATAATAATCGGTAATGTCATAGCCATGGTCCGCCAGGGGGCTTGGATAGAAGGGGGATATCCAGACCGTTTCCACCCCCAAGTCCTGGAGATAATCGAGTTTTTCAATAATACCGCGCAGGTCGCCGATGCCATCGCCGTTCGCATCGTAAAACGAACGCGGATAGATTTGATAGACGGTTGTCGTATGCCACCAAGGCGCCATGGTTCTTCTTTCCCGTTTTGTTTACGGATACAAATTGTAGCAAGGTTACGGGGAGGCATTACAAAAACCACAAATCCTTTCCGCGTTCCGCACAGGATGGTCCACGCGTGAAATGTTGCCATTCGCCGTTTTGTTTAGTATGGTGTGGTAAGTTGTATTGAGTTTGCATAGGATAACGAAATGACTACAACGATGCTAAAACACGGGACACTCCTGTTATTAATGGGTGTTATCACCGCCTGTGGCAATAATTCTCCGTCCAACGCACGGCCACCGGCAACCGGTGAAAACACGCAAGGAACCGCTCCTGTGTTGACCCTGTTTTGCGGCGCGGGGATTCGTCCGGCGGCGGAAGCGCTTATCACCGCCTTTAAGAAACAATCAAACCTGGACGTACGGCCCACCTATGCTGGAAGCGAAGTGCTCTTCTCGCAGGTTAACGCGGGCGCGCCGGGGGATTGCTTCATGCCGGGCGCGGAACAGTACGTGGACCGCGCGGCGGACCAGGGACTCATCGAGCCGGACACAAAGTGCATTGCCGCTTATTTTATCCCGGTGATTTTTGTGCAAAAGGGCAACCCAAAAAATATCCACACACTGAATGATCTCGCACAGGATGGGTTGCGCCTGGGGCTGGGGGATGAACGGGCCTGCGCCATTGGCGAGGAAACCGTCAAACTCTTAGCGAAAAACGATATTCCCTATGCCCGCCTGGAGAAAAATGTGCGTTATAAGAGCGCCACGGTCAACGAATTGCCCATGCAGATACAACTCGGCGCGCTGGACGCCGTCATCTGTTGGGACGCCACCGCCCGGCAATTCGCGGAACACGGCGATGCCATCGCCATCCCCTTGGAGAAAAATGTGGTCTCCCCCATTCCCATCGCGCGGTTAAAACGCTCCACCCATCCGGAGGGCGCCATGGCGTTTATTCAATTCATTCTCTCGGACGCCGGCAAGGCCGTGCTCCAGCAACAGCAGTACACCGTCGAAATGCCGAAATAACAGGAAGGAATTAAACTATGCGTTTCGTGCGTTCCCTTCGCGCCAAAGTGGTGCTGGCCATAATCGTGATCGGCATCGTGGCGGGCTTTGTGTTCCTGAAACCCCCGGCGCATGAATCGGGCGGGGGGGCGGTGATTGTCCTGTGCGGCGGTTCCATGCGCGGGCCGGTGGAGGAAATCGCCGAACGCTATAAAACCGTTTCAAGCGACAACATCATGACCACTTACGGCGATTCCGGCGAGTTGTGCGCCCAGATTAAAGATACCGGACGGTGCGATGTGTTCGTTTGCCATGATCCGTTTATGGAATGGGCGGCCAAACAAAAACTCATCGAGACCTGGGCCGCGGTGGGAGAATTGGAACTGGCCACGGCGGTGCCCAAGGGGAATCCGCAACAAATTCACACGCTGGAAGATTTGACCAAACCCGGGCTGCGGCTGGGCGTGGGCAACCTGCAATACTCGACCAGCGGCGTTATCATCAAGCACTTGCTCGATAAACTGCCCTTTGGCGAGGCCATCCGCAAAAATATCCGCAATGAAACCAAGGGACATACCGAGCGCTGTGTGGATGTCGCCGAAGGGCATTTGGACGCCGCATTAACCTGGAGCGCGGTGGCCAAAAAGTTTTCGGACAAGCTCGATATCGTTTCGATACCCAAGGATCAGATCGATGCCATCAGTTCCGCGACGTATGGCGTGAGTGATCTCAAGCATGTCAAAGTAACGGTGGGCGTCACCACGGTGGCCCACGGCAAAGAGGCGGCACAACGATTTTACAAATACGCCACGGAATCCTGCGTTGACATTTGGCAAAAACACGGCTTCGCGGGAGGCGCACAGTAATTCATGAAACCGCGCGGTCCCGTTTATGGCCTGTGGTTCGACGCCGTAATGGCGTTGCCGCTTGTCCTGTATGCAGGACTGCTCCTCATGCTGGTGGGAAGCTTGTTCCTGCGAATTACCCCGGAAGCGCTCCGCATCGCCTTCCAGGACCGCGCGCTGCTCAATGCCATCTGGCTGTCCCTGTGGTCCACCATGCTCAGTACGCTGCTCAGCGTACTGGTGGCGGTGCCTGCGGGGTATTTCCTCTCCCGCAAACGCTTCCGCGGATATTTCCTGGTGGATACCATTATCGACATGCCCATTGTATTGCCGCCCTTGGTGCTGGGATTGTGCGTGCTGATCTTTTTCCGCACCTCGCTGGGCCACTATGTGGACCGGCAACTGGTTGTCGATCTGGGCCGTTTTTTCAACACACCACTCGCCGAACCGGGACGCGGACTGTTCATTTTTGAACGCCCCGGCATCATCCTGGTCCAGTTTGTCGTGGGGGGCGCGTTTGCCGTGCGCGTCATTAAAGCCGGTTTTGACGAGTTCGAGATACGCTATGAAGAGATCGCCCTGACCTTGGGCGCCTCGCGCCCGCAGGCGTTGTTTCTCGTGGTGCTGCCGAACGTCATGCCCAGTCTGGTGGCGGGCGCGGTCATTAGTTGGGCGCGCATCTTCGGCTTGTTCGGTCCCATCCTGCTGGTGGCGGGCACCATGCGCAATCATACGGAAATCATGCCCACCACCATCTTCCTTGAAACCAGCATCGGCCGCCTCGACGTGGCGCTGGTCATTGGCGCGGGCATGATACTCATTTCGGTGATAATGCTGACCCTTTTCAAACGCCTGGGTGGAAAGGGATACCTATGGTAGCGCCTGCGGGAATTTCCATAAGGAATCTGAATTTCAGCATCGGGCAATTCTCGTTAAAGGACGTGTCGCTCGATATTCCCCACGGCGCATATTTTGTATTAACCGGCCCCAACGGTTCGGGAAAAACCCTCTTGATAAAACTTCTCGCCGGGTTGCTTCGCCCGTCGAGCGGCGAATTGTGGATTCAAGGCCGCAGGATTACGGAACTCCCTCCCTGGAAACGAAATGTCGGGTATGTTCCGCAGGATGGCCTTTTGTTCCCCAATTACACCGTGGCCCAAAACATCGCGTTTGGATTGCGGGTCCGCCATCTTTCTTCCAAGGAACGGCGGCAACAGGTGGACCGCATGGCGGAAATGCTGCATATCACACCCCTCCTGGACCGGAACATCCGGGATCTCAGCGGCGGCGAACAACAGAAAACCGCCCTGGCCCGCGCGCTGGTAATCAGCCCGTCCGTGTTGTTGCTCGATGAGCCGGTAAGCGCCATTGACGAACCGACGCGTGATCCCTTGTGCCTCGAATTGAAGCGCATACAACAACAACTCGGCATCACCACCCTTCACGTGTCGCATAACAGCCGCGAAACAGCGCTGGTCGCGGACCGGGTGGGGTACATCAAAAATGGCGTGTTGGAGAATGCCGCCCCACCGCCTACAGGTGCATCACCCACCGGTTGATGCGGTCCCGCAGGCGATCCGGGAGCACATGGCGCAAGAACGACTGCACCCGCGAGTCAAGACCCACCGGATACCGGGTTTTGGGCCGCCGCGCTTCAAGCGCATGGGTTACGGCGCGGGCCACGCGTTCCGGAGGAATCGCCAGTTTGGGCGCGGTATCAATAAGCGTTCTCATCGATTCCATCGGCTTGGCATACAACTCTGCGCATTCGGGGGATAGCTTGGCATGCAGACCCTCCGCCGCCGCGCGCGATTTCTCCCAGATGGGCGTGCGGATCATCCCCGGCTGCACCAGCGCCACCTCCATGCCCCACGGATACAATTCAACCCGCAACGAGTCCGCAATAGCCTCCAAGGCAAACTTGCTCGCACCATACGGCGCCACGAACGGCTCACACCAGAAACCGGAATTGGACCCCATCAGAACAATGCGTCCATGCGCCATACGCAGTAATGGCAAAAATGCCTGCGTCACAGCCACCACACCAATTACATTGACCTGCAATTGCCGTTCCACTTCCTGGATGGGCAAAAACTCCAACGGCCCCGCCACCACAATCCCCGCATTGTTCACCAACCCATGCAGCCCTGTCGAACCCACGCGCTCCCGCACCGCCGACACCGCCTTTTCAATCCACTCCGGTTTGGTGACATCCAGCAAAACCGGCATCACCGCCTCCCCCGCCTTTCTCACCAACGCATCCCCATCCTCCACCCTGCGCACCCCCGCAAATACCCGCCAGCCCCGACCCGCAAGATACACCGCACACGCCTCGCCAATCCCCGTCGAAGCACCGGTAATCAGCACAGATCTGGTTTGCTTTGATTCAATCATTTTTCAACCTTTAACTCCCCATTAACATAACCATAAACAAAGGAAATCGCAAGATCGTATTTAGATTCAAATGAAAATTACGCAGTCCGTTATTCGTTTGACTACGGCGGCCTTAAAAGGTACAATTGTACATATGAAGATTGTCGCCGACACAAACACTTTTTTGGCAGTAGCGCTGGACGAACCCGAACGGCCTGCTATTATTGCCTTGACTAAGCGTCATGCATTGATTGCCCCGGAGATTCTACCGTATGAAGCAGGAAATGCACTAACTTCATTGTTTAAACGAAGCGTGCTTTCTCATGAGGAAGTTCAATCAGCTTGGTCAGCTATCCAAGCCATTGCGGTGGAATTGCAGCCGGTTGACATTCCGTCAGCCTTAAATCTGGCAATACAACACAATCTATATGCCTACGATGCCTATTTTCTAGAGTGTGCATTGAAACTCCGGATTCCTCTACTTACGCTGGATAAGGAGATGAAACGTGTGGCCAAGGCGTTAAGCATCCAGATTTTGGAGTGACACAAATGAAAGTATTTACATATTCGGAAGCACGTCAACGTTTATCGGAAGTTCTTAACACTGCGTTGAGAGAAGAAGTCCTGATTAAACGGCGCGGGGGCGGCGTTTTCCGCGTAACCTATACCACTGCGTCAAAATCCCCCTTCGATGTTCCCGCAGTGAAAACAAAAGCCCGGACAAAAGATATTCTCAGCGCAATCCGTGAATCGCGATCACGGCAAGATTGATATCGGCAAAAGGGCTTCTAGAAGAAGTATCAGACCAGATTTTTTGTTTTACAGCGACGGGTAGAAATGAAGGGAATAGGCTGCTAACTTTGTTAGGGGACGATGGCTAAATATCAATACCGATTCTTATACAACCCTTTCAAGGGTTGGTTCATTAGGTGGGCCGCGACCCCGGGTGTCGCCGAGGCGCAATCCTGGGCTGAAATTATCGAATCCCGCCGGGATAGTTTTATTCTTGTTGCCCTCGGCAGGGGATCGCCGGTATAATCTTACTGATAAGATTAGAAGGAGCTTTGCCATGACTCAAACCATTGCAACAACAAAAATGAGTTCCAGAGGGCAGGTGGTTATCCCGGAGTCTATTCGTGAACGTCTGGGGCTTGGACCCGGTGTTCAATTCGCGGTGTTTGGACAAAAAGACCTGGTCATGTTTAAGGTCATCAATCCGCCATCGGCGGATGAATTCGCGCGTCTGAAACGGGAACTGCAACATCAGGCGCGCCAAGGCGGTCTCAAACGGTCCGACATCCCAAAGGCGATTGCCAAGGTGCGTGGCCGCAGGTGAGAATTGTCATTGATACAAACGTCTTGATCTCCGGTGCTTTCTATCCAGGGCCGTCGTCTCGCATTCTCGACGCGTGCATACGGGGCGAATTTCAGATTGTCGTCTCACCCGACATCATAGATGAATATACACGCGTCGGAGAGGAATTCACACGGAAGCGTCCCAACGTGCCTTTTGCACAGTTCCGCGATATCCTGATAAGCACAGCGTTGTTTGTACAAACACCGCCGCTGCCAAAACCTGTCTGCGAAGATCCGGATGATGATAAATTCATCGCCTGTGCACTGGCCGGGGACGCCAAGGTGATCACCAGCGGCGATAAGCATCTTCTGGCAGTCTCAGGTTACGCCGGCATCGAAATTCTACGCCCCAGGCGTTTCACAGACGAATATTTGTATTTAGGCAACATCGCCTGTACCCCTATATGTGAAGTGAGACACGCTTCCGTTCAAAAAGAATGCCCTCCAAAGCCCGCAGAAAAGACATTCGCAACGTGATTCGTGAAACGCGCGCGGAACTGACAGGGGTATAATGATTCTGCGTGCCTTTGCCGATATCATGGGGGTGCGCGACGCGGAGCACCGCCTTTCGCCCACCGGTATAATGATTCTGCGTGCCGTGGCCGATATCATGGGCGTGGAATTTTCCTGTGACACAACATCTTGTGTTCTTGGGCGAAAAAGTGCACAATATACCCCAAGGGCAGGACGTTAAGAATCGGCCCCGAGGAACATATGGCGCTATCGGATGAACATAGCCCCGGTAGTCCGGGGAATTCTGCGGCCAATGCACCGCCGGGCACATCTGTGCCTGACTCAAACCCGGAGGTCTTGAACCAAGACCTGGTGAATGAATTGATCGCCGCGCAATTGGGCCGGCCCAGTTCGTTGTTGGATGATCAACCGCTGGGCAAAGGCGATGCCCTCCTGGACAACTCTCCCATCGTGCAGCGCGATGAAGAAGAACTCCTTGCGCCGGTCAGCAATGACTTGCTGGCGGAAGTTTCCAGCAGTGACACGGGGCGCCCGTTGACCCAAGCCGATATTGATCACTACATTGCCGATCAAGTGCGAAAACAGGCCCAGGGAGCGCCGTCTGATTTTTCACCCTCTGAACCGGACCCTGATTCCGCAACTTCCCCCGCCGCTCTGGAAAGTGAATTGTCTCCGGAGGAGCTCGAACGGCTGGTGTCCCAATTGGGTGTTTTCGCGGACAAGCCCAAGGCGGATTCCCCGGAGGCGGCCAGTGGCGTCATGTCACAGGACGAACTTGATCAGCTCTTCGCGCAAACGGCATCCCCGCCCGCACACCCCCTAAGCGAAAAGGCTCCGGCGCCGGTTGAGCCCGCGCCGGACGGCAGTATGTCGCAAGAGGAGCTTGATCGCCTCATGGCCCAAGCACCGCCGCCGCCCACGCGTATGCCACGAGAAAAAAGCATACTCATGGAATCGGGGAAGCCTGCCAGCGGCGTCATGTCGCAGGACGAACTCGACCAACTCTTCGCGCAGGCTTCCGCGGCCCCGCCCCCGCCACCAGCACCGGTAAAACCACTGCCTGCCGCCGCGCCCACAGCCGGCGATGTCATGTCACAGGACGAACTCGACCAGCTCTTTGCGCAGGCATCCGAGACTGCGGCGCCCCTCCCCGCGGTAAAACCACCGCCCGCCGCCGCGCCCACCGTTGGCGATGTCATGTCGCAGGAGGAACTCGACCAACTTTTCGCGCAAGCGGCATCTCCCAAAGCCCCGGAAGAAATTATTCCGGTTCCAGCCGTGCCGCCCGAAGCGCTTACCCCAATGGACGCCATGGCGGAATCCGCGGTTCTCCAAGAAACGCCGCAGGCCGCCGACAGCAGCGCCCCCCTGGATCAGGCCGCCTTGGACGCTCTGTTAGCGCAACTTCAGGGAGGAGAAGCCGCCCCGGCATGTGTGACCGATACTCCGGGCGTGGAGGCTTCGGCCCCATTTTTACCCATTCCTCCCTCTGATGCGGAAACACCCTCCGCCGCCGTGAGCCTCAGTCAATCCGACCTGGATGATCTTATTGCAGGATTTGAACAGGGGGCCGCCGCCTCTGCCCCCGCCGCCGCCACCCAACCGGCGGCCCTATCCGAAGATATCACCCAGGACATGATTGAGGCGCTTATTTCCGCAGCCAGTGCCGCGGAAAGTCCTGATACGGCGAGTGTCGGTTCTGAAAATCTCGCGGCTGCCGCAACCTCGCCCGCCCCCATCCCGGAAACCGCCCCCGCGGGGATTCTGGTGGAAAAGGCCAAAACAAAAAAAGAAGCGCCTCCGCCCCAGCTTGATATGGAAACCGCCGAGGTTCCCGCCGCCGCGCCCGTCAAGCCTCGGCGTTCCTTAAAAGGAAAACTCCTCCGGACCGGAATGTCGCTGGCGGCCGGCGTACTTGTTGGCTTCGGCACCTTCTCCGCCCTCTATTTGAACAGGGAACAAACCCCCGAACTTCCCGCACCCGAAGAAAATATTCACGCCGCCTCACCCGCCACCACGCCCGGAGAAGGCGGCATTTCACTTCCCCAAGCCATGGAACAGGCCAAGTCTTTCATCGCCGCGAAAGAATACAAACGCGCCATCGCGGTGTTGAAAGAACCCATGGAAAAGGCGAAACGAGGGGAAGAATACACTGAAGCCCGGTACTTGGTCCTCGAAGCTCGTTTCAAAGAATTCAACTATCAGCCCGATTCGCCGGAATATCAGGAACTGCATGCCGCCATTGACGCCATCGCAAACGAAAATCCAACCCACCCGCGCACCCTCGACGCCCTCCATTGGAAAGCCAAACTCTACGAAATGGATTCCATGCCCTACGCCGCGAATGACGTCTATAAGCAGATCATCGAACGCTTCGCCGGAGCGCCCAACCTGGATACGGTGCTGCTCGACGCCGCCAAAATGGCCAACAGCCTGCGCAACCCCCAGGAAGCCGCCGAATATGCCCAGCATCTTTTGAAAGAATACCCCGGCTCCGCGCAAGCCTCCGAAGCCCATCTGGTCCTGGGCGACGCCTACGCCATGGCGGGCATGGAAGACGATGCCCGCACGCTGTTTGTGCGCCTGGCCGACAAAGAACCTGCTTCTCCGCGCGGTTCACAGGCGTTCCTTCGTCTGGGCCGCCTGGCCATGGACCAGAAAAACTACGATTCCGCCATCAACCACCTCAAAACCTGCCTGCAAACCTCGGCGGCCCAGGAAGGCAATGACGCGGTCTACCTTCTGTTGGCGCAAGCCTTCCGGGCAAAAGGACAACTGGACGACGCGCGTACGGCCCTCAATGATCTGATCAAATTTTTTCCCAATGCCCCCTCCGTGGCCTCGGCATTGGTGGAACAAAGCCAGCTTGCGGAAACCCAGGGGAACCGCAAGGAAGCCATGAATTTGGCGCAACAGGCCGTATCGCGGTTCCCTAAGAATCCCATCGCCCTGAAGAACTACGGAGAATTCCTCGGGCTGGATGGGAATCCCTATGGAGCCGCCGCCACCCTCATGGCCGCCGATGAAGCGGGCGCCAACGATCCCACTGTTCTGATGGCCGCCGCCCGCCATTTCAAAACCCTCGCCATGAATGAACAGGCCCGCCGGGCCTACGCGAAAGTAAAAACAGACTATCCCAAAACGCCCGAAGCGCTCACCGCCGCGATTGAAGAAGCTCAGATCATGTACGCCATGGACAAAGTGAATGACGCCGTCCAGCAGTTGCGGCAACTGGCCGAAACCCACGGCACCCCAGAAGAACGTCTCCCCGTCTGGATGGCCTTGGCGCATATCTACCGGGATTTGGGACTCACGGAGGCCGCCGCCGGAATTGCCAGAGATATCGCCGCCGAAGCCACAGACCCCGAACCTCTGGCCGAAGCCGCCGTGGACCTCCTCCACACGGGCGCGCTGGAAGAGGCCCTGCCCATTATTGCCCGCGTGGATGCCGCCAAACTCGGCCACACCGCCGCCTATACCCTGCTGATGGAATTCGGAAAGGCCCTCCTCAACGTGGATCCCACCCGCGCCCTGGAAAAACTCGAATCGGCGTATCTCACCTATCCTGATGCGCGCAACTCTGACGACGAACAACTTCTCCTCGAAGCCTATATCGCCGCCAACCGCACTGCGGCCGCGCGCCGCATCGTCATGGAAAAAGCCGCCCAGGCGCACAACGCCCCGGCGGAAACCCCCTATATGATTGACGCCGCCATTACCTGGGGCGACTTCCTCTACGCCAAAGGCGATTACCGCGAAGCCGCCGAAGCCTACGACATGGCCATTCAGGCCGCACAAGTCTCCACCTTTACCGGAAAAGGCATCAAAACCGATCCCCGCTGGGCCAAATACCAGCGCGCCAACGCCCTCTTGGAACTCGCTGACTTCTCCGAAAGCCTCTCCCTCTATAAAGACCTCGCGGCCTCCGATTCCCCTTGGGCCAAAGAAGCCGGCATAAAAGCGGCCTATGCCGAGTTGGAACAACGCCTGCGCGGCGCCGTCCCATTGAATGAAAGCGCCGCCACCCCAAAACAAGAAGGATAAGCCATGCCGTCCGCACCGGAATTAGTGCCCCGGCTCACGAATTATTTCACCCGGCAGATCGCATGGCTGCAGCAGGTCTTGAGCGAATTTGACCATTTTGAGCACGCCCTGAACGAACCGGAATTGGATGCCCTCGCGGAACAACAGCGTGCCCATGATCGCCAATTGGAGCAATTCGCACGGGAGCAACGCGGATTGCTCCATGAATGGCAACAGGCCGCCGACGTACCCGAAACGGACCGTCAGGCGGTGAAAGCACTGGCCGCCCAGGCAAAACTATTGACCGATCAACTCAACCTCACCTACGGCCACGCCATGAAGACGCTGGGGAAAATGAAAGCGCGGCGAACACGTGCCGCGCAGGCCCTGCAACGCGGGCGCGGCATGTTGGACAAATACCGGCCGGGCGGCGACCTCGATCCCGGATTTATTGACAGGAAAGCATGAGCGGCCAAACAGCGGACATCGAAACCCTCACCCGCGCGCTGGAAGCCTTCACCCGCTCCATGCACGTGATGGAAGAAGCCTACCGCCGCCTCGAATCCCGCGTCGCCGAACTGGATCAGGCCCTCGAATCCAAAAACCGCGAACTCGAACTCACCACCGACTATCTCAGCAATCTCCTCGAAAGCATGTCGGACGGCGTAATCGCCGTGGACACCCAGGAAATCGTTACCCGATTCAACCGCGCCGCCGCCGCCATCCTCGGCTACGAGCCCGCGGAAGTCACCGGACACCCCTTTCATGACGTGTTCGGGCGCGCCTTTGCCGCCCCCCGCATTCCGGGAGCCATGGAACTCCGGGCCAAAAGCGGGCGCATGGTCCCCATTAATGAACGCGACTCCGTCGTGGACGGCCACGGCAAACGCCTCGGCCGCGTGAAAACCTTCCACGACCTCAGCGAAATTATCGCCCTGCGCGAACAACTCCGCCAAATGGACCGCCTCGCCGCCATCGGCGAAATGGCCGCCACCGTCGCCCATGAAATCCGGAATCCCCTCGGCGGCATCCGCGGGTTCGCCGCGTTCCTTGCACAGGACATCCCCGCCGAAGATCCCCGGCGCAGGCTTGTCGATAAAATCAACGAAGGCGTCAAATCCCTCGACCGCGTGGTCACCGAACTCCTGGAATACACCCGCCCTGTGGAATTGAACCTCAGCCGGTGCGCCTGCGCCGATCTGGTCCACGATGCCCTCGGCTATCTCGAATATGATTGCGCCCGGATCACCATTCTGCTCGAATTGGAAGGAGACCTGAAAATTCGCGGCGATGCGGAAAAACTCCGGCAAGTGCTCCTGAATATATTGCTCAATGCGGTTCAGAGCATCGATGCCAATGGTGAAATCCGCGTGCGCGCCGAGGCCGACGACACCCATGCCGCCCTCTCCATCCAGGATACCGGCTGTGGGATGACCGAAGACCAACTCAAAAGCATTTTCTCCCCTTTCTACACCACCAAAGAAAAAGGCACCGGCCTCGGCCTGGCCCTCTGCCTCAAAATAGTCGAAGGTCACGGCGGAGACATCCGCGCCGAGAGCATCCCCGGCCAAGGCTCCACCATCACCATCCGCCTCCCCAGAACCGAATAACACCCCCTGGCCGTTAGCACGATTTTAGATTATGGATAACTCCCACGAAGGGCTTACGCCTCGATGGTTCTGTTGTCGCTCAGATTAAGCCAGCCGACACCGAGTTTCCGCAGGCAGTATCCGGTCTCTTTGAGTTGATCGCCATAGGCCAGCATCCAGTGAAAGCCTTTCATCTCCTGGGCCAACAGATTGTGATCGCCTTCAATGGTGACATCCACCTGCGAACGGCAAATATCCATGTAGGGCGTTTCCAGCGTTTTTCCGCGGAATCCAATCCAGCGTTTGTCGCCGAAGTCCGGATCAAGGACCGTAACCAACTGCCCGGGCCGCATCTCCACTTTGGGCGCCGCACCATAATCGGACTCGAAGTGGGTCATGATGCGCACCTTCTCCAGGTTTTTTCCGTCCATCTTGCGCGGCGCGGTGCAATGGGCCAGCGTAATGATGCCGTGATGCGGGTAGGTGGGGTCCTGTAAAAACACGGGGGTCGAGGCAATATTCTGCAACAACACGCCGGACGGGATGACCGCGAAGTCGGATTCGCAAAAGGCCATCGCCCCCGAATCATTCAACAACGTCAACACCAGGCACGCCGTGGTTTCCGACATGGGCATGATGGTGCTCATGCAATTATTGATCGTGATGGCGTGCGTGCCATGCTCCGCCATGACATCCTCGAACACCTGGGTGAGCAGAAACGCGCGGTCCACAAAGCCCCGGTCCGTCTCCAGGATCACCCCCGCCCCCTTCAAATACTCCTGCGCATCCGCCTCCGCTTTTTTCACACGCTCCGGATTGGCGCGCGCCGCCTGAATGCGCTTTCCAAGTTCCTCGTAGGGATAATTGATTAACTCCATTTTCCAGTGGTCTTTGGCCCGTTGCGGCGATTGTTGTCCGCCCACACCCCAGCCGCTCGCCCCGCCGATGCACACCACTTTCGCCCCCACGGTGTTCTTCAACGCAAAGAAGGAGCGCAGCCGCCACAGCACGTCGGCATACTCATCCACCACCACGTCTTCCGGCGCAAGCCCCGGCTCGCCAAGTTCATCCACGGTTTTTCGCATCAACCGGGGGCTTACAATTTCGTACCAGAGATAGACCGGGCCGGATTTATGCCGCACATACACCAGGTTATACCGGTTGGGGGAAATCAGCGGTTCAAGTTCTCCCGCCGCTCCGTAAATCAACATCACGTCCGCGTCCCCGTCGCGCAACGGGGCGGCCTCGGCCGCCTTTGTCACCTTGGCCAGGGGCCGGAACGTGACCGGAAATTCCGCTTGGGCGGACAAAGCCTTCAATTCGTTTTCGATCCGCTGGACTTCCTGCGCGACATCGGCCTCGGTCTTCAACCCGCCCCAGGGCCGCCAACTTGTGGCGTGGTGTGGTGTGCAGACTTGATACGAAAGCACCGGTTGCACCACCAGCGTCTTTTTCTCCAAAGAGGGCTTAATTCGCGGCGCCTCACCAAAACTTCCTTTTGCCGCCGTGGCGCAGCCCGCCAATGCCGCCGCGCCGATCGCGGTGCCGCCCATCGCCGCCAAGAACGAGCGCCGTCCCACTGGGTCAAGAGAACATCCGCAACATCCCGAGTGCTTATGCATGGCCACCATTCCTCCAGATTGTCAGGTTTTCAATACTTCATTATCCACACGGAAATTGTGTTGTCAACATGCCACTATAACGCTGCCGCGCCTTCTGCGGCCTCCCCCTCCTCATCCGGAATCCGCAGATCGATGCTTTCGCCCGGCTTCACGCTCAGCATTTGTGTGCCATCGCTGACCGTCAGGGTCTTGTGCCGCGGACTGAACTCGACGGCTTTCCATGGGCCAACAATTTGCTCACTCAAGACCAGCCGCCGCGAAACGCTCTGACCCTCGGGGAAGTGCAAAATGATGGAAAAACTTGGTGTGCGCCCTTCGGCGTTCACCACACCGCGAATCTCGAGCGTAACATGGTCCGTGCCCTCTTCTCCGGAAGGCGGAAGTGATGGAAGCTCTTCCCCTTCAAGCGGGCTTTCGGACTGGCCCTCCGCCGCCGCCGTATTTTCGGAGTGCTCCTCGGACGGGGCCGGGGTGTCCGAGGCTATCGGCGCCAAGGTAAAAATCCTGACCAAGGGCTCGGCTTGGTTAAAGAAGGGGATGAGTTGCACGCGGTAGGTGGCCGGTTCCAGCCGGTAGGATAATAGGATTTGCTGACCCGCCTTCACCGATATCGGCGGGAACTCCTGTTGCGCTTCAACCGCAACCCACGCCATCATGTTGCGCTTGTACCGGTTCGGCGCCCCCGCGTCTTTCCAGGAATCACTCCCAATCCGCTGTTCTAAAAGAAAGGTGGCCCGGTTCGGCACATTCCTGTGCTGGCCACCCAGGTAAAATGAACGTCCAATCCATCCCTGATTACCCACGGCCACCGTCACCTCATACATCGAAGGCTGGTCCAGCGCCGTGGCGATTTCAGGTTCCGACAAATAGGGGTTGGGGGCAAATACGCCCCCGCCGTCCGTGAGAATGGTGGTTGCCGCGCACACGCAGGCTATTCCTGTGGCAAAAGGAACATACCGCAATCGTGTAAAGGGAAGCAGCCCAACGCACGCGGAAACCCCCATCACCACCAGCGCCAGTATAAACAATACGATCCCGGGCCGCATAAACCAATCGGGGTCCATCCGCATGGCAAACCCCACCGGTCCAAGACTGTACCAGGCCGCCTGAATGTACAATGCACCCAAACAAGAGGCCGCGAACCACAGGCCGGTGATGCACAGTCCGCGGTAGTGCCGCCGGGGAATCACCGCGAACATCGCCAACAGGGCCGCCGTTATGAAAAACCCTATCGCCATCTCCTTCGCCACCACCATGTTCCCATTCTCCTGCGCATTCGAGATGGGCACTGCAATATTCAAAATCAACAACGTCATTGCAAGCCAGGCAATCCATGAATCCAGCCCTATGCCGCTGGGTACGCTCACCTGCGCGATGCGTTTCAAAAACGTGCCTTCCGCCCGGGGTACATCCGACCCCGTATTCGCGGTCAAGGCGCGCCGTGCGAGATCCCGCGCCTGCGCGTGGTCCGATTGACTCCGCAACAAGGCCATCTCATGACTTTGGAACGACGCGGGGTCCACCCCGCCCGCATCCAAACGCGCCCGCGCCAGTTCCAGGCAGGCTTTGGCCGAGCGAATGTCATTTTCCGAATCCTGCGCGATTTGTTCCAAACGCGCCCGGTAAAACGCCACGGCGGCCCGTGCCCGTTCCCGTTCGGCTTCCGCGTCGGCGCCATATTCTTCCAGGGAAGCCCCTGACAGCACGCCTTCCTGTTCGAGCCGCTTGCGTTCCGCAAGTTTGCGCTCCGCCAATTCCCGGTCCTGCAACGCCTCCCGAAGCCGATCGATGTATTGATCCACCAACGGAACACTGCTTTTCTCATCCAGCGGAAACGTCACTTCCGTCCCATCCACCGGAACATCTTCCAACTTGACGTCCAGGTACCCCCCCGCCATCGCCGGATTCGTCGTGGCCAGCCAGCCCCGCAAATTCTGCCGCCGCAACTCGAGCCGTTCCCGCCGATGGCGCAGAGAGGTGACACTTTTGATAAAGGTGTCGTAATCCATTTCCCCCGTCCGCACGCCCAAGGTGGCCCGCCCCATCTGCTCCACCACCCCGGAAAGCTGTTCATTCACCTCATACAACCGTTGGCGAAGCTGTTCATCCAGCGTGCTTCGCGCATTACGCACCATGGCCCGGTAGCTCATGAGGGTCGCCTTGTCCAATCCCTCCACCAAGGCCATGCGCTTTTTTCGGATCACCGAAAGATGCCGTTCCACCTTTTGTTCAAAACTGCACAACAGGCGCAACGGCTCAAGAATGTCCAGCGGAATGCCGGGGGGATTCTCCGACACATCCCCCAGCGGCAAATCCTCCCCTTCCGCCCCCGCATCCTCGCGGCCCAGAACCTCGGCCTCTTCTTCCATCTCCTGAGACGGGGAAGGTTTGCGTAAAAACTCCGGGTGGTCCTTCAGATAAATCTCGTAATACGCCCCCGAAGAGGCCGGAATCTCGTTTCGGCGGGGGATGCGTATTTTCTGCCTGCAGGCCACACATTTGCCCGGACGCCCGAACATGCTCTCGGACACTTTCATCTTCTGGCCGCAAAGGCAGTAAATCCGCACCTTTACTGCATCGCCATGAGGCATACGTCACTTCCCTCTGCTTTCCGCCAAAACCATAGCGTCATTCCACTGCTAAAAGCAAGTTCCGGCATCCGGTTTCGTCAATATTCTGTCATAACGCCATTTTCTCGACGTTTTTTCGTCTCGTCCGATGCGCACTTCCTATGAGCAAGTCTATGCGACACAATACTTTCCACATCAGGACCCCGCTTGGCATTCTCCTTGCTCCTTTTCAATCAAGCATCCACCCCAGGATGCGGATACGCAAGGCCCTGGCAACGCCCTCGTTCAGAGGTTCTCTCCAGAACGAGGGTGTTTGCTTTTAATGTCTCCACGGCATCCCCGTCCCGCCTCCGCCTTCATCCGGAAGCCCGGCGGCCCCGCCCCAATTCATTGTCCTTCCCCGGATTCCGCGGGGGGGGCGGTGGCAGGCACTTTACACGCAATAAACTCGTATCCCTCCTCCGATATTTCCGCCCGTCCAAAACATTCCAAATACCCTTCTGGTTTGGGCACCGCTATCCCCGCCACTGAAAAAAACGCTTCCCCCCGGTGCGCGCCCGCGCCATCCCATGACGCCGCCCATGTATTGCTTTGTTGCCGCGCCTTCCCGCGCACTTCAACGGTATCCTCCACTCGAGCCACAAAATACAGCGTCTCCCCTTCCCTAAAGGCATTGGCCATACCCACCGGACGCGATCCCAGCGGGCTTGTCACACCCAATACGTACAAACCCTCCATCGTTTCACTCATCGTGGGAGAAGCCAAGATGGCACGGCTTTCCGCGCCGGAAAGTTCCACTTCGTCCAACGCCGCCAGCAGTTGTTCAAATACCGCCCCGTCTTTTCCCGCCCATAACGCGCCTTCAACGTCAACGGACGCCTGTTGCGAATTCACCAGCCAATTGGCCAATGAATCAACATTGAACGACATCCACAACACCAACAGAATGCCCAGAAGCGTCAATAAACCCAACACCACCCGGCGCTTCTCCACCGGCGCGGTCCGGGCAGTCAACTCCGCATCCGCCGCCAACCGGATCGTCCGTTGATCACGAAGGTTGTTCCCGCAGGTTTTGCAGATCAGTGTCCCTTCAGGATTTACCGTGCCGCACTGCGCGCAGACAGCATCGGCATACAGCCGATCTCCCGGTCCCTGAGCGCCAAACAAATCACTACTCATGAATCCAATCCTGGTTATCGTTATATAGAACCAATACGAAGATTTTCGCATATTGCATTTCATTTGTCCAGTGTAATCTTAATCTGCAAAAAAAGCGGATACTGGCGCTGGATTTTCCGGCAACGCCTTGTCTATTATGTCGTCCACCGGATTAAGCCCTTGTGGAGATTATGATTGTGATTGTGTCGCTTCAAAATTGCCGCCGCCAACTCGGACCGGGGGTCTCATTCCACTGTGAGCGCCTTGAAGTGCCCGAGGGCGCGCACATGGCCCTATGGGGCCCCAGCGGGTGTGGGAAAAGCACCCTCTTGAACATCCTGTCGGGTTTATTGCGCGCGGATTCCGGACAGGTCATCGTGGATGGCATCGACCTGCAAACCCTTAATGAAGGGCAATTGGATCAGTTTCGCGGGGAACGGCTCGGCTTCGTCTTCCAGACCTTCAACCTGCTCACCCCCTTCACCGCGCTCCAAAACGTTCTGCTGGGCATGCGCTTCAGTGATACCATTCCTGCCAAAGAATGGAAATCGCGCGCCACCGCATTGCTCGGGCGCGTTGGACTCAGCCACCGGCTTCACAGCCGGCCTGCCACGATGAGTGTGGGCGAACAGCAGCGGGTGGCAATTGCGCGGGCCTTGGCCAACCGCCAGAAATTGATTGTGGCCGACGAACCCACGGGGAGCCTCGATCCTAAAACCTCCAACACCGTGATGGATTTATTGCTCGAACTGTGCCGGGAACAAAAAGTAACCTTGCTCCTCGTCACGCATGATCGGGCCATCGCGGACCGGCTGCCCATGCAATTTGATTGCTCGGGACTGGTGAAGGAGGAAACCCCATGAGCTTGTGGCGCATCGCATGGAGCTATCTCTGGAACCGGAAACTCACCACCAGCCTGACCATTCTGTCGGTGGCGCTGGCGGTCGCGTTGATTTCCTCCGTGCTGACCCTGCGCGAGGAAACACGCAAGCGGTTTGAAGAAGAAGGACAGGCCTTTGATCTTGTTGCCGGAGCCAAGGGAAGCCCGCTCCAACTTGTGCTGAGCAGTGTCTACTTCATGGATACGCCCACCGGCAATATCCCCTATGCGGAATATGAACATCTCAAGAACGACGCCGAATACGTGAAAGCCGCCTTCCCCATCAACATGGGCGACAGTTATCAGGGCTTCCGCATCATCGGCACCGTCCCCGAATTGTTCAATCACACATGGGTCAGCCCGATCAGCGGCGAAGAACGCGCCCCGTTCCAGTTGGCCCAGGGCCAGTATTTCGAGCGGCCCTTTCAAGCGGTCCTGGGGGCCTTGGCGGCGCGTCAAACCGGCCTGCGGACGGGCGACACATTTGTCAGCACCCATGGTTTCATCGCAGGATTGCCGGAAGGGCTGGGCGGGCATTCCCACGCGAACATGCCGTACACCGTCGTGGGGATCATGAAACCTTCCAGTTCCCCTTATGATCGCGCCATTTTCTGTTCGCTGGAATCCGTCTGGAAGGCCCATCAACACGGTCCTGAAGAACCTCACGAAGGACATGCTCACGAACATGCGGAGGAAGGTGCGGGTGCGCACGCCCATTCCCATGAAGGAGAGCCGGAAGAAGAAGAGTCCGCCTATCAGGAATGGAGCGCCCGCCCGGAATCCATGGTGACCGCCGTATTGCTCCAGTTGCAGAGTCCCGCCCTCCGTTTTCAATACCGCGAGATCATCCGCGAGCACACCAGCATCATGGCGGCGATCCCCATCAATGAAATCGCCACTTTCTATGATCAATTCCTGGGGACGGCAAAACTTGTGCTGCTGGCCGTCGGCTATCTCGTGGTGGCAATCTCCGCCCTCTCCATTTTGATCGGGCTTTACCTCTCCATCCTTCAGCGCAAGCGGGACATGGCCATCATGCGCGCCCTCGGCGCCTCGGCGTATGAAATCTTCGGGTCCGTGCTCATCGAGGCCTTCTGGGTCACCCTGCTCGGCATCGTGTCGGGTTGGATTTTGGGCGGCATGGTGAGTTTTGCCCTGGGCAAATACCTTGCTTGGCGCTTCGGACTTTCCATCACCGCCTTCAACCTGACCACCGAACACCTCGCCGCCTTTTCCACCGTCGCCCTCGTGGGGCTCCTGGCGGGTATCCTGCCCGCCTGGCAGGCCTATCACGGCGATGTCGCGCATGATCTCGCGGAACGGTGAACGTAATACCGTCCAATGTGAAGCCTCCATGGGAACTATGGCATAATTCCCCCGTTATGAAGCGCTCATACCGCATTCCCGCCCCCTGAACGCCGGAATGCATATCATAAAGGATTCCTGACATAATGCGCCGCCGGACCAAACAAGAATTTGTCGTCATTCTCGGTATCATCCTCCTCTTGGCCACCGTGGTGCTGGTCAACGGCTACTTTCAACGCAGCAGCCTCGCCGACCGCATGGAAGCCATCCGCAAGAAAGTGGAACAAGGGCGAAAAACCGAGGGGCTGGAACTCCTCCAATGGCCCCTGTTGCAAAAAACCACCGGCACCGTCCGCAAAGGCCCCACGTTTGACGAACGCCTTTTGAAATACGACCAGCAACCCGTGGATATCGTCGGATTCATGGTGCCCCTCGAACAATTTCGCGGCATGACGGAATTCCTCCTTCTGCCCATTCCCATTGAATGCTATTTCTGCCAGTCCCCCCCCTTGCGCGACGTCATGGTCGTGCAGATGGAGAAAGGGAAAACCACCCCTCTCTACCGGGAACCCGTGCTGATCAACGGCATTTTGAATCTGAAAAAAGGCCCCAACACGAAATTCTTTTATGTGATTACAAATGCCAACATGGGACCGGGAAAACGCGGCGGAAAACTCACCATCAAAGACGTGGCCGCGCAACACATGATCCCGAACCATCAACCCACCCAGGCGCCCCAAGAGCAGCTCCAAAAACCCATGCCCCTGCCCGAATCCGGCGCGGAGGGGGAAAACAGCCAATAATGGATAAAGAGCGGTTTTCAGCCGTTGGATTGGGCGAAGTGCCTTAGGATGTGCTGCCCGATAGAAAACTGTTGGGCGGAGCCCCGGCGAATTCCGCGTATCACGCGAAGGGACGGGGCGCGGAAGCGTTTGTGGTGGGCGCCGCGGGGATGGATGATCCCGGCCAGGAAATTCTTTCGCAACTGGACCCCGGCGGGCTGGATACACGGTTCGTTCATCAGGACCCTGAACCCGTTGCCAATTCGCATTCACAATGAAAGTCCGCTATGCTGTAGGAAACCTGAAACGAAACATCATGGAAGGGCTGGAACATGAGCGACAAACTGACTCGGCGGGCATTTCTCGCCGCCACGACAACCACTGCGGCCTTTATTGTAACCGGCTGCGCCACCAAACCGAACACCGCGAAAGTTGTCCCGCGCAAAATTTCTCCCAATGAAACCGTGATCGTCGGCCTGATTGGATTGGGCGGACGCTGCCGCGATATCGGCGATACCAGCCTGCGGATTCCATCCATGCGCATTGCCGCCTTATGCGACTGTTTCCAGCCGCGCATCGCCTCCTATATCAACAAGCTCGGCAAGGATCAGAATTGGAAGGGCTACGCCGATTTCCGCGAGATGATCGAAAAGGAAAAATTGGACGCCGTCATGGTCGAGACCACCACCCATGCCCGCGCGTGGGTCACCTGCTGGGCCATGGACGCCGGGATGGACGTATACATTGAAAAACCGATGTGCCTCACCATTGAAGAGGGCCGGCAGATGGTCAACGTGGCCCGGAAAAATCAGCGTGTCACGCAGGTGGGCACGCAACAGCGGTCCATTGCCTTGAATAACTGGGCCAGCGACCTGGTGAAGAACGGTGCGATTGGCAAAGTGCATACGGTGTTGGCGCCGGATTTTGTCAGCCCATTGCATTGGGAACCGAAACCGGGGCAAGACATGCCCGATGGCGGGAGCGCGAACTGGTGGGACATCTGGACCAATCAGTCGGAGCTGCGGCCCTACCACAAAGACCTGCAATATGGATGGGCAAACTGGTGGGATTATGACGGCGGCGGCATCTCGTATGGCGTGACCGGCTGGGGAACGCATAGTTATGACCAAATCCAGCGGGGCCTCGGCACCGATGAAACCGGCCCGGTGGAGGTGACGCTCGAAGAACCGGTCACCAGTAAACCCGTGGGCGCGTTCAAAGAGCGCACCATCAGCGAAGACGAAACCGGCCAGGCATATTACGACATGGTGCGGACGACTTCCGGCCCGCGTGCCAAAGTGCTCATGAAATTCGCCACCGGCACGGAATTGAAACTGCATCTGGATGCGGATTGTTCACCGGGCCTTGGCTGCATCTTCGTCGGCGAGAAAGGCAAAATCGAAATCAACCGCGACCGCGTTTCCTCCGATCCCAAGGAACTGCTCCAAGGGCCGGATCGGCCCGCCAATTTATCCGTGCCGGAAACCCAGCCGCACATTGAAAACTGGATCGACTGCATCAAAACCCGCACACGGGCCAATGCCGACATCGAATACGGGCAGCGCAGTTCCACCATTTGTTACCTCGTCAACATCGTCCGCGACGTGGGGCAGGTCGGAAAAACCCTGAAATGGGATCCTGACAAGGAACGCTTCACCAATTGCGACGAGGCGAATACCTTCCTGGCGCGCCCCCGGCGGGAAGGATGGGGACTGCCCAAGTACGCCTCGAAGAAGGCATAAGCCTCTACTTTCCCATGAATCCCGGCTCACCCTTGTATGTTACGTTTGCTAGAGTAATTCTCGGTACATTGTTTTTTATTCTAAAACTGAGGAGTTGGAACAATACAGAATTTTCCAGAGAAACTTTTCGTCTTCAAATTTGCGGAAATGTACGATTCATTGTAAACTTAGGACATGATGATAAAGGACCATTAAGTGTCTCGTAATAGAGCACATGAGGGTATGCTCCGGAGAACCTAAAATGAAGCGGCGAAATCGGGTCTATGTGGACACATCAGTCTTTGGGGGTGTCTTTGACGATGTTTTCTCCGATAGTTCTCGGCGTTTCTTTGCAGAAGTAGAGGAAGGCAAGCACACCATCTTGTTATCTGAAGTCACTTCAGGAGAACTTCGGGATGCCCCTGATGTAGTGCGTGAGTTTGTTGCAACCTTGTCCGAGAATATGCTTGAACGCCTTGAATTGACTCCGGAGATGGCCGAACTACGCGATGCATATCTTGCCGCCAATGTTGTAGGCCCACGATGGGCAGATGATGCCGCACACGTTGCCTCAGCCACTGTGGCACGTGCAGATGTAATCGTTTCATGGAATTTTCGTCATATTGTAAAGTGGGAAAAAATCCGGGCATTCAATGCTGTAAACTTATCCATGGGCTATCCGCTAATGACTATTCTCAGCCCTAGGGAGGTGGTAAGTGATGAAGAAGACCTTTGACTGCATGGCGATGAAACGTAAAGCGCAAGAACGCATCTACCAGGAAACACGCGGACTCTCACGTGATGAGGAACTTGCCTATTTTCACCGTGCGGCGGCAGAGTTTCAAATGGAGATAAAACGTTTACGGGAAAACATCGTAAAAGAACAACGAATGCCCTCTGTTTAATACAGAGCAGTGGACGGGAGTGTTTTCTGAAACTGAAAGGGTGGTATTTGCGCAGCGCAATCCGTCGTAGTGGTACTTTTCTTTTTGGCACTTTTTCTTTTGTGGATAGCGGTGGAAAAGTGGATAGATTTGCACCCCATGGCACCCCAGGTATTCTTCGTCGGGGTCTCCTCCTTAGAAACACTTTTAAGTTTGACACTCCCCTGAATTCATATCAACAAGTTCGTAACCCAATTCCCTTGCTCTTCTTACAAGATATCTCAAGGTCTGTTCGCGATGCTTGGCCTCATGTTCTTTTTCGCCCTTGTCCACATAGTCCTGTCCATAACGCAGCATCCGTTATACAAGTATGGCGAGACAATGGGCCATCGCAGTAATGGCTTTTGGCGCACCAAGACGCGTGCGAAAGCGGCGGTATGCTGCGCCAAGGTAACTGTGACTTCGGTGTAATGCCTGTGCGGCGATGCGCAATGCATCGGCGATGGGATTCTTTACGAACCGGGTGCTCGTCGCGATCCTCGGGGACACTCACATAGTGGCGCCGGGAACCAACATCGATGGCCGCAGCATCCGGCTGAAGAACTTCCAACCCCGCAGGCAGCTTTTTGCCCCGTCTGCGCGTACAGTAGGTCTTGCGCGGTCCTTCTGTGCTAAGATCAGTCTCGTTCATGTTTGGGCTCCTTGCCTGTTGATGGTTGATGGAGCACGAGCCCGGTGGAGCTGGGAAAGAAACGCTCCTTAACGGGGTAGAGGCAGAAATGCCTCACCACCAAATATCCAGGCTCTGGCACCGGTGGCCAAACTCGCAAACGGGTATACAACACCAGTTAGAAACGGCCATGACTGCTCGCGCTCCTTACATACAATGGCGCAAGGAGCCCGTTTCTTCATAATTCACCCCGGCCTTCCGGCACGTGGGTAACTCGCAATGACAGGGGGGATGCGATGACGGGAAAAAAGACTGAAGGCCGCTGGTGAGTTTCATTTCACTACATAACTCTGCGGATTACTTTTTTACGGTTTCGGCCAGAAGCGGAGCAGCAGCACGCCGTGACGCGCCACGGGGGCGCTGAATTCGTCTTCAAACACACCCAACGCCTGTTGCCGCCAGAGGTCGCGCAGCCGTTGTTTGCCCCGCACGCCGATTTCATCCCATTTCACGGTGATGGGTTGTTCCCATTCGCCGCGATTGAACAACCCGATGGCCACCGAGCCGTCATCCAGCGGTTTTTTCCACACCTCGTACATCCCAGGATCGTTCCTGACCACCGGATGCGCCTGGACGCCCAGCGGGTCCTGATTGATTTCGATCACTTCCGGGTTGCACAGGATGTTGAGGGTGAATTCGTCGAGGCGGGTCATGTCGCCGCTGAAGAACAACGGCGCGGCCATCAGGCACCACAAGGACATGTAGGAGTATTGTTCATTGGGCGTCAGCGGGCATGCCTTGGGTTCGCCCATGGTCTCCGCCGCGCCGGGATAGCCCACCAGAAGATAATCGGGATCATTCCACGCGCCGGGCTTCGCATAGGGCCAATGTTCCGCGTTTTTCAGGGCGACGTCATGGTAGCGCTGCAATTCAAAGCCGAGATCGCCCGCCGTGCGCCAGCAATGCCCCCCCACTTCCGCACCCCACGCCCAGACATCGCCCATGCCGTACTGGCAGAGATTGAAGACGATGTCCCGGTTCAGCCCGCGCAGGATGTCGCCCATTTTAATGTAAGGCTTCTTATATTCCTCCAGGCTTTTGCCCCTGGCGATTTTCCCATACGAGCACCAGTCGTATTTGAGAAAATCGTAGCCCCATTCCGCGAAAGTTTGGGCGTCGAGTTCCTCGTGTTCATAGGTTCCGGTAAATCCCGCGCAGGTTTCCGGCCCCGGCGAGGTGTACAAACCGGCCTTGAGCCCCTTGGCGTGGATATAGTCCGCCAGCGCCTTCATATCGGGAAAATGCTTGTTCGAGAGGATGCGCCCGCTGGCATCGCGGGCCGGGCCTTCGCGCAGCGGATCGCGCTGTTTCTTGGCGTTCATCCAGCAGTCATCAATGTTCACATATTGATATCCCACATCCGCCATGCCGGTGGCAATCATGATGTCCGCCGCTTCCTGCATCATCTTGCCCGTGACCCGATCATAATGGGCATACCAATGGTTCCATCCCATCGGCGGCGTCAGCGCCAGGGTATCCCCCACTACGATGTTGAAAGACCGCTCATTTTTCCCCGCCGCATTTTCCGCCAGCAGGACGGTTTCATGTATCGTTTGCGACTGGTCTTTGATGACACCCGTGATAATGCCGGTACCGGAATCGAGTGCAAGCCCTTCCGGCAGATTTTTCACCGTAAATTTCATCGGGCGCTCTCCGGTCGCGGGAATGCGGTACAAGAACGGCGAACCCGGCCGCACACCGTAAATGCGCGGTCCATTGATGCGGGGTTCCTTGGGTGGTTTCGGCGTCAGGATGAATTGTTCTTCCTTCGGCGCTTCCACAACCTTTGGCGCGGTCCCCTCCAGTACAAACTTCGCATCACACCAATCCACATGATCAAAGCTGTTATCATCGCCGCCATTGCCCATCATCAACACCAGCCGCCGGACTCCCGTGACATCCACATCAATTTCCACAGGGGCCTGACCGCCCTTTAACGTCTCGCTCTGAAACAGGCGCTTCGTGTCGCCGTAAATCATGACGCGGATGCTGCCTCGGTTTTTCGTTTCGTCATCCACGCCCGCCACCGCCTGGAACCGCCCGGGCGAACCGTCCAACTCAATATAGATCGTGCCGGGCGCATGCGATCCCACCCCCCGCGCATACTCCTTGCCCGCAACACACAACGCTTTTTTCTCCACACTCTTGGTCGCCATGGCCTTCCCCCAGCCTTGATGGATTAGGGAAAGGTCCAGTTCATCAAGCCAATAGGCGCGGGGTTCCGCAAAAGCGGTAACGGTCTGGATTCCAAAAAACGCGAGGATTATCAGCAGGGACACGTTGTGTTTCATCGGGCCATTTCTCCTTCGGTTTCACAAGCGGCTTCAGACAAGCCATTATAGCTTGGGAAGGATGGGAATGAGAAAGCACAGGAAACAGGAGAGAGAATGGGACCTATGAGACCTATGATCCCTGTTGGAAGTGGATAAGCGGATTTGGAAAGAGGCAAATTCGCACAGATCCAATCAGGAATGTTTTTGACCGTGCCACCCCGTGAGGATAAGGCTTCTATGACGTGGTTCCAGGGTAAAGTCAGTGGCATCAAGGGGTTAAACAGTTTGGGGTCCAGCGCTTAAATAGATTGGACCATTTTCAGGAAATAATGAATGTAATGGGGGTATTCTTCGTCTGTATGAGTGATAAGAAAATGATTGGTTCCACCAATTACAAAAAGTTGAGATTCAGACAGAGGCAGAAACCACGGCGCAGGCTCTTGAAAACAAGCCGCCGCCAGAATAGGAGAATGTGCCCATGAGTAAGAGAATGTTCGTTGTTTGTGGGGCGATAGCCCTGATTTTCGGGATGACCGCCGGTGTGGAGCGCGCCTATGCGGACAATTTCGGCAAAATGATGGGAAAAGCCCTGCGGAATGCCCCTAGCAGTCACACCTTCAATGGCCTTCGGAACGCGGGAAGCGGCCTGAATCGGGTTGGCGATGCCGGCCGCGCGTTGCGCGGCATGTCGAACAGCGGCCAGAATCCGCTGGGCACCATCCTGAATGGGTTGGGCAACATGAACCGGTCTGGAGGCCACTCCTCCCATGGCAACAACCCCTTCGGGTCTGGCGGCGACTTTGGCAATTTCCTGCAGGACGCCCTGGGCGGCGGAGGGTATGGCCATCATGACAGCCATCGTGATGACGGTTATGCCAAGGCCTATCGCGACGTGGGCATTGCGAATGCCGTCGCGCAGGTGGTCAGCACACTGGCCATCGTGGGGATGGAGCAGCAGTATGCCCGGTATGGCCAACCGGTGGCCTATGGTCAGCCGGTGGCCTACAGTCAACCGGTGGCCACTACCCCGGCGGGCGGCTATGCCACCGAGCGCGTCTTGGTGAGTCCCGCGCATTACGAAGAAGTGAAAGTGTGGATACCGGAGGTGGTGGACATCCAAACGGGGATTCGCAGCGGCGGGTATTATGAACTCCGGCAGCGCTACGTCCCCGAAGTCTATGAATACCGCCCGGTATGGATCGCCAGATAAACCAGAACTATTCATTTATTCATACATTTTTAAATCAGCCTTCCAAGCAGTTATAGTCTCTTGGAAGGTTGTTTGCCGTATTGAGGAGTCAATGCATGACAATGACATGGATGCTTATTTTGCTGGCAATCACAGGGGCATCGCCCGAAGTGTTGGAAACGCTGGAGGTGGATACGGTGTGGGCGGGACATCCGGTGGGTTTTGCTTTATTGACGCATCAGGACAGGCAATTCGCGGCGTATTACAACGCCACCCGGGACATGGTGGTGGCTTGGCGTGTTTTAACGGAAAAGGAATGGCAGCGGATTACCCTGCCGGAAAAGCTGGCCTGGGATAGCCACAACTATGTGACCATGGCCGTGGACAAGGAGGGGTATCTTCACCTGAGCGGCAATATGCACGTGGTTCCGTTGGTCTATTTCCGAACCCGCGAACCGCTCAATCCCGCCACTTTCGAGCGCGCGCCCATGGTGGGGAACCGGGAGGAACGCGTCACGTATCCGAGTTTTTTGGGTGGTCCGGACGATGCGTTGATATTCACGTATCGTGATGGGCGCAGCGGCAATGGGGATCAAATCTACAATCAATATGATCCGGCCACCAAGACGTGGAAACGCCTGTTGGACCAGCCGCTCACCTCCGGCAGCGGAAAAATGAACGCCTACTTTAATGGGCCAATCAAGGGTCCGGACGGCCGGTTTCATCTCTGCTGGGTGTGGCGGGACCATTTTGGGTGCGAATCGAATCACGATCTTTGTTACGCGCAAAGCGATGACATGGTCCATTGGCGTTCGAGCAAGGGCCAGGCATTGACCCTGCCGATAACGCTGGAGACCGCCGATATTGTGGATCCGGTGCCCGCGGGCGGGGGCATTATTAACGGCAACACCAAACTGGGGTTTGATTCCCAGCGCCGCCCCATTATCAGTTATCACAAATTTGACGCCCAGGGGAACACCCAACTCTACCAAGCACGGCTGGAAGACGGCGCATGGCAAATTTATCAGACCAGTGACTGGGCTTACCGATGGGACTTCAGCGGGGGCGGCTCGATTGTCTTCGAGATCAGCTTTTCCCCCGTGGAACCATCCGCCCCCGGGCGCCTCAAACAATCCTATCACCATGCCAAGTTCGGAGACGCGATATGGGAATTGGACGAGGTTACCCTGAAACCCGCGGCCACCCTGGATATGAAGCAGGATGTTCCTGAGTCTCTCGACAAAACAATCAGCACTCTTCCGGGGATGTGCGTCCAGCGCGCCCGTGATCGCGGCACAAGCCCAGAACCCGGCACCCGCTATTTGCTTCAATGGGAAACCCTGCCCTCGAACCGGGACAAGCCGCGCACGGTGCCCTTGCCCGGACCTTCAACGTTAAACCTGCTGAAAATAGGCACGCGGAAATAGAATCTTGCCTGAAGGGGCTTGTATCTGTTAGGGTAGTGCAGAGGCGATGCTGGGGTTTGGACGTATGAGGCTCGACATAGCCGCACAGACAGACATAGGACGCCGGAAAAATAAGAATGAAGATTCCTACGGCGTCTACCGTGAAGATGACGTTCCCGGCTTGAGGATGTTCAAGGAGGGAGCGCTTTTGTGCGTTGCGGACGGGTTGGGCGGCCATGTCGGAGGTGAAATCGCCAGCCGGATTGCCGTCTCCATCGTCAAAGATGTCCTGAAGGAAGAACTTCCCCCCGCCCCGGACCCCAGTGAAGAAGTGGATGAACGCGACGAAGGCCCGCTTCCCCTGTTGCGCGCCGCCTTCAACCGCGCCAATGACAGCATCTTCAAAACCAACCGGGACCTTGTGAAGGCCGGGCGGCCCATGGGCACCACCGTGTTGACCGCCATTGTAATGCCCAAGAAAGCCTATATCTGCAATATCGGCGACTCGCGCTGCTATCACCTCCGCGATGGCGAGATCATCGCCCGCACCGAGGACCATTCCTGGGTGGATGAACAGGTGAAGATGGGGTTGATGTCGAAAGCCGAAGCGGAAACCGACCTGCGCAAAAACATCGTCACCCGGTGTGTGGGGACGCATCCGGATATCTCCGTGGATACCTACCGCTGGCACATTGTGCCCGGGGACATGCTGCTCCTGTGCACGGACGGCCTGGTGAACATGGTCAGTGATCATGAAATCAAAGCGGAATTCCGCAAGCACGGCACGGCGGCGGAAATCGCGCAGCGGCTGGTCCGGCTGGCCAATGAAAATGGCGGCAAAGACAACATAACCGTCATCATTGCCAATATCAGCCCGAACCTTTTCCGGCAGGTGTATCTGCGCACACGGTCCTTTCTGCGCCGCCGCGGCTTCGGAATCGCCTGGTTTGTCTTCCTGGTTTTTTATGGGGCGGCGTGCGGCGCGGCGGGTTTTGTGCTGCACCACTATATGCCGTTGATTAAAGCGTATCTTGAATCACGATAAGGCGGGGCTGAAGGCCAGGGGCGTGGACTACCTGAGACTTGAGAACGGCAAGAACAGGGGCGGTACACCGGGGAGAGAGAGGAGAATCGCTGGATGAAACAGATGCGCGGGCGTATTTGGGTACGGCGTGCGGTGTGGGTGATGGCGGCCTTGCTGCTGGCATTCGTGGGCTGGGGCTATCTGTTCATGCCCAGAATGTTGATGAGTCTGGCCAACCGGGCGGTGTCTCACGGTCCCTATGCGGTCAATGAAACGGCGCAGGCGCTGCATACCCGGCTGCTGGTGGCCGACCTCCATTGCGACGCCCTGCTTTGGTGCCGCAACCTTCTCAAACGCGATACTCAGGGGATGGTGGATGTGCCGCGCCTTATCGAAGGGAATGTCGCGCTCCAAGTGTTTTCCGCGGTCACGCGCATGCCTGTGTTGAGCAATTTCACCGCGACCCGCAACGTGGGCGATATTCTCGTTCCCCTGGTGTATTTTCAGGGGTGGCCCGCCTCCACGTGGTTCAGCCCGCGTGAACGCGCCCTGTACCAGGCGCGGGTGCTGGACAAGGCCGCGCAACAGTCCAATGGCCTGCTGACCGTTGTACGCACCAAAGAGGAGTTGGCGCGCTATTTGGAAAACCGCGCGGCGAACCCCAAAATAACCGCCGGACTGTTGAGCATCGAGGGCTTGCATGCCTTGGAAGGCGATTTGGAGAATACGCGGGTCTTTTTTAACGCCGGTTACCGCATGATGTCCCCCAGCCATTTTTTTGATACGGAGGTGGGCGGTTCGGCCCAAGGATTGGAAAAAGGCGGTCTCACCAATTTCGGGCGGCGGGTGATTCAATTCATGGAACAGCTTCATGTCACCGTGGACCTCGCACACGCCTCTCCAAAACTATTCGACGACGTGCTCGATATCGCCACGCGGCCCCTGGTGGTGTCCCATGGCGGGGTGCAGGGCACCTGTCCCAACAGCCGTAATTTAAGTGACGGACAATTGCGCCGGCTGGCGGAAAACGGCGGCGTGGCGGGCATCGGCTATTGGAACAAGGCCACCTGTGGCGAGGATGTGGACAGCATCCTCCGCGCGATTCAGCACGCCGTATCCGTCGCAGGCGCGGACCATGTGGCCCTTGGGTCCGATTTCGACGGGGCCACGGTTGCACCGTTCGACACCAGCGGTGTGGCCCTGATTACCCAGGGCTTGATGAATGCCGGGATGGCCGAATCCGATATCGCCAAAATCATGGGAGGAAACGTGTTTCGTTTGCTCCACGAAAATCTGCCGTCCGAAAAAGACTCTTCCGGCATCCCCCAGCCGAAATAACGGTGTAACGCCTCCAACCGCACGTGCGGCACAGATGCAACCAAACGAATACCGTCGATTGGCCGTGGATGTTCTTCGCCGCCGGCCACCCACAATGACGCGATACGATAAACCCTATCCCACATTCAAGCACCACTATGGGGACGCGTCCGCTTCCTTTCTTGGGAAGAAGCGAAAACGCGGGCGTCCAGGGGAACTTGTGGACGCCCGCGCGGCTTCGATGAATGCGCGTTATTTAATAGGGACTTCTTTTCCGGCGGCGGCGGAACGGTAGACGCCGTCAAGCATTTTCTGGACGGCAAGGCCGGCTTCGGCCGGGGCTTCGAGGGGGGTATTGTGCATGCAGCCTTCCACCCAGTTCCTCAGCTTTTGATCGAACAGGTACACGAAGGAACAATCCGTGGCAAGGAAGTGGGGGGAGGTGTTGATCATGGTGTCGTCGCGGTCGGTGAAGATCATGGGCGGGTCCCATTGTCCGCCGCCTTTGGTGCCCATGAAACTGAAATTCCAGATGTCTTTTTCAATGTGGGCCACGAAGCTGGCTTCGATTTGCAGCAGCGCGCCGTTGGCGAACCGGATTTGACCGATGGCGAGGTCTTCGACGGTGTAGGTTTTGTAATCCCAATTGGGCCAGGGGCACACGACGGTGGAAGGTTTGTTGCCCATGTAGGTCCAGATGTTGCCGGAGGCGGCGACGGGCTTGGGCGAGCCCATGAAATAGTGGGCCATCTCGATGCAGTGTACGCCGATGTCAATCATCGGCCCGCCGCCCTGCAGTTTTTTCTGGCCGAACACGCCCCAGTTGGGGATGCCGCGGCGGCGCAGGGCCTGGCATTTCACAAACATAATGTCGCCGAACTCGCCGTTGTCACGGGCGCGCCGCAGGAACTGGGTGTGAGGGTGATAGCGGTATTGGAAGCCGATGACGAGTTTCTTCTTGTTCTTTTTGGCGGCGGCGATCATCTTTTCACACTCGCCGGGATTCATCGCCATGGGTTTTTCACAGAGGACGTGGCAACCCGCGTTCAGCGCATCAATCGTTGGCGCGGCATGAATGCCGTTGGGGGTGCATACACTGACGCCGTCGGGCTGCACTTCCTTGAGCATTTTCTTCCAGTCTTTGTAAAGTTTCTTAACGCCCCAGCGCTCCTCAAACAGCGCCAGGCGTTCGGGAAGAATATCCACGCCCGCCACCACCTCGACTTCCGGCATCTCCTTGAATGCGCCCATGTGGGTTTGGCAGATACCACCGCACCCGATAAACGCGACCCGGAATTTCTTGCCCTTGTATTCCTGCTTCACCGTTAACGCCAATGAATCCGTGCTGACACCCTTCGCCATATGATTCGTTCCTTTTCCTTAATGGGATGCGTAAAAACCATAATTGTAATTCGCAACAAACCCTACCCTCCCGCACGAGTGTGTGTGGGATGCTTCGTCGGGCGTCCATTTTACACTATTGTGAGCGGAGAAGCACATTTATGAGTGGGGTTTGGTGTTTAGGGTTTGAGGTTTGAGGGTCTGGAGGTTGGGGTTGGGGCAATAGGCGCCGAAGGAGTTTAATCACGCATAAGGTTCAGAGGACCTCTTAGGAACCGAAGAGGAACGTTGGCGCACCCATGTGGTCAGATTGATTCTGTGTTTCGTGGTCAACCTCCCCAGGTTCTTCCCTTGTCTGTCCTGTTGTCTCTGACCGGCGCGCTCCCGCATTCCGTCCTTGTTATCTGGGCTTCGAAGAGAACCGGAGGATTAACAGCGAAGCGAGGAACACGAAAAACGCCACGGTGTAGGCCATGCAGGAGGCATAGCCGAATTTGAAGTCGGTGAAGGAGGTGTTAAAGAGGTACAACCCGAAATTGGTGGAGGAGGACCCCGGCCCGCCCTGGGTCATTACGAACACCTCGTCGAACATGTACACGGTGCCAATCAGCGACATAATCGAGCAAAAAATGAAGACGGGGCGCATCAGCGGCAGGGTGATGTACCAGAGGCGCTGCAGAGTATTCGCGCCGTCAATGCGGGCGGCTTCGTAATACTCGGGCGAGATGCCCTGCAAGCCCGCGAGCATCAGCACCATGTTATAGCCGGTCCAGCGCCACACCAGCAGCACCGCGATGGACGGTTTTGCCCAGTTCTCGCTCACCAGCCAGGGAAACGGCCCGGCGCCCAACTTGCTTGCCAGCCAGTTCAAGAACCCCGCTTCCTGCCCGTACAGCAGCGTGAACACAATCGCCACGACCACCATCGGGGTTACCACCGGCAGGAAAAAAGCCGCGCGGAACATCCCCCGCAGCTTCAGCCAGGAACTGTTCAACAGCACCGCGAACAAAAACGCGCCGGCGAACATGGGGGGGATGTACATGATTCCAATGAGGAGCGTGTTCCACAAGGCGGTCAACAGAATCTCGTCATAAAACATATTGCGGAAATTGCTCAGCCCGACCCACTGCATGGGCGTCAACCCGTCCCATTGCACGAAACTCAGATACAAAGAAAACAGCAGGGGATACAGGCCGAACACCGCGAACAATAAAAAGAACGGCGAGATGAACAAATAGAAATGCCGGTAGTGCCACATCCGTTTGAGCAGGGAATCGTTCATGGGGAAACTCCCTGCGCAAGATGCGGCGAACGCGGGGCCACCGGGCGGTTCAGCCGCCGGCTCAATTTGTCCTCCATACTCCGCATTAATTGTTCCGGGGTTTCCTGTATTCCCGTTGCCCATTTGCTCAATGCCTGCTGCACGTACCGCATTGCCTCCATCCAATCCGTGGTGCGGTGCATGACGGCGATTTTCTCGATGTCCAGCGAGAACAACCGCCGCACCTGCTGATTCCCGAAAAAAGGCACCGGTTCATCGAAGAACGAATCCCGATGTGTCGAGAGCAATGCGGGAAACAAGTCGAAATCACGGTATTGCGCCAATTGCGCCTCGGGCGTGCACAACGCATACTCCATATACGCCCAAGCCGCTTCTTTTTGTGTGCACTGGTCCGGCATCACCAGCACGGAGCCGCCGAGATTGCTCGTGCGCAGGCCGCCGGGATGATAGGCGGGCAGCCGAAACACCCCCCAGTTTCCGGCGGTGTCCGGCGCGTAATCCCGAATCAACCCGCCAAACCACGACGCCATTGGATACGTGGCGATGGTGTCGGTTTTGAACGAGGCGAAATACTCAAAGCTGAATGAAACGATATTTCCGCTAATATCAGCCTCCAGCAACTTCTTCAGCAGGTTCAGCGTTTCCAACGTTTCCGGGGAATAAATGGCGATGCGGCCCTCCGCGTCAAAGAGTTGTCCCCCGCTCTGCTGCAAGAAAATCTCAAAAAGATCCGCCATGTTGCCGGTGGGGATGCACAACATTTTCGTCTGCCCGTTCGACTTCGCCACCAACTCTTTCCCCATGGCGATATAATCGTCCCACGTTTCGATCTTTTCCGGGTCCAGTCCGTATTTTTGAAAAATTCCCCGTTTGTAGAACACCGCGCACGGCCCCATATCCCACGGCAGCGCATAAATCCGCCCTTCATGCACGCAACTATCCCAAAACGACGGCGCAAACGCCTTTTCGTATTTTTGGGCGCATTCCGTGATATCCGTCAGCTTGCCGGTGATGGCATAGCGCGGCGCTTCCCGCACCTGCAACTGCGATAAATCCGGGGCGCCCACCCGCGCCGCCAGGGACAGTAAAAACCTTGATTGCAGGTTAGTGGCATTCATGTCGATGCGTACATTCACCTTTGGATATTGCTGCTGGAAGGGGGGAATGAGCTTTTCCAGGCTGGCGGCGGCAATATTCCAAGACCATATCTGAAGGCTGGCCTGATATTCCGATGCCGGAAGTGATGCGGGAATCAGCAACGGCTCACCCGCGCCCGCCCCCACGGCAAGCCCGGCAATCAACACAAAAATGCCCCTGCATTTGTTCAATTCACTGTTTCCTTATCCTTCGGCTGTTGCGGTCATTGGCCGCCACATACCAAAGAAAGTTCTTTCTCATTCCCAGGAATACTTGGGAACGCACATGTCCCAAAGCGCTGCTGCAAACCCAATCCCTCTCAAATTTCTTATCCGTGTTCATCCCTATTCACTGGTGGTTTCAGTTCTTCTCTGAGTTCTTTGATCTCTTTGTGGTTCAATTCTTTCTTCACCAGCCCCTAATCTTCTCCGCCGAATTCTCCAACTCCAACTCCTCCCGAATCGTCCGCACCACCGCCGCATACGCCGCCTCCTGCGCCTTCGCCACCGACTCCTCCATCAGCCGCTCATACGGCTGCCGGATCGCCATGCCCACATTAATTTTCGCGATGCCATGCCGGATTGACTCCAGCACATGCTCCTTACGGATGCCCGAACCCCCATGCAACACCAGCGGCACTTGCACCAACTGCCGTATCGCATCCAGCCGTTCGATGCTGATCTTCGCCTCCACCTTCTTCTCCTTCCTCGCCGCACCGCTGATCGCCCCATGCACGCTGCCCACCGCCACCGACAGCCAGTCCACCCAGGTCTCCCGCACAAACCGCAACGCCTCTTCCGGGTCCGTGAAGCCCTTGCCCGACGCGAACAACTCCTCATACGGCGGCAACGGCCCCGCCTCATGCCCCAGCACCGCTCCCAGCTCCGCCTCCACCGGAATCCCCCGCGCGTGCGCCATATCCACCACCTGTTTCGTCGCCGCGACATTCTCCGCAAACGGCAACCGGGAAGCATCCACCATGATCGAGTGATAGCCCAACTCCGCCGCCAGCCCCAGGTCCCCCAGATAATCCACCCGCAGGCCGTCCTCATCGATCACCGGCACATGATCCAGATGCAGCCGGGTGAACCGCTCATCCTTCACCCGCTGATACTCCTCAAAAATCTCCCGGATGCCCTTCGCCTGAAACTTCATCCATTCCAGCCGCGCCACCATGATCAACCCGAAACACCGCGTATCCCGCAACGCCTGCACCACCGGCTCCATCATCGGCAGATACGGAATATTAAACCCCGGGATCGCCGTCCCCGCCGCCCACGCCCGCCCCATAAAATCCTTCATCGTTGACGTATCCAACGGAACACCACTCCTCTGGTTTTTTCCCGAAAGCACCCAATCATTCTGATCACTTCCCGCCCCCAAACGCAAATTCTCCAAGTACTTTCGCCCTTCCGCATCTCTGCGTTGTATTGCCGCTTATCCCCTTGTTGTCTTTGCCGTCCATTAGCTTCTTTGTCCTAATGGTCCCAACGGGCCCAATGGTCCCATGCTTCCCATTATCCTCCCCTCCAATTCTTCCTCAACGTTTGTTCCGTGTCCTCAGCGGATCTGCACTGCCTCCCTGTTGTCCATGCCTTTTCCCAAACACTGTTCCCTTGTCCATAACACTAATTTATGCATTACTCTCCCGCTCCTCCCATCGGTGTTTATCGGTGGTCATCGGTGGTTCTATTTTTCTGTGTTTTCCGCATGCCACGCCATAACCCTGCGAGGGTAGATACTCCGTTCCGCATTTCATGTTTTGCCTACCGCCTACAGTCTAAAGTCTACAGCCTAATTCGGGCAATACCCATCCTCGCTTCCCGCACACCCATGATATCCCCCCGAATTATAAAACTGAATCAACCGCAACAACTCCGACAACCCGATCTGCCAATCCTGCGGAGCATAATCACTGTCATGCGCCCCACAACTGGTATCCCCAACCCCCGGCGCATACCCATCTTCTCCCGTTACATCACAATGATACCCCCCTGAATTGAATAACTGGATTACCCGGAGTAATTCTGAGAAATCGATTAGTCTATCCATGTTCCGGTCCGCGGCATGAATACCGGCTCTATCAATCATTGGTAAATTGCGCAAATAAGGATACGTCGTGTTTTCAAGGATAGCCCACACGGTCGAAAAATCCCAATCTGTAAATGTGGCCTGCTGTATCATTTCCGCCGTGGTCTTCCCAGCGCCCCCCGCCGATACGGTTTGGCCGGAGGTATCGATATCCCAATAATCGTCGGTCACCAGGTCATTTTCATTCGCGCCAACAAGACCTCCGGTGGAGGCATTCCCGGAAACCTTCCCCGCCGAATAACACTGTATCACTCTACCGGTCGTGTAGCCGATCAATCCCCCCACATCATCCTCGCCAAGGACAGAACCCGTTGCAAAACATTGTGTAACCGTGTTGAAGTTGTGCCCTATGAGTCCGCCGGCGACGCCACTCCCCGACACCGCATTCACCGCATAACATTGTGTTACCGGACCGGAATTAATGCCAATTAATCCGCCAATCCCGGAAATTCCCTCGACGGCGCCTGTTGCATAGCAGCTCGTTATTGGCACATCAAAATTCTCACCAATAAGTCCCCCGGCATACATAGTGCCCGAAACCTTGCCCATGGCATAGCAGCGAGTGACCGTGCCACTATAATTTTCACCGATTAGCCCCCCGACATCCTCATACCCGGAGACCATCCCCATCGCATGACATTGCATTACCGTGCCGAAGTTAGTGCCAACCAACCCCCCAATATTGTCCCGGGCCCCCGATACCGCACCCGCCGCATAACATTCCATTATCGTGCCTGTGCTGTTCTGACCAACCAACCCGCCCGCATTATTTCCAAATATGGAGCTCGATGCAAAATTCCGGGTTAGGGCGCCCCGATTATAGCCAACTAGACCGCCTACCGTCCAAAACCCTGAAATGCTGCCGCCATATAAATTGAGATTGCTGATCCTGCTTACATAGTGAACATATCCGAATAAGCCGATATTCGATTCGCTGGTCCGGCGAATGAAGAGCCCGGTAATAGTGTGCCCTTGCCCATCAAATGAACCGGTAAAAGGAAAGATGGCGTTGCCTATCGGATTAAACCCCATGCCATTATTCCATGCCGCTGTTGTGGATGCGTCGATGTCATTATCGAGTAAATAATCCCAGGATAAAGGATAGAAAAGTTCCTGCCCTATTTTCTGCAGATCTTCGACGGTTTGGATTAGGATTGGTGCGTCGGGCAGGAAAAGCGCCTTCAACATAATGTCCCCAAACATGACCACAGGGAGCCTGCTTATAACCACGCGGGGGAGCACATTCAACCCATCCGCAACCCAACCTGCGAATGAAAAGCCAGGCTCCGTTTCTGCCGTCAGCGTCACCAGTGACCATGCCGGATAGGTTCCCTCTTCCGGAGACACCGTTCCGTTTCCTTCAACCGTAACATTCAGCGTGTGCATTGTTCCCGATACTGGGGAGAATGAAAAGTACGGCATGGTCTGACCGTCTGTCTGGATCCATACCTGATCATAATCCCATCCTGCGCCGAGGAAGGTGGAAGATTGGATTAATTGTTCCGTGGTTATGCCTGTACCCCTCCGGATACTGTCTGTCCTGTAGCTTCGGTATTCCAAAAGGAGGCGGTTACTGAAGCGTATGCATTATCGCCTATGAGGCCGCCGATGGTGTTATCTCCCGATACCCCACCGGTCGCATAGCATTCGGTCAAAGTACCCCCAAAGCTTCTTCCAATCAGACCCCCAACCTTATTTCGTCCTGATACAGAACCTGTCGCATAACACTGCGTTATCGTCCCGATCCAGATTTCGCCGACTAGCCCCCCAACCTCATACCCGCCCAATACCATGCCCGTCGCAAAGCACTGTGTCACTGTGCCTTTCAGGATGACTCCGATCAGACCTCCGGAAGAATTGTATCCCAACACCGCACCGGTCGCAAAGCACTGCGTCACCGTGCCTTCGTAGTTAGCACCGATCAGGCCTCCGATAGAATCATCACCAGAAACTGCACCCGTTGCGCTACATTGCACAAAAGAGCCACTACTCTTCCCGGCCAACCCGCCAACACCATATCGTCCTGCGATGGAACCACCCCGTGTTTTTAGGTTTTGTATTAGGCCCGGCGAATTTACATACCCGAATAATCCAATAATATCTTCACCCGGCCGGTAAATAATAAGATCGGAAATAGTATGCCCTTGCCCGTTAAACGAACCTATGAAGGGAGATTCTTTGCTGCCAATCGGATCAAACCCTGCCCCGTCATTCCAATTCACCGTATCCGAGGCATCAATGTCTTGCGAGAGGACATAGTCGCCGTCCAAAGGATACGCCGCATCATTTCCAATTTTCTGCAACGTCTCAATAGAATCAATCGGTATCGGCTCCGCATCCGCCCCCCAGACAAACCCCACCAAAATTACCGCACAAAACAGCACACCCCTCGTGAAAACGAAACCCCTGCGGTCACCACGATGTCCCAATAAAAACGCCCAACGCACCGTAATCATAGAAAAACTCCTATATTCACCTCTCCCCCAGTGTGCCACAACTGCGAAACCCATGCAAGCATTTTCCGAAGGTACCCCAGTCTCTTCTTTGCTGCTTTCGTATTAGTTTGAATCAAAATTCGTTATTTTCGCGCTTTTCGTGGTAAAAATTTTTTCAGCCCTTTGCCCTCGGGCTCCTCTTCCTGCTTATTTCTCAAGTCCGTGAAACAAACCATCCCGCTGAGGTGTATAATGGATACATGCGGAAGGGGCTTTTCGCCCCTTTAGGAAAAATGGAATGGGTGTGCGTTTACCGGGAGAAATGCTCCCGCAACGAGGAGTCATAACATGCGGCGGTCTCTGCTCCTTCTCTCAACAGCGGTACTTCTTGTGGCGGTATGCGTGGGGTGCCCCTGGAATCCCCGCTCCTACACCTTCACCAGTGCCAACCTAAGTTCATCACACCGTAACGGACTGTTCGATATGGCGGAGGGCACCTACAGCCCCACCACCAACGATACGACCGGCACCAGCGAAACCCAGCGGCAGGTGGTCGAGCCGGATGTCATCCGCCGCGATGGACAGTACCTCTACATTCTCAACCAGTACCGCGGCCTGACCATTGTGGATTTGGCCTCTCAGCAACTGTTGGCGCAGGTCCCAACGTACGGTTTCCCGCGCGATCTCTACATTGTCGGCAACCGCGCTTATGTCCTGGTGGGGTATGCCGCGCAATACGAACAAACCGGCACGGAAATCAAGGCCACCATCAGTTCCCGCGTCTATGCCGCGGACATCAGTGTTCCCGCGCAATCCCAGATTGTGGGAACCTTCGATCTCGAAGGCGATTTCATTGACAGCCGCCTCGTCGGCGATGTGCTCTATGCGGTCAGCGCGCGGTACCAATGGTACTGGACCGAGGACACGGTCACCGCCGTCGAGAAACAGGAAAGCTCCGATTCCTGGGTGACCAGCCTGAACGTTGCCGACCCCGCCAACCTTGCCATCGTGGACACGCTCAGCCTCAGCGGCTATGGCAACCTGATTCAAGCCACCAACACCGCCATTTTCGTCGCCTCGTCCAATTGGATCAATGACGTCACGCACATCACCTATGTGGATATCGCCGACCCCGCCGGGGCCATTGCAACCCGTGGCGCCGTGGACGTCCCCGGCTATATCGCCGACCGCTATAAGATGGACGCTTACAATGGCGTGCTGCGCGTCGTGTCCAACACCTCCTGGCAACACCGCGAGGTGTACATCACCACAGTGGACCTGGCCAATCCCGATGCGCCCGCCATTCTGGCCAGTGTTCCCATCGAGGGCGCCGCGGGCGAAACGGCCTTTGCCACCCGCTTTGACGGCCCCCGCGCCTACGTGGTCAGTTATCTCGTTGTGGACCCGCTCTTTGTCCTCGACTTGTCCAATCCCGCCGCGCCCGCCTTGTTGGGCGCACTCGAAGTGCCGGGGTGGTCCACCCATATCGAACCGCGCGGCGACCGCCTGATCGCGCTGGGCGTGGACGACACCAACGGCCGCCGGGTATGCGTCAGCCTGTTTGATGTGGAAGATCCAGCGCATCTCGGGCTCATCGACCGTGTAACCTTCGGCGAAAACTGGAGCTGGTCCAGCGCCTACAGTGACGTCAAGGCCTTTACCGTCTTGGACGACATGCTTCTGGTGCCCTTCAGCGGCTGGACCGACAGCGGCGGGTTTGAACGCCTGCAACTCGTGTCTTACTCGCGGGACGGCCTGAACGCCCGCGGTTATGTGGACCTTCAAGGCCAGACCCTGCGTTCGTTCGAGTACCAAGACGCCTATTATGCCGTCACCACCGAGCAACTCGTCACCATTGACGCATCAAATCCCGATGCCCCCGAGGCCACCCACCGCCTGACCCTGGCGGAATATGTGGCGGACTACCTGGAACTTTCCCCGGAACTGGGCGCGGCCATAATTTCCCAATTCGACACGGAAAAAACCATCGTGCGCACCGAAACCCTGACGGGCGAGGCGTTGGGTGAAATCGAGACCTCCATCCGTTCGCTCACCGCCGTTCATCCGCATGGGCAATCCGTCGTGCTGGTGGGCACCGGATATACCTCCTATAAAGGTTTCTATCAGGTGGTCCTTGTGGATTGCTCCACCCCCGAAACGCCCACCGTCTCCGCCGATTTCAAAATAGACGTCCAGCCCTATTGGGGCGGCTACTGGTACTATGACGTGCTGCCCATGGGCGGCGTGGTGGACGCTGTCGCCGCACGTGAAAAATCCCAGGAAAAGGCTCGTTATTACATGCCCTGGTATTGGTGGCCCGTTGGCGACACCACGTTTGTCACCGGCGACACCTTAACCCTGCGCTGTTCCGCCGACGCCTATGACATCACCTTCGGAACCTCCAACCCCTCGCAAGGGGTCGCCCTGGTGGATTTGAACACCGCCACGCTCAAGCATACGGTTGGATTGGGATACGACTGGGTGGATTCCATCCATCAATCCGGCGATATGTTGTATCTCTCCACCAAGAAATCCGCAGGGTCCGACCTGCGCGGCCGCCAATACGTGGCCTATTTCATCAGCGCCTTTACTCCTTCCGTCCCCACTATGGGACCCCTGGCCAACGTCCCCGGAAGCTTTGTCCAATATGACGCGGCCAGCGGGGTGCTCGTCCTTGAAGATTCCCAATTCACCGGCGGGTGGGATTGGTCGTTCACCCGTTCGATCCATTCCGTTCAATGGACCGGCGGCGAACAGGTCACGCCCATTGACGAACTTGACCTGCTCTCGGATGCCGGAACACTCACCGGACGCGGCGCGCACATTTATTACACCGGCTATGACAACGGATATAAACTGTCCGCCGTCAATGTCTCCGCATCAGGAGAAGTGGCCTTTGGCAAATCCGTGAACGTCTCTTCCGACTGGGTGTATCTGGTGGATGCCACCGCCAACAGCGTGTTCCTTACCGTGGGCGGCGGCGCCGTGGCCCGCTACGACTTCTCCGGCACACCGTCCCTCACGGATTTGCAGCCCGTCATGAGCACCCCGCAAAAAATACGGTTTGGGCAAACCACCGCCTACGCCCCCTTGGGCTATGCCGGACTCCTGTCTTTGCCCAAATAGGCGCCTACACCACAACGGAGTGGCGGTAGTGCGGCCTGCCGGCGTTGCGCCCGGTAGTTATCCCCAGGTGCGGGGATAAGGCGCAAAACCGCCCATGCGTTACAATGTATCGTTCAAAAAGCTCCAGAAATTGCCGCCCAAGAGCATTTCGGCGTCCCGCCGAATCTCCTCTTCCGTGACCTGCCAGCCGGAGGCGGCAAGATCGGTGTATTTCTCGCGGAGCACTTCCTTGATAATCGCGCGGGAATGGGTCCACTTGTAAATCACCTGGTCCAGCACACGCGCATCGGAGTGTTGCGGGATGAAGGATGGCCCAAGCAGTTCCATGCGCATGCGGGTCATCTCGCGGATGAAACTGGGATTGTTCAGGAACCACCAGCAGCCGAACACGAGCAGGTTGCGGAATTTTCGCGCGGTCACGCTCAAGGTATGCTGGTTTTCCCGCGCGAGGAAGGTGGCCATGAACTTGTTCCGGGGAAACTGCGCGCACAACCGCTCCAAGGCCCCCACATCCGCTTTATCCACGCCATCCCCGGCCAGTTTCAAAGCGGGATTCACCTGGCGCTTCACCCCAATCATCAGGGCGAACGGAATGTTGAATTCGCGGGCCACGGGAAGCACGCAGGTCTCGATGAGTTTCGCCCGCGCGGAATCTTCGGGGAACGCAAACTCCGGCGGCAACGACACGGCCATATACAACGCCTTCATGCGCGTGATCCAATCGGAGAGGAAACGGCGGACCTCTTTCCGGGCGGTTTCCGAGAGTGCGGCATCCACGGAATACCCCCATTCGTGCAATTTCGCGCAGGCATTCGGCCAGTCATTCAACAGGGGGTCGATGCGCAACGCGGCATGAAAACGCGGATCGATGGCCGTCTGCCGTTCCCATACCGGGCGTTCCAGCGGGTCGAACGGGTCATTGGTCATGACCACGCTTTTCAATCCAGCCGTCTTGAACACAAGGTCAATAAACGATTCCGCGCTTTGCCGCGCGTACCATTCACGATATCCGCGCAGATCGTCCGTCCGCGAATCCAGGCCCAGTTTATGCAACACCGTCAGCACGCCCCGGCAGGCCTCGCTCAGCGGCGTCCGCCGCACAAAGAGCGTCTGCCAGATTTCATCCGCCTGTTGTTGTTTGTTCAGCGCCCAAAAGTGTTCATACGGCATCTCCGAGGCCCGGAAATACTCCGCCACCAGATAATGATAGGTCAACACCTCGTCAATCCCCCACAACAGCAATTCGCCAAAGGCCGGGGAGAACAAGTGGGTGTGAATATCCGTTACCTGGACGGTATCCAGGACAGTATTCACCGTGGATTGAAGAATGGATGCCGGACTCGTTTGTTTGTTTTTTTCTGCCATATTCAAACACCTGCCTCTATGCATGATGGGGGGCAATTCATGCGCCATACCATGCGTTTATTGAACATTAGGGTAGCACTATTTGTAGGGAGTTTTCATACCGCGCGGCCAGGCAATAGGCGCGCGCTTCACGGCATGCCCAGGCAATTGCGAAATCGCCCTTTTTCTTGCGAAAACGTTGTACATTGAACGAATTACCACTCATTTTATTGACAAACCGGCGCATCGAAGGGCGATTTCGCAAATGCCTCATGCCGTAAGTTGCTTGGATACGCCATAAGGAGCTACACTGATTCACGTAGAAGGGCAGTTGAACTGAGTCATGAAAACTCAACCAAGGTGGGAGCAAACATTATGTTTACGCGTTGCATTACGATTGCCGCACTGTTTTTGTTGGCCGCACTTCCGGCGGGGGCACGGCATCACTCCGCGGATTCGGCGCCGGATCAACTCATCTCGCTGAGTGAGTTGCTGCGGGTCATTCAGTTTTTCAATTCCAACGGGCTTCATTGTGAGGCCGGCACCGAGGACAATTATGCCCCCGGGCCGGGGAATACGGGTTGTACAGCGCATGACAGTGATTATGCGCCGCAGGATTGGCTGATCAATCTCTCAGAATTGTTGCGAGTTATTCAGTTCTTCAATTCGAATGGTTATCATACGCAATGCGGGAGCGAAGATGACTTCGCGCCGGGCCCCGGCAGTTTGTTTGAGTGTGGCGGGGAAGGGGAAGGCGCTGTCGAGGGAGAAGGTGCTGTGGAAGGCGAGGGGGCTGTCGAGGGTGAAGGTGCCGTGGAAGGCGAGGGGGCTGTCGAGGGTGAAGGCGCCGTGGAAGGCGAGGGGGCTGTCGAGGGAGAAGGTGCCGTGGAAGGCGAGGGGGCTGTCGAGGGTGAAGGCACCGTGGAAGGAGAAGGCGCTATAGAGGGTGAAGGCACCATGGAAGGAGAAGGCGCTATAGAGGGTGAAGGGACATCCGAGGGGACAGTTGAAGGCGAAGGTGCAACCGAGGGCGAAGGAGTAGTTGAAGGTCAGGCCGAGGGCGAGATCGAAGGCGAGGGCGTCACAGCGCTTTCGTTTGACGGGACGGATGATAGGGCGGTCATACCGGACAATGCTGCACTCAATCCTTCCTCTCTTACGGTGGAGGTGTGGGTTCGAATGGCTGCGCCGCCGGCGTATCCGGGTGATGCCAAGTTTTTAGTATCCAAGGGGCACGACCAAATGGATGGGGCCTACATTTTGTGTGCGCAATGGGGGGCGGAAGGACAGGAGTTTAGTTTTGGGCTTGGACCCTACTGGTCAGGCCACGGCGCCATCGCCTATATGACGCTTCTTCCCGATGTATGGTATCACGTGGCCGGGACCTATGATGGTCATGCGATAAAGTTGTACGTGAATGGAGAACTTAAAACAACCACGCCTGCGGAAGGGGTCGCCGTGGGCAATTCAAGCGAATTGGATCTGGGATTCCATAGCAATCCGGAGTATCCGTATTTGTTTTCAGGCGTGATGGAGGAAGTGCGGGTGTGGAATGTGGCCCGGAGCGCCTCTGATATTTCAAGCTCGATGAATTGCCGCCTCACGGGTATGGAGCCGGGATTGGTCGGCTACTGGCCATTGAGTGAAGGAACTGGCCAAATGTTATTCGATCATTCACCCACGGCCAATACGGGTGTGCGCGGGACGACCGGCGATCCGGAATCCGCGGATCCCACGTGGATTGCAGCAGAACTTGCAGCCGCGGAGGTGTGTTCTGCCGAAGGTCAAGCCGAAGGCTCGTCCGAAGGTTCCGCCGAAGGCGGAAGTGAAGGCGCTGTCGAAGGCGAAGGGGCTACTGAAGGGGAGGGGGAAAGCAACATCTGGTATGTGAAAGTTGGCGGAACAGGCGATGGAACTTCCTGGGATACGGCCTTTGGAACCATACAGGAGGCGGTGGATGCGGCATCAATGGCAAAGCCCGCGAGCGGCGGCCAAGTCTGGGTGGCGGAGGGCACGTATACCTCTGCAACAGATCCTGTGGTGACCATGGCATCCAATGTGGCTATTTACGGTGGTTTTACAGGCACGGAATCGGAGTTATCCGAGCAAAAATGGTTTACCAGAGTCACCGTAATTGATGGTGAGTCCACACGCCGGTGTGTAATCGGTGCGGACGATGCGCTGCTGGATGGATTTACGGTGCAGAATGGACACAATGTCGGCGTCGGTGGCGGCGGCATGTACAACGCCTCCGTATCCCCGACCGTGGCGCACTGCGCATTTTTCGGAAATTTCTATGACAGCGGGGAGGAAGGCGACGATGGCGGGAGCGCTATACATAATGATTCCTCTTCACCGGTGATAATGCAGTGTATTTTCGATGGAAACAAAGGATACGCAATCTTAAATACGGCAGCCTCTCCGATTTTGACGTATTGCCTTTTTACCAGGACGGAATACGAGGCGCTATATTGTGTGTCAGGCTCTGCGCCAACCATAACCCATTGCACATTCACTAAAAACGGAAGTGCCGGAGTGTCCATTGTGGAGTCTTCCCTGGAGATAACGGACAGTACATTTGCCAAGAATATCTACGGTGGAGTGTCCGCCTATATGTCTTCGCTCACCGTGACCAATTGTGTCTTTATCCGAAATGGCGGTGGCATATTCAACTTCGAGTCTACTCTGACGTTGGCGAATTGCACCTTCAACGGAAACTACACGCCCATGTACGGCGGGGGGCTGTCCTCCGGCGGCAATTCCGCCGTTGCAACCATTGCCAACTGCATTTTCTGGGGCGATTTTAACGCGCAGGGCAGCAATGAAATTTATCACAGCGGCGGGACGCTCGACATAACGCATAGTTGTGTTCAAGGGGGATATCCGGGCACCGGCATCCTAACGGATGATCCGCAACTGATCGGCACGCTGGGTTCCCTGGGGCATATCCTGCCAACGTCTCCCTGTATTGATGCAGGAACTTCGGCGGGCGCGCCCGCGGCGGATATCCGCGGTGTGAGCCGCCCACAGGGTTCTGGGGTTGACATGGGGGCGTATGAACTCGACGATTCGGATGGTGATGGCATCAGCGACAAATGGGAGCAAGACATTGTTGGCGATTTGACCACGGCGGATGAGGATTCCGACAACGACGGCGACAATCTTTCCGACTTGCTAGAGAGTTTGTACAACACAAATCCCTCTATGGATGATACCGATGGCGACGGAATTACCGACGGAGCTGAGCCACCGCTAGGCTATGATCCAACGATCCAGTCCGGTATCCGCCGGGTGAGCCTGGCCAACACGTCCGGCACGGAAGACGGGCGTTCGTGGGATACTGCGTTTACGTCCATTCAAGCGGCCATCGACAATCTTGATGAGGGCGAGGTCTGGGTTGCCGGGGGAACCTACACGGGAACCGGCACTAGGGTGGTTGTCACAAAAGAGAACGTGAATCTGTATGGCGGCTTTGCGGGCACGGAAACCGCGCGGGATGACCGTGACTGGACCGTCAACCATAGTATCATTGACGGAGAATCCTTGCGCCGGTGCGTTTCCATGGGGCATGGCATTGTATTTGACGGTTTTACCCTGCAAAACGGCGCTGCCGAATATGGCGCCGGCCTGTACATTGCCGCCAATTCGCCGGATAAGGGCGTTGGTCTCAATCGCGCCGAGCTTAACAAGGGTTCCACCGGGCCTGCGATAAGCAATTGCACGTTCTCCGGCAATGCCGCCACCAGCATCGGAGGGGGCCTCAGTGTGTCTGATACTTCGGTTACCCTGAGCAACTGCACCTTCTCCGGCAATACGGCCACAGAACATGGGGGAGGAGCCAGTTGCAGCAGTGGAATGTTCACCATCACCGGATGCACGTTCTCCAACAATACGGCGCGAGGTGGAGGCGGACTGAGTACCGGCGGTGGATCGATGACTGTCGCTCAGTGCACATTTTCCGGCAACACAGCCTCACAGTATAGCGGCGGCGGATTGTTTGCCAATTCCAGCGACTCTCTGGCCATCAGCGATTGCACCTTTACCGGTAATTTGTCTACGAACAGCTCAGGCGCCGGGATATTTACGCAATATATAACCACGTTCACAATGACCCGTACCACGATTACCGATAACCACGCAAACAGTTTCGGCGGCGGGGTGTGGGTGAATCAGGGGTCGGTCGGCATAACCCGCTGTATTTTCTCTCTTAATACGAGCGGACAAAGCGGTGGCGGACTATCCGCCCTGTTCTGTACTCCGGCCATAACCAACTGCCTGTTTTTCAGGAACTCGGCTGTCTATGGAGGCGGTGGATTGGAGACTACCGCAGCGTCGCCCACGGTTTTCAACTGCACGTTCTCGAACAATTCGGCCATGGAAGGCGGTGCGGTGGGGGTAAACAATGATTCCATAGGGGTCTTTACCAACTGTATCTTCTGGGGGGATTCCGCCACCTACTATAAAGAAATCTCCAATAACAGCGCGCCCGCCCCGACAGTAACCTATTCGTGCATCGACGGCGGTTATACTGGAGACGGCAATATTCCGAATAATCCAAAGTTCGTGAATCCGGACAATGACGATTACTCACTTCAGGGCGAATCCCCCTGCATCAACACGGGTACGTCCGAAGGCGCGCCGAGCGAGGATATCCTTGGCAACCTGCGCCCGGCAATTTACGGTTACGAGATGGGCGCCTACGAGTATATGGATAAAAAGTAAGCCAGACACAGACCAACACGGATATTCACGGATCGGCCTGTTGTTTAATCATCTATTTCGACGCCGTCTTATTCCAGGCGCATTCCGCCGCGGTGTCGAGGGCTTTCCACGGGTCCGGAACCTCGCCCCAACTGGTATAGAGGATACCCAGAGCCTGCGGGGTCTTTTCCCGGTGTTCGCCGAGCACGCGGGCCCAGTGTTTGGCATTATCCGGATTGAACCAGGGCGATCCTGTAACCTCAAAACCCAGATCAAGGAAGAATCTGGCCTTGTTTTCGACGATCTGTTTCGGGTCCGGATAGTCATACCACCACAGGCACTGGATAATATCCCTCGGGAGCATTTCTGCGGCTTTTTCCATGCCCAGGGCGGGCGCGTTGTGATGCGGGCTGATGACGTCGTCCCACATCATCAATCGAATGTTTGGATCGGCCTCGAGCGCATAGTCGCGCATGCGCTTGATGTCGTCCACAAATAATTCGGCGTTGGAAAGATGGCGGTTTGTACAGCGCAGGTCGCGGTTGAGCACCCGGGGTTCATCGTGCCCGATATGAAGATAGTTCGGTTTTAATTCACGGATCACGGTTTGGAGGGATGTTTTCAAGAGCGCCTGATAGATCGGTTCGGAGGGGCAACAGGTAATACTATCCGGCGGGGCGTAGGTGAACGTTGCCAAGACCCTATCCCCTTCCTTGATTTTTCCCCCAGGCAGGAGGGTAATGTGCAATGGCTTGCCCGATTTCATAAAGTTCTGGTCCGAAATTTGGTAATCCTTCCCTTCCTGGAAGGGTACTTTCTCCGATGCGTCCGTAATGAGCATAGGGGCTGCCTCGGTAAGGATCGCATGGTCAAGCGGCTTGAACACGGGCAGGCCTTTCACCATGACGTCATCAAACCACGCCGTGCCGATGGCGTCTTGAATGCGAAGGTAAACGCGTAACCGGCTGTATTGCTTTGTCTCAAACTCCGCCGGCGTCTGCTGCCAGTCTCCAGTCCCGAGTTTCCAGGGCGCCGATTTGAGCAATTTCCCCAAGTCGCCGGACGCCTCCAAACCATATACCTCAATATACGCGCCTGCGCCGTTCACGTCCTGTGTTTTAATGAAACAGGAGAGTTCGCACCGTTCACCGGGTTGATAATCAACATCCTGCCAGGCGCGCATTGTGCCCTTGTTGTCCAGATGGATGCGCAGGCTGTTCCGGCCCTCATGCTTGACCTCGTTGTCCACACGAATACCGTCGCCGGCGGATTCCAATGCCCAGCCGGGAATAGAACCTTCCGCGGATTCCTCAAATCCGGCATTGACGATGGGAGCGGGAGGCGGTATGGGATGATCTTCCGCACACAGTTCGCCATGGCGCGCGGTAAGCGGCAATTTTGATGCGGTCACACCTTCCGCTGTTCGGGGGTCTATCGCTTGCACAAGGTGCCCCCAACCGAGGCTTTGTAATTCGGGAACAGGTTCGACGCAATGTTTACGGCAGAGGGCAAAGATATTTTTCCATTTGGCAAGCAAGCCGGGGTTATCCAGCCGGAAAAAATCGCCGTTCTCGAACAAGACCAGATTCAGTTTTTTAGAGGCAAATTCAGCGATGCGGGGAAGTGGATCCGGGTCGCCGATATAGGTTCCGCGCAGTGGAAAATCAGGCCAATCGGAAATAGTTACGCGCGGGATGCGTCCGTCTTGTTGAATTAGCTGCCGTAACGTCACCAGCCCATAACAAAGTCCCGGCTGGTCTTTGCCCAGGAGAATCACGCTATTGGGCGTTACCGCCAGCCGGTATCCTTGTTCGCGGGGGGCCGGCAGTTCCCCAAAGGCCCGGTCAATATCCAATGCGGGTTCCAGAAACAATTTCAGACCACCTGTTGAAGCGTCCTCTGTTTTCTGGATCGCGGGTTTTCCCAATTCCAACAGCCGCGCATGGAGCCCTGCCAGTCCTTCCTGAGTACTCTCGGACAATCCCCCCGCCATAAACACCGTTTTTAACATGTCCGATGAAATCCACTCCGGCCCCGCGCCCGCCCATTGCATCGCCTGCGGCGAAGGAAAAACCACCGGCAGATTTACAGGTTCCGCCAGTGCGCCCAACATTACGATGGCCCATCCCAGTATCATTAGCCCATGAGCATATCTCATACCGCATCCTCCAATTTTTCCATGCGTTCTACGGCAATCCGCCGTAAAAACGCAGGGCTTTCGCCCCATGTCCGTTAATGTGCAACACCTTGAATATCAATCATTTATATCACTTCCACGCCGCGAAAAAAAGAATCGTGCCGGCCATGTAACAAATCCATGGGTGGCCGGTACATTTAAGTAGAAACGATGTGGCCGCGAAGATGACGGAAAACACATCGTAAGGGATGAAGAAAAAACGAAAGGAACGTGAACATGAAATGCGGAGATTTCTGGAACGACATCGTGGCCTTTTTTACCGAGGAATGGAACATTTTCATTGATTTCTTCCGGAACCTGTTCAACCTCGACTAAGCCTGCTCTCTAACCGCCGCAGTTCACCCCTGCGTGTGGCAATCACGCCGTCGCCTTCCCGCCTCCCCCTCTCTCTCTCGTGGCGACGGCGTTTCTCTTTTTTATCCCATTCACGCATGATGCTTTCGTGATTCAAAACGCCCCGCGCCTAAAACACCGGTGAAACGAGGTGTTTCACACAGAAGCTGCGGCCAACCACCGCCATTGCGCACGGTTTGCTTACTGGGCGGGGGAAGGCTTTGGGGGAAGGCTCTTCTTTTTGTTTTTTTTGCGGGTGTTGCCGTGGCTGCCGCGGAAGATTTTGCCTTTTTGCGTTTTGCGATCACCTTTTCCCATGGGAATCTCCTTCTGGGTTGTTTCAACTTCTCTTACACGGAACACAATAGGTATAATACCCCCCACGAATCAACTTTTGGAGGTACGGAACATGTTGCGATACGCCCTCATGGTTTTTCCGCTGACACTGTTGCTGTGTGTTGGGTGCGGCACCTCGAGCAAGGAGAAAGCCGCGAAAACGCCTCCTCCGGCGCCGAGTCTTGTAACCTTGGATGCCGCACAAACCGGCACGCCCATCTCGAAGTATGTGTACAGCCAGTTCATTGAGCATCTCGGGCGTTGCATTTACGGCGGCATTTGGGCGGAAGTGCTGGAAGACCGGAAATTCTTCTACCCCGTAAGCGCGGCGGAATCGCCTTGGCAGGCGGTGGGCCCCGTGGAGATGACGAAGGAAAATCCGTTTGTGGGCGAGCATGCGCCGCGGCTTATCGCGCCGGCCGGCATCGCCCAAGGCGGTTTGGGGCTGGTGGAAGGAAAAGCCTACACCGGCCGGGTCGTTTTGGCCGGGACCAAGGGGGCGGGTCCGGTGGAGGTGGCGCTGGTCTGGGGGGAAGGCGAAATGAACCGGCAGAGCCTGCGCGTCGCGACACTCAATGAGAAATACAGCACCTATCCTTTGCGCTTCACGGCGGGGGCCAACACGGAGACGGGGCGGCTGGAGATTGCGGCCCGCGGGAAAGGCTCCGTGCTGGTGGGGGCGGTGTCACTGATGCCCGCGGACAATGTGCATGGCATGCGCCCGGATACGCTTGCCCTCCTGAAGAAATTGAACGCGCCCGTGTATCGCTGGCCGGGCGGCAACTTTGTGAGCGGCTACAACTGGAAGGATGGCTTGGGCAATCCGGACAAGCGCCCGCCGCGGAAAAATCCCGCCTGGAAAGGGGTGGAACACAACGATTTCGGATTGGATGAGTTCATGACGTTCTGCCGGGAAGTGAAGGCGGAACCGTATATCGTGGTGAACAGCGGCCTGGGGGATGTCTCGCTGGCGCTGGAAGAACTCGACTATGCCAACGGCGGACTGGAAACGCCCATGGGGCTGATCCGCGCGGCCTACGGGAATCCTGATCCCTATGGCGTGATATGGTGGGGCATTGGCAATGAGATGTACGGGGACTGGCAATTGGGCCATATGCCTCTGGAAGAGTATGTGAAAAAGCACAACACCTTCGCCGAGGCCATGCGCGCGAAAGACCCGGCCATCAAACTTATCGGCGTGGGCGCCACAGGGCCTTGGAGCGAAATGATGCTGTCCCAATGCGCGGGCAACATGGACCTGTTGAGCGAACACTTCTATTGCGGGGAAAAGCCGAATCTCCTGGCGCACGTGCGGCAGATACCGGACAATATCCGCGCGAAGGTCAAGGCGCACCGCGAGTATCACGCCAAGATTCCAGCCCTGGCGGGAAAACACATCCCCATTTGCATGGACGAGTGGAATTATTGGTATGGCCCGGATCTTTATGGGGAAATCGGCACGCGTTATTTCCTCAAGGACGCGCTGGGCATCGCCATGGGCCTGCATGAATATTACCGCAACAGCGATACGGTGTTCATGGCGAATTACGCGCAGACGGTGAACGTGATCGGGGCCATCAAAACCAGCAAAACCGCCGCCGCCTTCGACACCACCGGCCTGGTGTTAACGCTTTACCGAAACGAATTTGGCGTAATGCCCATCGCGGTGAACTGTCCCGAAGGCCCGATTGACGCAATGGCCGCCTGGACCGAAGACCGGTCCGCGATCACCGTGGGGGTGGTGAATGCCTCCACCGAAGCGCAATCGGTTCCGTTCCGGGTGATGGGCGCCGCGTTCACCGGTTCGGGCAGGCGCTGGATGATTACCGGCAAGGAACCGAACTCTTTTAACGAACCCGGCAAGGAACCCCAAGTGGCGATTCAGGAGGATCCGGTGGAGAATCTCGGCGCGGCGCTCGAATTGCCGCCCCTGAGCATCTGCCTCTACCGGCTCGATGTAAAATAGCCTGCCCCATGACGATCAATGCATCATGGCACAATGGTTAGTGTCAGGCGATATTTCTTTTTGTTAGTGACGATATGGGCCGGATGCCTTGTGCGCGTTTTCCTTCGCGTGTGTTCATCAGCTTTGTCATGTCATGATCCGCCTGCAAACCGGTCCAGAATTCCGGTGTTGTTCCAAGCGCCCGTGACAATAGAACCGCCATGCGCGCGGAAATGCCGCGCCTGCCATTTGTAAGCTCGCAGACGACATACGGCATCACTCCAATATGCCGTGCCAAAGCACTTTGGGTAATACCTAACGGCACTAGAAATTCTTCTTGTAGCACTTCGCCCGGATGCACCGTGATACGCTTCTTGGGCAACATGCCTTGGTCCTTTCTCAGTGGTAGTCCACCATGCGCACTGCGTCCACGTTACCTTCTTTCCAAAGAAAAATAATCCGCCATTGATCATTTACACGGATACTATACAAACCTCGCAATTCCCCTTTTAAGGCTTCCAGCCGGTTTCCCGGAGGCATGCGCAGGTCATCCAATGTCTTTGCATTGTTTAATATGTCCAGTTTCCTCCAGGCAACCGCAAGCAACTCTGGCGGAAAACCTTTGATTCGTTCTCCATCATAGAGGCGCTCGGTCCATTTATCACCAAAACCCACTATCATGCCTTTTCCTCGGTGCATATTATATCATGTGATGATATATCCTGCAAGAATGTCTCAAGCGTTATACCGCCGGGGCGAGCAGGAAGGTGCTGTGGCAGGTTTCGAGGAGGCGCTGGGTGAGGCTGCCTTCCCAGAAGGCGTGGGTGCCGATTTTCCCGTGGGTGCCGAGAACAATGAGATCGGGATGGGTTTGCTGGACGTAGCGGGAGATTTCTTCGAGGGGTTCGCCGCGCGCCACGGAGGCTTTGGCGCAGATACCGAGGTCCAGCAGGCGCTGTAATTTCGCCGCGAGGTATTCGCGGGCCTGTTCTTCGGCGAGTTCAAGGACCGCCTGGGTCGCGCCGGGCATGTGGCTTCGCGTGAGGCCGCCGTGCGTGCGGGAGAGGGTGGACCAAGTGGGGACCACTTGCAGGAGATCGGCGGGGGCCGAACTGAGCCGGGCCAGTTCGATGCCGGCCTCGATGCCCGCTTCGTGGGTGGGATCGCCGTCAAGCGGAATAAACACGCGTTTGAAGGGGTATTCCGGCGACAGGGTGTCCATCCACCGGAATAGAAGGACCGGGGCGGTGCTTTGTTTCACGACTTGGTGCGCCAGCGTGCCCTTGTACCATTGCCACCATCCTTCATGCCCGTGGGCGCACATCACGATCAGGCCGGGGTCAAACTCATCGGCATGGTCCGAGACGCTGTGGGCCACGTCGCGGACTTCGCGCGCGTGCACGTGCCAGGAGACGTTCGCGGCCCCGTGGAAGTATTTCGAGGCCATATCCCGCAGATAGCCTTCCGCTTCTTCCCGTTTGGTCAAGTGGTGGCCGCCATGTATCTCACCGGAGGCATGGGCCTCGATGACATGGAGCAGGGTGACGCGCGCGCCGGTTGTTTCCGCCAGGCGCCCGGCGGAGGGCGCGACGGCTTCCGCCATGGGGGAACCATCCAATGGAATTAACAAGTGCTGAAACATATTCTGCCGCTTTCCGTGATTGCATTGCACGCCATGTCTATTTTCCCAACAAAAGCTGATAGAGCAAAAACATATTGAGCGCGATGATAAGCGTTGCCACGCAGGCCGCAAGTCCAGTAGTGATTTTCCGGTTCGCCATCGGTCCCATGATGGCTCCGCGCGCCGTGAACACCACGAGGGGAACCACGGCGAAGGGCAAACCGAAACTCAGGATCACCTGGCTGAGCACCAGGGTATGCGTGGGATCGAAGCCCAGGAGTATGATGATGAGCGCCGGGGCCATTGTAATAAACCGGCGCAGCCACACGGGGATGTGATAATTCAAGAAGCCCTGCATGATGACTTGGCCGGACATGGTGCCGACGGCCGAGGAGGACAACCCGGCCGCAAGCAGTGATATGCCAAAGGCGTACTTGGCCAGCGGCCCCAAGGTATGCTGCAAGGTTAAGTACGCCTCTTCGATTTTGCCTTCCTGGACAAGCCCCGGTTCGTGGAAGGTGGCCGCGGCCATAATCAGCATGGCGGCGTTCACGAATCCCGCGAGCCCCATGGCGATCACCACGTCCATGATCTCATAGTGAAACAGTTTCCGTTGTTGCGCGGGGTTCGATACGCGGATGCGGCCCTGGGTCAGGGCGGAGTGCAGGAAGATAACATGCGGCATGACAGTGGCGCCCAGGATGCCCGCCGCCAGCACCAGGCTTTCGGTTAATGCATCGCCCGGGGCGAAATGCGGCCGCGCGAGACTGACCGCCACGCTTTTCCAATGAATGGTTGACAGGAAAATTTCGACGACATAACACGCGGCCACCACGCCCACCAGCGCGGTAATCAGGGCCTCCAGTTTTCGGAATCCGCGGTGTTCGAGGGCCAGCATGGCGAAGGTGGTGAGCGCGGTGAGGAGTCCGGCGAGCCACAGGGGAACCCCGAACAACAGATTGAATCCCAGCGCGGCGCCGAGAAACTCCGCGAGGTCCGTGGCCATCGCCACGAGTTCCATCAGTACCCACAGGAACCAAACCAGGGGCTTTGGCAAACGTTCGCGGCACATCTCGGCAAGATTGCGGCCCGTGACGATGCCCAGTTTGGCGGACAAGGATTGGAGCAGCATCGCCATGAGATTACTGCACACAATCACCCAGACAAGGGTGTAGCCGAACCGCGCGCCGCCCGCGATATTGGTGGCGAAATTGCCGGGATCGATATAGGCCACGCTTGCCACGAAGGCGGGGCCCAGAAAGGGCAGCAGGGCGCTCAACCCTTTCCTGCGTTTACCGGACAGCACCTGCACGGCGGCTTCCAGCGTTTTTGCGTCGCCCCCTTGCGCCTTATCCGCGCGGAGAGGACTACTCTCTTCGGTACCCAGCACTGCTTACGCCTCCTGGCTTGCTGAATGAACGGTCATCATACACCCACAGGCATTCAAGGCACGCCCCTTACTTCGCCGGGGCTCCCGCAGTTTGGACGGGCCGGGGCAACAGGCCTTTGACGGTGACATCGAGAATGCGGTACGCGCCCTCCATGGCGGAAGGCACGACATAGAACCGTGTATTACCCCAAGGAACAATCTTCTCGTCTTCTTTATTCTCCCGGTGCCAGTGCCCGAAAAGAAGAACATCGAGGGGGTTGTCCACAAAAAGGACTAATTGGCTGCGGACGCCCATCATCGGATCATACCGGTGGGTCAGGCCAACGGTCCAACGGCAGGGTTTCAGGAGGCGGCGGTAACGTTCGAGGGCGCTGTCCTGCGGCCCCATTTCATCCGCAATGCAGAAATCCTTCGTGTCAAAGGCGAGATAGCCGTCCTGACCGAATTGGAATTGGTAGGTCAAGGGGCCAAAGAAGGTTTCATAATGCTCCTCCGCCCGGTCATGATTTCCCGGGCAAACAAAGGTGGGAAGCGCACAGGTGTCGAGCAGTGGCAGAAAGGCATTGAATTGCTCCGGGGCGCCATTGTCGGTAAGGTCGCCTGTAATTGCCACAAACAGGGCGTCGGACTGGTTCACGGCCTGAAAAATTTCACGCAACGCATTGGCTGCAGCGTCACTGCGGCCGATATGGGTATCGCTGACGTGAGCGATGGGGTAGACTTCGGGATAGGCGGCGCGAACAAAGACGGCGCGGTTGTTTTGGTCGATGACACCGCTGCCGCCGGCAGCGATAAGGGAATAGGGTCCGTCAGGGGTTTCCGGCGGCACCGTGCACACGGCCTGCACACGGCCGCCCGGCAATTCGGTGAATGAGGGGGTTAAGGCATACTCCTGGGTTCCATTAACGATGCGCAGGTCCGCCTGTTCTTTTACGATTGCCTCAAAGGTTTTCCCAGGGGCAACAATGGCCGGAATACCGTTATTGGGGGTTTGAATGAGGGCGAGTGTTCCATCGTTACTCCGGGCATTGGCCACCGCGGCAAGAATCAGAACGCCCAAGGTCATCCACCCCGTGACAAGTTTTCGTGGTGTATTACGCGCTTCGTGGTTCATGATTTCACCTTTGGCCGCCATGCGGGCGCGAATTTTGGGCCCGGTTGAGCGGAAAGCACGTGATGTTCCCCGGATTCCACGTCATACAGGTATAAGTCCGGCGTGCCGCCTTGATCGGAGACACAAACAATGGATTTGCCATCCGGCGACCAGGCAGGGCTCCAACAATCGAATACCTCGCCACAGGCAACGGGGAAAATGCGGGCATTATCGGGAAAGACGCGGTATACGCCCCGGCGTCCTCCCCGGAAAGATTCAAAGGCGATCCATTTGCCGTCGGGGGACCAGACGGGGTTCCAGTCGGCGGCGCGGTGATTGGTCACGTCGGCAATCCCGCGTTTACTGATGACATACAGTTCCCGGTCGCCTCCATCATTGGACTCAAAGGCGATACGATCTCCCTTGGGGGAGGATTCCATCGCCCAATCGGCGTAACGCAGGCTGTCCTTGGTAAGCAATTGCAACAGAGGGGCGGCTTGCGAGGGGGTAAGGAGCAAGGGCTCTGTACTGTATTTTCCCGGTTCCCCGGCAAGCCCCATGGCAATAATGCCTCCATATTGCCATGCTTCGAGGATGAATTTTTGGGTATCCACGCCCTCCCAGGAAAATCCCTCATCGGGGTTCAGGGCTTTCATCAGGCCCAAATTGGGCAACCACACGGGACGGAGCACACCGGGCTTTCCCCCATTCCAAACGGTTTCCGTATTTGTGGTCAGATCATAGACCACGGCAAAGTGTTCCAGCACCGTTCCGGAGGCGGCGGAATAGACCAGCCGTTGGCTGTCCGCCGACCAGCGGGGATAGCGGTTCCATTCATGCTGATGGGTCAAGGCGCGGCTTTCCGAGCCGTCCGCCTTGGCGACCCGGATACCGAGGCCTTCGCCGTTTTTGCTTTCAAAGGCCAGCCATTGACCTTCGGGAGACCAATGCGGGGCGCCATCGCACGTTCCCGGTCCGATTCGCGTGACAGTCCCGGAAGCGGCATCCAGCACGCACACGCAGTGCTCTTCCGGACCTGCCCCTGAGACGAAGGCTATAGCCCCGGAGGGGTCCGCCGCTATCACCAACGCTATCAACAGTGGAAGCACGGTTCCATCCTCAGTTTGTGTTTTGCCGACATGATATTTCCCAAGCATTACCGACCGGATACACCAACGCCGCCGTGCATCACGCAACAGCGGCGTTGGGCATTATAGCAACGCGTTACCCTGCTTGGCTACTCGGCGCGGCGGGATTTCCCGCGAAGCGTTACGGCCAGCAGTCCGGCGAGCGCCCCCATCAGGAGCAGATCGCCCAAAATACCCGCTGGTTCAGTCTGAACGGGGCCGCATCCCATAAAGGTGGTGGTTTTTACCGGGGGGATGGGTTCTTCCGCCTGATAGGTGAAGGCTTCCGCCAAACGTCCCGTACCGGCGGCGGTGGTTACGGTAACATCCACCGTGGCCGCCATGTGCAGGGGGACTTTGACCTCGAGGGTGTTTTTATCTATGGCCATTATGCTTCCGGCAGGCACGCCGCCAAATTTGACGTTGTAGGCGCCGGTAAGCGACGCGCCAACCACGCGCACACTATTGCCGCCAAGTTCCGGCCCGAAATTCGGCGTCACGGAAAGCACTTCCGGAAGGTTGATGATGGTGACAATCGGCGAAACCGCCTCATCGCCGGCCCAGTAATCCGCCGTGACGGGCAGTACCCGGAACCACCAACGGTCATTGCCGCGCGTGGCGGAGGCCGGAACGGTCAAACTGCCCGTATACGCGGTCACAATTTGCCCGTTCTTGTACCAATAAATAATGGAGGAACCTTCCCCATACAGTTCCGGATCCTCATCGGCTTGGGGATGGTAGTACTCATAGGAGGCCATCAAGGGACGGTTGGCGTCCACCGTGCGGCTTAACGCGGGGTTTTCGTTGGGGGCGCCGGTGCTGAGCCTGAGATTGCGCGCTTCCGGCGCCAAATAGGCTTCACCTACAATAATCTGGACGTCTTGATACGCCTCGTCCGCTCCCAGCATGGACCGGATGCGCAGGGTGTACGCCCCGGCATCCAGCGGCGTGGTTTGCCAGTAGAACATCCCCGTGCCGTTGTTGGCGTCGGCAAAAGGCGGGTTTCCGGCCCCGTCCCATGAGGCAAACAAAATGGGCGTGCCCGCAGCCCCGGCGGGCTTGGTGGTGGTGGCCGTAAAGGAGACCAACTCGCCCGCCTCCACGCGCTGCACCGCAACAGGATCAATGCTCAACCGCGCGGGCGCTTGCGGCAACGCGGACAGGTTATTGTAGAAGTTGACGTTGCGGAGATCCTCGAACAGGTCCTTTGGATTGATGGGAACGCCCTGTCCATCCGAGAGTCCCACGACGGCCCGCTTCGCGTTCAGTTCTTTGTAGGTGAAGCGGATATGGCCGCTGTGAAAGAGTTCGACCTGAACGCTGTTGGGCAGGGGCGAACTGAAATCGCCCGCATAGATATACTCAGGGATTTCCTCGAAGGTGACCACCATGCGGTCGGGCAATTCCCGCGCCCAGGCAATTCCACTGATCACCGGCGCCAAGTCCGCGAACAGGAACGATATGCGCGGAAGGGCAAAATGCGCGGCGAGACTGGGGAAATTGTCATCGCTGGCGGAATCCATCTCCTGGAAGGCGATATAGCCGTTGGCGGCAAGAATCAGACTGGAGTAGCGCTTGCCAAAGAAGGGGAATTTAGCGCCGTCATCGGACGAATACTCGAATGTGCCATCGTCCGTGAATGGCAGCATGATGGGGCCGCCCAAGCCATCGGCCATCGGCACCGGGAAGTCCACGACGCCGGGCGTGATGGTGGCTTCATAATCGGAGTAATCACTTCCGCCGGAAGGCGCGCGGCCGAAGGGAGGGGGGCCAACAGGGGTGAATGTGATCTGCGTATAGGCCAAATCCAAGGCCGTGGGGGCATACGCGGCGTTAAAGGACTCTGTGAGCACTTTGGCGGGCTGGGCGCCCGCAGTGGCGCGGGCATAGGCCATTTGCGGGAACCCGGAATTTAGGTCGGCGAACAGGGTGTAATAATAGGTGGTGCCCACCGTTACGTCTTCATCCAGGAACCGCTCCTCGCGTCCCGCGTAAAGTTGAGTGCCGCCGGAAAGGGACGTGGCATAGGCGCCCACCGTGCGGACCAAGACCACTTCCGAATAGACGCCGGAGGCGGGATTGGTCCAATTCAATGCAATGACCGGATCATTCGTCATGGTCAAGGCGGGGGTGGCGCGGAAACCGCGAAGACCGGTGTCCGCGATATCGGGGGGTTCAATTTCCACCGCGCGGGTGGCGCGCACGATGTTGAGGCGTTGATCAAAACTGAACCCCAGCGTGGCGCTGGCCGCGCCCAATACGTAGTAATACATGTAATACGTGGCGTATTCCGGCAACAAGAGCTGACAGGCGTACAGCAAATTGGCGGTTTGGTCAATCCCCATTCCCTGAACGGTCTGCCCATTGAAGGTGTCTCCGTCCGTCAATAAATAGGTCAGTTTATTGCCCACGCCGCTGTTCGTATGGACGCCGCCATTGTCCTTCCACCACCAATCGGGATTTATGAAATACGGGCTGTTATACCGGTCGGGATCGCCAAAGATCGTCGGATCCTTCATGCTGCGTCCACCCACAACGTATCGTGTTGGATCAAGGCTGGCAAATTCGGGGAGGTCTTCTCCCATAATCCACCGCACGGCGGCCGAATCGTTGCCTTTGCCATTGGTCAAATCCACAAACTCCCCCCAGGAATCGGAGAAGCTTTCATTGATGGCGCCCGATTCTCCCAGATAAATGAGGTTGGAGGTGTATTCGGTCACGCCATGCGTAAGTTCGTGGGCCGTAACGTCATCCACCGTGTACCCGGCGCCATACACCATATATTCTCCGTTCCAATACGCATTTCGCATCGGATACCGCACGTAAGCGATAAGATCGCTCCCTTTATCGTCGTAGCTGTCACGGCCGTGGTGGGTGAAATAGAAATCATACGTGTCCCCCAAATAATCATACACGTTGTCCACATCGGCAATACCCACCACCGAATCGCCCTCTTCGCGGACAGGATTCTCCGGGAATACCGTGCTGTTTTTCAAGTCATAGACTTTTCGGGATTTCGCCTCTTCCAAGAGGGAATAGTGCAACACCAACTCGCCGGAATGCGCGTCAATAAGGACATTTTCCCGCACCGGATCGGCGCTGTCATTCGTCACAACCATCCGCCAAACGAGGTGGGGCTGGCCTTCCAATCCAATCAAGGCCGGGCTGTATATCATGAGTTCCGGGCCTTCGGAGACGGACAATGCACCGGCGGAAACCGTACCCAATTCCTTCGCCAATTTGGTTTTTGCGGCGGACTGCGCGGCGGATTCCGTAAGCGCGGGCGTTAACGACAGGCCGTTATAGTCGAGGGGGCGGGTGTCGCGCAGAATTTCGCTGGCCACATTCTGAATGCCGCCGTCCGCATTCACTTGCACCACCATGGAACCCGCAAAAATGGGAACGCCGTTGTAGCTTTGCTTAAAGCGCACGAAGGAAGCGCCGCCATGCGACTGAACATTTTTAGTGGGCAAGGTTACTTTACCGCTCACAATACCAAATGCGCCCTTATGTGTCTCGATGAACACCTTGGCGGAGGCTTCGGCGCCCGAGGCCTTGGCGGCACCAGGATTGGCAAAAAAGCCTCCTTGCGGCGCGCCCAGAAAACGCAGGTAGCCCTCCTCGCTCGTAAACGCCACAGGCGGCTCGGTGGCCCCAGCCGCGTGTAGCGACCGGAACACCTCTGCAAGATCGTTTGAATTCGCGGCGAGCGGCTGGCCAACGGCCGTCACGGCTACACAAAGGCTGAGAGCTATCAACGCTGCAACCTTATTCGCGCGCATACATCCTCCTCACTTCTGTGCGGCAGTTACGCCCCACCCAGTTGGTTCTATCGGCACACGGCTTCCCACCGTGTCAATACATGACACATCACAACCGGCCAAGCTTCACCCCGGCCAGATGAACAAGCACATATCTCCTTATCTTAAGCCTTGTACAACAACATGATAGGTGAAGTCAAGGAAAACCTTCGACGCTCCCTGTTTAATATACAAATAAAGCGAAAATTAACAGGCTGCATATTGCATCTTCTCCACTGGACCAGGTGGTGATTCCCCGATGAACGCACGGCCACGCCATGGGAGGGCCTTGACCGTGAAGAAGGCGTATCGGGTATGCATCCGTACGGAACTGTGCGGGACGGTCAATCCGCCGAAGGAGGATTGGCCGGGGGGCATTTAGCAAGAAATAAAGCCTTTGCTTTCTTCCGCCGATATACCTAATCAGCGACGGAGTCAACATGGCAATGGTTATTGGGCTTCAAAATTCAATGGTGTTACCTGCGGCACGGCCGCTCCCCGAAAGGCCGAGGGAACAGAACTCCCTGGAAGCGCTGAGGGGAACAGGGCCGGACAGTGGTTCCGTTTTTGATGCCGTGGACCTTGCCCTGGACCTCAGTCATAAAAGCCCCCGGGATTTGATGGGGGCGATGAACAAACTTACCCCTGGGGAATGCCAGGAATTTTTATCGATGCTCGCGGAATTGTTGCAGCAGGGGATCATTGGCACGGAAACATTGGAGGTGAACGGAGAACCGTACACCTGTTATCTGCCCACCCGCATGGGGGATACGCGCCTCATGCACGCCCGGACGTGGCAAGCCGGTGAACGTCATTCCTTGGATCTTCTTGCGTAATATCCCGCCTATCGTTTTGAAATCTCGAATTGAAGGGACGTCTTTTTACCTCAGCAGCGGTATCGATTCAAGGCGGGCTTCCTCGACGTTTTCGGCGCATGCCGCAATTTCCCGCAGGCGAACACGGCCTTTGGTTAGCGGCAAAGGGTAAACGAGAACATCTTCGGCGAGCCAAGCGTAGGTATCCAATCCGGCGGCAAGAGAAGGTTCCATGTAGGCGGCGGCATACTGCGCCAAGGCCGCAATGCCCACCCCGGATTCGAAGGCCGCGCTAAGGACCAGTCGGGGCCCGGATTCGGCCTGGGTGAGCCCTTGCAGGGCGGGCCCCAACATCGGCACATGCATCAGGGTCGGTTTCCACACCCATGCGCGCGCATTAAACCACAAGGAACGGCGTTCTCCCAACACTGTGTCCATCACCTCCTTGGCATTGGCGGGCGGAGGCATTTCGTGAAGTGTTTCGTCCAAGGCATAGGGCATACCGGTTTTTTGCAGGAATATCTCCAATTCCTCCGGTTTGCGCAACGGTTCCTCGATGTACTCCAGCGGGATTCCTTCCAGCGCCTTTACAAAAACTCGGGCATCCTCGAGGTCCCACGCCCGGTTCGCATCCAGCCGCAATGAACAGTCCTCTCCCAGAATTGAGGACACTTCCCGGACCAGCGCGGCATCCTCGGAAACCTGCCCCCTCCCCACTTTCAACTTGACACACGCTATCCCGTGCTTCTCCAGCGCCCCGGCTTTCTCTAGAATGGAATCACGATCCCCGGACAACAATGCGGATAACGGAATTTCAGAAGCAAACGCATTGAATACGTCTTCGTGGCCAAGCATTGCCCAAAGCGCCGTCTCAATGGCAAAGGAAACAGAGGAGGGCTCATCTCTCTTTTCCGAGTATAGGTGGGCACGGTCTTCAAATACTTCCAAATGTTCAAGGCCGCGAATGTGTTCCGCAAAAACGACGAATGCATCGATGCATTCTTCCAAGGTCTCCCGGCTGAATCCTGGCAGCGGCGCGGCGTCTCCCCAGCCCACGGAACCATCCTCGCCGGTCAGCTTGAGCAAAAACCCCGTGCGGGAGGTGATGGTTTGATCCCGCAGGGTCAACGGCTGCCGCAACGGGAGTGTGTATTGAAACAACTCCGCGTTCATAGGATCCATCCAATCGAAAACAAGAGTGTGTAGAGCAACAGCAATTGCCCGGTGGACGCCAAGGTCCGGTTCAGGGGCGGCCCGGAGTATTTGAAAACATGAATCATGGAAGGAATGCCCGCCAAGGGGACAAAGGTGGTCAGCAATACCGTGGAATGGTCCGCCGTGCCCCATACGAGATACCACGGGACACAAATACTGGCGATGACAATGGACGCCACATACTCACAGCGCGCGAAGGACACGCCGAAACGGACCGCCAAGGTTTTCTTGCCGCTGCCCCGATCCCCATTGACATCCCGCAGGTTGTTCACCGTAAGAATCGCCACGGAAAACAGGCCGGGGGCCAGTCCGGCCACTATCGGCGCCCAATACATCTGCTGCGCCTGCACATAATAGGTTCCGGCCAAGGCCACAGGTCCGAAAAAGATCAGCACGAAGACCTCGCCCAGGCCCAGATACCCCAGCGGATAGGGCCCGCCGGTATAGAGAACTCCGCACAGAATAGACAGCAAGCCGATGGCCAATATGGGAAGGCCGCCACGATAGATGAGATAGAGGCCAACCGTAAAAGCGAGGGAAAACGTCACCAAGGCGGCCATCAGCATCTGCCGGGGCGTCACCCAGCCTTGTTGCGTGGCGCGGGGCGGCCCCAAGCGCTCCGCGGTGTCGGTTCCTTTTACAAAATCGAAATAGTCGTTGGCATAATTGGTGCCGATTTGAATCAGGATCGAGCCCAGCAATGCGCAGAACGCGGAGGGCAAATGAAACGCGCCATCCTCGATGGCCATGGCGGTTCCGATGACCACCGGGGCAATGCCCGCGGGCAGGGTTTTAGGCCGGGCCGCCAGGAACCAGATTTTTAGGGCGTCTTTATTCATGGATTGCGCGGAAACTTTTTGAAGTCCGGTTTGCGCTTCTCCACATAGGCGTTGCGCCCTTCCTGGCCTTCTTCGGACATGTAGAAGAGCATGGTGGCGTTTCCGGCAAGCTCCATCAGCCCGGCCTGGCCGTCTTCATCGGCGTTCATGGCGGCCTTGATGCACCGGAGGGCAACGGGTGATTTTTCGAGGATTTCCCGGCACCATTGCACCGTTTCCTCTTCCAGGCGCTCCAAGGGCACGACGGTGTTCACCATGCCCATTTGCAGGGCTTCCTGGGCGTTGTACTGGCGGCACAGATACCAGATCTCGCGGGCTTTTTTCTGGCCGACCATGCGCGCGAGGTGCGCGGAGCCATACCCCGCATCGAACGATCCCACCAGGGGCCCGGTCTGGCCGAATATGGCGTTGTCCGCGGCGATGGTGAGATCGCAGACCATGGCGAGGATGTTGCCGCCGCCAATGGCGTACCCGGCCACCATCGCGATGACCGGTTTCGGCAGCGTGCGTATCTGGCGGTGCAAATCGAGTACATTGAGGCGTTGCGCGCCGGTGCGCTTGTCCACATAGCCCGAAGCGCCGCGCACGTTCTGATCTCCGCCGGAACAAAAGGCCTTGTTGCCTTCGCCGGTCAGGATAATCACGCCGGTTTCCGGATCGAAGCGGGCGTCGCGCAAGGCATCGCTGATTTCGTCGTTGGTCAGCGGCGTGAAGGCATTGCGCCGGTGCGGCCGGTTGATCGTGATCTTCGCGATCCCTTCCGACTTCTGATATTTGATCTCTTTGTAGGGCTTCGCCTCCACCCACTTGATGCTCGGCATAATTCATCTCCCAATAAACTTACGGCGCCACGTTGAAAAATCGTTTTAACGCCATAGTATAGCCACTGGGGTTTTCGAAGTGCACGTTATGGCCGCAACCCGTGATGCACTGCACCGCCATGGATGGACATGCCTCGCTCATGTCCTCCGCAATTTGACGGAATTTATGGTCCAGTTCCCCCACCAGGAGCACCGTCGGGGCCGTGTAGCCGCGTAGTCTTTCCCACAAACTGGGCTGTGCCCCCGCGCCCATCCCGCGCAACGAGGCTGCCAATCCAACCGGATCATTGTACAAGCGCCGCGTCAGCAACTGCTCCCGCCGTCCCGGATCGCGCAGAAGCGATGCAAACAACGGCTGGTTGTACCATTCTGTCACAAACTCCGAAAACAATTCCGGGGAGAGGCTTTCCAGGCGGTTCGCCAGATCGAGATCATGTTGTTCGCGCTGGTTGCGTTCTTCCGCATTCTGGATGCCCGGCGACGCGGATTCCAATACCACCCGCGTGAACCGATCCGGATGCTGTAGCGCAAGATAGAGCGCGAGACGCCCGCCCATGGAATATCCCACTATCCCGCAGGCCCGCACATTCAGTGCATCGAGACGGCTTAATAATGCCGCGGCGGCATGATCCATGGTGAAGGGTGTTCCGGAATGTGGACGGTTTCGGCCATGCCCCGGCAGATCGGGGCAAATACACCGGTACCCCTCGCTCAGATCATCCACCACCTCCATCCAGTCCGCGCCCTCGCCCATGAATCCGTGCAAAAAAAGCACTACAGGCGCGCCCGCCGGCCCCCGGATGATCTCCTGTCCCGCCGCTGGTAGTATCATATGCGTTCTCCCATGGGGGAATGTTCGCCTCCAGTATACTGTTTATTTTGAATCACTGCTGTCCCAACGTTATTCGAGCAAAAACAGTTGTTTTGGGCCATCGGG
>CAYYRW010000032.1:0-80979 GCA_964474205.1 uncultured Nitrospirales bacterium | reverse complement strand
TTCGCGGTAATTGTCAAGGAGTCAACTACTTCCTGACATCTATCGCCTTTTTCGCTTTTCCTGCGCACCGGCATGTGCGGCGGTCCACCCGAAAAGCCATGGTCCTGAGAGTGCCTTCATTGAACCACCACATGAACTCGGTGCATTATACCGGGAACAGCCCTCATAAAAAAAGTTCCTGAACGCGCCGTATCGTATCCAGTTCCGCTGTTTCCAAACCGGTCACTAACAGTTCCAACTGAATGGGGTACATTCCGGAAATCAAACGATAGGCCATGGCCCAAAGACACAGGGCGCACATGAATCCACCGAGCAGAATGCCGAAATACCGCCGCGACAGCGAAAAAAACATGGCGCGGCGAATCGGGGCCGTGCGTTCTCCGTCACGGACATCCGGGGCCGGGAATCCCTGCAAGGCAAATACAGGGTAGCCCAGTCCAAAAACAATTAACAGGGTGAGCAGGCCGTACCACAGCCCGCGCAGCACGGCAAACGGCAATGGAGTGGCGGACCGAAGGGCTTGAAAAAGGGAAAAACTGCCCAGGAATATCAGAAACAGCAAGAAACCCGCCAACAGCACGCCCTTGCCAAGATGCGCGTGCGGCACCACCCAGGTTTTTCGATCCGCGCGCATGACACGGCCCATTAGCAATGCAAGGGTGTATACCGCCAATAAAATGCCAAAGGTGTTGGCGATCAACCGCAACGGCAGTGTGTACATGCCCCGGACGGATTCGATACGCTGATTTCGTTTATTTTCAAAGGCTTTTAGCTCATTGAGGGCGGCGTTTACCCGGACTTCGCTTTCAATCAGGGCGGCATCGGGCGCTCCATGGTTCATGCCGCTGATCCGCTTGCGCAATTCCAGGGCGTCATGCTGAATCTGCAATCCGGCGATGGCCTGCGGCGCGCCGAGACTGGCCGGGTCCGACTTGGTATCGCCCACCAAGGCCATTCCCATGCCCTGAAGACGCTCCAGCCACGCGTCCCAGTCACCCACACGCCCTGATTCAATCTGGGCATGGGCGCGCCCGGTGAGCATATTTTTAAACCGGTACAAGGGGGCGCAACACAAATCCGCGATATCCCGCCTGATTTTTGCATAACACACCCCGGCCCTGGGGAGGCTGGAATGCCAGAGCGGTTGTGGAAACACTACTGGGTCCCCGCCGCTGTTCGTGCGCGCGACCAGCGCCAGCACTTCGCTGATATCCCCCTCTTCATGGGCGGATAAAGCCAACGCGGCGGCTTCCAGATACCGCGGCAAGGCATTCTTGGGAAGCTGAATCCCGGCCTCGCGAAAACGCTCCCGGGCTTCCTTATATTGTCCCGCCAGGAATAGGCGGCACCCATAGTTGATGATGAGATACGGATTGTTGGGGGTTAATGTATAGGCCTCTTCATACCGGGTGAGAATCACGTCGCTTTCTTCGATAAAGGCCAGGGCTTCGACGTATTTCGGGGTCTGCCCCCTGTCACGTTTCACCACATTGCGGAGGATGGCGCGGGCGGAATCCATGGGGAGGGTGAGCGCCATGCGGTATTGGCTTTCCAACCTGCTAAACCGCAAATAGCCTTCCGAAAACCACATGGAAAACGCAAAGAAAAGACAGGCGGCCACAGAAAACCGGAACGCGCGCCGGGACCGCCGGGCGCCCGCCGGATCCCCGCCCAAATCCGGGACCGGCATTGTTTCCGGGCCGGGGCTGCTCACCCTTTGGCTCCCATCAGTTTCCGGGCGATTTTCTTACCTTCCTCGACACCCGGCTGATCAAAGGCATTTACGCCATACAGTTTCCCGGCCATGGCCGTCTCCACTTCCAGCATGTACATCAACTGCCCCACCGTATACGCGTTCACGCGCGGCAGGGAAATGCGCATGACCGGACGTTTGCTCTTTTTCAAGGCGTCCATCGTGCCCTGGAGCTCCGCCGCCATCAGTTGATTCATGCTCTTTCCCCGCAAATAGGCCACCTGCGGCAGAAACATCAGGGCCTCGGGGATGGCCTCGGTCTGCTGGTATTCACGTTCCTCAATAATCGTGAATACCTTGTTGTTCGGCCCTTCCCGGAAAAGCTGCACCTGCGAATGCTGGTCCGTCGCGCCCAGGGCTTTGATGGGGGTTTGTCCCACGAACTCTTCCTTGCCGGTTTCCGGATGCTTCCGAATCTTGCCCAGGCTTTCCGCCCAAAGCTGCCGGAACCAGTCGGCGACATCGCGCAACGCATCGGAATAGGGCATCATCACAGTCATTGTTTTGCCCTTTTTCGTGTCCAACAGGTATTGCACGGTGGCGCGCAAATAGGCGGGATTTTCCAGCAGGCTCGCCTGTGAACAGCGGACATCCATGGCCGCACACCCGGCCCGCAAACCATCGAGGTCCATGCCCAGCAGAGCGGCGGGAAACATGCCGACAGGCGAAAACACCGAGAAGCGCCCGCCCACGTTCAGGGGAATATCGAGGATGCTCAGGCCATATTCAGCGGCAATCGGATGAAACAGATTCCGTTTGTCTTTTTCCACATCCCCCGTCTTGGGATTGGAGGTCAGCACCAAATGCTCCTTCACCGCTTCCTTGCCCAGTTGTTGCTCCAGCGCGTGGATGACAATCATCAACTGCGTGACGGTTTCGGCGGTCTCGCCCGATTTGGAAATGGCGTTAAAGACCGTTGTTTCCAGGGGGCATAATGCCATCATCGCGGCAAAGGTCACCGGATCGATGTTATCCATGACAAACAGCCGTGGGCGCCCCCCCCGGGCTTCGCGGCCGAGCAGGTTGTAGTAGGGCGGATTCAAAGCGGTATTCAACGCGATGGTTCCCAGGGCGGAACCGCCAATGCCCAACACCACCACGTTATCATATCCTTTTTCCCCAAAACGCCGGGCTTCCGCCCGCACCCGGTCGAACGCGTCCGCATTATTGTGCAGTTCATAAAAACCGTAATGCCCCGCCGTGCGTTCCTGTTGCATTTCCGCGTGGGCGGCAAGGACCCGCTCCTCCAGCGCATTCAGTTCTTCCGGCAGGATGCCATGCCGTTTTCCCACTGCGGCCGCACTGGCGCGGGAAATATCTACTTGGATGTCATCATATTGCATTGCTGCTCTTTCTCCATTCGTGAACAAGGGTGACTTTGATATCCCCGCGCTTACGGCTATGGCTGAAAACCGGGCGCGGGCTTGCCAAAGAATTCCGCCAGGATACTGGCAACGTCCCGTTGAGGTCCCTTGACAATGCGCACTTCCGGCAGCGATTTCAAAAACGCCTTGCCGTAATACCGGGTCACAATGCGCCGATCCAGCACTAGAATCACGCCGCGGTCCGTCTTCCGGCGAATCAGGCGGCCAAATCCCTGGCGAAACTTCATAACCGCCTGCGGCACATAGTACTGCATGAATGCATTGCCACCCGCCGCTTCAATCGCTTCCGCGCGCGCCTCCAGAATGGGTTCCGTGGGAACCTTAAACGGTAACCGGGTTAGTATAACACATTGCAGCGCCTCGCCGGCAACGTCCACCCCCTCCCAAAAACTGTCCGTCGCAAACAACACGCTGGCGGGATCGCCGCGGAAGCGGTCCAGCAATTGCGTGCGGGTGGCGTCGCCCTGGCGCAAGGGCAGGCTGCCGGCCTCCCGTAATTCTCCTTCCAACCGGGTGTAGGCATAATCCAGGGTATAAAAGGACGTAAACAACACCAGGGCATGCCCCCCGGTGATGCGCAACGTCTGGCGAATGCTCTCGACACTGGCGTCGAGAAATGTCTTCTCATCGGGATTCGGCAGGTCGCTCGGAAGGCACAACAGGGCCTGTTGCTGAAAATCAAAAGGGGAATCAAGAATCAGCGATTGCACCCGCCCGGGCTCCACCGCATTCAACCCCAGCCGGTCAAAAAGATACTCGAATTGCTGTTGCACCGCCAGGGTCGCCGAAGTGATGGCAATAGTCTTTAACTGATTAAACACCCATTCCGCCAACGGCTTGCCCACATGCAAGGGGCAGCGCGCCACCCGGATGAATTTATCGTGCTTGGCGTCTATCTCAATCCATCGCACCGTGTTTTCCTGGAGCGTCTCGCTGGCAATCTCGGCCAATACATTGGCCACGGACTCCATCCGCAAGGCATATGCGTTTAATTGCAGCATTTCAACCTGCAATGGGGATTCCGGCCCATCGGGCTCGGAGGGGATAGCCTTGAGGGCCTTGAGCAGCGCAAAACAATGGCGCACCACCATGCGAATGTCTTCCACGGCGGGCAGAACATACACTTGATGCGTTTCGCGCAAGGTGGGTTCCCGGAGCACGCTTTCGGTCAACCGCCACTTGATATCCCGGCCAATCTGTCCGCATTTCTCCGCCGCCAACGACCGCAGCACCCCGAACGCCGTCAAAATGGCTTCCCGGCACACCGCCAGGGCGGGCAGCAGTTGATCGTCGATCAACTTGAGTATCGCTTCATAGTCCTGCACCGCCAGGCGCTTGCAGTCTTTGGTCAGGCGAAGTTTAAGGTAGGGAATCAAGCCCCGTTCACGGCCGCGATCCAGCCGGAAAAACCGCCCCAAAGAAGCCAACGCCCCAAGTTTCGTGGCGGAGACCCCGAAATACTCCGTGGCGGACTCCTCGATGCTGTGGCCTTCGTCAAAAATGACCCGCTTATACGCGGGCAGCACGGCCAGCGCGGAGAAATCCCCCGTTTCTTTTTTAATGGCCACATCCGAAAAAAGCATGTGATGGTTGGCCACGATTAAATCCGCCTTGGCCACCGCGCGGCGCGCCTTCCACACGAAGCATTTCTTCTGATTCGGGCACGCCCCCATCGCGCACGTGTCGGTTTCGGAACAGACCTTTTCCCACAACTCGCGTTCCGGGACAAACGGCAGATCGCTCAAACTGCCATCCCCCGTCGTTTCCGCCCATTCCACCAGGGAATTCAATTGCTCCTTGGCATGGTCATCATCAAACAACGATGCTTCGGAAAGCGCACGCTCCAACTTGCGCAGGCACAGGTAATTGCCCCGGCCTTTCACCAAACACGCGGTAAAGGGCTGCCGCAGGCATTTTTGCAGCAACGGAACATCCTTGAAAATAATCTGCTCCTGCAAATTGATGGTCCGGGTCGAGATCACAATGCGTTCCTTGTTCCGCACCGCCCAAATCGCCGCCGGAATGAGATACGCAAGCGTCTTGCCCACGCCTGTGGGAGCCTCCACCACCGCAATGCCGTCACGGTTGAACGCCTCCGAAATGGCCTCCATCATCTTCCGCTGCTGGGGGCGCACCTCGAACTGCGGCAGCGTGCGCGCCATGGCGCTGTTGGGCGCGAGAAACCGGTCCAATTCCTCCTCATTCAACCATTCCACCTGTTTGGGGAGAAAGGGTTCAATGACCACATAGACCCGCTCCGCGGCATTGTCAATAATGTACATTCCATGCCCGTGCGCGCTGAACATGGAAGCAAGCTCGATATCCGCTTCGCTGGGCTCCAATCCCCCGGAGGGATGATTGTGAATCACCACCTCCCGCACGTCCAGCACTTCAAACAACGCGGGCACCATGTTCTCATTGCCCCGCGCACACACCCGCACCTTGGCTACCCGCCCCGCGCCGTCCAGCGTCCCGGCGAAAAACACCTCCCGCCCCCCCGTCTCACGGATGGCCTCCCGCAACTGGCGCACCGCCGCCGGCGCCACACGCTCCGAAATGTCTTCACCCAGAAGTTCACTCAACGCGCACACCCCGTTGCAGGATATATTCTGCAAAACCGCCCTGTTCCGGTTGCGTCAGCGCACTTGCTGGAAACAGATGAGTCTCCACGTCGGCCCCCACTTCAAGCATAACTGAAGCCATCGCCCGGGCGCGTTGCCGGACATCCCAATCATCAATACCTTCCATAAAAGCCGCTACATCTATATCACTCCACTGATCAGCATGGCCTTCAACATGCGAACCAAACACATACGCGGCGCGTACACATCCCAGGCGCGTCAACGTTTTCACTGCGGCAGTTGCTTTGTCTCTCACACAAGTATTGAGAACAGCCATTAAATAATTTCCTCTGTGGCATGCATGGTTTCATCCGCTATATCCCGTGTTACGACAAGTCCTTCATGGTCAATCTCTTCAGGATATCGAGATTGAATATAATAAGCCGAAAGTTCAGCCAGAAATTGGGATTCTTCTCCGGGCACATTGAGCCCAGCCACTTCAGCCAATCTCAATAAATTATGGATCCGTGGAGGCAACTGACCCCTATTCTCCGAAATAACCGCCTTCAGCGCCTTTTCCACCGCTTGTTGGCAACAAAAAAGGACATATCGATAACGGCTTGATTCCAGCATGACATGGGCCGTATCCAAATCATACCGGGCTTGATCTGCCCAATGCTGCGATGATTCACGCATGACAATAAACCTTACACATGAAAATCAAACTATAGTGTGCCATGGATAACTTGTCAATATCATCCATGAATCGGAATGAGACGCATGAATGAAAAAGTGTAATCCCATGACCAAACGTACCCATGCCGTGTTTCCAGGGTTGGCCGCAGGGTTTGACATGGCAGGCTTTCTATTGTATAATTCAAATGCTTATTTGAATTGCTCGATTGACCCAAAAAGGATGGTGCCATGAGTGGTCGAAGACGCGGAGAAGACACGAAAGAACGGGTTCTTGAGGAAGCCTGCAAGGTATTTGCCGAGAAGGGCTACCGGGACGCGACCCATGCGGAGATATGCCGCCGCGCGGACATCAATGTGGCGGCCATTAATTATTATTTTTCCTCCAAAGAGAGTCTGTACCGGGCCGTCTTCGAACATTTGACACAGAAAATGGAGTCGCTTTATCCGCTGGATGGAGGATTGTCCGCGGACTCCCCGCCGGAAAAACGCCTCCATGCCTTTATCCTTGGATTTCTGCGCCGCATGTTTGATCCGGAGCCTCTGGGCAGCCTTCACCGGATTCGCATGGCGGAGATGTTCGACCCGACGGGCCTGCTGGAAGACTTGCTGGCGACTCATTTGGCCCGGGATCGGAAACATATCCAAACGATACTCCGCGAACTTTTAGGACCACAGGCGCCGCAGCGGGATGTGGATTGGTGTGAGATGAGTATTGTGGGGCAGTGTTTTTCGGCCGCGCCCGGCCCCGGAGACAAGGGGCCAAGAGACTTATTTAAACTCACTGTAACAGAAGTGGACCGGCTGGCCCACCATATCTTGGCTTTTTCTCTCGCCGGTGTTGAAGCCATTCGGCAGAGAAATAACGAGTCACCCGAAACCGAATGCAACAGAATTGGAACAACAAAATGAGTGAATTGCCCACGGCACAAAGCTTGGATGTCGCCAAAACACTTGGAGTAGGCACACCGGGTTCAAAAATGCACCGCCTGAGAAACTTCCTATTGCTTCTTCTTCTTCTAGGGACCTTAGCGGCAGGAGGTTTCGTCTGGACGAAAAAAGAGGCGAACACCACGGTGAAATATGAAACAAAGCCGGTGGAACGCGGAGATTTGGTCGTAACGGTGAGCGCCACGGGCACGCTTGAGCCCATCAAAGAGGTGGAGGTCGGCATCGAGGTGTCCGGCACCATCAAAACGGTACACGTGGATTACAACGACCACGTGGAAGTGGGCCAGGTGCTGGCGGAACTCGACACATCAAAGCTCGAAGCCCAAGCCCTGCAATCCAGTTCCGCGTTGGAAGCGGCCCGCGCGAAACTGCTTTTGGCACAAGCCACGGTACAGGAGGCGCAAGCCCAGATGGCGCGGCTGGACGAGGTGCACAAGCTCAGTGGTGGCAAAATGCCCTCGCAAAGCGAGTTTGACACCCAGAAGGCCTCGCTGGCGCGGGCGCGGGCGGATGAAGCCAGCGCGAAGGCGGCCGTGGCGCAGGCGCAGGCCACGCTGAATGCCAATCAATCTGATCTGGCCAAGGCGGTGGTGCACTCCCCCATCAACGGGGTGGTGTTGAAACGCTCCATTGAACCCGGGCAAACCGTCGCGGCGCAATTTCAATCGCCTGTGTTGTTCACCCTGGCCGAAGACCTGACGCAAATGGAACTGCAAGTGGACGTTGACGAGGCGGATGTGGGCATGGTGCGTGAGGATCAAGAAGCAACCTTCACAGTGGACGCCTACCCTGATCATGTGTTTCCCGCGCGCACAACACAAGTCCGGTATGGCTCAGAAACCGTGGACGGCGTGGTCACCTACAAAGCCGTCCTGAAAGTGGACAATGCCGAACTCAAGTTGCGGCCCGGGATGACCGCCACCGCCCTAATCACCGTGGACAAACGGGAGGATGCCCTTCTGGTTCCCAACGCGGCCTTGCGGTTCACGCCCCCTAAAGTGGAAACCGCGAAAAAAAGCGGCGGCGGCAGCATTCTCAATTCCATTCTGCCGCACCCTCCATCCATGAAACCCACGCCGCGGGAAGAGACGAACGGCAAAAGCAAGGAACAGCAGGTGTGGACCGTCCGGAATGGACAACTAACCGCCCTTTCCATAACGAAGGGATTAAGCGACGGGAAAATGACCGAAGTGACCAGCGGCGGGCTTGAGCCCCGCATGGAATTGGTCACCGGCATGGCGGCAGGCAAATGACAAACCGTATGAATTCCAACGACACGGAACAGCAGCCGATCATCGAATTGCGCGGCGTGCGAAAGGTCTATGGCACGGGAACGGCCGCCATGGAAGCCTTGCGCGGCGTGGACCTGCGCATCTATCCAGGCGAGTTTGTAGCGGTCATGGGGCCCAGCGGGTCGGGCAAGAGCACCTGCATGAATATTGTGGGCTGCCTGGACACGCCATCATCCGGCGTCTATCGCTTTTGCGGGGTCGACGTCGGCGGACTCACCCGCAACCAGCGCGCCCTGCTGCGCCGTCATTATCTCGGTTTTGTGTTTCAGGGTTTCAATCTTTTGAACCGCACCTCGGCGATGGAGAACATCGAATTGCCGCTGATATACCGGGGCGAAAAACTGCATACCCGGCACCAACGGGCGCGTCAGGCGATGGACGTGGTGGGATTGACCGGCTGGCAACACCACACCCCGGGGGAATTGTCGGGCGGTCAACAGCAGCGCGTGGCCATCGCCCGCGCCATCGTCACGAACCCGTTGGTGTTGCTCGCGGATGAGCCGACAGGCAACCTGGACTCGGCGCGCAGCGTCGAAATCATGAAATTGCTGACCTCGCTTAACCAGAATCAGGGGATCACGGTTGTCATGGTCACGCATGAGCCGGACATGGCGGCGTATGCCAAGCGGACCGTGCAGTTCAGGGATGGATTGATCGCGACGGATCATGAACATAAGGAAAATGCATAATGCTGGCGAATGCCTTATTGTTGGCACTCCGCGAACTCCGGCGGAATGTAATGCGCTCGTTTTTGACCATGCTGGGCATTATCATCGGCGTGGCGGCCGTAATCATTCTGGTGACGCTGGGCGGCGGCGCCACGAAACAAGTCACGGAACAAATTTCCAGCCTGGGCAGCAATCTGATGATGGTCGTTCCGGGCAAACGCATGGGACCGGGACAGGGTTCGAGCGGCGCCCCCTTCAAACTGGCCGACGCGGAAGCCATCGAGCGGGAAATCACCTCCCTTCGCGCCGTGGCCCCCGCCTCCTCCAGCGGGGTCACAGCCATTTATGGCAACGAAAACTGGTCCAGCACGGTCACCGGCACGACCGCCTCCTATTTTGATGTCCTCAACCGGCGCATCAAAGAAGGGCGGCTCTTCACCCAATCCGAAGCGCGCTCCGGCGTGGCCGTGTGCATCATCGGGGAGACCATCCAGAACAAACTGTTCGGCGGTCAAGACACACTGGGCAATAAAATTCGTCTGGGCAATGTCGCTTGCGAGGTGATCGGCATCCTGGAAGCGAAAGGGCAAAATTCCATGGGGCAGGATCAGGATGACATCATTCTCATGCCGTTGCGCACCTTTCAGCGGCGCATTGCCGGAAAAGACGACATCAATCTTATCCAGGTCTCCGTCAAAGACGGCATTTCCACCGAGAGCGCCAAAATGGATATTGGGCGCTTGATGCGGATTCGCCGTCATTTATCCTCGACGGAGGATGACAATTTCAGCGTAATGGATTTGAAGGAAATCTCAACCATGCTTTCCGGCACGACACGGGTGCTCACCGGATTGCTGGGCGCGGTGGCGGCGGTGAGCCTGCTGGTGGGCGGCATCGGCATCATGAACATCATGCTCGTGTCGGTAACGGAGCGCACCCGGGAAATCGGCACCCGGCTGGCCATCGGCGCGCTCGAGCGCGAAGTGCTGCTTCAATTCCTGGTCGAGGCCGTTGTGTTGTCCTGTTCCGGCGGTTTGATCGGTATTGCCTTGGCCTTGACGGTCTCCCTTGGGCTATCGAGCCTGCTGAAAATCCCCTTTGTGTTCAATGCACCGATCGTGCTGGTTGGTTTCATATTTTCCGGCGCCATCGGTGTGGTGTTTGGCTATTTCCCCGCCCGGAAGGCCGCTCAATTGGACCCCATTGAGGCATTGCGCCATGAATAACCCCTTTCCACCAACCCAACTCCCCAACGGAGGCATTATGCATAACAACCGCGCAAAATCCGGGTTTTTCACGCTTGGGGCCATCGCGTTGGCAATGTTGTTAGCCGCGTGTAAAACCGGCCCTGATTACAAACGCCCTTCCTTGAATACGCCGCCGGGATACAAGAGCGTGGCGGAAGGCGAATCCGCACCATCCACGCTTGGCCGCGATTGGTGGCGGTTGTTCAATGATCCGGAACTGAACGCCCTCATGGAAGAGGCGCTAAAAGAAAATCTTGATCTGAAGGCCGCCATGGCGCGGGTGGCGCAATCCCGCGCCTCCGCAAAATCGGTGAAGAGTTCTTTCTTCCCCGTGTTGACCATGGCCCCCTCGGCCACCCGATCCCGCACTCCAGGCCAAGAAACCAAATCAAGTTCGTCCTCCGATAAAATTGCGGAGATCACCTCGGCGCTCAATAAACTGACAAGCATTACGGGACAGATCAGGTCCCTGACCCAAGGCAGCACCACCTCTGCTCAAAGCGCCGGAGGCAGCAGCGCGCAGAGCACCGCCTCCACCGCCAGCATAAGCGTTGGAGCCACCACCAGCAATCACATCCAAATTCCATTTGACCTCTCCTATGAGATCGACATCTGGGGCCGGGTCCGCCGATCCTATGAATCCGCCCAGGCGCAGACCCAAGCCTCACTCTACGATCTCGAAGTCGTACGCCAGACCCTGCTGACCGACCTCGCGCGGAACTATTTCAATTTGCGTTCCTTCGACGCCCAATATGAAATCCTTACACGAAACCTGGACTTGTATCAGGAGCAGGTCACACTGACCGAAAACCAATACAAAGCCGGGTTGGTCAACGAAACCAACTTGCTGCAGGCACAGGTGCAACTCGAATCAACACGTTCCCAAGCCGCGGATATTATGCGGCAGCGCAATGATCTTGAACACGCCATCGCCATTCTGATGGGACGCTCCCCGGCGGAATTCTCCCTCGTCATGCGTCCCTTGAAAGGAACGCCGCCAGAAATTCCCGTGGGATTGCCTTCGGATATCCTGCGGCATCGCCCGGACGTGGCCGAAGCGGAGCAAAACCTTGTTGCGGCCTGCGCGGAGATCGGCGTGGCAAAGGCGGAATTCTTTCCCGTGGTAAAGCTCACCGGTTCTGCGGGCTTCCAAAATGACGAGATCAAAAACATCTTCGACTGGCAAAACTTCGCATGGTCGCTTGGCCCCAGCGTGTCCCTTCCCATCTTCAAGGGCGGTCAATTAAAGGCCAATCTGGAAAAAGCCAAGGCCCGCTATGAAGAACTCAGTTTCACCTACCGCAGCACGGTATTAAACGCCTATGTGGACGTGGAAGACTCCCTGACCGACCTCCACTTGCGCGCCGATGCCGCCGAAGCGCAGGCCAAGGCGGTTGCCGCCGCCCGGGAATATCTGCGGCTTACCCAGCTCGAATACCAAAGCGGCATCACGGATTATTTACATGTGGTGAATGCGGAACAGACCCTGCTGACCAACGAACTGTCCGAAGCGCAGACCCTGAACCAGCGCATGGTCTCGTCTGTTTTATTGTTCAAGGCACTGGGGGGAGGATGGGAAGCCCAACCCTCGACGGCGGCCAAGGCACCAAAACCACAAGAGACCTGTGCTGGAACTGTAAATTAAAGAACAGAAATGTCAGGACGCACAAGGCATAAACCAGGAAAAACATAAACAATATGTATTCTACCGCCCAAGTTCTTTTTTAAATTCATCAGCGGTCAAATCCATATCCCGCAAAATGCTCTGTAATACTTTTGGGTGGACGGTTTTCCCCGCATGAACAGAAACCGTAACACGATTCCCCTCTGCATTTTTATAAATGTGATGACTGCCACTTGAACGGGAAAGGAAATACCCCCGCCGGCCTAAAATCTGGGTAATTTCCCGGGTCGTAAGGCGTGGCAATCTATCACTCATACAGCCACTTGAACCGTTGTCAGATTGATACTCTCTGCGGTGTTTATTTCTTCGCCGGATGCCAAACGATCCCCAATGTGAAGTTTAATGGCATCCACAAGGTTATCATAGGCTTCTTCGTAGGTGTCACCACTGGTATAACATCCTTGCAGATCGGGGCAAAAAGCATAATATCCATCCTGATCTCTTTCAATTACTGCGGCGAAATGATAGATTTGCATGACCTGTTTTCCTGCACGGGATAATAAATTTCACATTACTACAGACTATAATGCCCCTTGAGGGACTTGTCAAGGAGTACAATACATGAAAAAAGAAAATGACACCCCTTGGGGGGTGATCTTTGATGTGGACGGCACGATGGTGGACAACGTGGCGTTTCATGAAAAGGCCTGGCTGGTATTCGGAGAACGCCACAACCTCCCCATAACCCCGGTCTTTTACCGGGAGAACATGCATTCCCGGAGCAATGACGTGATAGCGAAAGTGTTGTACGGGGAAGAGGTCTCCAACGCACAAGCAGAAGCCATGAACACGGAAAAAGAATCCATTTACCGCGAATTATACCGTCCGCACATTAAAGAAAATCCCGGCCTGACGCCGTTGTTGGAGGCGTTGCATCGGGAAGGCGTCCCGTGCGCCGCAGCCTCGAACTCTCCTCCCGAAAATGTGGAAATGATTCTCCAGGCATTGCGGGTACGGCATTTTTTCCCGGTGATCAGCGCGCTCGACGGCACGATATTGGGGAAACCGCATCCGGATTTGCTTCTGCGCGCGGCACAAGAAATGGCATTGCCCATTCACCGGTGCGTGGTACTCGAAGATTCCCTGTCCGGTTTTGAGGCCGCGGACCGCGCCGGGGCGCCGTTTGTGGTGATTTCATGCGGAGCCAATCCGGCAAGCCTCCTGCACACGCAGAACGCGCGAGCTATTCATCAGGACTTCACCACGTTAACGCCTGCATTGCTCAATGCGGCATTGATTCCGCAATAGAAAGATTCCTACACCCCGTAGGCGTCGATGCTATGATCGATGTGCCGGACGGTCTCCTTGCAGGACTGGAATTGATCCGGGGTGGGCGTCGGGTAAACATTATTGAAACAGGCGGTGCAAAAATGCGCGGGATCGAGCCCGGTGGCCCTCAGCATTTCCGGGATGGGCAGATAGGCCAGCGAATCCACTTCCAGAAAGTCGCGAATCTCTTCCACGGTGAGATTATGCGCAATCAGTTTGCTGCGGTTGGGCGTGTCGATGCCATAGTAACACGAATTGATGATCGGCGGCGACGCCACCCGGTAATGCACTTCCTTCGCTCCCCGGATGCGCAACAGTTTGATGATCTTCTTGGCGGTGGTGCCCCGGACAATGCTGTCGTCCACCAGCACAATGCGTTTCCCGGCCACCGTGCTGCGGCTCGGATTCAATTTGATTTTCACGCCGAAATCGCGGATTTTCTGATCCGGCTCGATAAAGGTGCGGCCCACATAATGATTCCGGATAAACCCCATCTCGAACGGAATGCCGGAACCGTGGGCATACCCCAGCGCGGCGGGATTCGAGGAATCAGGAACCGCCATCACCAGATCGGCTTCCACGGGGGCCGCCTTCGCCAAAGCACGGCCCATCTCCTGGCGGATGGCGTTCACGCTTTTCCCAAAGATATAACTGTCCGGGCGAGACACATAAATAAACTCGAAGATGCATTGCTGCGGTGTGACTTTCTCAAACGGTTTCTGACTGGTAAGGCCGTTTTTGTTAATGGTAATAACCTCGCCCGGCTCGATTTCACGCACCCAATCCGCATCAATGATGTCCAGAGCGCAGGTTTCGCTGGCCAGGACATACGCATCTTCCAATTTTCCCAGCCAGAGCGGGCGCATCCCGAGGGCATCGCGCACCGCCACCACTTCTTCTTCGTTCATGGCGAGAATCGTATACGCGCCAAGCACTTGCTTGCAGGCATCAATAACGGTGTCCGTAAACGTTCTTTCCTTGGAACGCGCCACCAGATGGACCAGCACCGCCGTGTCGGTGGTGGCCTGGAAAATGGCCCCTTCTTCTTCAAGCTGATCGCGCAAGACCGCCGCGTTCACCAGATTGCCGTTATGACAGAGCGCCATGCAGCCCCGCGCATAATCCACCACCAACGGTTGAACATTTTTCAGGTTGCTCGAGCCGAAGGTGGAATAGCGGACATGGCCGATGCCGTGCGTGCCATCAACCCGCGCCAGCTTGTGGGGCCGGAACACATCGTTCACCAGGCCCACGCCCCGGTGCGCGGTCAGGACACCATTATCCGCACAAACAATTCCCGCGCCCTCCTGCCCGCGATGCTGCAAAGCATACAGGCCCAAATAGATCAATTTCGCCGCTTCCGGATGACCATAGATGCCAAAAACGCCGCATTCCTCCCGGATTGTGTCCTCTTGAACATGGTCTTCAATTTTCCGGGGAGCATACGGAGGCAACGTCCGTATCATCGCGTCAAAACGGCGTCTTTTATTCATTTATAGGTCCTTTTTTCCTGTGATCAGCGTATACGCGTCCATATATTTCTGGCGGGTCTTCTCCACCACCTCTTCGGGCAGGGGAGGCTGGGGCGAATTTTTGTCCCATCCGGTGGTTTCGAGATAATCCCGCACAAACTGCTTGTCAAAGCTGGGTTGCGGACCGCCCGGCGCATACTGATCCGCGGGCCAGAACCGGGACGAGTCCGGCGTGAGAATTTCATCGGCCAGCACCAGTTCGCCGTTCAGGAGTCCAAACTCGAATTTCGTATCGCACACGATAATCCCCTTGGCGGCGGCAATATCGCGGGCGCGCGCATACACGCGAAGCGCGGCATCGGCGGCCTTGTTATTGAGGCTTTCCCCGATAATCTTGCTTGCTTCCTCTGGGCTGATATTGATGTCATGCCCGTCGGTGGCTTTGGTGGCCGGGGTATAGATGGGCTGTTCAAGCTTGCTCGATTCCACCAGTCCGGCGGGAAGGGTGTGCCCGCACACGGTGCCGGATTGCCTATATTCCTTCCAGCCGCTGCCCGCCAGGTAGCCGCGTATCACAAACTCCACCGGGAACATCTCGCATTTGTGCACGAGCATGGAACGCCCCTCGAACATTTCCGCCTGCTGCTGGAATTCGGCGGGGAAATCGGCCAGGTCGGCGGAGATCAAATGGTTCTTCACCACATCCGCCACCTGCTCGAACCAGTACAGGGAAATCTGGGTCAGGATTTTGCCCTTGTCCCGGATGCCGATAGGATTCACCCAGTCAAAGGCGGAAATCCGGTCCGTGGCCACGAGGACCAAACGGTCTCCAAGGTCATAAAGATCCCTGACTTTTCCCTGCCGGGTGGGTTTGCGGCCTTGCAGATTGGTTTCGCAGATTGCCTGTGTACTCATGGTATTCTCCTAAAAGGTAGTTGTTGGTTGTCGGCTGTTAGCTGCCCGCGTTACCCAATGCCCCAACGACTCGCAACTAACAACAAACAACTGACCCGTGACCACTAAAAAAACGTACCCTGCAGCCAGGGCTTGTTTATGTCCAGCAATTCATTCAACAAGGCGCGGCACCCGGTGGCGTCCGGGGTCAACGGATGCAGCAACAGGGCCTGGAAGGCCATTTCCCGGTCTCCTGTTACGGCCGCCTGAACCGTCATGGATTCATACGCCTTTACAAGCTGCATCAATCCACGAATCGAAGGCTCCGGCGGTGGTTGTGGAATCGCCCGCGCGCCATCCTTGCCAATGATTGCGCTCACTTCAACGGAAACGTCATCGTCAAACGTGGGAATCGCTCCATTATTCTTGCAGCAGACAATCTGGCGCGACTGGCGGTCATTTTGAATCGCATCAATCAGGTAGAAGGCCGCCGTGGAATAATGCGCGCCGCCGCGTTTGCTCAATTCTTCCGGCTTTTCCAATAAACTCGAGTCCTGATACTTTCGGAAAAGACCCTGTTCAATCTCCAGCACTTCCTCGCCCCGGGTCTTGTCTTTCGCCTTCATCTCCTCCTTCACCGTTCCCGTGGAATAGTAATGCTGAAGGTAATAATTGCAGAACATCCGCAGGCTGCGCATCGCTTCCAGCATGTTCGCCCGCGTCTTTTCGTTCTCCCACTCTTCCCGGACGTGGTCTTCAAGCTTCAACAACAACTCGGCGGTAATATCTTGGCCGCATTTCGTAAAAGCGCGCACCCAGGACAAATGGTTCAACCCCACATAATCCAGTTCGATATCCCCCACTTCGCCGCCGGTCAACTTCAATACTTCCATGATCATGCCGATGGGCACATTGCACAGCCCGACGGTGCGGATGGAACTGTGTTTGATCACCGCCTCGGTATTGATGCCCGCGGGATTCGTGAAATTAATCAGGAATCCCTTCGGGGCGAGTTCTTCCATCGCGCGGGCGATCTCAAGAATGCGCGGAATGGTGCGCAGGGCGCAGGCAAAGCCGCCCACCCCCGTGGTCTCCTGCCCGATCAGGTCATATTTCAGGCCCAGCTTCTCATCATTGATCCGCGCCTGCATCTGCCCCACCCGAATCTGGGTGACGACATAACTTGCGTCCTTCACCGCCTCGCGCAATTGGTCCGTGGCATGCACCGTGAACGGGGAGCCGTGGACCTTGGCCATGCGATCCGCAAATTCCCGGTTAATCCGCAACCGCTCCCCATCCCGGTCCATCAGCCACAATTCCGTCACCGGAATCGCGTCCAAACGGGAAAACACCCCGTCCAACAATTCCGGGGTATAGGAACTTCCACCTCCGATAACCGTTAATTTCATCCAGGATCACTTCCTTGCGCGTGGAATTCAACCAGAAACGACGGGCACTTTGCCCGTGCGGCCACATGATACCCCGCCCACCCGCCAAAGTCAATCTCACGGACCTTTTCCCGCCCCTTCTTTGCCAGGAATTCCTCCCTGACCGCGGTTCCTAACGACCCTAATGTCCCTGTTGTCCTTGCCCTCTCCGCCTTCCATTCGTCCTTGGCGGCCTTGTTATTGTTCAGATCCTTGGCTGCATGGCGTCCACCCTTGGATTGGCCCGAATTGGACTTTTCCCCAAAGGCCCGATAAGGTAGAATGAGATACAGGGAGTATGGAACCGAGGATGTTCGTTGTCGCGTTAGTGATATTTGTCCCCTTCTTCGCGTGGGGACTGTACGCGCTGCACAGGAAATACCAGCGCCAGCAGGATTTGCCGCCTTGGGTGGAGGCGGTCACGTTGCTGGGCGTGGTGCTGTTTTATGCCGTCGAAATCGACCAATTGCACGAAATACTTGCGCTGCAGCCGATTGTGTATGTTTTCACCCTGCTGGGCCTCTTTGTCGCGGGCATGGCGCTCTACGGGCACATGGCGATTTCACTTTCCTCCCAAATCATTGTGGATATCGTGGCGCCCGCCGGGGAGGAAGTGTCCGACCGCCCCCGCTTCAGCCCGGCCGAAATGCTGGAACGCCAAAAGGATTATGAGGGGGCGCTGAATGAGTATTGGATTCTGGCCCGCACCTATCCCCGCCACCCGCAGGTCCACCGGCGCATCGCGGAATGCTATCTCCAACTCGAGCGCCCGGACGAGGCGGCCAAATGGTTTGAACGCACCCTGCGGTATATGGACGATCCCGATAAAGCCCTGCCGGTAGTGAGCCGGTTATGCGAACTCTATATCGAGTCGCTGAACCAACCGGCGGCCGCACACACCGCCCTCGAACTCTTTTTACAGAGCCATCCCAACACCAAGGCGGCGGAAACCGCCCGGGAACGGTTGTCGTCCCTGGGAATTTCACATGAAGTGCATCACGACGAGACGCTCCAGCCCTTGGAGAGCACGCCCTTGAGTGAACCGGATTCTTCGGAGACACCACCCATCGAAAAATCGAAATTCAATAAATCCAGCGATTCCATGCTCGAACCCATGTAGCAAGGGTCAGGGCTGTACGCCGCCTGGAAGCGTGGGAATAACCAACTGCCCCCCTCCCACTTCCCGGGTAATGTCAATTACGGTGAGAACATTCTGAAACGAAGCATTTTTGTCCGCGCGGAGCACCAGCGCGGCGCCGGGTTCCGTCTTGAGCAATTCCATCAGTTTTTCGCGCAATTGCATGGGGGAAACGGGGGTTTCATTGAAGAAAATCGCGCCCGAGGCATCCACGGCGATTTCCTTGCCGGTGTTTTCCTGATTGGCGGACGTGGCCGCTTTGGGGAGGGCGATATCAATGCCCAGTTGGTTTCGGAAGGTGCTGGAGAGCATGAAGAAAATCAGCAACATGAACAGGATGTCGATGAGTGAGGTGAGATTGATTGCGGGCCGCCGTGCGCGCCGTTTTGTGCCAAAAGGTCCGTCCATACCCTGCTCCATCCAGAAAAGACAACGGACGTATTCTAGGGGGTGGCCGGCCCCGATGACAAACTTTTTTTTCGTCCGGGGGATTTTGATTTGCCAAATCCGGCAAAATCAGGTAAACTCCATGCAGAAGGCGTGACGAGGCGAACAGCATAACCCACATGCGGGGTGAGACGTGGAGCAGTATACCGTTTTAGTTGTAGATGATTGTGAAGATGAGACAGCCCTTCTGTGTGAAGGGCTTACGTTGCACAACTATCGGGCCCAGGGAGTCTATACCGGCGAGGCCGCTTTGGAGCGGTGCGAAGCCGGCGGCGTCGACTTGGTGCTCTTGGATATCGGGTTGCCCGATATCGACGGGTACGAGGTGTGTTCCCGGTTAAAAGCCAACCCCAAAACACACGATATCCCTGTCATCTTCGTTACCGCGAAAGGTTCCGCGGAGGACGTTACCAAAGGCTACAAGCTGGGCGCGGTGGATTTTATCGCCAAACCCTACAATCTCCCCATTGTCATGGTGCGGGTGACCTGCGCCATGCGGACCCGGCATATGATGGAATACATGGGCGGACAGCCCGATTATCTCATGGACCCCGTATACACCGACCAACTCACCGGCCTGCGCAACCGCCGCTTCCTGATGGAACGCCTCCAGGAGGAGATCGAGAAATCCCACCGGTATAAATATCCCGTGTCCTGCCTGCTGGTGGATATTGATGAAATCCTTCCCGAAGACATGGACCTCGGCGCCGCCTCGATGGACGACCTCCTGGCGGAAATCGCCCTGGCCATCCGGGGTTCCTCCCGCTATTACGATATCCTTGCCCGGTTTGACGGCGGGCTTTTCGCGGCGGTGCTCCCCCATGCCACCTTGCACGATGCCGTGAGTTACGCCAATAAAATCCAGGACGAAGTGTCTTCCACCACCTTCCACGATCCGGGATTCCCCACGCACGCCAAATTAAGCTTCGGGATTGTGTCCTGCGCCAATGGCGCCGCGATGGGCGCGGACCATATTCTGGGCGAGGCCATGCGCAACCTTTTCCAAGCCTCGACCCTGCTGGGCGATAAAATCGTCGCCCGCGACCTCAATTTGGGAAATTAACCGCGCGCCAAGGCCCGGTGGCCGATATCCTTGCGGTAGTGTGCGCCTTCGAACTGTATCTTCCGAACCCCCGCGTATGCACGGTCAATGGTTTCGCGCAAGGTTGCGCCGCGCGCCGTCACGTTGAGCACCCGGCCGCCGTTGGTCACCAGCGCTCCTTCGGATTCCTTCGTGCCCGCATGAAACACCATCACGTCCGGGTCCGCCTCCGCGTCTTCAATCCCCGTGATGACCTTGCCCTTTTCATACTCCTTTGGATATCCCCCGCTGGTCATCACCACCGTCACACACGGCATATCGTCGTACTCGATGGTCAGGGAATGCAGAGAACCTTCGCAACAAGCCAGGAACACGGGAACGATGTCCGTCTTCATCCGCGGCAGCACCACCTGCGTTTCCGGATCGCCAAAACGTACATTAAACTCGATGACCTTGGGCCCCGCCTCGGTAATCATCAATCCCGCGTATAGAATACCCTGATAGGGCGCGCCGGCCTCCGCCATGCCGGATATTACCGGTTGAAGAATCTCGCGCTGGATGCGCGCCTGCAGGTCCGGCGTCACCACCGGCGCGGGCGAATACGCCCCCATACCGCCGGTATTCGGACCCTGATCCCCGTCATATACCGCCTTATGGTCCTGGCTGCTCACCATCGGCACCACCGTCTTGCCATCACAAAACGCCAGAATGGACGCTTCTTCGCCAAACAGGCATTCCTCGATGACCACATGCGCGCCCGCCGCGCCAAACACCCGGTCCACCATCGCTTCGCGAATCGCCTGAACCGCCGTGTCCACGTCATGGGCCACGGTCACCCCCTTCCCCGCCGCCAGCCCATCCGCTTTCACCACCAACGGCACGCCATGCTTCTTCACATACACGATGGCGGCTTCCGCATCATCAAATTCTTCGTAGGCCGCCGTGGGGATGCCCTGGCGCTTCATGAACGTCTTCGCGAACGCTTTGCTGGCCTCCAATTGCGCCGCCGCCGCCACCGGCCCGAACACCGCATGCCCCTCCTTGCGCAGGGTGTCCGTAATGCCCGCCGCCAGCGGATCTTCCGGCCCCACCACGGTCAATCCCACGCCATTTTCCGAAATGAACCGGCTTACCGCCGCGAAATCTTTCACATTAAGGCTCGCACAACGTCCCTTTCCAAGCCGGGCGATGCCGGGATTGCCCGGCGTGCCATAGACTTGTTCCACCAAAGGACTTTGATCAATTTTCCAGGCCAGGGCATGTTCCCGGCCGCCGCTGCCAATCACTAAAACATTCATGGTTTGTTTCCTGCGTGTAGAACGAAGTTTCAGGCCAAGGGGGGCTGCGATTGACGCAGATGCTCCGCCAGGGCGCGGTCATAGTCCGAGCAATACATGAACGCTTCCATGGCCAGCCGGTACCGCGTGATATACGTCATTTCCCCGTCATGGGCGCGCATTTCGTGCATCACGGCGGCATAATGTTCAGGATTCACCACCACCGTCACATACCGGAAATTCTTGGCCGCGGACCGCACCATGGCCGCCCCGCCGATATCCGCCTGCTCCACAATTTCTTCCGTGGTGGCGCCCGGCAGCGCAATCATTTGTTCCAGCGGTTGAAAATTCACCGCCACCAAATCTATCCATTCCATCCCATGGGCCTGAAGCTGTTCACAATGGAGTTTATTGTCCCGAAGGCCCAACAACCCGCCATGCACCTTGGAATGCAGCGATTTCACCCGGCCGTCCATCAACTCGGGTTTCCCGGTGAAATCACTGATGCTGACCGCCGTCACCCCCGCTTCCAGGAGTTCCTTCAGCGTTCCCGACGTGGAAATAATCTCCACACCCTGTTCCTCTAAAAACCGGGCGAACTCGATCACCCCCGTCTTGTCGTAACAACTCACTATGGCCCGTTGGATCTTCGGCATGCTGGCGTCCTCCCGCTGCGTTGCCAACGTTTTCACCTTCTTCCCGCCAATCGCGAAAAGGAAGGAAATCATAAGCGATTTTCGCCCCAATGTCTAGTTTTTGCCTGTCTAAAAATTCATCCTGCGGCGGATAGTTATTTGATGCGCAGCATCATTCCGCGCCAACGCCGGGACAGAACCCATCCTCCGTGTTTTCACCCGGGCAATAATGATATCCGCCGGAGTTGAAGAACTGGATGAGGCGCAACAGTTCGGAGAGGTTAATCAGCCAGTCTTGCGTGTTGTAGTCGCTGGCGTGCGGGGTACAATTCGTATCCCCCAAGCCGGGGGCGTAACCATCTTCGGTGCCGGATTCGCAGTGGTAGCCGCCGGAATTGAAGAATTGGATCACGCGCAGGAGTTCCGACAAGTTCACCAAGCCGTCACAGTTTTGATCGGCGGTATGGCAGCCGGTCTCGCCTTCGCCCTCGCCTTCTTCGCCGCCTTCGGGACTCGCGCCTGAAACCACCAAATCTATGGCGGTGCCACACTCGACCACCAGGCCCGATACCGGGTTCTGGCTGATCACCTGGCCTTCCGGCACCGTTTCGCTCAGTTCAAACGTAATCGCGCCGGTGGCCATGTTCGCCGTGGTGAGCGCGGCGTGCGCTTCGGCTGTGCTGAGGCCCGCCACATTGGGAATGGAGGTGTAGCAAGACCCCAGCGAGATCACGATGGATACCGCGCTGCCATACACCACGATGGCTTCCGCGTCCGGATCTTGGCTGATAACCTGACTGGCGGGCACGGTGGAACTGTACTCCTGCGCAACCGCACCCAACACCAAGCCCGCATTCATCAAGACTGCTTCCGCCTCCGCCTGGGTTTTACCGGACAAATCCGGCACGGCCACCGTTTGCGGCACAAACACGGCGATGATTTCCCGATTCTGCGTCATGGTTCCGGAAATGGTGAGAGAGGTGGGGTCTTGCCCTTCCGGAACATTGCCGGTCCAATGAAGGAAAAGGGCGTCCGCGCCGGGGGCCGCGGTCACCTCAAACGCATCGCCCTCCCGGTGCCAATACAGGGCCGGGGCCGGATCGATTGTGCCACTCCCCTGCACCTGAAGATAGAGATACCAGTCTGCTTCCGTGAAATTCGCGAAGACGGTCCTGTGATGGTCCATTAGTATCTGGATGTCCCGGGCATTGGGGTCCACACCCGCTGGAAGTTCGCCCGACCAGTAGTCAAAGAGCGCCGAACTTTGATCCATCGCATGAATCGTGGGGGTGGCGCCGGCCACAAAGCGCCATGCCCCGGAAGGACTGGTAAGTCCACCGCCTATTGGGTTTACCACGAGTTCATAGCCGGAGGTGCCCAAGGTGATGGTAACATCTTTATTGGCGTTCATCAGCAGGGAGCAGGTGTAGTCATAGGTGTTCACATCACCAGAATATCCGCCCCAATAGGTGGTGGGCCGGGGTCGTACCTCGATGCTGGCAGTCCGGCCCGCCATATAGGAATACACGCCCGATGGGTGCGATACATATTCCGCCGTTCCCCCGCCCGCCACGTCCGTGGTGAGCGTGTAATCCCCAGGCATAAATACCGCTGTGAGCGTAAGGTTGCCGTGAATGGCAAAGTGATGGCCGCCTTCAGCCGGATCCTCGCCCTCTGGCAATCCTTCCCAATGATCGAAGGCATCTCCACCATTCAGAATATTGGCCACCGCCTCGGCATTCGCGCCATCCACAAAACCATAGGTTCCCGGAGCGGGATAGATGCTGCCATTGCCGGTAAAGCCCAACGTCATTGCCCAGTCCGCCGGAAGATACGTGGCGACGATGGTGCGATCCTGATCCATGGTCAAGTTGATATCCTGGCGGAGGGAATCGGCTGAACCGATGTCGCCGGACCAGCCGCCAAAGGCCCAGCCGCCGGTCCCGAGGGCCGCCACCGCCCACACCTGCGAGCCTGCGGTATAAATGTGCTGGACGCCCGGCGTTGGGCCGCCTTCGGGCGAGGTGGAACCCTCCCCCACAATAATGACGGTCAACGTGCGTTGGTCCTGGACAAAATGCGCAGTGATGTTTCGGTTTTGATCCATCAGCACGGGTAACGCGAATATGGTTGGGTCGGTGCCGGAGGGAAGATCCCCGGACCAGTGATCGAAATTCCAGCCGCTCGCCAGATGGGGAATTATCATTGGCTCGGTTCCACTGGCGAAATACGAAAGACTCGGAAGGTTAATCCAGCCTTGACCTTCAGTGGAAATAGTCAATATAAAACCTGAATCCGCGAAATTGGCCGTGATGTCCTTATTGCCGTCCATAACCACGGTGATGTCCGGGGTATCGCTGTCCACATCGCCCGACCAGCCGGCGAAATAGGCGGAGCTATTGTTTGATGCATGCACATCGATGGTTTGCCCATCGAGATAGGCATAGGTTCCGGGATCGGGTGACACCCCGCCCGATGAAGGGCCAGATTTATCAAGGGTGAGGGTATAATCGCCGGGGACAAAATTGGCGGTGATGGTCCGGTTTTGGGCCATGCCCGCCCCGGCATTAAAACTTCCCGGATTGCTGGTATCAATGTCCCCCGACCAATGAGAGAAGGCGTCGCCCCCGGGAAGGAGCACCGCATTGAAATTCACCCAGGTGCCCGTTACATAGCCATAGATTCCTGGTACCGGATTTGTTGTTCCGTTCCCCGAAGCCACCAGGGTCAATGTATAATCCACCGCCACAAAATGCGCCATGATGGTCCGGTCCTGGTCCATGTTGAAACAGAGGCGGGAATTGTCAATATTCGCGCCACCGGTATCGCCCGACCAATAACTGAACGCGCCATTAGCCCCTGCGAGCGCTTGAATGCATATATATTGGCCCGGAGTATATTCATACGAAGTTCCAGGAGCCGCGCTGCCCGCCGGATCGGTGCTGCCTGATCCTTCGATGATGATGGTGAGTGTATTGGTGTCCCGCACAAACACGCCCGTGATCGAGCGGTCCTGATCCATCAGAACCGGCATTTCAGGATTGTCCGCATCCGCGCCGTCCGGCAGATCGCCCGTCCATTCGCTGAAGATCCCACCGTCCCTCCCCGTGGCTTTCAGGACCGGCTCCATCCCACTGGCCAGATAAAAGGTCCCGTACAGATTGATCTCCCCATTGCCCTGACGGCTCACGTTCAAGGTGTATCCGCTGCTGGCAAAGTTGGCGGTTATAAATTTATTGCCGTCCATCGGAATATTCAGATACGGCGTATCCGCAATCACATCACCGGTCCAGCCCGCGAAATAGGCGGAGGTATTCGTATAGGTGTTTACTGCGGCGGTTTGACCCTCCAGATAGGCATACGTGCCCGAATTCGGGTTCGTCCCACCTCCGGTGACGCCGCTTCTGCTCAACGTCAGGGTCCACGTCCCCGGCACAAAATTCGCCGTAATGGTGCGGTGGCGGTCCATGGTCACCATGTTCCAGGGATTCTGTTCAGAACCCGGATTGATATCACCACTCCATCCGCCAAAGGCATCCCCGCCGGAAACCAGTTGATAGTTAATGTTTGCTTGGGCGCCATCGGTATAGCCATAGACTCCCGGGGATGGATTGGTTGTTCCATTCCCCTCCACCAGCAACGTAAGCACCCAATCCGCTGGTAAGAACACCGCCGTGAGGGTGTGGTCCTGGTCCATGGTCACGCAGAGGTTTGAGTTATAGGGGTTGGAACCGCCAATATCTCCTTCCCAATGGTCAAAGGCCGCACCCGCGTTCCCCAAGGCATAAACGCATGCGCCTTGCCCCGTCGCATACGTATACTGCGTACCGGGGCTGGAGCTTCCGGTGGGGGTGGTGCTGCCGCCGCCTTCAATGATAATAGTCAAGGTTTTAACATCCAATACAAAGACGGCGGTGAGATCACGATTCTGGTCCATCACGACGGGCAATATGGGAGCGCTGATATCCGTTCCCGAGGGAATATCGCCTTCCCAATGATCAAACCGGTATCCCATGGAATATGTCTGCGCCTGCAAGTCAAAATGGGCGCCGAAAGCATAATAGTAGGAGTCATTTTCATAGAATCCGCTTATATGGCCATCCCCTTCTGTATGCAAGGTCAACGCATACCCGGAACTGACAAAATCCGCCGTAATGGTTTTATCGGCATCCATGAGAATGTTTACAGAATTGGCAAACCCCGTGGCGGTGCCCGACCAGCCATTGAAATATGCTCCCGCCTTATTGTCAGCGCTCACAGAGGCCGTTTGGCCATTGAGGTAGGAATAGGCGCCCGGATTCGGCCACGTGCTACCCGCTGCGGCACCGGTCTTGTTGATGGTGAGCGTCCAATCGCCAGGCACGAAATTCGCCGTGATGGATTTGTCGCTGTCCATGAATATCTGGGCGCTTATTTCCGATGAACTGATGTCGCCGGACCAGTTTTCAAAGGCCTGGCCACTGCCGGAAATGGGACGGGCACTGACATACTGGAAGGTGTCTTGTGGAACCGCTATAACGCCCGGCTCGGGCGAGGTGGTCCCCGCGCCATTCACGGACAGGGTGAGGCTATAGAGCGGTCCACATAGGGCATTAGAGTTGATTTCCGCGTTAGTATTCAAGGTTTTGAATTGCGCCAGTTGATTTTCATCGCAGAAGGGGGTGCCCTCCAGAAATGGATTGTCTCTCAAATTGAGGTAGTGAATATTGGCCACATTGGGGTGATCCAGCAACGGTTGAATGTCCGTGAGCAGATTATCATTCAAGTTGATGCTTTCGAGGTCCGTGCACGATGCCAAGGCGCCGATGTCGCTTATTTGGTTTTGCTGCAACTCGATTTCCCGGAGGCTGGTGTTTCCGGCCAATCCTGAAATGTCCGTGAGTTGATTGCGGGGCATGCTCAAGTGCTGAAGATGGGTCATGCCCGACAAATCCGGAATCGCCGTGATCGGACATTCCTCCACCATCAACATCTGAAGCGTCGTATAATTGGAGACCACGCTGATATCCGTCACCTGGGTCATGTAAAACAACACAAAAAGGAACGTGGGACGTATCGCGGTCAGCCCGCTCAGATCGGAAACGTTGTTTTCTCCCCATAAGGCGAATCCCTGCAGGTGGGTCAGCCCGTTCAGGATGGCGATATCGGAGTTTTCCATGCCGCAGCCACCGGAAGCAAAAAATGTGAGGGTATCCGCGACATCCGCCAAAGGCCCGAGATCTTCAATAGGACTGGTGGACATCCACAGTTCAGCCAGGCTGTCCATTGTGCTAAAGGCCACAATGCTGGTGATCCCCGCGTTGCCCATGATACTCAAATATTCCAAGTTGACCAAGGTGGCTAAAGGTGAAATGTCCGAGATTAAGTTGGTGCCCGTTTGCAGTGGGTCGATTTCGTCGTCATCCATCATGTTCACCCCAAAGCCCAAGTCCAGATGCACCAGCGCCGTCAGTCCGCTCAAGGGGGTCAAATCGGAAATCTGGTTCATCCCCAAATTAAGGTTCGCGAGCGAAGCGCAGGCCTGCAATCCGGTCAGATCGGCGATTCCCAGTCCCCTGGCGTTCAAGGCGGCAAACCGCGCGTCCGCCAATTCCGTATCTTGCGGCGGGGTGCTCAGTGTTTCCCCCGTGGCCGCTTCCCATTGCGCTTTCACCGCATTCAGCAAGGCATTGTCGTTGAAGGCCACCGGTGCGGACAATGCCGTGAAGGATGCGGCGGCCATTCCCAGAAAAATAACCCACTGCGGCCATTTGGTTGCAGACATGTGCACATCTCCTTACAGGGTTAACCCAAACCATCCAACTCCCGCTGTTCCCCGGGTACTCCGGAATTCAGTATATAACAAGCCCGTCAAAACGCCAATCTTTTTTCACCGTTGCCGGGCCGGATTCGGTTGATCATGCAAAATCATCCGGCGGGCGGCACGCTTCCCCGTGGAATTTTCTTTTTCCCCGCCACGGGATTAAGGTATTATTTTCCGGATGCACGCCAAGGAACCGATATGCCCAGAAAAAAAGTGATGCCGCCCCCGCCGGATTATGAGGCGCTCTATCAACGCTTCCGGGAATTGAACCGGGAGGTGGACCATTTGTCCACCCTGCGCGAGATCGGCCTCGCCATCAGCGGCTCCCTGGAAATGAGCGAAACCCTGTCCATTATCGCCCATGTCGTGCAAGGCGCCTTGGACGTGCGGCGCCTGACCCTCTACACCCCCGCCCAGGAAGGCGATTTACTGCAACCGGTGGTGGCCAAATATGGGAATGATCTCATCACCAAGGACCGCCTGGAAGAGGAATTTGAGCCCCGGAAAGGCTCCGCGCTGGGGAAAACCATGGAGTCGCGCAGCGTGACCCTCCAGCATTCCCCGGGGAGTTCGCGGGCGTTGGTGCCCTTGATGGCGAAAGGCGAACCCCTCGGGGTCATGGTATTGGAAGACCGCTTGGACGGAAGCCCCTTTTCCGAGGAGGACACGGCGTTATTGCAGCAGTTGGGGTCGCAAATCGCCATTGCCATGCACAATGCCCAGTTGTACGCCATGGCGGTCACGGATGGGTTGACGGGCCTGTATGTGCGGCGGTATTTCGATTTGCGGATGCAGGAGGAATTCGCGCAGGCGGCGCGTTATAACCGGGTGTTTTCCATGATGTTGTTCGACATCGATCATTTCAAAAAGTTCAATGACACCCACGGCCATCAAACCGGCGACAGCGTGTTGCGACAATTCGCCAAACTCCTGCAAAAAAACACCCGGCGCTCGGACATTTGCTGCCGGTACGGCGGCGAGGAGATGACGGTGATCCTGCCCGAAACCACGTTGCAGGAGGCCTCCCTCCTGGCCACCAAGCTCTGCGCGCTCATCCGCAACCATCCGTTCACCGGCGCGGAAGGCCAGGAACTTTCCGTCACCACCAGCATCGGCGTAGCCGTCTATGGCCCGGAACACACCCGCCCGGAATCCATGGTGCAGGCGGCGGATCAGGCCTTGTACCAGGCCAAGCAATTGGGCCGGAACCGGGTGGAGTTGGCGGGACTTTAACCGATAAGCAAAGAACTTCAGGAAGAGGAATCGTAGTACATGACCCCAAAATGGATCGTGCCCTTGGGCATACTGCTTCTGCTGCTGATTGCCGCGCCGCTGGTGCTGTTTTCCGGAAAAACAGCCCATACCCCCGCCCCCGCACAGGCCCCGCCGCCCCCCCAACCCTCGCCCGGCCTCCCAACACCCGACCCCAATGCCCCGATCATCACGAAAGCCCAGTATGACGCCATCAAAAACGGCATGACCTACGATCAGGTCACGGACCTCATCGGCGCCATGGAAACCGAATCCAAAAGCGTGTATAACAAAGGCGTGTCGGGCTACACCGGCCCTTCGGTCATGGCCTGGCACACCTGGAAAAATCCCGATGGCTCCTTTGCCAGCATCGGGTTCATGTCAAACAAAGTCGAAGAAAAAACAGAAGAAAATCTAAAATAACCGGCAACAGCCCCCTCAACACAAGGAGTTTCCGATGATGTGGCGCATTTCCCTTATAGCCTGTATTTCCATAATGGTATGCGGCGTGGCCGCCGCGCAAGACACCGTCCTGAATATCATGTCGTTCAATCTTCGGCACGGCCTGGCCAAGGACGGCGACAATTCCTGGCCCAACCGGAAGGAGTTGGTGGTGGAAACCATCAAACACTGCAATCCCGATATTCTCGGCACCCAGGAATGCCGGGACATGCAGGCCGAGTACCTGGAACAAAACTTGCCGGACTACCGATGGATCGGCATCGGGCGCGACCCCGGCGGACAGGGGGAGATGACGGCGGTCTATTACAGGAAAAACCTCCTCCTCCCCATCGCTTCCGGGAATTTCTGGCTTTCCGAAACCCCGGAGGTCCCCGCATCCAAATCGTGGGACACCAGTTTGACCCGCATATGCACCTGGGTGCGGTTTCAACACATCCCCTCCGGACGCTTTTTTCTTCATATGAACACCCACTTCGATCACATCGGGAACGAGGCCCGGATTCACAGCGCGGAACTCCTGGTGAAACAGGCCGCCACCCTGGCGGCGGACCTTCCCGTCATCATCACCGGGGATTTCAACGCCATCGGAGAAAAGAGCCGCCCCTGGACGATATTCCAGGAAGCCGGATTCCAGGATTCCTGGCTCACCGCCGGGCAACGCCAAGGCCCAAAAACCTCCTGCAGCAATTTTAAAGCCCCGGATCCGAACTCAGAGCAAAGAATCGATTGGATACTCTATAAAGGCGCTATCAAGGCGCAAAAGGCGGAAATTGTAACCTATTCGAGGGACGGGCGCTACCCGTCGGACCATTATCCCGTAACCGCCTCCTTATCCCTGTTTTAATGAAAATTCATCCTCCCCGGTCACGCTCCCAATCCGCCTATCCCCTTCAAAATATTCGGCTTAAAGAAAATGCTTGATTATTAACTAAATCTGTGAAAAAATAAGGAAGCCTTTTTTACTTTAGAGGCAGAAGTGTTAGGCGGGGCGCGAAGGCCCTACAAATCTAAGGAGACGTGTTTCATGGTGAAGAATGTATTTCAAAAACGGATGGTTTTCCTCCTTCTGTTGTTGACGCCAATGGCAGGGTGGACGTCCGATGTTTCAATGCCTGATACCGCTTTATACAATGTGATAAAGACCCAATGGGAAGCGGCCACGGGTGAAACGCTCAGCAACCCGCCGACGGATACCCAGTTGGCAGATTCCCGATTCACAAAACTGGAGGCCGTCAATCTCGGTATTGCCGATCTGACCGGTTTGGAAGCCTGCACCGCGCTCACGGACCTCAATCTGGGCAAGAACCAAATCGCCGATGTGACGCCCATTGGTTCGTTAACGGGTCTCCTCTCCTTGGATTTGGGTTCAGGAGGCAACCCATTTACCGGGGGTGAATTTAATCCCATGATAACGGGCACCAATCTCATCACCAGCATTGCCCCCTTGAGCACGCTTGTCAACCTCCAATATCTCAACCTGATAGGCGCTGATCTGCTGACCAGCATCGGCGCGGTCAGTTCCATGAACAGCCTGCAACAGCTTTGGCTGGGCTCAACGCCCATTGCCGATTTTTCACCTTTGAACGGCGTTGCGGACACACTCATGCTTTTAGCCTTGATTAACACGGGCATCCACAATGCCGACATGACCATCATCAACGGCATGACGCTGGGCATAGGGTTGGCGTTCATCGTGGAACCCAACCTCACCGATATCAGCGGATTAACGAGTATCAGCCCTGGTTTCATTGTCGCCCTGATGATGGTCCCCCTTACGGATATCAGTGTTATTTCCAACTACACCAATTTACAGCAGTTGGAGGCCTCGGAATTGGGAATTACCACCATTCCCAATCTCTCCGGCCTTACCAGTCTTCAAAGTGCACGGTTCGGAAAATGCTCGATCAATGACATTTCGGGTTTGGCCAACTGCACCAGCATCCAAGAATTGGGATTGGGTGAAAACCAGATTACCGGCATCGGCGCGTTGGAATCGTGCACCGGCCTGCGCCGGATAGACCTCAGCAATAATCAACTCACGGATATTCAGCCCCTGCTCGACAACGCCAATGCGGCTAATTTCCAACAGGTTGATCTATCGGACAATTCTTTCGCGGCGGGAACGCCTTTCTGCGACGAGAACCAACTGAGTCAACTTCAGGCGCTGGCCCCTTCCGCCTCGATCAACCAGAATGCCATTTGCGGCGCGGCGTATAACCTAACGATTGCCGTCAACGGCACGGGCGATACCGAGCCCGATCCGGGCACTTATCCCAAGCCCGCGGATCAAAACACGTATGTGAATGCCTACCCCATTTCCGGCAGTGGCCAGGCCTTCGACAATTGGACCGGGGATGCGAGTGGCACCAACTCCAGCGTCCAGCTCTTTATGGACAGCGATAAGTCCGTCACGGCCAATTTCGTGCCCGGCGACTGGACCCTGACCATTAACAAGACCGGAGATTCGGATGGCGGCACCTGGCCCAATCCGGGCGTCTATTCCTTCTTGAGCGGACGCTCCGGCTACGTGAGCGTCAACAACAACTCGAATGCCTATTTCAACGGTTGGTCCGGGGATGCTTCCGGGTACACAAACAATGTGCAAATTCAGATGGACGGCAATAAAACGGTCACGGCCGATTTCGCGAGTTCCGGATATGAATTAACCCTGGGCACCAGCGGTGGCGGCGGGCAAGGCGGTTTCAATGGATTCTATGGAAACGGCCCCTTCTATCTTGCCACCGGCGCCTCCTTCGAGCTTCAGGCACAAATCTGGAATTCAATGTATGCCTTTGATCATTGGGAAGGTGATATCGGCAGCGCCGATCCGTATGTCAATCCCCTTCCGATCATCATGAACCAGAACCGGAACATCACTGCGGTCTTTGCCGAAAATTCCAAGACCCTTACCATCATTATAGTGGGTGGCGGCGCCACCGACCCGTCGGGTTCACCATCTCCCGGAACCCCCCACACCTATACGATGAATCAAGGTGTGTGCATAAACGCGTTGCCGACTTCGGGCGTAGCGTTCCAGAATTGGTCCGGCGACATCGGCGGCGCGAATCCCAACGGGACCACCCTGTGCGTGTTCATGGATCAGGATCGCACGATCACGGCGAATTTTATCGCCGCGGATTGGGATTTGACCCTGGGCGTCACAGGAAACGGCACCACCAGCCCCGCGCCAGGCACCTATGGATATCTGAATGGCACAAATGCCAATTTAAGTGCCCAGTTAATAAGTGGTGGAGACGCCTTTGATGAATGGTCCGGCGACATCGGCGATGCCTCTCCGGAATCCACATTTATTAGCGTGTCAATGACCCAGGACCGTTCCGTTACGGCTAACTTTGTGCCGGGCGATTTTACACTGACCATGAGCAAGACCGGTCCGGAAAGCGCCTCCCCCTTCCCCAACCCCGGCACCTACAGCTACCTGACGGGGCGCACCGCCGATATTTTCGCCAATACCAACGGCAGCGCCTACTTCGCGGGCTGGACCGGCGACGTTACGAGTTACAACCCCTCTGAAAGCATCGTGATGGACGCGAACAAATCCGTCACGGCCAACTACGCTTCCTCCGGCTACACGCTGAACGTAAGCGTCGATGGTCAGGGATTTGTGAACTTGAACGGAACCCAATACTTTGCCTCCGGCGCGCAACCCTCCCTGCTTGCCACGCCGCAAAACAATTACGTCTTCACCAATTGGACCGGTGATATCCCCGGCGGCACCTCCACGGACAATCCCCTGTCGGTGACCATGACTCAGAACCGCAATGTGGTGGCGCATTTTGCCGCGCCCAAACCCGTTCTCACCATGATCCTCGACGGGACAGGTTCAACCAGCCCCGCCAGCGCGGCGGCCCCCGGATTGACGTATGAGTACAACATGGGTGAGTTCGTATGGATTTCCGCGAACTTCGGCACCGATGGAAATGCGTTCAGCTACTGGTCCGGGGATATTGGCGAGAATAATCCCAGCAATTGGTATCTGCGTATCACCATGGACCAGAACCGGACCATTATCGCGCATTATGTACCCGCGGATTGGAACCTGACGATTGCGAAGACCGGCAACGGCGATACGTGGCCGAATCCCGGAACCTATGGTTTCGTCAATGGCTACACGCAAGAATGCATCGCCAATATCAGCGCCGGCGGCGATGCCTTCGACCATTGGGAAGGCCTGCCCGAAGGCTACAACCCCAATGACGCGCCACAACACGTCACCATTCTCAGTGATCTCACGCTCACCGCGGTGTTCACGCCCGGCGACTACTTCCTGACCACTTCGCTCAACGGGACGGGAACCTACGAATACATCTCGAATCCTCCGGGCGTGTACGCCTATAAGGCCGGACGCACCGCCTCCATGGAAATTCGCCTGTGGTCGAACAATCCCACCTCCTTCTGGGGCGGGTACACCGGCGATATAACGTCATGGGACACCTTGGTCCGGTTTACCATGGACAGCGACAAAAACGTTGCCTATAATGTTGAACCTTCGGGGTATCAATTGACCGTGAATCAGACCGGCGGCGGGTCCACTTCGCCCTCCGGCACCATCGGGTATGTGGCCGGCGCCACCCCCACCGTGCATGCCATCAACACCGGCACCAAGGTGTTCACCGGCTGGTCCGGGAATTTGCCGGCGGGTGTTGACCCAACGGATGCCGACATTGAAGTGCTCATGGACCAGAACCGGACCATCTCCGCGGCCTTTGCCAACGGCGAGTACTACCTGTACATCCAGAAAACCGGCAGTGGCACAACCACCCCGGTCCCCGGACAATACTGGTTCTTGAGCGGACAGACGTTTGAAGTGACCGCCATTCCCGCCGACGGCTATTCCTTTGCTCATTGGCAAGGCGATATTCCGGAAGGTCAAAATCCCGCCTCGCTGACCATTACCGGGCTCATGACCCAAAACCGCGATCTAATCGCCATGTTCGTTTCCAACTCCATTATGGTCCCGAATCTTGCCGGCATGACGCAAGCCGAAGCCGAAGCCGCGTTGGCCGTCCTTGGCCTGCTGTTGGGCACCGTTTCGGAGGAATACAACAACACCGTGCCCACCGGGCAGGTCATCAGCCAAAATCCTGCGGCGGATACTTCCGTCGCCTATGGCAGCAGCGTTGACATCGTCGTCTCGCTGGGGACCTGCTATACCTCGGTTCCGAACGTCATAGGCTCCACCCAAGCCGCCGCCGCCACGGCCTTGGCCGCCGCCAACCTGGCCTTGGGCGCCGTCACTCAGGAACACAGTGATATCGTCCCGGAAGGGCAGATCATCAGCCAAGATCCGGTCTCCGGATTGGTGGTGGAATGTGAAACGCCGGTGGCCCTTGTAATCTCCCTCGGTCCGGAAACGGAAGGCGGCGCGGAAGGCGAAGGTGAAGGCGCCGAAATTGAAGGCGAAGGCGGCGGCGAGGGCGAAGGCGAAGGCGCCGAGGTTGAAGGCGAAGGCGAAGTTCCCGAAGGCGAAGGCGAAGCTCCCGAAGGCGAAGGCGGTGGCGAAGGCCAGGAAGACCAATGGCAAACCGCCGACCAAGACCACAACAACCAGATCAGCCTCTCCGAACTGCTGCGCGTCATCCAGTTCTTCAATTCCGACGGCTTCCACTGCCAAGCGGGAACGGAAGATGGGTATGCGCCCGGACCCGGCGATCAGACGTGTGCGAACTACGCCACCGACTACAATCCGGTGGATTGGCGGATCAGCCTCTCCGAACTCCTGCGCGTAATCCAGTTCTTCAACTCCGGCGGCTATCACTACTGCCCGGAGGACAACACCGAAGACGGATTCTGCCCCGGACTCGCATAAAATAACCCTGACCTGAGATGTGTCCCGTGGGTCTGTAGAGACCCACGGGACTTTTTATGTTTTCCTGAAAACACATTGATTGTGGGGGATATGGGAACGAATGGATCATCCGATTAAAAGCGAGAAAAACTTCAACGGTGCATTTTTCAACGGATAATAAGCGATACAGGATACATAAATAAGGGAAATGGTGTTGTGCATACTTTATGTTTGTGATATCATGTTATGGTGCGTTATCGTGCGTTGTGTTGTATTTGCAGTACAGGAGTACAAAAATGAAGATGTTGGTTCATTTTTCGGTATTTGTGATTGTGATGACTCTTCTGATGGGGGCGCTTAATAGCGGGGCAGCCCCTGTAACGTTTGAGGACAGCGCCCTGCTGGAGGCGGTCAGCACCCAGTGGGAAGCGGCCACGGGGTTGTTGCTAAGTTCCCCCCCGGAAGACACCGAACTGGCCAATCCACTATTCACGGCGCTGGATGCGCATGGACTGGGGATCGCCAGTTTAGCGGGGCTGGAAGCGTGTACGGCGCTTACCGACGTCAATTTGGCCCTGAATCACATCAGCGATCTGAACCCGGTAAGCGGGCTCACGAGCCTGATTCATCTTGATGTGGGGGTTGGCGTCACTCCCTGGGATTATCATGGCAACGAGTTCGACTTTTTACAGACCGGCAACTTGATTACCACAATCGCCCCCCTGGCCGGACTGGTCAATCTGGAACGCCTGAGCCTCATGGGGAATGAGGGAATCACGGACCTTGAAGCACTCCGAACCATGGACAGTCTGTCGGAACTCTGGCTGGCCTCGAATCCCATTGCGGATTTTTCTCCTCTTGAGGATGTGGCGGATACCCTCACGTTCTTCGGGGATATCAACTGCGGTCTCAAACAATCCGACCTGACAATCATCAATGGGTTAACACATCTTGACGGGCTTTGCATTTACCTGGAGTTTAATCTCACCGACATCAGCGTGCTCACAGACATAAATCCCGGCACCGTGTTCCTGCTGATGATGGTTCCCTTGACGGAGGCCGGCGTCATCGCCAATTACACGAGCGTGCAGTCGCTGGTCATCAGCATGACATGGACCGCCGCCCTCCCGGATTTATCCGGGCTGACGCAATTGGATTTAGCGAATTTCTCCGACAATGAACTCCGGGATTGCCCCGGGCTCACTGGATGCACACGCCTGCGCAGCCTCAATCTGGGCCGGAATGAACTCACGGATATCACCGCGCTCTCCACGTGCACCGGGTTGGAGCAATTGGACCTTCATGAAAACAAATTGGGGGATATTCAGCCCCTGCTCGACAATCCCGGCATCAGCCACCTGCAACAACTCAACCTTGAGGACAATGCCTTTTTTCAGGGAACGCCGTTCTGTAATGAAAACCAATTGGACCAACTCTATGCCTTGGCGCCCGGCGTAACGGTAAGTCACAACGCCGATTGCAGCCCGGCGGCAAGTCTTTCCATTTCCGTGAACGGCATGGGGTCCACCAAGCCGGAACCGGGAACGCACACGGTTATTCGGGGCGTTTACACCAATGTAACCGCCGTTCCTCTCTCCGAGAGCGGGTATGCTTTTGTGAATTGGACCGGCGACGTCGTGTCCAGCAACAGGGTGGCTTCGGTGTTCATGGACACTGACAAATCAATTACGGCGAACTTCACGCCCGGCGATTGGACCCTGACTGTCAACCAAACCGGCTGGATATACGACTACTTGACCGAACCGGAGCCCGGCGTCTATTCCTACCTCAATGGCCAAGTGGCAAATGTCAGCATACACTTCGGCGGCAATTCAAGCGCCTATTTCGCCGGGTGGTCGGGTGATGTCTCGGGATTTCAGCGGTATTTGAATATCCCCATGAACGCCAATAAGACCATCACCGCCAATCTGGTGACTTCGGGATATCAATTGTTTCTAACCATCCAGGGAGGCGAAGGGGCGATAGACGGTTTTGATGGCCCCGGCCCCTTCAATTACGCCGCGGGCGCCAACTTTGAGTTGCAGGCGATCAATTGGAATCCTCTGTATCGTTTCGATCATTGGGAAGGGGACATTGGCACGGAGGACCCCGGTAATCCAATCCTCCCCGTTACCATGGATGCCAACCGGCATATCACGGCCGTGTTCGCCGAAGATTCCAGTATTCTGACGATTATTATTGAAGGACCGGGCAGCACCGCTCCGCCAGGCAGTTCCGCGCCAGGAGCCCAATATGCCTTCGGGGCCAGTCAAACCGCGTGCATCGAGGCTCTGCTCGGCGCCGGCAGCGCGTTTGCTTATTGGTCCGGCGATATCGAGAACAATTCGACCGCGGGGAGCGGCATCTGTGTGACCATGGACCGGGACCGCACGATCACGGCGCATTTTTCGCCTCCCGACTGGAACCTCACGATGCGGACCGAGGGAAATGGCGCCACCAATCCCGCCCCGGGCACATACGGATTTAGAAATGGCGCCCGGGCGGCGGTGAGCGCCCAATTAATCGAAAACGGGGAGGCTTTCAGCGGATGGACCGGCGATGTGGACTCCGCCCAACAGAATAATCCGCAGACAGCCGTGACCATGGACCGCCACCGCACGATCACGGCGAACTTTATGCCGGGCGATTGGACGCTAACATTAAGCCGAACAGGGCCTTCCGCTTCCCGTCTCACCCCGGGGACAGGCGCCTATGCATATCTGAATGGACAAACCGCCAGTATCAATGCGGGTTCCAACGCCTCCGCATATTTTGCCGGCTGGACCGGAGATATCACAAGTGTCAATCCCAGCGTGGAGGTGGTGATGGAGCGCGATATGACCGCCACGGCCAATTTCGTCAGTGCGGGGTATGTATGCACCGTGAACACAAATGGTTATGGATGGGTGAACATCAGCGGCCCCCATTATTTCGCCAGCGGCCTTGAACCCACCCTGAAAGCCACCCCTTGGATTGGCCATGTATTCAGCCATTGGTCCGGGGACGTGCCCGCCGGAACAGACCCGGCCGTCTCCGAATTGCCTGTATTGATGGACCGTGACCGCGCCATTACCGCCAATTTCACACCGCGCCAAAATGTACTTACCTTGATCATTATGGGTGAGGGCGCAACGATCCCCGCCGGCGCCCTGGAGCCAGGGCTTCAATATGAGTTTCCAGAAGGGGAGCGGGTCAATATTACCGCCGCTTTGGGAACGGGCGGCTGGGCCTTCAGCCATTGGTCCGGTGATATTGGCGGCATAAATCCCGCCAACCGCGATATCCAAGTGACCATGAATGCAGACCGGACCGTCGTGGCCAATTATGTGCCCGCGGAATGGACCTTGTCACTGGCGTATACCGGCCAAGGTTCCATTTCACCGCCCCCAGGAACGTATGGATTCCTGGATGGCGCGGATATGGAAGTTGCCGCAGGCATTTACGCGGGAGGCGATGCCTTCGACCATTGGGAAGGGCTTCCGGGCGGCGTGGATATCATGGACGCGGACGCGCGCTTCCAAATTCATGGCAATATCGCGGTAACGGCCGTATTCACCCCGGGGGATTACACACTGACAACATCCATTATCGGCGGGGGAGCGGCGGAATATATATCGCATCCCACCGGAGTGTATGCCTACATGGCGGGCAGGAATGCAAGGCTCGAAGCCCGCCCTGCGGCAAGCACCTATTGGGGGGGCTATTCCGGCGATGTGAACACCTATGACTTCTCGTGCCGCCTGCTCATGAACGACAATAAAAATGTCCTGATCCATTTGGGCACTTCAGGGTATACACTGACCGTACAACAAAACGGGGGAGGAAATACACAACCTTCCGGAACAACCCGTTTTATGGCCGGAGCCATGCCCACGATTCATGCTCTGGACGTGGGGGGATATTTATTTGATCACTGGACCGGACAGCTATCACCGGGCATGGACCCAACGGATCGCGATCCGGTGGTCTTGATGGACCAAAACCGCACCCTTACTGCCAATTTTGTAGAGGCGGACTTTTATCTTTATCTTCAAGTCATTGGGAACGGTACCACCGACCCTGCGCCGGAACTCTATTGGCACCGCAACGGCGACGCCTTTACCGTCACCGCAACACCCGGTGGGGATTTCCTCTTCCTGCAATGGCAGGGCAATGTGCCCGCCGGGCAAGACCCCGCTTCCCGCACCATTTCCGGGACCATTGACCAGAATGTGGAACTCATCGCGGTGTTCGTACCCGAAAGCGTAACCGTGCCGGACCTGTCCGGCAAAACCCAGGCGGAAGCGGAGGCCGCCTTGGCAGTGCTGGGTTTGGTTTTGGGCGAAGTTACCCTGGAATACAGCGACACCGTGTCCCTCGGCCACGTGATCACACAAAACCCTGCGGCGGCAACTTCCGTGGTGTACGGCAGCATAGTATCCATCGTGGTGTCGCGCGGACCCTGCATTGCGCCCGTGCCCAACCTGCTAGGGCTCTCCCAATCGGAAGCCGAGGCCGCGTTGATTGCCGCTAATCTGACCTTGGGAGCAATCGCCCAGGAAAACAGTGACACCGTGCCCGAAGGTCACATCATCAGCCAAGACCCGGTATTTGGTTTGTCCGTGGCCTGTAATACCGTCGTGGCGGTGGTGATCTCGCTGGGCCCCGTCATTGAAGGCGAGGGTGAAGAAGGAGAATTTGAAGGCGAAGCCGGCTGCCATACCGCAGATCAAAACTGTGACGGCCTGGTGAACCTTTCTGAACTCCTGCGGGTGATTCAATTCTTCAATTCCGGCGGCTACCATTGCGAAACCGGAACGGAAGACGGCTATGCCCCGGGTCTTGTCACGGACAAGGGGTTGCAACCCCTTGTCTGGCGTCAAATCACTAAAGTGGATTGTTTCCCCCACTCCAGCGATTACATGCCCCAGGATTGGCTGATAACCCTCTCCGAACTGCTGCGTGTTATCCAGTTCTTCAACTCTGGCGGCTATCACTACTGCCCGGAGGACAACACCGAAGACGGGTTCTGCCCCGGCGTTGGCGCAGAATGATTCTGCGCATCACATAAATATCATCCAGCGTTTACATCTTAAAAACACCGCAGAATCAATCGCGCCAACTTTTCCCACACTTTTTTGCGTTCTTTGTGCTTGTGGTTAATTTCCGAAACACCCGGCCCCAACCCCCGTCCTCCGCACTGTGTCCTTCATGCCTCCGCGTTGTTTTCCTTTCCGCGCGCACTGCATCAATCCGCACTCCGCACCGGGAATTCCTCCTTTCCGCCCCACACCCCCTTCAACCCAAAATAAATAATAAATATACTAAATTATCATGTAATAAAGCCCTTGACAGGCCATCCTGAAAAAAAATCCTTGACATCCCACTTGATTTGTGGTATAAGCCCCCTGATTGTATGTGCACACACGTACGACATATCCTAGAAAGGGAGGTGACAAAAATCATGCGGTGCACACTGTGTAATGAGCACATCGAATCGGTGGACGTCCAATTCGGTGATGCGGTCGAAGTCGACGGTGAATATTGGCATGCGGAGTGCTTTGCGGAGTACTTTGACGAGGCACTCGAAACGGTCTAAACGCATACGGCTTCGAGCAATAAAATGCACCTCGGAACAGCAGATTTGCTTCCGGGGTTTTTTATTTTTCCAGTAACCTGTGTACACCCGTATTTCATTGCCGGCCTGGGTGCAACAAGCACGATACTTGGTTGATTCAGCTCATCTTCCCAAACCACCCCCGCCGCTCCAGCCATTTCGTGGCTTCCAACACCGGCGAAACCGTGAAGGCCAGCGTAATGATGATGGCCAAATCAATCCAGGAAAGGCTGAAGGTTCCAAAGGGCTTGTGCAGCACGGGGACATATACAATCAGTCCCAGCAGCAACAGTTCCCACAGGATGGCCACATTCAGCCATTTATTGGCAAAGGGCCGGTTCAACACCGAGTGCCGGTCGGATCGGAAATTGTACGCCTTAAAGAATTGTATCAATACCAACGACACAAATGTCATCGTCATGGCCTCGTCAGCGCTGCGGCCTGAATTCATCGCCCAAACAAACAAGGCCAGGTTGACTATCGTGGACCATATCCCGCCTATCACCATCAAACTCACGACCGGGCGGGTGAATATGCCGGTGCGCGGATTGCGTGGCGTACGGCGCATCAGATCAGGTTCAGGCGGGTCCACCGCCAGCGCCAGCGCGGGCAATCCGTCCGTGGCAAGATTGACATACAGAATCTGGACGGCGCTCAGGGGCAGCGGAAGCCCCGCCAGGGACGCGCCCGCCATCAGGCCGATCTCGCCAATATTGGACGAAAGCAGGTACATCAGGTACTTTTTAATGTTTCCAAAAATGCCCCGGCCTTCTTCGACAGCCGCGACAATCGAAGCGAAGTTGTCGTCGGTCAGCGTCATGGCCGCGGCTTCTTTGGTCACATCCGTTCCGGTGATGCCCATCGCAATCCCGATATCGGCCTTCTTTAATGCGGGTGCATCATTCACCCCGTCACCGGTCATGGCGACAATGTGTCCCTTCTTCTGAAGGGCCGTGACCACCCGCAGTTTGTGCGCGGGAGACACGCGCGCATACACCTCGATGTTCTCCACATCACAGTCAAGTTCGGCCTCGCTCATGCTTTCAAGTTCCGCTCCGGTCACAACGCGGCCCGCCTTGAGCAAGCCCAGTTCGCCGGCCACGGCCTGTGCGGTCAACGGATGATCGCCTGTAATCATCACAGGGCGGATGCCTGCATCCTCACACGTGCGAATCGCCGCCTTGGCTTCTGGCCGGGGTGGATCGATCATGCCCACCAGCCCCAGGAACGTCATTTCATGCTCGGCGTTTTCCAATGCCGCGCCCGGTTTGGAGGCAACGGCCAAAACACGCAATGCGCCGCTTGCCATCCGGCGGGCCGTTTCGAGGATTACCTCCCGGCGTGCGTCATCAAATGGTGTTTCCCCGTCCAGGGTCAATTCACGCGCACAGGTCTCAAGAATGATTTCCGGCGCGCCTTTGGAATAGGCCACAACGCCGTCCGGTCCGGTATGCAGCGTGGTCATGCGTTTGGTTTCGGAGGTAAATGGAATCTCGTTCACCCGGGGAAACTGTTTGTCGAGGCCGGATTTTTCAATTCCCGCCTTGGCCGCGGCCACCACCAACGCGCCCTCGGTCGGATCCCCTTTTATGCGCCAGCGCCCCTCCTGCCCGTCATGAACAATATGTGCATCCGAAGCAAGCACGGCCGCCCGCAGCAGCGTCATGAGCGCACCGGAAGGTTCCACGGAACGCCCATCGCACGAAAACTGCCCTTGCGGCTCGTATCCCGAACCGGAAACCTCCAGCATATGCCCCGCCACATAAACCTTGCGGACGGTCATCTCGTCTTTTGTCAACGTGCCTGTTTTATCGGAACAGATGACCGACGTGCTGCCGAGCGTTTCGACCGCGGCAAGACGGCGCATCAGCGCGTGCCGTTTGACCATTCGCTGCACCCCGATGGCGAGAGAGATCGTAACAACCGCCGGCAAGGCCTCGGGTACCACGGCAACGGCAAGGGCAATGCCGAAAATAAACATCTCGACGAAGGGTTGCCCCCGAAAAAGGCCAAGGGCGACGATAACCCCAACAACCAAGAAGGCAATCCTTGCCAGTGTATGGCCGACACGGTCCAAATTTTCCTGCAGCGGAGTCTTGCCCGTTTCGATGGTTTGGAGCATTCGGGCGATCTTGCCGAACTCCGTATTCATGCCTGTGGCGACGACAAGCGCTCTGCCCCGGCCATAGGTGACCGCCGTACCGGCGTAGGCCATGTTTCTGCGATCCCCCAAGGCAAGTTCACTGTTGACAAGGGGCGCAACATGCTTTTCCACCGGAACTGACTCCCCCGTAAGCGCGGCTTCTTCGATCTGCAGATTGACGGCCTCCACAAGCCTGAGATCGGCCGGGATTCTGTCGCCGGCCCGCAAGAGAACAATATCCCCCGGCACAAGCTCACGGGATGGGATTTCAATCTCCGCTCCTCCGCGAAGCACCGCCGCCATAGGCGCCGCCATTTTCCGCAACGCCTCGATAGCGCGCTCGGCGCGATATTCCTGCACGAAACCCAGCACCACCGCAAACAGCACGATGACGCCGATTGCGATGGACTCGATGCCGTGGCCCAGGAAAGCGGAGAGCACCACCGCAACCAACAAAATAATGATTAGGACGTTCTTAAACTGCTCCAAAAGAATCGTCCACGGTGAAATGTGGTGCGCGGCCTGTAACTCGTTCGGACCGTATTCCGCCAGACGCCTGTCGGCTTCAGCCTGATCCAGTCCCGCGGGCGTTGAACGCAAAAAAGAGAACACCTCTTCCAGTGTAAGCCCATGCCAACATCGAGCAATCTCTTTTTGTACGTTTATCATGCATAATGTCCTTGTTTCGCTTTTCACTAGAGCATCAGCGGATATCCACACGGCATGCAACGGATCATGGACTTCCCCCGGATACACTCCGTTTCATACTTTTGAGCGTATCATGTGTTAGTGCCGGTGTCAAAAAATACATTCATGCATGATACCCTTGATGCTATTGCAATTACGCCAATCGTTTGGGCGCATCCGGGCGGTGTAAAAACATTCCTGCCGGCAGAGAAAGATGGTTTCCACCCCGATTCATGATAGAATAGCCGATAATACGATATGGAGTATAAACGGTGTCAGAACCTCTGTTGCCTTTTGAAAACAGCATCTACGAATACATCGAGCAGGCCGAAAAAACAACCTCGGACGAGGAACGTCAGAAATTCCTCGCCTTGGCCGCCGAAGAGCGCATCCGCGTCTACGCCAACCTGTCCCCGTGGGAACGCGTCCAACTCGCCCGCCATCCCAAACGGCCCCGCATGTTCGACTATACCTCCCGCCTCTTCGACGACTTCATCGAACTCCACGGCGACCGCGCCATCGGTGACGACCCCGCCATGGTCTGCGGCATCGGCTCCTTCAAGGGACAAACTGTTTTTATCGCCGGACAACAAAAAGGCGTCACCACCGAAGAAAAAGTCGCCCGGAACTTCGGCATGGCCCATCCCAAGGGCTACCGGAAAGCCCTGCGCATCTTCAAAATGGCCGAACGCCTCGGCTTCCCCATCCTCTCCTTCGTCGACACCCCCGCCGCCCACCCCGGCATCGAAGCCGAACAACACGGCCAAGGCCTCGCCATCGCCCAAAACCTCCTTGAGTGCTCCCGGCTCAACACCCCCATGATGTCCATCATACTCAGCGAAGGCGGAAGCGGCGGCGCGCTCGGTATCGCCATGGCCGACTGGATCGTCATGTTCGAATACGCCGTTTACATGATCTGCCCCCCCGAGCGGTGCGCTGAAATCCTTTGGCGCGACGTGGATAAAAAGGAAATGGCCGCCGCCGCCCTCAAAGTCTCCGCCGCCGAAGTCAAAGAACTCGGTGTCATCGACAAGGTCCTTCCCGAACCCAACGGCGGCGCCCACAACGACCCCAACGCCGCCGCCGAAGTCCTCGCCAACGAAATCTCTGTATTTCTGGAAGGTTGCCGCGAAGGACGATGGACCCCTGAAAAACGCCAGGAAAAATTCCAGCGGATGGGCCGGTGGATGGAAGTCGCCTGATGCCTGCTATTGAGCAAAAAGACGGCTATGCCCTTGTTTCCGTGCGCGTCCAACCCAAATCCTCACGGAATGATATCGTTATTAATTCCGATAATAGTATTAAAATCGCATTAACAGCCCCCCCCGTTGAAGGAGAGGCGAATAAAGCCCTCTGCCAGTTTATAGCCAAGCACCTCGGCCTCCCCAAGAGCGCGGTAACCCTCGTTTCCGGAGAAAAGTCCCGGGAGAAAAGACTGCGCGTGGACGGCCTCAACTCCTCCGAAATTTGGGATAATTTGACCAAAAAGAAAGGGAAATAACCATGGAATTGCACGAATGGGTCCAGGAATCCATTGCCGCCATCCGCGCCATCAGCCCCCTGAAACCCGAGGTGGGCGTCATCCTTGGCACCGGCCTGGGTTCCCTGGCCGAAAAAATCGAGGTCCAGGCGCGTATCGAATATAAAGACCTTCCCCATTTCCCCATGTCCACCGTTGATACCCACGCCGGAGAACTCATCCTCGGGAGCTTGGCCGGAAAACCCATCGTGGCACTCTCCGGCCGCTTCCACTTCTACGAAGGCTACACTTTGCAACAGGTTACCTACCCCGTGCGCGTTGCCAAAGCCCTCGGCATCCACACCCTCATCGTCTCCAACGCCGCCGGCGGCCTCAACCCCCAATTCAAAGCCGGCGACCTCATGGTGATCACCGACCATATTAACTTTATGGGAGACAACCCCTTAATTGGCCCCAACGACGACTCCCTGGGCCCTCGTTTCCCGGATATGAGCGAACCTTACACCCAGTCCCTCATCGATCTGGCCGAGCAAACCGCCATCGAAGAAGGCATCCCCCTGCGCCGCGGCGTCTACCTCGCTTGCCCCGGCCCCTGCCTGGAAACCCGCGCCGAATATCGCTTGATGCGCACCCTCGGCGCCGACGCCGTCGGCATGAGCACTGTCCCCGAAGTTATCGTCGCGGTCCACGCCGGCCTTAAAGTGCTCGGATTCTCCGCCATCACCGACGAATGCTTCCCCGACGCCCTCAACCCTGTGAACATCGAGAAAATTATCGCCACCGCAAACGCCGTGGAACCCAGATTAAGCAGAATTGTTACTAAATGTATTCTGCGAATCCCGGCCTAGAATTGGAAACTTTATTTCCCCTAAAGGGATAGAGTATACTTAATTAAATATATACATGATTTTTCACTTCGTTTATTTATCATACGTTGTGAAAACCAAGAAAGGAGGACATCTGTAAGAAACCTGTAAAAGCGGCGGGTAATTTATTCATAATATTAACCTTGCTAAAAACCAATAATATCCCTTAATTTTAGGGGTCTTAGGGAGTTGTTAATCATGGCTGTTTCTATTCGTATTTTGCGTATTTTATTTGTCATATCCTGTCTTATCATGGGTGCCATCTGGGCGCGCTATCTTCTGGATGAATTCTCCATCGCCCCGGTCACCCCGGCCAGTCAAATCCCCTGGATGATTGTGGGCGGGATCGTGGGTGCCGTGCTCGCCACCGTTGTTTTACTTGGATTACGTTTTATCACCCAGGAACTTTACGAACGCCTTGCCCCCGCCCTGGTGGCCATTGTCCTGGCCATGGTGATGGGCTACTTCGTGGGACAATATGTCCTGTTTTGGTCCCCCTCCACTGACCTGACCCTGCGGGTGTTCGTGGTGGTCAGCATGGTGCTCATCTTTGGATTTGTCGGAATTTACCTCGGGTTGACCCGCGCCTCCAAATGGGAATCCATCATCACCGCCGTCCAGCACCGTGAAAATGACGGCGTCGGCCTGAAACTCGTGGATACCAGCGTAATCATTGACGGACGCATCGCGGACGTCTGCCAGAGCGGATTCATCGAAGGCACGCTCCTGGTGCCCCGGTTTGTCCTGAAGGAACTGCAAAATATCGCGGATTCCTCCGACGTCCTGCGCCGGGCCAAAGGCCGCCATGGCCTCGATATTCTTAAAATGATGCAGGACAATACCGCGCGGATTAAAGTAAAGATTCTGGAAGACGATCCGCGCGAAGTCCGCGACGTGGACGGCAAACTGGTGTTCATGGCGCGGCGCTACAACGCGAAAATCATCACCACAGACTTCAATCTCAACAAAGTGGCCCAGATTGAAGGCGTGCAAGTGTTGAACATCAATGATTTGGCCAATGCCCTCAAGCCGGTTGTTCTCCCGGACGATCAGATGGAAGTCAAAATTTTGAAGGAAGGGAAAGAACCCGGACAGGGCGTGGGCTATCTGGATGACGGCACAATGGTGGTGGTGGATGGCGCACGTCCGTATCTGGGGAAAACCGTGCAGGCGCTCGTCACCAGCGTGTTGCAGACGGCGGCGGGCCGGATGATTTTCACCCGGTTTAACGGCCTGGTGCCGTGAAGACGCAACTGTTGATTCCGGCGGCGGGCGCCGGACGCCGCATGGACCTGGAAACGCCCAAAGCCCTTTTGGAACTCGGCGGCATTCCCATGCTGGCGCGTACGCTGGAGCGGTTTCGTCCGCTGGGTTTGCTGGAAGAGGCCGTCATTACCGCCCCACCCGATCATATCGCGGCGTTTGAAACGATGCTACAGCAGTGCTTCCCGAAGGTACTATTCCACATCGTGCCCGGCGGCGCGGAGCGGCAGGAGTCCGTGCAAAACGGTTTAGCGGCCCTTGATGCCCAAACGGAAATCGTGGTCATCCACGATGCCGCACGGCCCTTTATCGCCACTGCCTCCATTCAAGCCTCCATCGAAGCGGCCCGGCAATGCGGCGCGGCCACGGTCGCCATCCCCGTAATTGACACCATTCTGCAGGGCGATGAAAACGCTTATTTAACCGCCACGCCGGATCGCCGGCAACTCTGGGCGTGCCAAACCCCGCAAACCTTTCAAGTGGACATCATCCGCCGCGCGCATGAGCAGGCCTTGCGGCAAGGATTTCAGGGAACCGATGATGCATCCCTCGTGCGCCGCATGGGCCACCCCGTGAAACTGGTCATGGGCGCCGCCCTTAATTTCAAGGTCACCACCCCCACGGATTATTCCATGGCAAACCTGATCCTGGAAAATGGAGGTCCTGAATGCGTATCGGCATAGGTTATGACCTGCACCGGCTGGTTCCCGGACGCCCCCTCATCCTGGGCGGGGTAACCCTTTCCCACGATAAAGGGCTGGACGGGCATTCCGATGCGGATGTGCTTACCCACGCCATTATTGACGCGCTCCTCGGGGCATTGGCCCTCGGCGACATTGGGGCGCACTTCCCCGACACGGACCCGCGTTATAAAGACGCGGACAGCCTGAAGCTCCTGCAATATGTCCATGCGCTGATTCAAAGCCATGGCCATCAAATTATCAATATTGATACCATCGTCGTCGCGGAACGGCCCAAGCTGCGGTCCCATATCGACACTATCCGCACACGCATCGCCGAGGCCTTGAATATTGAAGCACAGGCAATCTCCATCAAAGCGAAAACCAATGAGAAGTCGGGCCCCGAAGGCCGCGAAGAGGCCATCAGCGCGCACGCCGTGGTACTGCTCGGATAAACCGAGACCATCCGTTGCATCAACGGGCCTGCCGAGCGTCCGGGGCAAACCGAAGGGGCATCAGGGTCCAGGTACCGGGTAACGCAAAACCATGGCCGCGGATTCCACGGATTCACACAGATTGGGAAAATCGGGCATTTAGAAATCCACCGCCGTCTCGCGTTGTGCGGGACCAGGGCGTGACAGATTTAAAACGGCTTTTTTGTTTCGTGCTACAATCCGCCAATTTCAATCATCTTTTTTATTGCAAGAGAAGGAACCACCGATAGACACCGATAAACACTGATGAAGATATCAGAACAAATTTCGGAGCTACCTTTCTCTGCGGCGCTGTGTCTCTGTGTGAGATCCTCCGGCATTCCCCGTTCCACTGATCCTTTCTTATCCGTGTACATCCTGTTTATCCGTGGCTTATTCTCTTTGCAATCCTTGCGTTAGCTGACGGCTGATAGCTTACTCCACACAAAACCCGTCTTCTCCGTCGAGGCAGGGGGTATAGCTGGTAAAACGGAAGAGTTGTATGGCGCTGAGGAGTTCGCTCATGGAGGGGATCGCGCATCATATCGTAGAAAATGTGGAGAGGCCGCCCATGAAAAACGCGGCATTGTGACACCCCAATCACGTTCCACCGGTCATATTACATAAGTAACCCCAAGTATGGGAAAAGGAAACCTGAGATGCGTAAACTGTTATTTTTCCTTATGGTGCTTCCCGTTATTTCTGCGGGCGCGGCGGGTGAACGGTATTCCAAAGACCACAATCCCGATTGCATTTTATTCAATAAGGAGTATGGCCGCCGTTTGGCTCAATCGCATGACGGTGTGCGCCTGTGGTGGGCCAGTTCCGGGTGGAAGATCAGTCAGGATCGGCCCGTCCCCAACGGCAAGGATGATGCCATTGCGGTTTGCCTGGCGAAAAATGAATCCGAGGCCGTGCAATTGGTGGTGAATCCAAAACGGGGACTGCAAAACTTCATCGCCGCCCCCGCACGCCTGCGCGGGCCGGATGGACAACCCGTCCCCACGGATTGGCTCACCGTGCTGCGGGTACGTTACGTTTTCATCGACCGCCCCACGGACCGTTCCAGCGTGCGCGCCTGGTGGCCGGATCCGTTGCCTCCGTTCAAAAGCCCTGTCAACCTTGAAAAAAAGAAAAATCACCCCCTCTGGGTGCGCGTGCACATCCCAACAGAGGCAAAACCAGGGCTCTATGAGGGGGCCATCCGGCTGACGGCCGATGGATACAGCGTTGAAGTGCCCATTCAAATAACGGTATACGATTTCGCCTTGCCGGACCGCATGACGTGCACCACGGCGTTCGGTTTTGACAGCGGGGCCGTGTTCCGGTATCAAAAGATAAGCGAACCTGAACAGCAGCGGGCGGTCATCGACAAATACTTCCAAAACATGCGGGAACACCACATTTCCCCGTACAATCCCGCGCCCTTTTCCCGTGTGTCCACAACCTGGCGCAAACTCGAAGCCACGGAAGGCTCGGACCTTCCCGATGAAGATCGAAAATTGTTTCAGACCTATCCCATCACTCCCGTGATGGATTGGAGCGCCTGGGACGCGGAAATGGCGCGTTCCTTCGAAAAGTTCCATTTCAACTCGTTCCGCTTGGGCATTCCCGGCATCGGCGGCGGGAACTTTTTCGGGAAGGACGCCCCGGAGGAACTCCAGGGGCTCACCGAAAATGATCGCGCATACCAATTGGCCTTCGATGCCCTGTGCACGGAATATCAGGAACATATGCGCGCCAAAAGCTGGCTCGACGAGGCGTACATCTACTGGTTCGACGAGCCCGGCCCCAATGACTATCCCCATGTGCTGAAGGGCTTTCTCAAGGTGAAAAACGCCGCGCCGGACATTCCCCGCATGATCACGGAAAAGCCCGTGGCGGGTTTAATCGGCGGCCCGAATATCTGGTGCCCGGTAAGTCCCAAACTAAAGTTCGAGGAGACCGAGGCACGGCGCGCACTGGGCGAACGCATCTGGTGGTATGTCTGCACCCTGCCCAAGGCGCCCTTCATCACCGAGTTCACGGATCATGCCGCCGTCGAATTGCGCGCCTGGCTCTGGCAAACCTGGAAATACACTATTGAGGGCGTTCTGGTGTGGCAGACGAATCTCTGGACCACCAACTGCGCCTATCCCGACCGCCTCCAGAACCCCTATGAGGATCCGATGGCCTGGATGAGCGGGTATGGCACGAAACCCGGCCAAAAACGGCCCTGGGGCAATGGCGACGGGCGTTTCATGTATCCGCCGGAAGACGCCACCGGCTATCAGGAGAACACCATTCTGGACGGCCCCGTGGACAGCATCCGCTGGGAAATGTTGCGCGACGGCATTGAAGATTATGAATACTTCGTCATCCTGCGCAATGCCCTGAAGCAGGGCGCGGCGTCATTAACCGCTCAGGAACAAACGGCGTATTCGGAATTGCTGACGGTCCCCGCGGACATCACCACGGACCTCAAGCATTTCACGAAGGATCCGGCCCCCATCGAGAAGCAACGCGAGCGCATCGCCCGGGCCATCGAGCGTCTGGGTGTGAAAGGCGCCAAATGACAGGCGGATGCGATGAGCGCGTTTACTTCACTCTTCCCTCAGAATTGAGTAGAATAGGGAAACAACGGTATTGACCGTCTTGGCATCAACGCCTAACCGTATTTACAACATGATACACGTGGAGGAAACCATGGAACTTTCTCGGAGAAAATTTTTGGGCGCCACCGCGGCGGCCGTGTTGGTCGCCGGCACCCGCGCCAAAGGCAAGGTATTCGGAGCCAACGAACGCATCCGCATATGCACCATGGGGTTTAATGGCCAGGGCGCCAGCCATATCAAAGACATTCTGGGCATGAAGGACGACGCGGAATACACGGCGTTATGCGACGTGGATTCCAAAGTGCTGGAATATGCCGGGAACCGTGTTGAGAACCTTCAAGGGAAAAAGCCGAAGCTCTACAAGGATATCCGTGAAGCGCTGGCGGATAAAAACATTGACGCGGTTACCATCGCCACGCCCAATCATTGGCACAGCCTGGCCGCCATCTGGGCCTGTCAGGCGGGAAAAGACGTCTATGTCGAGAAGCCGCTGTCCCATAATATCTGGGAAGGACGGCAATTGGCCGCCGCCGCGGAAAAGCTTGGGCGCATCGTCCAACACGGCACGCAAAGCCGGTCGAATTCCACCCTCATCCGCGACATGAAACTGATTCATGAAGGGTTCATCGGCGACATCGTCCATTCCCGCGGTTATGTGTATAAAAACGGCAACCGCAATGCAATCGGACACGGGAAACCGGGGCCGGTGCCGGAGAACATTGATTGGCCGCTGTGGCAGGGTCCTTCCACGGACCATGAATACATGATTAACGTGGACCGCGAGAAGCCGGGACTCTACATACATTATGACTGGCACTGGTTCTGGGAATATGGCAACGGCGAAATCGGCAATCAGGGCGTGCATGAGATGGATATCGCCTGCTGGGGTCACCACCGCGGCCTTCCGGTGAAGGTGTACAGTTCGGGCGGACGGTATGGGTGGGATGATGACGCCCAGACCCCCAACACCCAAGTCACCACCTTCACCTATGCCGATGGCACCATTATGACCTTCGAGGTCCGCAATCTCGGCTCTTTCCAGGAAATGGATGGCGGCAATTGCGGGAACAGTTTCTTCGGCACCAAGGGGTTTTATGTGCGCGGCAAGGGTTTCTTCACCTACAAGGACGGTAAAATGAGCGAGCGGGAAGCCATCCCTGTGGAGGCGCCCATGCCGGAGGACCTGAATAAATGGCAGCGTTTCTTCCGGGCGGTGCACTCCCGCAAACAGGAAGACCTTCCCGTCACCGCGGTGGATGCCCATCTTTCTTGCGCGCACTGCCACATTGGCAACGCCGCGTACCGCTTGGGCCGTTCGCTTGAATTCGATCCCAAAACGGAAAAATTCAAAGACGAAGACGCCAACAAAATCATCACCCGCGAGTACCGCAAGGGTTTTGAAGTGCCGCAACTCGCGTAAGTCCGTTTTAATCAACCGCGGGAAGTCTTCCGGCACGAAGGCTTCCCGCGTTGTTTGATGTAAGAAACCCGCCCGGACGCGTACAGGCGGAGGGCGGGTTTTCCTGTTTTCTGTTTTGTTCAGGGTTGCGTCATGGTGACATTCATAACCCTGCTTTCCTGGTTATCGCAAGTAAGCATAAAGGTGTGCTGGTAAATGCCCGGCGCAATGTCCGCGCGACTCACACTTACATAGATCGTTTCGCTCTCCCCGGGCCGGAGATTGCCCAGCGAACTGCTCACCTTCAGCCAGCTTGGGAATCCGGAAATACCGATGGTCCATCCCAGAATACCCTGGCCGGAATTCTGAATGGTCACCGGAAGGTCCGTGAGCAAGTCGCCAAAGTCGAGATCCGTCGCGCTTATGGTGAGTTCGGGCGGCAAGACGGTGTAGCGGATATAAATGGGGTTTCCGTCAAATTCGTAATTCACACTGCCAAACGTGTAGTGGAGCAGAAGCGAACCTTCATAGTCCCCTGGTGCGCCGGTCCGGTCCACAGACACCGGGAAGGTGCTTCCCACATAATTATCCACCGCGGTGCCCCACGAATCCTGGGGATCAAGGATGAGGAATTTCGAGTCCGGCCCAAGCGTGGCTTCCCAGTTGAGCCACACGCCGGTTTGTGCATGATGCCCGCCAAGGTTGAACACGGAAATCTGGGCCACATCCAGATTGATCCCCAAATCCACCGTGATCGGGGAAGTATTGATGGGGGCCGGATCGGTTCCGATGAAGGGCGAGGGGAAGGATGAGGCGAGGAACGCATCCAAATCCACCCGAAGGGTGTCGGGGCACGTGAAGTATTTGACATTCGGGTTATTGCCCGCCCAAACGGGGTCCAGGACCGAAAAATACACGAGGAAGGGTTGTGTGACATTATCGAACCGCAGGCGGAGCAAAGCGCCGAATTCACCGTATTGCAGCACATCCCCGGCGGTGGTGAAGGCATAGTCGTCGCCACTCACGGTTCGCGTCCAATCCGAAATGATGCCGCCTTCCGTTTCGCTCACCTGCGAAACCGTCATCCTAATCGGGTCGAGGCTGTCGGGCAGGATGCGGAATTGGAGCCGCCCGATGTTGCGCGGAATATAGTCGGCGCGCACAATGACTTCCGCCGTGTGGTCCGCTTGTATGCCTTTCGAGATCAGGGCAATTTGCCCCAGCCGCGGGTCGCCGGCGATGGAACTGAGGTTCAATTGGGACACGGAGAAACTTCCCGTGATATCCCCTTGGTCCGCGAGGCAGCCGCTGTTTTGATCATTCGGATCATTAAACGTGAGGCGGCCTTCCACGGTGATGCTGTCTTCCTCATTGAGCGTCACATAGCTGAACACCACTTGCGATTTAAGGTCTTTGGCGATTGATTGGTCGCACTCATTGCCGGCGTCGGTGGCACACCAATTTTCCAGTTCGGAATACACCGGCACACGCAACGGGGTGCCGAAGGGGTCCGTTTCTCCGGTGGGCGCATTGCGCGTGGAGTAATAATGGCCTCCGGTCCCATTGGCAATGCGGACCAGGGGGTCCGCCACCACTTTTGAACCCCAGCCGACAAAAAATGCGCGTGTATTGTTGGCCAACAGCACGGAAATCGTATCCGTAACAATGCCTGGAGGCGTGGTCATGTTTCCGTCGGTGACGCAAATAATGCCCCGCACATCCGCGTCGTCAAAGGGGATGAGATTTTGGGCCAAGTCTTCCTGCGCCAATTCACGCGCCGCGAACTCGAGCGCGGGCAGCAGCATCGTGGCGCCATTGTCATGCACCACAATGCTCTTCAAGCGCGCCTGCAACAGCGCCCGGTCCGCGGAAAACACCGGGGCGGTGTCATTTTCCCGGATAACCCGCATGCCGTTTGCGCCGCGCTCGTTAAAGATGGCCAGCCCCACCTCATAGTTCATCGGCAATTCATCGATTAGCTTGGCGATGGCATTTTCATACACCGCCTGAAGCCAATCGGGCTTGTTCGTCAAAAAGTCATCCGTCAATTGATGCGCGGCGGCCTGCATGCTTCCGGAGTAATCGAGCAGGATCATCACGTTGCCGCGGAGGCGGTTCGCGCTTGTAAGGAACTGATTGGTCTCCGTAAGGTCCAACTGGATATTCTTCTCAAAGACGGCGAATTGACTGCCCACGGAGCCCAACAGTGACTCGGGAATGGGCAAAATTTGATATTGAATATTGCGCATCATCAAGACGAAGCGGAGCAGAGAGGGTATTCGCAAACGCGGCAGGCCTGTTTCGATGGTCAGGCTGGCGGCCTGCACCGAAACGTTGACTTCCAAGGGGTCGACATTTTCCAAGGGCACTTGCTGGCCGTTTTTAATTTCAAACGCGGTGATCACCAGTTTGGCGGAAGCGCCTTCCCCGTCGAGTTTGGTCCGGTCTATGGACACACTCACGGCCTGCCAATCCTTGATGTCGCCCACCACGCCAACGCTGGCGCCCGTTTCCGGAAACACCGACAGCCATTCCTTGGTCGAGGTCACGCGGAAATTCATAATGGTGTCTGGATCACCGAAATTCGCCACACCCAGGGTGTCCGAATTCGCATACAATCCAAAGGCAAGGCTTCTTGGGGTTGCCCCCACCACCACTACTTTAGGCACCTGGACTTCCACGAGCAGCGGCACGGAAGCGTGAGCCGGATCATTCGACACCACGGTTAATTCATGTTGCGCGCCCACATAGGAGAGTCCCGTGCGATCCACAGTGACGGTTACGGTTTGCTGGATACCCGCGGCCAGGCTCCCCTGCGACGGCGAAAGGGAGGTGAGCCATGACGGCGCTTTGGTAAGATCAATGCTCCAGAATAGTTCGCTCGCCCCTTCATTGCGGATATAGAAAGCGCTTTTGGTTTCGTTCGTATCCAGATTCACATACGCAATGTTGGCTTCATTCACCCCCTCGCCTTCCAGAATCATCTTGGGCAATTTGGGGATGCTCATGTGAATGCCGACGGTGGTGGGAACCGTGCTGTCGCCTTGTGCTTCGACGACAAAGGAGTAATTGAATTCATACTCGTCTTGCGGGGCCGCGCTGCGGTCCACCCGGACCGTGACCGCGTCGGTTTGAGCACCCGCAACCGTGCCCGAGGCAATGCCATTGGCATCCGTGGGAGTCAGGGTCAACCATGCGGGAAAACCCGCAGTGTCAATCCTCCAGTTCACGGTGCCGATGCCATCATTCCAGATGCCAATCAATTGTTCAACGCCGGTCATTCCAAAATCAATCGTGCTAGGTTCCACGGTGAGCGCGGCGGGACGCGGCCGGGTCATGCGCACCACCACCGTGCGCTGGCTGGCGCCAAAAACAAAAACCAGGGATGCTTGGCGCGTGCCGGGGTCCACCGCCAGCGGATTCACGGTCACCTGCACGGAATCCGCCGTCACAAGGGTTCCGGAAGTTTTGTTCAGACTCAGCCAATCGGCCGCGGACGCAGGCACGGATACGGACCAATTGATGCTTTGCGGACCCAGATTCTGCAGCGAAAAGGTATTGGAGGCCGACGCGGTGATCGTTCCAAAATCCAGTAGGCCGGGCGACACCGTAAAACCGGTGACGGCCATCGACACGGGCACTTCCAATGAATACCCGGTTGCGGTGGCCGTGACACGGATGCGCCCGGTATAACTTGCCGGAGTTAATCCGGCCGGATTCACCGACACGGTCGCCTGGACCAATCCCGAGCCCGGCAGGGTGGCCAACTGCGGCGTTACACCGAGCCACGAGCCTCCTGAATCCGTCAGGGCTTCCAAGGAAACCGCCGTGGGCACGGTGGCGCCGTTGGTGATGTTTACTATCTGCGTGGAACCGGATTCCAGCCCGCCAAAATCAAGCAGCGTGGGCAACACCGTAAATGGCGGCACATCAATACGCACGGGAATTTGCCGGTTCCCGCCATCGGAGGCCACCGTAATTGTTACTTCATGGCTCCCTCCGGTCAAGCCGGCACGGGTGGCGCGCACCGTTATCTGTGCGGGTACGGAGCCCACGGCCAATTCCCCCGAAGCCGGAGTAACTGAAAGCCACGCGGCCCCGGCGGGAAGCGTAATGGTCCAATTAAGGGTTTCAAGTCCTGTGTTGGAAATTTGCAGTTGTGCTTCGGTTTGCGCAGCCCCAAAATCAAGGGATTCGGGGGTTACCTGCAATACCGGAATCCCTTGTGCCATGGCACTGACCGGCACGATTTGCTCGCCGCCGTTTGAGGTAAACACAATTTCGCCCCGGGAAATGCGGTCTGGAACATCCAAGGGCAGCAACTCGCGAAGCACGGTAAGCTGGATGACATCAACGTCCGACTTCACCGTTCCGGTTAATGTGGAGGCCACCTGTTTTCCGGGGGCTTCCACCTTGGCCATGAGCAACCAGGGAATGTTTTCGCGCGCTTCCCAGGACAAGACGCCCGAGCCCGTATTATGCACCCGTAGATTGATCGTGGCGGTGCTGGTGCCAAAGGCGGCGGAACCCGGTTCCACCATCAATTGCGACAATGGGCATCCGGACAGAACGGCGAGCACAAGGGAAAGCCCCAATGGCATCAGCCAATATCGTGTACGCGGCATACCGAACTCCTTACCTTCGCGTTTTCAACGCCTTCCGCCCGCACATTTGTTCAGGACCCGCACGGCATCCTGATGCATTCATGCGCATCACGGAACAATCAACGTTACAAGCACATATTCCGTGCCAAAAAAGTCTGTTTGTATCTGCAATTGCGCCTGCGTGAAGCCGGGCGTCAATCCCGTGCGGTTCACGCTCACATGGATGGTTTCCGACTCGCCGGGCGTCAAGACACTATCGGGTGTCTCCGACAGGGCATTTCCGTAACGAATGCTGGTAATCCAGGCGGGTACAGACGCAGGCACTATTGTCCAGGTGAAGGTATCCAACCGGTTATTGCGTATCGTGAGCGTGCCCGAGGTGGTGTCCGCCGCAATTTCCAGCGGATTGGGCACCGCCAAGACGCCTGGCAGGTCTTCACGGTCAGGATACGGATCGTTAAAGTCCATCAAGCCGTCTTCATCGCGGTCCCAGGCGTTCGCCGCTTCCGGAGATATCCCGGGATTCGCCAGCACGAGCGCGGTATTGGCGGGCGGCGCATTATCGAAAAAGGAACTTACGGACAAGGTGCGCTCGGGGAAGGCGGGGCCGGCGGGATACAGGAAATATAGTGTTTCGGACGGGTGCGTGGGGGTTTCCGGCCGCACATAAATCTGATTGTCCACACGCATCTCCACGAAAAACTCGGGTTGGCGCGCCAGGGAGGCAAACGCGGCGGTGAACTCGGACAGGCCGGTAACGGTGATTTTCAGGAGATCGCCGAAGGCGCCATAGGGCAGGGGATTATTCTGGCTTGTCAGCAAGTTGTACACCCCGTCACTTCCTTCCAGCAGCCGCCATGAAGGCGTGAAGGGATCGTTGGAGATCAACAACCCATCCGGGGCCAACTCCACGTTCATCCGCGCATGCTCGTGGAGAGCCGCCTCCGCCAAGGGGATATTGGGGGGCGCGCTCAGGAAAAAGCGCATTTTCATGCGGGTCACATTGCGGGGGACATAATCGGCGCGCACGTAGATTTCCGCCCGCGTCGCCCAATCCGGGTCCGGTTCCGCCGGGTCCGTGAAAATCCCCGTGGTGCTCATGGCTATCTGGCCGCCCCGGACATCGCCATGGTAGAAGACCGCGTCTTCCTCAAAAATACCCGCAATGGTCGTGTTGTCCGGCTGGAGGTATTCCGCACGAATGGAATAATCACCCCCTTCTTGCTGGGGCGTTATGTAGGTCAATACGATTTGATTGCGCAATTCATTCCAGATCAGGCCGGGTTCATCGAACAAGTCCACGGTCACGGATTGCGCCACTACGTTGGAGGCGCCCACATCCATGCGGATCGTGGCCGTGGCCGCGCCGTCATTGGAGGCAATTGACAGCGTTCCGATTTTTGTGCTGTTCGGGGCCGCCAAGGAGGGATCCACCCGCACCGACACGGTGCTTCGCGCCCCCGGCGCAAGATTGCCATTCGAGGGCAACACCTCCGCGATCCAGTTCGCCCCTTCCGCGATGGCCGCGGACCAAGTCAGTATCGCATCGCCACTGTTCACCACGTCGAAATACACCCGGTTGCCGGCCGTTATCGTGGCGGGCTCGAGCGAAAGGCTCTTTTCGCTGGCCAGAAACTTCGCCAGATTAACCGCGTTCCCGGCGCTGTAAAAATGGCCGCCGGTGTCATTGGCCAGCACCAGCATATCCGCCGCATTGACGGAATTCCCGGCATTGTAGCCCAGCGGATACAAGCGCACGCGCGCCTCTTTGGCCAGATCGGTGACATCGCTCACCGCCGCAATGGACGCATTGTCCCGTCCGTCGCTGATGAAGACGAGCGCCCGGACATCGGCTTCATCAAACGGGAGAGTGTCCGCCGCGTCTTCGGCCTGCAACACGGCAATCCCGTTCGCCAGCGCATCCCGGACATCGGACACGCCATAATACGGAACCGTAAAGGCGTCAATGGCTTGTTTAAGCACGGCACGGTCCGTTGAAAATGCATGCATCAGGCGGCTGGGTTGTTGCCGGTCAAAGTAATACATCAGCGCCACGCGATAGCTGGCGGGCAAATCATCGAGAAACTTCTTCGCCGCCGCCTTGACCTGCCCCAAGGCTTCCCCCGGCGCCAGGGGATTGACGGTATCATTAACGCCGGCCCGGTACATGCTCCCTGTGTAATCCAGCATCAATACAAGATTCACGCGAAGCGTGTTCGGACCGGTGATATACAGGCTGGTTTCATCGAGGTCCAACGCTTCACCATCTTCTTGCACGGTAAATGAAATCCGGCTCATGTCAGTCTGGGTCAGCGTCGGAATCACCTTCCCCAGCGTATCCCGGAGCAAGAAGACAAATCGCATTACATAGGGCGGCCGGCTCCGGTTGATGGCGCCTTCGACGGTCATGGGGGGGCGCTCCACCCGGACATTCAGTGTTTTCTCTTCCACGGCGTCCAAGGGGCTGGCATAATCTATATCGGTGGCGCGCACGGTTAACGTATGGTATTCCACATCTTCCCGGAGGTTATTCCGGTCAATCGTAACCGTGATTTCCACCCCGTCAATCATCACGTTGTCCAGGCTCGGATGGAAATAATCCTGGGCGTTCCCGTCCTCTCCATTCGCCCCGCCCTTGGAAGGTTTCACGTCCACAATCACCGGATTGGCCGACCCGGCATCCCCGTTCGCAATGGTGAAATACAAATACGAACCCCTGGGTCCGACATTCGCGATCCAGAATGTTGCCTGGATTTTATCCCGTCCGAAGTCCAACTCCGTCAGGGGAATGATTTCGGGGCGGCTCGAATTCTCCTGGGGTTCCTCGGAAATCGCGATCACGGGCAGCCGCATAATTTCGATAACCACGGGCACCCGGATGAATCCCCCTTCCGACCGCACCAACAAATCATAATTACCGCTTCCCGCCACAATGGTTCCGGGGTCCGTCACTTTGACCTTCACCTCGGATTCCTCGCCCACCAACGTTTGGCCCGTGCCCGGGGTCACGCTAATCGGCGGGGCGGCGGCGGGATTGATCAATGACGTCACCTCGATGGTCCACGCGCGCGTATTCGCGCCGGTATTTTTTAACCGCAAGGTGGAGGCCGCCTGTTCCACCGTGCTTTCTCCTTCCGCCGAAGAATCATCCACATACAGGGTCAAGACATCCGGGTCCACACTCAAGCCTTCGACGCCCGCGCCAAACTGAAACGAAACCACCGCCGTACCCGCCATGGAGCGAACCAGCAGGTAAAAATCGTCCCGGCCCGAAGCCCAATTCACGGTTACGGGGGTGTTCTGGCCCGCCGCCGTGGTTCCCGGATTCGGCGTCACCAGAATGTCCGCCGGCAACGCGGACGCCGCATGGAGGTTATCGGGGTCCTCCAGGTAGAACACTTCCCACGCCACCGCCGCCGCACCCGTATTCAGCACCGTAAACTGCGCCGAGGTCTGTCCCGGTGAAAGCGCCAATTCTTTTGGGGTCACCGTTAATGACGGTTCAATGTCCATCGAGATGGGAACAATGATATTGCCGCCGTTGGAGCTAATCTGGAGCGCCGCATTCCGGTATTGCCCCACTGCCTGTCCCGTGCGCACCACGTTGATAAACACGTGATCCAGTTCGCTTTGGGTGGTGCCTGCCCCCGGGGTGGCGGTGAGCCAAGGTACATCTTGCGCCACCCATTGCGCATCCTGATTTTCGCGGGCCAATTCCTGCACGGTCCATGAAAGTGTTCCGCCGCCGTGGTTATCCACCACCAGAGATCGTGTGACCCCGTCCGCCCCGAAGGATACCGCGCCTGGCGTCACCAGTAAAAGGGGGGTAAAAGGGCAGCCGGACAGCACCACCAAGGCAAGCACCAGCGCCACGGCCGGAACATGAGGCACTCGAACCATCATACGAAACACCTCTTTACCGCTGTTTTTTTCACGCGCCGACATGTATTCTTCTTTTTATATCCAGGCTCTGCCGGCCTGCCGCTACTGATTCTTGGTCCCGTCCATTTCCGCAAAAAGCACCGTAACACCGGCGTTGATCAGCGCCTGGTACGGAGCTTTGAAATCATCATACAGCACCCCGTCCGAGGTCATGGTCCATTCAGGGCTCAGGGTCACCACATCGCCCGCGCCCAGCCCCCCGGCTTGGGCATTCGCCACCAACGCCGACCAATCCCGGATATCATTATCGTCGCCCCAAAGGTCCACGTATTCCAGGAAGAACAGTCCCGCCAAGGGGGTGATGTTTGTAATTTTATTCCCCCCCAGTTCCAACCACGTCAGATTCCGGAGTCCGGTCAAGGGCGTAATGGACTGAATCGCATTATTCGTTAAATTCAGGGTTAACAGTGAAGAGCAATACTGAAGCCCTTCAAGGTTCACGATATTCAAGTTCTCCGCCTGGATTTCCGTTATTTTTTCCAAATCCAAGACGTTGATCAACCCAAAGGGCTTATTGATGCTGGCGCGCACCGCCGACTCCAACGCTTTGTCCGGGAAAAACACAAAAAACGGGCATCCACTTAGACCGGCCAGCAATACTACTGCCAAGCCCATTACCGCCCATCTGCACGCGAGGGTCTTTCTCATGGCTGTCACCTCTCTCGCCGACATTCCTACACTCTTGACTGTATCGGGCACATTTGGCAAGGAGACATCCCTTACCATAAATATACAAACCGCGTTCATATGACTTAGTATGCGCGAAACCCTTCAAGTTGTCAAGAGTTTTCCCGCCCTCACTTCCCTGCGGCGGAAGCTATGCTGAAGGGGCCGGGAAAAACTCCAAACCGTCTTGTCAGGACCCGGAAGTATTGTTATTCGGTACAGGAATATCACATTTTTCTTCGACAAACACAAATACTGGGGACGCTCCTCCCAAGGCCTTCAACAGGGCATTCATGGCCACCGCAAATGTGCAGAGAAACTCTTGCCACTCGTTGCCGCGCTTGGGCATTCCCGAACTAAGCCGTTGTATGTGTTTCAAGGCGCCGATCCTCCGGTTTCGCGATGGTGCATCGCGGTACAACCTTCCAGAAACAGAAATTTCACCACTTTGTAAACAGTTTACCCCAGTCGTCCGTAAATGTCAAGAAGGGATTGCCTACCTTAAAAAGTTCGCACAAGGCACTTTTTTTGGTTTGGGAGTTCTGCTATAATCTGGCGCTCCCGTACACGGGGAATGAGAAAAACAACGAAAAGAAAGGAATAACGGCGATGCCCGTGAAGTATCAATGTCCCAAGTGTGACCGCCGGTTTGTGGAATGGGGCGCACAAAAGCTGAACTTCAAATGTCCGAGTTGTCCAAATGTGGAATTGGTCAAAATGGGGGGCGCGGAAGGGCAGTTAGTGCAGCCGCCGCGCCTCAAGCGCCGTCCGCCTCGGATTGGAAAAACCAATCATGAATCCGAACTTTCCATGGTGGACATGGAGGTGATGGACGAAGAAGAGAGCTTCGACGAAGGTGGAATCACAGAGTTGGATTTTGGGCTGGATCATGTACCCGTGTCCGAGGACACCGAGCCGTTGGAAGGGGATATCCAAGTTGAGGACGAAACGATAAGTGAAGAAGTGGTGGTGGCGGGGGGCGATGCGGAATCCCTTCCCGAAGTGAGTGATGAACTGCCGTTTGATGATGAAGCCGCACTGGACCTAAACGGCGTGGCGGAAGAATTCGAGGAAGAGCGCTGATTGCCTCGCATGCCGTGCGCATCACACTGCCGAAGCCTCCGTTTCGGCAGTGTTTATTTTGGGCTTTCGGGGGTTGGAGAGGCTTCTTCCCCCTCCTTGGGGGCGGTTGAAGCTGCCGGCGGGGACACGGGGGCCGGGGGAGCGGTAACGTTTTCACCAGGTGCTTTCGGTGCCGCGGGAGCCCCGCCCGAAGCGGACGCCGCCGTTTTGGTTGTCAGGACGATTTTGTCAAACGGATAAAACGCTTTCAACTCGGGATACGCCCCGATAAACAGGTCTTGAATAAAAGATAACAGTGAGGTGCCCGGTGGCACTTCAAACGAGCATTCCGGGTTCTTGGGAAGCACTTGTCTGGCGGGTTCGTTAATTTCCACTATGATTCCCGCCTGTTGACCGAGTTTCTCCAGCACTTGGAGACAATTGGCGCCCTTGAAAGAAATCACCTGGTCAGAAAGGGGGGCGGTGATTTTTTTATGAAACTCGGGGGAGAGTTCCTCCGCCTTGAGCATGTCTCCTTCCGGTGCCTGGGTCGATGCCGCGGGTGGTTTCGGCTGTTTATTGGGATCAATGTCATCGTATTTGATGGAAACCACCTGCCGGCGGGGAATATTCAAAGGTGGAACGCCTTCGCGAACCTGCACCACCACCATAAGCGGCGTTTCTTTAAGAACCTGGACACTTGACAAGGTGGTTCCCGTTTTTAAGGTTATGATGTCCCCGTCCAATATGACCGGTGTTTCCGGGCGCGGCGGCGGGGTATCCTTTTTCGCTTCCTCCTTCGCCCCATTGCCCTCTTCGCGGGACTGTTTGCCTTTTATGCGCGGTTTCGGCGCCTCGGACGCAGCACCTTCCTCTGCGGCACCCGGCGTGTTTTTTTTCATATCAAGCGATTTGCCTTCCCGGGGCGGCGGTGCGCCGGCGCCATCATTCGGCTGGGCCAGGGCGGGGCCGGCCAGTAAAAACATCATACTGCACAATAGTACACAAGCGCGCATCCACATAGTGCGACCTCCCTTCGTTATCGTCCATTCTAGGAGGGGCGCGAATCCATGTCAAGTACGCCTATTGCGGAGCCGCCTGTCCGATTGTTACCATGCACGCGGAACCACAAGGAGTCATACGTATGGCCACTGTGTTAATCGCGACGCCAGACACTGCCCTGTACGCCATTTTTGCCGCGGAGATCAGTGCCGAGGGCCATGACCTGCTTTGGGCCTTGGATGGCAACGAGGCCTGCACCCTTACCCTCTCCGAACAGCCCCAGGTGGTGTTCCTGGATCGTTCGCTGCCCATTTTCAACGGTTTTGAGGCGTGTCAGCACTTGCGCAATGATCCCCAATGCCCCCCGTCCTTGCCCATCCTCATTTTATCGGACGACGCCATTGATTCCCGCCAATTGGCCAAGGTTGGCGCCACCGGTTGTTTCCCCAAAACGCATTCGGGGCAGGATGTGCGCGATCTGATCGTCAAGTTGTTATTCAGCCACTGATTACAGCCAGGACAATAGCAGTTCCGCGAGTTCCCCCGGACGTTCCTGCGGGATAAAATGCCCGGTATCGGCCATCTCCGCCATTAGGGCGCGCGGAAGTTTTTCATATTGGGCCAACACCAATGGTTTGATGCCGCTGCGCGTTCCCGTAATCAGCAGCAGGTCCGCTTGCACGTCTTCCAGCCGTTCAAACACTTCACACGCACCGCCCAGTTCGTACATCCAGGCCTCGGCGGCGGGCGGGCACTTTAATTCCACCCGGCCATCGGCGCCATCGCCCAATCCATACTCCACGTAGGCCTTCAGCGTTTCATGCGTCCAGCTATTCATCGGTGCCTTGGCCGAGAAGCGCCGCAAGGCCGTATTGCGATCTTCAAACACCCGGGCGCGCCGGCGGGCGGTCCGCGCCAAAACACTTTCCCCCGCGAAAAAAGCGCGCGGCCCCACAATCGCATCGATCCATGCCGCGCGCGCAAACACACCCGGCCTGAGCCATGCGGCATACGCCGCCTGCGCCCCGCCCCCGGAATGACCTACGACCACCAGTTCCGCCCCGTACCCCAGGCGGTCCGCGACGGCCAGCAAATCCAATCCCGCCAAACGCCATTCATACGCGCCGCGTGTCATGGGTTTTTCAGACTCGCCGTGCCCCCGTGTGTCCAGGGCATACACCCGCCGTGAAGGGCGCAGCCGCGCCGCCACCGGGTCCCACAGGCGGCCGCACCCTCCCGTGCAATGGAGCAACAAGACCGGCGGCCCGTCCCCCCCATAATCCCATAGATTCAGCGCAAGCCCTTCATGGCCGCGCACACGTATTGTTTCCGGTTGTTTCAACACTGTTGTTCCTTAGTTCCCGGCGCCGAACGCCAGGAGCCGTCCTAGTATCGCCGGCGCAATGCCAGCACCCCCGCGCCCGCGCATAATGCCGCCAGAACCATCGCCATCGCCAGATGCGCCGCAGGCAGTTCTTTCACCACCTGCAACGTGGCAAATCGTGTTTGCACACTTGAAAGCGCATCTGAAACGACACAGTAATACGTCCCCGAATCCTCCAATTTCAACGGCTTCAATGTATAGAGGGCGGCATTGGGCCCCACATGCGTTCCCGCACCATGGATATCCCGTTTATACCATTCATACTCCGGCGTCCCCGCCGCGCCTTCCACCCTCACCTGAAAGCTGAACTCCTTGCCCACGCGCCCGTAGGAAAACCCCGGGAGGTCTGTTACGAGGCGCAGGCCTCCGCGCACCAAAGTAATCGAATGGGCGGTGTTGGGCCTCATGGCAACGCCCATTAAATCTTGCGCCCCGGACACCACAATGCCGGCCGTACCCTCATCCCGCGCCACAATTGCCCGGTCCGAAGAGACTTCATAGGTGAGGTTGTTTTTCCAAAGCCCATCCCCGCCTTCCGCCACCGCGCCGGCATGAATCGCTCCGTTGGAAACGGTGTTTATATCCACCCTGGGGCAGACACTGGTGGCCATGGCTTCACTAAACGTCAAGGTGAAATGTGCGCGCTCCCCCTCAGGCACCACCAGTTGCGTTGATTGAAGGCTCGACAACACGGGCGGGGTTCGGTCCACTGTGTAGATTTCTCCCGTAAAATTCCCATTCCCCGGGCCTTCCTCCCCCAACCGGTTCTGATTGAAACTCTTGTCACGGATAGAATCATTGTCGTTGAGGTTCACTCCCAGTGTCCCGTTCCCGCTAATTCCATTGACCGTCACCGTATACTCCCGGTCGTTCACCGAAGATACGGCAACCGTGGGCTGGTATTGCAGGCCACTGCCCGCCGCTATCGTAAAATCATCCGGCGTCACCCCGGTCACCCCTTCGGAAAATTGGACTTTGAAATTCACGGTTTCGGAAGCAGAAGGATTGGCGTCCGCGCGCATAATCGAGGCCACGGACGGCGATTTGGTGTCGCCCCATAACACCGCATTGATGTATAAGCGCTGTACATACGGGTTGGAGAGCGTTCCTTGACCCAGGGTATTGCCGGTATGGTGAAACCCGATAATCCGGCCCGTGCCCAATTCCCGCACCGCCACGGCGTCGTTTCCATTCGTGTCCTTCATGATCGCAACCGCCGGGGCGCTGGAGAATTCGTGGACGGTACCCTGTTTATACCCGCTGCTGAATGTAAACGAGGCCGGCACGCTGCGCAACAAGGGGTGCAATTCCTGTCCCGGAATAATGCTGACCGTGATATCCACGGTTCCCCAGCCCCGCGTTCGGTCTATCGGGGTGACCTCCCACATGGCCTGCGGCAGTCCGCCGAACGCCAGGGGAATCGCCAACTGCGCGGCGTTGTTCTCTGAACCGACGTATGCCCCATGCCGGTTTTTTACATAGTCCACCAGACGGCTTGCGCCGATGTTCGAGAGGATATAGGAATACTGCCCGCCTCCGTTCAAATGCACCACCGCGTCAAAACCTTCCGGCGCCGGATTCGCCCCGTTGTATTTTCCCTGCGTTTGATAACTGTATTTGATCAGGAAACCCGCGGCCTCCATGGCGGCCACCAACGATTTGGTGTTTGCATTCAATCCCCCCGGAACCACCGTCCCCTCGTCGTCATCCCACAACAGCAGCACATTCGGCCCCCCCCAACTCATCGCGCACACTCCCACCATCAGAGCAATCATGCTCATCCGGCGATAAACGGCTCTACTCATCCTGCTCAGCCTTCCCCGTCCTCTTGTTGCTGCCAATTTTCAGTATACCACACCACAACCACTTCAGAAAAAGGCGCATCCCTTCTTTCGCACACCATCCGGCGCCGCCCTATCCCGCACCGCGTTGCACCCCGGCCAACGAGCAGTGTACAGTGCCTGTTATCAACTGTACTGAAAACTCCACCGCGAATACAAGGGTAATAGAAACATGAAGCGTCCTGCACCAAAACCAGAACCCGGCCTGCGCACCCAATGGTCCGGCTTCCGGCCCATGTACGACTTCTGGGGCAATGAACTCAAACGTTTTTATCAACTGGAGACACTGGCGGGGGCCACGGATAGACTTCTACGGGAAAAAGACCGGTTCATTCTCCCGAGCATCCAATCGGTAATGGGCCCCTCGGACCTCCACTCGCTTTCGTTCGAGTTGTTCCAGGAAGGCCGTTTTCAGTTCATATTCCGAATCCAGGCGGTCAATACGCGGCGCAAACGCGCTTCCTTCGGATTCGTGGTGGCCAAGAACGCGCAGGAAGCCAGCGCGGTGGCCAAGAATGAACACCGCATCCTGCGCGAACTGCATCCGCGCGCGCCCCTGGCGGTCGTGCAACCGTTCCGGGGAGGCGCCATTTACCTCCCGGACCGATATCACCGCGCCAGCCATGGCCGGGAAATTTACGCCTATGTGACCCAGTGGCTCCATGGATACGACGAATTGGGCATCAACAAGAACCTGCAATGCATCGCCAACATCCAGAAGGTGCACACCTTCACCCTTCAGGAAACTGAAATGATCAAAGGCCATATCGCCGAGACCTTCTTTCGCACCTTTGATCCCAAAACCCGCACGGCCATGGCGCTCCCGGAAATTGCTTCGGGCGACTTCGTGATTAACTGGTCTTCCAAGAAGGGAACGCCCCGGCAGGCCGCACCCAAGGAGCCCTTTACGCTCAAATTGATCGCCTGCCGGCGCATGCTCGCGAAAACCAGCCCGGCCCGAATGCTGGAACTGCTGCTCAGGACCTCCTGGGAGTGGAATGGACGGCGCTTCTGCCTGGCCCCGCATGACCCCGAAACCCTTCATCCGGCCATGGTGAAGGCGCTCGGGTCCGCCCCGGCGGGACACGCGGTAGTCCAATGCCTGGAAAACGCCCCCCGGAACAACCTCCCCCCCCATCTGATCGAATATCTTGAAGCGTTAAGGCAACTCATGGTGAAATAACCCCTGGAATGCGACCCATCATTCCTTTTGAAAAAGCGTGAACACAAAAACAGGATAGCGACTCATGGCATTTCGTTTTTCGGCATTTATTGTGCTGCTTTCGATAACACTAACCGTTCAGGCCGCCCCCCCCGTCTTTTATGTGGCTCCCAACGGCAATGACACATGGTCCGGCACATTGCCCGAGTCCAACGGAACCGACGGCCCGTTCGCCACCCTGCACCGGGCACAACAAGCCCTGCGCGCCGCGGGGCTTTCCGAAGGGGGCACCGTCTATGTGCGCGAAGGCGTGTACTGCCTTGCCGAACCGCTTGTCCTGGAGGCCGCCGACTCTGGCGCCTTCACCAAAGAGGTGCTCTGGCAATCCTACCGCCAGGAAACCGTGCGCATCATTGGCGGGAAAAAACTGGAGGGATTCACGGTCTATAAAGACCAGATTCTTCAATGCGGCGTGAACAACCAAGGGCTTGCGGGGAAAACATTCAACCAGCTTCTTTTCAACGGCGAACGCCAAACCTGCGCCCGTTGGCCGAACAAAGGCGCGGACAGCATGCCCGGCGGCGCGTGGGCCTTTGTCGCGGGTTCCGTCGAGAATGAAAAGAACCGGAGTTTTCTGTATTCGGGCGGACGCCCCGATGCCTGGGCGGTGAAAGAGGGCATGCAAGTCTCCATTTGGCCCAATTACAATTGGTGGCAGACCATCGAAACGGTGTCAGGCATAGACACCACGTCGAAAAAAGTCCAACTGGCAAAAGACCTCCCGTATACCATCGAGCCCGGCCGCCGCTTCTTCTTCCAGAATGTCCTTGAAGAGTTGGACATCCCCGGCGAGTGGTTTCTGGATGCCAAGGCCGGCACACTGTATTTTTGGCCGCCGGCCCCCGTCGAGGGCGCGGAAGTGATTGCCCCCCTCTTGGAAAACATACTGGTGCTTGATCACGCCAAAGAAATCACCTTCCTTGGATTCACATTCGAGGGTGCGCAGGGTGACGGCATTCACATTACGGAATCCAGCAACTGCTTGATTGCCAAATGCACGGTCCGCAACACCGGCGGATATGGCATCACGGTGAACGGCGGCGAGAAAGTCCGCCTTATGGGCAACGACCTCTATGCCCTCGGCGGCGGCGGCATTTCACTGAATGGCGGAGACCGGAAAAGGCTCACCCCCGCCCAACATCAGGCGGTGAACAACCACATCCACCATTTTGCGGAAATCAGGCAGACCTACAACACCGGCATCAACCTGGGCGGTGTGGGAAACCGCGCGGCCAATAATCTCATCCATGACGCACCCCACATAGGCATTCTGCTGGGAGGCAATGACCACCTCATCGAATTCAACGAAGTGCACCATGTCTGCATGCAAGGTTCTGACAACGGCGCGTTTTACATGGGCCGCGACTGGACCCAGCGGGGCAATATCCTCCGGTTCAATAAATTTCACGACATCTACGGATTCGGGCTGGCCGGCCCCGCGGGCGAGGGTGCATTCACCTACCAATCCCCCGACAGCGCCTGGGGCATTTACTTGGATGATTGCAGCAGCGGAACCAAAATCTTCGGGAATATCTTCTACCGTGTGCCGCTGTGCGGCGTCATGATCGGCGGCGGACGCGACAACACGGTCGAGAACAATATCTTTGTAGACTGCATCCCCGCCCTGCATATTGACGCAAGGTGGGACGATTATTGCTGGGACATCATGCAGGAACGGCTCGACGCGATGAACTACAAGGAGCCGCCCTACAGCACGCGCTATCCGGAACTGCTCAAGATGGGCGATGACCCCCGCCGGCCCGCAAATAACCGCTTTACTAAAAATATCGTCTATTATCTTCCCGACACCTACCGGGGCCTCACCACCACAAAACCCGGCCCGGAAGCGGTCGTCTATGATCTCAATTCCTTTGACCCCGAATCCACCACCATCGACAACAATGTCATCTTCCATCCTTATCAACCCCTCCGCGTCGCATGGAGCGCCTATAAGCGTGAAGACAGCAAGGTCCTCTCCTGGACGGAGTGGGTGGGAAAAGGGTTCGATATGAGCAGCCGCTTTGAGGACCCTTTGTTCTTTTTCCCGGATAAAGACGACTATCAAATCAAGATAGACTCTCCCGCATTCCCGCTCGATTTTCAAGAATTGCCCCTGGCCCGCATGGGATTGTATGAAGATGAATTCCGCGTTTCGTGGCCTGTTCACGCCGACCCCCGAAAAGACGGGAGGGATTACCGGGCCTGGACCGTTCAGCCCGCCACCGGCGCTGTATCCGCCGCGGAACCCATCCCTGTGGAAGCCCCCGCACCGCCTCCAGTGGCGCCAAAGATTCCGGCGCCACCAACAATAAATCCTGATGCGGCACCGCCCTCTTCAATGGTTCCCCAAGCGATAGCGCCCCCGGGACAGCCACATGAACCCGCGGCGCCTGCATTTATGGAACTCACGGCGCCCGATCCCGCAAACTAATCGGGATTATGCACGCGGACTACTTGGCCGGATGGCGGCATTATCCGGGTCATAGCAAAACGTCTTCCCCTCTTGCAGCGCCTGGACGGACATGGATATCGCGGCTTGCGCCGCATGGCCCAATTCAGGAGCGAATACGGCGCTCCGGCCCATCCGAACCACCTCAAGCCACTCTTTCAAGAGGCTCCCGCTCTTGGGTTGTTCCATCGTTTTCACCTCCTTGGGGATTCCCCCCTCCCGTTCCACCTTCACCCGGTCCCCCTCGATAACCACGGAACCCCCTTCACACCGAATCCACGACACCCTCGGCAGCTTCGGTCCGGGAGAAATCAACGTCACCTGGACATCCCCCGAATACCCGATACTGGCCATGAGCACATCCGGTGTTTCCCCCTCACTCTCCCCCACGCTCCCCCCCGCCGCGGAAACCCGCTCCGGAAAGTCCCGCGCAAGGGCGACTAACAACCCCGCCAAGTTTTCATAGTGCCACGCCGCCGCCCACCCCATCGAATAGGACCAATAATTCCGCCAATGATGGAACCGCCGTGCGTTCACCGGGGTATCGTCATCCTTTCCATGGAACGCCTTCCACTGCGCCGGTGAAATCCCTTCTTCTTTTGCCAACCCGCTGCTCATGGTCTCCAAAGAAACCATCTGACACCAGCGCGGCGAGCCCATCCCTTCCTGTTCGAGCGCCGTCCGAAGCGCGCTCCACTTGGGGTCCAACAGGGTCCTGATGCCTATCTGAAGGATTCGCTTCGTTTCCCGGCCGGCCTCCAACATCTCCTTCGACTCGAGCGCGGTCAACGCCATGGGCGTCTCACAATATACGTCCAATCCTTGGCGCATCGCTTCGATACTCATGCGGGCATGCCAATGGTCCGGGGCGGCCACCACCACCGCATCCACGGCACCCCCGGATAGCAACTCCCGCCAATCCTCATAAGCATGCCCCCGCGTTCCCCGGAGGGCCAACCGCCGCCGGGACTCCAGCAAATCACTCACCGCCGTCACCTCCGCCTTGTCTCCCATGCCCATATTGTGTATCGAGCGGATATGCTCCATCCCCATCCGCCCGCATCCAATCACCCCCACGCGCACCCGTGCATTCGCGCCTTTCGCCCGTGAAGGCAGCAAAAGAAACGACGGTGCCGCGAATCCCGCGGTTGCGAGGAAATTCCGCCGCGTGAGCGTGCGCGCTTTGTTCATTTCCATTCCAGCCCTCCATCGGCAATCCATAGACTGTAGGCTGCCGGTGATGGACAAATCAACACGGATTGCGCGGATTTGTTCGGCCCCGGCAAGCACGGACAGGTTAGGCGCCATGGGCGAAATGGACCGTGTGGACCTTTTGGACACACCCGTCAGTCAACTACGCCTATTTCGTAAAAAATTGTGGGATAGTGCTTCTATGGGCAGCCACGGATGGCTTCATCCGCGATGTTCAGGTCCTGCACCAGTTGCCGGGCGATTTCTTTATTCCGCAGCGCGGTCGGATGGGTGTCAATGAACCATCGGTCTCCCTGGACATCGGGATCTTGGGGCAATGCCGAATAGTCATAGCATTCGATTCCCGAGGCGCGCAGGCGTTGGAGCAATGGTTCCGATACGCTTCCCCCCAGATAGCGCACAACATAAAAGTGTCCATCCGGATACAATCGCCGGAATTCTTTCGCGGATTCCTGAATAATCGTCTCTGTGACCCTTAAGGCGTGGTGGGCGGCCCAGCGGGGAAAATTCAAGCCCAGCAAGCGAAGCAGGCGGCTCTTTCCCATCCTGGGATACACCCAGGAATACAGGGGATGAACCTCGTGGATGGGGCCCAAATACGTGTATTCACCATCCCGCCATCCGAAACAAGGGTCGTTTTGCGCCCACACATGATATCCGATTGCGCGCAAGAGTTGATCCTCGATGAATACATACACCGCCCGTCCCGTTGGTTGCGGAATGGCGCGGAAAAACTCCTTCTCCCGGAGTTTGAGCAACATCTGCTGCGGTCCATACGATGCACAGGCAAAATTGTAGGGCATGAAGGAGTGTGCAAAGCATCCCGCATAATAGGGCAGGGTCTGGTCATCGTTCAGGCCAAAGCCAAAGGTGAAGGAACAGCCAAAAAAGAACAGGAATTGTTTGCGTGCCTCCGGATTGTCCACGGGGGTGCGGCGAAGCCCCAGGGCATCCGTATTGATGACGCAGTCGAACACACGGGTAGTTCCCCAAAATGCGGTATGGGGTATGGACACATTGGGACGAAGCGTATGCCCATACGCGGTGGTATAGTCACACAACGAAGGCCAGATGCCCGGATTGTCTTTAAGATAAATAACATCACTCTCGGGAACCACCCGGTGCGCCACTTCGCGAAGCCCCGCAAAACAGAGCAAACAAATCATCAACCCTAATCCCAACGCCATGCCATTCGGATGCCGCCGCGCAAAATACATGAAAATCCGCAACGGGATAAGCAATCCCGACGCTAGTATGGCCATTGGGCGGGAAGGTTGCATTTCACTCCTGTACTCCTTTTGGTTTTATGTAAAACCGCCAAATATATGCTACCTCATACAAGGCCATGAACATGAAGCGGGGTGCTATGCGGCATATTATGCACGGAGGCCATGATTCAGTGCAATTCGCCGGGACAACGCGGCGAGCACCACCCCAAAAAAATGAAGAATATTTGCGAAATTAGTAAATAGGTGACATGATACCCGGCGTTCGTGAAGTTGCCTTGACCGTGTATAGTTCTGAGGAGACTGAGTACGGGGTGAAGCAGAAAACCGTGATTCACTCCTGCAAGGCGGCCCGTGTGGATTTTTCAATAGGTATTTGACCGTGCGAAATATTGAATTGAAAGCTCGATTACGAAACCGCGGTAACGCCTTGGAAGCCTGCAAGGCGTTAAATGCCGCTTTTCAAGGCACTATCCACCAGGTGGACACCTATTTTAAGGTCCCGCAAGGCCGTTTGAAACTGCGTGAAGCCGATCCGGGCCGGGATGAACTGGTGTTTTACCGCCGCCCGGATGTGGCCGGCCCAAAAGGTTGCGACTATATTTTGGCGCCGGTGAATCGAAGCCTAAAAGCCTTCCTGACGGAAGCGTTGGGCGTGGTGGCGGTCGTGGACAAGGTGCGCACCCTGTATCTATGGGAAAACGTCCGTATTCATCTGGATGACGTACAAGCACTTGGGGCGTTCATTGAATTTGAGGCGGTGCTTTCCGGTGAATACGACGAGCAGGATGGCTGTAGTAAAGTGCAACAACTGATTCGCCGGTTCGATTTGCATGCCGGCGATCAGATGGAAGGTTCGTATCTCGATCTGATCCTGGCGTACAATAAGAACAAACAAATGCCTTAACAAGGCCGAGGAACACTATGCTTACAGCGCAAGAATCCACCGACACCCGCATCTGGGAAGGCCACCCCTCCCAGTGGATCAATTTCCGCCTCTACCTGATATGCATCCTGACCTGTTTTCTCGTGATACCCCTGTTCATCGCGGCATGGCGGTGGCTGGTCACCCAATGCACCCGTTACGAACTTACCTCCCAGCGGATTTTTCTCAGCACGGGCGTGTTGAACAAGAAAACGGACGCCCTGGAACTGTACCGGGTGCTTGACATGCAAATCGCGGAACCCTTTTTTTTGCGGTTATTCGGTTTGGGAAATGTGATTCTCACCACCTCCGACAAGACCACGCCCGCCTTCACCTTTCAGGCCATTCGTGACCCCCGCGCCCTCTCCGACCTGCTCCGCAAACACGTGGAAACGTGCCGCGTGGCCAAAGGCACCCGCGAAATTGACTTTGTAGACAACGACACAAACCTCTAACAGGGAGTATTGATGAAAGCGTGCGTATTACGTGCCGTGGGCGATCTTCGCCTGGAGGACGTGCCCGCGCCCGTTCCAAGGGCGGGGGAAGTGCTGCTGCGCGTGGGGGCGTGCGGTGTGTGCGGCTCGGATATTCCCCGCATTTTTGAAAAAGGAACCTACCGGTTTCCGCTGATCCCAGGGCATGAATTCGCCGGCATGGTGGAAAACACGGGCCCCGGCGTGGACGCGGCCTGGGTGGGCAAACGCGTGGCGGTGTTTCCTCTCATTCCTTGCTTCAAGTGCGCTTCGTGCGAAATCGGAGCGTATGCCCAATGCGCGGACTATGACTATCTCGGTTCGCGATGTAACGGGGCTTTTGCGGAGTATGTGACGGCGCCGGAATGGAATCTGGTCACCATCCCCCTCGACTTGCCTATTGAGCAGGCCGCCCTGGCGGAACCGGCCGCCGTCGCCCTTCATGCCTTGCGCCGGGCCAGTGTGGAAATCGGTTCCAGCGTGTTGATTTTCGGCGCGGGGCCGATAGGCCTGATGCTGGGCCAATGGGCAAAGGCTTGGGGTGCGGGAAAAGTGCTGCTGGTGGACATTGATCTCGCCAAACTTCGTTTTGCGCGCAAACTCGGGTTTGACCATCTCTATGACGCCACCCAAGGCGGGGTCCCGGAATGGGTCATGAAGAAAACCGGACGCGGCGCGGACGTGGTGCTTGAAGGCTCGGGAAGCAGTGCGGCATATGAGCAGTGCATGCTGTGCGCAAGGCCCTTTGGCTCGGTGGTTTTGATGGGCAATCCCGCCGGAACGATGACGCTTTCGCAGAAGGCCTATTGGGCGATTCTCCGGAATGAATTGCGCGTGCTCGGCACGTGGAATTCGTCGTTCACGGACCTGCCGCGCAATGAATGGAGCCAGGCGCTCGAATCCATGGCCAACGGCACGCTCGATGCCGGAGCCCTGATTTCCCATCGAACGGACCTCGATCATCTTCCCGCACATCTTGAGATGATGCGGGATCGTTCTGTTTTTTTTAGTAAAGTCATGTTGATTAACACGCCGTAACGCGAAGGAGTTACCATGCACGGGGCCGTATTGGAAGACCTCGATAAACTGGTGGTGAAAGACCTCCCCAAGCCCGCCGTGGACGCGGACAGCGTGTTGGTACAGGTGAAAGCCTGCGCGATTTGCGGCTCGGATATCCGCATTCTCCATCATGGCAATTCACGGGTAACGCCGCCCGCCGTCATGGGCCATGAATCCGCGGGCATCGTGGTGGAGGCTGGCGCGAATGTGACCAAGTTCAGACCAGGTGACCGCGTGGCCATCGGGGCGGACGTGCCCTGCGGGGAGTGTGTTTTCTGCGAAGCGGGCATCGGCAACAACTGCCAGATCAACTATGCCATGGGCTATCAATTTGCAGGGAGTTTCGCGGAATACGTATTGCTCAACCGCATCGTGATGAATCACGGTCCCGCGCATGTGTTTCCAGAACACGTCTCGTTTGAAGAGGCGGCGCTCGCGGAACCCCTTGCCTGTTGCCTGAATGCTTTGGAACTATGCAACATTCATTTCGGCGACACCCTGGTGGTGATCGGCACCGGCCCGATAGGCTGCATGCTGCTCGAAGCGGGCCGGCTCATGGGCTGCACCCAGGTACTCGCCATTAATCGTTCCCGGCCCCGCCTCGAACAGGCCCGGCGCGCCCATCCGGACGTCTGCATCTGTTCTTCGGAAGAAGACGCCGTGGCGCGCGTGCTTCAGGAAACGAACGGCTTGGGGGCCGATGTGATCCTCACGGCCTGCCCGGCACCCCAGGCGCAAATCGACGCCCTGCGCATGGCCAAGAACCGCGCGCGGGTGAATTTCTTCGGCGGCCTTCCCAAAACGCAAAGCCAAGTCACCCTCGACACCAATATCATCCATTACAAGGAATTGTTCATCATGGGCGCCCATGGATGCGTGCCGCGCCATCATCAGCAGGCGCTGCACCTGATCGCCTCCGGCGCCATCGACATGAAACCCTATATCTCGCACCGCTTCCCCCTGGAACGCATTCACGAGGCCTTCCAGGCCGCCGAAAGCCATGCGGGCATGCGGGTGGTGGTGGAGCCCTGAAATAGCCCGCTCGTTCCCAAGGACAACCTGGGAACGCGCGGGAAAGACAAGTGCGTTCCCAGGGACAACTTGGGAACGCGTGGGAAGAAAAAAACTGACATGACGGACGAACGGGTCCCGGAAAAAGCGCCGGAAATCAATCATGTGCCCAAATTTCTTTTCTTCATGTTCTTTTATCTCTGCCTCGTATATGCCTGCACGTTGAACATCTATCCCATGGGCCGGGATTATTCTCTAATGAGTGCTTCTGAAGGCGCTTATTCCAATGGAATTGTACCTTGGACATTTTGGGAAACACATATTTGGAAAGACTGGACGCCCGGCTATCATCTGGTAAATCTCACGCTGTTGTATGGATGCATGGTGGCGATTTTTTTCCTGACCCGGCACATCGTCCGGGGGCCGTGGTGGATGGGCTCGCTGGCGGCCACCTTGTTTATGGCCAATCCCGTGAAGAGCGAAGCGGTATTAAATCTTAGCGGGATACAAGATCTATTGCCGGTATTTCTTATCCTTGTTTCTTTGGCCAATTATGCCTCCCATGTGAGGAATCCAAAGGTAATCCAATATTTGTTCTCGGTTGTGTTTTATGCGTTGGGGGTAGTTTGCCTGCCAGTTCGGACGACAATAGTATTGGCTTATTTTTTGATTGAAATAATCATTGCTGATCGTAAGGAACGCAATTTGTGGCGCCTTGTTCCCTTCTTTATAGTGACCGTTCTTTTCGGTGGTATTGAAAACGAGGAACTCCGAAGCATTCTCAGAGGTGATGCTTTGGATCCTTTGGGCATGTTTTTGCCGCTAGTCTTGATCCCATACCCCATCGGATTTCTTCCTGAAACGATAGACCGATTACAGGGCCATTATGGTCTGGTTGTTTTGTATGGTTTCATCATTATTGCAGCGATCCTCGGATTGGGATACGCCGCGCGGCATCGTGGTTTTGTTTTTGGAATCCTGGCGGCGGTGTGTTTGCGGTTTTTTCGCGGGGATAATCCGTTTGATGTGGTGCACATGATTGGCGGTGGCCAGTTACTGCTTCCCGTGGCGTTCATGAGCATTGCGTTCGCGGCATTGGTCCATCGGGTGATTCAGCATCCCAAATGGCTGCGCCCCATGGTGTTCCTGACGGCATTGTTGTGTGTGGTGTTTTTCGGATTGCAGTTTCAAATGAACATGATTTGGCGGTACGCGGGGCAACAGGTTCAGGCGTTTCAGCAGGAATGTCAGAAGATGAGTGCCCAAAATCCGGACACATGTTTTGCCATATTGCCGAATTATCTCTATTACCGGGGAGCGCCCATGATGTTTCATGCGGCTGTTTTTGACAAAACCCCTTTCACACCAACCGGCGACTTGCCGTTGAAGCACACGGGGTTGCCATTGATGACGCTGTCGAGGCACGGTAAAGAAAGGTATGAATTCACTATTGACGAGCAATCTGAAGGAAAACCTGAAATTACCCTAATTCCGGAAGGTTCCTATCTTCCTAAGAAACGGGCAAGTGGCTATTGCGCCGGTTGGTCTTTGTTTTCCCCTGAACAATGGAATGTCGAGGATCAGTCTTCACCGTATCTTGCTCCTGTCGCTGAAGGACATGACGGAAGTCAACGATTTAGTTGTTCAGTTAAGTTGCCGATCATGCACTTTGCCCTTGCCCGCCCATGGATTGATTGGTGAGGGTTATCTTCGGTAAATGTCTGATCCGTCCGATCCGACCGATCCGACCGATCCGACCGATCCGACCGATCCCCCCAACCAAAAACAAGCCTATGCGGTTTCCGTGTTTTGTTGGGCGCGGATGTCGGCCAGGAGCGTGAGGACGCGTTCGGCGTGTTCGGGCGGTGCCTGGACCCAGCCCCATCCTTCGGACCGCTGGAAAATGCCGTCGTAGGCAAGGTCGTAATTGGTTTGCATGATGTGGGGAATGTCTTCCTCGGTCAACACGACATCCAACAGGTTGGCCTCAATTTCATTGGCAATGGGGGCAATGCGTTGTATGTCCATGGTTCTTATCCCGTGGTGATGGGCAGCACGCGCACGAGTTCTTCGAGGGTGGTGATGCCTTTTTTGGCTTTTTTCATGGCGTCGTCCGCCAGCGTTTCCATGCCTTTCGCGACGGCCAGCTTGTGCAGTTGCGCCGTGGTGGGGCGTTCCAGCACATATTCCGAGATGGATTGTTCCATCATCAGGATTTCGCCGATGGCGGCGCGGCCCCGGTAGCCGATCCCCTGGCACAGTTTACATCCTTTTCCCCGGTAGAACTGGGTTTGATTGGGCTTGATGTTGAAATGTTCCCAGTAGATGGGTTCAGGGGTGTAGGGTTCCGCGCAATCGGGGCAGTTGATGCGGATAAGGCGTTGCGCCAGCACTCCGCTAATCGAGGAGGCCACCAGGAAGGGTTCGATGCCCATGTCGAGCAGGCGGGTGAACACCCCGGCGGCGGTTCCGCTGTGGATGGTGCTGATGACGAAGTGTCCGGTCAGGCCGGATTGCACCGCCATTTTCGCGGTTTCCTCGTCGCGGATTTCGCCCACCATGATCACTTCCGGGTCCTGGCGCAGAATGGAGCGCAAGGCATTCGCGAAGGTGAAGTCCACATGGGCATTCACCTGCATCTGCGAGATTTTGTCCATCGTGTATTCCACGGGGTCTTCGATGGTGACGATATTGATGGTGTTTTTCTGCTGTTGCATCAACTCCTGCAACAGGGCGTAAATAGTGGTGGTTTTCCCGCTGGAACTGGGTCCGGTGAGCAGCAGGGTGCCCTGGGTGCGGGTGATGATTTCGCGCAGCGCTTTTGTAACGTGGGGCTGGAAGCCGAGCGTGTCCAGGTGATACAGATCGAGGGACTCGCCCAGGAGCCGGATCACCACTTTTTCGCCCTTGATGGTGGGTACGGTGGAAATGCGCATGGGGCGTCCGCAGGAGACTTTTTCCATGTCAATGCGCCCGTCTTGCGGCACGTCTTTGCGATAGACGATAAGGTCCGCCAGCACCTTGATGCGCGCGACGATTTTCGACTGGAATTCGGGCGCGATCACGGCAATTTGCTGGAGAATGCCGTCCATGCGGTACCGCAGGGACAGGCAATCGGCCCAGGGTTCGAGATGGATGTCGCTGGCGATATGGTACGCCCCCTGGCTGATCATGACGTCCACGGCGTCCGCCACGCCGGTGTCATCATTATTCTCCAGCAATTCGTTTATGTATTCCTGGATTTTTTTCAACGGCAAGGCCCGCGCCTGGTCGTGTTCCGGCTTTCTCAACTTCCGCATAGGGCTGCTCCTCGGTGATTCGTCTTCATCTTGCGCTATTGCGGCGCGGAATTCAATAAATTATCCCATTGAAACCCGGTCCGCGCGGGCGCCGTCTCATTATCCAGAGAGCAAAAGGAGAGGCCTGTCATGAAAAAATGGTTGATTGGGTGCGGCTTGATTCTATCGATCCCCGTGTTGCTGGTGGCGGGCCTGTTTGTGGCCATGCTCATCATGGCGCCTGGGAACAGCCGGGTGGACTCGCCCACGGATTTCTCGAAAAGCGCATTGCGGGCATCGCCTCCGGCCCCGTTGGCCCGTCCCATTACCTTGAAAATCGTTACCTTTAACATTCAGGACACGTGGGTGGTGGGGTTTAACCGTCCGGAGCGCATGGCAAAGATTGCGAAAGTGCTCACAAAGCTGGACCCGGACCTGGTGGGGTTTCAGGAGTCGTTTATTGACGAGGACCGCAAGATTCTGGTGGAAGGACTGGGGGCCTCCCGGTTGCACCATCAACAGTATTTTCCCAGCGCCACGGGCGGCAGCGGGCTGTTTTTGATGAGTGCGTTCCCCATTAAAGAGGCCTATTTTCACCGCTATACCCAGTCCAATCCCTGGTACAAGTTCTGGGAAGGTGATTGGTGGGCGGGAAAGGGCGTGGGGATGGTGCGGGTGGAATTGCCGGACAACGGGGGATATCTTGATTTCTACAATACGCATGTCCAGGCCAACTACGGCATTGCCCGGTACCGCCTGATTCGCGGGGCGCAGTTACTGGAAATGGCGCAGTTCATCAATGATACCCGGACCGGGACTTCGCCCGCGTTTCTGGTGGGCGACATGAATACGCACATGGGCTCCGATGAAATGAATGCGGCGCTGGCGAAATGCGGTCTTCAGCGGCTGATGAACCTGGAATCGCGGATTGATCATATTTTCTCGGTTCAAGACCCGCACCATACCTTCGAAGTGCTGGATACCTTGTGCATTACGAAAAAATGGCCGGAAGGCGCGGAAACCTGGAGCCTCAGCGACCATAACGGCTACATGAGCACCATCCGGGTGACGCCCGTTCAGGGCAAGTAGGCAATGTGTGTGTTTGTCGTGCCATCAAAGAAACGAAAAGAACACGGCTTACCTAACGCGGCATGGCCGCCACCGAAGAATGGAACGCGGAGGACGCGGATAAGAAAGAGAATCCACAGATTACACTGATTGGCACAGATTTTTTAGCCTCTTCGTTAGAATTTATGGGTCACCTCCGGCTCCGGGAGATGTC
>CAYYRW010000031.1:0-82446 GCA_964474205.1 uncultured Nitrospirales bacterium | reverse complement strand
AGGGGAATTGTGCCGCTACGTCAGGCTGTGGTACCTTTTAAAACACGCTCTTAGATCAAAAAGGAAAAAGATATGCTACTCAATGTCATCGGTGTCATCATTGTCACGGCAGCAGTCCTTTCACCAGAAGATGTCAAACTCGACATGACACTTGAAAAACCCACTTATTACCCTGGAGAGCCGATAAAATTAAAATTAGAACTCACAAATGTAGATAGTTCACCGCTTCAAGATTGCCGTTTAGCGATGAATGTGTTTGAATTTAATATTCGTTCTACGGTTGGAAATTTAGAATACATGGGAGATCGAAAAGAGATATATGATCGACATACGAGTTTCTGGCCCCGCTGCTACAAACACAAACATGAACCCATTCCCCCTCAAGGAAGAATTAGCGGTGATATTGCGCTCCTGGAATGGTTTTACCAGTCTTTTCAACCAGGTGATTATACCATTCAATGTCAAATCCACTTTTCATATGAAAGAAACCAGAAAGTTGAAATCACATGTCCTCTGCATATTATACCACAAGACGAACAATCACACCGCCAAATTCTCAAGACACTTTACGAGAAATATGATATAGAACGTATCGGAACAACCACGTGTGTCGGTCCATGTGAATTACTTGCTTCGGCGCGTTCTCCTTTTGCTGTTGAGTATTTTTTGAAAATGTTACGGCCAGTAGCATGGGATATTAACTGGCTTCTTGTGGATAGTCTTGAAATAGTAGGAACAAAGGAAGCAACACTTGGTCTTATTAACCTGGTAGAAAACAATGAAAATATTTCCGATTTAAGGCAGGATGGCTACACACTGCCCACAGCTACTCGTGCAATATATGCCATTCGAAAAAAAGGAGATACAGAGATATTAAAAGCCTCAGAAAATTTTATCAAAACACATCCATGTCCTCCTAAACCTTTTCTGATGCCAGATTAAAGATTCTCGACGCATGCTTTGTATTACGGCGAAGACGAAACCTGCACCTACGATGCGGGAACCTCGGAGGGGACCGCTGTTACACCGCTCATCAATCTTCATAACCTGATCGCACCCATCTACCTCTCCTTCGCCTATTTCCTGGAAACAGAACAGGCCCCATGGGGATACGACATCGCCACCGTGGAAATCGCCCAAGACGGCGGCGCGTATACGGCCCTGGCGAGCAATAACGCCTCCCCGGGCGTGATGACCCTCGCCGATCCCGCCAACGGATGGCAGCATGCCTTCCTAGACCTTTCTGATTATGCAGGTTCCACCATCCAAATCCGGTTCCGCTTCCAAACCATCGACAACTGGCTCAACGATTACCCCGGATTCTACGTGGATGATGTGATGCTCCATGTCACGCTCTCGGATACACAATCCCCCATGCAATCCATCCTGGGGCAACTCTGCCAGGCGCTGAACCCCGCGCAAGGGTGTGAGGACATCGTGGACATGAACGGCCCCGAAGGCGGTCCCAACGGCATCCCCGACGCCGCCGAACTCGCCCTCATCGAAGCACTTCTTCAAGATCCCACCCTCGACTTCTCCCCATTCGGCGGCATCCAGGCCAACGGCGCATTCATCGCCACCTGGCTCGGCAATCTCCAAACCATGCAGACCCTCCTGGCCGGGTCCAATATCGAACTCTTTTCCACCCTCCTCGCCGCATTCATCACCCTCGGCGACGACGACTCCGTCCAATTCGTGGTGAACACCGTCCAGCAACTCGCCCAACGCACCCTCGATCCCAACGAATTCGACCTCACCCAGCAGCACTTCCTCAGCTATCGCGGCGACGCCGACCACGACGGAATCAACAACCTCGTTTCCCGAACCATGCTTGTCGAAGGCCCCTGCATCCCCACCAACCACACCTCCGACCAAAACGCCGACTACCTCATTGGCCTTTCTGAACTCCTTCGCGTCATCCAGTTCTTCAATTTCGGCGGCTTCCACGGCCAATCCGGCACCGAAGACGGCTACGCCCCTGGCTCCTCTTCAGACAAGGGGTTGCCACCCCTTGCCTCAACAACGGCCCCGGCTCCAGACAAGGGGTTGCCACCCCTTGTTCGGACATGGGAGGGCGAAGTTTATCCGTCTCTGGCGGGCTCCTGCGGCCGTCAAACAAAACATACTGTTAACACGTGCCCAAGCAGGTCCTTTCCGCGCAGGGTGAATGAAGAGAAAAAAACAGTGAATCCTGGATTCCCGTCTTCCTCCGTATCTCGGAGAGTGAAGTGGGAAGTGCCGCCATGACGTTGGCGCGGAATTGTTCTGCGCATCCATTCTACATCCTCTTGAGTTTTGAACATGGAAACAGCGCAGAACAAATCTACGCCACCATTATTCCCAATCCTGGAAATGATCTTGATAGCGCCATTCTCGCCAGCCCCTGATTTTTTGCGCGCTGTAGAAGATACCATCGGAATGACACACCATACTGGTCCGGCAAGCATTTGACATTCACCCCGGCGGCGGGCCACTCTTATCGCGTACAAACAGCACGGCTGAGGATTATGCGTGGAGTGGTATTACGTACAAGGCCGGGAACGTATTGGCCCCGCCGGTGAGGATGAGTTTCAACGGCTCGTGACGGAACAGATCATCCGCCCGGAGACCTTTGTTTGGAATCCCGGTCTGCCGGATTGGACGCGGTTCGGCGCCCTGCCGCAGGCGGAATCCCCGCCCCCGGGGCTGGGCTCCATGGAACGGTGCGCGGAGTGCGGCCGCTACTTCCCGGCGGAGCAGGTGATTCCCTTCGGCGCGATGCAGGTGTGCGGCGCCTGCAAGCCGGTGTTTTTCCAGCGGGTCCGCCAGGGAACCGTGCCGCCCTTGGCCACGCCGTATGCGGGGTTTGGTATCCGGGTGTGCGCCAAGGTCATTGATTGGGTGATTGTGGGGGTGTTTCAGACCGCGTTGCAAACCGCGCTGATGAGCAGGGTTTCGGTAAAGGCCGATGATTTGTTGTTCATTGTCCTGTCGGCTTTCTTGGGAATAATGACCCTGGTTATTTTAATCGGCTACAACACCTGGTTCATCGGGCGCTTCGGCGCCACGCCCGGAAAGATGGCCTGCGGGTTGCGGGTGGTTTTGGCGGATGGGTCGCGCGTCTCCTATCCCCGCGCGCTGGGCCGCGCCGTGGGGGAATTGGTGAGCGGGATGGTGTTTTATCTCGGGTATGTCATTGTGGCGTTTGAGGAACAGCGCCGCGCGCTGCATGATTTCTTTTGTGACACACGTGTGCTGCGCGTGTAAAAAGGCGGTTGCTTGATTACGGAAGATTTAATCAAAGCGGAAACGGCATGTCCGCAATGCGGCGGGCCGGCAAGCGCGGAAGCGGACTATGCCGCGTCTCCCCGTCTTTGCCCCCATTGCCGCGCCTCCTTTATTTCCGCCGTGTTTCCGGCGGCCTTTTCCGGCGAATTCCAGGTCCGGCAGGGGCAACCGGTGCGGGAGGAATCGGAGGCGGCGTGTTTTCATCATGGCGAGCACCGCGCGGAGACCGCCTGTGCCGCCTGTGGCCGGTTTTTGTGCGCGTTATGCGCGATTGACGCGCGCGGCACACACTATTGTTCCGCCTGTCTTGAACACGGGATTCGCACGGGAGCGTTTCCCGAGTACCATGCTTCCTGCATTCGCCATGATCTGCTGGCCCTGGCGGTGGCCTGCATTCCGCTCATGCTGGTGCTTCCCCTGCTGCTTCTCGTGTTGCCATGGGCCACGGAAATTGCCTTGGGATTCTCCCTGGCCTTCCTGATTTTCCCGGCCTTTGTCACCGCCCCCGCCGCGGCGTATCTGGCCCTGCGCTTTCGCAAGGACACGGCCCACCCGTTGGGATTTCTCAGGGGTTGGACCGTTTTGGTGTTCATTCTGGCCGCGGCCCAAATGTCTGTTTGGGTTGTGGTCGGCATCGTGTTCCTCGGGAATATTTTCACGGAATTTTGAAGGCATGGCAAACACCCCAACAGTCTACAAACGGTTGCCGGGCCGGTCGAGGCCCTATTTCGGCCTGTTATACTTGTTGGAACTCATCTTTACCTTCGGGCTTGTGGCCGCGGGGGAGCGCACCCGCCTTTACCTGGGGCCCGGCCATATACTGGTTGTGCGGCGGCGCTTTTTCACCGAAACCCTTCATCGCTTCTATTTCGCCGATATTCAAGCCCTTGTGGTGAAACGCACCCCGGAAGGCGGCGTGGTTAACGGTGTGCTTGTTTTTCTCATGGCCGTTTCCCTGGGTTTGTTCTTTCTTTCCCCTTCCTTTTTCCCCTTGCCCTATGGCGCGCAATTGGTGCTCCTTCTCCTCTCGGCGGGTTTGGGCACGGGCTTGGCCGTGAATGTGCTCCTGGGACCGGTTTGCACCACGGAATTGATCACGGCGGTTCACCGGGAATCCCTGCCCTGTTTGTCCCGCTGGCGCACCGCCCAGCGGGCCCTTGCCCTCGTGATTCCACAAATCCAGGCGGTCCAAGGCCCGAGATCGGAACAAACAACGGCGGCTCCGCTGAACCTGGCCGCCTACGCCCTTCCGGCGTGCGCACGGGCGCAACAGCCGCCGGAGACCCATGATTCCGCCCGAATCCATGAATTTCTGTTCTGGCTGTATCTGCTCATCGCCGCCTCTTCCGTGGCGGATCTGGCGGGCAATTGGGCGGTTAAAAATTTCTTTGACACCCTCCTGTTCCTGCTGGTGCTTGTCTTGGCCTGTATCGCCATGCTCCGGCAGCGCTATTCCGATATTCCCCCGGATATTCGCGCCCTCACGGGATTTTCCCTGGCGGTTGGCGTGGCGATGTTTTATGGCAGCCAAATGCTTTCCACCCTCCAGATGTTTTGGGAGATTCCCACGGGCGGTGCCCCTGAGCCGTTTCAAACCCCGCTGAATCCGGAGAATCCAATCTATGCCGCCTATGTGTCCGCAACATTGCTCCTGTATCTGTTTACCGGATTGCTGGGCCTGATGGGCGTGTACCGGTTCCGGCGGCAGTATCGCCTGGCCCAGCGGGCGGCATCCCGCCATGCTTCGGCGCGCCGCGAAACCGAAGACAATGCATAGGCCGAACGGAGGCGTTGTTTCTGGTTTTTTCCCCGTATTCCATTCTTTTTGCCGGGATTCCAGCATAGTCATTCCCCGCCTTCCGAATTCGAGGTATGGCCAGATTACACATTTTGGGTAGATTTATGGTATAACTGCGTAGGGTGGGTTGTACTGTCTTGAGGACTATAAGGAGGATGTATGGGTAGCAAGAGCGTTTTCGTTAAAAGTATGGGGTTGCTTGTCCTGAGCGGTGTGATTTTCATGGCAAGCGCTATGGCGCAGCCGTATAAGTCAAGCAGCGATGATGTGGCCTTTTCCGCGAAGTATTCCAAACTCGATCTGGGTTGGGATTCGGGCTGGTGGCCGGGGGGCGGCGAAGAACCCGGCGCCTCGACCATACAGGTTCGGCTGAATTTCACCGCCGCCGCCAATGTGAATGCGGATGTAGCCGGGCAATACGTGCTGGAAAACAACCAGTTGGCTCCGGGGGCGGCTTCCGGGCAGTGGGACTATGCCCTGGGCGTTCTGATAGGAATGAAAGTCGCCATCAATATCAACTACAATCTTTTCGGATTTCAGATACAGCCGTTTATAGTGGATGTCCCGTTCGTGAATGTGGACCTCCTGGCCAATCAGTCCACCACCTTTGACAATTACCTGCTCGACAGCACGTCACCGTTAAGCCAAACCACCGACCCGGTGAAGATATACGATTTCGACTTGATTGATCTTATCATCGGCCAGTTTGACTGGCCGGATTGGCTGAAATCGTTCCTGAACGGCGGGGTCACCCTGAATGCGTCGTTCCAAATTGACGGAGCGTTGGGCTGCGACAACATGACGGCCAGTGACGGCAATATTTTCACCTCGGAGGGCCAGCAACTGCCGGTGGACCTCTCCGTGAACCCCTATCAGACCTATATGGCGTATAACGAACACTTTACCTGGGATGTCGTGGTTCATGCCATCCCCACGGTTTTCATCAGTATTTTTCGTTCACGCTGGGATTTCCCGGTGCTGGATATTCCCTGGCAGGTGTATCAGGGGCCGCTTGATCTTCCATTCAATAATGATTCCCTGAGCCTATTCACGGACAACGAAGGCGAAGAGGAAGGTTCCATTGAAGGGGAAGGGGAAGAAGAACCTTGCCCGGTGGCCTGCGAGATTCCTTGTGAGGGAACGGCGATGAATGCCGGGGTGGCCGCCGCCTTGACCGCCTTGTTCGCCACCCCGCAGTTCACGTGCAATCCCGATCTCTGCGACACGGATCAAAATGGTTTGGTGGACGTGACCCAGGTGAAGTTGCTTGATTTCATTCTCAACAATCCCAGTGTTTCCTCCTACTGCTGCGTGCGCGCGGCATGGGACGCCAACAGCATCACAGTGCAAGGATGGTTGGATGCGGTCAATACGGAATTGTTCACCATCCTCTCCAAAGAAACCTTCCAGGCCCTGTTTACCGGTTTGGCGACCGATGGCAGCCCCACGATGATTACGGCCATGCTGGGCATTCTGGCGCAGGCCGGCGTTTCCGCCAGTCCATCGGATGTGGACCGGAGCGCGGCGCAATACTTGGCGGCCACGGGCGATGCCGACCTGGACGGCGTGTGCAATCTTGCGGAATATAACGCGGCCGGCGGTGATGCGTTAGGGTATGTTCTGGCGGCGCTGGATTCGGCCACCACCGTCAATGGCGGCGGATGCGGGCTCCCCTGTTTTCCGGATTTGGAAGGCGAGGGCGCCGTGGAGGGCGAGGGTGAAGGCGCCGTGGAGGGCGAGGGTGAAGGCACCGTGGAAGGCGAGGGTGAAGTCGAGGGCGAAGAGAACACGCCTCCGGAAATCACGGTGCTGGGCGCCAACCCGGTCACGGTGGAATGCCATAGCGAGTATGTGGATGAAGGCGCCAATGCCTATGATGCTCAAGACGGGGATATTTCAGCGCAGGTTGTCGTGGATAATCCCGTAAACGCCCTGGTTCCGGGCGTCTACACGGTGACGTATACGGTAAGTGACAGCGCGGGGAGCCAGGCACCGCCGAAAACGCGCACGGTGGAAGTTGTGGATTCTCTTGCGCCCGCGCTCATGTTATTGGGCGACGCCGAAGTGACGCTGGAGTGCGGCGCGCAGTACACGGATGCCGGTGTGACCGCCCTGGACGCCTGTGATGGCGATCTTTCCGCTCAGATTCAAGTGACCGGTTCGGTGAATCCCGCCGTGCCGGGGGATTATGCGGTAAGTGCCACGGCCACGGATGCGGCGGGGAATGTATCCGCGCCGGTGACCCGGATTTTCCACATCGTGGATACGCACATACCCGTGATTACGCTCACGGGCGATGCCGCCGTGACAGTGGCGTGTGGAACGAATTACACGGATGCCGGCGCCACGGTGTGGGATTCCTGCGCGGGCGATATCATCGCGTCCTTGCAGGTTTCCAGCACGGTGGACACTTCGCGCGCGGGTGAATATTCCGTCACGTATACCGCCAGCGACCCTTCCGGCAATGCCGCCGTGCCCGTGACCCGCACGGTGATTGTCGAGTGTCCCTATCACAAGGCGGATCAGGACCAGAATGGGCTGATTGGCATTTCGGAACTGCTCCGGGTTATCCAGTTGTTCAACTCCGGCGGATATCACTGTGATGCCTCCGGGGAAGACGGGTATGCGCCGGGCGCTCCCGGCGATACCGTGTGCACGTTCCATTCCAGTGATTATGCACCCGCGGACTGGAGCATCAGCATTTCGGAGTTGCTGCGGCTGATTCAATTCTATAATTTCGGCGGTTATCATCCCTGCGCGGAAGGCGAAGACGGCTTCTGCCCGGGCGTGTGAATTCGCCACTGGCCAAACGTTATTTGTGCGATGCATCGGGCCTATAGGACCTATAGGCCCGATAAATATAACCGCGGAAACCGCCATTGGCGGCGTGTGACGGTTGGATTATTCCAAGGAGGCGCCGATGGCGGCGGCGGGTGTGGCGGCAAGGTGGAAGAGGGTTCGGGCGGTGTGTGATTTTTTCATCCAGGCGGAGAGTGTGGGGGCGGCGGTGTAGTAACTTTTGGCGAGTAGACGGCCTGCGCGGTTGGTCATGAGGACGCGGTCCCGGAAGAGGCGCAGTTGTGCCACGGTGCTTGAAAACTCACCGTAGAGTAATTTGGCGGGGCACGCGAAGCATTCGGGTGCAACGGAGGGGGCTTCGCAGGTTTCGGATTCCGTCAGATGGCAGGCAATTTTCGGGAAGAAACGCTGGAACGAGGCATAGTTGTCCATGTTGGCGGCGGGGGTGGAGCAGGAGTGAACGTTGCCGTTGCTCAACATGCCGCTCAACCGATAATTGTTGCCGGGCAGCAACAGGGGGGAGCCGGAGGAACCGCCTTGGGTAATGCCTTCGTCGTAGTGTACTTCGATTTGCTGTTTGGTTTCCGGGCAACAGGTGAAGTCCAGACAAGCGGTCACGTCCACCGCCGTGACATGGGCCTTCGAGACGCGCAGGTCTTCTCCTTGTGGGTGGTGCATGACGTGGGCGGTTTCATTGATGGCCACCGCGCGGGTGTCCCAGCCGAGCCAAGCCCGGCCATAGGTCCCCACCGCCACGCTCTCTAATTTAATCAATGCGCCATCCAGGACGGCATCTTGCGTGAGGAGTTCAAGGCCCGCGCTGTGGGGGAGGGTATCCAAGTCCGGGACCTCTCCGTTGCCGCAGGCGTCCGCCCGGTAATCCCAAATGACATCGATGGATTCCGCGTCCACGTTGCCCTTGACACAGTGATTCGCGGTAATCATCAACGGTTCGAGTGTTTCCGTGGCCGGGTTGTTCAGCAAGGCGCCGGTGCATTGCACTTGTCCGGTGGATTTCGGAATGATCAGCATGGCCACGCCGGTGGATACTTCGGTGGGAATCGTGGAGGTTTCGCAGGCGATGGGTTCGGGGCATTCGACGGCCTTGATTTCCGGGGCCGCCAAGGGCACATAAAAGTGGGAAACAGCCTGCACGCCAAGGCGGGGCAGGATTTTTTGCGGGGAACGAAGCAGGAGAACCGCCGTATCGCCGGAAATGGTGGGCAGCCAGCGCGGGGCATTGGTTGAACCGGTATTCCCATACGGGCCAAAAGCGCGATAGTGGGCGGGGTCAATTACATACACTTCTTCGTTGGTGCCTAATTGGTTCATATCCACTTGCACACGCACGGCATAGGCATCGATGGAGGTTATCGAGGCAAGAAAATTCCAATAACCGCCGTCAAAGAAACCATCGCCGAACAATTCCCCGGAGGCTGCGCCGAGGTCTATGCCGGCGGCCACTTCGAGGCCGGGCGATTCCGCCTCGATGCGAAGCGCCTCGTTTTTACCCATGAAACCGGTGAGCACCCGTTCCGGATATTCCTGATTCAGGTAGCGGGCGATGTGCGCTTGCGGGATAGGATACTGTTGTTCATTGAGCCGGGCGGCTTTGGGCGGGGGAACATAGAGGTAATCCGCATATTCGGCCACGGCCATGGCCGAGGTCAAGAAAACGGAACAACCGAGGAGAAGGAGTCTTTGCATACACTATCCCTTTTACAGCGTCACCAAACCCTTGCGCCAGGCATAGGTAAACAAGGTGATGCCACGTGAGTAATTTTTCCGGCCCTCTTTGATCCCCTGAGACTGGAGGTATTTATCATATACGCGCCAACTAACCCTGCTGAACCAGTCAATCCGGTATTTTTTATGCGCCTCGCTGGCTTTTTTAAGGTCCTCGCGGGCGCCTTCGGGCAAGGCATCGAACGCGGCTTTCCGTTCCTCTTTTTTCAGTTGATTGGCAAGGTCCACATACGCATCCAGGGCGCAGGCATACCGCGCGAACGGGTCGGCGGCGCGAAGTCCCGCCACGTAGCCAATAAGCGTGGCTTCATCTTCTTTACACATTCCGGCGATATGGCCCAATTCGTGCGCGGCCACGTATACAAACGCCGTATCCGGCAACCCGCCGTCCACCTGCGCTTCGAGCGTATAGGGCGAACACATCCCGGAGGTGCCGTTAAACATGAGGAAACCTTTGGGTGTGGCTTTTACGCGCGAGGGCAGGGTGATGGCGCGTCCGTCCCAGGTGGCGGTTATGTCTTTCATGGCGGCGGCAATGGCGGCGATGGTACGATTGACGTCGCGTGCTTCCGGCGGCGGCATATCGCGCTGGATTACGGTAAGGAGGAGTGCGCGGAGTTGGGCGGCCTCGGCGTCCTGGATGTCCTGGGTGGGCAACTCGAGGCGTTTTTCCACGGGCAGGCGTTGATAGCCCGCGCCCCAAAACACCACAAACCAGACCAGCAATACGGGGAGTCCCGCCAGCGCCCATTTCGGCCCCCAGAGAAGCCCCGCCCAATGTGAACGCTTCTTCCAACGGCGCAGGTAAATCCAGTTGCCGAGCCACAAGAGGGGGAAACCAACGATAAGCGCGATGGTGAGCATCAACGCGATGGAGAACGGCGCCCACTGCGTGAGGGGCGTCATGATCCCCACCATCACCCGGTACCATCCGCGCGTGAAAAACCGCTCGACAGTCTCCTGCCCGGGGGTGAAGAGAAACCATAAGGCCGAAACGACCCATAAAAAAAATATTATAATCCAAATTGCCCGGCGAGGTTTATCCATTGTAGAAATCTGTGCGTGGTCTGGCGATGTTTTTTCTGTTTCAGACATAAATGCATCTCTTCTTGGTTGCCGGTTTTCTGGTATGTTTGCCTGATGATGCCTCAAAGCTGGCGGCAAGCGCAATTAGGTGGCTACCGAGTGAATTCTTTCCAGGATTCTTGCGGGAATAGGAATTGGAAATGGCGCCATTTGGTTATGGGCAATACGCATGAGCAGCCAATGTTTTTGTGCGTCTGTCTGCGCGGATGAAACATGGTTGAAATAGAACACAAACGAACTTCGCCACGCTTCCTCACAACGGGCACGAATCCAAGCGTCCGCCATTCCGCGCTCAATGTTCAATTCATCGCGCATGGCGTTATGCAAATGCAGCAATTCATCCTGAACGGTTGTATTGAAGGTAAGCGGATCATCCGCATTTATCGAGAAAGAAACTTTCGTGGCAGGGAATTTATCTGGGGGAGCAAAGTGAAACGCGGGATGTTGAGCATACGATCCCAAGTCGCCAATCAACAGATTGGAGGAAGGGCAGCATTCCACCACATACCCCTCGCGTCCGATAATGCTTTGCATCCATTCCTGCATCCGCCTTAGGCGGCGCGGGTAGTGGTTTGCTTTTGTATCCAGCGCTTTTGCGCCAAGTTGCTGGGTGCGATTCCATAAACGTTCACAAAAAAAGTACGCGGACAGCAGGTTTGCATCCTCCGAGGCTCCGTTTTCCCTTCTGAAGTGCCGCGCACCACCGCTGATGGCGGCATGGAGCAATCCATTCTCATCCCTATCTAAAATATTTTGCTCTAACAGAATTTCATCCCTAAACCGTTTTTGGTAAAAACGAGTCAATGCGGCGGCATTAGGCGGGGTGTTAATTGGATGATATTCACAGTTGTCTCCATTGGAGTCGTATAGAAGGTTTGAAAGATTCATTAACTCCGATTCAACATAAATTCTGTCGCCTTCATCAGGGACTTCTTCAAGGGTATAGAGCAACCATTCCCAAGACAGGTCGTCCAGGTATTCCTCAACCGGAACATAAGCTACGGGGTGGCTCTCAAGCCATTTATCGGTATCAATGCCGAGTGCAATGCCATGGCCGATTCGGTCTCCTTCCTTATACCCAAAATAACGAATGCCTTCATAAATATGGCGAAGCCCGGTGACCGGATGCTCGAATTCTTCGCCCAGATGAGCCGTATACCGTATAGGGTAATAATCACTCCGGCTTGATAGATAAGTTTGCTGAATGCGCCTCCTGAATTCCCTGAACACGGTTGCAAGCACCCAATTGGGCACACTGCGTTCACGGTTGGCCATGTCAATGCCGCGAATAAAGAAACTCAAAGCCGGCGCGCTCTGCATGATGGCATAGAGGGATTCCATCTGCGACCACACCTCGTGCAGGTAGTGGTAATACCGGAAACGCCGATCCCGTTGGGTGAAACTATCACCACGTTCTGGATAGCTTTCTGGTTTTGGTGAATTGGGCACATTTTTTCGAGCCCACCTTTTTACAAAATGAACGGATAGTGCAAACCGCGCCGACGATGTATTGTCGCTATCCTCCAGTAAGGCCAAATAATTTTTGAGCATGGCTAAGCATTCAGTTCTAGTCTCCGCAGTGTTGTTTCCGGGAGCTATTCTGAGTTCAATTTTTTTCACCCGGCCGTTTTGTTTCAGATGACTGTCGGCAATTTGAATTCTTCGGCCGGATAGAGGTTTCCGCAAACGGCTCATGTTGGAATAGAACTGGCTGAAATAGGATAGTCCCGGGATGCCTTCCTGTTGTGTCAACTGGCGATACAGGAGATTTTTGCAGCGAATCATTTGCCAAAACAACAGTTCAAAGAGGGCATCAGGCTCGTTTTGACGGCCCTTGATATAGGTTAATCCCCAAAAGAGAATATACGGTTCAATAGTTCCTGCAACACAGTCACTATTTACTTCGGGCCAAAGCACCGCAAAGGGGTCTGATGATTGTACATTAACATCCCGTGGTGTATAGGTTACATCGCGTAAAGTCTGAAGTAAATTCTGAAATCCATTGAGCAGCGGACGGTATCCTCGCTCAAAACCTTGATTTTGCGAATGTATTTCCGCGAGAGCCAGTCTCCAGCTTTCCAAGCCTGAGGCCAAATTATCGAGCAGCGTCAGGGCATTGTGATGCAGAAAATATTGATAATTGATCCGGATATTACGTAAAAAAGTGCGAAAATCAGGATGCCGGGCGCGCTGGGGCGCGTGTGAACTATTCGACCACTCCCGAAGGTAACGCAGTACCAACAGGCGTGCCGCCATGGCACGTAAAATCAAGGGCCGCATGTCACGGGAATTTACTCCATTATCAAACAAGACGGTTGCACTGCGTTCTCTTAGAATGGCTGAATCGCTGCATTGTGACCATAATACATTAAATGGCATACAAGCGTTGAGATGGACATGTTGTTCCGTCAAGGGAATGCCTTTGACGCCCTGCAACTCGGGTAACGATACCTTTTCCTGCCCAAGAAGGCTGGGAGGCAGGGAATGATGGACGAAATACGCGGCCACGAGAAGATCGGTGCTCATCTTGAGTCCCAAGCGATACCATAAGCTTGGGTTGTGGTCATAAAGAGCAGAAACCCGGCGGATATAGTGATTTTCCTCTGGTCGCATGCAAGGACGCTTGAGAACAACTTCACGGTGTTGAAAATCAAGCAATTGCGCCGCTAGACGCTCCAGATAGTTGCCGAGGGAAATATTCAATTCGTTGGTATCTGGGAATTCACCAAACCAAGCCGCCACCCGTATGGCGCGAATCTGCTCCAAGGTCATGTTGTGAAAGGTGAATTCATGTTTTGCTTCATGATCAAAATCATTGGCGAGTTTTTCAGTATTTCCGGTGGGAAATCCAGTGTCATTGCGTTCTAATTTACATTCCCCTAACGCAAGCGATGGAAGAGACGCCAAGGGATAGGACAAGGCACCCGCCCATACGTTTAATGTTTCTCTGACAATATTCATTATATCCTGCGATATCTGGTAAGATCACATGCGATTGGCGTAAACGAAAAATCGGCACTATGTGTTGGTTTTATTACACGTCATACTAATTCTTTTCCAGTATATTTCTACGGGACGCACGTTTTTGCGTCGTTTGTGCACTTGGGTGTTTTTGTGCATGTTGTTTTGAGGCAATACGTGCCAGTGTTAAGAGGCGTTCGTATTTTTGTTGTGGAATATACGCACCAACGTTGGCAAGTGTGGTTATATCGGGCCCCATGATTGACAGTGCACGTAACAAACGGAGTGCATCCTCTGATTCTACTATGTTTGTTAATGAATTCACTTGTTGGGTGAATTTATTTAAAGCTTCCTCTGGCGTCATGCGTGATTCCCGTTCCATGAGCATTCTCATATTACGAACCCCGGTATGGTCCCGCATTGTTCGCAAGAGATTTATCAAAGAATCAGCCCATGGCTCGTCTATGTTTAATACAATACGTTGTTTTAGTGTATCCCAGGCTTCCTTCCTGTACTTTCGGCTAGGATTCTTGTCGCTAAGAATATTCAGACCGTTATCCCAAAGTCGGATAATGTCTTTGAATGACCGTTTTGGAATGACTAATGTATCGGCAGACCAAGGGAGAAATAACGTAAACCAATTGATAAAATCCCTATATCGCTGGTTCCCGTTTTCATCATTGTATTTACTTAGAATATTTATGCAACGTTGTGTTATGCCTGTGAACCAAGGTTTATATACCTGATCAAATTGTTTTGATATGAAGGACATAAGCGATTTGCCAGATAGTTGTGGCAGCAGCGTTGAACGATACTCATGAATGTCTAAAACAAACTGTAAATGCATTAGGTAGACATACACGATCACTTTTTCGACAAATTCCGTATTATCAAGCCAATTTGTATCAACAGTTAGAATGCTGTCAACAAGACTATCCCAGGCATTAATGTATAAGTTATAATCTAAATAATTATCCCAATCGGGAATAATCCAAAAGCAATTATCCGTATCCCGGCCATCATAGATAACATCTAATGTTCCGTTCCACGATGCACCGCCGGGTGTGCGTAATTTATCTGTTTGACCATCTGATAACTCCATTCCACCAGCGCCAAATTCACTTGTGAATAATATGGCGGATTGGGTCTGCTTTGATGGCTCAATTTTGGCGCGTGATGTCTTGTCCGATGATTTATCGATAGAACCCTCAGCCGTAATGTAAAATCTATTCAATTTGCGAATGCCAACACGTGTTTTGTCATTAACGGTGAGTCTTCGACCTCTGCCTACTTGTTGACCGGATGAAAATCCGGTATAGTCAAGTTCCAGCCGATAGCCTCTATTCTCGATGTAACGCCATTGAACTGCGTTCTTAAGCCTTTCTTGATAAACAACTTCTACGGATTGAGATATATGCTCCCAAAACGTTTTAATGATTTTATTCTGATTTTCGGTTTTTACCGTATATTCACGGATTGCCGGGTCTGGGGCAGGTGCTGTATTGTCCGCTGTGTTTTCGTGATTAATTTCCTGTTGTAAAGCCCTGTGCAAATGGACTATGTCGCGCAACTTATGTGGTAACATTTCCGCATAGAGAGACGGTGTCAAATCGGGATTTTCAATCCATGTATTAACCGATAAAATATCTGACAATTCCGCTCGACATATAACGGGATATTTTCTCATACTGAGATCAAAATAGTGGGCCAGGGTCATTTTGTCTTGGGTATTTTGAGGAACTGATACTGATGTGTCCGAAGATTGTTTTGGAGCAGGCTGGACTGAGATTTGCTTAAAAAGTTCCAATAACGTCTTTTTTTCAGTCTGTCTTTCGGTAAGTGGTGTGAACAGCAGCCGTTCCCGGAGAGAAAGGTCTGGCAAAATGACACGCGAGTGTTTGGGCAGGTATTTATTGAGTAACGCTTTCGCATGTTCATTTTTGAAATCGACAAGGCTGCTAAGAGGCGTATCGAGTAGACTTTCATTAGGAAGATCATTAGCGGGATCAAGAATTTCATTTTGCAGAGCGTACGTGAAGGTTTGGAGATCGCCCACCAACAGGATCAAAATACGCCGGTGCCCTAAAAGAAGCATAGTGTCGCGAAAATTCGACAGGACAAGCTTGGGCATGAGGTCCGCATCGTCAACGGGCACTACAACTAATGCGTCTTTTTTATCTTTGTCAAATATCTTTATGGAATCAAGCAAAGTATTCGTAAATGTGTGCATTTTTTCACGAAGGGAATACCCGTCTGAGTTCAAACGTGCGCTTTCCTCACCGAATTGATATGGGTCTGCTTCCCGTGCGCGGAGGCTCTCACGAAAATTACCGGAAGTCCTGCCTGCGATACGGCACAAGTCCATGTATATACCCCGCAAAACCTCCGTGTGCTTTATAATCTGCTCTTCATCCAAATCTTCGGCTCTGACCGGTTTACCATGTCTATTCCGTAAACAAACCTCATTGTGATAGCAACAATATTCAACCCAGTCTTTAAGACCAGCCAATACCCAGCCCAATAAGGTATCGTCATTTCCAAAGCGTTCCGGCTGAATAGGATTTAGAACGATATCCTTTTGTTCGTTTTCCAAATGACGGATAACCTTGGCCATCAGAGTGGTTTTACCCATTCCCCTCGCACCCAAAATACTGATCACATTGCACCAATCGTCGGAAGCAAACATCCAATCATGCACCTTGGGTTCAAGTTGACGAGGCCGTGTTGCCGGGGGTGTATCACTCGTTTGAAATGAATTTCCCTTGGCTCGAATTTCTTCAATTTGCTGCACTATCCAGTCGAATTGTTCCTGAAAGGGTCCTACCGAAGACGTGTCTGAAGAATTAGCACCATGAGATTGATTGGTACACATACGCACAGCCTCCTATTACAAACGCACTAAATTGCAACTCAATAACTACCCTGGGTTCCAAATATATCAGAAAAATAAAACATGATGCAAATTTACGAAAAATGCAAGAAACAGGCTTTTGATATCGAACCCGTTTGCCCGATAGAATAGGGAAACTTACAGTATGGGTGTGTATTTTACCGAACGGAAGGGAACAGACATGGTTGACGTACGAGGATTTCGCGGAGTGCGGTTTGTGCCGGAGAAGACGGGGTCCCTGGACCATGTCATGACGCCGCCGTATGACGTAATTTCGGCGGAACAGCGCGCGCGGCTGGCGGCGGAAGGCCCGTATAACATGGTGCATCTGATGCTTCCGGAGGCGCGGGACGCTTTTGATAAATATCAATCGGCGGCGAATTATCTGGAAGCCTGGCTGGATGAGGGGGTGCTGATGCAGGACGGCGAGCCGTCGTTTTATCTGCTTCGGCAGCATTTCAAGGGTATAGAAGGCACGCATTACACCCGCCGGGGCTTTTTTGCCACGGTGCGGCTGCCGGAAGAGGGTGAGCAGAATATCCTGGGGCATGAACGCACGTTCCCGAAGCCGGTGGAGGACCGTCTGAAACTGATGGAGGCGGTGAATGCGAATTTGGAACCGGTTTTTTGCCTCTATAAGGATCCCGCGCATGCGTTGACCCCCTTCCTGGACCAGATGGATGCGCGGCCGGCGGATCTCACGGCGAAAACGATGGACGGGGTGGAGGTGGAGGTGTGGCGGGTCCCGGCGGTGACTGACGTATCGGAGTTTTTTGAGGATCAAATCCTGTATATTGCGGATGGGCATCACCGGTTCCGCACGGCGGGGCTTTACCGGGATGCGCGGCGCGGGAAAGAACGCCGGAAAGGTTCGCAGGCGTACGATTACGTGATGATGGGACTGGTGCCCATGGATGATCCGGGGCTGAAAATTTACCCGACGCACCGGCTCATGACCATGCCGGAAGGGTTTGAACCGGCCGCCTTCCTGCGCTCGCTAAAAAAATGGTTTGACGTGGAAAAGGAAGAGAATGATCTGGCGCTGGCGGTAAGACGCACACATGCCCGAAATGCCCTGGGGGTGGCCATTCACGGCCATGGCGATTACGTGCTGACGCTGAAAGACGTGGACCGCCTGGAACTGCTCGGGGACGACCATGGTCCGGCGTGGCGCGATTTGGACGTGGCCGTGCTGCACCGGGGCATCCTGGAACAGGTTTTGGGCATTCCCGAAGGCACGGTGCTCACCTACGATCATGACGACAAGAGCACGATGGAGGCCGTCCATACGGGAGCGGCCGGATTGGCGTTCATTTTGCGGTCCACGCGCCCGGACCAGGTATGCGCCTGCGCGGATGCGCGTGAAGCCATGCCCCAGAAATCCACGTATTTTTTCCCGAAACTGCCGAGCGGCGGCGTGATGCACCGGTTTTAGTTTTTGCGCTTCATGGAATTCCCCATTACTTTTTATTCAATCCCCGAAGGGGATGGACAACACAGCCCAGGATAAGCGCAGCGCCATCCTGGGTCTGAAGCGTTACCTCATGGGCGATACTCTGAAAGAGTTATACACATTATCTTGGTTTTGTGGTTTCCCAAAATTGATTTAATCCCAAACATATCGTTCGTTAAATTCTATTCCGTGTTTTTTCAACAAACGGCGGAACTCTTCCTGAAACGAAAACTTTTTGTGATGTTGTTCTGGGCTGCGTTATGGAATCCCTTCGGGATACGTGGCGATACAGATTCGGTTTTCTTATTGCCCAAAAATTATCCCCCGAGGATGGTAAATGTTTGTTCGAGCCAGGCGGGGCCGTCCTTGGCGCGGATGCGGAGTTGGTGTTCGCCCGAGGGGATGATGCCGTTGTCTGCGTAGTCTTCGCGGCCCAGCAGATAGGGGGGGCCGGGAAGTTGTGTCACGAGGTGATCGTCAAGATACATCTCGACTTCTCCCATGGGGATTCCTTCCAGCCATACGCGAATGCGTTCGTAGCCGTGATATTTGCCTTCCGGATGTTCGGGGAGGGAAATATAGATGCCTTTGCTGCGTTGGGGACGCAGGCGCGCGTCCTCTTCCCACCAGCGCCGCACGCCTTCACTGCTGGCCAGTAACCGCATGCAACGGCGATCATTAGGCCGGCCCAGCACGCGGGCATCCGCCTGATAAATGTACAAACCGGGTACGCCAAGATCGTAAAGCTGCTTGGCTCTCCAGAGGAACGGCCCGGGCAGGGGCAGGCCCCAACCCAATCCGTCCAGTTCGGGCAGCAGTGCACCGGCCGTTCCCTGAACCGCTTCGAGGTATGGGGCCATATCAATATGCATGTGGATGCCTTGGATATTGCTGGGGCAAAGATAATCCACCCAGCCTTCCTTTGCCCAGGTGCGGTAGTCGAAAAACTCGGCGCGGCGCACACCCGTGCCGGGAAAACGGACTAATACTGGAATCCGCTCACCGCGTTTTAATGCATATTCTTTCGCCAGCGCGCTCAGGGCCTGCATGAACGTGTTGCCGGTCTGTATACTGTCCACGGTTTCGGGATACCGGCAAAAATCAATGGAGAGGCCCGGCGCGCCGATTTCCAGCGACTCGCGATACAGGCTCAGGGCATATTCGCGCACTTCGGGGATTTCAAAACGCAGGGCGGAGCCGCGCATCCAATCGGGGTGCGCCTTGGAGAAATCGCCTTGCAGCGGAGAGCCGGGATAGCAGTTGCTGGCCCCGAAATTGGCGTGCGCCTTTAGCCCCAATTCTTTCGTGTAGCGCACGGTGGCGTCTAGGGTGTTGGTGAATTGCTGCATTTTCCCGACATTGTCTGTAAGCGGATGATTGTCCCCCGGTTCCGGGTCCCCGATGGTCGAATAATAAAGAGGGTCCGTGTGGCGCGACTCATAGACCACTTTCATGCCGAAGCGCCCGATTTGCGTGTCCACAATGCCAATGCGGGCGTCGCGGAAGGCGGTGAGTTGTTCCCGGTGCTGCAATACGTTTTGCACATTATCGTAGAAGGCCCAAGAATACGGTTCCCAATATCCCGCGATGAGTTTGTCCGGCGTGCCGAACTGGGCATCGAGTGTCTGGGCACATTCCGGGGACAGCGGGACAAGTTTCACGTAGTCGAGTTGGGCGGTGGCGCTGCCTTTGTAGCCGTGCGGTTGTTTAAGCACGAGGTGCTGCCGGTCCAGGAGCGCCCAGCGCCAGAGCACTTCTTCGCCGGGCCGCTTCGAGATCAGCGGGTCCGCGCGCTCATCGCCGGTCAAACGCAGATGCATGCCCCCGCTTTGGGGGGAGGTGCATACAAACAGTGCATAGGTTCCGTGCAGATCGAGCGGATAGGTAAGTTGAGGCAACGGCAAATCGGCGGGCGACGTGCCATAGAGGTCATTGTTCAACGTGGAGGCTTCACCGGAATCCAAGTTGGTGCGGAAGGTCCATTTCCGATCATAGGTGGCGGAGGTAAGCAGGGTTTGCTGAAGTATGTTGGACCAGTCTTCCAGGTACACCACATCCGAATTGTCACACGTTATCCGAAGCTCGTGTGTGGTTAACGTTTTTTCATCGGGGGTGTTTATCTTGATCTGGAAATCAACCTCCACTTTTCCATCGCCCTGGGCGTCTGGATAAGGGTTGAATACGACCGTGCGTTCGAGTCCCGCCGCGCGTCGTTCAACGATATGCCCTCTGAGCCATTGCGCCCATTCCTCGGTTCGCACCACATTCATAGCCGTTTCACTTATAAACGGCATTACCTTTGCCGGAAGCCACTCGCCTTTTCCCACCGGCGACCAGGAACAGTACACTTCCAGCATTTCCGGCGCTTCATTCGGCACGGAATACGTGATGTGGATATACCGCGTCACGGGGTCCACGGTGAATCGTGGCGTTTGTTGGGCACAGGCATCCTTTATCCCTCCAACAGTGCAGGCAATAGTCAAAAAAGCAAAAAGTCTGAAAAGTTTTTTAGAAAAACAACCCATTTCCCTTTGCATAACGCATTCCTTATATCACCACCAGATCAAGTCCGGTGAGCCGTGCAAAGTGCTGAAGTTCGGGCAGGATGTTTCCGTGGACCGTGCCCCAATGCTGGATTAGGCCGCGTTCCACAATTTTTTGGAAGAGCGGCAGGGCTTCGGTATCGGGGCGGACCAGCATGTGGGCGTACCCTTCCATGAGACGCGGTCCGAAGATCGCTTCACCGGTCCACGCCGTGGCTTTCAGGCGTCCAGCGTCCGGTGTCAGATTGAGGTGTGTCATTGGACCTGGTTTCGCGCGATAGGATATCCACGCGCCGCGTTTCTGGCGTTCATCGAATTCCAGGTCCGGGGTGACTTCAAACGTGGCGGGGTCCCCCACGCTGAGTTCTCCCATGCCTGGGTGTCCCATGAGCACCAGATCCCGATGCTTGTCAATGGTGTAGAACTCGTTGAACATGGCCATATGCCCTGCGAGGCGTCCCGCGATAATCGTGGCGAGGACCCCCGGTACGTCCGCTTCGAGGCCCACCGTGCAGCCGAGTTCCCCCAAGCGCGGATGATAAAGATGCGGCCGCACGCCTAGAATCCGGTAAAAATCCTCATGAAAATCCTCCAGGGCAATGCCGGAGAGGTCGAGGTCTTCGGTCAGCCAAACCATCGCCAGGGCATGTTTTGACGACATCAGCAGCATGTCTTCGGGCGTGTTGGTAATTTTGGCGTGTTCTTTTAACCATTGAACATACTGTCCGGCTTCCGCATCGGAGATGTTTTCAGCGATTTCGGCAAAGCGATCAACGGTGACGTATACCAATTCCACTCCGAAGTGTTCGTGCAGATACGCCTCATCAATCCATGTGCCCATGACCATCCGGCAGGGACTGGGCAGCACGGCAATGCGGGTTTCCGTCAGGCTTTTCTTAACCGTGGCCGCCCGGAGAAATGCCTGGAGTTCCCGCAGGCAGGCCGGGTCTTTTTCATTGCCGAACACCACCGCATAGTCCCAGCCATGATTGTGAAAGAGGCTGGATACCTGCTGCACGCTGACCGGCCCGCTGGAACGGAGCCACACCTCGATCTTGTAATAATCGAGGATTTTTCCATAGGGATCATAGGCCCAGAGCGCCAGCGGAACGTTGTTTGCCTCTTGAATAAACTCCACCACCGGTGGATCATTGGTCCAGATGATGGGACAGAAGACAATGGCCTCCACGTTTTCGGCGTTAAACCGGCGCGCCTCTTCAATGAGCTGGTCCGTGGTATGCAGTAATCCGGAGGAAATCACTGTATAATCTTTTGACAACGCGGCGATGGCCGCCGCCACATCGTGCTCCACTTTCTCGAGAAATCCCGCATAAGGTCCGGAGGCGGCCGTACAGATGCCGGCCTCCCACCAGGAATCTCCCGCGAGAAATAAAAGGCCGATTTTGGGTTTGCTGCGCATTTAATAAGAACCTATTCATCCTTTGTGGCATGTAAAACGCACGAGTGTAATACTCCGGATTTCACACTGTCCCTTATGCACGCCTTTAAAACACACCAAGTATTTGTACTTTTATTGGACAGTTAACCACAAAGATCACAAAGAACACAAAGGAATGATCGAGGGGGAGGGGCAACGTTTCCGTGGGTCTCGGGGACTCGACCTTAGAAACACGGCAAATGATGGAGAGATTATTTATCTCTTTCAGAGAAAGTGTTTAGGAGGGCGTGTGTACCCAGGGTAGCGAAGCGCAACCGCTGGGCTGAGTTATTCATCCCCTTCGGGGAAAACCCGCGGTAACCCGGTGATCCAGGATGGTGTTCAACATGATTTTTCTGATGTTTCTTCATCCTTCACCCCACCGTTTCGGCGGATGGGCCACTCGCAATGACAAGGTCATACACTTTGGTGTGTTTATTCACGCTCATTTATTCTTTGGCGTTCCATGGATGTAGTGATTATGATTCTGTGCCATATCATCTGGTAGACCGGAAACAACCCCTATTAGATCTTTCCAGCGTTCAGACAGACCGGCCATAGGAGTGGCTGCATATACTTCCACCACCGTTCCATCTGGCAAGTCCATGGCATCGTCAAAATGCACCACACCGTTCTGTATGTGTCCTCGGTAGGGCATTTTTACCTCCAGTTCACCATTAAACCATATCGGTTGTAAGCATGCAACCTCAAATTTCTCTTTTGAGTTGAATTCCTATACAATCTGCGCGGGCAAAACTGGGAGAAACGTTATGGCGCGTATGGAAGACATCAAGAAAGTTATGATCATCGGGTCCGGTCCGATTGTGATCGGGCAAGCCTGCGAGTTCGACTATTCGGGCACGCAGGCCTGCAAGGCGCTCCGCAGCCTGGGCTATAAAATCGTGCTGGTCAACTCGAATCCGGCCACGATTATGACGGATCCCGGCATGGCGGACGTTACGTACATCGAGCCTTTGTTGCTCGATAACATGACGGAAATCATCGCCAAGGAACGGCCCGACGCCTTGTTGCCGAACCTGGGCGGGCAATCCGGGCTCAATTTATCCTCGGAATTATACAAAGCGGGCGTGCTCGACAAGTATGGGGTGCGGGTTATCGGCGTGCAGGTGGATGCCATCGAGCGCGGCGAGGACCGGCAGGCGTTCAAGGACACCATGAACCGCCTGGGCATTGAAATGCCGAAGAGCGAGCTTGCCTACAGCGTGGAAGAAGCCGAACGCATCGCGGACACACTGGGCTACCCGGTGGTGATTCGCCCGGCCTACACCATGGGCGGCACGGGCGGCGGATTGGTGTTCAACCTGGATGAACTGCGGGTGGTGGCGGCGCGCGGCATCTCCGCCAGCCTGGTGGGCCAGATTTTGGTGGAAGAATCCGTGCTGGGCTGGGAGGAGTTGGAATTGGAGGTGGTGCGTGACGCCAAGAACCAGATGATCACCGTGTGTTTCATCGAGAACGTGGACGCCATGGGCGTGCACACGGGCGATTCCTATTGTGTGGCCCCGATGCTGACGATTGCCCCGGAACTTCAGCAACGGCTGCAAAAATACTCCTATGATATTGTGGAAGCCATCCAGGTCATCGGCGGCACCAACATTCAGTTCGCGCATGATCCGAAAACAGGCCGTGTGGTGGTGATAGAAATCAATCCGCGCACCTCGCGTTCCTCGGCCTTGGCGTCGAAGGCCACGGGATTCCCCATCGCCATGGTGTCGTCGTTGCTGGCGGGCGGCCTGACGATGGATGAGATTCCCTATTGGCGCGACGGAACGCTCGAAAAATACACGCCGTCCGGCGACTATGTGGTGGTGAAGTTCTGCCGGTGGGCCTTCGAGAAATTCAAGGGCGTCGAGGACAAGCTGGGCACGCAGATGCGGGCGGTCGGCGAGGTCATGAGCATCGGCAAGACCTACAAGGAAGGATTCCAGAAGGCGATTCGTTCGCTGGAGAACAACCGGTACGGCCTTGGGTTCGTCAAAGACTTCAACAAAAAGCCGCTTGAAGAACTGATGCGGTTGCTGGCGATTCCCACCAGCGAGCGGCAATTCATCATGTACGAGGCGCTCAGGAAAGGCGCGGACGTGGATGAATTGTTCCGCCGTACGCACATCAAGCACTGGTTTATCCAGCAAATGAAGGAACTGGTTGAACTCGAGGAAGAAATCCTGAAATACAAAGGCCAGGGGCTTCCAGACGCCCTGTTGACCCGGGCGAAGAAAGACGGATTTTCCGACAAGTATCTGGGGCAGATCCTCGGACTCCCGGAGAAGGATTTGCGCAAGCAACGCATAGACCTGGGCATGAAGGAAGCCTGGGACGCGGTCCCGGTCAGCGGTGTGGAAAATGCCGCCTATTATTACTCCACGTACAATGCCAAAGACACCGTTTCGGTAAGCAAAGCAAAGAAAATCATGGTGTTGGGCGGCGGCCCGAACCGCATTGGACAGGGCATCGAGTTCGATTATTGCTGCGTGCACGCGGCCTTTGCCCTGCGGGAGGCGGGCTTGGAATCCATCATGGTCAACTGCAACCCGGAAACGGTGTCCACCGATTACGACACCTCGAACAAGCTCTATTTCGAGCCGCTCACCGTCGAGGATGTGCTGAGCATTTATGAAAAGGAAAAACCGGAAGGCGTGGTGGTGCAATTCGGCGGTCAGACGCCGCTGAATATCGCCCGCGATCTTTACGAGGCCGGCGTACCCATTTTGGGCACGTCGGTGGACACCATTGATCTTGCCGAAGACCGCGACCGCTTCCGCAAGGTAATGAAGGACTTGGGCATTTCACAGCCGGAGTCGGGCATGGCCAGTTCCGTCGAGGAAGCCCTTGCCATCGCCAATGAGATCGGGTATCCGCTGATGGTGCGTCCCTCGTATGTGTTGGGCGGACGCGGCATGGAAGTGGTGTACGATGAGGAAATGCTGCGGCTCTACGTGGCCCGGGCGGTGGATGTCACGCCCGAACGGCCCATTCTCATCGACAAGTTCCTGGAGGATGCCATTGAGTGCGAGGCGGACGCCATCGCGGACGGCACGGACGCCTTCGTGCCGACGGTGATGGAACATATCGAACTGTGCGGCGTGCATTCCGGCGATTCGGCCTGCGTGATCCCGCCCATCAGCATCCCGGCGAAGCATATCGACACCATTGTGGAATACACCAAGAAAATCGCCATTGCCTTGAATGTAGTAGGACTGATGAACATTCAGTACGCCATCTACAACGACGCGGTGTATATTCTGGAAGCCAACCCGCGCGCCTCGCGCACGGTCCCGCTGGTGTCCAAGGTGTGCAACATTCCCATGGCAAAAGTCGCCATGAATCTCATGCTTGGGAAAAAACTTTCGGAACTGGGGCTCAAGAACCGTCCCATCCCGCATTTTGGCGTGAAAGAAGCCGTGTTCCCGTTCAACATGTTCCCGGAAGTGGACCCCATCCTCGGGCCGGAAATGCGCTCGACGGGCGAAGTGCTGGGCATGGCCGACTCCTTTGGCCTGGCGTATTACCGGGCGCAGGAAGCCACCAAACTCCGCCTGCCCAACGAAGGCACCGTGTTGATTACCGTCACGGACCGCGATAAGCAGGGCGTGCTGCCCGCCGCGAAAGAGCTTCAGGCGCTGGGATTCAAGATTCTCGCCACCAAGGGCACCTGCCAATTCCTGAAAGAAAACGGCGTGGACGCCGAACGCGTCAACAAAATGCATGAAGACCGCCCGCATCTGGTGGATGCGCTGAAGAACGGCGAGATTCAGTTGATTATCAACACGCCGGCGGGCAAATTCAGCGTCAGTGATGACTCCTATATCCGCAAGGCGGCCATCAAGTACAAGATTCCGTACATTACGACCACCGCTGCGGCCTTGGCGGCGGCGCGCGGCATTGCCGCGTTCCGGAAGGGTAAAACACAGATAAAATCCTTGCAGGAATATCACGCGGATATTCACTAAATCGTGAGCATTGAAAAACGTACGCCCAAACAGGCCCTCAAGCAGGACAGGTTTGGGCTTTTTGTTGGCCGTTTTTCCCCGCGATGGAGCAGCGTTGCCCGCATCATTGCAGTATTCCCCTCGCATGGGTTCACGTTCTTCTGATATGCTGAAGAGACCTTGGAAAGGAGCCTTGTATGAAGCAAAAGCAAATTACCCGGCGCGGTTTCATGGCACGGGCCGCATCGGCGGTTGGCGCATTCAGCATTGTGCCGCGGCATGTCCTGGGCGGCGCGCTGTTCACCGCCCCCAGTGAACAATTGACCCGTGCGGTCATTGGGGTCGGCGGCATGGGCACCGGGCATCTTGGTTACAATGATGGCAAACTCCTGGCGGTATGTGATGTGGACCAGGGCCATCTGGACAAAGCGCTGGCCGCGGTCGAGAAAGATGTCAAGGGGTACCGGGATTTCCGGGAGGTGCTTGCCCGGCCGGACATTGATATTGTGCATATCGCCACCCCCCCGCACTGGCATGGACTAATCTCGATTGCCGCGGCGGAAGCGGGCAAGGATATCTGGTGCGAAAAACCCATGACCCGCACCATCGGTGAAGGAAGAAAAGTGGCGGAAGCGGTCCAGCGCAACGGACGGATTTTCCGCCTCAATACCTGGTTCCGATTCAAGGACAACTTTTACGGCATGAACATCACCGTCGCCCCGATCAAGAAACTGGTGGACAGCGGCATGCTGGGCTGGCCGTTGAAAGTGATCGTGGGTGAAACCACGGGTTTCGGATGGAAATTTTTCTGGAGCGGGAAGACCAATTTGGAGCCACAACCTATTCCGCCGGAACTGGATTATGATTTTTGGCTGGGCCCCGCACCGTATAAGCCCTATCACCCGCATCGTGTGCACGCCACGTTCCGGGGATATTGGGATTACGATGGCGGCGGCCTGGGCGACATGGGCCAGCATTACCTCGATCCTGTGCAGTATCTGCTGGGCAAGGATACCACCAGCCCGGTGGAAGTGGAAGTGGACGCGCCGCAGCAGCATCCCGATGCCGCTAGTTCCTGGCGGCGCATCCGGATGAAATATGCGGACGGCTGCGAAATCATTTTGGATGGCGAGGGGAAGGACCCGAACGCCGCCTATCTTGAAGGCCCGGACGGAAAACTGTTTAAGGGATTTACGTCAGACATTCCCAATTTTGAGAAGAAATTGGCGGCGTTTCCCGACCCGGAACCGCAGGAAACCGATTTCGTGCATGCGGTGAAAACGCGGACGGCGTTTGCCCTGAATGAAGCGAACGGACATCGCTCCTGCACCTTGGTGAATCTGGGGGTGATTGCCGTGCGGCTGGGAAGAAACCTGCGCTTTGATCCGGAAACGCAGCGGTTTATCGATGATGAAGAAGCCAACCGGTTGATCGAGCCGCCCATGCGGGCGCCGTGGCGCGTGTAGGAAAGGAAATACCCCATGAAAAAACTTCATATGCTTTTGACGCTGATCACGGTGCTGCTGGTTCCGGTGGTGGCGACGGCGCAATCCGCGGTGGCGGACCTGCTGGCGAAGCTGCCCGCGCAAAATGCGGCGGATACGGAAACCCTGATGGCGAACTTGGTGAAATTGGGCCCGCCCGCGATTTTGGAAATCAGCGCCAAACTGGTTCCGTCTGGCGCGGGCGACAATGTCCAGGCGGAATTCGCGTTGAACGGCCTCGCGCACTACGTGGCGCGCCCTGGCGCGGAAAATGAACGGAAAATGGTGGCGGAGGCGTTGCTGCAGGCCCTTCAAGCGGCTGGGGACAAAGAAGTGAAGGCGTTCCTGATCCGGCAGCTCCAGATTGCCGGGCGCGAAGAGGCGGTTGCGCCGTTGGGCGCTTTGCTGGCCGATGAGACGTTATATGAACCCGCCGCCCAAGCGTTGTTGGCAATACGAACCCCTGATGTTACGGCGGCTTTCGCGGCGGCGTTAAAAACAGCCCAAGGCAAGAATCAGATGACCATCGTCAAGGCACTGGGCGAATTGCGGTGCGCCGCCGCCGTGCCGGATATCCTGCCCCTGGCTCAACGTCCCGATGCCGCGGTGCGAGAGGCCGCCTGTTTTGCGCTGGCGGACATCGCCGCTCCCGAAGCCGCATCGGTGTTGGTGGAGGCTATGCACACTGCGGCCGGTAATGCGCATTTTCGTGCCGCGTCCAATTATCTACTGTATGCGCGCCGCCGCGCGGACGCTGGCGGCGTTGCGGTTTGTGAAACCATTTGCCGTGAACTGTTGAAGGCGCCGGACGTGCATATTGCCTGCGCGGCGTTGCAGCAATTGGTGGCTGTGTTGGGTGAAAGAGGATTTCCGGAAGTAATGGCGGCCATGGATAGCCGGGATTCGGAATTGCGCGGGGCGGCCCTGCGCCTCGCGCCGGCATTCTCCGGGGAAGCGGCCACGCAACAATGGATGGACAAGGCCGCCAAGGCCGACCCCATGGTGCGTGTGGAAATTATGAATATGCTCGCGCAACGGGGGGATATGCTCGCGTATACCCTTTTCATAAACGCCTTGACCGCTCCGGACAAACCGGTGCGGATGGCCGCAATAAGTGCGTTGCCGCGGTTCAACAATGCGGAAACGGTTCCGGCATTGCTCAATGCGCTGAATGTCGCCTCCGAAGACGATGAACGCGACGCCGCTAAAGCGGCTCTGTTATGTTGCAGAGAGGAACAACTGACCACGCTGGCGGCGAATGCCCTGCCCACCGCGGCGCTGCCCGCGCGCAAGGCCCTGCTGGAAATCCTCGCCGCACGCCGTGCGGACGCCTTCGCGGATACCGTGTTCGCATGGGCTTCGGAGGCCGAACCTGCGGTGCGGTTGGCGGCGATTAACGCCTTGGCCAATGTGGAACAGCCCCCCCAACTTCCGCGGCTCGCGGAATTGCTGCGCACCGTGCAAGGTGAAGAAGAGGTCAATGCGGCGCGCCAGTCCGTGGTGGCCGTGGCGAAACAGAATACGGACATCGAAAACCGGGTGGAGCCATTGATTGCCGTGCTGGCGCAGGCGCCGGATGAGCGGAAGCCGGCCTTCTATCAGGCGCTCTCCGAACTCGGCGGCGGCAAAGCGGTGCAATGTGTTGTGGCGGCCGCATCGAGCAATGTGCCCGCTGTGCGTGATGCGGCTATTCATGCACTGGCGGCCTGGAAAGATGCGGGAGCGGCCCCGGAATTACTTGCGCTGGTTCGAAACATTCCTGAACCTGAATGCCAATCGTTGGCAATGGGGGGCTATGTGCGTCTGATGAAATCTCAAGCGGAGGCGGAACAGCCTGTTTGGGCAAAGAATGCCCTCGAGGCCGCCAAACGTCCGGAGGACAAAAAAACGGTGATATCGGGCTTGGAGGGGGTGCGTACACTGGACGCATTGAAAGTGCTCGCGCCCTGTTTGGACGATGAAGCCCTTAACGCGGACGCCGCCTTGTCCGCCGCGAAGATCGCCTGTCCGCAAAAAGAGGAAGAAACCGGGTTGACCGGCGATGACGTAAAAGCGATCCTGCAAAAAGCGTTGCCGCTTGTGCAGGACGAAACCTGGCGGAAAAAAATCGAGGCGCAACTGGCGAAATAGTCTTGGAGCGCGAATATGACGTTCTTGATTATGGCGTTATTGGCTGTTCAGGCCCAGCCTGTGGTGGAACCGCTGGGGGAACCGTGCAAGGCATGGCAGGTCTTGGCGGGCCGCGCGATAACGGATTGTGAAACCGGCCGGGAATGCCTGGTAGTGACCACCGCCAATGAAGCGTCCCACATGGCGCTGGTGTTTATTGATTTCCACATGAATACCTCCAGGTTGTATACCGCGCCCGCCGGTTCGGGGTCCTGGGCCCTGAATGAAGCGCCAGGCGGACGGCTGATTGTAGGCACCTATTACGATGGCCAGTTCATGGCCTTCGACCTCAAAACCATGCGTTTCATCACAACCGTGGGTTTTCCGGGTGAAGAATACATCTGGAATCTGGCGATGGGCAAGGATGGCCGCTTCTATGGCGGCACCTATGATGGGGCCAAACTTGGGGCGTTTGACCTGAATACCTACACCGTGGAAGATTGTGGGGCGCCGGTTCCGCCAAATCTGTATTTGCGCAATGTATCCGCCTTGCCCGACGGACGGATTCTGTGCAGTTTCGGCATGGAAAAACCTGCCACCCTCGTTTATGATCCTTCTACCAAGGCCTTCTCGCCCCCGCCGCCCGCCCTGGAAAACACAAGCGCCGGCGTCACCTGGAAGGACTATTTCGTCGCGGGGTCCATGGTGCTTAAAGGCGATACCCTTGAGGCAATTACCCCTCCTTTCCCCACCCCTCCCCCGGAGAAAGGCGCCTGGAGCGTGGATGATTATGTGACCACCAAAGAAGTGCTTGTTTTCCATCAGGGTAATGCGGTTTACCGGTATGCCGCAGGCGAGGATAAGCCCACACTTCTGTGTGATTTGGAATTGCGCGGAGGACGCATTCTTGCCCTTTCGAAAAAGAATGAAGTATTGGGCGTGCGGGGGCAGGATTATTTCTGTATAGCGCCGGGGGAAACGTCCCTAAACCTGAAGCGCATCCCCGGTGATCCGGCGCCGAGGCCCTCACTGTTCTTGCGCATGGATGAACAAGGGCTTCTGTGGGGCGGCCCCCATTTTGGGCAGACCTTATTTTCGTTTGAGCCCAAAACGCGCACGGAAAAGAACACCGGCGCGGTCTGTGATAGTGGCGGTGAAGTCTATGATGTGGCATTTCTTAACGGAAAGGTTTATGCCGTGGCGTATGCGGGCGGCGACATTATCGAATATGATCCCTCCGCGCCGTGGGATCAATGGAACCGGAAAAATCCCCGCTCCATCGCTCAACTCAGTTCAAAAGGATATATCCGGCCCGCGGGCGGGATTGTGGCGGGGGCCGATGGCAAGCTTTACTCCGGGTGGATGGCTAAATATGGCACGTATGGCGGCGCCATCGCGATTACCGATCCCGCCTCTGGCGAAACGGTGTTGGTGGAGAATCCCGCCGGACAGCAGGCCATTATCGGAGTATGCGTGGATAATGACACGATCTATTTCGGGACTTCGCTTCAGGGGAATGGACTGCCGGAGAAAAAAGGAGAGCATCCGAAATTTGGTGTGCTTCTAAAGGAAGATCATTCGATTCAATTCCAGGAAGAATTCGAGAGGGTCTCGGCGGTGCATCGTTTCGCTTTGGATGCGGCCACCCAGCGGGTGGTCTTCACGGCGGGATCGGCCTTGCGGGTATATGACATTCGGGAAAAACGGGTGCTTCCACAACCGGACACCCCGCCCCCTCCCGTGACAAGCCATCAAATCGTCGGAATCGGCGATGGCCGGGTGTATTATGGCAACGCTAAGAAATTGGTGTGTCTTGATTTAGACAAGGGAATCATCCTTTCTGTGGCGGAACTTCCTGAAATCATCACCAATGCGGCCATGAAAGACAGCCGCACATTCTTTCTCAGTTGCGAAGCCCGTCTCTACCAAGTTGCTCTTTAGTCTTTACTAAAACCACCCCTTTGTACATTCCAGATTAAGTGTGGGGGCGCGCTGTGTGGGGTACATACTCCTCCCGGCTATCAAAACGCAGCTTTTATCCCATGGAATTATTTGATTTTTAAGCAATTTTATGTGAATAATTATACTGAGGCAGCGTGTAGTTGAATGTGTTGTAGTTGTGGTGATTCTGGCATAAGGAGTTAACTTCATGCGGTTTACCCATTCAATCTCATTATATTCTTCCGTTGTATTTGTAATGAATATTACAATTCTATGCGCGCCATCCATAGCGGCGGGGAATCCCATTGCATTTAATGACACGGCCTTGCTGAATGCCGTTAAAACGCAATGGGAATCCGCCACAGGATTAACCCTAAGCGATCCCCCGCAAGATACGGAGTTGGCCAATCCATTATTTACACGATTGGATGCCCGAAATTTGGGTATATCCGATCTGACCGGATTGGAAGCCTGCACTGCGTTGACCGACCTGAACCTGGGCAAGAACCAGCTATCCGATCTAGCTCCCTTGAGTGGTCTCATCAGTCTGGTCAAACTGGATGTTGGCCTGGGTGGCAACCCGCTGGAAGAGGATGAAGAATTCAGTTTCTGGTTGTCGCAAGGCAATGCCATTACGGATTTGTCGCCGTTGGCGGGGCTGGTGAATCTGGAATACCTCAGTCTGATGGGCAATTATACCCTTACCAGTATAGCGGCACTAAGCACCTTGGACAGTCTGGATTTTTTATGGATGGGGTCAAGTCCGATAGCGGACTTTTCGCCGTTGCTGGACACCGCCGACACCCTTACGGCGCTGGGCATCTTCAATTGTGGAATGGAAAACGCAGATGTTCCCGTTATTAACGCCCTTACGAATCTCACCATGCTGGGGATTCTGGTGGAGTCCGGCCTGACGGACATCAGCGGCTTGACCGGCATAAGTCAAGGACTCTCGTTCCTTGCCCTTATGGATATTGGAGCCACGGATATCAGCGTGATCTCCAATTACACCGATCTCGAAGCGTTGTATCTGATGAGTGAAACAATGACTTCATTGCCCGATCTTTCCGGGCTGGTCCACCTGCACACGTTGCTTGCCAACGAAAGCAGCTTTACCGACATTTCCGGGTTGAGCGGACTCACCAGCTTGCAGACACTGGAACTGACCAAGAACAACATTTCCGGGATTGGCCCTTTGGAAACGTGCACGGGCCTTAAGAACGTGGACTTAAGCGACAACCAAATCACGGACATTCAACCGCTCCTGGATAATACGGGTGTTGGCGGATTCGAGGAACTGAACATCGAAGACAATCCTTTTTTCAGTGGCACGCCTTTCTGCGAGGAAAATCAACTGGCCCAATTCATCGCCCTGGCGCCCTCCGCCCAGATTCAACAGAATGCCACGTGCGGAGTGCCCGTCACACTCACCATTACCGTCACGGGAATGGGTTCCACCAGCCCCGGCCCGGGCACCCATATCGTTTCTTTGGGAGAAACAACAGACATCGTTTCCATGCCGATCAGCGGCAGCGGCTGGGCGTTTGACCACTGGGCCGGGGATGCCAGCGGCACACAACAAAGCATCCGGATATTCATGGATGGCGCTAAAACCGTGGAAGCGGTGTTTGTCACACCGGGGGACCATATCCTGACCGTGCAGCACACCGGGGCGGGTTCCGGCAGGACCAATTTCACTCCGGGGGTGTATTCCTTTTTGGAGGGGCGTGAAACGTGGATACAAGCGGAACTGGATTCCGGGAATTATTTCGGGGGCTGGCAAGGGGATGTGTCCGGGTATATGCTGGGCCAACTACTGATTATGGATGATGATAAAACAGTCACAGCCCGCTTTGATACGAACGGTTACCACTTAACATTGAATGCTTCCGGGAATGGAGGCATAGGCTATTTTCAAACAGGTGTCACGTATGGCTTTGTGGCGGGCGCGGTGCTGGACCTCCATGCCGTCCCACAATCCGGCAATGTATTTGATCACTGGGAAGGCGATATTGGTGGTGCGGACCCTCAAACGGAAGATATTCAAATCACGATGGATCAATCCCGGAACATTACGGCGGTTTTTACCTCGGTGCCGCAAGCGCTGCTCACGGTCAATGTCAGCGGCACGGGTTCCGGGACCACCAGCTTGGCGCCCGGGGTGTATAGTATGGATTTGGGTTCCTCCACCTGGATTCAGGCCATCCCCCATGAAGGTTCGGCCTTTGACCACTGGGAAGGCGATATTGGAAGCGCAAATCCCTATCAGGACTCTATTTTCTTGCCGATGGACCAGGATAGAACCATTACCGCCTTCTTTGTGCCAGCGGTGTGGACCCTGACGGTCCAAAAAACCGGAAATGGCGCGACCAGCCCCCCACCGGGCAATTATGGTTTCGTGAATGGTGTCCAGAAATGGGTCTACGCAAATCTGATTGACGGCGGGGATGCCTTTGACCGCTGGACCGGCGATTTGATGCCTGGCATGCCTGTGATGAGTACGGTTCAAGAACTGACCATGAACCAGAACCGCACGGTTACCGCACAATTCGTTCCAGGCGACTGGACGCTCACCATCGCCACGGAAGGGCCGGCGGCGGGGTCTTGTCTGCCGCTGTATCCGGGCGTGGGAACCTATGCCTATCGCAATGGGCGGACTGCGGAGATAGGGGTTTCATCGTGTCCCGAGCGGTTCTTTGCCGGGTGAACCGGGGATGCCTCCGGATTCCTGCCCAACCTCTCCATTCCCATGAATGCTCATAAGTCCATCATTGCCCATTTCGCTGATACGGGGTTCTCCTTGACCACGGCGATTTCCGGCCAGGGAGGGATCAACCTTTCTCCTGGAACGTTCTATTATGCCTCCGGCGCTTCCCTCACGCTGATAGCCACTCCCTGGCCCGGTTGGGTGTTTGATCGCTGGGAGGGCGATGTTCCCGTGGGCGAAGAGCCCAATGCCCTATCCATTGATGTCACCATGGACCAGAACCGGACCCTGACCGCCATTATGACCCAACTACCCGCGCACACCTTGACCATTACCGTCCTTGGCCCAGGGATCACCTCGCCTGCCGCGGGCATCCATGCGTTCGAGGCCGGGACTATCCAATACATTGCCGCATTGCCCAATACCGGCGCGGCCCTCGATCACTGGGAAGGCGACATCGGGGATGCCGACCCCACCCAGAACAGCATCGGTGTGCTTATGGACCGGGACCGCAGCATCACGGCGGTCTTCACCACGGCGGATTGGACTCTGACCATCAATACTTCGGGCAATGGCTCGACCTACCCCTATCCGGGGATATATGGGTTCTTGGATGGCGTGCAAACATGCATGGAGGTACGGTTGCAGGATGGTGGAGGCGCTTTCTTACAATGGTCTGGCGGCCTGGAGACCGGTGCGAATCCCTATAACTATTCGCAGTGTGTCACGATGAATCAAAACCGGACCCTGACGGCGGAATTCGTTCCCGGCGACTGGACCCTGACTTTGGCCACGGCAGGGGCGGGTTCAGGTAATTTGAACCCAGGCACGGGCGTTTTTTCGTTTTTGAATGGGCAGCGGGTGGATGTGATTGCCAATACTAACTTAGGCGGATATTTTGCCGGGTGGAGCGGCGACTATACCGGCACGGAGCCCCATATCCAGGTGGTCATGGACGCCAACAAATCCCTTACCGCCAACTTTGACACCTCGGGACATACCCTGACCGTCGCCATGGAAGGCCAAGGCTGGTTGAACATTCTTCCGGGCGCATACCAATATGCTTCTGGAACCGAAGCTACGCTCTATCCCTATGGCGAACTTGGGAACTGGGACTTTGATTATTGGAGCGGCGATTTGCCCGCTGGTATCGATCCGAGAAATCCTGAACTCACCTTCATCATGGATCAGGATCGTAACATCACCGCCCACTTTGTTCAGGACCTGCGCACCCTGACCATCATCATCGAGGGCGAAGGCGTCACCAATCCTTCCGGAAGCCCCTATCCCGGAACGGCCCATTCTTACTCTCCGGGACAATATGTGTTCGTGGGTGCGGAACTGGGCACGGGCGATTGGGCGTTCAGCCATTGGACCGGTGATACCGGCAGCGGCGACCCCACCAAATGGTTCCTGGAACTCACCATGGATATGAACCGTACGATTGTAGCGCATTTTGTGCCCGCCGCATGGCACTTGACCGTCAATTATACCGGTACCGGTTCCATCTACCCCCCCGTGGGAACCTATGCCTTTGGAGACGGCGCCATATTTGAGGTGGTGGCCAATGTGTTGAGCGGCGGCGATGCCTTCCATGAGTGGACAGGCGATGTTCCCGACGGCATGGACCCCCATCAATTCGACTTGCATCTAACCATGGATCAGGACCGAACCCTTACCGCCGTGTTTGCACCCGGGGATTTCACCATGACCCTGAACCCCATTGAAGGCGGCGGCTTCGCGGAACTCTATCCTTCACCCGGCGTCTATGCGTATTTTGCCGGGCAAACCGCGTGGATTGAAGCGCGGGTGACCTCGGGGCACTATTGGGGCGGATGGCATGGCGATATTAATACATACGACAAAATCTATCACTTTGTCATGGATGACGATAAAATAATCACGCCCCATGTGACCACCACCGGTTATACACTGACCCTCGCCACGGCGGGCGCGCCAGGGGTGACCGCGCCGGAAGGCTCCATCAAATATTCCGCGGGCGCCACCCCCCTGATTCATGCGATTGAAACCGGCGCGGGCTTTTTTGATCATTGGTCCGGCGACCTTTCCGCCGGGATGGACCCTGCGAATCCTGACCCCATTGTTTTGATGGACCGGAGCCGGGCCCTTACGGCCAATTTTGTGCTGGCGGATTGGTATCTGTACATCCAGGCGCAAGGCAACGGCACCACCAATCCCGAACCTGAACTTTACTGGTACCGGGATGGGGATTCGTTCTCCATAACCGCGATACCCGGTAGTGACTCCCTGTTTCTCCGTTGGATGGGCAATATACCCGAGGGACAGAATCCTTCGTCCACGGCCATCGCCGGAACCATGGATCAGAACAGGGAATTGGTGGCTGTATTTGTGCCCTTTTCTGTGACGGTGCCGGACCTTTCCGGCATGACCCGGGCCGAGGCTGAAATGGCCTTGCTGCAACTGGGATTGACACTGGGGAATGTCACCCAGGAATACAGCGGCTCCGCGCCCGCCGGACAGATTATTTCGCAGAATCCATTGGCGGGAACATCCGTGGCATACGGCGCCGCCGTTTCCTTTGTGATTTCGCTTGGACTCTGTTACACCTCGGTCCCGGACATGACGGGCAATGCCCTAGCGCAGGCCGAGAGCGCCATCGTGGCGGCGAACCTGATGGTTGGCGCGGTCACCTATGAACAGAGCGAGACAGTTCCGGGGGGAACGGTCATCAGTCAGAATCCCGCCTCTGGCTTGGTGGTCGAGTGCGGCACCGCCGTCAATCTCGTTATTTCAGGCGCAGCCCCTGAAGGCGAAGAAGGGGAGGGCGAAGGGACCAGTGAAGGAGAAACCGGCTGTCATACCGCCGATCAAAACTGCGATGGATTGGTGAATCTTTCCGAACTCCTGCGCGTGATCCAGTTCTTTAATTCCAGCGGATACCATTGCCAGACCGGTACGGAAGACGGCTATACCCCAGGACCCGGCGATCACGGCTGCACCCCGCATGCCAGCGATTACAATACCCAGGATTGGCTGATCAACCTGTCGGAATTGTTGCGGGTGATCCAGTTCTTCAACTCCGGCGGCTATCACTATTGCCCCGGCGAGAACACCGAAGACGGGTTCTGCCCCGGATTGACATAAGAATACACCGGCCGCCCCGTGGAGATAGACCTCTTCCTGGGGCGGTTTTACTTTTCCGGAGCCATCGGGGCGCGGCGAAGGGAACAATCGTTACCGCGGCGAACCAATGTGTTGTTCGCGTGTGAACAAGGAATCGCTTTGCAGATACAGTTTCGGGAAGGATTCCGGACGCGCTCCGGTGAGGGTCAGCCGATACCCCTGTTCACTGAGCTCCTGCCGGAAACTGGTAAGCACGCTGAGCAAGGAAAGCGGAATCGTTCTGAGCGCGGACACATCCACCGTCCAGTCCACTTGGTTGTATCCCCGGTCGTAGAACCGTTGAAGGGCCATATACACGGTGGGAAATTGGGCCTCGTCTGTCACACTGGGCAAGTAAATATACACGCCATGTGGACGAAAGAACGCCCGCACCCCGTTTTGTTCAAAAATCATCCGATCTGTCAAGGACCGGGCCTCAGAACCCTGTACTGAAACCGGCGCTTCCGCTATCATGACCTTCTCCCCGCAATTTAACGTTCAGCAACCCTGTTTACTATCCTTACAAACAACCCAAGTTCGTTGTTTTATTTCTTTATGCAATCTCCCCCGGTACACCCTTATTCAAATGCCAGCCCCCCTTTTTTAGTCTCCCGCACAAAACTTCGCAACAATTTTATCATGTAATTTTCGTTTTGTCAAAATAATTCGCAGATTGCGGTATTTGAGGCGCAATCAATACTAGTTATCATTGAAATTTATGCCGCATACGTGGGTCAATCCGCTCCGAAAAACGCGTATGACAACTCCCCTGTCATGAAACGCGCGCTAATGTATTTAGACAAACAGACATTTTGGTTTATAGGCATACAAATCAAGACATTATTAGTTTGAGTAGAATAACGTCCGCTATTTATGAGTATTAAAGAGGCATTTGCGAAATCGTGAGATGCACGGATTTTTCTATAAAATGCCCGGTAATTTACGCTGTGCACACTGTTTCCTTGAGAAAAATGGACGATTCCGCAATTGCCTGATTATATTTTTCTGCTTGACAAGATTAAAGAGGCATTGTACACTGCCTCGACACCTTAACAACGGGTGTTGGATGTCACTCAAGGGTTTTGTGATTCTTTTTTCGAGGGTAATGGCGCGACATGGATGGCGTGTAATTCCAGACGGGTGGCCAGTATCTTTTTGAAATAATGAAACATAAAACCAATACTGATAGTAGTGCGGGTTATTAAGCGGGTATGAATGGATTTTGGGCCTGTCGTTACCTGCCCAAAGGAGGTCAAGTCATGTTTCGTTCACTGACGGCAAGCAGTATTCTCTTCATTTTTCTTCTGGTGGCCGCGACAGCGCATGGACTTGCACTGGGACCCGATGGGGGCGGATACCGCATGGTGGACCAAACAGAAGCCAATGCGCCGGCCTATGCTCTGAAAACGCCTACGTTTACGGTGGTGACCGTGGGCGAGAATGATGAATCCGCGCCGATAACCATCCCTTTTACGTTTACATTTTACGGGGTGGATTACACCCAAATTGTGTTTGCCGAAAATGGCTATGTGACCTTCATTCCCGGGCAATTGGCGACGGATGATCCCAATTTTGGCGAACCCATACCTGGAGGGGCGGGCTTTGGCACGCCCAACGCCTTTATTGCCGGTGTTTGGGAGGACATGGATTTTGCGGGCGGAACCGGCAATAAAATCCGATACGGCACGGCAGGCACCACCCCCAATCGTATTTTTACCATCGAGTATAATTTGCGCCATGCCGGGGACACGGACGATACCCGCCGTCCCTTGGTGCAAATTAATCTTCTCGAGGCGGATGACAGCATCGAGGTGGCGTATCAAAACGCGAATAACGACGGGGGACTGGACAATGCGGGCAATGTGTTGCCCGCGCCGAACAATTTCTGGCTGGATACGGCGGGCATTGAAGACGCCACCGGCGCCAAAGGCATCCAGTATTTCCGTACCGGCAACAATCCGAGCGTGCCGGCCTCTTCCTATGTGCGGTACGAAAACAAGCCCCCCAACGTTGTTTCAGTGAATCGTGTGGCGCCTCCGACCTCCGCCACGGGACTGACCAATGCCACCCTGGTTACTTACACCGTCACGTTCGACCAAATAGTGTTTGGCGTGGCGGCGGCTGACTTTGAGGTGACCACCACGGGCGAGATTCTTGGCGCCTTTGTTTCGGCGGTAACGGGAACAGGCGCAACCCGAACCGTGACCGTTAATACCGGAACCGGGGATGGAACCCTGCGTCTGGATGTGATCACCGCCGGGCCCGCCCGCGACAATGCCAAGCATCCCATCAACGCGGAATTTCGCAGCGGGCAAGTGTATACCATTGACAAAACCCCTCCACAGATAACGGTGATTAACCGGGTGAATCCAAGTCCGACCGGAGTGGCCACAGTGAACTATGCGGTGACTTTTAGCGAAACGGTAACGGGATTTGTGGCCGCGGACCTGGTGCTTGTCCAATCGGGTGTAACGGGAGCGACGATCGGGGCGGTTACGGGGAGTGGAACGACGTACAATGTGGTGGTGAATACAGGAACCGGGAGCGGCACTATCGGGTTGAATGCGGATGCCGTGGCGGGGCCTTCGGCGGACGGGGCCACAAATCCGCGCACCGGTAATCTGACCGGACAAGTGTATACAATCGACAAAACACTGCCCACCGTAACAGTGAATCAGAAGGCGGAACAAGCAGATCCGGTGAATACGGCCCCAATCGAATTTACGGCGGTATTCAGTGAGCCCGTGCTCGGTTTTGAAAATGCGGACGTTACGATAGGCGGCACGGCCACGGGCACAAAAACCGCGGTAGTGAGCAGCACGGACAATATTACGTGGAATATTGCGGTGAGCGGCATGACCGCCGGGGGCACGGTAACCTGCTCGATTGCCGCAAGCAAATGCACGGATGCGGAGGGGAATAACAATGTCGCTTCCACAAGCACGGACAATACCGTGACGTACGATATCATCGCGCCCGTGGTGAATACGATTGTTCGCCAAACGCCCTCCACCACGCCCACAAATGCCACCTCCGTGACGTGGCGTGTGACATTCACGGAAGTCAATGGGATCAATGCAGGCACAGTGGACGTTGACGACTTCACCCTGGTGGACGTGGGTGATTCAATTACCGGCGAGTCGGTGACACAAGTGGCTCCGGTGGTGAATAATGTTACATTTGACGTGACGGCGAACACGGGTACGGGCGACGGAACGTTGCGTCTGGAAGTGCTGGGGGCGGCAGCGGACATTTTGGACAATGCGGGTAATGATGTCACGGCCAATTTTTCCTCAGCTAATACGTATGTCATTGACAAGACCCTGCCGACGGTGTTGAGCGTGAACCGTCTGACGCCATTGACTACCCCGACCAATGCCGCGACAGTTACGTGGCAGGTGACGTTCAGCGAGCCGGTGACGGGTCTGACCACGGCGGATTTTTCGCTAGTGGATGTGGGAGGCACGATTACCGGTGAGACAATCAATTCAATAAGCGGGACCTCGCCGTGGACAACGACCAACGTGGCCGTGGCCACCGGCACGGGGAACGGGACATTGCAGTTGAACGTGTTGACGGCCAATGGCATATCGGATGTGGCGGGAAATGTGATGACGGACGGATTTTCCACAGGGCAGACGTACGTAATAGACAAAACGGCCCCGACGGTGACGGTGAATCAAGAAGCAGGTCAAGCGGACCCGACCTTCAGCGCGCCGATAGAATTTACAGCGGTATTCAGCGAAGCGGTGACCGGATTTGACAACACGGATGTGACCATCGCGGGCACGTCCGGGGGTACGAAAACGGTGGTGGTGAATAGCACGGATAATATCACGTGGAACATTGCGGTGAGCGGGATGACGACGGGGGGGACAGTATTGGCGAGCATCGCGGTGAGCCGGTGCACGGATTTGGCGGGGAACAACAATGCAGCGTCCACCACTACGGACAATTCGGTGACCTGGGATCCAAAGCCGGCGGTGGTGAGCATAAACCGTCAGACACCAACAGGCCAGAAGACCAATGCGGCGGGCGTGACGTGGCGGGTGACATTCAGTGAGAATGTCACGGGTGTGGCGGCTAATGATTTTACACTGGTGGATATCGGCGGCACGATAACAGGGGAAATACTTTCCACAGTGACCGTGATAACGGCGAATACCGTCTTTGATGTCGCGGCAAGCACCGGAACCGGAGACGGTGAACTACGATTGGACGTAATGGCGTCGGCGACTATTACGGACTCGTTGGGCCAGTCTCTGGCGGCGGACTTTATCACGGGACAAACCTATATAATCGACAAGACACCACCGCAAATAACGGCGATCAACCGGGTAAATCCGGCTCTCACCAACTTGGGAACGGTGAACTATACGGTAACCTTTGGTGAGACGGTGACGGGGTTTGTGGCCGGTGACCTGGTACTGGTTCCCACGGGGGTGACGGGGGCGGCGATTTCGACGATCACGGGAAGTGGGACGACGTACAATGTGGCGGTGACCACCGGTACGGGGAGCGGGACAATTGGGTTGAATGCGGATGCCGTTGCCGGGCCGGCCATTGATGCGGCGGGCAATCAACGAACCGGCAATTTGACGGGACAAGTATACACGATCGATAAGGCTGTGCCCTCGGTGACGGTGAATCAAAAGGCGGGACAACCGGATCCCACGAATACGGCTCCAGTCGAGTTTACGGCGGTGTTCAGCGAGGCGGTCACCGGATTTGACAACACGGACGTGGCGCTGGCAGGCACGTCGGGCGGCACGAAGACGGCGGTGGTGACGACCTCCGACAACATTACATGGAATATTGCGGTGAGCGGGATGACGACGGGGGGAACAGTGCTGGCGAGCATCGCGGTGAACCGGTGCACGGACGCCGCCGGGAATAACAACGCCGCCTCGACAACCGCGGACAATTCGGTGACGTGGGACGTATTGGCGCCGGTGGTGGCCAGCATCAACCGGCAAACACCCGCCACGGCTTCCACGAATGCGGCGTCGGTGGTGTGGCGAGTGACGTTCACCGAAGTGAATGGGATCAATGCGGGCACCTTGGCATTGGATGATTTCACGCTTGTGGACGTGGACGACACTCTTACCGGGGAGCTGCTGACGGGGGTGGCGGCTGTGAATGCAACCACATTTGATGTGACGGCCAGTTCGGGAACCGGGGAAGGAACGTTACGGCTTGATTTGCTGTCCGCAATGTATTCCATATCGGATTTGGCGGGAAACCCCCTTTCAGGCGATTACATCACCGGACAAACATTTGTTATTGACCGCACCGTGCCCACGGTGCTGAGCGTGAACCGGTTGACCCCGTTGACATCTCCGGCGAATGTGACGCCGGTGATATGGCAGGTGACCTTTAGCGAACCGGTGACGAGTCTGGCGACTAACGATTTCTCGCTGGTGGATGTCGGGGGGACAATTACCGGTGAGACGATCAGTTCCATAAGCGGAACTACGCCTTGGACGACAACGAATGTGACTGTGGCCACCGGCACGGGGAATGGAACGCTGCAACTGAATGTGATTATAGCCAATGGCATTGCGGACGTGGCGGGGAATGCGATGGCGGCTGGGTTTACGTCCGGCCAGACCTATGTGATTGACAAGACGGCCCCGACCGTGACCGTGAATCAGAAAGCGGGCCAGGCGGACCCGGCGCGGCTGGCCCCGGTTGAATATACGGCGGTGTTCAGCGAGGCCGTAACGGGATTTGACAACACGGATGTGACCATAGGGGGTACGGCGGGGGGAACGAAGGCGGCGGTGGTGAGCAGCGCGGATAATATTACGTGGAACATCGCGGTGAGCGGGATGACAACGGCGGGGACGGTGCTGGCGAGCATTGCGGTGAACCGGTGCACAGACCTCGCGGGGAACAACAATGCTGCATCCACCACATCGGACAACACTATCAACTGGGATGCCACACCTCCGGCCGTGTCGACCATGGTTCGTCAAACTCCTGCAACCTCTCCGACGAATGCCGCCTCGGTGGTATGGCGGGTCACCTTTAGCGAAACAGTGAATGGCGTGGACACAAGCGATTTCACCTTGGTGGACGTGGGGGATACGATTACGGGCGAAGCGATAAGCTCCGTAAGTGCTGCTTCAGGGACCACGATAGACGTGACGGTGAATACGGGCACAGGGGATGGGACATTGCGCCTGGACGCACTGGGAGCAACAGCGAACATCACGGATGCCGCAGGGAACGATATTACCGCGGACTATGTCACTGGGCCGGTGTATGTGATAGACAAAACGCTGCCCACGGTGCTGAGCGTGAACAGGCTGACGCCACTGACCTCGCCGACCAATGCGACTTCGGTGACGTGGCAGGTGACATTCAGTGAGTCGGTGTCGGGCCTGACCACGGCGGATTTTTCGCTGGTGGATGTGGGTGGCACGATTACCGGCGAGGCCTTGACCTCGGTGAGCGCGGCGGCCGGTGTGACGGTGAATGTGGTGGTGAATACAGGAACCGGGAGTGGAGAATTACGGTTGAACGTGGTGACAGCGAATACCATCACGGATACGGCGGGTAATGTGATGGCCGTGGGCTTCACCACAGGCCAAACGTACATGATTGACAAGGCGGCGCCGACGGTGACCGTGAATCAGAAGGCCGGCCAGCCCGACCCGACGTTCACCGCCCCAATCGAATTCACCGCGGTGTTCAGCGAAGCGGTCTCCGGATTCGATAACACGGACGTGACCATCGCGGGTACCTCGGGGGGCACGAAGACGGTGGTGGCGACCACATCGGACAATATCACCTGGAATATCGCGGTAAGCGGGATGACAACAGGGGGTACGGTATTGGCGAGCATCGCCGTGAGCCGGTGCACGGACGCGGCGGGGAACAACAATACTGCGTCCACCACATCGGACAATACCGTAACATGGGATCCCAAGCCGGTGGTGGTGAGCATCAACCGTCAGACGCCCGCGGGACAACGGACCAATGCCGTGGCGGCGACATGGCGGGTAACATTCAGCGAAAACGTTTCTGGCGTGATGCCGGACGATTTCACCTTGGTGGATATCGGAGACTCGATCACGGCCGAGACGGTGTCCACGGTAACGACCGTGACCGCTTCAACGGTGTATGATGTGGCGGTGGGCACCGGGGCTGGAGATGGCGAGTTGCGCCTGGACGTATTGGCCGCCGCGACCATTACCGATGCGACGGGCCAGCCGCTGGCCTCGGACTTCATCAATGGTCAAACATATATCATTGACAAGACACAGCCGCAGATAACGGGAATAACCCGGGTGAACCCGAGTCTTACCAATTTGACCACGGTGAATTACACCGTGACCTATGACGAGTCCGTGACGGGGGTTGTCGCGGGAGACTTTACCCTTGTCCTGAGTGGGGTTACCGGCGCAACGGTGGGAACCCCCTCGGGGAGCGGCACCACGTGGAATGTTCCGGTAAACACGGGAACCGGGAACGGCACCATTCGGCTGGATGCGGATACCTCCGCGCCAGGCCCCTCGGTGGATTTGGCGGGAAATCAACGTACGGGCAGTTTTTCCGGAGAAGTATACACCATGGACAAGGCGGTTCCAACCGTGACGGTAAATCAGAAAGTGGGTCAGGTGGAACTGGATAATACCGCGCCGATTGAGTTTACGGCCGTGTTCAGCGAAGCAGTCACAGGATTTGATGGCGCCGATATCACTATTACCGGTACAGCGGCGGGTACGAAGACGTCGGTGGTGACAACCTCGGACAATATTACCTGGAACGTCGCCGTCAGCGGGATGACGACCTCGGGCACGGTGATCTGCTCCATCCTGGCAGGCAAATGCACGGATATGGCCGGGAATTCCAATGCAGCTTCTTCCAGCACGGATAATACGGTGACGTGGGATGTACTGGCCCCCGCGGTGACGACTATCAATCGGCAAACGCCCTCGGCCGCGTCAACCAACGCCGCATCGGTGGTGTGGAGGGTGACCTTTACGGAAGTCAACGGGATCAATGCAGACACCGTGGATATTGATGATTTCACCTTGGTGGATGTGGGTAATAGCATCACGAGTGAAGCGGTGACGGGGGTGGCCGTGGTGAGCGCAACCGTGTTCGACGTGACCGTGAATACGGGGACGGGGGATGGAACACTGCGTCTGGATGTGTTGGCGACAACAGCCGATATACTGGATAACGCTGGAAATCCGCTGACCGCCAGTTTCATTACGGGTCAGACGTATGGGATAGATAAAACGGCGCCTACGGTAGTGAGTGTGAACCGGAAGACGCCGCCCCAGCAGATGTCACATGCTACCACGGGCGTGTGGACCGTGACCTTTAGCGAGAGCGTTTCGGGGCTGACCATTGCGGATTTCGCGGCCGTGGTTGAGAGCGGATCCATTTCCGGTGCCTCTGTGACCACGGTAAGCGCCGCGTCGGGCACATCTGTGGACGTAACCGCGAACACAGGCACTGGTGATGGCACTTTACGTCTGGATGTATTGACAAGCAACAGCATTTTGGACACAGCGGGCAATGCAATGACAGAACCATTTGACACCGGTCAAACGTATATCATTGACAAGACGCCGCCGACGGTGTCGTCCATTGTCCGCTTGACGCCCTCGGCACAAATCACCAATGCGGCAAGCGTGACATATGCCGTGACCTTTAACGAGAGTGTGAACGGATTGGCGGTGGCAGATTTTACGATTACCGATGTGGCCGCCAGCATCACTGGAGAGGCGGTGTCATCCGTAAGCGCGGCTGCGGGAACCACGGTGAATGTTACGGTCAACACGGGAACGGGCAATGGGACTCTGCGCTTGGATGTATTGGCGGCGGCGACTATTTATGATGATACATTCCCGGTAAACGGTAACGACCTGAATGTGGCGTACACATCAGGAGAAACCTACATCATTGACAAAACCGCGCCGACGATAACGGCGATACGCCGGTCTATTCCCGCCACAGGTTATATCAGTCCACGAATAGTGACGTATGCGGTGACCTTTAGCGAAGCGGTTACCGGGGTAACCGAAGACGACTTTGTGCTGGCGAGCGCGGGAGTGAGCAGTCCGGCCATAGGCACGGTGGACGGTTCGGGAACCAGTTGGACAGTTGAGGTGGACACGGGCACGGGCACGGGCGCCATTCAACTCCGGTCAAATTCCGTGGCGGGTTCCTCCATTGATATTGCGGGCAATTTACGCACCGGCAGCCTGAACGGTCAGATTTATTCGGTGGAAAGCACGCCTCCGGTGATCACGGCCATTACGCGCGATGATGCCAGCCCAACCAATGCCTCTTCTGTCAACTTCACGGTCAGCTTCAGTGAGGCGGTGACGGGTTTTGCCGCCGATGACCTCTTATTAGTGCCCACTGGAATAACGGGTGCTTCCATAGGAACGATTACCGATCTCGGCAATCACTTGGACTGGGTGGTTACGGTAAATACAGGTTCCGGCAGCGGTACGATTGGCCTCAATGCGGATGGCATGGAGGATGGCCCCGCGATGGATAATATTGGCAATGAGCGGACGGGCGAGTTCACCGGCGAGGTGTACAGCATAGACAAAACCCCGCCGGAATTTACCGCCATTGATCGCATGGCGCCAACCGATCCTGTTACGGATGCCACTTCGGTGATCTATTCCGTGACCTTGAGCGAAGCGGTAACCGGTCTTGCGGCGGCGGATTTTGAATTGGTGAACAGCATCGGGATAACAGGCGCCTCTATCGGCACCATTGCCGGAAGCGATTCTTCCTGGACCGTGGAAGTGAACACGGGCCTGGGCGACGGAACGCTCCGGTTGGATGCCGCCGGCACATCCGGTCCTTCGGTGGATTCGGTGGGCAATCCACGCGCGGGCGAGTTCACCGGTCAGGAGTACACCATTGACAAAACGGCGCCGTATATCACGGGGATTGCCGCCCTGGACGCCAATCCCTCCAAAGCCAATACCGTTCGCTACAGCGTGACGTTCAATGAGGACGTGACCGGTGTGGCGGCGGCGGACTTTGAATTCGTGGCCAATGGCGTGACCGGCGCCTCCATCAGCGGGATTAGCGGAAGTGGAGATGACTATACCGTTACGATTAACACGGGCAGTGGAAACGGCACCATAGGTCTGAATGCCAATAGCATTGACGGCCCCTCTAAAGACGTGGTGGACCACTTGCGCACGGGGACATTCACGGGCGAGGTCTATACGATCGACAAGGAGGCCCCCTCGATTTCGGCCATCACCCGTGTGGATGCCGATCCCAGCAATGCTTCAATCGTCAACTTTGCCATTGTTTTCAGCGAACCCGTTACCGGGGTATCATCGGCGGATTTCACACTGGTGGCCAATGGCGTGACCGGCGCTTCCTTTGGAACCATTACAGGCGCTGACGCCAACTGGAATGTGTCCATCAATACAGGGCTGGGCAGCGGTTCCATTGGGCTGGACGCGGCGGACACCCCGGGCAGTGCGCACGATGCGGCCAACAACCTGCGTGCCGGCGCGTTCACCGGCGAGGAGTACACGATCGACAAGACGCCGCCGAGTGTAGACACGATTGTGCGGTTGAATCCGTCCGGCCCCCGCACGAATGCAACGTCGGTGGATTTTGCGGTCACGTTCAGCGAATCCGTGGTGGATGTGGCGGAAGGTGATTTTGCGGTTGTCATGACCGATGTAACGGGCGCTTCCATCACGAACATTGCGGGATCGGGCACGGATTGGACGGTCACCGTGAATACCGGCACGGGCGAAGGCACCGTTGGCCTGAACGCCACGGCGGGCCCGGGTCCCGCCAAGGACGAAGTGGGCAATGCCCGCGCGGGCGCGGTGACCGGCGCTGTGTACACGATTGACCGCACCGCGCCGCATGTAACGGCGATTGCGCGTTCGAATCCTCCGGAGGAGGACATCAATGACGCCTCAGTTACCTTTGCGGTCACGTTTGATGAAGACATGACCGGCTTGACCGGGGGTGACTTCGAGTTGGCGATAGGCGGTCTGGTGACCACGGCTTCCATTACCTCGGTCACGGGCGGCGCGAAGGCGTGGGCGGTCGAGGTGAACACGGGTTCCGGCGATGGAACACTCGGGCTAAACGCCGTAACCACCGGTCCCGGGCGGGACTTGGCGGGCAATCCCCTCGGCGAAGCGTACACCGTCGGCGAAACGTATGCCATCGACAAGACGGCCCCGGAGATTTCGGTGAATGTGCTGTATACCAAGGACAATCGTCCGGAACTGACCGGTTCGGTGACGGATTCCGCGGCCACCATCAGCATCGAAATCGGCACGCAGACGGTGGGCGCCACCAACAATGGCGATGGCACGTGGACGCTTGCCGATGACGTATTGACGGCGCTTTCGGATGGAACCTACGACGTGAAGGCGTCCGCCTCTGATACGCTGGGCAATGTGGGAACCGACACCACGGCGGATGAGTTGACGATTGACACGACACCGCCGTCGGTCACGAATATCCGGAGCAGTGTGGCGCAGGCGGAACGGGGCGAATCGGTGACGATTATCGTTGCCGTGACGGATGTCCACTTGTTGGGCAATCCGACGGTGACCGTGAATAGCCATCCGACGGTGTTCCAGTCGAACTCGGGCGATGATTTTCTGTTCACTTATACGGTTCCGCAGGGCGCGCCGCTGGGCTTTGCGCATATTGCGGTCACGGCGACGGATGGATTGAATGAAGGCACGGGAAGCGATTCGTCCGTGTTGGAAATTGTTGATATCACCGCGCCGTCCGTGGTGTCGATCACGCCGCAGGGCCCCAATCCGACGACCGCGACGCATGTGGTGTTTGATATCGTCTTCAACGAGGATGTGAAGAATGTGGATGCCACGGATATTCAGACGGCGTTTACGGGCACTGGGTTTGGCGCCATTGTGGTGAACGAACCGCAAGCGAGCACGGCCGCGCATTATACCGTGGATGTTACCGGCATTGATGATCTCGCGTTGGGCTCGTTGACGCTCTCTATCGGCGCGGGTAACAATATCCTGGATCTGGCGGACAATGTCCTGGCGCTTACCGGTGTTTCGGGGTCCATCGACATCAACAATACGCTGGGTGTATCTCCTGTGAGCGGCGGCGGAAAATTCTACACCGGAGACCCGGTGAACCTTTCGATTACGAAATCGGGAGGCCGCGGCCCATTTACCTTTACCTGGAAGCGTAATGGCGAGGTCATTTCCGGCGCGCCCAATGCCATGACGTATCCCTTCACCGCGCTGGCGTCCAATACGCAGGATCTCTACACCTGCACGGTGACGGATACGTTTGACAGCAATGCGGTGGACGCGGATGACGCCATCGTGGAAATCCGGGATGCGGTGGCTGTTACGGATCCGGATGATGTATATGCGTACACCGGAACGGCGGCGGTCATCCAGAGTGTTGTAACGGGTGGATATGCGCCGCTGGTGTTGCGTTGGTACAAGGACGCGGATGCGGACGGCCAGCCCGGCGCGGGCGAGGAACTCTATGATGGCGGCGCTCTTACCGGAACAGACACGGACACGCTGAGAATCCAGCCGGTGGACGGGCAGGAGGGCGATTACTTCCTGGTGGCGGTGGACGCGAATCCCGCGCCTACGGCGAAGTCCACGGATACTTCCAGCCCTGTCACGCTGGTTACCGGACCGCCCTTGACCGTGCTGGGGCCAACACCCGGAATGGTCCAGGTGTACAACGATGCCGCGCCCTTCACGATGTCCGTGACGGCCACCGGCGGCATCGGAGAACGGTCGTTCGAGTGGTTCCGCCAGGTTCCGCCCGGAGCCCCGGTTTCCCTTGCCACGATGGTGAATGGAACCACCGATAGTATCACCATCAATCCATCGGCGTTAGAATGCGGCGACGGAGTAATCTATTGCGTGGTGAAGGACAAGACGGGCGAGCATCCGTCGAATTCCGCGCCGGCGGAAATTGAACGGCATCTGTCGTTTATAAGCGGTTTGTCGAATGCCACGGCCGCGTTGAACCGTCCATTCATGTTCAAGGTGGAAGTGGATGGCGGCCTAGGCGAACTCACGTATCATTGGTACAAGGATGACGGCAAGAAGACCTATATCCTGATAGAAGATGAGGACGGTCCCACGCTGACCATTCCATCGGTATCCGTGGAAGACGCGACGCTTTATCAGGTGGTGGTCCTAGACGTTGAGGGCAATTTTATCACCTCGGAGGCGCGGCTGAGCGTGGATAGTATTCCGATGCCCGCCGCCAATCTGACGGGCTTGGTCCTCCTGGCAATGCTATTTGCCTTGGGCGGCGTGGTCCTGCTGCGGCATCGCAAGGAACGCGGATAGACGGTATAGTGGAGTGTGACGATCCCCCTGATGGCCGGAGGGCTGTCAGGGGGACGATTTTTCGTCACGGGTTATTGAAGGACACGTTGCACGAAATGTTGGATGGCGGAGGAACCAGATTCAGGAACAAGGGAGAAATTTACCCCTTTTTTAATGGCCGCCGAATAGGTGTTATCGGCGATATAACGCGAAAGCGGCTTTTTCCCGGTATCCAATGGGTTGGCGATGAGCGCGGGCATGGGCAATGCCGCGGCAAGTTCCGGCAGATCATACTGTTTCAGGACCCCCGGCAGAAAGTCTTCTGGAGACCATGAATAGGTTTCTGAAGCGGCCAGTGATTCAAAGGTGGCCAGGGGGGAATCCGCGAATACACCCGCGAGGGTGGAATCGAGCGCGGCGAGGTGCAGGGCGAGCACGCCGCCCATGCCGTGTCCGCCCACAATGATTTTCGCGGGATCAATATTGGGCTGTGTGCGGAGCCATACCAACGCCGTCAAGCCATCCCGAACCCGCATCGTGAACACCGGATCGCCCATCGCGGCCGAAACATATCCGAGCCAGCGCTCACGCCCGCCCCAGCCCGCGAGATCGTACCGGAGGTCCGCCGGACGGGAATCGCCCCATCCGCGCACGTCCACTGTGAGAATGGCCGGACCTTGGGTATTGGGATCAATGAATCCCGTAAGCCCCGCCAAGGGGCCGCTGGTGCGCAGACCGGTCCAGCGTCCGCGATCATCGAAATATAGAACCGCCGCGCCGCGCCAATCCGGTTTCGCGGGATATAAAAACGTGGCGGGCAATTCGATGCCAGGCTCGGGCGTAAGCATTAACTCCTGAAGATAATGAAACCAGACCAGCGAGGGTGCTCCTGCGCGGAATTCGGGCGCAAGCGGCATTTCCTTCACATTGATCACGGTGCGTACCGCTTCCTGAATCGAAGAAATGCTGCGGCGTTCACGCAGATCCTGGGCCATGGCTTTGTTGATGGTGAACATATTGCAGTCGGTACGGGGATGACACGCGAGGACATCGTCCGTAACCACTTCCAGGCTGTCTTCGGCAATGACGGGAAGTGTCCGTTCGGGAATTCCCCGCACCCACCGGTCCATCCACTTGGTGAATTCAATCGCCATCGCGAGGCTGTAATCGTGTCCGCCGGCATCGAGGAAGAAGGAAAACCGCTCTTCGTGTTTCGCCTGCGTAAAGGATTCTTTCAGTTCGTTCGCGAGGCTGCGGCTCATGTCCGCGGTGAACACTTCATCCTTTGCCCCGGCCATCAGCAGCACCGGGGTGGGAATCGCCGCAGTGAAGAGATCGGCGTCATCAAATGCCGAGAACCTTCCGAAGGCAAGCACTTCCGGGCACTCCGCGTAATTATCGAGGATGGGATGCAGCGCGCGCGGCACGGCGCAGCAGGAAGGCCCCGCCGCCTTAATGCGGTCATCTAGCACCATCGCCCACATGGTGGTCATGCCGCCGCCGCTCACGCCGGTCATCCCCACGCCGTTTTTCAGTGTCACATCCGGCCGCGTTTCGAGATAATCGATGCAGCGCAGGGCGTCGATGATGAAATAGCGGTTCGAGGAATGCCCGGTGAGATAACAGCGCACGCCGTCGGTGAAATGATCATTGCCAGGACGTTTCTCACCGCCTTGCCCCGGCGGATCGAAGGTCAGGGCGAGATACCCCATGCGCGCAAAAGCCTGTGCCGGCTTTTGATAACTCGGGCCGGTCTTGGCGCTGTGCCCGACCGGCACGACAATGCCCGGCCACGGCGGTGGGAATTGATCCGCATCAGGGAGATACACGGACGCATTGACTTCATACCCCGGCAGGGACTCAAACAGTACGTTCTCAATCGTATAGTGCTCACGCTCATGCCGGGAAACCACACGCACATTCAGCGGGCATCCTTTCTTTCCATACGGCATTGGGCCCAGCACATCAAGCACCGCCTTTCGCACGGAGGCGCGCCATGCATCGAACTGGCCCGCGGCCAGCGCGTCACGGCGGCGTTGCGCGGTCGCATCCAGCAGCGCGCAGCTTTCCTTGACGAGATGTTGGGTGAGCATAGTGCGCAAATCCAGCGATGCGGGAACCGGCCACAAGGCAAACGACTCTGCCTGAGAGGCCCAATTAGCATCCGCCGACAGCATGGGCAAGAAAATAAGCAGTAAGAGTCCCATAAACATGCTCCTTTTTCTTCAGCATAGAATATTGGGGTGTGTGTCTGCCATTTTCAATGGAACGCATAGATTTACCTAATGAGAAAATCAATGTAGAGCCTTGAAAAAGTCTTTTGTGATATGATTATTTCTGAAGTTACGCAAGTTTCTCTAACGTAAGGACTGCTCGAAATGAGTGCGGAAGAAATTGTTGCAACGCTCCGTGAACTGAGCGGCGAGATGGAACGGGATTTTAAGGCTGTTGTTCAGGGTATTTTTGGTTCGCGGGCGCGTGGGGATGATCATGACGACAGTGACTTGGATATTTTAGTCGAGTTTCGCGAAAAAGCAACAATATATGATCTCGTGGGTTTGGGAGATTTTTTGGAGGAAAAATTTCACTGCAAAGTGGATGTGGTTTCCCAGAAGGCATTGAGTGAAAAGTTAAAACCCCATATCATGAAGGAATTGGTGCGGGTATGAGGGTGCCTCGATTGTATCTTGAAGAAATGCTCTCCGCCATGGAGGCAATCGAGGTGTTTGTTGAGGGTATGGATTTTGAAACATTCAGGTGTGACTTGAAGACTAAAAGCGCTGTGGTAAATCAGTTGAGCATTCTGGGTGAAGCCGCAAAAATGATTCCGCAGGAAATTCGGGTAAATAATCCAGGCGTTGCATGGAAAAGAATGGCGGGGATGAGAGACAGACTTATACATGGATATTTTCAAGTGGACTATGGTCTTATCTGGGATGCAATAAAAACAGTTCTTCCCAAGGAAAAAGATATTATTCGGCAGATACTGGCGGATATTCCGTGAAAGAGAATATATGCTTCGGCGGGAATTCATGAAGGCGGCAGGCGCGGGGGCGGCGGCGGTGTGGGCGAAATCATCCTTTGCGCAACCCGGGAAAATCAATTCGGTCAAGATGAAGATAATACTCTGGTGTTGGGATGCGCGGATGACGTGGGACGATCAACCGGAGGCCATTCTTCACGCGATGGCGGCGGCGGAGAAGCCGTTTCCGTATCCCAAGAAGCCGGAAGCCTACACCATCGGATTCAAACGCTTGGTGGATTACTGTGCGCAGGTGGGCGTGCAGGGCATCATCATTTGGGGATTTCTTCGCGATTCCCACGGCGGCGTGAAGGCGGCACAGGACTTGTGCAAATACGCCTCGGATAGAGGCGTGGCCATTCTGCCGGGCGTAGGATTGTGTTCGTATGGCGGATACTATTTTGAAGGGGATCATCCATTCAATCTCGGGACGTATCTGAAACAACATCCCGAGCGCATCAGCACAGCGGAGGAAGAAGGCGGAAAGCGTCAGGTGACCCCCGTGCTGGACCCTTCGCTGGAGGCGAATCGTGCGTGGTGGCGGGACGGGTTGGAGTGGATGCTCGATACCTTCGAGATCGGCGGTGTGGATTTTGAAATGGGAGACTTTGTGGTGAACCCTTCGCCGGAAGCCACGGCCGCGCGCGCCGCGCTGGGCATGGACGCCGACGGCAACATCCTGGATACCGTGCTGGCCACGCGGGACTTGATGGCCCGCGCGGTCCAACGGCGCCCGAAGGGCATTTTCATCAACTCCACGTATCGCGGTTATCATCAGATTAAGAACTTTCCGCGCATGGACTATCTAAAGGAATTTCCCAAGGAAACCGTGTGGGAGTACACGCTCTCGAACATGATCCGGCAGAAGGAATTCCCGGGCGGATATGCAGGCGCGCCGGATCACCGGAAGTATGGCTATCTCCACTGGTTCAATGCCTCGACCAATACTGCGGACAAAGATTTTGTGCCCGATATCGCGCGGGTCTTTCCGGGGTTGCACCGGCTCGGTTTTGAGTTTGTGGGCACTTATGGGGAACTCTCGGCGCGGAACAATCCCCTCGCGGACCGCAATTACCGCGCGCAAGTGACTTGGGCAAAAGAGGCTGGTTTATCGCTGAACGATTTTAAGTAAGGTTTGCCCTGAAAAAATCTAGCCCGCATATCTCACCAATCCGTCATCGCACTTGTCATTGCGAGGAGTCCCCGACGAAGCAATCACGGAGCCAAGCACAGTTGACACTATGTCGAGATTGCTTCGTCGGGGACTCCTCGCAATGACAAATAAACACGGTGTTTGGATTCTATGGGATTCCCTGTGCACATAAGCATCACTCGCTTCTGTCTTTAGAATAGGTGTGCGCACATTTTGTGAAAAATTCGGGCTAGCACGTTGAATTCGCACACTCCCTCATGCTTGCGCTATGCTGATCTCCTTGTCACATAAAACAGGAGTATCAACCATGTCGAGTGTTTCACGTCGTTCGTTTATGAAAGGCGCCGCCGTGGGCGCGGGTTTATTAACCGTGGCGGGCTGTGCGAGAACCACGCCTAAGCCGCAAATCCAGGGATTTGAAGATAAAGGCAGCAATGCGCCGCCCAGCAGGCCTTGGACGCCTGTATCGGACCGGAAAGTCCGTGTGGGCATTGTGGGCTATGGCGTGTGCAAATTTGGGGCCGCGTTCGGGTTTCAGGATCACCCCAATGTGGAAGTGGTGGCGGTGAGCGATCTCTTCCCGGATCGGTGCGCGGAACTGGCCAAGGAGTGCCGTTGCGGGAAAACCTATCCTTCGCTGGAAGAACTCGTCAAGGATCCGAAGATCGAAGCAGTGTTTGTCGCGACCGATGCCCCCAGCCATTGCCGGCATTGCATTGACGTGCTCAAGCACGGAAAACACGTGGCCACGGCGGTGCCCGCGGTGTTCGGCAATCTGGAAGATGCGGACAAGCTGATGGAAGCCGTCAAGTCTTCGGGACTGAATTATATGATGTTCGAGACCAGCGTGTTTCATGAAGACTGCTATGCAATGCGGCAGATTTACAATGCGGACGGATTCGGCACGCTGGTGTATTCGGAAGGGGAATACTATCATCATGCGCCGGAGCCGCTGGATTCCTACAAGCGCTGGCGGGACGGATGTCCGCCCCTGTGGTACCCCACGCATTCCACCGCGTATTACGTGGGCGTTTCCGGGGGCAGTTTCACCGAAGTATCCTGCCTGGGCATGACCAGCATCTATGAGCATTTGAAACCCGAGAATAACCATTATGGGAACGCCTTTGGCACCGAAATCGCCATGTTGCGCACCAGCGAAGGCGGCATTGCCCGCATGCTGATGAGCAAGGACATTTCCGGACATGGTGGCGAGATGGGCCGCGTGCGCGGGCGGAAAGGCTCCATGATCGGAATGAACTACGAAGGCCGCGGCGACATTTCCAAGGTTGATTTGGCCCGGCCGCCGCTCCCGCCCGGCGTCGATCCCGGCGGACACGGCGGTTCGCACGGCTACCTCTGCGACGAGTTCGTCACCTCGATCCTCCAGCAACGCACCCCGCTCGTCAATGTGGCCTGGGCGCTCAACATGACCGTCTGCGGCGTCGTTGCCCATGAATCCGCCCTGAAAGACGGCGAAAAACTCAAAATTCCACAGTATTCAATGTGACAGGAGCCCGGAATTTTGATTTGAAACGCCATAGGCTGGGCAGCAAACAAATGTGCGCAGAATAGGAATTCGGGCGCTTCACTGTTCCGTAGTGTTCAACCTCCCGCTCAACAGAAGGCATTTGTTTTGCCACGCCTGCTTGCGACTCAGCATTGCCAGCGTATCGGTCTGTTTTGCGGTGGCCGAAGTGCTCGTGAACCACGGGATGCGAACGGTCAAAACAACTTGCCCCTTGAATTCCTTCCTGGGGTTCTGTTCAAATCCTACCCGAAACAATCACGATGATTGTGCGGCGTTTGGCTTCATATTTCCGCAGCCGTCAAGCACAGGACGTGTTCAACCATGCTCAATAAGGACGATACAGCAACACTACGTAATCTGGCCGCTCGCCTCGCTGAAATCGCCTCGTTACCGGTACAAGACGAGAAGCGGGCGCTATGGCGTAAGTTGAACGCGCTTCGACCGTCGCGTCCCATGGTGATGATTGATCAGGTTTGCTGGAACGAAATTGAGACCTGCGACGAGTTGGCCTTGCGTTGCGCGGATCCCGACTGCCGTGCCTACGAGGAGTATCTGCGGCGGACCCTCTACCAGTGGCGGCATTTCCCCGTGGACATGGTGGTCGAACCCTTTGTCCGGGTCCCGAAGGCGATTCACAACACCGGCTTTGGCATCTGTGTGCTTGAGGAGACCGTGGCAACGGATTCCATTAACGGAATTGTGGGTCACAAGTTCTTTAACCAATTCGAGCACGAGGACGATTTGGAAAAAATTCAAACGCCTCGTATCCATCACGATACCGCCGAGACCGAACGCCGGCTGGCCGTAGCCCACGAGCTTTTCGACGGTCTTTTGGAAGTTCGGCCCTGGGGTATGGATCCCTATCTGTCCCTGTGGGATCCCATCAGCACGTGGATGGGCGTGCAGACCGCGCTCTATGCGCTTGTCGAAAAGCCCGAATTCATGCACCGGCTCGCCGGGCGCATGACAGAAGGGTATCTTGTGATCCTGGATCAGTTGGAGGAACAAGGACTGTTGTGCGAGCCACAGAGCTTGATCCACTGCACGGGTGCATATACCGATGAACTACCCGCCGCGGGCTACAGTCCGGAGAGGCCGCGGACCAAGGACCTCTGGATGTTCGGGCTGGCGCAGATGTTTTCGGCGGTTTCACCGCAAATGTTCAAGGAATTCGAAGTGGACTATGTCAGCCGTATCTGTGCGCGTTTCGGCCTTGTTTACTATGGGTGCTGCGACCCCCTGGATGGAAAGATGAACGAGGTGCGCATGATTCCCAATGTTCGGAAGATATCCATGAGCCCGTGGGTCAACGAGGAACGCGGGGCCGGCGAGATTGGACGCGACTATGTCTATTCTCGCAAACCGAATCCCGCGTTCTTGGCCGTTAGTACCTTTGATCCTGCAAGCGTCCGCGAGGATTTGTTGTCGACGCGGCGCGCCTGCGAGAAACACGACTGTCCACTCGAGATTATACTGAAAGACATCAGCACGATACGTTACCAGCCAAGGCGTCTCTCCGAATGGGCTGAAGTGGCCATGCAAGTAGTCGGCGGTTGATGTGGAAGGAAACGCCGCAATTCCCCTTTAAGGGAGCGACTATTTGATCCCCGGACTTGAAGGAAGTATCGAACTTCTTGAAAAGGATTCGGGTATAAGCCAACTGACAAGAACATCGCCGCCAATAACAGTTGACGCGGATAGCTCTCCTTGGTATCGCCTGTAGCGCGTAAACGTGTTCTTGATAATCTCGCCTCCGACTCCTTATGATGGCCCTGCTGTGACAGGTGCGGAATAAGGATTTGCTGGAGATGTTAGCAAGGGTGAGTTCGTGTGCGGTGCTGGGCATTGACGCGTTCCCGTTATCGGTGGAAGTGGACAATGTGCCCGGGCTGAATAAAATTCGGATGGCGGGGCTGCCGGATGCGGCGGTGAAGGAGAGTCAGGATCGGGTATTTACGGCGATTCGCAATTCGGGGTTCCATTTTCCGCAGGGACATGTGGTGATCAGTCTGGCGCCGGGGGACATGCGAAAAGAAGGCAGTGCATTCGATTTGCCGATTGCCGTGGCGACGTTGGGGGCGACGCGGCAGTTGTCGAGCCTGCGGATTTCGGATTACGCCCTGGTGGGGGAATTGGCCCTGGACGGTTCGATACGTCCGGTGCCGGGGGCGCTGGCGATGGCGATCTGTGCAAAGGCCTCCAACCTGCGGGGCCTGATTTTGCCGTGGCAGAACGCGGAAGAGGCGGGGGTGGTGCAGGGGTTGGAGGTGGTGGGGGTGAATTCGCTAAACGAAGTGGTGGCGTTTCTAAAAGGTGAGTCGGAGATTCCCGCGCATAAAACGGATGTGGCGGCGTTGTTTGCCAAGGCGCGGGTGAATGTGCCGGATTTCAGCGAGGTGAAGGGTCAGGCCCATGTGAAGCGCGCCCTCACGGTGGCGGCGGCGGGCGGGCACAATATTTTGATGGTGGGTCCGCCGGGCACGGGAAAAACCATGCTGGCTATGCGCCTGCCGGGGATTCTGCCGGACATGACGTTTGAGGAGGCCTTGGAAACCACGCGGATTTACAGTGTGGCCCCGATGATTCGCAGCCGCGATTCACTCATTGTGCGGCGTCCGTTCCGGAGTCCGCACCACACCTCGACAACGGTCTCCATCGCGGGGGGCGGGCAGGGCCAGTCGGCGAATCCGGGCGAAGTCAGTTTGGCGCACAATGGTGTACTCTTTCTGGATGAACTTCCCGAATTCAACCGCGCCGCCCTCGAAGTATTGCGTCAACCCCTCGAAGAAGGCATGGTGCACATCCGCCGCGCGAATTATTCCGTCACCTTTCCCAGCCGCTTCATGCTCGTTGTGGCGATGAATCCCTGCCCCTGCGGATGCCGGACCGATCCCCGCCGGGCATGCCGGTGCAGCAGCGGCGATATCCAGCGCTACATGGCCAAGATATCGGGACCCCTCCTGGACCGGATTGATATCCATGTGGACGTGCCGTCGTTGTCCTTTGAACAATTGACCGACCATCGGCCCAGCGGCCCGACGAGTTTGGAGGTGCGCGCGCAGGTGCAATCCGCGCGGGATAGGCAACGCGCGCGGTATGGCAGCCGCACCGCCTGCAATGCCCACCTGGACACCAAGGCGTTGCGGCAGCATTGCGTGATGACCAACGGCGCGAAACAGATTCTGGAAAATGCGTTGGAACGGTTGGGTTTAAGCGCCCGCGCCTACGACAAAGTCCTTCGTGTCGCACGCACCCTCGCCGACCTCGACCAGCAGGACACCCTCAGCGAATCCCACCTCGGCGAAGCCGTCCAATACCGATCACTGGATCAGGCATTGTTTTAGGAATTTTTTAACAGACTTTTCTTTAAGCGTGTGGATGGAGGATGTCTTTCGCTATCGTGGTTGCCAGGGGTTATTTTTGAGCCATGCCGATACGATACGGGAATAATCAGCAAAACTGACATCGTTAGGTTTCAGTTGTGCAGCATCCAAAATGGCCGGCAGTGCCTTTAGAAATTTCTGGTAGCGTCTCCAAATAGCATCACCACCGGGTATGCGAGTCCTGGAGGAGGTAGCAAGCCAATTCCTTACAATGCTGACAGCCCTCCTGCAATTGTCGCTGTGGCCGTGGGGATCCTGTCCTGCAATATCGGAAATATACACTTGATAGCGGTATGGATACGTATCCAGAATCAGGCAGACTTTCCTTTTCTGGCGGCTATTTCCGAAAGCTTTCGCGGCTAGGAATATGCCCAATTCGAGTGGCATGTTAAAGCGGGGAAGTTTTGAAACACGGTCAAGTTGTACGCGAGAGATATCATGAATTCCATATTGACAAGATGAAATCAACCGCAGTAATTTGGAAAACCGGACGATACTTGCATCGTCAATTTCGAGAGAGCAACGCGGAATGAAACCTGTGTCGAAAACTGTAAACACAATCGCTTGAAACAGAGGTGTGTATTCTTTGTCGAAAGGACAGTTTATGAACACACTTTTGGAATATGCTATTCGTGCACCCACCTTTCCTCCTAATCAGTTTCTTACTTGTCCGTTATGCCTAGCACTCCGCCATCCGCCGCCCGTGTCTTTTGCTTCCGGTGGATTTAAGTCTGCAGCATTTGGATTCTTTCGATGGCATGGTCACATACAGTGAAGTAAATTTGGATGGTGCGATGGGCTTGTTTTTCTTGCCAAGCCCTTCCCCGTTCTTTGTGTGCGCTACGGCTGCAACCGCACGGTCTATGGTACTTGCCCTAGATCGCCCGATTTTTGTGGCGGGATTCATAATAACCCGTTTTGCTACCGCTTCTGGCATTTTCAAAATCTCCATGTCCTATTTATATTATACACGATGTGCTGCACAGAGTATAAATTACATATTGGCTTGTTTCCGGGGCAGTTGCATGACATACGCGCCCAAATCTTCTTCGACGGCGCTCCAGGTTTGGCCGGGGACGCCCACGAGGTTCCATACCCAGAAGAGGTCGCCGTGGTAGCCGATGGCATAGGCCTGTTCGAGCATTTCACGGAACATCGTGCGGGCCTGATTCGGCGTCTTATCTTTGAAGACGCCGTATTCCCCGACGATGGCCGGCTTGGTGACCAACTCGCGTTCATGCATGTCCGGGCGCACTTTGGAGGTGCCGTCCCAGGGGTAGATATGTACGTCGATGAAGTCGAGGAGGCTATTGGGTCCTCCGAGCGCGGAGGGACGCGGCGGCACGCGCGGATCTTTGTCATCGGACATTAAACCATTAACGGGCGTTCGCCCGGAAGCGTCAGAGGTCCACATGCCTGCGGTAACCAAGGCTTCGGGGTCAATCTCTTTAATGGCGCTTGCCAGTTGATTTGCCCAATGCGTAATACCTTCATCATAGCAGGCCTGACGTTGCTCTTTAGCCGTCATGTCGTAGCGCTTCCCATTCGCGGTGAGCGCCTCGCCTTCTCCGGGCGAGAAGGGACCGTCTGTATAATTGACGAACACCTCATTGGCCAGTGACCAGCCAAGCACGGTGTTGATTAAGCCCGGATCGGATTCCTTAATGCAGCGGACGAAATCCGCGATGGCGGCGCGCTTTGCGGCGATGGGGCCTTGTGCGAGATATTGCCGGTTGTAGCCCCCGACATCGGGATTGACTTCATGCGCAGGGTCCACCATGAGCGCATCGTAATACGCGTTGTGCGGTGTTTCATCCAATATCGGAATGACATATATCTGATAACGGGCAGCCAGGCGCAGGAAGTCCACCACGTTTTCCATATATGCGCCGTCCAAGCCTTGGCTCTTTTTACTTCCGGTAAATCCGGTGTCGCCTTGCCTTCCCCATATCCACACTCGGATCACATTTGCGCCGATTCGATGCATTTCCGCAAGGACGTTCTCCATGGAATCGTGACGATATACATCCGTATTGAACGTGGCGTGCCAATGCTTGGCAAGTACTGTATGGTTGAATCCACGAGGGATAAAACGTTCGTCAGTGGCTTTGATAAAGAATCCGTTCGCGTCCACGGAGAGCCGCGGCAACGGTTTAATGGGGGGGCGGCGCACTGGAACCGGCCGCACCGGTTTCACACGATCTTCCACACAATTTCCACGAACATTTACATTGTCGAAGGCCGTCACGTTCCCGAAGCATGCCAATGCGATTTCACCTTGGGCATAGCTGCCTTCTTCCGCTTCAAAAAGACGCTCCTCATTGATATAGGCGGTGAATACTTTTCCCTGTACTGACAATTTGAGCCTCACCGTCGTTGCACACGGGCGAAACCTTGTAACCGCCGAGCCCAGCCTCATTCCGTCCGCGCGGCGCAACTCCACATGGCCGTTGGCGCGTATGAAGAACTGGTATCCGTCATGCCATGCGCCATTCCCCACGGGATTTGTGGTGCGGACCAACACACCGGCCCAGTTCGTCTCCGCATCCGAAAACACATCCGCGATACAGAGATCGGTCTCAAGTGTGACATCCCCAAAAATCATCCCGGGCCGTCCGGCCAATCCCCCGCGCTTTTCTGTGCTTTTACAAAATAATGCATCTTCTTCACCGGACCATTTGCCCGATTGTGCCACCCAACCCTGTGTCGCGTCATTGTAAAAATCCCAAGAGGCCTCTGTAAGGGCGGCGCCCAGGGAACAAAATCCAACAAATACCACGGCCAGCATGCTTGCCACTCCAGCTATTACGATTTACCGGACCAATTGCAACAACAACCTTCGGGGAAGTGTACCTGTTTCTGCATGTTCAGAAAAGCTCTCCGGAAACAGAAATCGTGATCGGAAGTAAAAGGCACATGAAAAGGAGGACGGCAGAATCCGCCCTCCCAATTTCCATGCTTCTATCCACGCACCCCAAACGGGTGCCTACCGGCGCTGGACCATCAAATCCAAGTCTTCGAGCAAGGACTGAAGGTCTTCTTCATGCTCGACCTCGTCATTCAGAATCTGGAGGGCTAATTCGTAGGTGATAGGGTCCGCGTCGCGGGTGGTTTTAGTCAGTTCCTGATACACCCCGATGGCGCACTGCTCGCCCTTGATGTTTTGCTCCAACAACACGCGCACATACGGATCCTCCGGCGCATCGTATCCGCAGTTGGTGTATTTGTACCAGTCCTGCGGTGTTAACACCGGGGTCCCGCCGAGCTGAATAATCCGGTTGGACACCAAATCCGCATGGCGCAACTCATCCGTGGCGTGTTGCAGCAGTTCGGCCATCACACCATCCTTCATGGGGCCTTTGGCCAGTTTGGCACCCAGCCAGTACTGATAATAGGCCAGCCATTCATCCGCAAACGCACGGTTCAAAAGGTTTATCAACACCTCCACATCCATGCCAACGATTGAACGTCCTTTGGTTCCCATAGTGCTTCCTCCTTCTCTTGTTGTTCAACACGGCCTCTGTATTCACGGAACTCTGTGCAGGGCACACTCCGCAACGATAGTCCAGGCATATGACCGAAGCAAACGGCTATTTGGTTTCTCCACACAACACGCTATCAAGGCAGCGTAAAAGCATCCACCACGTTTCCGTCTTCGTCGATGGCTTTCAATGCCACCCCTTCCGGGCGCACATTCACCAGCCAGAAATGCGCGATGGTGCCTTCCTTTTCATTGTACCAACGCGGCGTCGGATCGGTTTCGCGCGGATCCACGCCGAATGCGCCGTCCCCCACGTACACCGTGCCTTTTTGAACCACCTGGTTTCCCTTGAGTGGTTTGGAGCGCTTGAACACGTGATCATGATGCTCAAATCCCACCGTCAGGCTATATTTGTCAAACAGCGGCCCCCAGCAGTTGCGTTCCAGCGCGGACGGGGCGCCGTCATAGGGGCGGTGCGTGGGATACAGCGGCACATGATAGCAGGCGAACTTGTATTTCACATCGCGGAATTTCTCGAATTCCTGCGCCAGCCATTCGGTTTGCGCGCCGTCTTGCGGCAGCAAGTGACCGCTGTCCAGGATAAAGAACACTACATTGTCGTTGAACCGGCGGGAATAATAAGTGGCGCCGCCCTGCCGCCCAAACAGAGAGAGATAGTCGGGCGACTTTATCTCCAATTGATCCGTTTCATAATGATTCACCTCATGATTTCCGACGGCGGTCACAATCGGGATCATGCGGCCATCTTTCCCCACCATGTACTTGTCCCAATTCTCGAACCATTTTTCCCAGTCCTTGTATTCACCCAGCCATCCATTGGAATACGGAATATCGCCGCCGATGATCCCGAAATCCGGGTCCTGCTCCCCGGCCAGCTTCAACAGCTTCTCCGTCCGGCGGGAAACGCCCATGTCGCCGCCATTGATGAAACGCAAGGGCGCGGTGCCGCCCGGCAACGTGCGGAAAGAACGCTCCTTGGTAAATCCATATTTTTCATCGCCCGCCATGAAATAGTAGGTTGTGCCCGGCTTTAGGTCTTTCAGCGCGGCCACATAACAGGCCCTGCCGTCAAGAATCTCCAGCATGGTCTGATGATAGGTGAGACTCATGTGTTGTGCATACTGCGCCTGCTCCCCGTTCCGGGGTTCCGTATCGTAAAAAAGCGCAACCTTCGGAACCTTCCGCTCAATAAACACGTTGATGTCTATCGTGGTCGTGGGATCATCCGAATAGGTCAAATAGGTGTGCAGCGGCTCCGCCATCGCGCCGCCCATGACGGCAAGAAGGCCAAGAAGAAAGGCGCCAAGTACAAATCGTCCTGGATACATGTCAAACTCCTCCGAAAATTTGTGATGTTGGTTTGATTGTTAGCCAACAGAGATAGTTTAAGCGGCAAAACGCAAAATCTCAACCTCTGCGCCTTTATTAACTGCCTCTTCCGCCAGTTTCATGACCTCACCTGTGATTTTCTCAGAAAGGTAGTATTCGCCACAATTGACACATACCTCGGCAGGAACATCCTTAATGATGATGGTGGTAGCAGCCCGTTGAAGCGTTACTGTAACGTTTCCAGGCTTGGTATCCCCATGTTTGCATAAAACACATTTCATGGAAGTCTCCTTGTTTTAAAATCCTTCGCCCAAGAATCTGGATCGGGATGATATACGGTGATGATGCGCGCTATCGCGGATACGGGGTCTAGTCCCAACACCACATGAAGCGGTTTGCCATTTACAAAACCAAGTAACAAAAAACTTGGATAAGGTTCATCATCAGGATATTCCTTAATGATATCTCCGTGGTACACAACGGCTATCACAGCATCTTTTTCAATCTGCCGTTCAAACATGCGCCGTATAGCGTGTCCGCTAAACTCTATCCGATTACACTTCACTGCATGTCTCCGGAAACCTCCAGGAATCAAATGGATCCACTCCATTGGGAACTCTTCCAACTTGCGCGATTCTATCAGATTGAGGGTGAATGATGTTAGCGAACCCTTCAAATCTTCTTTTTCAGCGCTTCCCTTTTCGACAATGAAAGACTTTGCCGGTTCCCATTAGCAATGGGAGCACTTTCCAGCACTCGGGTGAATCCGGAAGCATCGAACCGGATTACTCCTCCCCTCGGCGAATTTAGATAAATTGTCCAACCATTCTTTTCTTGTTCGATTCTATCCATGCTGATTTCGTTCAGCGTGTTCACCCCTTTAATTTCTTCGAAATCAATCTGGATATGGCGATTATTAACCTCCTCAAAGGTCAGGGTTGCAGGTGCCACCAGAAAATTGAGCTTACCGTCTTTATTGAACCATTCAACGATGTAATCGATATCCAGAACAAGCTGCTTTGTCCAATCGTTTTCTTCTGGAGCGCCGGCCCGGATTGCAAGCCCCCAGAGTGTGCAGTCATGCCATGAAAGATCCTGAAAATCTGCTTCGGTTACTACTTTCTTCATTTGCTCGATTCCTCCGTCTTTAATCAAACTTCATGCACACGCTTCATTTAGTTTTTCAAAACCTCGATGTCAAGCGCGCCTACCCAATGGGCGGCGTGGTTGGTCCAGGGCTGAGGCGGAGTGCTGTCGAAAACACACAGGAATTTCCGAGGGCCTATGGGGAGGATATCGGTATAGCCGGTGGTGAAGAACGGCGCAAAATTAATTTCAGGACACCATGTATGACCTCCGTCGGCGCTGCACGTCAGGCAATTGCCCCATCGCGGATACGCGAGCCCGCCGTAGGTCATGGCGATAATGCCATCCGATGCGGCCATGCGCGGAAAGCATCCACGGGCCTCGCGCATCGGCTTTGGACGGGACCAGGTTTTGCATCCATCCTGCGAATAGGCAATAACGATGGGAACGCTTGGCGGTCCGGGTGAGAAATATTTACCGGCGGGATATTTAGTGCCGGGATGTATGCCGGAGCCGGGAATAGCGCATGTGAGATCATGATAGGTATCGGCCGGCGCACTGAGCAGTGGATTTACGTCATCATTCACCAAACGCATGACGCAAACAAAGCGATCTTTGTCCACCTGGACAAGGTTTGGCTCGCATGGCCCCCACAAGGTCCAACCCCGGCGTGTTATTCCTTCGGGATCGTCCACAGCGTCCAGATCACCTACATGCGACACGAACTGCCAGGTCGTTCCGCGATCCTCGCTCGAAGCGATGAACGTGCGGAAGGATTTTGGGGTATAGAAGTCTTGCAGCGCGGCAATGAGGCGTCCGTCGGCCAATTCGAGGGTATTGCCGTGGAACCATTTGGGCCGATCCGCAGCAAACTCGCCGGCGGGCAATTGCAGTGTGCCGTCCGTGAGTGGTCCCCGGACCGTTTTCCAATTATCGTCCGATTCCCACCGCTTGGTTGTTCGCAGGCCGGGTTTGCCCTCGACCGCCGCTGTTTCATAATGCGTGGAAAGGCAGAGGCCATTTCTTAAACGGATAGTGTTTAGGCCCATGCCATTGACTTCCTGCGGCACGGTACGCCAGGTGTGTCCGAGATCTTCAGAACGAATGGCGGCGAGCGGCCCGCCTTCTTCCACCGCCTGGGCCGCGAGCACCACGGTATCGCCTCCGAGCCGCGCCAGAATGGGAAACATGGGCCCTTGCATGAGCACCCGAATTTTTCCCAGTCGAATATGTAAAGTTCCCCGGCGCACTTCCCATTCTTTGAAGGGGCCTTCACTGGCATCACTTGAAGATGGGGATGAGGCATTGGTTTCCGCGGCGGATGCGCTGCCCGATATGCCCGCCATGGTGGTTACCAGGCCGCATCCTATTCCTCGTAGAAAACCGCGTCTGCGCATGGCACGCCTCTCCTTTGCCGGTTGATATTTCACCGTTTTCCTGTGATGATATGTCTGCATGCATTGTGTGTACTGAAAAACAGAAGGCGAGGTCATTATATGAGAGAGTTATCCTGTGTCACAATTACCGCCATCGTGGCGATGATATGTATGGTAACCCTGGTTGCCGGTGCGGCGGAAGAAAAAGGACCCCTCTGGGTACATCCAAAATGCACGCCCTTGCCCACGGAGATGTCCGGGCCTTTTGTGCGGCTGGGTGATGGGCGGCTGCTCACCATAAAAGCAGCGGACGCGATGGCCAGCGCCGACGAAGGCCGGACATGGGAACGATGGGGGACGTTTGCCGATCCGCAGCGTTTTGAAATTAGCAGCGAATACGGAATACTTCGCACAAAGAACAAAGTGATTATCGTGGCGTTCATGAATATGAAGGAGCAGGATTGGCGTTGGAATAGCGCCAAGCATGACGCCGACCCCGGCACGCGCCTGCCCACGTATGCCGCGAGAAGCCTTGATGACGGCAAGACGTGGGAAGTGACGCAAAAACTCCATGATGAATGGACCGGATGCATTCGTAACATCATCCAGACCAAGAGCGGGGCTGTGGTGTTCACTTCCATGAAGCTGCTCAACAATCCCGGCCGCCATTCCGTGCTGACATATGTGTCGAATGACGAAGGCGTCACGTGGCGCGCCAGCAATGTTATTGATCTTGGCGGTTGTGGGCATCATGGGGGAGTGACGGAGGCCACCGTGGTTCAATTGAACGATGGCCGCCTCTGGAAATTGATTCGGACGAACTGGGGCCGTTTCTGGGAAGCTTTTTCGGAAGACGATGGTGTATCGTGGCGTGTCATCCGCCCCTCCGCCATAGAAGCCAGCAGTGCGCCCGGCCAATTGCTCCGGCTTCAGAGCGGCGCGCTGATGCTTGCGTGGAATCGGCCCTATCCCGAGGGGAAAACCGAGTACCCTTTGACCGGCGGCGATAATGAATGGTCGGAAGTGCCTGTCAGCAATCACCGGGAAGAACTCTCGATTGCCGTATCGTTGGACGATGGCCAGACTTGGACCGCACCGGTCGTTATCGCACGGCAGTCCGGCCAATGGCTCTCGTATGCGTATTTATTCGAGCCCAAACCCGGCCTTATCTGGTTGACCACCATGCAGGGCAGCGTTCGGGTTTCCTTCCAGGTACAGGATATTTTCCCCTCAAAAGATCCGGCGGGTATCCCATCCGCCCCATGACAGATTTTTGGTTAGTGCGTTTTGGTGTGGTTAACCCGCAGATAAGAGAGACTGGTTAACAAAGAGCCCACTGTTATTCCAGCGGCGACGATAAGCCACAGCGCATCCATAGGAGAACCCGTTAGTCGAATGGTTACCGCGCGGGCCGTGTCTTTCGCTTTGAAGGTAATGAACACCGGACGTTCTGTCACTTCAATGGTGTCATCCAACACTGCCTTTTCATAATCCGAGCCGATGTCATGAATAATCACAGGCCCCTCGGTTTCACCTATTTCGATATGCGCCCGTGCTTTACCCCATGGACGCAGCATGGGCTCGAACCACAGGACCAGGGCTGATTCGCCGTTTTCCCGGCGATACAGGGCGGTGCGGAGCTGGCGGGAAGCCAATCCGCCTGTCATCTTTACCAGATCAGGCCGCATCACACTGTGGCTGCAATAGTGACTGAAGAGACGATACGCATGCGCGGAAGGTTTCCAGCGGCCCTCCGGTCCCAGCAGTCCAAAGAAACGCTCGGAGTCTATAGGGAATTTCGCCTGATCGCCTGCATCCGCGTCGTGGAAACAGTACCACACAATAAGATCAATGCCCAGGGAGGTGGCGGTGGCGTATGCTTTGATCACGTGATCGGCTAATAACGCGCTGTCACTGGCCCAGGGATAATAACCGCCGTCGGGCGACCCCACTTCCGTCACCCAGATTGGACCGGGGTGGTTATAGCGGTGCGCGGCCCCAAGCACCTTCGCGAATTCGGGCGCATAGTGTCTTGGATTCGTCACGTACAAATGGCAACTGGGATGCTGAACTTGCGCAAGCGCGCCCGAGGCATGGAGTCCATCAATGCCCGCCGGCATGAGCACTCCCGCGGCGCAGGCCATGGCGGTGCCCACGATACGCGCGGAAGCATCCACTTCGCGCACCGTTTCCGCGGTTTGTTTTGCCAGGGAATAAAACTCCGCCATGGAGCCCGCCCAGAACCGCTCCATATTCGGCTCGTTCCAAATCTCCCAGGCATACACCCGTCCCTTGTACCGGTCCACCACCCGCCGCACGTATTCCAGAAACAATGGCACGTCCGCCGGGGCAATATACGGACAGCGCGTCTTGCCCACGGGGTCTTGCTCCACGGCATTGTTGTCGAAATCCAAGATGGCAATCACGCGTTTACCGTGCGCCACCGCGGCATCCACATAGCCGTCCTTCACGGCAAGGTTCCATTGGTCCGGCGCCGGCTGTGTGCCGCTCCAGTGGAAATCCGCGCGAAGCGCCTGCACCCCCAGATCATCCAGGAGCTTGTATTCTTCTTCGGACTCGGAATAGCCTGCATGACACACCGCCATTGGCGCATCCAGCACCGGATTCGCGGGTTGTTCCAGGAAACGCGGCGGCCAGGCGGTCTTATACACGAGCAAACCTGCGGGAACCACCGCCAGGAGTAAAACCACGCAGAAAACAAAGGTGGAAAGGACGATCCCGGCGGGCCGGGGAGAAGAAATGGTTTCCGCTTCCTGTCGCTGCTTGTGCGCGCGTCCTGCCAATATGGCGCCCAGTCCCCAGAGGGCGAGGAATGCCACAAAGAAAAACGTGCTTCCCCGCGCAAGGGTTTTTTCCATACCCCCCGCCTGTTGGAAGTGAACAATCAATCCGGAGAATGCAAATCCCGCCAATCCAAGAATCCACCCAAGGGTCATGATTAGGCAGGAGAGGGCATACGAAAAGCCACACTGCCGGGCGGTGGCGCGCATGAGCGCGGGAATGAGATACCCCAGCGCCAGCGACAAGGGCCAGGAGGCGCCGTCAGGAATAACCAGGAGCAGAACCGCCAATGCGGCATGCGTAAGGAGCCTGAAACGGAACCGCGCCGCCAGCAACAGTACACCCGCCCCCGCAAAAAACGCCGGTGCGCGGAAGAGATCGAGAAACAGCGGGTATTTCTCCGCCAGATTTCCCGTGTGTATGCCGCAATACAGGCCGTGGATTTGCACCGACAGAATCATGCCGAGCAACGCAAACCCCTCCATCGCCGGAAGGGCGCGCATCCACAGCGGCCGCCGGGGTTGCGCGGAAGACATCTCGGCCCAGGGCTGACGCAGGGTGAACAAAGCCATAAGCGCATGCGCCACAATCGAGGCGGTCCAAAAAAAGACCAGCCATGCCGCGCCGGACGCCAGCCCCATAACCACACCCCACACTACCACCGCCCCCAGCGCAATTCGTCCTGTGGCCGGCCCACCGGCGCATTTGCGCGCTGCCGCGCGGCCCCGCAGATGCACCGAAAGGTCCGCCGCCAACACAAAACTCATGGCCACATTCCAAACATACAAAGGCCCAGAAAGCGGCAGCATCGGATGAAACGGGTTTTGATAAACCGCATGGAAGAGCAAAACGGTTTGCAGAAGGCATGCCATCCAGTGGAACGGGGCTTCAAGCCGGATCAAGGCGCTGCATATCGTTGCATTAAGCGAACCGGCCCCCAGGAGGAGTATCACCGCGAACGGCGCAAGGGCCAGAATCCCTCCCCAGGTATTATCCACATTCAGCGGGCCACTCGAGGACAGCACCCAAAACAGATGGAGCCCGAGCAATACAAACACTTCACACCACGCGAAACCGCGAGTGAATACCACGGACAGCATGTTTCCTGACTCACTCCCGGCGCGATTTTCCAACACGATATTTCTTGTCACCCCTTCGGGTTGATTATCCATGGACGGTTCATCCTGTACAGGTATATGCCTCACACCCGGTATGAATGTCATCCGGTGCCGCACCTATTCCATGGGGACATTACGAATAGGAATGGCACTCTATCGTTGACACCACACCGTCATTATGCCAGTGTGGTTGCATTATGCAACCACGTGTGGTACGATTTCAACAGGATGAAAACGGAGTGTACCCATGGCCACCTTGCATGTCCGAAATGTTCCGGAGGATCTCTATGCGCAATTGAACCGGTTTGCCGCGTCCAATAATCAATCCTTGTCGGCCGAAGTGGTGGCGCTGCTAACCCAGGCGGCCGAGATTCGAGAACGAAGGAACAATCTCAAGTCGGTTCTTTCCAATTTGCGGCGGCGGCGGTTCATGCCTCCGGCAAGCGTGCCCGGCAGTGCCAGCTTGCTTCGTGAAGATCGTGATCGGTGATGAATTTTAGCCAATGTGTTGTGGATGCCAGTGTCGGCATCAAACTCTTCGTTAATGAAGAATTGTCCGGCGCGGCTGAATCCCTTCTGGCGGCCATGGGGGATGTTCCTGAAATCCGGGAGTATGTTCCGGATCTGTTTTTTACGGAATGCGCGAATGTATTGTGGAAATATGTGGTTCGGCATGGATACCCGCAAAAGGACGCGATCAAAAGTCTTTCCGCCTTGTACGCATTGAGTCTTGTTCACATCCCAACCCCAATGGTAACGCAGACCGCCTTGACGATAGCGCTGGACCTTTCCATATCCGTTTATGACGCATGTTATGTGGCCACGGCCGAGTTGATTGACGGCCCCCTTGTCACGGCGGACAAGCGTCTTGCGGATCGCCTCGTCAACGCCCAATATCACGCGTATTATCTGGGGGACGTGGCACTGTAACCGGTGGTCCGGCCGGGCTATTGAATGGTTGGGGAAAACGGCTTAAAACGTTTATTAGCGGAAGGCATCCGGCGGCACATTGACCGCCGGATGCAGGCGATTTGAATGGGGATCAGTTGGCGAAAGTGTGGCATTCGATGCAGTTGATCCTCTTGTCCGTGACATGTTTTTTGTGAACTTTGGTGAAGAGTTCGCTCGGCGGCCATTCGCCGGATTGGTCTTTGTGGCAACTGGCGCACAGGGGCTTGTTGTTGCGGGTGGTCTTGGGCGTATACCCCAGCGCATCGAAGTCCATCCGCGTGCCGCCGTTATGGCAATTGTTACACTGGAGTGCCTGCGAACTCGGCGCCACTTCATGATACAGGCCCATGAAACGCTCTGTTGGAACGAAATCATATCCGTGGGCCAGCGGCAGGCCAACATCCGCGGCGCCCTGGCGGAGGGCTCGGTCCACATCGCCGGTCTGGAACAGGATGCCCGCTTTGACCGGAAGAATGGCCTTGGTGTCCACGTCCCGCCCTTGAACCGCCGTGTGATGCTTGAAGGCATGAATCTTCGCGCCCGGCTCGGTGACATTGCCCCACGGCGCGGCCATGGTGACATATCCCGCTTCGTTCGGAATGGCCGGGTCCATGAAGTTGTAGATGTAGGAGGTGCCATTGAAGAACCCATAGTCGGGGATCACATTGGCTTCGCGGTCGATGTGGGGTTCGTACAACTGTTTCTTGACGTCAATTTCGGCGGGCTGGCTGAAATCGCGCAGCATGTCCGTCGAGTTGCCCCGGGCATAGGCGGGAATATGGCACACGGTGCAGTTGACGCGCTTGATGTGTTTGTTCAAATCCGCGGAATCATGCGGGGAAGAAGCATGGCATTTGGTGCAGTTGACCGCGACATCCAAATCCGTCGCGCGCATATCAACGCCGCGTCCTGCAATGCGGTGATTCTGCACGGTGTGGCAGTCAATGCACACCAGTCCCGCGCCCCCCGCTTCCGGCGGAGCCATATGAACGTCAAAGGCCGCGCTGGTGGGATTGCGGTGGGCCTCTTCCAGATCACCGCGCTTGTTGTTGTTGCCGCCGCCCGCGTATGCGTGGCAGTTGAGGCATTCTCCCCTGCCCGGAAGCTCAATGTCCGTGATGGCTTCCAGCAGGCTGACGGTCATCTTCTCCAGGGCCGGCACAAATTTCAGCTTGGCATCCACCAGCGCCACTTTGCGCTTGTAGTTTTCCGAGTGGCACATCAGGCAGTCGATATTGTCCAACTGTGCGCTGGTCGGGTCCGGAAGGGGTTTATCGCCCATGCCCACGTGGCATTGCGCACACCCGCCGTCCACTTTCACCCCCTGAAGGTTGGTCAGTTGGCCTATCCAACTGATGTCCGGATAGGTGCAAAAATCATTGATGCCGCCCAGCTTTCCCCCTTCGGTCATGTTGGTTACGTACGGAGTTTCCCCCTTGAATTGGTAATGGAGGGAGGCATGTGTATCCAACGTTTCCTGAGGATGGCACGTGCGGCAGGTTTTGCTGCCTTCATACGTGGAAAAGCGGCCGTAATGGCTGGTATTCAAGACCTGGGTGTACGTGGCGCTCGCGGTAGCCGTTTGGCCTGCCGTGACGGTGACTTGCTGACTCGCAGGGGTGGTCCAATTGGCTATGGCCTTGAAAGCCACGGTGTGACTGCCGGCAGATAATCCGGTTACGGTGGCACCGCTGTTTTGCATTGTGCCGCCATCGACTTGCCACTGCGCACCTGCGGTTATCGCTTCTGTCGGAAGAAGCGTGACAGTTAACGAACCCGTCTGCACGATTGCCGTGTAGGTGCCCGTAGCGGTGGTCGTTGCATTGGCGTTAATAGTGACCGTCTGGCTGGCCGGTGTGGTGTAGCCACTGATGGTCTTGAAGGCCACGGTGTGGCTCCCGGCGGCCAATCCTGTCACGGTGGCGCCGCTGTTTTGCATCGCCCCGCCGTCCACCTGCCATTGCGCGCCCGCCGCCACGGCGGCCACCGGCTGAAGAGAGACGGTCAAGGAACCTGTTGAAACATATAGGGTGTAGGTGCCTGTAACCGCGGTGGTTTGCCATAAGTTGACTTTAATGGTTTGAGGAGCGGGGATTGTCCACCCACCCACAATTTTGTAGGAGACGGTGTGGGTGCCTAATGCCAAATTCGACACGGTGGTTCCGCTGTTACGCCATGTCCCGCCATCCACGCGCCATTGCGCGCCGGCGGCCACTACGCTGGAAGGCTGAATCGTTACCTTCAGTGAACCATAAAAGGGCCAGGCGGCCCAAGAGGCCTGTGCCGAGAAAAGCAACAGGCCCGCCAGAACGGCCATGAAAACCTTGTTGTGAATACACCCCTGTACGCTGGTTGTCAGTTCGTTTCTCCGTAGACGCATAAGCCACATCCTTTCATCTTTCCTCAATGGTCCCAGCTTCCATTGAGCAAATACACCTAGATTTAAGCCTGAAAATCGGAATACGGCATCAGAGAAAAATACGGATAATTCCAGGAAGTCCTGCTGGTTTTTTGGAAGTTTCATGCCGTTGTTGACGCGATTGCCTCGTAATCCGGCCATTTTTCAGGGCAATAGCGCGGAAAATGAGATTTATGCCAGGAGGGGGTAGCGCAATTCAGGAAGCAGCAAAAAGAGACCATTTTTTGTTCAAATTCGTTTTGGGAATGGCAATGCCCTCCGCGATGTTTAATAAGTGTGTGAAAGCGGTATTCAATTGAAGGTGTATAGATCAACTACGCCAGGGCGCGGCAATCACCACCACTGCAAGGGAGGATCAATTATGGGTCGAGGATTTCAACTCAGTATATGTGTCATGGCGCTTTTGTTTGTTTTGACAGGATGCCCGTCTCCCACCGCTCCGGTTGCGGCATTTGTCGCCACGCCCACATGGGGTCAGGCGGCATTGCCCGTTCAATTTACGGATGTGTCACTGCCCGGTTCATCGTTAATCACATCCTGGCTATGGGATTTTGGCGACGGTGCAACCGCAGCGGTTCAGAATCCAGACCACACCTATGCCGACCCGGGAACCTATACGGTTTCGGTCACCGTCACAAGCGGCGCCGGCGCCAGCACGCATACGGAAATTAACCACATTACCGTAAGTGAAAATGATGTTGTGACCTGGAATAATGTGGCGCTTCAAGCAGTGGCCGCCGCGCAATGGATGCCGCCGCAGGCCGCGCGTGGATTGGCCATGATGCATGGCGCCATGTACGATGCCGTGAACGCTGTTGAAAACAAGGGTGAAGCGTACCGGGTCAACCTAACCCCTTCGGGGAACACCTCCAAAGAAGCGGCGGCGGCACAAGCCGCGCATGATGTTCTCACGGGACTCTTCCCCGGCAAAACAGAGGCTTTTGATGCTCAATTGGCGGCATCTCTTGATGCCGTCCCGGAGGGCGCCGGGAAAACCGCCGGCATTGCATTGGGACAGCAGGCCGCCAATGCATTTCTTCAATGGCGGAGCAGTGATGCCATGCAAATGCCGATGGACCCTTTCATGGGGGGAACCGATCCCGGTGAATGGCGGCCTACGCCCCCCGCGTACTCGTCCGGCATGTTTTATCATTGGATCCATATGCTCCCCTTTGCCCTGACATCCAGACATCAATTCCGGCCCGGTCCCCCTCCCGCCTTGGATTCGGCGGAATATGCACTGGCGTTTGAAGAGACGAAGACCGTGGGAGACAAAAACTCCACCAGCCGCACCATGGACCAGGGCATGGTTGCGAATTTCTGGGTGGGTATGCCGGGAACCATTGGCGAGGCGGGACGGATGAATCAGGTGGCGCAACAGGCCGCCGCCGCGCATGAAAATACCCTATATGAAAATGCACGTTTGTTTGCACTTGTGAATGTGGCCTTGGTGGACGCCGCCATCGCGGGTATTGACTGCAAATATGCCTACGCGTTCTGGCGGCCCGTCACGGCCATCCGGGAAGCGGATAATGATGGCAATGCCGCGACGTTGGCGGATGTTGCCTGGGAACCCTATATTGTCACGCCGGCCCACCCGGAATACGTTTCGACCCACAGCACGTTGACCAAGGCCGCCGCGGCCATACTTGCCTCGTTCTTTGGAGATGATGCCGCGGATGTTACATTGGTTTCGTTCATGGATGCCGGAATGACCCGGCAGTACACCAGTTTTTCGCAGGTGGCGGAAGAAGCGGGGCTGAGCCGCATTTATGGCGGCATCCATTTCCGCTTCAGTTACACTACGGGCAGCGCGATGGGTCAGCAGATTGGCGACTATGTCTGGAACAACCTCATGCAGCCAAAGTAGAAACTCTGTTCCGTGCCATGATGGCCGTGAAATAAATCAAATTATTTACAGGGTGTGTGTCTGGGACAATCAGGCGCCATCCGATGCGCGAATGGAAATAACGGGTGGTTCGAGCAAGCCCGCCGGATAGAGCTGGTAATTCTGCGACCATCCTTTTCCCTCGGTCGTCCAATTGCCGGGACCGTACCCGCCCGCGCGCAGGGGCACTTGGTGAAGGGGGCCGAAGGTGTTGCGGCGGGTCAGGACGGCCTGCACTTCAAGCTCTCCGCCTTGTTGGATTTCCTGGGTGATATCGGCTTCATAGGGGGGCCAGGGGATGATTTTATCCGGGGCGGGCTTGATGCAGGCGGCTTCGAATTTCGGGGTCACAAGAAACGCGGATAGCCCGCCGTCAAGTGTCTGGGCCACCGGGAGGCGGTAGGTCACGGTTCCGCTATAGAACGGCAGGCCTTGGGGGGCGAGATCGCCCACGGCAAGCTGGCTGGGAAGCGGGATCAAGGTCTTTTGCGTCTTGTCGAGGCGTACGCCGAACTGTCCGAGCAAATACAGGGCTTCGAGATTCATATCCTGCCGGAATTGCGTGGTGAGTTCGATCTGGTTATTGCCTTGTACAAAGAAATCCAATGGTATATCCAAGGTGTGAATCGCGGGGTCCACCCACCATCCGGTTGGGGTGTTGGGGAGTGGGTGGCCGTTCAGGACAATGCTGAAATTGCCGGGTTCTTCGAGGGCCAGTTGCACGGCGTCGGCGGGCATGGTTTCTACCTGGAATGGGAACACCATGCGCACTTTTCCCTTGACTTCCGGCGCGGGGGAGAATTTCTTGCTATACCACGGTTGAACCATTTCGCCGCCGCGCAGGGGGAGGTTGAAGGCCCTTCGGACCGCCTGATCAATCTTCAGGATTTCCGTCTCGGTTTGAACCGGTTGATCATTAATCTGGAAATCCGCGAGATCGAGCACGCAGACGTTGGGTTCGTCAAGTGTGTACGAGAAGGGGCCGGTACAGACTTGGTGCTTGACTTCTTTGTATTTCGGTTGCCGCGGCAGGTTGGGAACCGGCGTGGGGGTCAACCGATAAAGGTGTTCGCCGCTTGGGGCGAAATCGGCGGAGAATTCCGTCCATCCGTTGGTGTCCCGTGCAGGCAGGGCGAAGCGTTCGCCGGTGAGGCAATTCCACTCCGATACGGCGCCACGGGTCTTGACACGCACTGTCAGGCCGCGCTGCCATTGATCGGTGCTGGTATTGATGGCCGCCAGGATTTTGGTTCCGTTGTCGTCGCGCAATTGGCAGAAAATCTTCTCCGCCGGCGCGCCGGAGGCATCCACGATTTCCACCGGCATCTGTAATGTTCCCTTAATGGCGTCGGTAAGCGCATCCCGTTCCCACGGCACATGCGTGGCCTGCCCCGCCAATTCGGCGGCGGCGGCGGATTTTACGGCGTCCACATAGGCGGGCGGTTCGCCCACAAACACGACTTGGCCTCCGGCCTTGCGGAATTCGTCGAGCAGCGCAAGACTGGTGGCGCGGATGGTGGTCATGCGGGGAACAATAGCGGCCCGGTATTCGGCCTTGCCAAACCGCAGGATGGGGTGGCCGTCCACGGCGTCCACCTTGCAGAGCCGCGCGAACATTTCTTCATCGCCATAATCAAAATCAACGTGGGACCCGGCGAGCCAGAAGAAAAAGTCGCTGTACGCCTTTTCCAGTTCCTGAATTTCTTTGGTCTTGGGGGAGAGGTCTTCCGCCCAGCCGATCCCCACCTGGCACCACACGCTCTCAACGGGGTTCAACACGAGCACATCGCACACGGGACGCCCCTGTGCGAGGAGGAGGTTCATCCGGGCGTAGTAATCTTCCACAAAGTGGTAGTCCTTCCACCAGCCGCTCTGGAAGAAGATGCTGGCGGGATAATCGCGCTTGGCCTCGCCCGCCATGGTGTACCAGGAAAGATGTTGGCAGCGCAGGTTGATGCCGAACAGCGCCTGCCAGTCGCCCACCGCCTTGTGGGATTGGAAATTGAACTGCCAACCGGTGCAGCCGTACAACTCGCTCAGCAGTCTTTTCTGGCCGAGTTGCCGCGCGGCGCTCGATAGCTGCTTCACGATCCAATAATTCCGGTTGCCTTCGGTGAGTACGTCCACGCCGGGATACTGTTGATATTCATAGGCCCGCATCAGCGAGCCATGCACCGCCGCCTGGCACGTGAAGGAATCTTCGTGCAGGAAGTGTCCGGTGAACAGCATGTTGTTCTTGTCACACCATTCGCGGAAGGGTTTGCACCAGTTCTCCAGGAACAACTGCTGGAGCAGTTCCATGTAGTGCCATTTCACTTGCGCGATGGCCTGCCCGTCTTTCTTGAGGAACAATTCCGGCAGGCGTTCGATGATGTTGTAGCCGAACCGCTTCTGGAACTCTTCCGGCAGGCGCTCCGTCCAGGGCGTCATGCGGTTGCAGTTCGGATTGTCCAGGCCGAAGCCCGTGAAGACCGGGCCGCGGTGCGGTTCGTCCGTGAATATGCCGGGGATGGACGTGCCCAGGCGCGCGCCGCATTTTTCACGGTATTTTTCGTGTGTTAATTGGATGAAATAATCGGTGGCCTCGCGGCTGAGCCGGTCCACTTCCGTATTGCCGTTGAAAAACGACGAGGGCGCGGCGTCTTCGATGGTGAACACCAGGATGGTTTTTCCCGCCAAATCTTTTGCATTAACTTTCAAGGCGCGGTCAAGCCGCTGGCATTCCGTGTAGCTGGTCTTGTCGAGCGTGCATGCGAATGCGGCCACGATGGCATCATTCCACGTGAAATCACCGGGGGATACCGTATTCAGGCTCATGAATTTCTGGCGGAATTTCGGGTTGGCGGTGACTAGGCCCCCCGCCGTGCCGCTGGGCCAGCGATCCTCGTCATAGAGCCACGCTTCCATGCCGAGCCGCGCGCCTTCATCCGCGCACACGTTAATGAGGCGGAACCATTCCTCACCCAGGTATTCCGTGGCGAGGCCTGTGCGCGAATGCATGAAATACCCGCCCATGCCCATGTCCTTGAGCACGTTGATCTGACGGAGCAATTCCTCCTCCTTCAACGCCCCGTTCCAGCTCCAGAACGGCATCCCGCGGAATTCCGGGCCGGGATGGGCGAATTCCGTTGCGAGTTCCGGGCCGGCCCCTTCTTGCGCACAGGCGGCACCCCCGCAAAAAAACATGGCCGCGCCGCCAAAGACGAATGCCATTCCAAGAGCCATTTTCACGGTGTCGAATTTTCCGAGGAGACGTGTCATTCCCATTTTCATGCCTGGTTCCTTTCATATGTGCATCGGATCACGAACAGGGAAAGTAAGGTCATACCACCAAATCCCTATTCCGCTCAAGTTACTGAGGGAATCCCGGGTCCGTTTACAAGGCCAAAAGAGAGGAAATCTTGAACTCATGAAATCAGGAGAAGACAATATGTATACGGTAATAAATAGGTGAAGGCGAATACCCATGAAGCTAACGAAAGAAGAGAAGGCGATCCTGGATTCCGTCGAGCGCGGCGAGTGGCGTTCTGTACACGGCCTTGTCAAAGAGAAGAACCGCTACGAAAACGCCGCAAGGGCCACTCTGCGCAAAAACAAACGTGTGAATATCCGCATGACGGAACGGGATCTGCTGCGCTTTCAGAAAAAAGCCGCCGAGGAAGGTTTGCCCTGCCAGACCCTGATCTCCAGCGTATTACACAAATACATTAGCCGGGGCGGGCAGGAGTAGGCGGTTGATTACCTGATATTAGGCATTGATGGGCTGTTCATGGTATGGTGTATTTATGTCAGGGGCCTTCCGGGGCGGCGGGCCGGTATTCCTGAGATTCAACAAATGGTTCCTATACAGGCACGGTCTTCCGGGCCTAGAAAAGAAGTGATAGGATGGCAAAGCCAAATTACGGATACGAGAAGCGGCAGAAAGAGTTGGCGAAGCAGAAGAAGAAGGCGGAGAAACAGGCGCGTAAGCAGGAAAAAAGCAATGCCCGGCATGAGGCGGATTCGGACCGGACAGCGGGCGAGAGTGGGGGGGCGTCCGCATAAGTCCGGGGAAGTGGGGGCAATTTAACGCTTTCGGAGGAATTCGCGATGGGTGATATAAAAGCACCGAATTTGATGTATATTGACGGAACTTGGACCGGTGCCTCGGACGGCGGGACGCTGGACCTTATTAATCCTGCCACGGAAGAGGTGGTGGACCGGGTGCCGAAGGCCTCGGCGGCGGATTTGGACCGCGCGTTGGCGGCGGCGGATCGCGCCTGGCGTACCTGGCGCGAGGTGGATGCCTGGACACGCAGCGCGGCATTGCGGCGGGTGGCGTCGCTCATGCGTGAACGCCTGGACGTTATCGCGGCGGTCATGACGGAGGAACAGGGCAAGCCGCTGGCGGAAGCCAAGGGGGAAACGAATGCGGCGGCGGATCAGTTTGACTGGTATGCAGACGAGGCGCGCCATATCTACGGGCGCACCGTGGACGCGCATTCCCGCGCCCAACGCATCCTGGTGTGGCGGGAACCGATTGGACCCGTGGCAGCCTTCAGCCCTTGGAATTTCCCCGCGCTGTTGCCCGCGCGCAAAGTCGCCCCGGCGGTGGCGGCGGGATGCTCCGTCATTGTGAAACCCGCCTCGGAAGCGCCGCGCACCATGCTGTGCATCGCCCAAGCCTGTCACGACGCGGGGATTCCTGCGGGCGTGGTGAATGTCGTCACCGGCAGTTCCAGTTTCATTACCCCCTATCTCATCGCCTCGAACGTCATTCGGAAAGTCACCCTCACCGGTTCCGTGCCCGTGGGACAGGAATTGCTGCATCTCTGTGCGGAAGGCCTCAAGCCCTGCACCATGGAACTCGGCGGACATTCCCCCGTGCTGGTTTTCGAGGACGCCGACGTGGAAAAGGCGGCGGAAATCTGTGCGCGGGGCAAATTCCGGAACATGGGGCAGGTCTGCATATCCGCAAGCCGGTTCTTTGTGCAGGAATCCGTCTGTGACCGCTTCGTCAAGAAATTTGTCGAAGTGGCGAAATCCCTGCGCATCGGCAATGGCATGGACTCGCAAACCGACGTCGGGCCGCTCGCCAACAAACGCCGTTTCGACGCCACGGAATCCTTTGTGCAGGATGCCGTGCAAAAAGGCGCGAAACTCGAGTGCGGCGGACGCCGCGCCGAACAATTCCCCAAGGGATTCTTCTTCCAGCCAACGGTGTTAAGCAACGTAAATCAAAGCATGAGCATCATGCACGAAGAGCCGTTTTGTCCCGTTGCGCCCATTGCGCCCTTTACCGATCTTGCGGACGGCCTCGCCCAGGCCAACGCCACGGAATTCGGTCTCGCGGGGTATATTTTCACCCAAAACACGCGCACGGCCTTCCTGGCGGCGGAAGGCATCGAGGCCGGCATGATCGGCGTGAACAACCTGGTCATTGCCACGGCGGAAGCGCCCTTCGGCGGCGTGAAAAAATCCGGCTTCGGCCGCGAAGGCGGCTCGGAAGGCATTGAATACTATACCACCCCGAAATATGTAAACTTTTTGCTTTAATCCATTAGGAAAAACTTCTTGAAAGAAGTTTTCCCTAAAACCCTTTCAAGAACTTTTAGATAAACACCTCGTTCCCAAGAATAGGGCATTTGTCCAAAAATTGGCATGTTTCCAAAATAGTTCCCCAAGACCCAAAAGTATGAGATACTATTTTCAGCGTTAAAGTGCAAGGAGGATTCCGATGCATTTTTATAGTTTTCATCGATCCCATTCGCCCTTGATGTCATTGATGTCCTTGGTGTCTTTGCTGACCGCTGATAGCTGACCGCTGAAAGCTCCGTTTTAATTATACAGATTGAATTCAATCGTCCCTATGGGACTCTGCCTTTTTATTCAACTTTTTTCCCAGGACTTGATCGTCCTGGGCAATTTTCAGACGTCGCTACGCGACTGTTTAGCTTTCTCAGACACACTACGTTTTATCAACGCCACCTGGGCACAATATATCTTGTAGAAGAACGGTGCGCACGGCGCACCCTACGGACCGGGGCAAAATCCATCTTCGGAGTCTTCTTCTGGACAATATCGATACCCGGGGGAATTGTAGAATTGGATGAGGCGCAGGAGTTCAGAGATGTTGATGTGCCAGTCTTGGGGATTGTAATCGCTGCTGTGAGGACAACAGGGCTTATCACCGGAGCCGGGGGCATAACCATCTTCTGTTCCGGTTTCACAATGGAAGCCATCGCTGTTGTAGAATTGAACGACTCGAAGGAGTTCGGATAGGC
>CAYYRW010000030.1:55947-83683 GCA_964474205.1 uncultured Nitrospirales bacterium | reverse complement strand
ACTTGGACATCTCCCGGAGCCGGAGGTGACCCATAAATTCTAACGAAGAGGCATATTTTCTTATGCATCCGGGTATTCCATGTATCATGGAATTCTTTGAGTTAGGGTATTGCATTACGAAAAAACCCGTGATACAGTGACGCCTTACCCGGGGTGACGAATCATGGATTTTCGGTTAAGCGAAGAGCAGTTGGCCATTCAGGAGATGGTGCGCAAGTTCGCCAAAAACGAGATTGCGCCCATTGCCATCGAGATTGATCGCGAATCGCGTTTTCCCGCCGAGACCTTTATCAAAATGGGCGAACTCGGCTTGCTGGGATTGTTAATCCCGGAAGCCTACGGCGGCGCCGGTCAGGATGTTGAAACCTGTTGCGTTGCGGTGGAAGAGATCGCGTATGCCTGCGGATCGACGGCGCTCTCTTATTTCGCGCACGCGGTGTTGTGCGCGCACAATCTTTCCTGCAACGGTTCGGAACAACAAAAAGAAACGTACTTGCCTGATCTGGCCTCCGGGAAAAAGATCGGCGCCATCGCCATGACCGAACCCGAAGCGGGCTCGGATGTTCTATCCATCCAGACGACCGCCGAGCGTCAGGGCGATGTATACGTACTGAATGGCAGCAAGACGTTTATTACGAATGCAACGGTCGCGGATACATTTCTGGTTTATGCCAAAATGAAAAATTCGGACGCGAACAGCATCAGCCAGTTTATTGTGGAACGGAGTTTCCCGGGACTGTCGGTGGGTCAACCGTTCCACAAGATGGGCATGCATGGATCCCCCACCGCCGAGGTTTTTTTCGATCAATGCCGCGTACCGGCGGAAAACATCGTGCGCGGGGAAAACAAGGCCATGGGCATCCTGATGGGCGGCTTGGTCGTCGAGCGCATTGTGGGCGCGGCGCTGGCGGTCGGTGCGGCGCGCGCGGCCTTCGAGCGGGCGCTGGCCTATGCCAAGGAACGGAAACAGTTCGGGCAGCCCATCATTATGTTCGAGATGATCCTGGAAAAACTGGCGAACATGAGCATGGAAATCGAGGCCGCGCGGTGCCTGACCATGAAGGCGGCGGCCCTGTACGGCGAAGGGCGCCGCTGTTCCGCCGAGGCCTCCCACGCGAAACTGTTCGCCTCCGAAACGGCCGTGCGCGCCGCGTCCGAGGCCGTGCAGATTCTGGGCGGTTATGGCTACATGCGGGAATATGAAGTGGAACGCATCCTGCGCGACACGCGCATGGGCACCATCGGCGGCGGCACCTCGGAAATCCAGCGGCTGATCATCGCGCGCGAAATTCTGGGGCGCGATGCCGTATGACGCGCCCCCGGCCGAGGAGTACGGAAGTGTCATGCTAAAAGGCGCGTTGCACATCCACACCACCTGTTCCGACGGCGCACTCACCCCGGAGGAGGCGTTGCGCGTCTACCGCGACTTGGGCTTTGATTTCGCGGCCTTGACCGATCACGACTTCCTCATGAAACCCAACGCCTATGGCGAACTCCCCGAGCAATTCGAGGGCATGTTGGTGTTTAAGGGAATCGAACGCACTGTTTTCGCCCGGGGCTATGTCCACGTGAATGAAATTTCCGGCGACCGGGAAACCCTCCGCATTTTCAATCACCCCGCCGAATACGATTTCACCGTGCCACAAACCATGGAACGGCTGGCGGAAGTGGAACAGACCATTGCGATTGACGCGGTGGAGGTCACGCTCAAGGGTTTCTACACGCCGGAATATGACATTGAGGCGATTCCGCATCCCAAAGTGGCGTCCGACGATTCCCACACACGGGAAGGATGCGGGCGCGCCTGGATTGAAGTGGAATGTGAAAAGGATAAGGATGCCATCATTCGCGCCGTGCGGGGCGGCCAGGCCCGCATTCATTGCAACGGCACGGCGCATCAGTCCGCATGGTCCAACCGTGGAGGTAACGGCAGTGGCTAACCGAGTGGCGATCTGTGCCGTGGCACAGACCAAGTTCGAACCAAACAAAGAAAACGTGCGTTTCCAAGGGCTGCTCTGGGAAGTGGTCAAGCGCGTTCGCGAGCAGACCGGCCTCGATTTCGGTGAAACGGGCATCCAGGGGGCGGTTACGGTTTCGGACGATCTGTTCGACGCGCGCACCATCTCGGATGGGGCCATCACCGACGTCGTGGGCGCGCATTACGGCGGCGAGGAAAAAGTGGCCGCGGACGGCGCACAGGGCGTCTATTACGCGGCGGCCACCATTCTGAGCGGCCACCATGACGTGGTGCTGCTTGCCGGGCATTGCAAAGAGTCGCAGCCGGCCAGCCGCAACATGGTGACGCATCTGGCCTTCGAGCCGTTCTTCACACGCCCGGCCGGGCTGGACTACCTGAGTGCCGCCGCCCTGCAAGCCCGTGCGTATATGGAACGTTCGGGCATTACGGAAATCCAACTGGCCGATCTGGTGGTGCGCGCGCGGCAGTGGGCGGCGAAAAATCCGGTGGCGCAGGAAACCGCCCCGGTGACGCGCGAGGAAGTGCTGGCCTCGCCCATGGTGGCCGACCCCATCCGCGGCGCCTTCATGTATCCGGTGTCCGACGGGGCGATTGCCATGGTCCTCGCCAGTGAAGAACGCGCCGGGGAATTCACCGATAAACCCGTCTGGATCACCGGACTGGGCAATTGTTATGACGGTTTCTTTCTCGGTGAACGCGATCTCGGCGGCAACTTTGCCCTCGAACGCGCCGCCCAACGCGCCTACACCATGGCAAAAATAAAGGACCCGCAAACGGCGTTCGATGTGGTCGAAATTGCCGATCAATACGTGCATCAATTGCCGCAGTACGCGGAAGGCCTTGGGCTGTACCGGCTGGGCCACGGCAAGCAATGGCTGTTCGATGGCGGCCCGGACCATCAGCATGTCAATCGTTCCGGCGGCATGATCACGGGCAATCCGTTGATGCTGGGCGGCATGGCGCGGGTGGCGGAGGCGGTCCTGCAATTGCGGGGTGAAGCGGGGGCGCGCCAGGTGCCGGGAGCCAAGCGGGCCGTTGCCCAGGGCGCCACAGGCCCCGCCGGACAGTGTCAAACCGTTGTGGTGTTGGAAAACGAGGAGTAACCAGCGCAATGAAACACAAAAACAGAAACGTGGCCATCATCGGCAGCGGCATGTCCAGGTTCTCCAGCCACCGGGAAGACGTCAACCAACCGGAAATGATCCACGAGGCCGTGGTGGAAGCCTTGCAGGACGCCAATCTCACGCTAAGCGATGTGGATTGCGTGGTCCATGGCAACATGGAATTGTTCGAAATGATTCACCAACCGGACATGTGGCACGTGCTGAGCGACGGCGCATGGGGAAAATCCGGGGTGCGGCTCACCACCGGCGGAACCACCGGCGCCACGCTGGCCTGCGCCGCCGATAATCTGGTCGCCGCTGGCCTCCATGACATCGTGCTCGCCATTGGATTTGAGAAGTTGCAGGAAGGGCACACCACCGGCGGCATCACCAACATGGCGGACCCGCTCTGGGGCCGCAGCCTGCAAACCGGCGCGCTCACCGGCATCGGCGCGCAGAAAGTCATCGATGAGTTTGGTGAAGAACGCGCCAAAATCGCCGCCATGAAATACCGCACCATCATGGACGAACACGCCATGCGCAACAGCAAGGCGCACCGCCGCCTGCGCCTGGAACGGCAATACATCAAGGAAACCGCCGATAATTCGCCGCCCTTGGCCGGGGAATTGCGCATGATCCACATGTGCTCCCAAAGCGACGGGGCATGCGCGGTGGTGTTCGCCTCCGAAGAAAAGGTGGCCGCGTTAAAGGCCAATCCCGCGTGGATCGTGGACCACGAAACCGTCCACCGGGAAGAAACCATGATCTTCGGGTCGCAGAAAAGCACCCAGCGGGTTGCCGCCGAAAAACTTTTCGCGCGCACCGGCATCACGAACCCGCGACAGGAAATTGATATGTTCGAGATGTACGATCCCTCCGCATGGTGGGGTGTCGATTGGCTGCGCGACTTTCTGCTGCTCGACGGCGATGAGGCCCTGAAGATGATTGAAAACGACGACATCACCATCGAAGGCGAGTTCCCCGTCAACCCCTCCGGCGGCGTCATTGCCAGCAATCCCATCGGGGCCACCGCCCTCGTGCGCGTGGCCGAGGCCGCCATGCAGATTCGCGGAACCGCCGGTGAACACCAGATACCCCGAAACGTCCGCCGCGCGTTGGCCTCCGGCTTCGGCGGCACGCTGTGGACGGTCCTGATGCTGCTTTCCAAAGAAAAACCCGAATAGGGAGCGAAATGGCATGAGCAACGAACAGAAAGAACAGGAATTGATCGTATCGCGGCAGACCCTGTCGGTGCCGCAGCGGTTCGCGACGGGACCGGTCATGGGCCGCTTCCTGCAGGAATTGCGCGACCACAAACGGATCATGGCCAACAAATGCCCGAAATGCGGGCGGCACCAACTGCCTCCGCGCGAAGTGTGCGCCCTGTGCCATGTCGAGGCTACGGAATGGGAAGAACTCCCGCCGGTGGGAAGCGTGCGTGATTACGATATCATCTTCTATGCCAGTCCCGATCCCTTGTCGGGCGAGACGCGGCAGGTGCCTTATGTCGAGTGCTGGGTGGACCTTGACGGAACCCAGGGCGACGCCCCCCTTTGGCATCTGCTCATCGTGGACGATATCCGCAAGGTAAAACGCGGCCTCCGGGTGCGCGTGAAGTTCGCCGAGGAACGGCACGGCACCACCGAAGACATCGAAGGATTTGAAATCATCGAGGGAGCAGAATCATGAACGAACAAACATCCCCTGCATTTGTCATCGAAGGCAAAATGGCGCTTCCTTATCAATATTTTGCCGGGGCCGCCGGGAGCAAATGGATCGTCGCCCTCCGCGACGAACAGAAAATTCTCGGGGTGCATTGTGACCACTGCAACATGACCTGGGTGCCCCCACGGCAAACCTGCGAACGCTGTTTCACCCCCCTCACCGAACACTGGGTCCAGGTGGAACCCACCGGAACCGTCACCAACTTCACCATTGTCCGGTACGACGAACCCTATCAGCCGCAAGAGCCGCCCTACGTCCTCGCGCTCATCAAACTCGATGGCGCCGACAGTTCCATCGCCCACCTGCTCGACTGCGGCGACCTGAAAAACGCCCACATCGGCATGCGCGTCCGCGCCGTCTTCGCAGAGACCCCAAAAGACAACATCCTCAACATCACCCGCTTCGTGCCTGAGTGATCCTCCGCCGCCATTCACACAGAAAACATGCACGGCGGGCGCCGCGAAGCGAAACCCGTCCTATCCTGTTTGTCGTTATCCCCTCATTCTCGTTGAGAGGAACGAAGCAATGACAAAAGTATCCCGCCATCACCACAGGGGGGTGTCACGCAACCAACTGCTCAACAAATTTCTTTGCCTTTTTCGCCTCTTCCAGCAGACTGGGCAAGCCGCCGGGCTTGAGGCATTCGATGATTAACGGGCCGCGTGTAAAACCGCCCTGCTTGAGGCGCGCCATCACTTTCGGAAAATCCACCTTCCCCGTCCCCGGGGTCAACAGCACTTCCTTGGGCAATTGAAAATCCTTCACGGACATGCCCGCCACCAGTCCGTCCACCGTGGCGGCATCGTCCACCGGGTCCAGCTTGCCGTCCGAGTAATAGAAAATGTTGCCGGGGTCATACCACAACCGGAAATTCTTGTGTCCCACAAAATCAATAATCTTCCGGCATTGCGGGCCGGTGGAATTCGAGCCTCCATGCGGCTTGACGCTTATCCCGACGCCTTTCTCCGCCGCATACGGACAACTCTCCCGGATGGCGGTGTAATACGGATCATGGAGTTTCTCATCGCCCACGCCGCCCATCATCAGGTTCGCGATGCCCGCCGCAACGCAATTGTCAATGAGTTGATGCATCCCTTTGATGCCCGCTTCGATGGATTCCGCCGCCGGGATGTCACCGCCATACACGGACGGCACCGTCAGGCCGCGCTTTTTGCACTCCTCGCCGATTGTTCTCGCCTCATCCACCGTGGTCGTCACGGAAATCACGAGATTATTGGCCGATTTGGTGGTCATCAATCCCGCATACGTGAATCCCGCCTCCGCAATGGCATCCAAGGCCGTTTGGTAGTCAAAATTGCTCCAGGGCCGGGTGTAACAGCCAATTTGCCACCCCGGAGAGGGCGCGGCGGTTTGCGCGTCACTCCGCATGGCACAGGCCGCCACCGCCGCCGTCCCGGCCTGCAAAAAAGTCCTCCGGCTGATGTGCGCGCGCATGATTACCCCTCCTTGATTTCGCGTTTCACGGCGTCATACACCTGCCGGTGGCCGGTGTCGTATGCCTTGACCGCCATGATCGCCGCCACCGCATGTTGATATCCCGCGTCAATCGAGGCATTCGGGGTCTGGCGCGTCCGCAGGCATTGCAGCCAATTAAGCATGTGATTCGTGGTCTCCACATGCTCCACCGGCTTCTTTTCCTTCACGCGGCCATCCGGCTGGCCCGCGCCTTCCGCCGTAATGAACGGATTCGACCAGTCCTGCAAATCCATCATGGCGTTTTCGCCGATCATTTTGAAGCTGCATCCCGCGCCGCTGCCGAAATAAGTCGAGTAGTGCACCATGAAGCCTTCCGGATAAATCCAGGTGGCCTGCACGTGATCGGGGCAGGTGAACTTGTGTTCGTCGTTAAAAATAAAGGTGCCGCCCTGGCATACCGAACTGATGGGGAATTGCGCGCCCGTGATGTAATGAATCAGATCGAGGTAATGGCTGGCAAAGCCCGGCACGGGGCCGTCCGAAAATTCCCGGTAGCCATACCAGCCCGTGAAGAGCACCGGATCAAAGGGGCGCATGGGCCGGTCCGCCAGGAACTCCTTCCAGTCCACGTCTTCTTCCTTGGCTTCCTTCATATACGCGTACCAATAAGGGCGGTTTCCGTTGCGGTTTTGTTCAATACGCCCCACTTTCCCCAGAACGCCCGTTTTGTACAATTCCCGGCAGCCCGTCATGCTGTTCATGCTGCGCAACTGCGTGCCGATTTGCACCACCACCCCGTTCTCCTTGCAGGCGTCGCACGAGGTCTTCAAACTCTCCAGGTCCATGGAAAGCGGCTTTTCGCAATAAACGTCTTTCTTCGCTTTCGCCGCCGCTTCCAGATGCGTCGTGTGCACATGGTCCGGCGAAGCAATCATCACCGCGTCCACTTCATTGGCCGCCAGCAGGTCCCGGTAGCTCGAGTACATCTTCGGTTCCCGCCCATACCAGTCCTTCGCCATCGCGGCCGCTTTTTCACGCGCCACCCGCCACGGATCGCACACCGCCGTGAATTCCACGTTCTGTTCCTTGTCGAAAGGGTGAACCCCGGCCATATGCGCGTCCCGGCCCCGGCTGCCGCAGCCTATCTGGCCGATGCGGATGCGGTCATTCGCTCCGGCGATCCTCGAGTAGCTCAACGCGCTCATGGCCACGGCGGCCCCGGCGGTCGTGGATTTCAAAAATTCGCGGCGGGAAGTCTGCTTCGACATGATACATTCTCCTCTCATGCATTATGGGGCGGCCGTTCCGCACACCCCGGACCCAGAAAAACTACTATAGCGCCCGCCCACCCGCGAATCAATCCAGACAATTGCGAAATCGCCCATTTTCTCACAAAAACATCGTGTACGGAGCAAATTAGCGGCATAGTATAGACAAACCGGCACCTTGAAGGGCGTTTCGCAAATGCCTCCAATCAACACCATGCTTGCCGGGCACCCTCGATGAAAGCACGCACATTTTCCTCGGGGGTGTCGCGCGGGACCATTTCCCCGGAGTTCATGACGTGCCCGCCGTGGCGGCTCACGTTATGCACGATGCGTTCCACCTCCGCACGGACTTGTTCGGGTGTGCCGCGTTCCAATACGGATAATGGATTGACATTCCCCGAAAGGCACACGCGCCCATTGACTATCTCGCGGGCCGCTTCCAGAGTAATCCCCGGCCCTACGCTAAGAATGGAAAATCCCGCGTTGGCCTGAAGATCGATCATGGCGGGCAATTCTTCGCTGGCGTGATAAAACACGATGCCGCCCGCTTCCTGATATCCCGCCGACGCGCGGTGCGCGGGTTCCATTGCAAATGTCCGGTAAATATCCGGACTTATCAGGTGGCCCGAGGCATTACAATCGCCGAACCATAGCGCATCCGCGCCCGCGTTGATTTGATCGAGTCCGAAACGAAGCTGGTATTCCTCGAAAAACTTCATCGCCTCGATTATGAACTCCGGATTTTCATAGAGCAGCATCAGGGTTTCATTCATCCCGAAGGCCAACGTAACCGAACTGAACGGCGCGGCGGTGCGCCCGGTGACGCATACGCGATCTCCAAAATGCGCCTTCACCGCACTGATGGCGTCCAACAACACCCCCATTCGGTTTTCGACGCGGTAGCCATGTTCCCGCAGGGCATGTAGAGACGATTCCGTGGCGGGGAGATACCCGCACGTGGCGGGCAGGATGTCACCTTCCCCTCTCACCTCCACACCCAAGCCTTCGAATTCGATACAGTCATCCACTTGCAGCCAGGCCCAATCGTAATCAAACCGCTCGACCGCCTCGATCTGCACCCGCGCCATTTCTTTCGCATCGCGGTTGTAGCGATCATAACGGCTGCCGCATATCCGAACGTCAAATTCCTCGCTGCACATAAACACCGGAAGGCGTTTGGGCCGTTGCCGCGCCACCGCCAACCGGATATCGTCCATCACACCAGGGTATGCCATGATATTTATATTCCTGTTTTATCCGCCATGGATTTTCCGAGAATTTTACTATAGTGCTTTCACAACTATTACACAAGGTGTATAGGCAGGTTGCAGCGCTCGGATGGGGGTCTGGGTTATTTGGACATAGTGGACATAATGGACATGGTGGACGGAATCAGAGAACAGCAGTCGAAATACGCAGTGTGTTATTTAGCCGTGGATTCCGCGTTGGGTTCCTGCGCGCCGAATTGGGTTTCGTAGAGGCGGGTGTAGAGGCCGCCTTGGGCGAGTAATTCCTGGTGGGGGCCTTGCTCCACGACGCGTCCACCGTCAATCACCAGAATACGGTCGGCGCGGCGGATGGTGGAAAGCCGGTGGGCAATCACGACGGCAGTGCGGCCGGTGACAAAGGCGTCGAGGGCTTGCTGGATGTGGCGTTCGCTCTCCGAATCGAGGCTGGAGGTGGCTTCGTCAAGAATGAGGATGGCCGGGTCTTTGATGATCGCGCGGGCAATGGCCAGGCGCTGGCGCTGTCCCCCGGAGAGATTGCAGCCGGATTCCCCGATGACGGTGTTGAATCCCTGTGGCATCTGCTCGATGAATTCCGTGGCGTGCGCGGCATCGGCCGCGGCCCGGACCCGCTCATCGCTGAACTGCGATTGCCCATACGCAATATTGTCGCGGACGCTTTCCGCGAAAAGGATGGTGTCCTGCGTCACGATGCTGAGCAGGTTCCGGAGACTCTTGAACGAGGCCGCCCGGATGTCCACGCCATCGATCTTGATGGCTCCCTGGTTCACGTCGTAAAAGCGCGGAATGAGCTTGACGATGGTGCTTTTTCCCGCCCCGCTGGGCCCCACCAGCGCCACCAGTTCGCCTTTTTTAATCTCGAAATCAATGCCGTTCAACACGGGCCGCTGTCCGTCATAGGAAAAATGGACCTGCTCGAAGCGGATGCTGTCGCGCAATCCCGGCAATTGGACGGGATTCGGCGCTTCCAGGATGTCCGGGCGCAGATCAATAAACTCGAAGACGCGCTCCGCGCTGGCCACGCTGGTTTGGATCATGTTATTGACCGAGGCCAGTTTTCGGATGGGGTCGAGCATCAGCCCGAGCGCGATGAAGAGCCCGGCCATGTCCCCGAGGGCAAGTTTCCCCGTGAGCAAGCGATGGCCGCTCAGCATGCCGAAGATGGCCACGCCCACAATCAGGATGAATTCCGTGGTGGGGCTGGCGGCGGCATCCAGGCTGACCATGCGCCGCAGGAACCGCCGCAGCTTGGCGATTTCCCTGCGCATCCGCTCCAGTTCGTATTCCTCCATGTTATACCCTTTGACGATGGCAATGCCCGTGACGGTCTCATTGACCACCGTGGTCATGGAGGCGATTTTCTGGAGCGAACGCCGCACGCTTTTCCGCATCTTTTTGCCGATGCGCAGCAGCGCTAACATCACGGGGGGCAATATGCAAATGCCGATGAGGGTCAGATAAACATCGGCGGAGAAGGCGACACTGAGGAAAACGCACGCCTTGATCGGCTCGCACATCAGTTTGACGAGCACGCCCGCAAGCCCCCGGTTCACCGTGAAGATGTCGTTGGCGAAGCGCCCGAGGATTTCCCCGGAACTGCGCGTCTCGAAGAATCCCACCGACTGGTTCATGAGGTTTACATACATCTCGTGGCCGAGGTCCGTGCTGATATTGGTCCCGATGGTGCCCGCGAAAAATTCCTGCAGATACCGCGCCAGATTGATGATGAGCGCCAGCACGATGACGGCCATGCACATGACGGTAATGGCCCGCATCTTGTCCGCGCGCATCCGTTCCACCATGCCCTGGAACCCGCGTTCCAGCGAACGCGGCGCCCAATGGAGGGTTTGTTCGAGTTTCGCATTGAACGACTCGATTTTCCCCAGGATTTTGTCCTTGGGGTCCTCCCGCTCCAGTTTCCCGTTCTGATCATACTGCGGCGTGAAAAAAGTGAGGTCCACGCCCTGGCTCAGGCCGACCAGCAGCGCGCCGAAGGAAAAAGCCAGCAAAATGGCGAAACAAAAGGAGATCAACAGCCGCAGCTTGTAATTCCAGGCATACCGGATGAGCCGGAAATAAATCTGGCGCGCGGAACTCCGTGGCGTGTCGATGCGCCCGGAGCCCAAACTGGCGTTTGTGGAAAGATCAACCATGAAGCATCCTGTGGAAGTGAATTATAGATGCACTCATGCTATCACAACCGGACAAAAGCATGCAAAAAACAAGGGCGATTTCATTTTGGGGACGCGGCGCGGAAACGCGGACGCCGGCTCCATCCGGACAAGAAGGCAAACACCGCCAATACCACGAGATAATCGGCCATCGCCGAACCGCCCGCCGTATCGGAACCCGGCCCGCATCCCCAGATATTCTTCACTTTTTCAGGCGGGGCTTCCCCCGTCCCGGTGATCAGCGCATTGCCGCCGCCGCCGCCGCTGAATCCCGCATACGCCATGTACTTGCCCGCCGCCGCAGGCGTGAAACGCACCACCACCTGCTGGCTTTGACCGGCGGCCAGCGAATAATTCCCGCCGGCGTCAATCGAGAACGGTGTTGCCGTGAACGCGGCCCCAGTGAGGGTGCCGGTCCCGGTGTTGGTTACCGTAAACGTAACAGTGGCGCTGCTTCCCACGGTGACCGTGCCAAAGGGCGCGCTGTCCGGCGTTACGCTCAGGCGCGCGGTTTCTGCCGTAAAGGTGTAGGGCGCCACGATGGACAGGCCGGTCAAATCGGCTTCGATGCGTTTTGCGCCAAGGGTCAATGCGCCGCTGTTGCCGGTCGTCCAAACACCGCCATTGGCTTGAAGAATCAGCCCGGAGGCGGCATTGCGGGCCACAAACGTGGGATGCGTAAGAAGACTGATGACGTCGCCCGAAGAAACGTTCGCGCCATCATACAGCAGATGCACCGGTTTTTCCGCAAGCCGGTCCGCGGCCATCTTCTGATACGTCGTTCCGTTATCCGTGCTGACCAGCAGGCTGATTTCCGCGAACTGGGTCCGCGGCACGAGGTTGCCAGCGGGCGGCGGCCCGCATTTCAAGGCTTCGTCCATTCCCAGCAAGGTATACCGGTCGGGCGCGGTGGTAATCATGAGCAGACCGCTTTCGCCCGGCGCCAGAATGTCCTGCGGCACACTCACCACCAGCCGCCAATTCGGATTGTAGGGGCTCGCAACCCCCAGCGTTATCGCTGGAGCCTCCGGAAGCACGGACGCGTGCCATTCCACCAGCGCGCGCGTGTAGACCAGGCTCGTATCCGCATCCAGTCCCGAGGCCATCCACACGCCCCGTTCCGCTTCTATCGCGGTGAAGGGATTGTCCGGTATCCGGTTGCCGTCCGCATCCAGCGCCGCGCTCGCTCCCAGCAGGGTAAAACTGCTCTCGGCCGCCACCGTGTCCAAGCCCTGGCCCATGCTCACCGCCACCACCTTCAGCAGGTGGCCTCCGGAAGTCATCAAGTCCGCGCCGGTCACTGTCACCAGATACGGCGGATAATACGACCGGCCCGCCACTACGCCATCCAGCGTGTATTCCACGTAATTGGTGTCTTCCGTGCAGTTGGTGCCCGCCATAAGCACCAACGACAGCGTGTCGGAATGCGAAGGGACGGAAATGATGGTATCCGCAAGCGGCCAAGTGATCTCGACATCGGCCAATCCACAGCCGCCCTGGCCTTCGCCTTCTCCCTCGCCTTGTCCTTCTTCTTCCCCTTCCACATCGCCGCCCAGCAGTTCATCCACGCCGATATCATAGCGCGCGCCGCGCAGATCGCCGTCAAAGTCCAGTGTCACCGAACCAAATCCAACGGCGCTGGTATTCCGCCCGGCATTCACACACGGAGAATCCGCCCGAAGGTGGAAATCACCGGCATCCGGCGCGACAAAGCGGGGATTCTCACTGATATTGCCCGTTCCTTCGACCAATTCCTCGACGTCGCAATACCGTATTATGGAATCCGTGGTGTTGGTGGTGATCTGCGGTGAGCCATTGTTCCACAAAATGCAGTTGTTGACATTCATCCGCGAATTCAGGGCGAAAAGGCCGCCGCCGGTTTCCGCGGCTTCATTCCCATACAGCGTGCAATTGGTGATCACGGGGCGCGCGTCATCCATGAGCACCGCGCCTCCGGACATCGCCGCGCTGTTGTCGCAAAATACGCAATTGACAAACATGGGCGCGGCCTCCATGCCCGAAGGATCGTCCATCGGGCCAAACACCGCCACCGCCCCGCCGTTGGTTTGCGAAGAATTTCCGCTGAACCGGCACGATTCAAACCGCGGCGAGGACTGATTCACAAAGAGTGCTCCGCCTATCTCCCCGGACTGATTCCCGGAGAAATTACAGGTATTCACGGACGCGTCCGCGTTCAGCAGCGTCACCGCCCCGCCGTTGGCCGTGGCCGTGTTATCGAGAAACGAACAGTAATTCAGTTCCGGCGCGCAGGTCACGGCGAAGAAGGCCGAGCCGTCGCGCGCGGTGTTCGAGGCAAAAGAGCAATTGAGGAACGTGGCGGTGGAACGGATCACCAGGACCGCCCCCGCGCTGGTATCCGCATGATTCCGGTAGAAGACGCAGTTTTTGACGGAAAGGGAGGCGTTCTCAAAGACAAACAGCGCGCCGCCCACGTCCGTGGCCTCGTTGTCGGTGAAGGTGCAGTTCTCCAGGGTCACGGAGACGCCAAACACCAACATGCCCGCCCCCGAGGAGCCGCGTCCGCCGCGAATGCCAAATCCATCCACCCGCGTATTATTCGCCGCGGTAATCACCCGTTGCGCGGGATTCCCATGGTCCGACTGAGACCCGTCAATGATGGTCGCATGCACCATCCAGTTTCGTTCGGAGAGCAGCGTTTCGGTTCCCGCAAACCCGCCATAAAGCTCGATGTTCTCATACAAGAGCAAAGCGCCCGTGTTGTCACGCAATTCGTTGTATTTGCCTTTCGCCACCCACACCTGCTCTATGTTCCGTATCAAAGCGGCATCTAATCCCCCCTGAATCGTGGTATAGGCCGTGTCCCAACTCAGGCCATCCTCCACGCCGGAGGCATTATTCCGGTCAACATAAACTACGTCGCCTTCAATACCGCCTTCGCCCTCTTCTTCCCCTTCGCCCTCGCCGCCACCTTCACCCTCCGCCGCACCCTCGCCCTCCAATTCGCCCTCTGCAACGCCTTCACCCTCTTCTTCCCCTTCGCTCGTGGCGCCGGTAAATTCGTCGGCGCCGATGTCGTAATCCGAACCATCCCCCCGCGTGGTATCGGCGCTGCCGTCATACCCGCGGATATCGCCCTCGATATCCGTGGTGACCCCGCCCAGGGGGGCTCCGGCGGTATTCATCCCGGCATCAATGCAGGGCGAGGAAGCGCGCAAGTGGAAATCGCGCATGTGGGCATCCACGAAGCGTGGATTGACGCTGATGTTAGTCCCCGGGGCGCCTTCTTCCACATCGCTGTAATTCACCACCGTCAAGCTGTTGGCGTCGGCGAGTTGCGGCGTGCCCGAATTGCCCCAGAGGATGCAATTCGTAATGGTGACGCGCGAATCCATGTTGCCCATGGCGCCCCCCACATTGGCTTCATTGCCGTAAAACGTGCAGTTTGTATATACGGGAGACGCGCCTTGGTTCGAGACCGCCCCGCCGCTATCCACCGCCACATTCTGCGTAAACACGGAATTCACCACGATCGGTTTCGCCTTTTGCTCTTCCGCCGCCGTGGTCTCGCTGAAATTCGCAATCGCCCCGCCCGCCGTGGAACTCTGGTTCACGTAAAACTTGCAGCCGCTTATCCTCGGAGAGGCATTGTAGTTAAACACCGCCCCCCCCGAGGAGTCCGCCGTGTTGTCTTCAAAGGTGCACCCGGTCAGTACGGCATTGGCGCCGAGATTCGCCAAGGCGCCCCCCACCTGGGTGACACGGTTGGACTGGAATAAACATTGCCGGAACACGGGATCAGCCCCGTCCAGACTAAACACCGCTCCGCCCGTTGCCGCGCTATTGTTCAAGAAGGTGCAGTCTTGAAACTCGGGAGAGGACACCTGGATAAGCAATGCCCCGCCCCCCGAGACGGCGGAATTTCCCTCAAATTGGCACCGGGTGAGCGTAACCGCCGCATCCATGCCGATATACATCGCCCCGCCATACCCCGTCGCGGAATTATCCCGGAACTGGCAATTCGACACGGTCAAATTGGTGATGGCCGCAAAACTCCCGTCATTCGCCATCCCGGACCCTTGAACGCCCCGTCCGCCTTGGATGGTGAAGCCGTCCAGCACCACGTCGCTGGCGCCCACCACCACACTTTGCGCCGGGGTTCCGTTGTTGGCATAGGCCCCGTCAATCACCGTTACATGCGCGGCGGGATCGCGCTGTTCCCGCGCGGTTTCCGTACCCGCGAATCCGCCATACACCGACACGCCCGCGCGCAACAGCAAATACCCCGAATTGGCCCGGATTTCATTGTACACCCCTTCCCGCACCCACACTTCGGGCGCGCCCAACGCGTCCGCCGTGTCAAATCCCAATTGCAGCGCCCGGAACGCCGTGGCCCACGTTAGCCCGTCTTCCATTCCCGAAAGATTTGTTTTGTCCACATAAATCACGCTGGGCGGCGGGATTTCACCTTCCCCTTCACTGCCGCCCTCAATTTCTCCTTCCGCCCCGCCTTCAATCATGCCCTCCACTTGACCGTCCACTTCCCCTTCTTCCTCGCCGCCGGTGAACTCGTCATACCCCATGTCAATGTCGGTGCCATCCCCCCGGGGAACAACCGAACCGTCAAATCCGCGCGCATCGCCGTCGAAGTCGTAGTAAGGCGGCGTAAAAACCGTCAGGCCCGCCAGGCCGCCGCCCGCATCCACGCACGGAGACAACGCGCTCAGATGGAAATTCGCGGACGCCGGATTGCGAAACAGCGGCGGCTGGCTGATATTGCCCACGCCGGACCAGACCTTGTCCTGAACGTCGCAATAGTCCACCGTGCTTTGCGCCACGGACGGATTGTCCACCGGTTTGGCCAGATCGAAAAAGAAGCCCGCGTTGTCCGTGATTTCCGGGGCCGTGTCGTGATAAAGAATAGTGCTGGCCAGACGCGGTTTGGCCCCGTCAAAATTGAAAATTCCGCCCCCTTGGGTGGCGGCGTTCAGGGTAATGGTGCAGAAGACAAACAACCCTTTGCCTTCGGAGTTAAAAATGGCCCCGCCATACCCTTCCGTGTAGTTCAAAGCAAACAGGCAGTTGTAGAAAATCGGGTCCGCCGGAGGCGCCGTTCCCAATTCCACCGGGTACTGATCCTGCAACCGCCCAATATTATATAACCCGCCGCCAAACCCCATCAGGGGGTCCCCGCCCTCCACGGGGCGCGTCACCGCCATGTTCTTCTTCACCACGCAATTCTCGAAGCGGGGATTGGAGGTATGATTGTACAGGCCGCCGCCAAGATTGCTGATATTGTCTTCAATAAGGCAATTCATGAACACACCCGAAGAATACTCCCGGTTGGCGATGCCGCCCCCGGAGAGATCCGCCACATTGTTCCGAAATACGCAATTCACCACCACCGGGGAAGAGCCATTCCGATTGTACATACCCCCGCCAACGCCTTCGCTGTTGTTTACCGCCAGGGCATGATTGTCCTCGAAAAGGCAATTTTCCACCCTCGGCGACGCCGCGTCATTCAACATCCCCGCGCCGTTGGCGGAACGGCCGCCGGTTACCGTGAACCCGTCCAGAATGGAGTCGTTCGCCCCTTTCACCACCGCCGCCACCGGGGTGTATTCTCCCGTATGGCGGGTGCCATGAATTACCGTGCCATTGCTTTCCGGCTCGTCATTCCGCTGTTCACGTTCCGTCTCTGCGCCCGCGAAGCCGCCGTACACCTGCACCCCCTCCCGCAGTTCCAGAGGAAAGCCGCCATTCAGCGCCACTTCATAGTACACGCCCCGCGCCACCCATACTTCGCCGCCGCCCGCCGCCGCCGCGGCATTCACCGCGCTTTGAATCGTGACAAAGGCATGCTCCCAATCCGTGCCGCTGCCTCCCGGATTGCCCGCCCCGTTCACATACCAGACGTCCGCTCCCGCCGGCAGCGCCATCAGACCCAAGACAAGCGCTATCAGCATTTTTCTCTCACGCAAACATGGCTGTCGCATCGTATGGTCTCCCTTGCTTACCGCCCTTAGCATATCATGAATGCGTGTCAACTTCATCCAAAAAGGATAACGTAATAAACAGCGGATTTCCCTTTGGAGTTTCAGTTGCGCTGTACGGAACTTTACCTCTATTATGGGATGGAATTGGAGCGCTCCCGTATGGACGAACCCCGTATTACAAAAGAGGAGGCCCTGGCCTTCACCCGGCGCTGGGAACTGGTTACTGCCGCCCAACGGGATGAACTCCGCCGGATGTCCCCCGGCGAGCGATTCCGCCGATTAAATGCCCTTTATCTCGTTGCGCGCACCATGGGATGGAATACGCGAAACCCGGAAGAAGAAGCCAAGGTCCGGGAAACTTGGCTTGCACTAAGGCGTTATTATGGCGTCCGGTGATACTGCCTTGTCCCCTATTGGTGCCGCCTTGCCGGACGTCGCCGCTTGGCTCACCGCCGCCCAAGCACCCTTTTGCCTGATTGGGGGCGTGGCGGCTTCGATGCTGGGTTCCGCGAGGACGACGCTGGACATCGATATTCTGGCCATTATGGAGGAAGAACGATGGGAAAACGCCTTGACCTTGGCCCGACAATACGCTCTGGTTCCACGGGTGTCCAATGGCCTTGAATTTGCGCGTGAATCCCGCGTGTTCTTGCTTACCCATCAATCCAGTGCGGTGGATGTCGATGTGATTATCGCGGGGCTTCCCTTTGAATATGACCTGGTTCTTAATGCCGAACAGGTGAAAACAGGTTCGGCAACCATACCTGTTGCCCGGCGGGAAGACCTCATCATCCTGAAGGCCGTGGCGCAACGGCCCCGGGATATGGCGGATATCGAGGGGTTGATTAAGTCATCCGGACCATTGGACTGGCCCTATATCGAGTCGTGGGCCGGGCAATTTGCGGAAGCCCTGGACCGAAATGATATTGTTCAGGCTTTGCTGACACTTAAACCGAGGATGTAGAGGAATTTCCACCGAAAGGAGTTTACGCCATGAAAAAGGTTGGTTGGTGGTCTATTGCAGGGTGCATGCTGGCGGCCTTGGTTTCCATGAATGCCCCCGGGGAAGATATTGCCTCGGCCCGCGCCCTCTTCGAGAATCCCACCCGCGATTACACCACCGCGCCCTTCTGGGTCTGGAACGATATGCTTACGGACCAGATGATGAAGGACACCCTGGCCGATTTGGCCAGCCAGGACATCCATCAGGTCTTCGTCCATCCGCGGCCCGGCCTCATGACCCCCTATCTCTCCGAGGATTGGTTTCATCTCTGGGATTTGACCTTCCAGGAAGCCGCCAAATATGACATGAACGTCTGGATTTACGATGAAAACTCCTATCCATCGGGTTTTGCCGGAGGCTTCGTGCCGGACATCATGCCCGAATCGCGCGGACAAGGACTCATTTTCAACGAAACAAAGACTCCGGGGACGTTGGGCAATGCCGTTCTCGCCATCTACCGGAAATCCGGCGAGGCGTATGAAGACATCACGGAAAAGGTCCGCGCGGGCGAGTCCTTCCCGGAAGGGGCCTACTTGGTGGCGGCGGTCCAGCAGACAAACCCCTCCCCATGGTTTGGCAATAAATTCTATGTGGACCTGCTCAAGCCCGGGGTCACGGAAAAATTCCTCGAAATCACCCTCGAACCCTACCGCCAACGCTACGGGGCCGAGTTTGGCAAACGCATGCCCGGATCGTTCACCGATGAGCCGCACCTGCGCCCCGCCGGCGGTTTTCATTGGACCGGGGACCTGCCGCAGTGGTTTGAGAAGCGTTGGGGCTATTCCCTGCTCAAGAATCTGCCAAGCCTCAAAGAGCCGGTGGGCGACTGGAAACGCGTCCGCCACGACTATTATCAGTCGCTCCTGGAACTCTTCATCGAACGCTGGGCCAAACCCTATTTCGAGTATTGCGTCAAACACACCATCGAATTCACCGGCCATTACTGGGAACATGAATGGCCGAATACCGGTTCCGCCCCTGATAATATGGCCATGGGCGCGTGGCAGCAGCGGCCCGGCATAGATATTCTTTTCAACCAATATGACGAAGGCCCGCACGCGCAATTCGGCAATGTCCGCGCCGTGCTCGAACTCGCCAGCATCGCCAATCAAATGGGCTGGAAGCGCACCTTGTGCGAAGTCTATGGCGGCAGCGGCTGGGATATGCGCTTCGAGGATTTCAAACGTATCGGCGACTGGATCAACGTGCTGGGCGTGAATACCATGAACGAACATCTCTCGCACATCTCCCAGCGGGGCGCGCGCAAAGGCGATTACCCGCCCTCGTTCTCCTATCACACCCCGTGGTGGCCGAAGTATCACGTCCTCGAGAAATACTTCACCCGCACCATGGCGGCCATGACGCGCGGCGAGCAAATCAACCAAATCCTGATGATTGAACCCACGTCCACCGCCTGGATGCTTCAGGGAACCGGAGAACCGCTGGAAACCCTCGGCAACACGTTCCAGCAACTCGTCACCACCCTCGCACAGGCCCAGGTGGAATTCGATCTGGGTGCCGAAGACACCATCGCCACCCACGGCTCCGTAAAAGACGCCACGTTCATTGTCGCCAAGCGTGCCTATCATACGGTGGTTATTCCCGCCCTGACCGAAAACCTCAACATCAAGACCGTCGAACTGCTGGAATCATACCTGGCGAACGGCGGACGGGTTCTGTGCTGCGGCGATGTTCCCGCGCGGGTGGACGGCCAAATCTCAGATCGTGTGGCAACGTTGGCAAAGCAAAAGGGCTGGAAGCAGATCGAGTCCGCACAATTGACGGCGGAATTGGCCGCGTGCAACAAAGAGGGCTTCGCCGTGCATCGCGCAGAAGGCGACAAGGGCATTCTGTACCATCAGCGCCGCCAACTGGCCGATGGCGATCTGCTCTTCCTCGTGAATACCAGCATCGAGGCCCCAACCGCGGGAATCGTGGAAAGCAGCGCGAAAAGCGTCCAGGAATGGAATCTGGAAACCGGCGCCATCATGCCCTATGCCTTTGCACAAAACGCCAAGGGCGTTTCGGTGAATTTCTCGTTGCCGCCCTGCGGAAGCCTTCTGCTGATGCTCTCGGATGCGCCCGGCGAGCCCGCGCCCGCGAACAATAATGCCTCCACCTCCATCCTCGCTTCGGGAACCCCGGAAATCCGGCGCGCGGCAGTCAATGTTCTCACGCTGGATTACGTGGATGTGGCGGTGGACGATACCCGCAAGGAAAACATGCTGTTCCACCGCGCCTCCGAACTGGTTTTCAAGAAAAACGGCATCAACCGGAATCCCTGGGACCATGCCATTCAGTTCAAAGATGAATACATCAGCAAAACCTTCCCCAAGAAGAGCGGTTTTGAAGTCACTTACCGCTTCACCATCGAAGGAGAGGTGCCAAAACCCCTGTATTTCGTGATGGAGCGTTCCGATTTGTATACGGTGCGCTGCAACGGAAAAAAGATCGAGGCCCCCGAAGGCGCATGGTGGTACGACCGCTGCTGCGGGAAGATGGACATCTCCGCGCTGGTCAAGCCGGGTGAAAACCGAATCACCGCCAAGGCCGAACCCTTCACCATCCGCCACGAGATTCAGCCCGCGTATGTGATCGGTGATTTCTCCCTCAAGTCCGCGGACAAGGGGTTTGTCATCACCGCTCCGCAACCGCTCGCCCTCGGCCCTTGGAACACCCAGGGCGCGCCGCTCTACGGCGATGCGGTTTCCTACACCATGAAATTCAACATGCCGGCATTGGCGAAACACTACCGCGTGAGCCTGCCGAAATGGTATGGCAGCGTCGCATCCGTCAAAGTGAATGGACAAGAGGCGGGGCACATCTACCGCCAGCCCTGGGAATGCGATGTGACGAAAAGCATCACCTCGGGCGAGAATACCGTGGAAGTGCTGGTGTATGGCACCCTGAAAAACACTCTCGGCCCGCACCACGAAAATCCGCCCCTCGGCATCGCCAGCCCCGACATGTTCCGTAAAGGCCCCGAAACAGGACCGCCCCCCGGCGCGGACTATAGCACCATCGGCTACGGCCTCTTCGAACCCTTTGCGTTGCTTGCGGGAGAATGAATCGGGTGCCGGGTATCGGGTATTGAAGACACTAAAAATAATGGGAAGCCTGGAAAGTCTGGGATGAATGGGATTCCCCAAATTCCGAATTCCGGACCCCGATAGCAAATGGGAGAATCTTGACTATGCGACACACCTTTCTGTTATTTGCGCTGCTGGGCACAACAGGCTTCGTTTCCGCCCAAGCGGTGGAAATTGTCCCGTTTGACGTGAAACTCGAAACCGTCCAGAAATTCTGGGATGGAACCTATGATTGGGCGCAGGTATGGGCCGGGGCGATACCTGGCGCGGGCCAGAACGGTCAACCGGCCATCCTCATCACCACCCAAAAGGAAAACAACAAGAGCGACGACTACTACTATGGGGTCCATACGCTGCGCAGTGATGATCTGGGTAAAACCTGGACCGCGCCGGAGCCGCATCCGGAACTCGAACCGCATCAGAATCCCGATGGCACTATCAAAGGCCTTTGCGACTTCGTTTCGGGGTATCATCCGCAAACGGGAAAGTTCCTCATCACCGGCCACACGGTTTTCTATGCAAATGGACGTTTGGCCCCGCAGCCTTATCCCCGCGCCACGGCGTATGCGGCCTATGACCCCAAAACCAACCACTGGACCCAATGGCGGGAACTCGACCTGCCGGACAAGGAAAAGTTCTACAATTCCGGGTCGGGGATGTGCCAATGGGTGCTCGAACCCGATGGTACGCTGCTCTTGCCAGTCTATTATAAGGAAAAATCCGCGGATAAGCGGGAATGTTATTCCGTTACCGTGTTGCATTGCGCCTTTGATGGCGAACGGCTTGCCTATCTCGGCCATGGCGATGAATTGCATCATGACGTGCCGCGCGGCCTCTGCGAACCGTCCCTAGCCAAATTCCAGGGGAAATACTACCTGACCCTCCGTAATGATGAACGCGGTTATGTCACCTGCGGGAAAGATGGCCAGCATTTCGCCCCCAAGAAACCCTGGACTTTCGACGACGGCGCGGAACTTGGCAGTTACAACACCATGCAGCATTGGCTCGCCCATGAAAAGGGGTTGTTCCTGGTATATACCCGGCGCGGCGCGAACAATGACCACATCATCCGCAACCGTGCGCCGCTCTTCATGGCCCAGGTGGACCCCGAACGCCTCGTGGTGATGCGATCCACCGAGCGCGCCCTCGTTCCCGAACGCGGGGCCAGCCTCGGCAACTTCGGCGTCGGGAAAATCACCGAAAACGAATTCTGGGTGACCGTCGGCGAATGCATGTACACCCCCGAATGCGAAAAACGCGGCGCCGATGGATCAATGTTTGCGGCACGCGTACTGTTTCCCCGGTAGTCCCTCCAGACCCCGCTCCATGTATCTGTCCATCCCAATCCTGTTTATCTTGTTATCCTGTCCACGACGCCCATTGCGTCCACTCTGTCCATCCGGTCCATTTCTCCCGATTCTGGAAATCGCTCAAAGAAGTGGTTTATAACGTCATTGCGATTCAATCGGAGGGAATACGATGACCACCATATTGCGGACCTCATTCATTGCGCTTTCAATCCTTTTCATGCAAACGGCACAAGCACAGGAGCAACCACCCATGCCATATGAAGCGAATTGGGACAGCCTGAAGCAGTACAAAGTGCCGGCATGGTATCAGGACGCGAAGTTCGGCATCTTTATTCATTGGGGCGTGTATTCCGTGCCGGCCTTCGGCAATGAGTGGTATCCCCGGGACATGTACCGGCAGGATTCCCCGGTGTTCAAGCATCATGTCAAGACCTTCGGACCGCAGCACCAGTTCGGCTACAAGGAATTTATCCCGCAATTCAAAGCGGAAAAATTCGATCCAAACGCCTGGGCGGAACTCTTCCAGAAAGCCGGCGCGAAATACGTCGTGCCGGTGGCGGAGCATCATGACGGCTTCGCGATGTACGATTGCGGAAAATCAGCGTGGTGCGCCGCGAAAATGGGCCCCAAGCGCGATATCATCGGCGAACTCGCCGCAGCCGTGCGAAACCATGGCATGGTGTTCGGCCTTTCTTCGCATCGCGCGGAACACTGGTGGTTTTATAATGGCGGCATGGACTTCGATTCGGATGTCAAAGACCCGAAGAATCTCAGCCTGTACGGACCCGCGCAATCCGATAAAATCCAGCCGGATGCCACGTTTCTCGACGACTGGCTGGGCCGCACCTGCGAACTGGTGGACAAGTACAAGCCCCAGATTGTCTGGTTTGACTGGTGGATCGAGCAGCCCGCCTTCAAACCCTATCTCCAGCAATTCGCAGCGTATTATTACAACCGAGGCCTCGAGTGGAAACAAGGCGTCGCCATCAATTACAAAAATGAAGCGTTTCCCCCGGAAGCAGCCGTACTCGACATCGAGCGCGGCAAGCTGGGCGCCATCCGCGAACTCTTCTGGCAAACCGACACCTCGGTCAGCATCCGGTCCTGGGGCTACATCGAGAATGACCGGTTCCGTTCCACTGCTTCGCTCCTGCATGAACTCATTGACATTGTCAGCAAAAATGGATGCCTCTTGCTGAATGTCGGGCCGCGCTCGGATGGAACCATTCCGGAAGAAGCGCAGAAAATCCTGCTGGGCATGGGGGATTGGCTCCGGATAAACGGAGAAGCCATTTATGGCACACGCCCTTGGAGCATTGCCGCCGAAGGCCCCACGGAAACCCGGTCCGGTTCGTTTTCGGACCATAAGGAAAAAGCGTTTACCGCAAAGGACACCCGCTTCACCACAAAGGGCGATACACTGTATGCCATCGCCCTTGGCTGGCCGGAAAAGGATTTTCGGATTGCCGCCCTTGGGAAGAAGCAATTTACCCAAGGGAATATCACCGGTGTGATCATGCTGGGCTCCGGTGAACCCCTCCAATGGAAGCAAACCAAACGGGAGTTGCGTGTCACCCCGCCCGCCGCGCGCCCCTGCGAACACGCCTATGTGCTCAAAATCTCCCTGCGGAAATGATCATAGATGCCGCCGAAGGCGCCGTTGCTGAGAATGAGCACTACATCGCCTGCTGCGGCGGTCTGAACCACTTCCCGCGCCATGCCTGCGGGATCATCGCGGAAGTGCGCCGAGACGCCGCCTTGGGTAAGCGCTTCGGTTAAGGCCGCGCGGTCCAGCCGGATTTCTTCCGGAATGCGTTCCGCGCGGTGAATCGGGCCCAGCCATACCTCATCGGCCCCCGCGAAGGCCTCCTCCAGATCATGCTGAAACTGCCGGGTCACCGTCGTATTGCTGCGCGGCTCGAACAACACCCGCAGGCGTTGTCCCGGCCACCGCATCCGCGCCGCCGCGATAGTCTCCCGGATGGCCGTCGGGTGATGCGCGAAATCGTCCACAAACGTGATCCCGCGCGCCTCCAAAAATACCTCCATCCGCCGCCGCACCCCCTTGAAGGAACGCAGGGCTTTGGTAATCATTTCAGGAGCCGCCCCCAACCGGGCCGCCACCGCCACCGCCGCCAGAAGGTTTTGCAGGTTGTGTTTTCCCGCCATTGGCGATTCAATGTCCGCCCAGAGGGTGTTGGCGTGGAAGATGCGCATACGCTGGAGGCCGTTGTCCGAACCCAGATACTCGCCGCGCCATTCGGACGCCTCGTGAAACCCATAGGTGACCACCGGCGAGAACGCATGCTCCTTCAGGTGAAGGGCATGATTGTCGGCGCAGAGAATGAGACAGCCGTTTCGTGGAATCTGCCGGAGCATGCGCTGGAAGGCGAGTTCAATCTCCGCCAAATCCTTGTATATATCGCCATGATCAAATTCCACGGACGTGACGATGGCAATGTTCGGCAGGTAATGGAAGAACTTGGCCCGCTTGTCGAAAAACGCCGTGTCATATTCATCGCCCTCGATAACAAACGGTGCTCCCTCCGGCCCCAAACACGCGGGATGGGTAAAATTCAACGGCTGTCCCCCGATCAGAAATCCAGGCTGCAGCCCACAACATTCCAACACATGCGCCGTCAGGGCGGTGGTAGTCGTTTTCCCATGGGTGCCACAGACCACCACCGGACGGCGGCAGCGCAGAACGTTTTCTTTCAGCCATTCCGGCAGGCTGCTATACCGAAGGCCGCGTTCCAGGGCGGCCTCCACTTCTACATTCCCCCGGCTCAGGGCATTGCCGAGAAGAACCACCTCGGGCCCCCAGTCCAGGTTTTCCGCCGCATACCCTTGCGCCACAGGCACTTCCAATGCCCGGACCATCTCCGAAGTGGGAGGGTACAAGGGGTTGTCACTGCCCCGCACTTCCCATCCCGCCTCCAGAGCCAGCCGCGCCCCCGCCACCATCGCCGTTCCGCCAATCCCGGAAAAATGCACGGTGGGTCTTTTTTCAGACATTGAATAACACTCCTAAACTATGGGGCAGTATATCAAATGTCGGCATGTTTAGCATGATCCTATGATTTTTGGTAAAGGAATTCTTGGAAACGTCATCGTTTTGATCCCTTCTTTCGTACCGGGTCATTGTTCAGGGGTGCCTTGTCCGGCTTCCCGGGCAGGACACACCTGTCATCAACCCTAGGTGAGATTTTCCATGCAATGTTCCAAAATGGAGCCATTTGTGCCGGACAGGCCCACACCAGCCACTATACGGGCGACAAACGCGACAGTTGAATACAGTATAGTACCGAAATACAGAGGCAACACCTTGGGGAAGGAAGACAATGCATCACGCTAAGGATGCAGACATTGTGTTTCGGTGCCTGGAAGGTGATACCGAGGCGTTCGGCATCCTGGTCCAGCGATATCAATCCGCGGTCTATGCCACGGCATACTATTATGCCGGGCGGTATGGCGCGGCGGAAGACATCGCCCAGGAGGCCTTTTGGACGGCGTACCGCAGCCTGCCCCGCTTGAAAGACCCTGAAAAATTCGGGGCTTGGCTGAAGGAAATCACCACGCGGACCGCGGCGAATTGGCTGCGGCGCAACGCGCCGCGCCTGCACAATGAGACTCCCTTGCCGCAGCGCCGCACGGTATCCATCGAAGACGCCCGCCAGGAACCGAAACGCGCATTGGATCATGGTGAACGGAATGCGCGGATACAATCCGCCATTGAATCGCTCCCGGAGCGGTACCGTTTGCCGGTGATTCTTCGGTATTTGCAGGAAATGACGTATGAGGAAATCAGCCGGTTCACCGGTGAATCGCGCGACGAGATTCGCGGGATTTTGCACCGGGCGGGCCGACGGTTGCGGGAAATGCTGGCGGAATTGGATGACACGGAGGAAGATGCGCAGTGGCATCGTGCGCGCAAATAGAAAGCCTGATTCAGGCCTACATTGACGGCGAACTGGGCGCGTCGGAAACGGCGATCCTGGAACAGCACATCAGTGAATGCCGGGGCTGCGCTTCCGTGTATAAGCGGCAGAAATCCACGACCGCCCTGCTGTTCGAGAACTTTGCCGAACATCGTCTGGACCACGACCTCGCTCCGATGATCATGGCGCACTTGCCGGAAATGGAACCCAACCACTGGCGCGCCTCGCACGATGTGACCCTGCGCACCAAGCAACAACGGGAATCCATCTTCTCCCTTCGCTTCTTCGCCCCCGTCATGGCCATGGCCGTGCTGCTGGTGCTGGGTATTTTGCTGGCGCTCTCGTGGCCTCCGGAAAATAGCGCCGAATTGCGCGCCGTGGGCATGGTGACCCATGAGGATGGAAAAATCCTGTGCGGCCAGGAGACGAGCACCCAGCGCCGCCGCGTCGTCTTAAAGGCCATTGTGCGGGAAAACGAACGCTTTGAAACGGATGAAAACGCATCGTTGATGATAGCCTTGGCCGGCCCGACCATGCTGAAGGTGGACAAGAACACCCGTGTGAAAGTGGCCAATGAACGGGAACTGGATGTCGAGATTGGCCAAATCTGGCTGAACGTATGCAAGGACCAGCGTTCGTTCCGCGTCACCACCCCTTCCGGCGACATCACGGTGTTTGGCACCGTGTTTAACGTGGAGGTCACCCCGGACAGCACGGTGGTGACGGTGGAGAATGGCCGGGTGCAGGTAAGCAATAACGTGGCCTTCACCCAATTGGAACCGAATCAACAAACCCAACTGGTGCTGGAAAAGAAACCCCTGGGAAAAGTGGCGGTGGACGCGCACGGCCTGATGCAATGGGCGGAATCCATCCAGCCCGATCCTGATGCGCATCAAGTGTTCATGACCATCATTAAACCGCAGGACATGAAAGTGCTTCGGGCGGAACAGGTCTTTGTCGTGGACACCAGCAGCCACGCGGTGCATTCCATTACGTTTGAATGGAAACCGGACCCGGCGGCCAAACACCAGTGCGGCTACAACGTCTATGTGTCCGACGACCAGATGAATCCCTTGTTCAAAGGTCATATTCCGGGCAGTGTGTTTCAAGATGAAGAACGGAGCACCTATGAATTGACCATTCCGGACGGTGTGCCCATCGAAAACAAGAGCGTATTGCATATCAGCGTGGTCCCGGATGTCAGCACGGGCGCCATCGAAACACCGTTCACCGAAGTGGCGGTGTTGAGTTTATAAACATGCCGAATGAACGTTTACATAGAACCTTACACGAGCCTCTAAGAGACGGGTTTGCGGAGCACACGGTTAGAATTCTGCCTCACGTCACTCCTTCCCCAAGAGTACCTGCAGCCAACACGCTGCGCGGGCCCGTCTCTTCTCCTTTTGCTCTTCTACAGAGGCCTGGGTCCGCGGAGCGCACGGTTAGAATTCTGCCTCACGTCACTCCTTCCCCAAGAGTACCTGCAGCCAAC
>CAYYRW010000030.1:15637-55847 GCA_964474205.1 uncultured Nitrospirales bacterium | reverse complement strand
TTCTGCCTCACGTCACTCCTTCCCCAAGAGTACCTGCAGCCAACACGCTGCGCGGACCCGCCTCTATTCTTTCTTCTTTTGTTCATCAAGGAACGGGCCTGCGGAGCACACGGTTAGAATTCTGCCTCACGTCACTCCTTCCCCAAGAGTACCTGCAGCCAACACGCTGCGCGGGCCCCGTTCCTTTTTCCATGCACTAACCGTCCTGACCATCAAAACAGCGCGGATCGGCGTTACCCTCCCCGTCAGTGCACGTGTGACACATTGACTTTGCAAGGGTGGCACGATCTCGGCCGTGCCGGTCTTGGCCGTGTAAAAAGAAAACCGCCAATAGAGGACGACGGGCGCTGAAATTTTCGGTGCTGTCGCATGCCTCATTTGGGGCGTCAACTAGTCCGCAAGGGAAAATTTCGGGCATGCCCTGTTCCCGCGGCTGTTCCGAATGAGGGCGCACTTCAGTCCCGGCGCCGGCATAAATGCGGATATTTTAAGGAGTTATGCAAATTCGGGGAGTCGGACGGTTTTTTGGCACGCTTTATGCCTGTATATAGGCGAAAGTTGAACTGAATTGAAGGGAATGGCAGCAGTGATGAGCGGCGGCACAAAGGCAAACGCCAAATGGCTGGACGCCATGGACGTGGACGCCGGGGACATTCTCCCAGAAGATTACCCTTGCACCCAATAGGCTTGCGTGGGCAGGCAAAAAACCCTGGCCCCAAGCACTCCACCCTCACGCAACAGAACCCTGCAGTTGCGGCACCTCACACCCTTGCGGCACCCCCTATGCCGCAGATTTCCCTATCCCTGTCCCAACTCCAATGCCCTCCTGACGGCCACATTCCGGTTCGCGCCTTCTGGCTGCGGCTTGTGTGCCCGCGTTCACTGAACAGGTTCCCTTCCGTTTTTAGCGAAAAGCGCCCCGCGGGAGGAAAAAAACAGGCGGGGCGCTCTTATTTTTGCCGGCGGGCTCTCCGGACGCCTTCCCGGGGAAACCTCACACGTGGCGAAGATAGGCGTTTTGAATGCGCTTTACCAAAAGGCGTTGGTCCTGCGCCCAAAACTCCTCGGAAAAAATCTCCACTTCAATAAAACCCTTGAATCCCGTGCGCTCCACCCAGCCGCGAATCCGCGGTATGTCAATGCAGCCCTCCCCCATCATGCCGCGATCATTCAGGAGATCACGGGTGGGGGTACGCCAGTCACAGACATGAAATGAAAGAATGGAGTTCCCGGCGCGTTTGATTTCGGCCTCCAGATTGGAATCCCACCATACATGATACACATCCACCGTAACGCCCACCCACTCGCTGCCCAGCGCCACCACCATGTTGTTGGCCTGTTCCAGCGTATTCACGGCGGAGCGGTTGTCGGCGAACATGGGATGCAGCGGCTCAATCGCCAATTTCACGCCCGCCGCTTTCGCATGCGGTAAAACGGAGGCAATGCCATCCAGTATCTGTTGGCGGGCCACGGGCAGCGGAATGCCGGGCACCGCGCCGCAGACCAGCACCACGAGGGGCGCGCCGATGTCCGCCGCCTCGTCAATGGCGCGGCGGTTGTCTGTCCTGGCTTCTTCACGCGCCGTGCCGCTGGTGGCGGGGAAAAATCCGCCCCGGCACAGGCTCACCACCTTTAGCCCGGAATCGCGCAGCATCTTGCCCGCTTCTTTCGCGCCATACGGCTCCAGATGCTGCCGCCACACCGTTATCCCCGGTATGCCCGCCTTGCCGTATTCATCCATCGCCTCGCGAAGGGACCACGGCTTGGTGGTCATCGTGTGAAGGCACAATCGCGAATAATCGGTTATGGAATGCGCCATCTCATTTCCTTTCTGTGTTCCGGATAAATCATACGACAACCCGAGAAGAAAAGTCCCGTGGTTAAACGGCTGGAAAGGAACAGTCCCGGAACTGTTCACCCGGACGCCAGCAACTCTTTCGGAATCCGGCACAAGCGCACCACTTCGCCCAGGAAACCGACGATATGTTCGTAATCCATGGCACGGTGATCGAAACAAACCGAGGCCGGCATGATGTCTCGCACCTCGACATGGTCCTGGCCATGCTCACTGGTGATAACCACGGGTTTTTTCCGGGCGGCGGCGAGGCCGATGGCGGTGGTATGGGGCGGGATGATTTCGAGGAGGCCGAAGTACGCTTCCAGTTCGGGCATGAGGCTTCCGATATTCGACACCAGCGTGGTGGCGCAAAGCAGGTCCTTGGCCATAATGCGGTCTTCGGGCGGGATTTTTTCGTAGGCGCGCCGCGCTTCCCGCGAGGGCAGCGTCAATCGCGCTCCGCCAAGGAAATTTGAATAGAGCCGTTGCAGGACGGTTATGAACTGCCCTTTCCGAAGCCGCTCCCATGTATCGCCCAAACCGGCTTCGAGCAGCAGCAAATCCACATTGGTGTTGGCCACCCGGCGCTTGATGTCCTGCATGCCGGCGCACACCTCGCGGAGGGATTTCCGGTTCACCTGCTGCAGCACCGGCGTGATCATGCGTCCGTCGGAGGCGCGCAACGGCACCGCGATATTGACATCCTGGGAAACCGACATGGCCCCGATGCTGGTGCGCCGGTTGTAGGTGATATGGGCATTCATGGCGGGTGAATGTTTCAGTGCCTCCCCGATGATTTTCAGCATGACGGAATTGAGGGTTACCCGGACGCCGCCGAATTCGGGGCGTTTTGCGATGTCCCGCGTAAAGGCCTGCACGTCCGTCACGTCGAATTCAACAAGCACACTGACGTGCGGCGTATCATGCCAGGCTTCGGAGGTTTTGTGCGCCACCACGCGCCGCTGAATGCCAAATTCATACTGTTCCATGCGTTATCCGCCGTGTGTTGGGGGTTTTGGGTCACTTGCCGGCCCAAAGTTGAGTGGAAGTCCTGCCGCTGACCACAGAGCTGTGTTGCGAGCAAACGAACACCAAAGTGGAAATAGTATACCACAAAATGAGAGAGAAATTTTGGATGGATCAGCAGGATCGGACCGATCGGACCGATCGGACCGATCCGACCGATCCGACCGATCCGACCGATCCGACCGATCCGACCGATCCGTCTGAAGTGAAACCTTCTTCTTGATTTTGTTCCGCGTAAGCGCTTACTGTTTTACAAGGCAAAAGGCCGAAAAATGATAAAGAGGAGGTCTCATAATGAGCTGTACGGGGCGCGTCAAGGTTGGGATCATTGGTTCGCGGTTTGAGGCGGAAATCCACGCGGAATCGTTCAAGATTCTGCCGGACGAGGCGGAAGTCGTGGCGGTGGCCTCGCCGACACCGGGTAATGCGGAGGCCTTCGCCAAACGCTACGGAATTCCCCGTCATTTTACCGATTACAAGCAGATGCTGGCGGAGAAGGACATCGAGATGGTGACCATTGCCGCGCCCAATGCGTTCCATGCGCAAATGACGGTGGACATCGCGGCGGCCGGAAAACATGTCCTGTGCGAGAAACCCTTGTGCATGACACTCGAAGAAGCGGACTGGATGATAGAAGCCTGTAAACGCAAAGGGGTGTTGCTGATGTACGCGGAAGAGTTGTTTTTTACGCCGAAATACGTGAAGGCGAAGCAAATGGCGGACGACGGAGCGTTTGGCCGGGTGTATCTGGTGAAGCAAAGCGAGAAACATTTCGGCCCGCATGGCGATTGGTTCTGGAACGTGGAGAAGTCCGGCGGCGGGGTGATGATGGACATGGGCTGTCACGGCATCGCGTTTTGCTATTGGTTCTTGGACCGGGTCCCCATCAAGAGCGTGTATTGCCATCTGGCGACGCATGTGCACGCGGACAAGACGAAGGGGGATGACGACGCGCTGTGCATCCTTGAATTCGCCAATGGCGCGACGGGCTTGATCGAGGACAGTTGGGCGCGGCGTGGCGGCATGCATGATCGGGCGGAGGTCTATGGCGAGGGCGGGCTGACCGTGGCGGATCTCCACATGGGCAATGCGCTGCCCACCTTCAGCGAATATGGGTACGGCTATGCCGTGGAGAAAGCCCCCACCACGAAAGGCTGGACCTATCCCGTCTATGAAGAACTCTGGAACTATGGGTTCCCTCAGGAAATGCGGCACTTTGCCCGCTGCGTCCGGGGGAAGGAAACGCCCCTGGTCACGGGTGAAGACGGACGCCTGGTGCAGGAAGTGCTCTATGCCTGTTACCAATCCGCGGGCAAAGGCGCGAAAGTCGAGCTTCCGTTTCGCCCCGCAGGTGTGAAACGCCCCATTGATCTCTGGCGAAATCCGGTATAAGGTGTGTGTTTTATTCGTCCCATGGGTCCTATTGGTCCTATACTTCCCAGTCTTGCCGGCACGCTTCCAAGTCAATCTCACTCCGAAAACGCGGTCTTGAAAAGCACAGCCCGTCCCACGGACCCGATTTCCTTGAGCCAGGGGGTTTGGCGCAGCGCCTCAACAGTTTTGGGATCAATAGGCCAGGTGTCGGGACAATACACGAGGTCCACGCACCAGTGTTGGGCAATCACCCGGCGGTAACTGTCGGGCGTGCCGGGATCAAAGAAAACGTCCGTGTCGGTCTTTACTTGGACATAGGATTGGTCGGTCAAATTGAAGGTTCCCACGCCAAACACCACAGGGTTGCCATGGGCGCGGGTTCGTGGCGCGGATGGATTGAACGTGGCCGTCAAGCGGCGTCCCCGGCTCAAGGCAATGACGTCGGACGCAGGTGCGGGAGCCAGCACCATCGCATCGGGCGTGACCGAGACTTCTTCCATCAGGGCCGCGTCGTTAACGCTCATGATCTCCGCATGATACGGAGCGAAGGGGCCTTGTGCGTTCTCACGGCCCACCGGCCCCTGAAATACAAACGAGGCAATGCACACGGATGTTACGCCGCAGAGGATCAGGAAACCCCAAAGCAACCGGGCCGGAGCGGGTTTAAGACGTTCCAGTCCAAGCACCGTGAAGAGACATAGCGGGAGCCATAGGAATACTTGCAGGCGCTGTGGGCCAAAGCGGAGAAACCAACCGTTCCCCCATCCGGACAAGGCCACGGCCAGATACACCAGCAGCCACACCGCCATCCAGTCCCAGGCTTGTTCGAGTTTTTGGACTCCGGGCCCTTTCATGGCCGCCATCAGCCCCGGCACCGCGCCCGCGAGCGCCCAGTCGGAGATGTGGGCGGCCACGGAACCATCGCGTCCCGTCAGCAGGTTGCCGTAATACCCTTGATACAGTATGTAGAGGACGGCATAGGCGGCGAGATACCCCATGGCGGGAAATCCCAGCAGGCGTCCGAATTTTGGCAGCCGTTGAACCGAATGCCAGAGAGGTTTCGCCGACAGGATCAAATGCAGCCACGCCACGGTTATAAAGGGCGAAAACCACATCGCCATGTTGCCCACCTGGACATGATTCTCCATCACGGCGGGATTGACGCTCATCCATTGGTACGCGGCGCATAGCCCCAAGGCGGAAACGGCCAAATAGCCGAATGCCAGAGCCATGCGGCGGCTCCAGGGCAGTTCCGGTTCGAAGAGCAGGAACAACACGGCCAGCCCCGAAACAAATACCGCGAAACGCGCATTGATGAAACTGCCGATGCCCGCGAAAAACAGCCAGCACAATAGATAGGGAGACGCGGACGTCCGCGCGGCGCGCACCAGGGCGGCGAAACCGCCGAGGCAAAAGGCCAGGGAAAGCGTGTAGTAAAAGCGCGGATAATACAGGACCGGATTCAGGTGCGGACCTTCCATGAGTTCGTAGAGGGCGAAGCGGGTGAAATAGGTTTCAAAGCGCGGGTGCTCATGCCAGCCCATGATTCCAGTCAGAAGATACAGGACGCCGCCCAGGCCGCCGGACAACACGAATAACACGAACGTGCGTTCCGCATGCCGTGCGAGCAATACCCGGAGGAGCCAGTAGACCACCGATAGAAAGCACAACACGCCGAATCCATTGGCGAATCCATATAACAGGAAAGGCGGCAGGCCCAGGTTGCGAAAACGGCCCAGTCCTTCATACAGCAACAAATGCGGCATGCTGAAATACGCGGGAGAAAACCGGCCTTGAAGCGCGTTGCACGTCGCATAAGGGGATTCAAATTGCGAATCCACGCTTACCATGCTTTGGAGAAACAAGGCGCTGTCGGGGATGTGGAGTCCCGTGGGGATCGTTCCCAAGGGGGGCGCGAAATAGATGAGCAGGTGGAGGGCGGGTTGAATCGCCGACAGCACAACGATGAGCGCAATTATCCCCCATGAGATGGGCCGGGTTGGTTCGTTCATCGTTTCACCTTGAATAGCGCCCCGCGGCCCTGTTCGGCGGTACATTCCAGCCAGGGCGTCCCGCGCAGTTCCTGAATCACCCCCGGGTCCACCGGTACGGTGTCCGGACAATAAACATAGTCAACGCACCACTCATCAATCAACCGGCGGCGTTGCGCCTCATCGGTTCCCGGCGTGAAAAACACCGCCACGGCGCTCCGTACGTCCGGCATCACCTCATGCGAATAATCCATCGTGCCGTTTCCATACACCACGTGCATGTTGGGCCGCAGCGCGATAATATCGCCGAAAAGCGGATCGCCCAGCGAAGGAGCCAGCGCCGTCCCCTTATCCAAACGGTTCATTAACGTTATGTCCGCGTTGGTAATGAAACTGTAATGGGTCCAAGGGAAAAACCGTTGCGCGGTGTGCACACCCAACGGGCCGTAAACCACGGTCCAAGTCACCAGAATCGAAGCGATGCCGCCTCCAACAATGCTGGTAATGAAGGCGTCGGCGGTTTTCGGCCATGTCACATGCAGCCGTTGAATACCGTCCGCCGCCAGGACCGCCATCGGCAGCCCCAGCATCACCATGCCCCGTTGCGGCATGAACTGCATCCACCAGCCTTTGCCCGCTGCGGAAACGCTTGCGCAGAAGAACACAAGGAACCACAGCGCCATCCATCCCAAGACCGGAAAATAGCCATCCGGACTGAACGTTTTCTTGCGCCATAACCCCAGTCCCGCCCCCGCCACGGCACCCGCGAAGGCGGGATCGGACACGGCCAGCGCAGCCGACGTGTCGCCGCCCATCAGCCAGTTGCCGTAATACGCCTGATACGCCCCATAGAGCAGCCCATAGACCAGGGCATACCCGAAGGCCGCGCCGCCCATCATGCGCGGCAGCCACGGCAACTCCCGCACGCCCCGCAGCAGCGCGCCCGGCAAAAAAAACCAGTACAACAGCGTCGCGCTGACAAACGGCATGAGCCACATCACGCCCCCCAGGGAGCGAAACACGCTGTCCGCCAACGCGGGATGGCGCATTGTCCGAAGATAGGGGATATACGCTGTTGCCAGAGCGACAAGGAAAAAGGGGATGCCCGGCCAGCCCTTCCATGCGGGCTTCGTTTTGAGTAATGTCAGCAGGAGGCCCACACACCCGATCATCGGCCCCACCCGGAAATTCACATAGGCGCTGGCCGCCACACAGAGCCATGCGGGGAACGATTTCCACACCCGGTCATTCATCGCCTGATACAAAAAAGCGAGGCCCAAAAAGCCAAGCCCCAGGGAAAGCATGTAATACGAACGGTCCAATAATAAATACGGCTGGAACCGCGCCCCTTCGTTCAGGTCATACACAAAGAACCGGAAAAACCATTTGGGAAACGCAGGGTCCTGTTGCAGGCCGAGGATGCTCGTGACCATGTAAAGGATTCCGCCGGCGCCGCCGCCCAGAGCGAAAAGAAAAAAGGCCAGACGCGCCTGGCGCGGTACGGTCACACGCAACAAATAAAGCGCCCCAAAAAGAAGAAGCATGAGCGATACCGTATTCGCGCACGCCAGCACATAAAAAGACGGCAGATGGAGCGCCTCCGCCGCCTTGCCGAGCGTTCCGTACAGGCGGTGGTGCGGCAACACGTACAGGCTGGGATGATGGTCCCCCAGCGGGGAGTTGCACTTGGCATAAGGCGAGAAATAGCCCTCGCGATAATGCGCCATCGCGGACAGGTAGGCGTAACTGTCCACCGTGTGCAGCCCGCTCGGCTGATATCCCGCGGGCGGGCCCAGGACCACCCAGACACTGACAACGGGGGAAATCAGCGCCAGCGCCGCAATCAGGAGGAACTCCCACACGCCGTTCGACGAACCCGTAGTTTTACCATCGCGTATTTCCATGCGGGAGAGTATACACAAAACCGGCCAGATTGTTCGTTGATATGCTGGGGGATTGAAACGGATACCCGGGCTATATGCCGCGTCCGATGCACTGGTAGACAAACCCCAGTTCACTCATTTTATTCGCGTCCAGCATATTGCGCGCATCGATGATGACGGGCTGCCGGAGCGTCTTCTTTATGCGTTGCCAATCAAGCGTCGCGAACTCCGCCCATTCCGTCATGATGAGCAGGCAATGGCTGCCTTTGGCGGCGTCATAGGCATCCTTGCAGAACACCACCGATTTCAATTCAGCTTTGGCCTTGGGCATGGCCTTGGGATCATACGCCCGGATACGCGCGCCGGCCTGTTGCAGACGCTGGATCATTTCGATGGGCACGGAATTGCGTATGTCGTCGGTGTCCGGCTTGAAGCTGAGCCCCAGCACCGCAATGGTCTTGTCCTTGATGATCCAGATGGCGTCCTCGATTTTCTTGAAAAGGAGCTTCTTTTGTTCCTCATTCACTTTCCGCACCGCCTTCAGCATCTCAAAGTCGTACCCTTTCTGCTGCGCGAGATAGATGAAGGCGTCCACGTCCTTGGGGAAGCACGATCCGCCGTACCCTGGCCCCGCGTTCAGAAAGGCGCGCCCGATGCGCTTATCCAGCCCCATGGCGTCCGCCACTTTCTGGACATCCGCCCCAACCCGTTCGCACAACTGGGCCACGGCATTGATAAAGGAAATTTTCGTGGCGAGGAACGAATTGCTGGCGTGCTTGATGATTTCGGCGGTTTCAATGTTGCAGACGATCACGGGCGCTTTCAGCGGCTTATACAACGCGCGCATGGTTTCTTCCGCGCGCTTGCTCTCCACGCCGATCACGATGCGGTCGGGGTGCATGGCATCCTGGAGCGCCTGGCCCTCACGCAGAAACTCGGGATTGGACACCACGTCGAAGTGGGCGTTCTGCCCTTTGAGCATTTGGATGGTACGGCGGATTTTCAGTCCTGTCTCGGCGGGCACGGTGCTTTTTTCAACAATGATCTTGTATTCCTTCATGGCATGCGCGATTTCCGAGGCGACATTCTCGACCGCGGATAAATCGGCGCTTCCATCCGGCAACGAAGGGGTGCCCACGCAGATAAAAATGATCTCCGCCGCCCCGGTGGCTTCTTCGAGGCTGGAGGTGAAAAGCAATCGCTTGGCCTGGATGTTTTTCCGGACGATGGCCTCAAGCCCGGGTTCATAAAAGGGAACCCCGCCCTTCTTAAGCAGTGCGATCTTCTGCCGATCATTGTCCGCGCAAAGGACACGGTTCCCAAGATCAGCCAGGCAGGCCGCCGTCACCAAACCCACATATCCCGTTCCAACAACACCGATGGTCTTCATGAATGAAGCTCCTTTCTCCACTTCCCGGAGACGCTGCTTCCATCATAATGTATTCCCAACGCAAACTGAAACCTCAAATCTGAGATTTGAGATTTGAGATTCTCCCCCCATCCTTGTTGTCCTTGCTGTCCTTGCTGTCCTTTTCGCGCACCCCCGCGCCTTCGCCCCTCCCTGTTTTGACATAACCGCCGGTGGCACCGTATCATACGTTTTTTGTCCGGGTGATCAGGCCAATTCATTGGGAACGATATGGGTAAAATTATCGCCATTGCGAATCAAAAAGGAGGGGTCGGCAAAACCACCACCGCGGTAAATCTGGCGGCGTGTCTGGCGGCGGCGGAGCGCAAAGTGGTGTTGCTTGACCTCGATCCCCAGGGCAATGCCACCCAAGGGCTGGGCACCGATAAAAATACCGCGGACCACACCCTGTATGACGTCATGGTGAACGACGCCCCGGTGCTTGAAGCGATTCGCCCCACCGAAGTGGAGAATCTCTCCATTTTGCCGTCAAACCGCGAATTGGTGGGCGCCGAAGTGGAATTGATGGGACTGGACCGCCGGGAGTATTTCCTGCGGGAGTGCATCGCCCCTCTGCACGATCGCTTTGATTATATATTCATTGATTGCCCGCCGTCGTTAAGCTTGTTAACCGTGAACGGGCTGGTGGCGGCGGAAGGCGTGATTATTCCCCTGCAATGCGAATACTATGCGCTCGAAGGGCTGAGCGAACTGCTCCAGACCGTGATCCGGGTCCGCGACAACCTCAATCCCGGCCTGGCGGTCTTGGGCGTGCTGCTCACCATGTATCAACATACGAATTTATCGAAGCAGGTGGTGGAAGACGTGCGGAACCATCTCGGCAACAAGGTCTTCCAGACCATTATTCCCCGGAACGTGACCTTGAGCGAAGCGCCGAGTTTCGGAAAGCCGGTCATTTATTACGATCTCAAGTCGGTTGGCGCGCAGGCCTATCTGGCCTTGGCGCGGGAGGTAATTACGCGTGTCTAACATGAAGAAAAAAGGCTTGGGCAAGGGTTTGGGCGCGCTGATCGGCGATGCCCCGTTTTCCATAAAAGACGTTCCCAGCGGGGAAGAGGCGCTCCCGGACGGGGCTAGGCTGATGCTGCTCGACCCCCGCGAGATCAAACCGAATCCGAAACAGCCCCGCCGGGTGTTTTCCGAGGAATCCCTCGCTGAACTGGCCGACTCGATCCGGCGCGACGGCGTGCAGGAGCCGGTGCTGGTCCGCAAGGCCGGGAGTGGCTACGAACTCGTCAGTGGCGAACGCCGCGTGCGCGCCAGTGTAATGGCGGACCTCGAACGCATCCCGGCCATCTGCCGCAAAGTCTCGGATCGCGACATGCTCAAGCTGGGCCTGATCGAGAACATCCAGCGCGAGGATCTCAACGCCATTGAATTGGCGCTGGGCTATCAGCAACTCATCCAGGAGTTCAATTGCACGCAGGAAGAACTCGCGGAACAGGTGGGAAAAAACCGCGTAACCGTCACCAACACCCTGCGCCTGCTGCATTTGCCCGAAGTGGTCCAGGAACAGGTGGCCGACGGCTCGCTCACCATGGGCCACGCCAAGGCCCTCCTGGCCATCGAGTCCCCGGAAGGCCAAATCTCCGCCGCCCGCAAGATTATCAAGCAGGGCTTGTCCGTGCGCCAAGCGGAACAACTTGCGGCGCAGAACAAACCCAAAGCAAAGAAGACCTCCGCCAAAGACCCGAATGTGGCGCAGATCGAGGACAGCCTCCGGCGCAGCCTCGGCACGAAAGTGGCCCTGAAAACCGGAAAAAGCGGGCGGGGCAAAATCGAGATTGAATACTACAGCCTGGACGAATTGGACCGCCTGCTGAAATTGTTCCGGGCCCATAATTAAAAGGATGTTTTGGCATGTTTGACATCAAGTTGGTGCGCGAAAATCCCGAGGCTGTGCGGGCCGCGCTCGAAAAACGCGGCGCGAAAGTGGACCTCGAACCGGTGCTGGCCGCCGATGCCCAGCGCCGGAAAGTGTTGTATGAAATGGAACAACTCCGCGCCGAACAAAACCGCACCTCCGGCGAAATCGCCAAGAAAAAGCGCGCCGGCGAAGATGCAACGGACCTGTTGGCCGCCATGAAAGACGTCAGTGAGCGCATCAAGGGGCTTGAAGAAGAAGTGCGCCAGGTGGATGAGCAGTTGAAAGACCTCATGCTGGTGATCCCCAACATGCCGGATGAATCGTTGCCGATAGGATTGGACAGTTCGGCGAACCGCCTCGAACGCCAATGGGGCGAACCGCCCAAATTCGATTTTCAGCCAAAAGACCACGTCGAAATCGGCGAGGCGCTGGGCATTCTGGATTTCGAGCGCGCGGCGAAGATCGCGGGCGCGCGCTTTTGCGTGTCACGCGGGCCGGGTGCCCAACTGGAACGCGCCCTCATCAATTTCATGCTCGACCTCCACACCCGCGAACACGGCTACACGGAAATTCTCCCGCCCTTCATGACCAATTCCGACAGCATGCGCGGCACCGGACAGCTTCCGAAGTTCGCCGCCGATTTGTTCAAGCTCGAAAACACGGATTACTGGCTCGCCCCCACCGCCGAGGTCCCCGTCACGAATATCCACCGCGATGAAATCCTCGAAGACGCGAAACTCCCCATTTATTACTGCGCCTACACCCCCTGCTTCCGCAGTGAGGCGGGCTCGTACGGCAAAGACACCCGCGGCATGATCCGCCAGCACCAGTTCAACAAAGTCGAGATGGTGAAGTTTGTGCGTCCGGAAACATCCTGGGACGAATTGGAAAAACTCACCCACAACGCCGAACGCATTCTCCAATTACTTGGATTGGCCTATCAGGTGGTCACACTCAGCACCGGCGACCTCGGGTTTTCCTCCGCGAAAACCTACGACCTCGAAGTGTGGCTCCCGGGACAGAATGCCTACCGCGAAATCAGTTCGTGCTCGAATTTCACCGATTTCCAGGCTCGCCGGGCGAACATTCGCTTCAAGCGCGGCAAGAAACCGGAGTTTGTGCATACATTGAATGGGTCGGGGCTGGCCGTGGGCCGAACCGCCGTCGCCATCCTTGAAAATTACCAGCAGGCGGACGGCAGCGTCGTGATCCCGCAGGCATTGCGCCCCTACATGGGCGGATTGGAACGAATCGAGGCCAAATCATGAGCGAAGTACTTCACGAAGCGGCGGAAGCCATTAAACGCGGTCAATTGGTAGTGGCGGTCACGGGCGCGGGAGCCTCCACCGAGAGCGGCATCCCCGATTTCCGGAGTCCCGGCGGCCTCTGGACCAAGTACCCGCCCAACGAATACGCCACCTATGATGCGTTTATCGACAACCCCGACAAAGTCTGGACCATGTTCTACGAACTGGGCGAAATGCTGCTGAACGCCAAGCCCAATCCCGCGCATTATGCCCTCGCCCAACTCGAAGAACTCGGCAAATTGCACGGCGTTATCACGCAGAATATCGACGCACTCCATCAACAGGCCGGTAATACCGTCGTGGTCGAATACCACGGAAACATCAACGTGTTGAATTGTTCCGCCTGCTGGCGCAAACGCAGAATGGATCTGACCTTCCGCAGCATCGGCGCGCCCCGGTGCGAATGCGGCGGCTACATGAAACCCAACGTCGTCCTCTTCGGCGAACCCATTCCCCAGCAGGCCATGATGCAGGCCGACACCCTTGCACGCACCTGCAACGTCATGATTGTCGTGGGCACCTCCGCCCAGGTCTATCCCGCCGCCGGCCTGCCCTACGCCGCCAAAGACAACGGCGCCTACATCATCGAATGCAACATGGAACCCACCGATTTCACCCACCGCATCACCGACGCCTTCCTCGAAGGCCCCGCCGGCCAACTCCTCCCCAAACTCGTGGAATTGGTGCGGCAATAACCTAGCCGGCATAGCCGCAACCAAAGAATGGAACGCGGATGAAGCGGATGAAGCGGAATTGCGTGGATAAGAAAGAGGATCCACAGATTACACAGATTGGCACAGATTTTTTCGGCATAGCTTTTTATGTGAAGCATGAGGACAATTTCTTTGTAAAGAGATAAGAAATTGACAGGTAGTAGTATAAAGCACATCCCATAAAGAGTTTTTTCTTCTGTGAGGCTTTTGTTTGCTCCTCATTTCTTCTCGCCCCCTCACTCCCAGTCATCCCATACTCTCCCAATCCCCAATCCCTCCTCTTTTCGTTTCTTTCGTGTATTTCGTGGTCTCCCCTCCGGTGTCCCGCGTTCCGCAATCCGCAATCCGCAATCCGCAATCACCGGTGCCGCTGCCGATACAACACCCACGGCACCCACACCAGCGCAAACATATTCCCCAACAACACAATGAGAACGTCCCACAGGATTTTGGAGAAAGCCTGTGGAAAGCCAAAATCCCCCATCAACGCCATTATCACGGCGGCCCCTGGCAAGCTTATCAGGTTGATCTCCGCATAACGGCGGGGTATCGCCCTTCGCCGCCAACCTGCGAATATCAGGTACAAGCCAATGGCAACGGGAACCACATATAACGAAATATAGAGGCCAAGCCCAACAACATACACTAGAGAAACATTCCCCGAATGTTCCGCCATCTCCATAATGGAGACACCAATCAAATAGAATCCCCCCAAAAATCCCAGCGCCACCCGCCCCAAATACAACGCCCCATACATCACCAAAAGTATCAGGGCAGTTATCAACGCAAGATGACTCATCAATTCTTGTCCATCTTCCGGCATGTGCATAAAGTAAAGGGAGGCCCGTGCCGCCGCCAACACTATGAATGCCGGAATAACCACTGCCAGTCCCGCCCATAGTTTGGCACGGCATAAAGTGGGAATGGATACCGGCTTCGTAAACACAATCGAGGTATACGTAACGGATCTGCGCAGGCCGAAATACCCAACCCCCCACGCGATCACAACGCCCACCCACAGAGAGGCGAAAAACGCAAATCCCCTCTCAAAGTTCCATGGTAAAAGGGTTGTTGCTAATATCCCGAGTGCCGCAAGGATTGCCAGATACGGCAGCCAACGATATGTTTGCCGCCATTCATACCATACCTGCGCCCGCAGCGGCGACCATTGCCCACGCCGCCATTCGGGAAACGGAAATGCCCATCCGGTATTCGGTATAGGCCGGACCCCTTGAAACGCACGTCTGTTTCTGGAGTGGGTCAATGCCCACAAGGCCCCAATATATCCCACAGGCCCGGCAAGAAGGAGTAAACTCACCGGCACGGCAGCGCTCTTCGCCAAGCTTAACAGACTTAACTGCGCAGAAAGTGTCATATACTCAACAAAAAGCCGGACGACTGTTTTAAACGGCACGGGACTCAGGCTGGTGTAGACACACAGTTTTCCGAGCGCCAATGCGAGTAAAAGGACCAAGGACAGCAGGTTTGCTGTTTTCAATGGGAGGGTTCTTCTCAAGCCCTTGGCGGCTATCAGCCAAAACACCAGGGAGAAAAGGAGGGACCCTCCATGAAGCGAGAAGCGAAAGAGTGGGGAAGCAGAATGATGCTGGCGGAATATCGCCTCAAACAGGACGTCCGGCAAGCCGCTCATGCCGAGGACAAGCCCAATAAACAGAAGCATTATCCCCAAGGCTTTCCAAAACTCAAACAGACTCAACAAGCACACAAACGTCTGCGTCCAAAGTGTCATCAACAACAAGATCCCCAATATGGCAAGGAAAGAAGGAGGGAAATCGTGGATCATGCATTGTATTATATAGAGAACGGTTCCTACACAGACCATAACGAGCAGTCGATAGGACAATTGAATATTCAGCAGAGAAATCGTGCTTATCGGCAATGTGAACTGCCGCTGCGGAAACGCAAAGGTCAGTCCCTCCCGCGATGTGCTGAGGAATAAAAAACCAATGACCGCAAAGGCCGTAACCCATACAAAACCATCATCCCCATATAAGCTGGAATGGATCAAAAGAACCCAGAGAAACATGGAGGCCAGGGCAATCCCCACCGCCAGCCACGTCTGCCGGAACAGTTCCCAGACGAGTATTCGTAATGCGGGACGCATCCTTACATCTCCTCGATGGCTATGGACCGTCCAACCCGCGCCACGAAAATTTCTTCAAGCGAGGGTGAATCCACTTGGAGGATTTCCGCACCATCGCCAAGACGTGCTTTCACTTTATCCAATTTCCCCTGGAACACCACGGTCCATTCATTGCCCCGGCCCTGACTCGAAAGCATCCCCGGAAAATCGGGTTTGACGGCTTGGCCATTGGTATAACGAATCACTAGACGGTGATGCGTGTCCTTGATGTCCTCTAGCGTCGCGTCCAGCACCAGTTTCCCCTGGTGGATCATGGCGACCCGATCCGCCACGCGCTCAACCTCATCCAACAGATGCGAGGAAAACAACACGGTACGCCCTTCATCCGCCACCGTGCGGATAATCGCGGAGAGAATCTCGCGCCGCACCATGGGGTCCAACCCCGAAGAGGGCTCGTCGAGCAGCAACAGATCAGGACGATGCGCTAGGGTCGCCAACAATCCAGCCTTCGCCAATTGCCCGCGTGACAACGTCCGCAGCTTCGCTGTCGGGTCCAGTTCAAACACCTGCCGCAACTTCTCCGCATACTCCCGATCCCACTTTGGATAAAACGCCGCCGTATACCGCATCAACTCTTTCACCCGCATCCAACTGGGCAGATCACGATCCTCCGAAAGATACCCGATGCCGCCCAGCACTTTTTCCGGCTCCTGCACCGGGTCCAGCCCGAACACCCGCACCGTGCCTTGTTCCGCGCGATACAAACCCAGAAGATGCTTGATCAGCGTCGTCTTCCCCGCGCCATTTTCGCCCACCAAGCCAAACACCCCTCCGCGGGGGATCTTCAGCGACAGCCCGTCCAGCGCCACCGTCCGTTTGAATTTCCGGCCCAGTCCATCCACTTCCACCACATAGTCTGAAACGGTCTCCATAACAACACTCCTCCGTTTAGGGTTCGTTCAACAACCGCTCGCGCGCTTGAATCAGGTCGATTAACTCTTCCGTCGAAATATCCATTTGACGCGCCTCCGCCAACAACGCATCCACCCGCTCGCTGATGATCCGCACCCGTTCCTGATGCGCCAACGGCGATCCACCCCCCGAAACGTACGTCCCCGCCCCCTGGCGTTTGCTGAGCAGGCCCGCCACCTCCAGTTCACGGTACGCACGCGCCACCGTATTGGGATTAATCAGCAACTCTTCCGCCAGAACCCGGATAGGCGGCAATTCTTCCCCCGTCTGCAAACGCCCCGCCGCCACCAGATACTTAATCTGGTCCACTATCTGACGATAGATCGGCTTCCCTTCCGCAGGCGATATATGCAGGTGCATTAGAGCGTTCCTTCTTCTAAAATTGTATTAACACTTTAACACAATCGGCGCCCAAAGTCAACCCCTCCTCGTTTTGCACATCCCATTTCTTCCCGAATCCGCCATCCACATTTGCCTGAATAGTGAAAAAATGCACCGTTCCTTGACTCTCTTCTTGTCCCTGTGGTATTTATTAGATGGGAGTTAGTATGGGCGCAAATATCCTCGGGTACAAGAGCGCGTTGGCCGTGGTGGTCATGTTGATTGTCTCCATGGCGGGCGGCGCTGTGTTTTCATCGCTTCCCGGGGGCCTTTTCAGGGAATCCGTGGTCACGGTTTCTGATCTTCAATATGTTGTGGCACAGATACTTACGAATTCCACGAACCCTGGCGCGCCGCTCTCGGACATGAACCGGGACGGGCGGGTGGACATCCTTGACCTGCAATCCATGCTGGCCGAGGCTCAACATCATCCAGTCCGTTCCCTTCCGGCATCGAATACTCCAACGCATCAAGCCATTCTTTCAGAGAAAACAGAATGGTTCGCCGTGCGTTTGGAGCATCATTCGCCGGCCCTCCTCTTTGACGATACGGACCTATCGAGCCCTATTTTGTTGGTGCGTGATGGACAATGGACCGGCCTCTTCCACTATGCGGAACGGTATCCCTTCAGCCTTACCCCGCATGCCCCTCCGCGTTTCGCGTAATCCTGCCATTTTTTACCCACATACTGTATAATGAAACGAATGTTGAAAAATTGCGTATTAACAGGGAGAAAACATATGAAACGGAAATCGTTACGAACATTGCTGGCGGCGGCTGTACTGGCCCCGGCCATGATGATGGCCCTCCCGCTTTCGGCATGGGCCCAGGAAGGCGAGAGCGAATGCTCTATCGCAAGCGTCGAAAGTAATTTTCATTTGTTTGTGAGTTTAGGGGACGTTGATGATGATGGCACCATCTCGAAAGAAGAACTCATTGCGGTCACCGGATGGGCGTCCTGGTTGGTAAATCTGGGTTGGGGTCTTGTTGATACGGATAGTAACGGCGAGGTTACGTTGGCGGAGTTTACGGCTTCCAGTTGGTTGTTCAACCTTTTGCCGGCCATGGACGCCAACAGCGACAATCAACTTACGCTTGCGGAAGTACAAACCTTGAATGCCGCCATTACGCAGACGATGTTTGACGATGCGGATGCTAATGGGAACGGGGTCATTGATTGCGAAGATCTGTATGGCGCGGCGGAAGGCTCCAGTGAGGGGTCTGCGGAAGGCGCAGCGGAAGGCTCCAGCGAGGGGTCTGCGGAAGGCGCAGCGGAAGGCTCCAGCGAGGGGTCCGCGGAAGGCGCAGCAGAAGGCGCGGTGGAAGGGGAAGGCTCGGGTGAATGTGAAATCGACAGCACGGAAAGCTATTACCACGTGATAATTGCCTTGGGTGATTTGGACAGTGACGGCACCCTGTCCGCCGATGAATTGGTCGCGTTAACCGGTTGGAACGCGACACTTGTCGGCTTTGCGTGGTCGCTCATGGACTCGAACAGCGATGGCGAGCTGAGCCTGACGGAATTCAACTCGGCAAGCTGGCTGCTTGACCGGCTGGGGGGGATGGACAGCAATAATGACAACACGCTTTCGCCCGCCGAGCTGCAGGCAATCTTTGCCAACGCCACGCTGGATGCTTTTAATGCGGCGGACGCCAATGACAACGGTGTCATTGATTGCGAGGACCTGTATGGAGGCGGTGAAGGTGAAGGGCAAGTAGAAGGAGAAGGCGCGGCGGAAGGTTCCGCCGAAGGCGCTGAGGAAGGCGCGGCGGAAGGCGCGGTGGAGGGTTCTGGAGAAGGCGCGGTTGAAGGAGAAGGGCAAGCGGAAGGCGAAGGATGCGTGCTGGCGGCCTGTCCGGACTTTGATGCGGAAGGCGCGGCCTTCTATGCCCAACTGTCCGTGGCGCTTCAAACGACGATCACCTGGGACCAATCGGATATTGATACCTCGTTGATTTTTGACAGTTGGGAAATCGCGTTGTTTCAGGCCGTGTTATGCGATACGGAGGCGGTCGCGGATGACCCCACGGTATGCGCCTTCCTGTCGAATCTCGCAACATTCAGGACGGAACCCAACTACTCGATACTTGTTTCCTATGAAAATGTCATCGCGGCCTTGCTGTCCATCAGCACCGGGATGCAGAACACCGTGAAGATATTGGGATTGGTGAATACGTACGAAGTGGCGCAAATTGCCGTGAAAGCGGACGGGGAACCCTTCTCGGCCCAGGGCGACCCGGACGCGGACAGCCTGAGCAATTTGGATGAGTTCAACGCCACGATTGCGGGCACGCAAGTGCGCGCGGATTATGTCGTTGCCGCACTGACCCCCGCTGTCGTTGAAGAAGGCCAGGCCGAAGGCGCCGAAGAAGGCACCGTTGAAGGCGCCGTTGAAGGCGCGGCCGAAGGCGCCGCAGAAGGCGCGGTCGAAGGTGCCGAGGAGGGTGCTGTCGAAGGTGCTGTCGAAGGCGCGGTTGAAGGCGCGGTTGAAGGCGCGGTTGAAGGCGCGGTTGAAGGCGCGGTCGAAGGCGCGGTCGAAGGTGTAGTCGAAGGCGCGGTGGAAGGCGCTGTCGAAGGCGCGGCTGAAGGTGCAGTCGAAGGAGAAGAAAGCCCGTTCCATTCAGCGGATCAGGACCAAAATTACCTGATCGGCCTCTCCGAATTGCTTCGGGTAATTCAGTTCTTCAATTCCAACGGGTTGCACTGTGAGGCGGGTTCGGAAGACGGGTATGCGCCCGGCTCGGGCAACACCGCGTGTGTCCCGCATGCCAGCGACTATAACCCGCAGGACTGGTCGATTAACATCAGTGAACTGCTCCGGGTCATCCAGTTCTACAACTCCGGGGGTTATCACCTGTGCGTAAGCGGGGAAGATGGATTCTGCCCCGGCCTCGATTAATTCTTATCATTGACCGTAAGGTGGGAGAGCTGAAAGTTGGGCTCTCCCTTTTTTCATTAGCAGATGCGGGGCAATTGTTCGCCGGAGAGCATATCGAGGATACGTTGCGCGCCGATGCGGCTTTCGAGAAGAACGCGGCGGGAGGCGGCTTCGGTTACGCGGCCGATGAGGGCGGGCCGGGTGTCCGTGGCATGTTGTTGCAGTATTGCGAGAGCCCGGTCCGCATCCTGGGCGGCCACATACGCCATGAACCGGCCTTCGTTGGCGACGTAAAGGGGATCGAACCCGAGCACTTCGCAGGCGCCGGCGACATCATCGCGCACAGGTATCGCCGCTTCATGCAGAAACGCCCCATAGCCGGAGGATTCAGTAATTTCATTGATTGTGCTGGCAAGACCTCCCCGGGTAAGGTCGCGCAGGCAATGCACGTCAATGCCTTGGCCCAGGAGGTCCAGCACGGCGTCCGCGACGGGCGCGGAATCGCTTTCAATCGTGGTTTCAAATTCGAGGCCTTCGCGAACGGCCATGATGGCAATGCCATGGCGGCCGAGGTCGCCGTTGATCAGGATGGCATCCCCGGGGCGCACCTCCCCCGGCCCGATCACCCGTTCATGTTCGAGCACGCCAATGCCGGCGGTATTAATGAACATGCCATCGCCATTGCGATGATTGACGACTTTGGTGTCACCAGTGACGAGGGCCACATTGCAGGCGTCCGCGGCCTGGCGCATCGAGGTCACTATTTTCCGTAAAAGATCGATGGAAAGCCCTTCCTCCAGGATGAACCCGGCACTGAGATAGAGGGGCCGCGCGCCCGCCATGGCCAAATCGTTTACGGTGCCATGGACCGCGAGGGAGCCGATGTCGCCGCCGGGAAAAACAAGGGGTTGGACCACATAGGAGTCGGTGGTAAAAGCCAAGCGTGCGTTGTTCACCGTGAGTGCGGCCGCGTCATGGCGCTGTCCGAGGAGGGGATTGTCAAAGGCCTTCATGAAGACCTCTTCGATAAGGCGATGCATCACCAAGCCACCCCCGCCATGGGCCATGGTAATGTGTTCGGAGGGCTCGAAAGGTCTCGGACAGGCCAGCATCGCGTTTATGTCCGGCTCTTGCTTATCCATGGCGCTTATCCTTGTTCTGGACGGTCAAAAGGTCCTCTATCCGTGAACACTGCCATATACGGAGGATTCAGTTCAACGCGATACTCCTGCTAATCAGAACTATGAGAATCCGTGATCTATTCCTGACCGCGTTACGGCGTATCGGTCAATCGTGCTTTCAGCCAACAATATAGACTGTCGCCGATCTGCCGATAGCCTTGGGGGGCGGGGTGTACGCCATTATTCTGCCGAAGGAGGGTGTTTGATGCCTGCGCATTGGCTGGTTCCGGGGCTTCCGGATAATTGTGAACGCAATCCAGATTAACAAAGGCGGGGATCATGAAAATATGCTCTTGTTGCCGTCCCCCATAATGCTGATACATGCGTTCCACAGCCCGGTGCTGGTTGCGGCAGTATTGCCAGCGCGTCTGACCGCATTGATAATTCGCGCCAAACGCGTCCTGGCTGGCGGCGGGCGGCACGGGCGGCATAAATCCGATCCCCGTGGCGGGATTCACGCGGTGGATCATGGCAACAAGCGCATCCATGTGACTTAACATGCCGTCTATGGTGGATTCAATCGTTTCATCGGTGGCGCCGAATGTATCGTTACACCCCAGGAACACCGTGACGTAATCGGGTGTTTTCCCACCATTGATGTCCTGACAATAGTGGGCAAAATCCAACGAGCGGTTGCCTTGTCCGTCATCGTACAAGAATGGACTGCCCCGCTCGGTATAATTACCCGTATGCATCATTCCCGTATATTTGGTGGCAAACGTGCTGGCCGACCACCCCCCGTATCCTTCATGGCGCACGCCGGACGTCACACCCTCGGGCACATGCGCGCCCACCAGCGTTAATGCCGGATTCCCCAGTGTGGAACAAGCTTCCACGACTCGTTGAGGATAGATGGAGGCATGCGTAAGACTGTCGCCAATCATCAGCAACGAAACCGGTTTGTCTTTTCCGGCATCTTGGGGAACAACGTTGATGGAGGTTTGTGCGCGGGCCACCACCTGGTTTTCTTCATTCCGCACCTCAATCGCCAGTGGAAAGGATCCCGCCTCTTCAGGGGTTGGCGTGAAGGTCCATCGTTCTGATTGTTGTTTCCCTTTATCACAGAGGACATCAAACGCGTAGTTGCCGGGATTAATGGCGAGAATCAGGTTGTCAAAGTAAATATTCGCCTCGATTCCAGGCACGGCATACACTTCCTCCGGAAGCATCAATCGGACTGGCCCGCCACCAGTGTCTTGCGCTCCCGTGTTCGCACAACACAGGAACGCAACCAATGTACTCATTACAAAAATCCGCATTTCCACACTCCTTCCAGTTCATCATCCCCGCTATTATGTCAGATTTTGACGAACATTTTGTTTTTCTGGAGATAGCGCGCCACGATGTAGCAGGCGCCATAGAATACGGCGAATACCAGCAGGGCCGGAAGAATACCGCTGTCTTCCGGGATAATGGTTTTGTGAATATCGAGATAGGCGCCATGGAGCAGGTAGATCACGAGCGGATTCATTCCAATGGCGGTGAAGGTGGGTATCTGGATGCGGCAGACATCCGAGAGCACAAAAAAAGGAAGATAGCAGAGAAAGGCAATTCCTGTGGCAAGAACGGGATAGGGGACCGCCATCGTGGTCTGGGAAAAGGGCCATGTGCTTTTCACGCCGGGCCATTCCACATGGAAACCCCAGCCGAGGAGACAAAGCGCAATTCCCCACGCCAGGCATCCAAGCAGTATGTTCCGGCGGTTATCCGCTTCAATCAGGTCGTTCAGCACGGAGCCCAAGAGGAAACAGAACACCCAGCTCAGCGGGCCGAGGGGACCGCCGTCGAAGCTGCCCATAACCCATGCGCCGTAGCCGGTGCGGGACAGCAATAGCTGATATACGGCCAAATACCCGGCGGCCGCGCCCACGCGTATCCGGGTGCTGGCGCCAATGAAGGGCAGGGAGAGCATTCCGGCGAAACCAATGTCCACGAGGGCGTCCCACCATTCGAGCCAATCCAAGGGGGCGTAGTAGAGGATTCCGATGAGCGTGAGGACGAGGTAACGGCGCAATCCCGCCCCCGCGGCCTTCCAGGGCCCGTCCTTCGCCTGCTGATGCAGGAACGAACGCCGGAAACCCATCCCCGCGACAAACAGGAAGATGGGGGCAATGGTGTCGGCGTACGTGATGTAATCGGAGTGATGGCGGGTCCATTCGGGCATGCAGGGGAACTGGCCGCAATAATTGACCAGGATCATCCCGAAAATGGTGTATCCGCGAAATTGGTCTATGGACTCGATGCGCCTGGGCTTCACAGGCGCTGTTTCGGCGTTCATAAACTAACGTCCAGGTTCTTTTCCGTCCGGGCTTCCAACATTCGCTCAATGATGCGAAAAACACCGTTCCATGGTAAAGACCATGGTGGCGTCCACTTCGTTACAGGCCACAATCGCATCATAATCGTTCACGCTGCCGCCGGGCTGGGCAATGGCACGAACGCCCTGCGACGTGGCGGCATCCACGGCGTCCCGGAAAGGGAAGAACCCATCGGAGGCCATGACCGCGCCGTCCATGGTTTCGCCGCCTTTGTACTTGGTTTTGGCCTTTTCAATGGCCTGGAGCACGGCCCCGACGCGGTCCTGCTGGCCGGTGCCGACGGCGAGGGTCTGCCCATTCTTGGCGATGACGACGCCATTCGAGCGGACGTGGATGTTGACGTACCACGCGAAGAGCAGGTCGTCCAGTTCCCGGTCCGTGGCCTTCCGCGCGATGTCGATCCGGCCTTTCTTGGGGTGGTCGTTGTAGGCGGGGAGCAGGTCCGCGGTGCTTTTCACGCAGGAGAGATAGGGCTGCGCCAAGACGAGACTTCCATCATCGAAAATCTTCATTTCCCAGGCGTTGGCGTGTTCGTCAATGTATTTGGGAAGCACGGACAGGTCCGGAAACTCGATGATGCGCAGTTCCTTGTTGCGCTTGAACTTTTCCGCGTTATGCAGCGCTTCGAGGGCTTCCGCGGTGTACGCCGGGGCGGCCACACCCTCGATGACGGTTTGCATGATTTCCTCGGCGGTGGCGAGGTCCACCTCCGTGTTGAAGGCCACCACGCCGCCGAACGCCGCCTGGGCGTCGGCATCGCGCGCGCGCTCATACACCTCGACCAGGGGTTGATCGCCGATGCGGATCGCGACCCCGGAGGGGTTGCAATGTTTCATGACCGCGCACGCCGGACGCTGCATGTATTTCAAGATGCCGATGGCGTGGTGCATGTCTTCGAGATTGGTTTGCGACAGGCCGCTTTTGCCGGACTTCAGCATTTTGTAGCGGCCCAAAACCAGGTTCGCCGCATCCGCGGGACGGTAAAAGGCGGCGGGCTGGTGCGGATTGGTGCCATAGCGCAGGTCTTCCACTTTTTCGTAGCGGCGGCCCATTACCTCGACCTCGACAGGGAAATTGCCTTCGGTGCGGGTGCGGTACATCTGTTTCAGATCTTTTTCAGCCATGGTGCGTCTCCCAAGTTTGCGCCTTTACCAAAGATAAACGCCTGAGCGTTGCTATCTCCAGCGCCCAGGCGATCGGCTATGCATTAGGACGGGCCGCTTCCCCGTGGTTGCTTCCACGCTCGCTCGCCAGTCGCGGCCGCCCGAAGTATGCGTGAAGTGTACCAAAATCCGTGTATCCCCGGCAACGCCGCCGCGGGCGGGAATAAGGGCGCGGGAGGACCTTTTCTCCAATGGCGGACCCCATTGCCCGGCGGCTGTGATAGAATAACGGAATCAAAAAATGGAGATGAGCCATGCTGATTGTTCATGTGGATTGCCGGGTGAAACGGGAATGTGCGGACGCGTTCAAGGCGGCCTGCATCGAGAATGCGCGGAACAGCGTGCAGGAGCCGGGGATTGCGCGGTTCGACGTGGTGCAGGACATACATGATCCCACGCATTTTATCCTGGTGGAAGTATACCGTACCGCGGACGATCCCGCGCGGCACAAGGAAACCGCACATTATGCCCTTTGGCGGGATACGGTGGAGGACATGATGGCGCAGCAGCGCCACAGCGCGAAGTACGTGAACTGTTTCCCGGAGGATCCGGGCTGGTGAACGCGCGCGGGACACGGAATTCCTGAAGATACGGGCATGATTAGGAATTGAGGCGTATTGCGTGGCGGGAGACGGAGGAATGCGCAGGCATCCGATTCGAGCTTGGTTCAGTTTTCGTGGTATACTCCCGCCTCTTTGGGTAGTGCTTGACCATGTAAACGGCAAAAAGCCAGGAGAACACAGGCATGCTTGGATGCACATTGGGTTCGATGTTTCAGGTGTCGGTGGCCGGAGGAAGTTATCAGGAAGGCTTGACGGTATTGCTGCAAGGGGTGCCTTCCGGACTGTATATAACGGAGGCGGAGATTTATGAGGCGCTGTTGACGCGCAAGCCGGGCCAGAGCGAATTGGCGTCGCCGCGGCGGGAAGCGGATGTGCCGGTGATTTACAGCGGCGTGAACGCGGCGGACACGATGCCGGGGTTCAAGAATGCCGGATATACCAATGGCACGCCGATGGTGATTTTGATCCCAAATGTGGACCGTCATTTCGAGCATATAGAACAGTACCAGGTGACGAACCGGACGCCGCGTCCGGGGCACGCGTCGTATGCATCGTATGAAAAGTATGGGGAATGGGACGATGCCATCGGGGCGGGCTTTTTCAGCGGGCGCTACACCTCGACCATCGTGGCGGCAGGCGCGGTGGCGCGGCATATTTTGAAGCAGCACGGGATTGAAGTGTTTTCGTATGTGAAGGAGGCGGCGGGGGTACGCGCAAAGGACGTGGACCTGGAGACGGCGCGGCAAAAGACGGATACCTTCCGCAAGGTGCGCCGGGATTACGACCCGGTGTATCAGTGGGCGTTTACGGAAGGGCGGATCACTCCGGCCATGCGTTTTTTGCACAAGATATCCGTGATCGCGGAACTTGAACGGGACCTGCTGGCAATTCGCGATTTGGCAAAGCCGGTGGATTTCCAAGCTATCCGCGACGAATATGGAATCCACTTCACGATGAACTGCCCGGATGTGGATGCGGCCTTCGAGATGGAAAAGAATATTTTGAAAATCCGGGACGAAGGGGATTCCAGCGGCGGCTTGGTGGAGGTGGTGGCCACGGGATTGCCGGTGGGCATGGGCGAACCGGTGTTCCGCAAGCTGGACGGAGAACTTGGGCGGATGTTGAGCATCGGGGCGGTGAAGGCGGTGGAAGTGGGCGCGGGCTACGCGGTGAAAGACCGGCGTGGTTCGGAATGCAATGACGCCATGCGGGGCGATGGACACGAAGTGAGCTTCAAGTCGAATCATGCGGGCGGCATTACGGGCGGGCTGACCACGGGCCAGCCGGTGGTGGCGCGTCTCGCGGTGAAGCCTACCCCGACAATTGCGAAGGATCAGGAGACGATTGACAAGGTAAGCCGTGAAAACGCCACCTTGAGCGCGGTGACGCGGCGCGACCCGACGATTGTGGCGCGGGTGTGGCCGGTGGCGGAGGCGTTCATGGCGCTGATCGTGCTGGATCATTACATGATGCACCTCGGGTACCAGGCCTTGATTCCCGGACGGGGCCGGGCTTAATATACGGCTCTTGCGGTCATCGAAAAGAACAACCGGCGCGTTATGGTGATAATGCGCGCGATTATTCGCATGGACCGCGGCCCCGTGATAGAATAATTCGATCCTTTGTACAGTGGAGTTTGTCAAAGACAGGAAGGGGACTTACATGAATAAGTCTGCAATGTTCGGATTCGCGATTGGCGTGGTGGTGTTCGTGTTGCTCATTACGGGTTATTTCATGACTTCGGGTGTGCCCAAACCCGCAGTCAAACCGGGCGTCAAAACCCCGCCCGCGCCGGTCAGAACCGCCACCCCCGCCTCTCCCGCCAAGCCGCTGCAACGCCCCAAAGCGCCGGTGACCCCTGCTTCCGCCACGCCCAGCGCAAGTGACACCAAACTCACCATGATGCGTGAATTGGCCAATGGCGGGGCGTATCAGAAGGGCGGCACGATGGATGTGACGTTAACCCTGGCCAGTTCGGGAGCGGACCCGGTGCGCGCCATGGGTGTGGTCGAAAATTTGCCGGATGGTTGGACCTTTGACAGTGTGATCAGCCCGGAGCGTCCGGACTTGTCGCCGCCCAAGGGCCGGGACAAGAAACTGGAATTCGCGTGGTTCAACATCCCCCAGTTCCCCGCAACATTTACATATCGGATCAAAGCTGCGGAGACTATGGACGGCACCCGCGAATTGTCCGGCGAAGCGCTATATAGAACCAATGGCCCGGAATTACGTTCGCCGGAAATTGTTTCGATATTAACACCCGGCGCTCCTGCGCCTGCGGCGGCTCCGGCCCCAGCGCCCACCCCCGCGCCTGCGGCGGCCCCGGCCCCAGCGCCCACCCCCGCGCCTGCGGCGGCCCCGGCCCCGGCTCCAGCGCCCGCAGCCACTCCGGCCCCCGAAGCGGTGCCCACGCCCGCACCAGCGCCCGCAGCGGCTCCGGCCCCAGCGTCTGCCCCCGTGGCGGCTCCGGCAGCGCCAGAGACCGCGGAACAAGCGCCGGATTCCTCCGAACCGGAAAACGGCTGAGCAGACAGAATATAGATCGCGCCTTTTCAAAGGTTATTTTTTGGTTCATACCCCAAAAACCCGTTCCTGCAAATAACACACCCCCCTGCGTATGGAAACACAAACGCTCGCAGCGTAAACCCAGGGGTTTCCTGTTCCCGTCAGTCCAGAACCCCCATCAGTCCCTTTGGAGGTATTCGCGGCCGGATTTTTATGTCAATAAGGAAGCCATACGCTTGAACGAAGGCGCCAAGGCGTAATACGCCGCCTGGTATTCCTTAAACCACTGATCATACGGCGCAAGATTTTTCGGATTGGGTTCCACGCGCGCCACTTCGTGAATGATGGCATCACACGCTTCCTCCACGTTCCCATACATCCCCGCCGCCACACTCGCCAGAATGGCCGCGCCATACGACGGGCCTTCATCCACATTAATGGTAACCATCGGAACACGCCCGGAATCCGCCAGGATTTGCCGCCACACTGCACTCCGCGCGCCACCGCCGGAAGCACGCACTTCCGAGGTGACAATCCCCATGCCGCGCATGATGTCCAAGCTGTCCCGCATGCCGAACGCCACCCCCTCCAGCACCGCCCGGGCCATATACGCCTTCGTATGACGCAACGAGAGCCCGATAAATGCACCCTTCGCATACGGGTCTTTATGCGGCGTGCGTTCACCTGTCAGATATGGGAGGAAAAGAAGCCCTTCGCATCCTACCGGCACCCGCGCCGCCGCCGCGGTAATGTATTCATAGGCATCCACGCCGGTTTGCCCGCTCACCGCGCGTTCCGTTTGACAAAGCGTATTGCGGAACCATTGCAGCGCGCCGCCCGCGCTCAGCATCACCCCCATGACATGCCACTTGTCCGGCACGGAATGACAGAACGTATGCACCCGGCCCTGCGGGTCCGTGCTAACCTTGTCCGCAAACGCGAACACCACGCCGCTCGTGCCCAGCGACGATGAAATAATCCCTGTGCGCACTATACCGCAGCCCACGCCCCCGGCCGCCTGATCGCCCCCGCCCGCCACCACCGGTATCCCCGCCGGAAGCCCCGTTGTTGCCGCCGCGTCCTTACTCAGATAGCCCGTGACCTCCGGGCCTTCATACGACTTCGGCATGAACGCCGCATCAATGCCCAGCAGTGACATCAGTTCCTTGTGCCAGCACCGGTTTTTGACATCAAAGAGCAAGGTGCCCGAAGCGTCCGCCACGTCCGTGGCAAACTCCCCCGTAAGCTCATACCGGATGTAATCCTTCGGCAACAACACCTTCCGCACGCGTTCATAGACCTGCGGTTCATGGTCCCGCAGCCAGAGAATCTTCGGCGCGGTGAACCCGGTGAGCGCAGGGTTCGACACCATCTCCAAAAGACGCTGCTCCCCCACTTTCTCCGTGATGGCCGTGCATTGGTCCGCCGTGCGCTGATCACACCACAAAAGCGCGTTCCGCAACACCCGGTTCTCCGCATCCAGAAACACCGAACCATGCATCTGGCCCGTCAGACCCAGCGCCTTCACCTCCCGCGCATCAATCCGGCTTGCCAACTGACCCAGCGCCTCGAAGGCCGCACGCTTCCAATCCGCCGGGTCCTGCTCCGCCCAATTCGGCTTCGGACTGTACAACGGATACTCCACCAGCGCCGAGGCCAGCAATTTGCCCGCCTCATTCATGGCAATCGCTTTCGTGCCGCTCGTGCCCACATCCAGGCCTATCATAATACCCATACGGCGTCTCCTTGCTTGATCGGCCTATTGTTCACATTTTCCCCCCGTAAAACAAAAACAGGACCGGCGTTCCGGTCCTGTGAAGTTCAAACACGATTCAATTTACGGTTGCTGTTCCTGGACGGCGCGCGAAATCGCCTTCGCCAGCTTGCGCCGGCGCCGCTCGCACGGCTTCTCATAGTGCTTCATTTCCTTGAGCCGCTGCATCAACCCCTCCTTGTTGCACTTCTTCTTGAAGCGCCGCAGGGCTTTCTCAAAGGGCTCATCGGTCTTTACACGAACCTTCGTCACAAAAACTCAACCTCCCCTCTTCACGGGTACGGCATGACGCCCGAAACGCGCCATGGTTAAGATTGCACACATTTCAGCCCAAATACTGCGCCTACTCTAGCAAAAAACGCGCCCATGAGTCAATTTCCCCCCCAGCCCAATCCCCCAAACCCCTTCATCTCCCACCCTGCCTGCCCCAGCCATCCATCCGGTCCATCCGGTACATCTTTGTGGTTAAATCTCTCCGGCCCCCGGCCCTCCTCACCCACCACCCCGCAATTCAAGTCCCCTTTCCCGCCTGTCACGCCACAGTCACGCACCTCGCGTGACGATAGCGGATTGCGCATTTGTGTGTATGTCAATAGGAAATGTTCACTAATATGTAAATGGATTGTAGAAATAAATAAGTTGAGACGAATTACGGTTCCCTGCGGCTGTTTTTTCAGATATAACCTGGCACGATTTTATTTCTCTTCTGGGCCTAAACAAGAGTATCAGTTTCAAAAAATGACTTTAAAGGCTCTAAAACGCCTTCCGGATCGGCGTTTTTTGCGGAGTTCGCGCGCGATGATTTTTCGGGGCGGTTATCGGCCCAGGAACCCGCCAGTGACAGGAATTCCTCGGTGGCGCGGCGGTTATTGAAGGAGGGAGCGGTCAAGGAGTCATGAAGCAGGGTCAGCACTACTTGGTTGATGGAACGGTGTTCGCGCATGGCCTGGGCAGACAATGCCGTATATAATTGGTTATCTAACCCTTGTATCCTCAATGTTGCCACGCGGCACCTCATTTCTTTTCCGGATGTGTGTTGCTGTTAACACGATATCACACTATCCATCTTGTATGTTTGTCATTGCGAGCTACCGGCCGCTTTGGGGGTGATGATTTATGGAGAACGTTGGCTAAATTTCAAAGTACAGCTTTTGACGCAAGCCTGTTCCAAAGTACAACTTTGGAACGAGAAGAAAAGATTCCCTCATTTTATACCTCAATATCATCCGCGCAGGCATTGGCTTTAAGGATATGGCCGGATTGCGTACGGTCTTCGGGGTAGAGGAAGGTGCTGTCGAGGAGGTGCAGGCCCTTGAGGGGCGCGAGATGGTTAGGCATCAGTTTTAAGAACCCGGTGGTGCAGATGGCCTGGGCGTAGGGCGCGCGGGTGATATGGTGCGCGAGGACGTCAGTGTCTTTGAGGGAGGAATTGATGAGTTTGAGGGCTTGCCTAGAGTGAGTAAAGAGTGTGGCATCGTCCATCGCGTAATACGGATGATCGGTGGATACATAATAGGGGACATAGACGATATGGCCGTGTTTCCCTTGGAGGGGATTCAGGTTCGTGTATTCAATGATGCCGTTGAAGGGGGCACGCGTATCGTTGACATTCAGCCAGAAGTTGTTGGACACCGGGCGTTTTAGCTTAAGTACGAGGCATACTACGCCAATGTACTGGATACGGCGCAGTTGTGCGGCGTAGTCTTCCCATCCGGCGGGCAGCAACTCCGCGAGCACGGACAAAGGCACGGTGGAGATGACGCGGTCGCAGGCGAACGTTGGACGGCCTTCAAACGACAACCCCGCGACCTGTCCGTTTTCCGTCTCAATCGTTTTGACCGGGCAGTTGGTCTGTATAGTGACCCCATCGGATGCAAGCCGCTTTATCAGGGTATCGAGCAGCAATGCCGTGCCGCCTTCGAGGTAGCCCATGCGGCCTTTGGATTGCGCGACGCGGTGAAGCCGGTGCCAGACCCATGCGGCGGAAATGGCGTCATAGTGCGGCCCGAATTTCAGGGCGAGCAATGGGTCCCAGATCACGTCATAGGCGCGGCGTCCCAGCCGGTCGATGAGCCAGGGCTTTGCGGTGAGTTCATCGAGTTGCGTCCATTCCTGGCGGAGGCGCGCTTCGAGGGCGAACAAGCCAAAGCGAAGGCGTTGGGAAAAGGGGATGGGCGTGAACCGGAGCAGATCGAGCGGTGTGCTGAAAGGGAACAAGGCCCCTTCGTAGTAGAACCCGGTGCGGGCGCGGGTGAAGCGGAGGCGGTCTTCCAGGCCGAGTTCCCGGCAGAGGTTGAAATAGCCGGTATCGGTTTGGCACAGGAAATGGTAGAAGTGTTCGAGTTGGAGCCCGTCAAAGTCAAAGGTGCCAATCAAGCCCCCAAGAGCGGCTTCCCGCTGAAAAATGGACACCTCATGGCCGCGCTTGCGCAACGCCAGCGCGGCGCTTAGTCCCGATATGCCTGCTCCGATAATTCCAATCCGCATGCTGATCTTTCAACACGATTGTGGCTGGATGCACAAAATGTAACCATACACTGTCCGGCGGCGGGAAGTAAAAATCACCTTGCACCGAAAGGTATGCGGTCCATTCATCCGAAATATCCCAATCTTGCAATCCAAACTGAATTTTCTGAGCGATGAAATCCCCGGATTACCACTACTCAGAATATTCACTCTGAAGGGTTTCAAATGTGTCCTGTCTACGTGGCTTCACCCCGTCAGGGGTGAGCTTTGATTAGCCGGGGGTCGAGTCCCCGCCGCCTCCTGATAATGTGTCCTGTCTATGTGGCTTCACCCCGTCAGGGGTGAGATTTGATTAGCCGGGGGTCGAGTCCCCGAGACCCCCGGAAAGAGTACCCTTCCCCGCAGATCATCAACCCCGCAAGGGGTTGAATAAAAACGAGTATTTGTCTGATTTGAGGTCGCCCGAAATCCGGCCACAGTACTGTATTTATCGTGATCCCGCGAAATCAGGAATTTTATACAGCACGGCACTGGAATCGGCAAACATCAGGGGCAACTGCACCTCGGCAGAAGGCAGCGAAATCACATAATGGAATCCATACCGCTTTGAGAGCATCTGCCATTCCTGAAGGCTGCGTTCCCGCCAGAGCTGATCCCAAGACACAGAAGACGCCGTGGGATTCAGAAACGAGATTCCATAGAGGTCTTCGTACAGTTGGTTGATGGCCGGGCCGATGGCGGGGACATAACTGATCAGGGAGGGCGTGGCGGTTTCCGCCAATACGGGATGTCCGGTATGCGCCTGGAGCAGCAGGGTGTCCGGCGGCCCGGCGAGCAATGCGCCAGGTTCGTCTTGCAGGGTTGTGCGAATCTCCCGGGCGAACATGGAAACGGGCAGTTTTTGATGGAACCTTGCCTGGCCATATATCGCGGCAAGAAGGGCCAACAGGATGGCGGCGGCCAGGGCGGTGGCAGGCAGGGCGTGGAGTTTTGGGATACGATTTGCAAACACAACACCCAGCACTCCCAACACAAGGCAGCCTGCCCCGAACTGGTGGAAGAAGCTCAAGGCTAGGCAAAGTACGACGAGAACGGCGCACGCGGGGAGGTTGGGGAATTGCGGATTGGAATGGGTTGGGGGCGGGCTGGCGTTCAAGGCGGAGCTTTTGTGCAAGTGCGTTCCCATGTGCAACTTTGGAACGAGCGGAACAAGCAACGTCCACAAGGCCGCGCCATACAGGCAATAAACGACGCATTCCCCGCCGGAGAGGTAACGGGTGTAGAGGGAATCGCCCAAGAGGGGGCGCAGCCAGGGGTGCAGGATTCCGAAGAGAAGCGCCGCCAGGACCCACACGCCCTGACGGGGAACCAACACGCTGATGATCAGCGCGAGACATACTGGGGGCAGGTGATTGATGAGCCGGTAGGGCATCCAGGAAAGCAGGAGGAACGGCGTGTTCTCGCCCAGGAAGAAATGAACGATCATGATTCCCCAAACACACGAGGCGATGGCTGCGGCATACAGAAACAGGCCCAGATATAAGCGCCGGGAGTCAGGGGTTCGCCACGCGGCAAGCCCGGATAACAGCAAGGTCCCGCAAAGGAGGATTTGCCCGTTGCCCGGGGGAAACCGGCGGTGGGGATCGAAATGGAAAGTGTAGCCTCGCCAGACGGCCATGAGGTCATTGCCGGCGCTTGCGGGCAGGGGTTCGTGGAAGAAGAGGCGTTGCGCCAGGAAAAAAAGGATACTGACGAAAACGCCGATTGCGGAATAGATTGCCACCGCGCGAACAGTCCCCCGGTTAGTCCGTCCCGCTTCATAGAGTCCAAAAAGCAAAAACAACACCAGCACGGGCGGCCATTGACCAAGATGGATGCAGGGCATTAATCCGAAGAGCAGCCCTGCAATGCGGAGATGATTGGCCAGCAAGGCCCACAGTGTGAGGAGCGCCCACGCGCCGCCGATGGGACCGTTGGAATACAACTCGGGCCAGACAACCGTGGGGTAGCTTCCGTCGAATTCGAGCAGGATTCCCTGGAGCAACAGCGCGGCGGCGGCATGACCCCACCGCGTGCGGCCGGTGAAAAGGGCCGTCATGAAGTACACCGGCAACACGGTGGCCAGCAGGAACAGTATATTGCGCATGCCGCAGACAAGTGCCGGACCTCCCCCGCACAGGAGCAACACTGCGGAAAGATACGGCTGCACACTGAAGGCATTGTGAACATACATACGCAGGGGATGGCCTTCCGGATAGGGAACCTTCCCCGCCAGAATCTGCGCGTGCTCGAAGGTCTCATCCCAGCGGATGCCGCGCAATAATACGGCCACAATACAGAACAATACCCATAGCGCCGCTCCATACAGGATGCGGCGGCCAAAGTCCTTGTCTTGAGGGTGAATATCCATGTCCGGGATGATTGTATACGAAAAGGAGGGGCGGCATTCACTCTTGTGTCCCTCTTCGTTTAGAATGGCTGCATGCACGAGGAAACCTATGAAGATCAGTTCAGCCGTTTGGGCCGTCACGCTCGCCGCGTGATGCGTGCCGTGCGCTGGCCGGTCAAACGCAGGCTGGGCATCCCCCGAACGATTCTGGTGGAACTGCGCTGGCGCCTGGGCGACGAAATTATGGCCCTGCCTGTCTTCGAGAGCCTTCGCGGGCACTATCCTTCGGACCACATTGCCGTGCTCAGCAATTATCCCGAGCTTTTTGACGGACATCCCTTTGTTGATTCCGTGAATACCATTCCCGCCTCCGTGGACCGGTACCTCCTGTTACGCGGCGCGCCCAGGGACATATACCGCTTGCAACATTACTGCCGTGTGGCCGGCGTGCCCATGCCGGTGTCCCGGCCGCATCTTTATTTTCAAGATTGGGCTGCTCCGCAATTGGAGGGATTACCGCAGGGTGACGGGCCGGTGATAGCGGTGGCGGCCGGAACCACCTGGCCCACCAAGCACTGGCGTATGGAGCGTTGGCGTGAGTTGTGCCGGACATTACACGATCGCGGCGCGCGTATTGTGGAATTGGGCCGTGACACCGAACCGATTGGCGCGGGCCTGAACTTGATCAACAAAACGAGCGTGCGGGAGGCGGCGTGCGTGTTACATCATGCGGATATACTGATTTCCTGCGATTCCGGCCTGATGCATCTCGCTCTTGCTGCGAATACTCCCGTGGTGGCCCTCTTCGGCCCCACCGAACCCAACATCCTCATCCAAAATGAGTCCAGCTTTTACCCCATCCAGAGCACCCAGGAATGCCGCGGCCTCTGGAACAAGGCGGAAACCCCTCCGGATATGCACGCCTGCCCCTGGAACCATGCCTGCTGCCTGGACAGCATCACGGTCCAACACGTGCTCGATATCGTCGGGAACCGGTGTAAACTCGATGCCTGATCTCTTCCGCGCCACTCATTGCGTCCACCCGCCCCATACATCCCATCCGTTTAATGCTGCCCTATTTGCGGAAAACATCTTTCTTTCCTTAGCATGTGGTCATGGCCAAGAACAGGTACATTAAGGAACCCCATCATGAATAAGCCGGTGAATCGCAGACAATTCCTGGCGGCCGCGATGACCGCCGCCGCAACCTCCGCTCTCGGGAGCGCCACCGCCCGCGCTTTGGTTCAAAAGAATGGCCCCTGGGTGTGCGCATTCTCCAAGCATCTGCAATTTCTGGAGTACAAGCAACTCGCGAAAACCGGACGCGAAATCGGGCTGGACGGCTTTGACTTAACCGTCCGGGAAAAGGGGCATGTGGAGCCGAAAACGGTGGCGCGGGACCTGCCCGCCGCCGTCGAAGCCATTCGCGCGGAAGGGCTGGAGGTGTACATGATCACCACCAACCTCAACAAGGGAACGGAACCCGATGCGCGGCCCATTCTCGACGCCGCCTCAAAACTCGGGATTCGCTATTTCCGGATTGGCGGGCTTCAATACGATATTGACGGGCCAATCCTGCCGCAATTGGACACGTTTACGGAGGGGTTGCGGCGGCTGGCAAAACTGGCCGAAGAATTCAACATGACCGCCGGCTACCACAATCATTCCGGCCCCTTAAATGCCGGGGGGCCGGTCTGGGACCTGTACCGGATGCTGGAAGCCATCCATTCGCCGAACCTCGGATCGAATTTTGATGTGGCCCACGCAAAGATCGAGGGGGCCTTCGGCGCTTGGCAGGCCACCGCCCGGCTTATGGCCCCCTGCGTCAAAATGATGGCGGTCAAAGATTTCGTCTGGGACAAAGACAAGCCGAAATGGGTACCGCTGGGCGAAGGGATCACGCCCACCGTCGCCGTCCTGAAAATTATGCGCGCCGCCGGATTCCAGGGACCCATTTCCATGCATTTCGAGTACAAAGTGAAATCCAATGAGGCGATGATCGAGGAAGTGCGCAAGGCCGCCCTTACCCTGCGCGGCTACGTGTCCGAAGCCGGATACACCTGACCATTCGCCCAACGCCCGGATTGGGTAACGCCGTCCGCCGCCCACCGCCCGCCGCCCGCACCGCCGGGTCGAGCCACGGCGCGTCCGGGATCACGATGCTGATGCCGTACTGGTTGTTGAAGAGGACGCACGTCAGGAAGAATCCGTCCTCGTACACGCACCCCTCGAAGGGGGCGTCGCGGAGCGCGTAGCCGATGGCCGCGCGGACGTCGTCGTCCGTGTCGCCCGGCTCCAGCAGCACGACGTGGCCGTCGTCCTCCGGGACGTACTCCTCCCCGCACGCCCCGTACGCGTCGATCAGGCGCTTCAGGGTCCCGTGCACCGCGCGGTACGCGCAAGCGCCGAGACCGGCCCGATCCACCTCCTCAAGACTCCGAAACTCCTTCATAGGCGAAATCCTCCAGTAGTAGATGGCCTTCCACTGGAGGTCTGATATGATGTTCGCGGGCCGGTTGATACGGGTCATGGGCGATGCGGGGGGCTACCGAGACTTGGTGTCGCGGGAGGGGATGCCCGTGGCGTAGGACGCGGCGACTGCTGTACTTGCTGGATTGGAACTAAGATTGTTGGGAATGGTAGAGCGAGTTGGAACCTAGGTCCAGAATTGGCATAGAATCAACGCAAAATTGCCCGAGACGGAGAGGCAGCGCTAGGCAAGTATGGTGACCAGGAACGTGTGTGATAAGTATTTTTCTGTTTAAGGGAGGAGAATCGGCGATGAAGCATCTGATTATTCTCTTGTGCACAATCAGTGTAGTTGTGTGTATTGGCTGTGGCGGAAAGAAACCAGAAGCCGAAGAAGACAAACGGTTTTAAGGATGTTCTTCGCAACATTTTCACGGTAAATGAAAGGAAATCCCATGAGTATTAGGGCCAAGTGGATCATTACGGTGGTTTTGCTGACGGTGGCAGTTTCCGCAGGTGCTGTTGTTTCCCCGTCCCCCTATTGGAAGAACCAGATTCAGTTCCCCGATGACCCCTTTCGCGCGGAAGGTACGGGGGATCCTTATGGCGCAACGCCGGGTTTTGTCAAGTTCACTATTTTGCTCAGCGAACCCGGCACCGTCTATTTCCAGGACTGCCAGGCCTACGTGTTCCATTATGATTTCGCCCGCGATGTTCTTGATCCATTCCTGGGCATTGGCGCGCAGGAATATGACGCCGTTACCCTCCACGCTACAGGCCAGCAGGCGATTCTCGGCGCGGTTATTCTGCCCCCAATCAGCGACCATACGCCGCCGGAATACGGCATTCAGTTTGTGCGCATGGACCCCTACACGCCGGATGAAATTATCGCCTTGTTCTCCCTGGTCAAGGCGTCCGTGCTTGGCGCGGGGGTGAATGCGTATTATTTCCCCGCCTATGAACAGGGCGCCACGGCGGAAGCGAATCGGGAGTACCTCGCTGCCCAGGGCGTGCCCCTGGGATCCAGCGCCCGCTGGATGCCAGGCAATGTCGTCTATTCCGAGGGTTGGGCGGCAGGAAGATTGACCTATGTGCCGGGCGATCAGATTCAATCCGCCTTTACTGCCGGAACCTTGCTGCCCACCGATATTCTGCTCACCGACGGCATTCCCGCAGACGTGCCCATGGTGGCCGGTTTTCTATCCCTTTCCGCTTCCACCCCCAATTCACATGTGGCCATTCTCACAAACTCCTATACGGTGCCTTTCGCCTATCTTCAGGTTGCGGCCGATGCAGCGCGCGCCCAGGCCTTGTTGGGGCATCGGGTGGCGCTTAGCACGTACAGAGGCTATTGGGGCCCGCCCCCTGTCACATTGCTGGATGCCGACGCAGTTGACGAAACCGTGTGGGAACAACTGCTCGCCGCCAAAACGCCTGCGCCGCTGGATATCGCACCCATGGCCCCTTATGGGGCGTATGCCGCCCCTACAGACCCGCTTGTCCCGGAGGACATTCAGTACTTCGGAGGCAAGGCAGCCAATATGGGGATTTTGCGAACGTCCATCCCGGACAATTCACCGGTATCCCTGGGGCTATCGTTTGATCTCTGGAATGCTTTTATGGCGCAGCCCTTGTCCAAAGGCCTCACCCTGCGCGAGCATATTCATGAGAAACTGGACGGGTATGACTACCCGCCGTCAAACATGGAGCAGCTCTTTTCGGACCTCGAATCATTGCGGGATCTCTTTACCGACACGGGGGCCACCGTCTTTTCACCGGAAGCGCAGACCGCCGTATTGGAAACCCTTCAGGAACCGCAGTATGGATTCGATCCGGACCGTAAAATTCGTTTCAGAAGCAGCACCAATGTGGAAGACAGCGGCCAGTTCACCGGGGCCGGCCTGTACGACAGTTACAGCGGCTGCCTGGCCGATGAACTGGATGGGGATGAGGCGGGGCCGTCTATTTGCGACGCGTCTGAAAGCAAGGAACGCGGCGTATTCCGCGCCATAAGAAAAGTATTCGCCAGTTTTTACAATGAAAACGCCTTTCTGGAACGACTGCGCTACAACGTGAATGAAGACCAGGTCGGCATGGCGTTGCTCGTACATCACTCCTTTCCCGATGAAGAGGAAATGGCCAACGGTGTTGCTACGGTAACCCGCAGTGAATACGGGGACTTTACCATTCGCATGGTCAGCCAGAAGGACGCCATCTCGATCACCAACCCCGAAGGCGGAGCGGTGGCGGAAGAAGTGGAAATCTATGTCTATATTGAACAGCCTTGGGAAGGGGAAGGATCACGTGAAGGGGAATTCCCCGGGGAAGGCGAAATCGTTTCTTCCGAAGGGGAAATCCAATGGGGCGGGAAGATAGATCCTTCATTGGTGAACCTGCATCTTTCCATCCGGGCCAATTCGAACCTGGTGCCCATCGGCGCCACTGTGATGAACTGGGAGCAGGATTATCGCGATTTGGCCATGCTCCTTTTAACGGCTTCCGAGCGTTTCTCCGAAGTTACCGCCAAAACCAATTATATGCTCGACTTCGAATACAAAAAGAACGCCCCGGATGGCAAACTGATTGTCAAACAGGTGCGCGAGGTGCCCCGACCGGATACCTCTCCTGCCGTCGTTCCTTTCCTTTTGAACAACCCGGAAGCCTTCTGTACGGAACAGGGTGAATGGGGAGATGCATTCGCAAACCACCGTCTGAAAACCCGGATACGATTCGAAACCAGGAATCTGCGGCTGAGCCCGGAAAATCTCCAGGAAAGTTTCTACCTGGATACGGAAATCGAATATGCCGCCGACGGACAAGTACTAACTTACAGCGGCCCCATGAGCGGGCTGCCCGATTTTGCCCATACCTATTCCCCGGATACCAGCTATGACGCCTGGTCCTTTGACTTCTTATCCAATCCCAGGCGCTACCAACTGGCCACCGAGTTCCCCGCGCTGGTCTCCAAGGCGGAAAACCCCCTCTTCACGCTTCGCAACGCGGGCTATGGAGGCAGCATTCCCCTTACCGTGACTTACGACACGCCTGAAATCACACGGGACTGGGAAGGGATGACGACGACCACCACGGATACTGTGTATATCTGCCCTTGCCACACCCCGCAGGACGGGGACCTGCTCCAGCACCGTCATTGTGACGGTCCCGGGGGCGTGTCCATAGATATGAGTTTCTACTGGCCCCCCAACCCGACCGGCCCCACCGCGGGATACACCGCCCCGCTGGTGCGCTGGGTGGAAACCCGCATCGAGGGTTATACCACGGAACCCATTGTCCTGACGGACTATTATTCAGGCACTTACCAGGCGGGACACCATAATTTCTGGGAAGCCTTCCTTTTTGAACCGGCGCTGGAACCTGGCATCCCGAAAGCCACGCTGGACGAACTCCGGCAAGCAAACATCCGCCTCATTTATTGCGTCAAGGATTTCGAGACCTGTGAAATCATGACCTTCGGATTTGGTGACAGTGAAGGCGAAGGTGAAGGTGAGGGCGAAGGCGAAGGTGAAGGTGAAGGCGAGGGCGAAGGCGAAGGCGAGGGCGAAAGCGAAGGCGAGGGCGAAGGCGAAGGCGAGGGCGAAGGCGAGGGTGAAGGCGAGGG
>CAYYRW010000030.1:0-15537 GCA_964474205.1 uncultured Nitrospirales bacterium | reverse complement strand
GGTGAAGGTGAGGGCGAGGGTGAAGGTGAGGGCGAGGGCGAAGGCGAGGGTGAAGGAGAGGAATGTGAAGACGAGTGGCATACGGCCGACCAGGATCACAACACGTTGGTCACGCTGACCGAGCTGCTGCGGATCATCCAGTTCTACAGCTCCGGCGGGTTCCAGTGCGCCGACGATCCGGGCAGCACGGAGGACGGCTATGTGCCGGGTCCGGGCGCGAACCATGACTGTTGTGCTCACGACAGCGATTATTCCCCGAGCGGCCCGGACTGGGAGGTGAAACTTACGGAACTCTTGCGGGTCATTCAATTCTACAATTCGGGCGGTTATCACTACTGCCCCGGCGAGAGCACCGAGGACGGCTTCTGTCCCGGCCCTGCGTGAAAGATGTCAAGCTGATCTACGAAGCGGTCGGGTTCTGCACTCGACCGCTCTTCTGTTTTTGCCTCGTGGCGGGGATTTGGGCAGTAGACTCCTCCCCGTTCTCTGCGGCCGGAACCCAGGCTGCGGCAAAGCGCCGCAAAACGGACAGGAGGCGGACAGGCGGGGGAAACGCGCGCGGCGTCGCGGGGGCGGGGCGACCGTCGGAAGTCGATCGGCACCAGGGAGATGGGTTGGTGGGCCCTGCAGGACTCGAACCTGCGACCAAGTGATTATGAGTCACCTGCTCTAACCAACTGAGCTAAGGGCCCACGGGAGGGCAATGCTTGGATTGTAGTGGTATTTTGGTGCGGTCGTCAAACTGGAGTCAGGTTTGGAGGAGGCTCCAATCCACGAAGGATTTCAATTCGCGGGCGCGGGTCGGGTGGCGCATTTTGCGCAGGGCTTTGGCTTCTATCTGGCGGACGCGTTCGCGGGTGACGTTGAACACGCTGCCGACTTCTTCGAGGGTGCGGGGGTATCCGTCGCCGAGGCCGAAGCGCAGCCGCAGCACTTTTTCCTCGCGTTCCGTGAGGGTGCCGAGTACTTCGTCGAGTTTTTCCTGGAACACGCTGAAGGCGGTGGCGTTCGCGGGGCTTTCGGCGCCTTTGTCTTCGATGAAGTCGCCGAAGCTGGAATCGCCGTCGTCGCCGACGGGGGTTTCGAGGCTGATGGCTTCCTGGGCGATCTTGAGGATGGAGCGCACCTTGTCGGACGACATTTCCATGGCTTCCGCGATTTCTTCGGGGCTGGGTTCGCGTCCGTATTCCTGGACGAGGCGGCGGCTGGTGCGGACCAGCTTGTTGATGGATTCGATCATGTGGACGGGGATGCGGATGGTGCGGGCCTGGTCCGCGATGGAGCGGGTGATGGCCTGCCGGATCCACCAGGTGGCGTAGGTGCTGAATTTGTAGCCGCGCTGGTACTCGAACTTGTCCACGGCTTTCATGAGGCCGATGTTGCCTTCCTGAATCAGATCGAGGAAGGACATGCCGCGGTTGGTGTATTTTTTGCCGATACTGACCACGAGGCGGAGGTTGGCCTCGACCAGTTCCATTTTCGCGGCGTAAATTTTTTCCTCTTTCGCCTTGATCACGTCAATGAGGGCGCTGATTTCGTCCGTGTTGAGTTTGGCGTCGGATTCGATCTGGTCGATGCGCCGGTGGGCCATGGTGAGGCGGCGTTCGGCGTCGAGAATGACGTCTTTTTCCACGCCGAGTTTTTTGGCCACGGACGGGCTGCGGCGGATTTGCACGGCCATTTTGTGAATTTTGTCGGTGGGGAATCCGACTTCGCGCTCGACCCGGTCGATTTCGTCGCGGGCGGAGGCGATGCGGCGTCGCAACCCTTTGATTTTGCGCCCGATTTTCATGATTTCTTTGGATTTGAGCGTGAACTGGCGAATGATCTCCACCTGTTGTTTGCGGTACACGCCAATGCGTTTGGCGATGTTGTCGCGGCTCTTGCGGGAAAGGCCGGAGCGGCGCAGGCGTTTTTCCTGGGCTTCGATATGGGTTTCCATCGACCCGATTTTACCCATCATTTCAGGAAGCTCTTTCACGAACTTGTGCTGTTCGCGCGGCTCTTCGATTTCGCTGATCTGGGCGAAGCTGAGCCGGCCCGCCAGAATGCGCGCCGCGATCATCTGGGTTTCCTTGATGGTATAGGGCGTGTTCAGCAGCACGTCCGACAGTTCCATTTCGGCGGCTTCAATGCGCTTGGCAATGGCGATTTCCTGGTCTTTGGTGAGCAGGGGCACCCGGCCCATTTCCCGCAGATACATGCGGACCGGATCGTCCGCGCGTTCGAGGCGGTGCGCGGCATCCTTGCGCAAATCCGCTTTCTTCGCCTGAACGGCCTTTTTCTTGTCGTCCTCTTTTTTCTCTGTATCGATCTTGAATTCGTCCACGATATGGACGTCGGTGTCGCTCAGGGCGACCATCACCTCGTCGATTTCGTCGGCGGTGGCGTCCACCGGAAGAATTTTTTCCAGTTCGTCATACGTGACCGCGCCCTTTTCCTTTGCTTTCGCAATCACTTCCTTTGCGCGTTCCGTCTCGATGATCCGTCTGGTTTTTTCTGCAACGGCCATGGTAGTCCTCCACGGATTGAGTGGCACTAGGCCGGGCGCGAATGCACCGCGCCCCAGCGTTTACACTGCTTGTCCAACGCCGCTTTTTGAGCGACGAGTTCCATCATGCGGGCTTGGTCTTTGGTCCGTTCCGCATCACGGATTTTTTGCGTTAATTCATCCACCCTGGACCGCAGGCTTTCTTTCTGAATCCGGGCAATCTGCTCGGAGGCCTGGGTTTCAGGGTCTTTGATGCTTTCTATGTCCATTGTCGCGGCGGCGGCATACAACCCGCGCGCCGCCTCGTCTTCAACGTCCCGGAGCAGGGTTTCAGGGCCGCCCTGAAACAGCGCTTTCAGCACTTGGGCCAGCGGGCCGTCGCCGAGCGGCGTGTCCATCAGTTCTTCTTTGGCCATGGTGAACAACGCCGCATTATTCAGTAACACCGCGATGAACACACAATCATCCCGGCTGAAGGGGCGCGGCTTTCGTTCCACGGCCTGGCCGGGGACGGGCCGCCGCGCGCTTTTGCGCCGGAACGCGGCAAATTCGCTCCGGCATGCCCATTCCGTTAATCCCAATTCCTGGGCAATTCGTTTCACATATTGATCAATGCGCAGTTCATCGTCCAGCCCGCGCAGGATGTCGAACAGTTCACGGGCCACGTCGCTGCGGCCTTCAATCGTCGTGGTGCGCGCGCCGCTCATCCGCGCATAAAACGTCACAAAATCCGGCGCCTGCGCCACCATCTCCCGGAACGCTTCCGCGCCCCGGGCCTTGATGAAATCGTCCGGGTCCTGGTTGCCGGGCAACGCCATGGCGCGCACGGTCAGCCCCGCGGCGCTGAGAATGCCCGTGGCTTTCAGCGCGGCCTGGATGCCCGCCGCGTCGCCGTCGTACACAATGACCACCTCCGGGACATACCGGCGGATCAGCGCGGCCTGCTCGGGTGTGAGCGCGGTGCCGCAGGTGGCCACCACGTTTTCGACGCCCGCGTCGAAGCAGCGGAGCAGGTCGAAGTAGCCTTCCACCAGGATCGCAAACTTCTCGCGCCGCAGCGCATCGCGGGCCTTGGATAAACCATACAGGGTCCGGCCCTTCTTGTAGACCTGGGTTTCCGGCGAATTGATGTATTTCGCCGGGCTGTCGCCCATGTCGCGTCCGCCAAAGGCCACCACATTGCCCGACACGTCTTCTATCGGAAACATGAGGCGGTTGCGGAAAAAATCATAGAACCGCCCGCCGTCGCCGCGCTTGAAGAGGCCGGAGGCTTCGATCACACTGTCCTTGAACCCATGTTCGCGCGCCGCATCGAGCAGATTCGACCAGCCTTCCGGGATATACCCCAGACCAAATGCCTGGATGGTCTCGTCTTTCAACTGTCTCGTCTTTAGGTATTGGCGTCCGGCGCTGCCGCGCATCGGATGCCGTAATACCTCGCGATAATGCCTGCTGGCGAAACGGTTAAACTCCAGAAGCTGCGTCCGGAGATATTCCGTTTTATCATCCCGTTCCGTGAGTGCGGGCAGCCGGATGCCCGCGCGGTCCGCCAGTTTTTTCAAGGCTTCCACGAAACTCAATCCTTCGTGTTCCATAAGAAAGCCCACGGCGTCGCCGCCCTTGCCACAGCCAAAACAATGAAAAATCTGGCGGTGACGGTTGACCATGAACGACGGCGTTTTTTCGTGATGAAACGGGCACAGCGCCTTCAAACGGCCCGAGCCTGAAGGTTTCAACTCCAGGGCCGAACCGATAATATCCACGATATCATTGGCGGCCAATACTTCCGCCACTATGTCGCGTGAATACTTTTGTCCGGCCATTCAGATACCATAACTATGTGTTATTGCTTGACTTATCGATCAATGAAAAGCAAAAAAGCCCCGATCAAAAGCCTTCAGGGACAGAACACCCCTCGGACCTGTCAAGGTAATGCAAAGTCTACCACATCCCTTCCCGTTTGTCAACGAAAAAGCAACGGACGGCTGAAATGCTTCCCCCAAAGCCATTGTGGCCGTCGTTCAGGGTCTCCGCGGGGAGGACGGAACGGTTTAGGAGAAGACCCCCTGCAGTCCCGCCGGGTTTCACGCTGGAAGGGCGGAAAAATAACTTGGAATTCACTGTGCATTTTTCTTACACTTGGCTCTTGTGAAACAAATCCATGAAGGTTAACGATGGAAGGAGGAAGATAGATGAAACTCGGACTATTGACGGCCATGTTCAGCGCAAAGCCGCTGAAGGATGTATTGGAATTGATCCGCCCGCTGGGATTGGATTGTGTGGAGCTGGGCACGGGAAATTATCCCGGCGGGCCGCATGCCCCTGTGAAAGAGTTACTCGCGTCCAAACCGAAGCGCGATGAATTGAAGGCCCTGTTGAAGGGTGAAGGCTTGACCATCAGTGCGCTGAGCTGTCACGGCAACTGCCTTCATCCGGACAAGGCCTTTGCGAAGGCGAATCAGGCGGTGCAAACGGACACCATCAAACTCGCCAAGGAACTGGGTGTGAAGGTGGTGATCGATTTCTCGGGCTGCCCCGGCAGCGACGAAAAATCCACCAAGCCGAACTGGGTGACCTGCGCCTGGCCGCCGGATTACCTGGATATCCTGAATTGGCAGTGGGACAAGGTGGTGATTCCCTATTGGGAAAAACAGGCGAAGTTCGCGCGGGACCATGGCGTGAACGTGGCGTTTGAAATGCATCCGGGCTTCGTGGTGTATAACACGGAAACGCTGCTCAAGCTGCGCAAGGCCTGCGGCAACAACCTGGGCGCGAATTTCGATCCCAGCCATTTGTTCTGGCAGGGCATGGAGCCGTGCACCGTTGTGCGCGCGCTGGGCAACGCCATTTTCCACGTGCACGCGAAGGATGCGCGCGTGGACGCCGCCAATGCCGCGCTCAACGGCGTGCTCGACACCAAGCATTACGGCGACGAACTCAAGCGCACTTGGATTTTCCGCACCTGCGGCTATGGCCACAGCCTGGAATGGTGGAAGGACTTCTTCTCTTCCCTGCGCATGGTGGGCTACGACGGCGCCATCAGCATCGAACACGAAGACAGCCTGATGTCCAGTTGGGAAGGCCTGTGCAAAGCGGTGGAATTTCTGACGCAGGCCATCATCGTCGAAAAACCGTCCGCCATGACGTGGGCGTAACGTTTCGCTCTACTCAGGGAGCAGGGAAATAACATAGGACTTATCCGCCTCCGGGCGGATGGCACTGACCATTCGGGGAAGACCCACGGGGTTTTCCCCGAACCTTGCTTATTGCGGCAAAAAACGCATTGCTGCCTCCACCACCATTTCCGGGGTGACGCGGGTCATACAGCGGTGGTCGGTTTCGCAGACGGGTTTCTGGCAGGGGCCGCAATCCACCTCCACCTTCACAATCTTCCCCCTTTCCCAAGGGCTGTCGGTGTAGCGCGGCGAAGTGGACCCCATAATGCAGACCACCGGTTTTTTAAAGGCGATGGCAATATGCCGCGGACCGCTGTCATTGCCGATCAGCAGGTCCACCTGCGAAATGGCGGCCTTGAGCCGCGCAATGGTGGGCTTCTGATCATAACACTCGATAAGGGGCGTTTTTACGGCATTGAGCACGGCGGCGCGCGTGTCTTCCTCGCCGGGGCCGGTCAGGAGCACAAACCGCGCCCCTGCTTTCTGTGCGAGAAGGTCCGCCACCTGCGCGTATCGTTCCGCGGGCCAGCGCTTGCTTGAGCCGAAGGCTGCACCCGGTGCAAGGCCGATCAGCGGGCCGTTGCCGGTACAGCGTGCCTGAACGGCCTCAATCTCCTTGGAATCCGCGAACAGTTCCAGACCCTGATTGTCGTCCTCACATCCCAGCGGCTTGAGCAAATCCAGATATTCTTTCGCCATATAGATGGGTGTAATCACGCCATTTTCCCGATAGGGTTCCACCGTATCCGTCAAGAACCAGGAGCGCTGACCGCGTTGATAGCCCAGACGGTGTGAAGCGCCCGCCATCCTGGCCAGCAGCGCCGCGCGCGCGGAATGGGGAAAGATGACGGCCAGGCCGCGCGCATGCGCGTGCAGTTCCGCCGCAATCCGGATCATGCGGAAAAGACCCGGCCGGCTGGAAATGGGCATCAGGCGGTCAACCCAAGGCAGCCCCTTCAATAAATCACAAATGGGAAACTTCGCGGTCACCGTTAGTTCCGCATCCGGAAAACGCCGTTTAAGCACACGCAGGGCCGGCGTACACATCACCGCGTCGCCGAGCCAATTCGGGGCCAAGGCCAGGACATGGCTTATCGCTTTGGGCAATTCCATCTATCGCTCATTTCCTTTTTGCCCGGATTCCACCCCCGCCCCCATCTCATCATTCACACGCCGTCCAAGTTCGTGAATGAAGGACGCATCGCCCAGGGTCTCACGAAACATGTCCCGTTTCCCCGCAAGATTCTTGCGTGCGATCTCCGCCACATCCAACAGGGCAAGAAACACCACCACGCCAAAGAACACAATCATCAGGGAAAGGATGAAGGCAAAACGCCGGGGATTATCCACAAAAAAGACCATGTGCAGCCCCAGCAACATAACCAGCGGAATGGCAAACAACAAATAAAAGCTCGCGGGCCGCCAGGCGTGCGCCTCGCGCAGGGCCTCCATCATGTAGCCCACGATAGTCTTTTCCGGCGTACTGTCAGGCATGTTTTGAGGCATATGCACCCCCTCACGTGGCGGTTGGCGGGGCTATGCTTTGTACGGGCAGCCGCCCGAGGCGTTGCAGCAACTCGCGCACGCCGGGGCCGGGGCGATGCTTTTTTCCGCCCCGCGCATCGGCGCGAAATGGCTCATCTGTTTCTCCAGCATGCGGGAGCCGCATTCCGGGCACACCGGCGCTTCCGCGCCGCGAATCAAAATCTCGCCGCTCCATGCACACTTCCGGCAGCTATATCCGAACACCGGCATCGCGATGTCTCCTTCTGGATCAATCCACAGCAATTTTAACAGCAGGACCGGCAGGTACGCAAAACAAATCGAGGCAGTGGCGAAATCGCCCTTTGATGCGCCGGTTTATAGATGGAATTCCGGCAACTTGTTCGCCGAACAGTGTTTTTGCAAGAAACAGGGTGATTGAGCAATTGCCTCAAATCCCCTTTTGCTCCATGATTTTCCTTCTACCGGACAAATACAAACCTTGGATGAACAGGGTCTCTCCCCTAAAATTCTAACGCAACGCCATTGGATTGGCCGGCACATCTCTTATCCCTAATCCTTGATCCTTTTGCATTGAGGGTTGTTCAAGAGTCATAATAAGGGGTCCATGCCGTTCTGCCCGGAGGGCGGGCGGCGTCACAATATATCCGTGTATAGGGAAGTCGCCCTGTGTTTCAGGGCGTTAGCCTTTTCAAAACGCTGGAGTAATGAGCATGTCGAAACCAATGATTACGCTGGATGCGAACGAGGCGGTGGCCCGGGTCGCATACCTGACCAACGAGGTCGCCGCCATATATCCCATTACGCCGTCTTCGGCGATGGGGGAATGGGCCGATCAATGGGCCTCGGAAGGCAAGAAGAACATTTGGGGCACCGTGCCCCTGGTCGTGGAAATGCAGAGTGAAGGCGGGGCCGCCGGCGCGGTGCACGGTTCGCTGCAATCGGGTGCGTTGACCACCACGTTCACGGCCTCGCAGGGGCTGATGCTCATGCTTCCGAACATGTACAAGATCGCGGGCGAATTGACCCCCTGCGTGATCCATGTTACCGCGCGCGCCTTGGCGGCCCAGGCTCTGTCCATTTTCGGCGACCAAGCCGATGTGATGGCCGCGCGTTCCACGGGGTTCGCCATATTGGCGTCGAATTCCGTGCAGGAAGCGCCGGATTTTGCCCTGATTGCCCAGGCGGCCTCGCTCGAATCCCGCATTCCCTTCATGCACTTCTTTGACGGCTTCCGCACTTCACATGAAGTCGCCAAAATCGAAGAACTGAGCGAAGCTACCATTCGCGCCATGATGGACGATGACCTGGTGGCCGCCCATCGTCAGCGGGCGCTCTCGCCGGACCATCCGATGCTCCGCGGCACCGCGCAGAACCCGGATGTCTATTTCCAGGCGCGCGAAACGGTGAATACCTTCTACGCCGCCTGCCCGGGGATTGTGCAAAAACATATGGACAAGCTGGCACAGCTTACCGGGCGTCACTATCATCTGTTTGATTACGAAGGCGCCCCGGACGCCGAACGGGTCATTGTGATCATGGGTTCCGGCGCCGAAACCGTGGAGGAGGTGGTGGACTATCTTGGGAAAAAGGGCGAGAAGATCGGCGTGCTCAAAGTGCGCCTGTACCGCCCCTTCTCGCAGGCGGATTTCATGGCCGCGCTGCCGAATACCGTAAAGGCCATTGGCGTACTGGACCGCTGCAAGGAGGCCGGTTGCAATGGCGAACCGCTTTATCTCGACGTGGTGGCGTCCATCAACAACGCCATGGCCACGGGCGCGGCCCAGTTCAACGTCACCCCGCGCATCGTGGGCGGGCGCTACGGCCTTTCCTCGAAGGAATTCACGCCGGGCATGGTGAAAGGCGTCTTCGACGAACTGTCCAAGGCCAATCCGAAGAACAACTTCACCATCGGCATTATTGACGATGTAACCCACACCAGCCTCGAGTTTGATCCGGCCTTCTCGACAGAGGACCCGGACACCGTGCGGGCGGTGTTCTTCGGTCTGGGCGCGGACGGCACCGTGGGTGCGAACAAGAACTCCATCAAGATCATCGGCGAAGACACCGACAACTTCGCGCAGGGCTATTTCGTGTACGACTCGAAAAAGTCCGGTTCCATGACCACGTCGCACCTGCGCTTCGGCCCGCGGCCCATTCATTCCACCTATCTGATTTCCGAAGCCAACTTCGTGGCCTGCCACCAGTTCTCCTTCATGGAGCGATCAGACGTGCTGAAAACCGCCCAGGACGGCGCGGTGTTCCTGCTCAACAGCCCGTACGGCCCCGAAGACGTCTGGGACCACCTCCCCCGCACCGCGCAGAAGCAAATTATCGAGAAAAAGATCAAGTTCTATGTTATTGACGCCGTGTCGGTCGCCAAGAAGGCCGGCATGGGCGGACGCATCAACACCGTCATGCAAACCTGCTTCTTCGCCATCAGCGGCATCCTCCCCCGCGAGGAAGCCATCGAGCGGATCAAATATTCGATCAAGAAAACGTATGGCAAGCGCGGCGAATCGGTCGTCGAGAAAAACTGGGCGGCGGTGGACATGTCGCTCGAAAACCTTCACGAAGTCACGGTTCCCGGAGCGGTGACGAGCACCTTCGACATTCGTCCGGCGGTGCCCGAAGACGCCCCGGATTTCGTCCAGGAAATCACCGCGAAAATCATCGCGGGCGAAGGCGACCTGCTTCCCACCAGCGCGTTGCCGGTGGATGGCACCTATCCCACCGCCACGACCCGGTGGGAAAAACGCAATATCGGGCTGGAAATCCCCACCTGGGACCCGGAAATATGCCTGCAATGCGGCAAGTGCGTGCTGGTATGCCCGCACGCCGTGATTCGCGCGAAACTCTACGATCCCAAACTGCTTGAAAACGCCCCCGCCACCCTTAAATCCGCCGAACCGAAGTGGCGCGAATTCAAAGACCTGCGCTATACCCTCCAGGTGGCGCCGGAAGACTGCACCGGCTGTTCGCTCTGCGTGCAGGTCTGCCCCGCGAAGAACAAGCGTGAAGTGCGGCTCAAGGCCATCAATATGGCCGTGCAGGCGCCCCTTCGCGATCAAGAGCGCGAAAACTGGGCCTTCTTCGAGCAATTGCCCGATTTCGACCGCAAGCAACTCAACCTGAACACGGTCAAAGACGTGCAACTTCTGCGCCCGCTGTTTGAATTCTCCGGCTGCTGCGCGGGCTGCGGTGAAACCCCCTACGTGAAGCTGGTGTCGCAATTGTTCGGCGACCGCGCCTACGTGGCCAATGCCACGGGGTGCTCGTCCATCTATGGCGGCAACCTTCCCACCACGCCCTGGGCCGTCAACGGTGAAGGCCGCGGCCCCGCCTGGTCTAATTCCCTCTTCGAAGACAATGCGGAATTCGGCTTGGGCATGCGCGTCTCGATTGACAAGCAAACCGAATACGCCCTCGAATTGGCCGTGCGCTTGAGCGGCACGATCGGCGAAGAGCTGGTGGACGCCATCAAAAACGCCGATCAATCCGGCGATGAAGGCATTCAGGCCCAGCGCGAGCGGGTGGCCGCGCTGAGAGACAAGATCAAGAACCTCGATTCCCGTGAAGCCCGCGACCTGATGAATCTGGCGGATATGCTGGTGAAAAAGAGCGTGTGGATCATGGGCGGCGATGGCTGGGCCTATGACATTGGCTATGGCGGCCTCGATCACGTGGTGGCCTCGGGCCGCAATGTGAATATCCTGGTGCTCGACACCGAGGTGTATTCCAACACCGGCGGCCAGTGCTCGAAATCAACGCCGCGCGGGGCTGTGGCGAAGTTCGCCGCCGCCGGCAAGCCGATGGCCAAAAAAGACCTTGGCCTTATGGCGATCACCTACGGCAGCGCGTATGTCGCCAAGGTGGCCATGGGCGCCAACGATGCTCAGGTCATTCGCGCCTTCCGCGAGGCGGAAGCGTACGACGGGCCTTCGCTCATCATCGCGTACAGCCACTGTATCGCGCACGGGTACAACCTGACCATGGGCATGGAACAGCAAAAAGCGGCGGTGCAATCCGGCCACTGGCCCACGTTCCGTTTCAATCCCGATCTGCGCAAAGAGGGCAAGAACCCCTTCCAATTGGATTCCAAGGAACCCTCTATCGCGCTGGACAAGTATATTTACAATGAAACGCGCTACAAAATGCTGACCATGAGTTCGCCGGAACTCGCCAAGCACCTGTTGGAAGAGGCCCAGGAGGATGTTGCCTTGCGCTGGAAGCTCTATCAGCAGATGGCCGGCATCTATGAATCTGAAGGCGTGCAACCCGCTCAGGCGGCGGAATAACGTGGAGACCCACCATGAGTAATTTAAGCACCTCGTATCTTGGAATGACCCTGAAGAACCCGCTGGTGGTGTCCCCCTCGCCGCTGTGTACCAAAGTGGACAACATCAAGCACATGGAAGACGCCGGCGCGGCGGCCGTTGTCCTGCATTCGCTGTTCGAGGAACAGCTCAGCCTCGAAAGCCAATCGCTGAACGAGAACCTGATGCAGGGCGAAAACGCCTCCCCGGAAGCCCTCACCTACTTCCCCGAAATGTCCGATTACCGCATGGGCCCCGACGGCTACCTGGAACTCATCCGCAAGGCCAAGGAATCCGTGAACATTCCGATCATCGGAAGTTTGAACGGCGTCTCCACCGGCGGCTGGATCAACTACGCCAAACGTATGCAGGAAGCCGGCGCCGATGCCGTCGAGTTGAATGTCTACTACATCCCGACCGATGTGGATATCACCGCTGGGCATGTCCGTGACATGCATGAAAACCTGCTGCGCGACGTGAAGGCCAACGTCTCCATTCCGGTCGCCATGAAGATTTCGCCCTTCTTCAGTTCCTTCCCCTGCTTCGCCAAGCAACTGGAAAGCGCCGGGGCGGACGGATTGGTGATGTTCAACCGGTTCTACCAGCCCGATTTCGACCTCGACAACCTTGAAGTGGTGCCCAATCTCACCCTGAGCACCTCCAGCAGCCTGCGCTTGCGCCTGCGCTGGGTCGCCATCCTGTACGGACACGTCAAGATGGACATGGCGATCACCGGCGGCGTGCATAGCGCGGAAGATGTGGTGAAATGCATGATGGCGGGCGCCAAAGTGGCCATGACCACCTCCGCCCTGCTCAAATTCGGCATCGGCCACCTCGAAACGCTGCATAAGGGTCTGGTGGATTGGATGGAAGAACACGAATATGAATCCATCGAGATGATGCAGGGCAGCATGAGCCAGAAATCCGTGGCGGAGCCCGCCGCCTTCGAACGCGCCAATTACATGCGCGTCCTCACCACCTACAGCCCCGGCATGTAATTCAACCCAAACAAACCAACAGCCCGTTTCCCTCCCCGGAAACGGGCTATTCTTATTGATCCCCTGGACGGCTTTCGTTCCTTTGGTTCCTTGGTGTCGTTGTTGTCCTTGATGTCCTCAGTCCTTTTCCGCCCCTCGCGGACCGCTTCCTGCTCACAAATCCTTAAATGGATCCTCAAATTTCCCGCCGAAGCGGGCAGGATCCGGCAGTTTGTCTTCATAGATTTCAACACCGTGTTGCTCCCGGAGATTTTTCATGGTTTGCGCCACCACCAACCCCGGCGCAATCATCATTTTAGCTTCATCCAGTGTCATTTCCGATTCCGGACGGTGATCCAGCACTTTCAGAACCATCCAGGCTTCCGGCATGTTCATCACCTGCGGGCGGCCCTGGGCGTCCTGGCTCATTTGCTGATACTGCGGCAGATAGACCGGGCCGATGACGGTTCCCGGTTCCGCCCCGGAGGCCACGGACCAGAATCCCCGGAATTTTTGCAGGCCGGGGTTGTTCTCGATTTCCGATTCGATTATCGTGGCCTTGGCGCCGGGCCGCGCAATCGAGGTGGATTCCAGCGCTTGCACTTCCGCCACGATGGACTCAAAAGTCTCGCCGGCATTGATGCGCTCGCGGATTTTAGCGGCTTGCGCCAGCGCGTCGTCCGGCCCCGCCGGGTACCGCACCGCCTGGAACCGCAGCCATTCATATTTCTTCAGCGTGGATTTGCGCAGCTTGTATTCGCGTTCAAGTTCCTCCGCATCCAAGGATAATTTTCCGGATTGGAGGTCCGTCAGCGCCACGAATTCCACGGCTTTGTCCCCCAACAGCCGCTCCATGATTTTGTCGGTCTTCTGTTCGATGATGTTTTTCATCGAAATGATGCCTTGCGGCGTCAGGTTGTATACCTTCATCAGGGGCGTGATTTCGCCCCCGGCGGGCGGCTCCATGCCCCATATTGCCCGCATCTGCTCCTGATCGTCTCCGCATTCCTTGAAATACTGCTCCCGCGCGGCGTCGCGCGACAGTTGAATCTTGCCTTCCTGCGCCAACTGCTGGCCCAGCGGCACCTTTATTTTGGCGTCAATATGCTGGTTGAGCACGCGCAACAAATCCGCGCGGTTGTTTATCTTGGGGCGGTCCGCGTCGTCCATGTCATTCAACAACCGGAACAGGTCGCCGCGCGTGATGTACGTATCGTCCACCTTGGCGATTTTAATGTTATCCGGGTCCGCAATCTGTCCGCAGCCCGCGCCGAGCATGCCGATCATGCCCGCCAACAAAACCCATCCCGGAACATGCATCCATCTCATGGTTGTCAGCCCTTATAATATAGTCCGCGCCTATGGTACCATGGAGGCGCGCAACAAAGAAAGGCGTTCCACGATCAATGCTTTGGTATGGGCTCTATATGGGACTGCTGGCGGCGGCGGTCTTCCTGTGGACGGTTATCGCTTTCCGGGAAGACCCGCCGAAATGATGCACCACTCCGTGGATGGCGGGAGTTCATGAAGCGTATTTCCATGATATGGCTGGCGGCCGGAATGTTGCTGGCCTGTGCGGCGGCACTGACGGCGTGGCGGTTCATGATGCCGCGCACGGAGCAGCGCCTGCCTCTGCCGGAAACCGCTGTGCAGGACGCCGTGAGGCTGATTGACGCCGACACCGGTCTGGCGCGGCGCGAGACACAGACGGCGGTCCGGACCGCCGCGGTGCTGGTGGAACATGGGTTGGACTCGTCCGCCGAGGGGTGTTACGTGTTGGCCACGCAATACCAGCGCGAGGAAAATCTGAGTATGGCGGAGGCGCTGTACAAGCGCGCCATCGCGTTGCGCCCGGAGTGGAGCCGGCCCTATTGCAGCCTGGGGAATCTGTTGGGGCGGCATTGTATCGAGCGCCATGAGGAAGCCAAGGAAGTACTGTATAAGGCAATACAACTCGAACCGCGCTGGGCGCGGCCCCACAATGTGCTGGCGGTTCTATTGCGGCTGGAAAAGAATCTCGAAGAGGCGGAAAAAGAAGCCTTGATCGCGCTGGACCTCGCGCCGGACGATATTGCCGCGCACAACAACTACGCCAACCTGCTGATGGCGCAAAACAAGTATGAGGAGGCCGCAACGCATTATCAGAAAGCCATCGAACTCAATCCGGAAAACGCCAAGCCCTACTATAATCTTGCCTGCCTGTACAGCCTGCAGGATCGGAGGAAGGACGCCATGAAATACCTGCGTGACGCGCTTCAGCGGGCGCCGGCGTTGCGCGCGGACGCCGCCAACGACCCGGATTTGAAAGGATTGCGCAAAAACGCGGAATTCAGGCGGCTGGTGTATGGCGAGCCGGAAAACCCTTCGGAAACGGAGGAAACCGGCCCCCGGTAATCGGTTTCCTGCGGGTGTAAAATCCGCCAAAACGGCCCGGCCGCCCCAGGCGCCGGACCGCCGATGGTTCACCGCGTTGCGCCGCTTGACAACACCCCCCGCCGTTTGGTACCGTATATGGTGGCCGTCTCAAAGAGGCGGCGCGCTTTTTTGGGAGCCGGACATCGCTGGTGTAGCTCAGTAGGTAGAGCAGCTGACTTGTAATCAGCAGGTCGGGGGTTCGACTCCCTTCACCAGCTCCAAAAGTTGAACCGTGTTGATTTTGCGTGGTGGGCTGCCCGAGTGGCTAAAGGGGGCGGGCTGTAAACCCGCTGGCTAACGCCTACGTTGGTTCGAATCCAGCGCCCACCACCATTTTTTGACAAGATAATGCGAGTATTTCGTATACTGGGCGGGAATAGCTCAGTTGGTAGAGCGTCAGCCTTCCAAGCTGAGGGTCGCGAGTTCGAACCTCGTTTCCCGCTCCATACGGGCCCGAGTAGCTCAGTCGGTAGAGCACTTCCATGGTAAGGAAGGGGTCAGCAGTTCGATTCTGCTCTTGGGCTCCATTTTTTGCATTCAGTGCTCCAGGAGCATATAAACGTGGCAGCCGTCACCCCGCGTGACGCCCAGAGAAGGAAGAGAGAAACATGGCCAAGGCGAAATTTGAACGGACCAAGCCGCACGTGAATATCGGGACG
>CAYYRW010000029.1:22014-87927 GCA_964474205.1 uncultured Nitrospirales bacterium | reverse complement strand
ATATCACCCCTGCGGGGTGAGAAAACCGGGAAAAGGAATCGCCTCTTCCGGGGGGCTCGGGGACTCGACCCCCGGCTAATCGAATATCACCCCTTCGGGGTGTTTTTTTCTAATCGCTGCGGGGTGTTTCTGGTATTATTGCGGGGTTGGTGTTAACCGGATAGGTGGTGTGACTATGGACAATACGGAACGGTTGCTTGGGTATATTCCACGCTCGGCGGGACGGGTCTTGGAGGTGGGGCCAATAAATGTGGCGAGGTGCCGGGCACTGAAGGAGCGGGGCGCGGCGGTGGTGGCGGTGGTGGAATCGGCGGAAGAGAGTGCATTGGCGGAGTCTTTTGGGGGCACGGTTATTCAGGGAGAATGGCAGACCTTGGCGCTGTCTTTCGCGGATGGGTATTTTGATTGCATTGTCTGTGACGATCTGTTGCCGCGATTACGGGATCCTAAACCAGTGCTGGAACGGCTGGCCGGGGTGTTGTCGCCGAATGGGCTGATGGTGCTGACGGTCCCGAATCTTCAATACTACAAAACGGTGACGGGATTGGCGGAAGGGCATTGGACGCTGGCGGAAGAGGGCGTGCTGGCGCATTCTCATATTCGGTTTTTTACCGCGTATGAAGCGGTGCGGTTGGTGGACGCCGCAGGCCTGGAAGCGCGGGGATGTTCGGCGCTGCTAGTGGATGAGCCCGCCATGATTCCCCTGGATGCCGCGGGATGTATTCAGAGTGGCCGGGTAAGCATTGGCCCGTTGAATGACACGGAATATCTGGCGTTTCGTACCCAGGAGTACGTGATCCTGGCCACCCGGCGGGGTAAATAGGACCTATAAGACGAATATGACCTATTCGGTTTTTAGGAATGGTTTGGTTCTGGAAAAACATCTCCTTGTTTTCGATTTTTCGGATTTGAAGAATAGGAACGGTTACGCTTAAACTTTGGGCGGGAGATCACGGAACGGAGGAGGACCGCCATGTATTGCTCGATTCGGGATTGTATGATTATTGATAATTTCCCCACGCCCTATGAAGGGTTGCGTCATTTGGGCATCAACGCGGTGGAAATCGAGCTTTCGCGGGCGTTTGAGGTGTGTACGCTGCACGCGCGGGAAAAAATCATGCTAAACACCGATGAAGACGCCGTGGCGTACCGCAAACACCTGGACAACCTGGATATTCGCCCGGCCAGTTTTTTGACCGCCTGCGATTTCAGCGCGGGGGACCAGGAGGAGAATATTCGCTGGGTTGTGCGCGCCCTGGAACTGGCGTCCATCCTGGGTATGGACAACATCCGGATTGATTCGGCGATGGCGCGGGAACTCGAATTGACCTTCGGGGAACGGGTTGAATTGTTTTCGGCGGGATTGCAGGAGGTCCTTCAACGCACGTCTGGGCTTTCGGTGGCCATGGGGATCGAGAATCACGGGTTCCAGGGGAACAACCTGGCGTTTTTGTTGAATGTATTCCGGCAGGTGGATTCGGACCGCCTGGGGTCCACGCTGGACACGGGGAATTTCTACTGGCGGGGGTATCCGCTGTCGGAAGTCTACGGCATCCTGCGGGTGCTGGCGCCCTATGCCAAACATACGCATCTCAAGAATATCCGCTATCCGGAAGAGGTCCGGGAGAAGACCCGTGAGGCGGGCTGGGAATACGAAACCTATGTTTCACCCTTGGACGAAGGCGATGTGGACCATTCGGTGGTGCTGGATATCCTGCGGGAGGCGGGCTACCGGGGCGATCTTTGCATCGAGGATGAATCGCTGGGCAAATATCCAAAGGGCGAGGCCCGGATTCAGGTATTGGAACGGGACGCGGCCTATGTGAAGGGGCTGATTGGGTAGGGGGTATTTCAAAACGCAGCTTCGGGGACAAATACGTTCTCAAGTAACTTGGGGACGAGCAGAGGGCGGAAATGAATGGTGATGGCATCGGCTTGGGAAAATTGACTTCGCCGGGGGGAATATGCCATACTCCAGTGGATTGTGAAATAGGTTAGAAGCGCCCTGCGAAGCAGGTTGGGGCGCAAGTGCTGGTAAGCAGTACTTTACCCTCTACTACATGTCTACCCTATCCAATCGGATGTGCTTCCCGTGCCGCATTGTGTGACGGGGAGGATTCTATGTTACGGCGCCGGGTCAAGGAATGTGCCGCGCCCGGAAAAGAGTTTAAGCATAAACGACTGCGGAAAAGGCAGCAACGAACACAACTAGTGAAAGGAGCTAACGATGGCTACAAAGATTGGGATTAACGGTTTTGGGCGTATTGGACGCAATGTATTCAAAATCCTCCAAGGGAACAAGGATTTCGAGGTGGTGGCCATCAATGATCTGACCGACGCCAAGACGCTGGCCCATTTGCTTAAATACGACAGTGTGAGCGGGCCGTACAAAGGCACCGTGGAAGCGAAGGACGACACGATTGTCGTCGATGGAAAAGTGGTCAAGGTGTTGGCGGAGAAGACGCCGTCCGCGTTGCCGTGGGGCGCGATGGGCGTGGAATTGGTGCTGGAATCCACCGGACGGTTCACAACCAAGGCGGACTGCATGCAGCACATTGAAGCGGGGGCGAAGAAGGTTCTGTTGAGCGTGCCGCCGAAGGACGCCGTGGACGCGATCATCGTGGTGGGCGTGAATTGCGAAACCCTGAAGGCGACGGATCAGATTATCTCGAACGCAAGCTGCACGACAAACTGCCTGGCCCCGGTGGCGAAGGTCCTGCATGAGAATTTCGGGATCAAGCGCGGCCTGATGACCACCGTGCACGCCTATACCAATGATCAGAAAGTTTTGGACATGCCGCACAAGGATTTGCGGCGTGCGCGCGCGGCGGCCGCCGCGATTATCCCGACGACCACCGGCGCGGCCCGCGCGGTCGGCAAGGTGTTGCCGGCGCTGGCGGGCAAACTGGACGGCATGGCGATGCGCGTCCCGGTGATTGACGGTTCGGTGGTGGACTTGGTGGCGGAACTGGACAAAGAGGTGACGGCGGAAGAAATCAACGCGGCGATCAAGGCGGCGGCGGAAGGCCCCCTGAAGGGCGTGCTGCAATATTGTGCCGATCCCATCGTGTCCTGCGACGTCATTGGCAATCCCCATTCCAGCGTGTTCGATGCGCTGTCGACGTCGGTCATGGACAAGAAGAGCAACTTCGTCAAGGTCGTGTCCTGGTACGACAACGAGTGGGGGTATTCCAACCGCTGCGTCGACTTGTTCAAAATGATGGCCGGCAAATAATGCCGCGTTGGGCAAGGAACAGGCCATGAAAAAGCTGAGCATAGAAGACCTCGATCTGGCGGGCAAGCGCGTGCTGATGCGCGTGGATTTCAACGTGCCGCAGAACGAGGATGGCACGGTGCGCGACGACAAGCGCATCCGGGCCGCGCTGAAGAGCATCAACTACGTCCGCGAAAAAGGCGGCAAGTTGATTCTGATGTCGCATCTGGGCCGCCCGAAAGACTTTATCAAGGCGGGCGACACCGAAGGCTTGAAAAAACTGAAAATGGACCCGGTGGCGGATTGTTTGCGCGCCCTTGTGGGCGGCAACGTCACGAAGCTGGATCAGGTGGTGGGGCCGGAAGTGGAAGCGGCGGTGGCCGCCATGCAGCCGGGCGACATTATTTTGCTGGAAAACACCCGCTTTGAAAAAGGCGAGGAAAAGAACGACCCCGAACTCAGCGCGCAATTGGCGAAGCTGGGCGACCTATACGTCAGCGATGCGTTTGGCACGGTGCACCGGGCGCATGCGTCCACCGAGGGCGTGTGCAAGTTCATGTCCCAGTGCGCGGCGGGTTTCCTGGTGGCGAAGGAAATGGATTATTTCCTGAAGGTGCTGGAAAATCCGGAACGTCCGCTGGTGGCGATTCTCGGCGGGAAAAAGGTGGGGGACAAAATCCTCATCATTGACAATCTCCTGAACCTGGTGGACAGCCTCCTGATCGGCGGCGCCATGATGTTCACGTTCATGAAGGCGCAGGGATTGGAAATTGGCGATTCGCTGCTGGATGAAGAAGGCATCGAAGTGGCCAAGAAAGCGCTGGCGAAAGCCAAGGAAAAGGGCGTGGCCATCCTGTTGCCCGAAGACGTGGTCGTGGCGGACAAATTCGACAACGAGGCCAACATCAAAACCGTGCCGGCCAACGGCATGGAGAAGGGCTGGATGGGCCTGGATATCGGCTCGAAAGCCACGGAGGCGTACTGTGACGCCATCCGCAAGGCGAAAACGGTGGTATGGAACGGCCCGGTGGGCGCATTCGAGATGCCGAATTTCGCCAAAGGCTCGCAAGCCATCGCCGAGGCGCTGGCCAACAGCGATGTGATCAGCGTGATTGGCGGCGGCGATTCCGCGGCGGCGGTGAAGAAGTTCAAGCTGAGCGACAAGATGTCGCACGTATCCACGGGCGGCGGCGCGGCCCTGGAAATGCTGGAAGGGAAAATCCTTCCGGGATTGGCCGCGTTGACCGATAAACCAGAGAATGGCGGTTGCGGTTGCTGCTGCGGCTGCAACGGTTGAAAAGGAACACTCACGTGTTACCCACGGCTCGGACGCGCGCTACCAGTGGGCGGCGTACTGGGCGGCGGGTGAATAACCAAAGGAACGCATTATGCCACTGAAGAAAGACGAGAAACAGGACATTATCAAGAAGTTCGGCAAAGGCGATGCGGACACCGGCTCGACGGAAGTCCAAGTTGCCCTGTTAACCGAACGGATCAACCACCTTACGGAGCATTTCAAGGTCCACAAGAAGGACTTTGCGGGCCGGCGCGGGCTGCTCCGGATGGTCGGCCAGCGCCGCAACCTGTTGAATTACCTGCGGCGGGTCAACATCGAACGTTACCGCGCGATTATCAGCGAATTGGGCCTGAGAAAATAACGGAGCCGGGGCGGCGCAAGCCGCCCCGCCCATTTTGGGCCTTCGCCAGTTGAATAAAGAACGAAGCAAGAACAACCATGAAGGACGTGGAACGATATGAGAGCCGTTCCATTCCCAGGGGAGTAACAATGAAATGATGGAACGACTCTCCGTGCTTATCGGCACAGATGAAATCGTGTTTGAGACCGGCCGCATCGCCAAACAGGCGCACGGCGCGGTCATTTGCCGCTGCGGCGATACCATGGTATTGTCCGCCGTGTGCACCGACTCCGAACCCAAACCCGGCCAGGGCTTTTTCCCGCTCACGGTGGATTACCGGGAGAAATTTTACTCGGTGGGCCAGATTCCCGGAAACTTTTTCCGGCGCGAATCCCGCCCTTCCGAGCGCGAAATCCTGGTGTGCCGGCTGACGGACCGCCCCTTGCGTCCGTTGTTTCCCAAAACCTTTTACAACGAAGTGCAGGTCTGCCAGACCGTATTGTCGGCGGACAACGTGCATGACCCGGATGTGCTGTCGATTAACGCCGCTTCCGCCGCGCTGCATATTTCCAAGATTCCGCTGTCGGAACCGATTGGCGCGGTGCGGGTGGGCTATATTGACGGCCAATATGTGGTCAATCCGGCCATCGAAACCATCAAAGACAGCGAGATTAACATCGTGATGGCCGGCACCCGCGATGCCATCTGCATGGTGGAAGGCCAGGCCTACGAAGTGTCCGAAGCGTTGATGCTGGACGCCCTTGAATTCGGCCATGATCAGATTAAGAAAATTGTGGAGGTCATCGAAGAACTGCGGAAACGCTGTGGCGTCGAGAAGATGCCGGTCGAGCCGCCGAAGTCCGATCCGGAAGTGACGGCGGATGTCGAGTCGCTGGCGGGCGCGCGCATGGACGAGGCCCTGTCCATCGTCAGCAAGCAGGCGCGGCATGACGCGATTGTAACGCTCAAGGAAGAAGTGCTTGAAGCCTTGCTCGGGAAATATGGCGAAGAGACCTTTGCCGCGAAGGAAAGTCTTGTGTTCGCGGCGTTGGACGATCTGGAAAAGCGCCTGCTGCGCACGCGGGTCGTCAAGACCAACCGCCGCATTGACGGGCGCGCACTGGACGAAATCCGCCCGATTACCGTTGAAGTGGGCGTACTGCCGCGCGCGCACGGCTCCGCCCTGTTCACCCGCGGCGAAACCCAGGCGCTGGTAACCACCACGCTGGGCACGGGCCGCGACGAGCAACGGTTGGATGAACTGACCGGCGAAGCCTTCCGCCGCTTCTTCCTGCACTACAATTTCCCATCGTGGTCCGTGGGCGAAGTCCGGCGCATATCGGGCCCGGGCCGCCGTGAAGTGGGCCATGGCAAGCTGGCGGAACGCGCACTGTATGCGGTGCTGCCCTTCACGGGCGAAGGCGACGGCACGCCGGACCCCGAAGACGACCAGGAATTCCCCTATACCGTCCGCATCGTGTCGGACATCACGGAAAGCAATGGTTCGAGCTCGATGGCGACGGTCTGCGGCGGAACGCTCAGTATGATGGACGCGGGCGTGCCGATCAGTGATCCGGTGGCCGGCATCGCGATGGGCCTGATTAAGGAAGGCGATGAAGTCCGCGTGCTCAGCGACATTCTCGGCGACGAGGATCACCTGGGCGACATGGACTTCAAGGTCTGCGGTTCCAAGAACGGCATCACCGCGTTTCAGATGGACACCAAGATCAAGGGCATCGCGCGCGAGGTGATGCAGAAAGCGCTGGATCAAGCGCGCGCGGGCCGCGAATTCATTCTGGGCAAGATGCTGGAAGCCCTGCCGGAGCCGCGTCCGGAAATTTCACCGTATGCGCCGCGCATCTACACCATCAAGATTGACCCGGACAAGATTCGCGAAGTCATCGGACCGGGCGGAAAGGTCATCCGCGAGATTCAATCGCGCACCAACACCGAGATCGAAATCGAAGACGACGGTTCGGTGAAAGTGGCGGCGGTGGACCAGGCCGGCGCCGATGCCGCGCTCGAAATGATCCGCGAGATTACCGCCGAAGTCGAAGTCGGCAAAGTCTATCACGGCACCATCACGCGCATCATGAATTTCGGCGCGTTCTGCACCGTTCTCGGCAACAAGGAAGGGCTGATTCATATTTCGGAACTGGCCCCGAACCGCGTCAATGAAGTCACGGATGTGGTCGATGTAGGCGACGAAGTCGACATCAAAGTGATCGAAATTGACAAAATGGGCCGCGTCAATCTGTCGAAGGTCCAGGCGGATGTTGAATTGGGCCGGGTGGACGCTTCCGAGGTCCAACAAAATGATCGTGGCGGACGCGGCGGAGAACGCGGCGGCGGACGTGACCGGGATCGTGGCGGACGCGGCGGGGATCGCGGCGGACGTGGCGGCGGCGGTGGCGGACGCGACCGGGGCCATGGCGGCGGCGGACGCGGCGGGGATCGCGGCGGGCGTGATCGCGGGCGTTATTAAACCATTTGAATGATGAATCGCGGGCGCTTCCGTTTGGGGGCGCCCGCTTGGTATCATACCGTCCATGCAAGGAGTACCAGCACCCGTGCCGCACCTCAACAACATCGAGGGCATTTCCGTTCACACCCTGCCCAACGGTATGACCATCACATTGGAGCGCCTGCCGTATCTGCACTCGGCCACGGCGGGGGTGTGGGTGCAAAGCGGCTCGGCCAATGAGCAGCCGCACGAGGCGGGTGTGGCGCACTTTCTCGAACACCTTTTTTTCAAGGGCACCAAAAACCGGTCGGTCCGGCAGATTATGGAGGCGGTTGAAGGAAGGGGCGGCCACCTCAATGCCTTCACCTCGCGCGAGCACACCTGCCTCCACGTAAAAATGCTTTCCCGTCACATTCACACGGGGATCGAAATCCTGGCGGACCTGGTGAACAATTCGCTGTTCAATGATGTGGAAAAAGAACGCAATGTAATCCTCGAGGAAATTGCCACCATCGAAGACACGCCGGACGATTACGTTCATGATTTGCTCACGGAATACCATTGGCCGGACCACCCCCTGGGCCGGCCCATCTTCGGCGGAACGGAATCCGTGGAGGGGCTGACCCGCGCTCACATGCAAGCCTTTTATGATACGTGGTACGCACCGGAAAACCTGTACTTTTCCGTGGCGGGGAATTTTGATGAAGATGCGGTGCTTGAACAGATTCGCGGCCTGTTCGAGCATCTCCCCACCCGGCACGTTCCGGCGATAGGCGAGGCGCCTTCCTTTCACGCGGGGGTGAACCTTATCCCGCGCGATATTGGCCAGGCCCATGTGTGCCTGGGATTTCCCGGCCCCACCGTGTGTGATCGGGAACGGTATGCCTGCGACCTGCTCAGCAGCGTGTTGGGCGGGGGCTCCACGTCGCGCCTCTTCGAGCGCATCCGCGAGGACGAAGGGCTGGCGTATGCGATCTATACGTTTCATTCCTTCCACCGCATCACAGGGATGCTCGGCCTCTACGCCGCCGTGGCCCCGCAGAATTTTCAGCATGTGATGGACCTGGTGTTCGAGGAATTGCGCCGCATCCGGGAAGAACGCCTGAGCGAAGAAGAACTTGACATGAACCGCGAACAAATCAAGGGCAACCTGTTGATGGCAATGGAGAACACCTCCACCCGGATGTCGCGGATGGCCAAATGCATGATGTATTACGGCCGCATCTTGACAGTGAACGAAATCATCCAAAACGTGGACGCCGTGACCGCCGAGGATGTTCAACGCGTTGCACAAAATGCCTTTACCCCCGATAAATGCGCCGTCGTGGTGCTCGGGCCCACCAACGGGCACACCTTGGAGCGGATACCGCTATGAACCCGGAAATCACTGTGGCCATTACACGCGAACCGGGCTGCGAAGACCTGCCCCTGCCCGCCTACGAAACCGAACACGCTTCCGGAATGGATTTGCGGGCCGCGGTTACGGATTCCATTACGCTCGCGCCGGGGGACCGGGTGCTGATTCCCACGGGCCTGCGCATGGCCCTGCCCCCGGGTCTGGAAGCCCAGGTGCGCCCCCGCAGCGGCCTCGCCATCAAACACGGCGTCACCATGGTGAATACGCCGGGAACGATTGACGCCGACTACCGGGGTGAGATTCGGGTGATTCTGATCAATCTGGGCCATGAGCCGTTTATGGTGCGGCGGGGTGACCGCATCGCGCAACTGGTAATCGCGCCGGTGCTGCGGGCCTCCTGGAAGCTCGTGGACACCCTGGAATCCACCATGCGCGGCGACGGCGGCTTCGGCCATACCGGAACTTGACCTCCGGCCTGAAAACGTTCTGGCTCCCATCCATTCTTGAAAATGTGTACAATCACGTCATGCTAAAACGTGTAGCGGCCTATTTGCTGTACTTGGGCGTGGCAACCTTCGTGGTGCTGCTCTTCGTCGAGGGTGCGTTGCGCGTATGCTTCGGATTGCCGCGTGGGATGTATGACATCCGCCCCGTGGGCAATACGAGCCTATACCGGCCCAGCACCACCATGTACCTGCTGTGGACCCCCATTCCGTATAGCATCACCACCAATTCCCTGGGGTTCCGGGGTCCGGAAATCACAATGCCCAAACCCGCCGATACCTGCCGCATTATCGCGCTGGGCGATTCCATTACCGACGGATTCTACGTTGAAAACGAAAACACCTACCCGTATCAACTGGAGCAAATCCTGCGCGGGGAGGGGAAAAAGGTGGATGTGATAAATGCGGGACGGGGCTGGTCCGCCATTGACATTGAGTTCGAAATGCTTCGGCGTTTTTGCATGCCGCTTCAGCCGGACGTGGTGGTGCTGACCTTTGTGTCCAATGATATCGAGGAATTGCGCGGAAAAGACCGGGCGGAACTATTGAAGGAGGGTTTGCTTGCCGAGGAACCCGTGGAACGCAGCGAATGGCTGCTGTTTGGCCGGACCGCGCTCGGGGAACTGATTTTGGACCGCAGCCTGCGCATGCGGTTTGAAAAATACCGCCATAACCGGGCCATGCTGACCCCGGAGGAAAAGGATGCCCGCTATAACATTCCGGGCGGAGATCACTTTGAGGAAAATGCACACCACTATCTCGAATACCTTTCAAAACGGTACGATGGCATCGCCTACTACGAACAATTTAACGAAAAACAGCTTAAAACTGTTGATAATTACGTCTATTGCCTCGAACACGTACATGCCTATTGCAAAGAGCATCGGATCCGCCTGATGTTGGCGTATTACCCGGACTACGCCGAAGTGTATTTGCCGGACCGGAAATTTCCCTTGGGCGGAATGCTCGAAACCGCCTGCGCCAAACTGGACATCCCCTTCCTCAATCTGCTCCCCGCCTTTCGCAAGGAACAGGGCAAAGTGCTCCATCTCGCGCCGGTGGACTTCCACCCCAACCCCGCCGGAAACCGGGTTATTGCACAGGCGGTTGCCGAGTTTCTCAAGGAAAAGCGGTTGGTGCCCTAGTGTATTGAGTCATTCTGTTGGTATCTTATGAAAAGCTGGATAACCTGTCATTGATTTATTTTGACCGTCCATCATCATAAATTGCTTTGAACATGAATCACTCCGCTAGAATTCAAAACCGATACCAAAATCAAATAAGTGATTTCGCTTCTTGGTTTGGCGCTTGGCATAGAAGCGTTCTGTAAATCAACCCTCGTTTTCAAAAGATTCAACCTATGCGTCCGGTTGACGGGCGAGCAAGCGCGATGCAGTTAACGGCAGAATGCCATTTGCCGCTATCTCGGGATAAATACGGATATTCCTGGGCTACCGCTTGCGCAGTGGAGGCCGGTTGGGCGTCGCTCCCTAGAACCTGGAGCGGGCGAAAGACCGAATCCGCCTCGCGGTATGCATGTCCCGGTACATTGACGCAGCTTTTTTTTGTTCTGGGAGCCTTGCCTGATAAAGGCTTCTCGGAAAAGTGTGTTCCTAAGTCCAATTGTCCAGGCAAAAAATTTCAATTTTTATGGCATCCTGCATATTGGTGTGAAACAATAGGGTATCCATGGCCATCGCCAAAGTCTAAAGAAGTTCCATTTGTTTCTCATAAGGGATTGGAAACACGCCAATAATTACCCATGGATTGGGGGCAACCAGGTGAAACTGCTGCGTCGTGCCTAAAAAGAAATGCAGGTCTTTATCACAGTAATCAACAAAATATTTTTCCCGAACTTTTGCTAAAGCGGCTTGTTCGTCGTTTCCACAGGTTTTCAAACAATTCCAGTAAAGTTGTCCCGTTTCCCAATCCAATATCTGAAGCGTTCTCACTTTCCCATCACCATCTTCAAACCTGTAGGAAAAACTGTACGGGAGTTTGTGGATCAGTTTAAATGTTTCTCGCCAGGCTTCTTCGGAAAAGAGTTCCCGTTGCATACTTTTGTTTCGCATCTCCACCACTGCGCCAGGATTCCACTCACGATCGTCTGATTCCCATATAAAATCAAGGATTTTTTTAGGTTTATACACGGCAAGTGACATGGTGTTCGCTTTTGCCGCAGAAATTAACTTATGAAGATGCGTATATACAGAAGCTGTTTTGAGGATTAATTTTCGTCGTTCCCGCCAGTTGTCATGCGTATCCATGTGCCCGACCGGTGTCATCTCTTGAAAATTCGCGGGTCGATGACTTTCTGGACGTGGATCTGATTCGTTACGGACAAGACAACATTCAATCCAGTCGTATTTTTTGTATTGTTCTGTTTCGCCCAGTCTCCGAAAGGGGACCGGATAGATCCGAACCCATGATCCGTCTTCACGCATGCCTGCCGTGCACACAGTTTCCCCGTACTTACAGGAGAGTGTTGGGTACGTTTTAACCGTGATCAGAATGCGTTCCCGGCGCATGCTTTTTCCCCCTTATAGATGCGTTGCATGAAATTCCTGTCCCCGGGTACATTCCAGTGCTTCGGCTATACAGTGCCGATGACACTGTTCGGGCTGCCGCTCATAACAAGTCAATGCCACCCGATGGCCTGCTTGAGTCCAGGTCCCGATCTTGTTTAAAGCCTCCGTCTGACCGGGCAAATAGTTTTCCCGATAGGAGGTAAAAAGAGCGTCATAGTCTGCCTGGGTGTTCAATGCGCGCCGATCTTCCGAAGCAATGCCTAATTCGGGCAGGTGTTTATACCGGATACCAACGCCCTCGCTAGCCTTGCTTAACGTGCTCTTGGCAAATCCATACTTCCGGCTTAACGGATTCCTACGGACATCGCATAGCAAAGTAGCGCCTGCCCGGAGCAATTCGTTCAAGTAGGTTTCCAGGCTTCGGCCCTCATAGCCGATGGTCAATATTCCAGCATACTGGGGTTGCGGACGTGCCTCGGCTATTTCGCGTAGCGTCTCCGAATCCAAACGCAAACGATCGAGCATTTCGCTTCGGGTTGCATAATAGGGATAACGGCGGTAGGTTTCCGTAATCAAGGCATCCCCACGAAGCCCTGCATATCGTTTACAGAATGAGTACAGTGTGCGTGTGTTATGGCCAAATCGCTGCACCGTTTGCCGTCCCGCTTCGGTCAACCGCCAAGCTTGGGCGTCGTCCTCCAACAATCCCGCCGTGATCATCCGGCGTTTGTCCGCATAGGAAGTAAACGAAAAAGCGCCAAACCGGTACGGCACAAAGGTATAATCCGGAGCGTTTTCGTCTTCCTGGCAATAGAGAAACAGCAGTTTCTGAAAATCCAAAGCACTTGCCTCCCCGCCGAATGCCTCCAGCAGGGCAAGAAGCCGTTTTTCCCGTTCGTACACCATACCGTAAGTCTATCACGTCACCGAACAGGCCGCAATCTGCCCCTTCATTTCCAGGCCGAATTTTCCAGACAGTGTCTGGAAAATTTCTTCCAGTGGATAGGCCAGATAAAGGAGGCGCATATCCTGCATGGGTATGTATTACGTCATTGGTAAATTGAAGACTGATGTCCAAAACCTCCATAATGCATTCACTTTTATACGGAGAACAAAAGACATGATGTCCTTCCGCGGGTCACGATTGCAGGAGATGCAGTTGCCCCTTGGCACCGTATGGCTGATGGAAGAACTTGCAGAGGCAAAGGGAAAACAGGCGGTCTACGAAAATCAATCTCCGCAACTGCTCAAGAGCCTGCGCGAAATGGCTCTGATTGAGAGTTCTGAATCCTCCAACCGGATTGAAGGTGTAACCGTTGAACGTGCCCGATTACGCCCCCTCGTGCTTGGAAACACCAAACCGTGCGACCGATCCGAAGAAGAAGTCGTGGGATACCGCCAGGCGTTGAACTGGATTCACGCGCAACACCAGAAGATATCCATAACACCTAAGACCTGCTTGCGATTGCATGCACTGGCCCAAGGCGGGACAAGCGGAGATGCCGGCCAGTGGAAACAATCGCCCAACGACATTATCGAGGTTTTTGCAGATGGACGGCGCGAGGTCCGTTTTCGGCCTCTGGAACCGGAACGTGTGCCTGCGGCCATGGAGGAACTTGCCACCGCATACCGCCACGCCATGGATCAATTGCATGTTACACCGATCCTCGCGACAGCCTGCCTTGTGCTGGATTTCCTGTGCATTCACCCCTTTCGCGATGGAAACGGACGCGTGTCCCGCCTGCTTACGCTATTGGCGTTCTATCATCACGGGCATAACGTGGGGCGTTATATCAGCTACGAACGGATCGTCGAGCAGACCAAAGAGAGCTATTACGATGCGCTCCAACGAAGTTCAGTACGCTGGCGGGAAGGGCGGCATGACATTTTCCCCTGGTTCAACTATCTGCTTTCGACGCTGCGCATGGCCTATCGTGAGTTTGAGGATCGGGCCGCGCTTCAGCGGCCCACCCGTGGCGCAAAGGCCGAGCTTATCTCCTACGCCTTGGAGAACGTATTGAGCCCCTTTGGAATCGCCGAAATCGAACGCCTATGCCCAAACGTGAGCCGCGACATGATTCGCGTGGTCATGAACCGCTGGCGGGACGAAGGACGCCTGGAAATGATGGGGCGCGGCCGTGACGCAAAATGGCGCCGGTTGGAGCAAAAGTAGGTATCCCACATTAAAGTGGTAATAAATGTGGTAATGACAGCCGGGTCGAATTCTGCAGACGCTGTCTGCATTTTCAGTTCCAGGCCGAATCTTCCAGACACTGTCTGGAAAATCGCTTCCCCCACTTTTCCCGATGGATTTGCTTTGAAATTCCGCGACGGTGTCGCGTATTTTTTCGAATCCTATGATTTGGCGGACAATGTCTGCCAAATCTTTTCCAGGGGATAGGCCAGGCAAAAGAGACGCATTTCCTGCATGGGTACGTATGGCTCAGTTGGCACAGCAGGGGGAATCATAAGCGATTGGAACTAGACGGGTTACGCATCCCCATCTCCTTGCGCTTCATCGAAATACTCCACCCATCTCAGGGCTGAACGAGCCTCCCCCTGTTCCCACCCTGTCTCGTAGTTTTGCATCCTCGCCACACCTGCACTTCCGCGTCTGTTTCACAGGCGCGATGAAATGCCTCGGTATTTTCGCGCGCCGACGCGAGTTTGGTCACTGATGCGCCCCCTGCCCGCAAAAGACACGCTTGCAGGGAACCTGAGAATCTGGGGCACGAGAGGGTGCTGGAATCTGCTCGCCGTGGTTCTCTGACCGGGCACGCAGCTAGGAGGTGATCGACTTATTGTCCGCTTCTTTCGCCTCAAGCAAGGCGATGATTTTGTCAAGCTGTTGAATGTTTTTCTTTTGGCCCCTTAACAGGACCCCACAGCAACTCCAGATCCCCAGCAATGCAATGGCCACCCATGCTTCGTACATGTCACACTCTCCTGTTCCATTTGGCCGATATTTCCCATATGACGGTGTCCTCGGCCATTACGGGCACGATGGCCGGATTGTATACCCGCTCACCGCCGATTTCAATACCGTTATTGCTGTGATTTTGCCCTCACGGCCGCTCATCGGAAACAACTCTTGAGTTCGCCGACATCCCGCAGAACCTTTCCGACCTTAGAATGCTTGGCATGGTGCAGATTCGGTAAAAAATCTATCTTTGTGGAGAGAAAGTACATTAGCGCCAGACACTCTGGGTTTATGCCGAAGTGTTGACGTTAATAAACCATCTGGATGTTTTTTCCGGTCCGTTTCCTGTCCTTTCGGGGTTTATCTCGCTGGGTGCGTTTTGCACGGTTACTGGGTAATCTTGCCCAATGCTCTCACATTCTGGTCAATTCCCCCCGGAAATGTTCCGTTCAACTGGTTTCTCCCACGGGACTCCGACTTGGCTGAGTGGGGGCACCTTCGATGCGCCTCGGCTCTGCATCAGTCCGATGTTTCTTGGGTGAACGCTCTCGCGGTATGCATGTCAAGGTGGAAAAAGGGAGCATCCACATGCTATGATCTCCCTGTTGGCGGCGTAGCTCAGTTGGTAGAGCAGCGGAATCATAATCCGTCGGTCCGCGGTTCAAGCCCGTGCGCCGCCACCAATGACAATCCGAGGTGGGTTGCGGCCAGTTGGTCTCGCCCGCCTTTTGTGTTTCTCAGACCCACAATCAATACAAGGAGGGTGGAATGAGTTTCATTGATGATGCACGGTCGTGGTGGTACAGCCGGAAAATGGCGAAATGCGGCAAGAAATGCCGTTTTGGCCGGGGCATGATCATTGACGGGCATGTGGAAGCCGGCCCCCTGTGCCGTTTCCGGGATGGCGCGGTTTTTCGCGCCCATGACAAAGGAAAAATTATCTTTGGCAACCACATGGGCTGCAGTTTCTACTGCGTATTCGAGGCGGAGGAACTGATTCAGGTCGGCGACCGCACGGGCATTGCCGAGTTTACCGTCATCCGGGATAATAACCACCTGCTCATCGGCACGGACGGCAATTGGGGGCTCACCCCCCGCATCGTCAAGCCGGTGATCATTGGCAACGACGTGCTCATCGGCAGCCGCTGCTATATCTATCCCGGCGTGACGATTGGCGACGGCGCGGTGCTGGCCGCGGGCACCATCGTGATGGAAGACACCAAAATCGGTCCGCTCGAGGTCTGGGCCGGAGCGCCGGCGAAAAAGGTGTGTCACCGCATCGAGGGCATCCCGCCGGAACGCCTCAAGCTGGCCCAGGAAATGATCGAAAAAGCCGGTGGCGTCCGCAAAGACCGCTACCAAGGGACGATGTATTAAGAAACGGTCATCCTCCTTCGCACAAGGCTACGAAGGACAAGGCTATCAGTACTTTCAAGGAGTCTGGTAAGATAACCTCTATTGAGTGGAATGGGGGCAAACAGCTCCCGCAACGCTTTACTTTGGAGACCGGACATGACCTCTTCCGCCGTGGAGAACAAGAACGTGCCGCCTGCGCCGGAGGCATGGGGCGTATCAAAGTGGAAGTTGTTGGCCTCATGGATAGTCCTCTATCTGATGGCCCTTTTCTTCATGCATGATTCCGTTCCGTCGCTTATCCACCGCGAGACGGTTAGCATCGAAGGGCCGGGCGGAAAACCCTGCCTGGGCACGGTGTGGCGTCCGGAATCGCCCAAAGCCGTCATTCTCATCGGGCATGGCGTCTCCTCGAATCAGAGTGTCATGGCCACCTCCGCGAAAGCCTTCGCAAAAAATGGATATATCGCCGTCACCTTCGATTTCTGGGGACATGGCCGGTCCCGCGAAAATTTTGATGTGGCCTCCAACCCCGGCCAGATACATGCCTGGGTCACCTGGGCGCGTGAGCAGTTTAAGGGATTTCCGCTGGCGTATATGGGCCATTCCATGGGTGGATTCTCCGGTGCGATGGCATTTGTCAAAGACCCGATGGTGGACGCATTTGTGGCATTGGGGGCGCTTCCCGAACAGTTCCCGCCTTGCAAGACGCTCATCGCCCTGGGTCGTTTTGAAGAACTGTTCTCCGTCACGGAAGCCCGCCAGCAGGCACAGGGAAAAGTGGATGTGGTGACCAGTCCCTTTAGTGATCATGCCCTGGAAACCTGGGACCCCGTCTTAATCCAACGAATGATTTCCTGGGTAAATACGGCCCTGGCGTTCCAACCGCACTCCATCTTCCCATGGAGCCGGTGGATGCATTCCATGCTGGCCGTTGTTTTAGGATGCATTACGTCGCTTTTCCTGGCGGAAACTATAACCTCATTTCTGCGTCCTGCTTCCTTTCTCCCGCCTTCTTCCACGCCCCCCGCAATGGCCCGCCGCTGGAGTATCAACGTTTACCGGCTTACGGGCCGCTTGTTCGGGATTAAGGGTAATGGCGTCCCGCCCCGCTCGGGAAGTTTCGTACTCGTATGCCTGCAAGGGATTTCATTCAGTTTAGTCTTCGCCCTGTTGTTTTCCTGGGTGCTGGATGGCCATATGTTCACCTGCAATCTTAATCATCCCGCCCGTTGCGGCATGTGGCTTCTGCTGGCCCTGTTTATGGCGCCCTTCTTTTTACTGGATGCCTGGATATTGGAGCGGCTTCCCCTGCCCGGTGCGTGGACGCGATTTGCGGTGGCCGCGCTCACGTGGGCGATCCCCCTGCTGGTCTTAGGGATGGCGCTCCGTCCAATGGGCCGAGCGCCGGCTTTTGGCGGCATGATTTTGGAGATTATTGCCGTCATCTGCATCATCCTCGCGGCCGTCCACACGCTGGCCACCCGTGCCACCGGTGATTACCGGGCCGGCGCCATTGCCAATGGCATCCTGTTCGCCTGGGTTATCGCCTTCTGGTTCCCTTTGGTTTGGGGATGAAACCCGGCTCCCCACCCTCCGGTCTCATAAGCCGATAAGAGAGCATAGGCCGCGTTCAGGCCAAGTCTTTATTGAAATGCAATTCACGCACATTGGAGGGTTCCCGGGTGAAGTCGTATACAGGCGATGGCCGTCTCGCGGCCGTGGTATTTGGCGCGGCGTTTTTGGTTGCCGTGTTTGGATGGTGGATGTCGTTGCCGCCCAATCCCTTGCCGGAGAATGCGCCGCCCACGGAGTTTTCCGCCCATCGCGCCATCAAACACATCCAGCAGATGGCGGTCGAGCCGCATCCGGGCGGTTCACACGCCAATGAGAAGGTCTATGACTACATTACCGCGCAACTGAAGGCGATGGACGTTGAAATGATCGTTGATCGGCCAATTCTGACCCGGGACGATGAACATGGCGTCGAGCAAGTGGGGGCGATTCTGGTGCGCATTCCCGGCACGCAGTCCACCGGCGCGCTGGCGATAGACGCCCACTTTGACTCCACGCCCTATGGCCCCGGGGCGGCCGACGACCTCAGCGGCGTGGCGGCCATGATGGAGGCCATCCGGGCGCTCAAGGCCAGCCCCCCGCTGAAGAATGACACCCTGTTTTGCTTTGCGGACAAAGAGGAGATGGGCGGGCCGGGCGGACCGGGGGTCTTTTTCCGTCATCCGTGGTTCAAGGATGTCCGCGCCATTTTGGGTTTGGAGGTCCGCGGAACGTCGGGACCGGCCCTAATGTTTGAGACAGGGCCGGAGAATGGTTTCCTGATCCAACAGATGGCAAAATCGGAAGCGCAACCCCGGGCTACTTCGATTATGTATGACTTTTACAAGCGCATGCCCTTCGGCAGTGATTTTAACCAGTATAAGCGGAAAGGGCTTCCGGGACTCAATGTGGCCTACATTGACAGCTTCTGCAATTACCACACCAAGCTGGACGCCCCAGAAAATGTAAGCCTGGCCAGCCTGCAGCATCATGGCTGCTACACGCTTGGCTTGGCCCGGCAATTAGGCAACATCCCCCTGGACAACTGTAAGGCGCCCGATGCCACGTATTTCAATACCCTCGGTTCGCACATGGTGGTGTATCCGCAGAGTTGGGGCTGGCCCCTCGCCGGGATAGTCTTGTTTCTTTTCGCCGTTGTTCTGGCGTTCGGTTTTATCCGAAAACGGCTCTCCATCACGGGGATGCTGGCGGGGGCCGGGATCATGCTGCTCACGGCGGTGCTTTCATTCGCATTGACCGCGCCGCTGGCCACCGCCGTTTATTTCATGTTTCACGAACATGCCCTGTACCGCGACCATATGCTTGCCTCGGGCCTCGTCCTCCTCGGTTTGGGCCTCTTTGTGATGCTGACCCGTATCGTGCGGGAGCGGGTCCGGCCGCAAAACCTGTTGGCGGGCCTGATGCTGTTGTGGGCGGCGTGGCTGGTGGCCTTCCAGGTGTATATGCCGGGCGGCGCCTATGTGGCGTTATGGCCCTTGGTGCTTCTGTCCATCGGATTGCTTGTATTGCTTCTTTCACGGGAACCCGATGGCCCCCAAGGGGCGTTGCTGGCCGTATCCTCGTTGGGCGCGCTGCCGGTCATCCTGCTGCTCGCGCCGACGGTGGTCATGTGCAGTTATACGCTGACCTCTCTGGCCACGCCGGGTATCCTGGTATTGGTATTTTTGCTTGCCGGGACGCTGCTCCCGCAAATGCGCCTGATTCCCGTGAAGAAGCACGTGAAGATTGGGGCGGGCCTCTTCGTACTGGGCGGGTTGCTCTTTGGCCTGGCGGTGGTGACCAATACGCCCAGCCCCACGCGCCCGCGCCAGAATTCGCTGTCGTATGCGGTCAATTTTGATACGGGTGAAGCGTGGTGGATCAGCAACGCCCGGAAACTGGATGAATGGACCCGCCATTTCTTCAAAGAGGATTCCCCCCGGAAATCCATGGAGGGTATCCTGGGACCGCATGATAGATATCCCCTGTTGTGCGCGCCGGCCCCGATGCCGCCGTTTGAAAAGCTGTTGATGAAGAAGCTTGAAGATCGGGTTGACGGAGACCGCCGGAAACTGAAGCTGTTCGTGGATTCGCCCCGCGACGCACAGTACATCCGGATTGAATTGACCTCCGATGCGCGGGTCTTTGCCGCCAAGGCGCTGGGCATCCCTCTGAAGGGGGATGACAAACACTGGCGGCTGTCGCTGGACACCATCCCCTTCGGGGGAGGCGAAATTGAGATTGAAACCGAACCGGACAAGCCGCTGGAATTCCGGGTCCGCGAAGAATCCTTCACCCTTCCGGAATTCCTTGATTTTCCGCCCCGGCCGGATTATATGATGGTGGAGCCCAACCGGGTGCTGGAACGCCGGAACCGGGTTGAGAGCAACCGTTCCTTTTCCATTTGCACGTATACCTTCTGAGGAAAGGAGATTCGGCCATGAAACCGCTGAGCAGGCGTGGTTTTATCGGCGCGGGACTGGGTATGACCGCCGCCGCCTTTGCAGCTTCCCCGAAATCACTCTTCGCCGCGGAGAAAAAGAAATCGCCTAATGAACGCCTGAATATCGCGGGCATCGGTATCGGCGGCATGGGGGCCGGCAACCTCCGCAATATGGCCAAGGAAAACATTGTCGCCCTCTGTGACGTCGATCAGAAGTACGCAGCGAAAACCTTCACGGAATACCCGAACGCCGCAACGTACACCGACTACCGGGTCATGCTCGAAAAGCAGAAGGACATTGACGCCGTCCTCATCGCGACCCCGGACCATACCCATGCGGTGATCGCGATGGCCGCCATGCAAGCCGGGAAACACGTCTATTGCCAGAAGCCGCTGACGCACACGGTGTTCGAGTCCCGGAAACTCGCGCAGGCCGCGAACGAAACCGGCGTATGCACGCAAATGGGCATTCAGGGGCATTCCATGAAGGACGCGCGGCTGATTTGCGAATGGGTGGACGCCGGGGTGCTGGGACAGGTGCGCGAGGTCATCGCATGGTGCAGCCTCACCTATTATCCCTGGGGCCACGCAGGATGGAGTTCCCCCATGGCCACCCGGCCCGCCGATACGCCCGCCGTGCCGGACACGCTCGATTGGGACCTGTTCATAGGCCCCGCGCCCATGCGCCCGTATCATCCCTGCTACCATCCCGCCGTGTGGAGGAGTTGGTGGGATTTCGGCTGCGGCATGATGGGCGACCGCGGCGCGCATACCATGGACCCCATTTTCTGGTCCTTGAAACTCGGCCATCCCAGCAGCATCGAAGCGAGCAACACCGATCTCAATCCAGAAACCTATCCCATCGCTTCGGTGGTGCGGTATCAATTCCCCGAACGCGGCGGTCTGCCCCCCGTGACGCTCACGTGGTACGACGGCCTCCAGCCGCCCGCACCGCCCGGCCTCGGCAATGCGAAACAACTGGGCGATGGCGAAGGCGGCGCGCTTTTCATCGGCGACAAAGCCTGCCTCACTTGCGGCACCTATGGCAACAGTCCAAGGTTGGTGCCCGAAGAGAAAATGAAAGACTTCACACCACCCGCCGAAACCATCCCCCGCGTGAAAGGCTCGCACGAGGAAGACTGGATAGACGCCTGTAAAAACGGACGTCCCGCAGGCGCGGATTTCAGTTACTCCGGCCCCCTCACCGAAGCCGCTTTGCTTGGCAACATCGCCAAACGCCTCCCCGGGCAAACCCTCCAGTGGGACGGTGAATCCATGACCTTCCCCAACTCCAAAGAAGCCACCGCCCTTGTTAACACCCAGTACCGCGAAGGGTGGACGCTGTAGGGGCGGATATCGGGCGCCGGGTCACGCCCCTTCTTCTTCCATCGCCAGCACTTCGTCCTGAATCGCTTCCGGCAACTCCGGGGAAAACCACCGCTGTGCGATGAATGTGGGAATAATCGCCGTCGCGAGCACCACTCCCACCAGGATCGAAAACTGCGTGGACGTGATATGTCCCGCCTGCAACCCATATGTGGCGGAGATCGTGCCGAAGGTCAGCCCCGTGCTCATCAACAGCGTCAGATAGGCCGCGTGGCCATTTGCATACTTTTTCGCAAACGGCCATATCCCAATGAACTTCGCCAATGTCTTCACCGCGAATAACACCAATAACAACGGCCACTGGGCCGCCAGGTCCGCCAGCGATATGTTCATGCCCCCTTTAATGAAAAAGAACGGCGTGATCATGGCAAACGCGCCAATACGCAACTTGCGCTGCAATTCCCGCTGCCTCTTGAAGAAATCCGAGAGGCATAACCCCAGCACAAACACCGGCAGCACCGCGTGTACCTGCCCCCAGCGCCCCAGTGACATAAACACAAACAACAGGAAAAACAATAGCTTGATCTCTGGCTCAATTACTTTGGAGCCGTAGCGTTCAAAAACCCTCGGCAGAAAACGGGGGACGCAGACGATAATAATCACACAGGCCACAATGGCCGCGAACGTTTTCATTCCCCACTCCGCAAACGTCAACGACAGCGCAAGCGCCGTCCCCATGTCGGTTACAAACGTGGCCGCCATGAGAAGTTTCCCGATGGACGTGTTGGTGAGTCCGGTTTCCACCAGCACCGCATACACCACCGCCAATGACGTGGTGGATAGTGCGCACCCGGCAATCAGCGAGGCGTGCCACGTCCAATGCGCCACCCAATAACAATAGGCAATCGACGCCAAGTACGGAACCAGAAAAGACACTCCTCCGATGAGCAGGCTTTCCTTCAATTTCTCGCGCAGCAATGGGCGATCCACCTCGATGCCCGCCAGAAACGTCAACAGGATCCCGCCGAAGCCCGCGATAAAATCCATCCAGGGCATCGGATGAAGCCCGAACACATTCGCCGCCATCACTCCCATCAAAATTTCGATGATCGCCGCCGACAACGCCACCTCCACCGAAATGACGCTCGCGATAAAAACAAACAACACAATAATGGTGGCCGCATACGTCGTGTCCATCGGTTACTATTCCTCTTTACTGTTCCATGCGGAAAACTGAGTAAATCGCCGCTCGTTTACACTATCGGAAAAACATCTTTGGCGGGAACAGCACAAAAACAACAAACCCGCCACAGGGCGGGCATCCGGCTGCATGTGCTCCCGCCGCACTATCCAAAAAACACATTGCGGTAGGAGTTATCAGCCTGTCGGCGGTTTCGGGGAACTCCATCCCCATCACGATAAGTATATCAATCTCACCTATTCAGAAGCAAAAAGCCCTTAAATTTCTGGAAAAACACCCTTTGAAAATAAGAATTTATACACCTTACGCCGTATCGCTCACTTCCCCCGGGAGAAGCGCGCGCAGGTATTCGTGGTTCATGGCGGTGATGTGCGACACCTGGATTTCCTTGGGGCAGGCCGCCTGGCATTCATAGTGCTTCGAGCAACTGCCGAAGCCTTCTTTATCCATTTGCCGGACCATGGCGTTTACCCGCCGTTTACGTTCGGGCTCGCCTTGTGGCAAGCGGCACAATTGCGATATCTTGGCGGCGGTGAAAAGGCTGGCGGAAGCGTTGGGGCAGGCCGCCACGCAGGCCCCGCAGCCGATGCATGCGGCGGCGTCCATGGCGCGCTCCGCCACGGGCTTGGGGATTAGCACGGCATTGGCTTCGGGCGCGGCCCCCGTCCGCACGGACACATAGCCCCCCGCCTGGATAATGCGGTCGAGCGCCGAGCGGTCCACCACCAAATCCTTCACCACCGGAAACGCCTTGGCGCGGAACGGCTCGATGGTCACCACCGCGCCATCCTGAAAATGGCGCAGGTAAAGCTGACACAGTGTGGTGGCCCGTTGCGGACCGTGCGCCTGCCCATTGACCACCGCCCCGCACGTGCCGCAAATCCCTTCCCGGCAATCATGTTCAAAGGCGATGGGGTCTTCGCCCGCTTTTTCCAGTTGTGCGTTTACGATATCCAGCATTTCCAGGAAAGACAGGTCCGCCGAGAGCTCCTTCGCTTCATATGTTGCGAAGTGTCCCGCATCCTGCGGCCCGGTCTGCCGCCACACTCTCAGTGTGAGGGATAGCGTCTTTCCAGTCACTATTTGTAACTCCTCTGCGCCAGGGGAATCGCTTCAAAGGACAACGGCTCCGAATGAAGCGTGGGCGCATTCCCGCCGCCGTTGTATTCCCACGCGGCCACGTAACAAAAATGATCATCATCCCGCCGCGCCTCGTTATCCTCGGTCTGGTACTCCTCGCGGAAATGCCCGCCGCATGATTCATTCCTGTGCAACGCATCCCGGCACATCAATTCGGCCAGTTCCAGAAAATCCGCCACCCGCCCCGCGCGTTCGAGTACCTGATTGAATGTGCCGTGCGACCCGGTCACATTGACATTGGCATAAAACTCCTCCCGCAATTCCGGGATGCGTTTCAGCGCTGTCTGAAGCCCCTGCGCCGTCCGTGACATTCCGCAGCGGTCCCACATCAGCAGGCCCAATTCACGATGTAGTTCATCCACGGTTTTTTTGCCCCGCAGCCCGGCGAGCCGGTCGAGCCGCGCCTGCACGTCACGCACTGCCCCGCGCGCCGCCGCATGTTCCTCCGCCACCTTGGCCGGCCCCGCTTTCGCCAGATAGTCTCCCAGCGTATAGGGCAGAATGAAATAACCGTCCGCGAGCCCTTGCATGAGCGCGCTGGCGCCCAGCCGGTTGGCCCCGTGATCCGAGAAATTCGCCTCCCCCGCCACAAACAACCCCGGCAGGTTGCTCATGAGATTGTAATCCACCCAAAGCCCGCCCATGGTGTAATGCACCGCCGGATAAATCATCATGGGCGTTTTGAACGGGTCCACGCCCACGATGCGTTCGTACATCTGGAACAAATTGTCGTATTTGTCCTCAATGGCCTTGCGGCCCTCCCGTTGAAACGCATCGCGCAGATCAAGATACACCGCATGCCCGCCGCCCGCGCCATAGCCGTTGTCGCACATGCGCTTGACCATGCGCGACGCCACATCGCGGGGCGCGAGGTTGCCGTAACTCGGGTACTGCTCTTCCAGAAAATAGTGCCGCTCCTCTTCAGGAATCGCCTCCGGCGGACGGAGATCCTTTTTCATGCGCGGCGCCCACACGCGCCCGTCGTTGCGCAGGCTTTCACTCATCAGCGTCAATTTGGATTGATAGTCGCCATGGACGGGGATGCACGTCGGGTGAATTTGCGTGAAACACGGATTGGCGAAGAACGCCCCCCGCTTGTGCGCGCGCCACGCCGCCGTCACATTCGAGGACCGCGCATTCGTGGAAAGATAGTAAAGGTTGCCGTAGCCGCCCGTCGCTAAAACCACCGCATCGGCCAGGTGCGTTTCCAGCGCGCCCGAAATCAGATTGCGGCACACAATCCCCACGGCGCGGTCATTCACCACGATCAGGTCCTGCATTTCGCGCCGCGGAAACATTTCCACATGCTTGCGCGCCACTTCTTTCATCAGCGCGCCATACGCCCCCAGCAGCAATTGTTGGCCCGTCTGGCCCCGCGCATAAAACGTGCGCGACACCTGCGCGCCGCCGAACGACCGGTTTTCGAGATAGCCGCTGTATTCGCGCGCAAACGGCACGCCCTGCGCCACGCACTGATCGATAATCGCGCCGCTCACTTCCGCCAGGCGGTACACATTCGCCTCGCGCGCCCGGAAATCCCCGCCCTTTATGGTGTCGTAAAACAGGCGGTACACGCTGTCCCCGTCGTTTTGATAATTCTTGGCCGCGTTGATCCCGCCCTGTGCCGCGATACTGTGCGCGCGGCGCGGGCTGTCCTGCAGGCAAAACACCTTCACGGAATACCCCAATTCGCCCAGAGACGCCGCCGCCGAAGCCCCCGCCAGACCCGTCCCCGCCACAATCACCGTGAAACGGCGCTTGTTCGCCGGGCTGACCAGCTTCATCTCGAATTTATGCCGGGCCCACTTCTCCGCAAGCGGACCGTTGGGCACATGGGCATCAAGCATCCGGATTAGACTCCTCTCAGGTGCGTCATGATAAAAACATAAATCGGAATCGAACTGAATCCCAATGCAATCAACAAACCGAACAGGCGCGCCACCCAATTCACCTTTGTTGTGGCCGCCTCGGTTAACATCCCCAGCGTCACCCAAATCGTGGATACGGCATTGCTGAAATGCAGCCCCACCGCCCACACCGCCGCCAAATAGAGCAGGCAATGCAGCGGATCGGTGAACGAGCCCCACACCACGCCGTATAATCCGAGACTTTGCCCGCCGTTTACCGCCGCCACCACGGACCGAGGGCCGGTTTTATCCGCCAAGGCGAAATCATACAGGTGGAACAGGACAAAGGCGAAAACCATCAAGCCCGTGTACACCATGGTGCGTTTCACCAGATTGGTGTTGCCCATATACTTCCGCACCGCATAGCCAGTGGTGCGCGCCGCACGATTCTCCAGGAACAACCACACCGTAAACACACCATGCGTCATCGCCGCCGCCAGCAATCCCAAGCGCGCCGCCCACAGCAGGATTCCCATGGCATGCAGCCGCGCGGAATAAGCGTTAAATGTTTCCGGCCCCTGGAAAAGCAGTAGATTCCCGGAAAGGTGCATCACAATAAACAACACCAGCACAAGGCCCGAAACGGCCACCAGCAGTTCCTTGCCCACGGAGGTTGCCCATGTATTTACCGGGTTGCCCATGTTCTCCAATCCATCCGCACAGTCTCTACCTCCAAGGACATTATAGAGGCAAGCGGTTATTCCCGCTCCGCGCGGATCCGCAAAATAAGATTCATCGCCTTGTCCTGTATTTCCGTGGCCAATTCATCCACCCGGCGGGTGAATATGCCGTGAAATCCAACCGCCGGAATCGCAATCACCAGCCCGCCAATAGTGGTGATCAGAGCCTTGGCGATGCCGTCGGAAAGAATCTGCGGATTGCCCAGGCCGGCCAGGGAAATCGCGTTAAACATATCCACCATGCCCAGCACCGTGCCCAACAGCCCCAACAACGGGCTGATCCCGCCGATGATTTCCAGCGTGGTCAGGCCGCGCTCCAGCTTGTTCATCTCGGCGCGTCCGGCGGACCGCATATTCTCCACCCAATGTTCATACTCAAGATGGCGCGACCGAAGCACGTCCGCCACCACCGCCGCAAAAGCGCCTTGGGTGCGCTGGCACGCATTCAACAACGCAATGGCCGACGGCTCTCCCGCATACCGCTCCACGGCATTCAAGATTTTCGGATCAATCACTGCGCGCCAGCGCAAGGCCACGATTCGTTCGATAATGATGGTCAGCGCCAGCAGGGAGCAAATTCCCAGCGGGAGCATGGTCCAACCGCCCTGTTTCAACATTGCAATCGTCTGAAACATCGCAACTCCTTATAAAAAGCTGAAGGTCCAGCGGATTTCCAGGTTCCTGTTACGATACATATCCGGCACCGTAAATGGAAATGGCTTGAACGGCCCGGCCTTTTCCACCGCGTCCTTGCACAAGGCCGCATACACCCGGTCCTTGGGTTCTCCCACGATCTCCACCCGCGCCAGCGTACCATCCGGCGCAATCGCGCAATCAATCACCACCTCCGTGGGTGAGGTGCCCGAATACCGCGTCAGCAGCATGGCGTTCCAGCGTTTCTCCACCCGCCGCCGCACTTCATGCAGATAGGGGGCCACTTGGTCTTTAGAGGCCTCAAACCCGGGAAACCCGAGCGTGTTCACTTTGTCATAGAGCCGCCCCCGGGATACCCCGCCCGCATTTTCGGGAAGGTCCTGGGGTGGCGGAGAGGTCTCGGGCGGCGGTGTGTCCTTGGCCACCGGATTGGGAACAATCTCCGGCGTAACCGGCGGCGGCGAGGCTACTTTCGCCTTTGCCACCTGAATGCGCTCCGGTTTGTCCTCAGAGGACACTTCCTGCGCGGTGGGCGGTTCGGCCGCCGGCGGGTTCGGAGCCGGGTCCATGGCGGGAGCGGGGGCCGGTTCCGGTTCCATTGTGAGCGCGGGGACAGGGGCCGCCAACGCGTCATGTTCCGCGATCTCCTCCAAGCGCGGCCCGGGCTTTGTGCCATCCCGCAACGCGACGTCCGTGGCCTTGGAATTCTCGACCGCGATCAAATCATTCGGTTCCACCGGTTCGGTTGCCGGCGTATGCACATCCACCAGCCGCCGGGCAGGCAATGGTTCGGGTTCCGGCGGCTTCAGGTTGAGCACGATCGGCGCGGGACGGGACATGGGGCCGATGTGAATGCCGCCATGGGTAAGCCCCCATGGCGACACCAGCAGCACCAGATGAAACGCCAGCGAACACGCCGCCGCGAATCGCATCCGTTGTGCATCTGTCATCCATCGCATCACGTCGTGCTACCTGTTTGAAAGCATCAGACGCGTCCCGAAACATTCAATCCAACCGCCCGGAAACCTTCCCGCATTTGATTGAAGTAATCCGAGATGGCAATCACGTCCGCGCCCGCCGCGAGGAACCGTGCGCCTTTTTCAATCACCTGCGGCGCGGTCTCCGGACTGCACGGGATGCCCCAGAACCGGTTGTATTTCTTGCACAGCGCCGCCAGCTTGTCTATCGCCTGCCGCACCAGCGGATGCCCCGCCTCCCCCGGCACACCGTAACTGTGCGACAGATCCCCAGGGCCCAGAAACACAATGTCAATGCCTTCCGTGGCCACAATGTCTTCCATGCATTCCACGGATTCTTTATCCTCAATCTGCACCATGACAAACTTTTGCTCCGCCGCGAACCGAATGTACTCCTTCGGGGTCCGCATGCAGAACGGGCCATCCGAGTTCCCGCTGTCCCACGCGCGCCGCCCCGCCGGCTGAAAGCGCGTCATGCGCACCACGTCCGCCGCCTCCTGGCCCGACATCACGTGCGGCACCATGATTCCCGTGGCGTCCATCTCAAACGGCTTTATATAATCGCAGTACGACCCCTTCGCCACCCGCACCATCGCGTCCATGCCCAGCATTTTCGCCGCGCGCACCTGATTATGAACCGCCTGAAAATCGATCGGCCCGTGCTCCATGCACAGCCACACGCAATCCGCGCCCGCATACCCCATGATTTCCACCGCGCTGGGGTCGGTCAAATTCGCCTTGGCGCACCACACCGGTTCATTGTTCCGCAATTTTCGCAATACCACGCTCTCGTGCATAGCCAGACCTTTCTTTGTGGAGTATATTGTGCTCATTAGATGCCTTGCAGTACCATGCAGTCAAATTGATGCCTACAGGAAAACAGCCATGTCCCATACAGGTCAACAACTCTATCAACGGGCGAAACAGCGCATCCCCGGCGGCACCCAACTGCTTAGCAAGCGCCCGGAACTCTTCGCGCCGGAGGTATGGCCCGCCTATTACCAGGAAGCCTGCGGCTGCGAAGTCTGGGACCTCGACGGCACACGCTATTACGACTTCACCCACAACGGCGTGGGCTCCTGTTTGTTGGGCTATGCCCGCCCGGAGGTGTCCCGCGCCGTCATCGAGCGCATCCAGCGCGGCTCCATGTGCACCTTGAATGCCCCAGAAGAAGTCGAACTCGCGGACCGGCTCTGTGCCCTCCATCCCTGGGCCGGACAAGTCCGTTTCGCCCGCGGCGGCGGGGAAACCTGCGCGATCGCCGCGCGCATCGCCCGCGCCGCCACCGACCGCTCCCTCATTGCTATTTGCGGCTACCATGGCTGGCAGGATTGGTACCTTGCGGCCAACCTCGGTGAAGAAGACGCGCTTCGCGGCCATCTGCTGCCCGGTCTCGATCCCCTCGGCGTGCCCCGCGAACTCCGGGGAACCGCACTCACCTTTCAATACAACGACCGCGCCGCATTCCAGGCCATTCTCGACGCTCATGGCCACCAGCTCGCGGCCGTCTTCATGGAACCCTGCCGGAATCACGATCCCGAACCCGGCTTCCTCGAATTTGTCCGCGACAGCGCCCATGCGGCCGGGGCATTACTCGTTTTTGATGAAATCACCATTGGCTGGCGCTTGACCTTCGGCGGTGCGCACCTTCGGTTGGGCGTGAATCCCGACATGGCCGTCTTTGCCAAGGCGCTCGGCAACGGCCATCCCATCGGCGCGGTCATCGGAACCCAACAGGCCATGGAAAGCGCCCAAAACTCCTTCATCAGCAGCACCTATTGGACCGAGAGCGTGGGACCCGCCGCCGCCCTCGCCACCTTGCGCATAATGGAAGAAACCCGTGTCTGGGAGCATGTGGCGCATATCGGTGCGGCGATTCAAAGCCTTTGGCGGGATCAGGCCGCCAAACACGGACTGCCCGTTAACGTACCCGAAGGATATCCCTGCCTCGCGCATTTTTCCTTCGAACATCCCCAGGCCAACGAGTTAAAAACCCTCTTCACCCAGCGCATGCTTCCTCGCGGCTTTCTTGCTAGCACCGCCGTTTATCCCACCTTGGCCCATACCCGGGATATTCTTGATCGGTATAATGAAGCGGTGGACGCCGTCTTTGGCGAACTCGCGGACGCCCTCGCGCATAATGCCGTGCTGGATCGCCTTGAAGGCCCCCCGGCCCACACCGGCTTCCGGAGATTGTTATGAAAAACAACTGTCTCAAAGGACACTGACTTAACAATGAAGCTAAAACAAAGCGAAAAACAGGGACTGACGCAAGCGAGCCCGACCATGCGCCAAACCTGCATGCTGCACACCGGCCTGGAAAGGGGCGGGCGAGACGGGTCTGTCCCTGCTTTTTCGCGCTCTTCAGTGCCAAGCGCTTATCTATATGCCATTCGTACTATCCCCATTTCTCCATTAGCCTCATTAAATCACCACCTGCGGAGACCCCCTCATGAATGTCCTTGAAACCTTCTCCCTTAAAGGCAAAGTGGCCCTTGTGACCGGCGGCGCGGGCCTCTACGGACGCCAAATCGTTCGCGCGCTCGCCGAGGCCGGCGCGGAAACCTATATCGCCTCCCGCGATCTCAAGGCCCTCAAAATCATTGCGGGCGAATACCGCGCGAAGGGCCTCGATGTTACCGCCCTGCAATACGATCAGGGCGACGAAGCTTCCATACTCGCCCTCCGCGAAGAAATCCTCCGGAACAGCGGACGTGTCGATGTCCTCGTAAACAACTCCGTGGCACGGCCCATGAAACGCGGCTACACCGATGACGCCGCCGCCTTCGCCGAAAGCATGAAAATCAACGCCACCGGGCTTTTCCTCATCACCCGCGCCTTCGGCGACGCCATGGCCGAACGCCAGCGCGGCTCCATCATCAACATCGCCTCCATCCAGGGCATGATTGCCCCCGATCCTACCCTCTACCGCGGAACCACCATGAACGGCTGGTACCCCGACTACTTCTTCCACAAAGGCGGCATGATCAACTTCACCCGGTTCACCGCCAGCTACTACGGCGCGCGCAACATCCGCTGCAACTGCGTGTCCCCCGGCGGCTACCGCACCAAAAACCATCCCGCCGCCTTCATCAAACAATACAGCGACCGCACCTTCCTCGGACGCCTCGCCAACGACTCCGACCTCATGGGAGCCATCGTCTTCCTCGCCAGCGACGCCTCCCTCTACATCACCGGCGTAAACATCCCCATTGACGGCGGCTACACCGCGAAATAACTAATACTTGAATCCGGCACCCGTTCTCGTGTCTGTGTGCGTCCGTGTGTTCCCCATCCCCGTTTTTTCATTTTGCAGTTCACGTTTCGCGTTTGGTTGAGTCCCCGATACCCCTGGAAACAATGCCCCCTCTTCCACTCGTCACACCAGAGGTGTGATAGAAAGTAGCCAGGGGTTGAGTCCCCGATACCCCTGGAAACAATACCCCAACCCACGACCCTGACGGGGTCGAACAAACAACCAAACAACCCAAATCCCCGTTGCCTCAACTAAAAATCTACCCGAACTAAACTTGAATTGAGCGATGTATGAGAGTCACAATGGGATTGTTTTGATGGGATTGCTTTGCAGCGATACTGGGTGCAACTAGTAGAGGGAGCCGCTATGCCAAAAGAGTTTCAATGGGGGCCGGCCAATCCACACCCGCTTGCGCGAATGCGGACGGAGTTGGTGTGGGAGGGCAAGTATGATGAATACGGCAACCGCCGTGAGGTGGATATCGCCGCGTGCGCCATGCCCATGCAGCAGATCGAGACCGTGGACGAACCCCGGCAACGGGCCGAGGCCGCCGGGGATCAGACGCTGCTGGCGTTCGAGGAAGAACGGGCGAAACGAAAACAGGACGACTTCCGCAACCGCCTGATCTGGGGCGACAATAAACTCGTCATGGCCAGCCTGCTCAAAGAATTCAAGGGCAAGATTGACCTCATCTACATCGATCCTCCTTTTGATGTCGGGGCCGATTTCACCATGGATGTGCCTATCGGCGACGAGAAAGAAACCATCGGCAAAGACCAGTCCACCCTCGAAATGGTCGCCTACCGCGACATGTGGGGAAAAGGTACCGACTCCTATCTTCACATGATGTTCGAACGGCTCACGCTCATAAAGGAATTATTAGCAGAAAGAGGCAGCATATATGTTCACCTAGGTCCACAGGTAGCAGCTTATATTCGACCAATTCTGGATGAAGTATTTGGAGCAGAAAATTACCTTAACGATATTGTTTGGAAAAGATTCAACTTCCACGCAGATGCAAACCGATTTGGTACGGTTCATGAGTACATATTTTACTATCGGAAGACCGGGCAGACTATTTTTAACAAGCCATTCATTCCTTTCAAAGATTCGTACCTAGATAGTCATTTTACGGGGCGTGACCCTGATGGTCGGATATACCGGCTGGATAACGCAACCGCACCCGGTCATGGAAAAACTGGTGCATCAATGCGGTTTGGCAATAAGACACTGACACCTCCTTCGGGCACAATGTGGCGATGGAAACAAGAAAACATTGATCAATTGTTGGAAAAGGGCGCAATTGTTTTTACTAATACGGGTATGCCCGCAGTAAAGAGATATTTGGACGAATTAGAAGGCTCTGCCGTTCACACGCTTTGGGATGATATTGGACCAATTAATTCTCAATCAATTGAAAGACTTGGTTACGCCACTCAAAAGCCTGAGTCTCTCCTCGAACGCATCATCCAAGCATCTTCGAACGAAGGCGATCTCGTGGCGGATTTCTTCTGCGGGAGCGGAACCACGGGAGCGGTGGCGGAGCGTCTGGGGCGGCGTTGGATTATGGCGGATTTGGGGCGGTTTGCGATTCACACGAGCCGGAAGCGGTTAATCGAGTTGCAGCGGAAACTTAACGAAGAAGGAAAATCCTACCGGGCGTTTGATGTGTGTAATCTGGGACGGTATGAACGGCAATGGTGGCAGAAAGACCGGCTGAACGGTGCTGAAGAAGAACACCGGCGCGTGGTGTTGGAGTTTTTCAAGGCGGAAGTATTGAAGCGCACGCCCTCCTCGCTGTTGCATGGCCGGAAAGCCGGGGCGTTTTGCCATGTGGACGGGATAGACTCGATTTTTACGCGGGAGGAGGCGCGCGCGGTGGCCGAGGCGGTGGTGCAGGCGGGGGGCCGCGAGGTGTATTGCCTGGCGTGGGAATTCGAGATGGAATTGCGGCAAACCACCCTGGCGCTCGAAGCCGAACTGGGCATTCGGATAAAGCTGATCCCGATCCCGCGCGAGATCATGGAGAAGAACCGGAAGAACCCGCCTCCCTTCCTTGAGATGGCGGTGCTTGAAGCCGGGGCGATCAAGCGCAAGGAGGGCGGTAAAATCCGGATGGACGTGAAACTTGACAAGTTCCTGCCCTCGCTATCGGAAGTGCCGGGCAAGGAATTGGAGGCGTTGAAAGAACGTGCGGTGAAGAGCGGATTCGATTTCATTGATTTCTGGGCGGTGGATTTCGACTGGCGGCCCGGCCAGCCCTTTCACCATGACTGGCAGGACTACCGCACCCGCAAGGATCGCTCGTTGAAAACCGTCAGCGATGCCGGGCACATTTACGGGCAACCGGGAAAATATACGATCTGTGTGAAAGTCGTGGATGTGTTCGGTTGTGATACCAGCATCACGGTCGAGGTGACGGTGCAATGAGTCCCACACGAAAAAAGAAATCCGGTGGGCGGTCCAAGCACGCTGTTATTGCCAAGCAGAAGACCCCGGCGATTACCCTGGGCAACGATATCCGGGAACTGATTCTATCGGCGCGTGAATCCGTGGCGCAGGCCGTGAATGCCGGATTAGCCACCCTGTATTGGCAAATCGGAACTCGTATCCGTCAGGACATCCTGAAGGAGAAGCGTGCTGGGTATGGAGAAGAGATTGTCGCCGCACTGGGGCGACAATTAACCTCGGAATTCGGGCAAGGATTTGATGCAAAATCATTGCGCCACATGGTACGTTTTGCGGAAGTTTTCCCCGACGATCAAATTGTCTCCGCACTGCGGAGACAATTGACATGGACGCATCTCAAGCAGCTTATTTACCTTGATGATCCCCTCAAGCGTGATTTCTATGCCGAAATGTGCAGAATCGAGCGATGGAGCACGCGCACCCTGGCGAAGAAGATTCAGTCCATGCTCTTTGAGCGTACGGCGCTTTCCCGGAAACCGGATAGGTTAATCCGTCAGGAACTCGAAGCATTGAAGGCGGAGGATACGTTGACGCCTGAATTGGTCTTCCGTGACCCGTATTTCCTCGATTTTCTGGGTCTCAAGGACACGTACGCGGAGAAAGACGTGGAAGCGGCGATCCTGCGGGAGATCGAATCCTTTATTCTGGAGTTGGGGGCCGGCTTTGCTTTTGTGGAACGGCAGAAGCGGATGCGGATTGACGACAAGGACTACTATCTTGACTTGCTGTTTTACCACCGAAAGTTGCGCCGGCTGGTGGCCATCGAGTTGAAACTCGGCGACTTTGAAGCGGGATACAAGGGCCAGATGGAACTCTACCTGAGCTGGCTCAAACGGTATGAATGCGAGCCGGAAGAGGGGGCGCCTTTGGGCCTTATCCTGTGCGCGGGGAAGAGTGAGCAGCATGTCGAACTGCTTGAACCGTCCCGGAGCGGCATCCATGTGGCCAGCTATTGGACTAAGTTATTGCCCAAGAAAGAATTGGAACGAAAACTTCGTGAAGCCATCCAGCGCGCACGCGCCCTGATGTTGGAACATCATTTGCAGGAAGGGGACGGTACACGCCATGACTGAAAGCCTGACCATCAAGGCCGAAGCGCTGGAGCCGCTGTTTGCCGCGTGGGAAGAACCGGACAAACACCGTGTCCGCGCAGAATCCGGGGAAAGGGCTGTTGAACACAAGGGGCGGCGGCCGTCGAGTATTTTAATGGCGCAGAATCTTCGTGCCATGGTGAAAGACTGGCGGGATGCCTTCTACCCCGGCGCGAGCGACACGACGCGGCATTTGTTGAATCACTGGTTTGGCGGCCCCCACGACCGCAGTGAATACGGCGGTCCCCCGGAATTCCGGTACTATTTTTGCCAGCGCGAGGCGATAGAAACGCTGATTTATTTGAAAGAGGTCCGAAAGCTGGAATGCTTATCGCAACTGGTGGCCGAGTTCGGCGGGCAGTACTCGGAAACGGCGGCATTGGGTATCACGGATGAAGAAGATGCCTGGAGCCGGTATGCCTTTAAGATGGCGACAGGGTCGGGCAAGACCAAGGTAATGACGCTGGCGATGGTGTGGAGCTATTTCCATGCCTTGCGCGAGAGTGAGTCGGAAATGGCGCGGCATTTTGTCATTATTGCGCCCAACTTGACGGTATTCGAGCGCCTGAAGGAAGACTTCAAGCCCGAAGGCGGCGGGCCGGATATTTTCGACAAGGATCCGCTGATCCCGGTGGAGTGGCGCGGCGACTGGAACCTGACGACCGTGTTGCAAGACGAAGCCAGCGGAGCAAGCACCGGCGGGATATTGTATTTAACCAATATTCACCGGCTGTTCGACAACAGCCGGAAACGTGAGTCGGCGGAAACCTATGACTGGGCGGGGCCGGCGGTGTCGAAAGCCAAGGCACTCGATACGGGCGCGGCGCTCCGTGACCGGATCACAGGCCATGCGCGCGTGATGCTGATGAACGACGAGGCGCATCATGTCTGGGACCCGGATTCAGCCTGGAACGAAGCCATTGCGTTTCTTCACGAAAGCATTCGCAAGCGGACAGGCGGCGGGCTGGCGGCGCAACTCGATTTCAGCGCCACGCCGAAGGACAACAAGGCGAATTATTTCAAACACATCATCTGTGATACACCGCTGGGCGAAGCCGTGGACGCGGGGATTATCAAGACGCCCATCATTGGCCAAGCCGGGCACTTGGTTGAACAAGCCACCGACAATGCTTCCTTCAAATACGAAGCGCACCTTCGATTAGGCTATCAACGTTGGTTGAAGAGCAAAGAAGAATGGGAAAAGAGCGGGAAGAAACCCCTGCTCTTCGTTATGTGTGAAGACACCAAGGCGGCGGATGACATCGCTTCAAGGCTTAATGGTGATGACGTATTTAAGGAATTGAATGGAAAAACCATCAATTTGCACACTAACCTCAAGGGCAAGATCAAAAAGATCGGGAAAGGAGCCGATGCCCGGCAGGTATTTGTTGAAAGCGATAAAGACATAAGCGATGAAGATTTGAAAGCTTTGCGCAAGCTGAGCCGGGAGTTGGATTCCGGCGCCAGCCCCTATCGGTGCATTGTATCCGTCCTGATGCTTCGGGAAGGCTGGGATGTAAAGAATGTGACAACCATAGTCCCGTTGCGCCCCTATAGCTCGAAGGCCAACATTTTGCCCGAGCAGACGCTGGGGCGTGGACTGCGGCGCATGACCCCGCCAGGGCCGGATCAAGCAAACGAAGTGGTTGCCGTGGTCGAACATGAAGCGTTTGCCCGGCTTAGCCGCGAAGAACTGGCGCAAGAGGGCCTGCCTATTGAAATTGTCGATGTGGACAAGGTTCCCGCCACGACGGTTTCTATTTTTCCCGAAATTATGAAGAAAGATGTTGCGGCGTTGGATATTCACATCCCGCGGCTTACCGCCGCTAACCGGACGCTCCCCGTACTCGGCCCGATTTCCGAAGAGGAAGTGCGGGAAAACTTCAGGCCCTTTCAACCATTGCCTCTGGGCAGGCGGGGACCGGACGAGGTCCAATACGAAGGCCGGCACCTTATTACGGGCGAAATTGTGGAACACATGAAAGTTCATCTTCCATTGCTCGATTCAGGCATGGGGGCAATTTCGTTCTATGTGCGGGAATTGGAGTTCATCTGCAAAGTGAAGAGCACCCATCAGGTATTGGCGCCGCTGCTTCAACTGTTTTTTGAGGATATTCTCTTTGGGCGGCAAAAATCCGTTTTTGATCCCGTGCTGGTGGCACGGCTTTCGGATAGTGATGTCCGCGAATATGTGCGCGCCCTATTTGTGCCATTGATTCGGCAAAAAACCCACCAACAGATTGTGCGCGCCCTGGAAGCGCCTCCTGCGCCGGTCAGCCTGTGGAAGCCCTTTCAGGTTACCGTAAGTGAACGGCATCCCGTGGAAACATCGCAAAGAACCCTCTTTAACCTGGTGCCCTGCAACCGAGCCCTTGAATTAGCGTTTGTTGGTTTATGCGGCAGCGCATCGGATATGGCCGCTTTTGCGAAGAATGCCGGGCCACAATGTCTGCGGATAGATTATCTTTCGCAAGGAACCCGTCTTGCTTTTTATGCGCCGGACTTTCTCGTACGATTGAAAAATGGCCTTTGCTACCTTGTCGAAACCAAGGGGCAGGTGGATAAAGATGTACCGGTGAAGGCCGCCGCCGCCATTGAATGGTGCAAAGCCGCCTCCAGTAAAAAAGCGCGCTGGGAATACCTGTATGTGCCCGAAGGCGTTTTCCAGCGATTCAGCGGGAACACATTCCAGGAACTGGTGCGCATGTGCGCTCCGTCGCTCGTTGAACTATTGAATGAGGATCGGTTTCAGGCGCAAATGCCACTCTTTGCGGGTATGGGCCCCCTGGAAGGCGAAATGTTCGAAGCGCAGAGCCTTGTGAATCATAAGATGTTGGCGGGGCTTCCAGAAAGGTTGCACAAGGCGGTGGATGAATCCATAGCCCTCTACCGTTTTTTTGAAAAAAAGCAGGATGCGAACTACGCCCCGATGTTCACCTCGCTATTGGGTGCGATTGACGAAACGGCCAAAGGATTGATTCTAAAAAAGCTGACGCCGCACATGCCGGGCACCATGGCGGAACAGAAGGATTGGTTCAGCCCCTATCTTGGCGATGTGGATTCAAGAATGGAACGGCACTATCAGGAAACGGCGCGGAACCTGAGAAAGACGCTGGCATATCATAATGGCGTATCTCCGTTGGGTTTGTTACGGACCTGCCTCGACTATGCCCTCAACGACTCCACAAAGTTGACGGGTGTGTTTATAGCGGTGAAGGAGGAATTTCGTTTCAGTGGCGGGCGGGAACTTCTGCGGCAAGTAACAGAAATCAATGATTTAAGGAACACCCGCATCGCACATCAAGAACGGCCACTGAACGATCCGAAAGAAGCCAAAGCGGCACTCATCGCGTGGGTTGAAGGGTTGGCACACCTGTGGCAAGCAGCGTATGGGCATTGAGCCATGTTTTAGCGAGTTTTAATCCATTTCTTGCTCGATCAAAGCATTCGATATTCATATTTATCCGCGGGAAACGGTACTCGGACCCCATTTAAAACCATTCCGTTATTTGCCATCGAGAAGCTCCGGCTCCCCGGGAAAAATCCGGCGCGCATCGTCTAAAATCGCCTTGGCCCTTTCGTGTTCCCCCCAGCGCACAAACTGGTTGTATTGCGCCTGAAAAATCTGTTTCAAATAATACTGCGCGGTGTAATCGTTGGGGTCCATCTCCAGGGACCTCTTAAATGCATCGGAGGCGCCTGTGCCCAGCAGCATTCCGCCATAATATTCCATCAGGCCGTTAAAATCGTTGGTGTGGGCCTCATGCCGCCGCTGGAGGGCCGCGAGGGTTTCGGGGGAAAGCCCGGAGGTGTCCATGATTTTCAACGGGCTGACCACGCGGGATTTCAGGGCGTCAAGACTGTCCTGCACATTGCGTTCATAGACCAATTTGGGCGCGATGAATTCCGCCCAGGGATGATCATCCCGCATGCATTGCCCGCCGGCGGCGAAATCATCGAGCGCGGCCTTGTCCAGAACAAAACATGCGAAAATTTCCGGCAGGTCCATGAATCCAACCTTTTCCAAGGCGGTTTTCAGTTCCGGGCGGCGCAACCGCTGTTCCATGCGGGCGTAGTCCAAGCGCAAGGGTTGATTCGAGCCAATGAGAAAAAGGTCGGCATTCACAAAGAACGCCACGCGTTCCGGAAAGACGCGGGTAAATGTATAGGCCAGCGATTTCACCATTTCCGGGCTGAGGCTGTGCAATGGAATCCACTGCGAAACCATCCCGCCGGGGCGAAGCCGCTGGAGGCAAAGCTCGTAATACTCCTGCGTGTAAAAGGTGGAGACCCCGGCAAGTGCGAGCGGCATCGGCTCAAAGGTGATTACGTCATACCGTTCGCCCGTGGTCAGCAGATAATTGCGCCCATCGTCAATATGCACCTTCAGACTGGGCCGCGACAGCACCCCCAGATTATCCGAAGAAAACAACGGCGCGGCCGCAATGACGTCCGGCGAAATTTCGACGGCGTCTATCCGCTCGAATTCCGACAGCGCCAGCGTGCCGCAGGTAATTCCGGAACCAAAGCACATGAACAGCACCGTGCGCGGGTCACGGTCGAAAAGCAGGGGCAATACCCCCTGCAGCCGGTTCATCTTCACACCCCTTTCGATGGAGGCGGTCGCCTGGACCCGGTTGATCCACAATACCCGGTTGGAGCCCGCGGTTTCATTTTCAGGCTCTGATACCGCCACGGTCCCTTCCACCCCTTCCTTATAATAAATCACCCGGTGGTCCGCGGGGATATACCCGGCGTTCAATGAACGGCTCACATCGTCCGGAGTCTTGTGCCATGCCCACAGCACCAGCAAGGCGCCCGCCAGCATGGCAACGCTCTTCCCCCAGCGCAAAGTTTCGGGGCAGGTCCAAAACAACGCCGCCCCGCCAAGAACCAGCACTCCCGCCAGCACCACAATGCCGTGGTGTGTGCCGAAAAGCGGGATGATGACGAATCCGCCCAAGGCCGCGCCGATCACCCCGCCGATGGTGTTGGCGCTGTATAGTTTTCCCACATCCCGGCCCACCGTGCCGCGCCCCGCCGTAACGGCCTTCACCGCGAAGGGAAATGTCATCCCGCTGCAAAACGTGGGCAAGAACAGTGCCGCGAAACTCAATGCAAACATGATATGGACCGTTTGATTCCACTGGTAGCCGGAGGCTTGCTGTAGTTCCGCCAGTTTCATGGGCATCCCCGCAATCCAGCCCAGCATCAGGAGGCAACTCACCCCGTTGAGCATCATCATGCCTCCCAGCAGCGCGACATGCCCGCGCACCCGATCCGATATCAGCGACGCCACCGCCCCGCCCAGGGCGATGCCAAACAGAAGCGACGTGAGCATGGTGGTATAGGCATAGGTGGTGCCCAGAAAAAGGATGGCGAGCAGGCGTGTCCAGAGCACTTCCAGCGCCAGCATGCAAAAGCCGGAAAGGGCGAAGGCCGGGATCACCCAGTGCGCCTTGAAAGCGCCCTGTGACGATTCTTCGGTCTCCGCTGTTGCGGATTCCGCCACCCGCTCCACACGCAGCGATACCGCCAGTGCCAGTCCGCCAATGATGATATTCGCCGCCGCGCCCAGGAGCGTGGTGTGCCTATAGCCCCAATGCGGCAGAAACACAAAACCGCTCAAGAAGCATCCCGTCATCGCGCCCAGGGTATTCAGGGTGTACAACCCGCCGATGCGCCGTCCCCGCACCTGCGGTTCATGGCTGACAAACTTCGCCAGCAACGGCAGCGTTGCGCCCATCAGCGCCACGGGAACCAGCAATACCAAGAGCGCCATCAGCGCCCGCAGCGCAATACCCAAAGCACGCGTTCCCCCGGAGAGTTGCAGGAGGGCCACCACCGCGTTTTCCCCATGCGCCACAATCCCCAGGAACAACAGCGCCCAAAGGCCAATAGCGATTTCAAAAAGGCCATACAAGCGCAATGGCCGCGCCCCCCGGTCCGCAAGACGCCCGCCCCACCACGAGCCCAATCCCAAGCCCAGGAAGAAGATGGACAGCACCGTGCTCACGGCGTAGGCGGTAGTGCCGAACAATAGAACCAGTTTCCGGGTCCACACCACCTGATATACCAGCCCGCACGCACCCGATATGAAAAAGAACAACAACAAGGCGGAAAAAATCCACGGAATCCGGCGTGTGTGCATATTGAACAAGCGTTTAGTGTTCATGAAAACAAACCTGCGTCAGCATCGGGCGGTATGTCCGCCCCGCCGTTGTCAACCGGCTGTCCTGCGGGAGAGAATACAGGAAACCCCAAGCCCCTGTCATGGATGCGGGGTAAAATTCAAATCATGCTCCACAAACCTATGCTGATAGGGCAGATTTGGATTTTCCAGCCGCTGCCACAGCAAACGGGCCGCAAGGGTGCCCATTTCATACGAATGTTGCGTGGCGGTCAAAACAGAGAGCCCGGATTTTTCCGCGAACCGGTTGTCGTCAATCAATGCGATTTCAATATCATCATGCACCACGTAATTCAGCCGGTCAAGCTCCTGCACGAGACACCACCCATGATGCGCGCTGGCGCAGACAATCGCCGTGGGGCGCCGGCGCCGGCTCAAGAGACCCAGTATCTGCATCCGCAATGCGTCCACCCCCTGGATTTGATCAATCACCACCAAATCCTCTGCATAGGCTATCCCCGCCTCGGCCAGCGCCCGCCGGTATCCTTGCCGCCGCTCCAGGGTCACCGTGCAGTCCAACGGGAAATTGATAAGCCCAACATCTTTGTGCCCCCGTTGCAGCAGTTCGCGGGTCAATTGATAGGCCATGGTTTCATTGCGGGCCACCACATAGTCCGAATCGAGGCCGGGCGCGTACCGGTCCACAAGCACCAAGGCATGCCCCGATTTCTGAAATCCGCGCAACAGGCTCAAGTTCTTTTCGGAATCGCTCTTCAACCACAGCGCCCAGCCCGTGATCCCGCTCCGGCGCACATTCAACAAATAATCAAACTCATCCGCGTTATCCATGATGCTGGGGTGTATCATGGCATGGAAGCCATGGCCCACCGCTTCATTCATGAAGCCCTGCACCACTTCCCCGGAATGATTGAACCGGTCCAGATGCTGCACGGTGATGGCCATCGTTTGCCCGGTCAGGCCCGTTTGAAGGGCGGTCTTCGGCGATTTCACAAAGGTGCCCAGCCCCGCCGTGCGCACCAGATACCCTTCATGCTCCAAGGCGAGCAACGCCTTCCGCGCCGTCGAACGGCTCACGCCCTGCCGCTTGGCCAACTCGATCTCCGGCAGGATTCGGGACCCTTCCGGCAGTTCGCCATTGTCAATACGGGTTTGCAGGTCCCGTTTGATCGATTCATATAACGGCAAGTCAGAAACCAGTTCCACCAGGCATACCCATCTTTTGCAGGTCACCGGCCCGTGCATGGTATCATGAACGGGCCCGTACCCCCACGGTTTTCTTCCGCGGGCATTATAGCAGCCATAACTTGTTTGATACAAAACCATGAAAGACACATTTCCACCCATAGGCCAAGTATGGAATGTATCGCTGCATGGCGGCCACAGCCGCGCCTTCTGCGATCACGCATCGAGCACGCTTGAAGAGATCGTGGAAGCCGCCATCGCCGCCGGCTGTTCCCTCTATGGCATCACCGAACACGCCCCGCGCTTCCTGCCCGGCCATCTCTACGACGAGGAACGCGCCATGGGCTGGACTGTCGAAACACTCGGGCGCCTCTTCTCGGAATACGCCGAAACCGTGGACCGTTTGCAAACCCGGTTCGCGGACCGCATCACTCTCCTGAAAGGATTCGAGGCCGAAGCCGTTCCCGAAGACACCTATGCCGATCTCATGCTGGGATTGCGTCGGCGATTCAACTTTCAATACATGGTCGGTTCGGTGCATTGGGTTGCGGGACACATCATTGATTACCGCAAAGACCACTTCGAGCAGGCCGCCGCCGCCTGTGGAAGCATCGAGGCGCTGGCCGTCCGGTATTATGAAACCGTCGCGGAGATGGTGCGCCGGCTGCGCCCGGAAATTGCCGGCCATCTGGACATTATCTGCCGTTACGCCCCTTCCGAAGCGTCCGTCAGCACCCCCAGGGCGCGGGAAGCCGCCTTTGGGGCGCTGGATGTACTCCGCGAACACCGTTGCATTATCGACATCAATACCGGCGGCTACCGAAAGGGATTTGGCCGTCCTTTTCCCGCCCCCTGGCTTGTCGAAGCCGCCCGGGACCGCGGAATTCCCTTCTGCTTTGGCGACGACAGCCACAGTGTTACCGAAGTTTGCGCGAATATCCCCGGCGCGCGCCAGTATCTGTTAACATGCGGCGTGGAAACCATCACCATCCTGCGGCCCGAAGGCAATACCCTCACCCGGACCCAGGTCCCCTTGACATAAAACAAAGGAGCACTATGGAAGACACTGCTGGACAAGCTTCCGTGTCCCGGAGGCGCCATGCCTGTATCCTGATTGCCATCGTGTTGCTTGGCGTTCTTCTTCGGCTGCATGGTTTGTCCACCTTCAGTCTCTGGTACGACGAGGGATGCACCCTCATGCAATCCGAACAGATCAATCTTTCCTTCAGTTTTTTCAACGTGGACACCATCAGCGACCCGCCCACCCTGGCCATTCTTGTGCGCCTGTGGCAAGGCATCCTGAACTATTTCCCCGCCGTCCCGCCCTGTTCACCCTGCTCGGATGCTCTCCTGCACCTGCTTCCCTGTCTCTTTTCCATACTCACCGTCCCCTTAACCTACTTCACTGGAAAGGTCTTCCTAAAAAAGGAGGTTCCGGCCCTCATCGCGGCTTTTCTCTGCGCGGTGAGCCCCTTTCAAATCTTCTACGCCCACGAGTTGAAAGCCTATTCCCTCTATCTGGCCATTACCTTGGGCGCCCTATACTGCTTCCTTCAAATTTTGGAAAACGGAAAGCCGTGGCACTGGATCGGGCTGGTGACGCTCCAAACCCTTTCCATGTACACCCACTTCTTCGCCATATGGAATATTGCCCTCTTTAATCTCTTTTTCGCCCTGACCCTCTTCCAGCGCCGCGGAAAAATCCTGAAATGGACGGTTTCCCAGCTAGTGCTCGTACTCCTGATTCTCCCGGCGGTCCTTCTGGCTTCTCAATGGGCCGCCATCTACAATTCCATCACCTTGAATTCGTGGGCCTTGCGCCCGGACCTAAAAACAGCCTTCCTCACCCTTAAAACCTTCTTTGCGGGGTATGGCGCCACCAGCTTTGCCTATTGGCCTTTGTTCCTGATCGGCGCCCTCCTTTTCCTGGCGGGGCTTGTCTTGTTGCGCCGTGACAAAAACACCCTCTTGCTGGCCGTTCTGTTGACGGTTTTCCCCATTATCGCCAATGTGATTATCTGGCGGATGCGGAATTTTCCCTTTTACGAACACCGCATTTTTATCTTCTCCTGCATCATCGTGTACTATGTGACCGGCCTCGCCATCATGGCGCTCCCGCATACCCTTCTCCGGGCCGGGACCCTCGCCTTGATTACACTCTGTACCGTGCCCCTCTTGCAGGATTATTACCACCAGAACCTCCATCCCATGCAAACGCACCGCATGGGGGTGCGCTATAAAGTGGACAACCGGGATGCCGCCGCCCATATCGCCTCCCGGTGGAAAACGGGCGACATGATAGGCCATGCCAGTCATTTCACCCTGACGCCGTTCCGAAAGTACTTGCCGGACGCACGGCAGGTTTTTTTGCGCCTCTCCGAAGAGGAATTGCGCGGATTCGTGTTGTCGCTCCCCGCGGAAAACCTCTGGAATCGGTACGGCATCACTCCTGTCCCCGCCGAATCCGCCACGAAAAATGCCACGCGTGTCTGGTTCGTCGAATCGTGGTGGGAGCCCTTTCAACACCCGCCTTCCGTCCTGAATCTCAAGGCCTGGTTTGATGCACATTTCACCCTCACGGACGCGTGTGTCTTTGATGGCGTAACCGTTTATCTCTATTCACACAATCCCGCTCTTCGTTGAAACCATCCCAACAGCCCAGGTAAGATAAACGGGAAACTGGGCGCCTGTTCACGATGTGCATTGACGGTGTCCCAATAGTAACCGCAACAACGACCAAAAAACGGCCTAGGCCGGGAATCAGCCGCTTCCCATGAAAATTGTGCTCGCCCTGCCCCCCTTCGGTTTAATCAAGTCGTATGGCGGCGCCGGCATTAGAAAGCGCGGCATTCTGCCTCCTCTGGGGGTTGGATATTTGGCCGCCTATGCCCAAACACACGGCCATCAACCGGTCTTTGTCGACGGGTCCGCGCTCAACTATGATATCGGCACGGAGGCCGATGCCATACTTGCTGAAAAGCCGGGGGTGGTGGGCATTTCCTGCCTTACACGTCTTGCCCCCAGCGCCTATGCGCTTGCTCAAGCGCTAAAATCCCGCGCGCCCGAACTTCCCATTGTCATGGGCGGACCGCATGTTTCCTCTTTTTGGGAGCACATCCTGGAGGAATGCCCCGCCATTGATGTCCTGGTCCCGGGCGAAGGCGAAGAAACACTCGCCGAGCTCCTGGATTGTCTTGATCATCAGGGCGCGTATGAAAAGATTCCCGGAATCATTTTCCGGGACGCGCAAGGCAACCGTGTTGTCACCCCGCGCCGCGAACCCGTCCGCGACCTGGACACATTGCCCCATCCCCTGCGCACCCTCTATCAGCGGGACCTCTACATCCCGCTCCCCAATCAATGCCGGAGGACACCCGCCACCACCGTGATCACCGCGCGCGGATGCCCCTACGGGCGTTGCGCGTTCTGTTATCAGGGAGGCAAATACGCTTCTCCCTATCGCCGCCGTTCGCCGGAGAATGTCCTGGATGAAATCGCACGCCTCAAACGCGACCACGGCATCCGTGAAATTATCTTTTGGGACGACAACTTCGTTACAAGTCCCAAATGGATGGACACCTTCTGTTCGCTCCTGGATCGGGAAAAAATGAACATTACCTGGACTGTTCAAAGCCGCGTCAACACCGTGTCAGAAGACATTCTGAAACGCATGGCCGCGTCCGGCTGTTATAACATCTACTATGGTCTGGAATCTGGAAACCAGCACATGCTGGAGGTGGCGAAAAAGGGCATTACCCTCGAGCAAAGCCGGAGGGCCGTGAAGGCGGCGCACAAAGCGGGCATGGAGGTCCGTGCTTCTTTTATTTTCGCCATGCCCACCGAAACCCCCGCCATGGCCGAAGACACGATCCGGTTCGCGTGTGAACTCAATGTCGACTGGATGATTTTTTACCCCTTTCATTTTCAGCCGGGAACCCCCCTTACCGAACTTGCCGCGAGGGAAGGAACCATTCTCCCCGAACACGATGATTTGCACCGGCCATCCTATGTGCCTGCGGCATACGACAGCCCTGAACAAATTTCCGCCATCATCCGGTCCGCCTATCGCCGATACTATCTGCGCCCCAAATACATTGCCCGGGCTCTGTGGCGCGCAAGAAACCCTCTTGTGCTCCGTAATTATCTCCGGGCGTTCTGGTACTGGTTTTCCCTTTCATTCACCTCGTCTCGTCATGGAGCATAAACAGACACTCACCCCTCTTGCATGCCCGGAGAACCAGCAGGCGGTCCCTGCTGATTAAGACGCGCCAGCATCACCGTTATTCCCGCATAAAAAACAACACCGGTCAGATAGGTGATATGCTTTCCGCCATTCATGGAGATAACCGTGGCGGTCACGCTGCCGAGAACAGAACCAACGCCATTCATGCCCCAGACCCAGCAGGTCAGGTTGAGATTTTCCAGTCCGGCAAGCCGTATCAGGCTGGGGAACACCATTCCCATCGGAATGGCGAGCACGGCCAGAACAAGGGTCACCACGCAGAATTTCACCCCCAGGCCCGCGCCTTGTATGGACGTGAACACGCCAGGGAGAAAGAGCCATGCGCCCAACTGGATAACCGTCACCGCGCCGGCGGCTTTCCACAGGAACCCCCATAACCGGCCGGAGGGGATTTTCCCGGAAACCAAGCTGCCCGCGCCGCTGCCAAGCAAGGGCCTCATGTGTGTACACAGAGTTATACCGGATTTCAGGGGTCCAGGCAATTGCGAAATAGCCCTTTTCCCCGAAAGCAAGCCACCCACAGCGTAAATTATAGGCATTTCACACCCCCAATGGGTCTTTTTCAACCAACCATAAACGGAAAAGGGCTATTTCGCAAATGCCTCGGGTCAAACGGTACTTGCACCAAGGGCCGCCAAAAAGGTACTCTTTTAGCCCTGCGCACGATAGTGGCCATGTTGACCCTCGCGCAGAATAAACCGCATCTCAATAAAAAGGAATCTCCCATGAAGACCACGTTTGTTTGGGCTGCCCTGAGTATAGCCCTGATAGTGTCCGCGCCGGCCCTTGCCCAAACGCCCCCGGCCCCTGATGCCGCGCCCGCCAAGGAAAAAAGCAGCGTAACCCTGGAAACCGACATAGACAAAGCCAGCTATGCGGTGGGCATTCAATTGGGCGAGTTTCTAAAGCGTATCGGGTTGACGCCGAATCAGGAACTGTTCATGAAAGCCATTGATGACGTGACCGCCGGACGTGAACCCGCGCTCAGCCAGCAGGACGCCGAAGCCGCTGTGCGCGCCTTCATGACCAAGGCCCAACAAGAGCGCAGTGAGAAGAATCTCGCGGCAGGGGAGGAATTCCTGAAGGCCAACGCCACCAAAGAAGGCGTGAAAGTCTTGCCCAGCGGCCTCCAATACAAAGTCATTACCGAAGGCGACGGCCCCAGCCCCACCGCCAACGATAAAGTCAAAGTGCACTATACCGGAACCCTTATCGACGGGACCAAATTCGACAGTTCCGTGGACCGCGGCGAACCGGTCGAATTCGGCGTGACCCAAGTTATCAAAGGGTGGACGGAAGCCCTGCAACTCATGAAAAAAGGCGCCAAATGGCAGCTTTTCATCCCGCCCGCCTTGGGATATGGCGCGCGCGATCAACAGAAAATCCCGGCCAATTCCGTTCTGCTCTTTGACGTGGAACTGATCGACATTTCGCAGGGAGACCCCAATACGGTTCATCTTGACAGCAAGCCGGCGGCGGCCGGCGGCGCGGGCGCGCAGAAATAGTCTTCGCCCCCCCAGCAGTACTACTAGGTACATTTTCCGGCTCCGCATTTCGCGCCCGCGTGGAATGCGGAGTTTTTCCTGTTCATCCCCTTTGGTTAATCGCGAGTCCTCGTTCCCATTGACCGGCTCAAACTCATCTAATGGGTTTTTCATTCATCAGTTCATCCTCCACCGTTTTCTCCGTATCCGATAGGCGGAAATAGGTGGTGATGCTGCTGGGATCAACAAACTCGGTCAATACAACCTCGAGCGGCGCGGCCTCTTTGGTTTCGCTTTCCGGCGGCCAGGCCTTCGCCAAAACCTTGAGTCCTCCCGGACGAACCGATGTGTCGGCAACGGGTGTGCCAAACGAGGCGGGATCAAGGATCAGTTCGCCCGGCTTTTCATAGTTCTTGAGCAGTTCGGCGTTGTTGGCGGCCCCGATGCAGAACACCACCGGGCCGCGCATGAGGGCGGCGCGCCCCTCTTGCGATTTACGTCCGCGCACAAGCCGCCACGGCATGGCCATCTCGAGAGTAACGGAATCGGACGGTTTCCAGATTCGGAGCATTTCATAAAAATCCTTGCCGGGGGAAACGTTGACGGGTGTTTCACAGTTGATGACGAGTTGTGCTTTTGAACACCATCCCGGAATACGCAGCCGCAGGGGGAACTCCATTGTTTCCGAAGGGATGACGGTGATTTTTACACTTCCTGATGTAGGGTAGTCTGTTTCTTGCTGAATCGTTACGCCGCGGCCCTCTCCCAAATCGATTTTGGTGGTGGACTCCGTGTAGAGATTGACCGCCACGCCGCCATTCGACCGGTAACAGATCATGGCGGGCAGTTCGGCCATGATGCGCCGATAGTTGTTCGGACAACAGAAGGTGTCGCGATCAAAATAGGTGCGATTGCCTTCAAGAGCACAGAAGTAGCGGAGACTCCGCCCGTCAGGCGATTCAGCGGCAAACAAGGCATTGTAGACGGCCCGTTCCATGATGTTGCCGAATTGCGGCTCGCCCGTTATCCGAAGCATGCGCTCCATCAATCGAATCAAATAGGCCGTGGCACAGCTTTCACTTACATTTCCACTGCCCGCCTGATTATCGTGCCATGCTTCCTGCAAACTGCACGATCCCGAAATCAACAGTCCGTCCTGGCGCGTGAGAAAATCAAGGGCCTGTTGCGTTTGTTTGAGCAGTTTTGGATCGGGCTGCTGCGTGTACAATTGCAACTGCGCCACGCACAGGCACATGAAGATGTACGCGTGCCGTTCGTCATCCATGTTGTACGGCTTTCCCGGTTCGTCCATCTTAATGGCCGAGTTCCAATCCGCCAACTTGTATTGTTCCGAGTTGACGCAGAAATCCCGATACTTTGGGTCTTTCGTCTGCTCGTGGAGCGTTAACAGCGCCCCATCCAGCCCCGTGGTGACGCCATACATGTTGGCACGCTTTCCGGTGCCCCCCGGAATCCGTGACGGTTCCGCCGACCACGTGGTGATGATGAAATCGGCCAGCTTTTTTGCCGCCGCGAGCGATGCCTCCTCGCCAAAATACTTATAATCATTGGTCAGCCCAAGAACAAGATAGGACATTTCATGGATGTCGTACACGCCCCACAGACGGCTCTTGGGGATAAGGATGCCAATGTATCCATCGGGCTCCTGCGTTTTGATCGCTTCCGCAACAAGATGCTTCTTCAGCGCCAGCACTTTTTCATCCTGGCTGTATGCGGCGAACCGTACCGTGGCATCAATCAGCTTGCCCAGGCCGATGTACCCCGATTCCTGGTTCCGCTGGCGAAACGGAACAAGAAATGAATTCTCCGTGTCCAACGCCAGCAGATTATTATTGATGGTGAGACCTATCCGCCGCCCGATCTCCCCGGCGGCCTTGATGTCCCCCAATCCGATGGGGGTCATGCAATCGTCCGCCAGGACATTTTCCGCGGCCAACAGTAATGCAATCAAAAGAATAGGCTGTAAAATACTTCTCATGGGCCTTTGCTCCTAAAGAACGGCTCGGATGTTTAGTCATATACGGCGCCCGTGATAGTAGTCTTGGATGTTGATCGGTGTCAATTATATTACGTATCTTGCAGGCGCGGGGTTGCCGCGCGCACAATGGACAATGTGGTTTCGGGTGTTTTGCCGTACAGCAGGAATTTTGCCCTCCCGCACAAAGTGCATTTCATCAACCCTATGAGAGGATAAGACGGAGTATGATACAAACCCGGCGGCGCTTATTGAATATTTGGACGCGTGCACTATTATTCACACTATGTTTACTGGGAAGTCCGTTCCTCTTTGCCCTGGAAGCGGAGATCAAACCCTATGGGGGCTCCCCGATGATCCACGTGGACGGCAAACCGGTCAGCCCGTTGACGTTCTTCGGCTGGGAGTCCGGGATTGGGGGGCCTACGGTTGTGAACCTGACCACGGAGTGGCAGGAATTCAGCATCACGGTGGTTGCCTTGGAAAATACGGATGGCGCCAGCGGCATCCACTTCCGGATGGGCGGCGAGGGGCCGGGAACCGTGTGGGTGGACAACATCCGTGTATATCCAGGGGAGAAAACAACCACGCCCAGCGAGAACTGGGCGCGCGGCGGTGACTTCGAAGGAACAAGGGAAGATATCGAGCGCGACTGGCATTTTTTCAAAACCGCCGGCGCGGAAGGAACCTGGATACTGGACTCTTCCACGAAGGTTAGCGGAAATCAGAGCCTGCGGGTGGACATCCAAGCGGCGGGCACCGGCCACATGCACATGCATTGGTACCAGACCGGTTATAGCGTCAAGGCCATGCAGAAGTATACCTATTCGCTCTGGATGAAGGCGGATAAGCCGCGCACGGTGGACTTCATGATGCTTCATATCAACGAGCCGTGGACCATCTATCCACCGGAATCCAACGCCGGCTCGCCATACGTTCAGCAAGTGCGTTTGGCACGCGATGCCGGGGTCCATAGTTATAGTTTCGGCATACCCATGCCTTGGCCGGAATCAGGCAAGGACCACGATTTTGGCGAAGTGGACCGCTGCATCGAAACCACACTTAGGGAGGATCCGCAGGCGCTGCTTCTCCCGCGCTTCGGCATGGCCCCGCCGGAATGGTGGCTGACTCAGCATCCCGACGACCGCATGCTCTTTGACGATGGCCAAACGGTTTCCATGTCCATGGCGTCTAAACCATGGCGCGAGGAGATGCAGACACACCTCCGGGCGCTCGTCAAGCATTGCGAATCGAAATATGGCGATCACCTGCTTGGGTACCATCCTTGCGGCCAACACACCGGCGAATGGTTCTACGAACGCTCCTGGGAGCCGCGCTTTTCTGATTTCTCCCCCGCAATGAACGCCGGGTTCCGCAAATGGATTCAGGGGCAATACAGCACAATCGATGTACTACGCCAAGCATGGAATATTCCGGATATCACCTTCGAATCGGTTCAGGTTCCTTCCGCGGATCAGCAACGTTCAACAACCCTCGGACTCTTCCGCGACCCGGTGGTTGAACGCCCGGTAATCGACTATTTTCACTACAAGCAAATTGCGATGGAAGAGCCGCTTGAAATGATGGCGCGCGTCATCAAGGAAGAAACCCGGGGCAAGAAACTGACCTGTTTCTTTTATGGATACTTGTTCGACATGCACGGAATCCCCATGGGCCCGCAAAACAGCGGCCACCTCGCAATGTCCCGCATGCTGCACTGCCCGGAGGTGGACATTCTGTGCTCGCCGATTTCATATCTTGACCGCGAACTGGGCGGTGCGGGAATGTTCATGAGCGCCGTGGACAGCGTCCGCGGTCATGGAAAGTTATGGTTGAATGAAGACGACACGCGCACCTATCTTACCCCTCCGGATTCTGGCTTTGGCCGGGTGGATACACCGCCGGGAACGTACTGGGTTCATCAGCGCAACTTTGCACAGCTCTGGCTGCGGCGGTTAGCCGCCTGGTACATGGATTTGGGCGGCATCGGCTGGCTTAATGGTAAAGACCTTTGGGACAACATCGGCCGCCTGCAACGCTTCTACCAGGAACATCTAACCGAACCGGCGCGATGGGCGCCGGACGTTGCGCTCATCGTGGACGAGGACAGCCCGGACTACGCGGCCTGCACAATCCAATTAAGCTGTCCGCTGGTATATGAAATGCGAAGCCAATACTTTCGCATGGGCGCGCCCTTCGGCATCTACTTGTTAAGCGACCTGGTGGCGGGCAGGGTCCCGCCGTCGAAAGTGTATTTTTTTGCCAATTGTTACCGGTTGGATGCGCGGCAGCGCGAAGCGGTGTTGCGGTCCACGCGCGGAAAGACCGCAGTGTGGTTTTATGGCGGGGGTTTTTTGAGTGACACCGCCCGTGACGAAAACATTGTGCAAATGACCGGCTTGAAACTTCGGCGAGGCGCTCCGGAATGCGGCAAGGTCACCCCCGAAAAAGCATCACAGGGACTTGCGGCGGGGCTGGAAACACCCTTCAGAAATGAGACGTTCCTCGATCCGTTGTGGACAGTGGATGATCCTGATGCGGAAGTTATCGCCCGCTACCCGTCCGGAGGGGCGGCGGTGGCCGCCAAACAAACACCGGACGGCCTTCGCGTGTACATCGGAGCGTTGCACTGCCCCGCAAAACTGTTGCGCACCATTTTGATGGCGTCCGGAGTTCACGTATACAGCGACAGTGATGACGTAGTGCTAACCGATGGCCGGTTCTTCAGCATTTCCGCCACCAGTGCGGGGAAGAAGCACCTCTTCTTTCCTCAACCATGCAACGTTATCAATGCGCTCGATACCACCGTCGTGGCTCAGGACGTGAATCGGTTGGAGTTGGACCTGACACTGGGTGAAACGCGAATGTTCCTCCTGCAATAGGCCTCGTGGCATTTCATCCAGGGTACGAATAGAATACATGATACCTTGTGGAGGGAAACACCATGTTCTCAAAGATAATTCGTTGGAACGGCGTGATGCGGTGGTGTCTGGCTGCCTGTGTGTTTGCTGGAACAACGTGTGCCGGGGGGCAGGAGGCTTCATCAGGAACCACTGCCGGAACCCATGATGTAACCCGGTATGGAGCGGCCGGCGACGGTGCCACGCTCAATACAACGGCGATTCAGGCGGCGATTGACACCGCCGCACGTCAGGGCGGCGGGGAAGTTCTTTTTCCGCCCGGAACATTCCTTACCGGAACGTTGTATTTGAAAAGCCATGTGCGGTTGCGCTTGGCGCAAGGGGCCGCCGTGCTGGGGAGCACGAGCCTTGCGGACTATCCGGTCAACTATTGCCAATACCCCTCGCGCAGCGATCAGTACACGGTGCGCGCATTGATCTGGGGAGAGGGGCTCGAGGACGTTGGCATTACGGGTTCGGGGGTCATCAACGGTCAGGGCAGCCATTTCCGGGACAATGAAGGCACCCCCGAACAAGTCGCGGAGAGTTCGAAGCCCTTTGAGGCCGAAGGGCGCTACCCGTTGCACAAGATATACCTGAACCGCCCCTATCTCATCCGCCTGATCAGTTGCCGGAACGTGCTCGTGGAAAACGTCTCGCTGCGGGATTCGGCAATGTGGATGCAACACTACCTGGATTGCGATTTTGTGACTTTGCGCGGCCTCAACGTCACGAATCATGTATGCGCGAACAACGACATGCTCGATATTGACGGGTGCCGCAATGTGATTGTATCCGATTGCATCGGCGATACGGACGACGACGCCCTGACGCTGAAAAGTACCGGCGCGCGCGCGACCGAACACGTGGTGATTTCCAACTGTATCCTGCGGTCGCATTGCAATGCGATTAAGGCGGGAACGGAATCCGCCGGCGGGTTTCGCGATATTGCCATCAGCAACTGTGTGATTCAACGGTCGCAAGCCGCGGGCAAATTGGCGGGACGCCTGGAAGGTCTGGCGGGAATTGCACTGGAAATCGTCGACGGCGGAACGCTTGAGCGCGTATCCATTTCCAACATTGTGGTGGAAGGCACCACCGCCCCCATTTTTATGCGGCTGGGGAATCGTGCGCGCCCGCCCAAACCGGGCGATCCCAAACCGCGCGTAGGCGTGTTCCGTGACGTGTCCATCAGTAACGTGGTGGCCACGGGTGCAAGCAAGACCGGGTGTGCAATAGCGGGATTGCCCGGTCATCCAATGGAGAATGTAACCTTGTCCAACATTCGCATTTCATTTGCCGGAGGCGGAACAGGTGAAGAGGCCGGCGCCCAAGTACCCGAACAGGAGGAGAAATACCCCGAAAGCACCATGTTCGGCATATTGCCCGCCTACGGTTTTTACCTCCGTCATGTCCGGGGCGTGCACCTGAATGGCATGGAACTCCGCTGCGAAACGCCTGAAATGCGCCCTGCCATCGTGGCCGATGATGTGAGTGATTTCCGTCTGGAATCCCTGGACGCCAATGCGGAAACCGGGGCGCCAATCCAGATCGCCTTCAGGGGCGTTCAACAGGCATTGATCACGGGATGTTCCGCCGCCGCGACGGGCGCGTTTATCGGCCTGGATGGAGGCTGTGAGGACATTCGCTTGCTGCACAACGATTTGAGCCGCGCCCGTCAAGCGTATACGCTCGGCCCTGCGGCCTCTCCTGAAAGCATAACCGCCGCATTCAACCTGTTGCCGGAAACGAAATCCACGGCAAAAAATAACTGATTTTACCTCCTGTATCTTACGGTTTCGGATTGTGGAATTCGGGCGGAAGCATATATTCGAAATCGGCCACGGGCCAAAATCGCAACCGTTCCATGCCTTCCGGCACGGGTTGGGTGAAATGCACATAGGCCCGGACGTTTCCCTTGAGGGTGTAGGAAACTGGGCCGCCCGCCGGACGTTCGCCCGCGCCGAATTGTTTTCCGCCGCTCCCAAAAATCTTGTAGCCCGACAGGAGGCAGTTTTCCAAGTCCACGTGGAGCAGTTTGCCATCCAGGGTGTGGTAAATGACACCCGTCGAGGGCTGTCCGCAGGGTTGGGAGAAATTCAACGAGAACAAGCGGCTGTCCTTGATACTGACCCGCGTATACCCCTCGAATCCCGGATTTCCCACTTGGAGGGCGTTATCAGGGCCCACAAGCGTGCAGTTTTCGATGACTACGTCGGGGTAATCGTTGGGTTTCGGATTCTCCGCGCGAATGTATATCCCCGCCGCATCCCCCCACCAATCCAGGCACATTGAGAAGCAATCCCGAATCACGACGGGTTCCTTGGGCCGCCCCACGAACGCGCCCACACAGATTCCGGAAAAACGGCCAATGGCAACGCAGTGCTCGGTGATGGTCGTGAACTCGGAACCTTTATCAATTGTGAGGTCCCAACCCGCGCCTTCCGCGCCGGTGGTGTACAGATGCTTAAACACCCACCGGTCCCAGAGAATGCATGATTTGGAAGGCGAACAGCGTCCCGTACCCCACCAGTCAATGCTCTTGAGCCCCCACTCCTTCTTGGGTTCCCCCTCGTTAAGCAACATCCAGCCCGGATTCCCGCTCCCGCCGTTCGGGTTGGTCCGTACAATCACTTCCGGCGCGCCGCTGTCGATAACGGCCCAACCCTTGGCGCCGGAACCCAGGCTGCCGTCGAAATCGCCCATCAGCGTGTTATAGGCTCCGGGGGCGCCCTTGAACGCCGGATCGAGATTGGCTTCGGCATACGTGCCGGGCCGGACCACCACGCGATGCCCGCCCTGGTCGTCGGGCACGGCCGATAATGCCGCCTGGATGGTGTGGTACGCCTTTGCCCACGAAGAGCCATCCGAATTGTCGCCCAATTCCGATACATAGAGCGTCACCCCCGTCCGTGCGCCCGTCTCCGGGGCGGCCTGGACGGTTTGCCCCAGAATGACAACGCATCCCATCAACAACAAGGCTGTACGTTTCATGGTTCCTCCTGCTGCACGGTGTTCAAAATACCCTCGCGCTTTTTGTTGCGGCACATCAACGGCGATACGATGACGTTGTAATACTACGAGAAGGAGGGTGGCATGAACAAGAAGAATGCCGGCCCGAGCATCTTCGGCGAGCCGTTCGCCGAGACCGATCCGCCGCGCAGGGCCGTGTTTGTTCAGTTCTTCCCCACGGCCAAACCACGCGAATGTGTGGAGTGAACCGTTCCACCCGGAAATGGATATGAATACACCCTGTTGAACCCGGTCACAGCTATCCACCTCCATAAATGCCGCTTACCCCAACAGTTCGCGGAAAACGTGTGAATACTTGTTGAGATATCCGGGCTAGAAGAAGAGTCCGGCACAGCCTCGCAGGAAAATCATGAAGAAGAGGAGCATGAGGGCGCAGCCCATTCCGCAACAGCATCCTGAATCGTCACGGAAACGGCGCTCATAAACGTAGCCGCCACCGGTGAAGGAGGGCTCTTCGGGACGGGCCGGGACGGGCCGCCATTCCGGGGGTCCGGGGTCGGTATAGGGCCGGGCGGTGGCGTCGTTGATCGGCTCGGCATGCACATCGATTACTTCGCCAAAACCGCCGGGGGCGTGCAGGGGCTGGCCACAGCGGGAACAGACGACGGTTTGCCCTGAGATCGGCTCCGCCGCAAGCAATGTGGCGCCACACGAAGGGCATCGAAGTACTTGAGGCACGTGTTTCCTTTCCGGATTATCTTCGGAGAGTGAATTATGGCTGATTCGATACAGGCGGGTAAAATTAGTCGCGGGAAGCATCCGGAGGGACGCTTCCCGCGGGAAGTCATGCTAAATACGATTATTTCTTCGGCGGCACGAGATTCTTGGAGAAATCACGGTACGTCGGCGGCAGGTCCATGTAGACGTCCGTGGCCAGCCAGTTGTATTTTCCGTCCATGAGGTTCTTCGCAATCTTCTTGTACATTTTGTTGTGATTGCACTTGACAGCCCTAAAACTCGCGGCGATCTTCGCGCGGGCATTCGCGCAATAGAGGTCGCACAGTTCCTGCGGCGTCTGGTCACTGGGGTTGGCCGCGATCATCTGTTCCGTGAAGGACAAGGTGGCCGCCATCACGAACAGTTCGGTACCGACGTCCACGAAATTGCCCAGCAGGATTTGTTCGAATTCCAGCTTGGCCTGATACTTGCCCATCGTGTGGAACAGCGACCGGGCCAGTTTCTTGCAGGTCTTGGCCGCGAACTTGAGGTGTTCGCGGTTGGCCGCGCTCAGGTGCTTCACGTCAAAGTTGATGCTGGGCGGCATCCAGGTCTTGGGATACCAGCCGGCGTAGAATTTCATCGCTTTCATCATCAGGGACAGCCGGCCTTCTTTCTGGCCTTTCTTCGGCATCAGGATCGGCATGACCAGCTTGAAGTGGGTGTCCATCGCTTCACGCGCCATAATCAGGTGCATGATTTCCGAGGAGCCTTCGAAGATGCGGCCGATGCGCATGTCGCGCATGGCGCGTTCGACCCAGATGGGTTTCTCGCCGCGGTTGTAGAGCGATTCGGCCATTTCGTAGCCGCGCCCGCCGAAGACCTGGAGCAGATCATCGAGGGTGTACCACACGCGCTCGGTGCAGAAATATTTCGCCGCCGCGGCTTCCAGCCGGATGTCCGCGTTCTTCTTGTCCGCGAACGAGCAGGTCAGGTAGACCATTGCCTGCATGGCGTAGGTGTACGAAATGAAATCGGCCAGTTTTTTCGAGATGGACTGGTGCAGGCCGATGGACTGCCCCCACTGCACGCGTTCTTTCGCCCAGCGGGCCGCGTCAAAGATGAAGCTCTTGCAGCCGCCCGCGCCCGCCGCCGGCACGCCCAGGCGCCCGGTATTCAGGGTGGTGAGCGCGATCTTCAGGCCCATGCCCGGCTTGCCAATAATGTTTTCCTTCGGCACTTTCACATCCGTGAAGCGCAGCCAGCCGTTCGACAGGCCCTTCAGGCCCATGAATTTGCAGCGCGACACGACTTCGACGCCCGGCCAGTCCGTTTCCACGATGAACGCGCTGATTTCGGGAATTTCAACCTCCCCAATCTTGCGCGCACCGGACTTCGCCATCACCACAATGATGTCGGCGTCCGGGCCGTTGGTGGTCCACAGCTTATCGCCATTCAGCAGATAATATTCACCATCCGCGGACAGTGTGGCACTGGTGGTCATACGGGCCGGGTCGGAGCCGACATCGGGTTCCGTCAGCGCAAAGGCCGAAATCTCGCCTTTCGCCAGACGCGGCAGATACTTTTTCTTTTGTGCTTCCGTGCCGAAGTCTTTCAGCGGCTGCGGAACGCCAATGCTCTGGTGGGCCGAGAGCCAGGTCACCGTGCTCTGGCAATAACTGCCCACAAAGCCCAGCATGCGGGCGTAGTTCGTCACCGACAACCCAAGCCCTTCATAGTCCTTCGAAATTTTCATGCCGAACAGGCCCAAGTCCGCCAGTTTTTGCAGGGCCTCCTTCGGATACTCACCCGTCTTGTCCACTTGGATCGGATCCAGGCACTCTTCGAGCACCTTCTTCGTCTTCTCCATCAGATCGTCGCCGATCTTCTTGTCGTCCGCGGGTTGCATCGGGAACGGATGCACTAAGTCCCACCGGAAATTGCCTTTGAACATTTCCGCGGTAAAGCTCGGGAACTTCCATTCGGATTCACGAGCATCTTCCGCCAATGCCATTGCTTTGTCTTTTTCTACATCTTGCTTTTGTGCCATGGCTAACCACCCTTGTTAAAAAACCCAAGTTAAAGTTGTTTACCTACCGACAGGTATACATTCTACCACGCGAACCGCGCCTAATGTCAAGCCTTTTTTCCACTTTTTTTAGACGAGCTTTTTGCGGAGATAACAGTATCCGGGAATTCTCCCGGGCGGAGCATTCGTCAGGGCTGCTCGTTCGGTCCGCCTTGACCGCGTCCTCCCCGGCCCTGGCTGCGGAATCCGCTGGTTCCTTTTTCACCTTGAGCGCCGGCATCCGGTCCCAATCCATTGCGCATGCGCTTTTGATCGCGCGCCTTTTGCATGAGGCCGCGCACTTCATTTTCGAATTCTGCGATAAACAGGTAGAGTTTGGCGCGCTGCCAGCCGGTCAAATCGGCGGAGACGGCATGGAACGCATCGAGCCGCGCCTGAAAGATTTTCTCATCAATATCAATCAACGTTTTGAGTTTACCGTCCATTTCGTTGCCGCCTTGGTCCTGCCGGGTGAGCGCCTGCATTTCCTTGGCTAAAACCGCGCGTTGTTTTCTCAGTTCGCGCATCTGATCCCGGAATTGGCTGAAGCGGCGGACCATAAGAACGGTTTGCTCGTCGTCCAGGGCGAGTTCCTGCGACATGCGGGCGATCATTACTTCCTCCAGCAGTGCGCGGGTATCGGCGTCCAAAGTCTTCTCCCCGCGCCAGCGTTTCCCGCGTTCTCCCGGAGGACCATCGGGCGGATTTTCCGGGGGCACGGGAGGCGGAGCGGCTTCCGGCGTGACCGCTGAGGGGGGGGATGGCGGGGCAGATGCGGTTTCAGGGGGTTGCGCGGAGGCCGCCGCCAGCACAACCAACAGCGCCATACCCCAACTCATGGCAATGAAACGTATTTTCATGGCAGTCACCCTTCATTGTTCCGTGTGTGTGTTTGGGTTAAGTAATCGGAGAGTACCTCCCGAAGCGCTTGCTGCGCCTGCACGTCGAGGGTCTCCATTTGTTCCAGGAAATCCGAATCGCCAGAGGCCATCTCCGGGAACATGTCCTCCTCGGAAACCTCCGCCAGCATATTCAGCAAATCCTCATAGGATACAGGCTCTTCCTCCTCGGCGGGATCGCTTCCGATGTCTTCCAGGGGGCTGGGTTCGGGATAACTGACGGCGGGAACGGTTGTTTCCTGAGCAGCTCGTTGCATGGGCAACGGCGCGGATTGCGGCCGGTAGAACCAACCGAGGGCAAGCCCCGTCACGATGAGCACCATGGCAAAGCTCATGGCCCAAGCGGGTGCGCGAAGGGAAAACGGGAACCATAGTCTTGGGGAAGGCGCTTTTTCTTCCGCGACCTGCGCCATGACGCGTGTGAGGAATTCCGGGCGGGGTTCCGGCAACGGCAGGGCGTGAAGATGGGTGGACAGTTTCAAAAGCTGCATGTGATGGCGCGCACAGGATTCGCAGTGTTGCAAATGCCGTGCGATGCGCGCCGGATCACGCGCTTCGCCGTCCATATAGGCGGATAATTCCTCGATCACATGCCGATCCTTCATAACCAATCGCCTCCAAGTTCCACAAGCCGCTGCCGCAATTGCTCCCGCGCACGGGCCAGGCGGCTGCGGACGGTGCCCATCCGGCAATGCAGGGCCTTCGCCAACGCGTCATAGTCCATGCCCTGCATTTCGCGCAGGAGCAGGATTTCGCGATGTTCGGGCGAGAGCCTTTCGAGACCCTGATTCAAGGCCGATTCAATTTCCTTCAGGCGGGCCCGCCGGTCCGTTTCCACGGGATCCGCGGGCTCCACCGGCTGTTCCTCCAGGGGCTGCGCCGTGCTGCGCCCTTGACGCTTGGCGTCCCGCAACGCATTCAAGGCCAGGTTTCGCGCAATGCCGAACAACAGCGTCGAGAATTTCGCTTTGGGCGTCAACCGGCCCATGTGCCGGTAGATCCGGATGAAACTTTCCTGGGCCAGGTCCTCCGCCTCCTGGACGGAACCGACCATCCGCTGGCAAAAGTGGATGACCGGCGCCTGATAGCGCCGCACCAGTTCGGCAAACGCCTGCACATTCCCGGCTTGCGTTTGCGCCACCAATTCCCAGTCATCCATGTCATGCATCGGCGGTGTGCCTTTTCTATTTCTTAAACCCCATCGTTTCCAGGAGGTTCCCCAGCATTATGACGGCCCCCCCGTCGTGCATCAAGCCGGTGATTTTGTCCCGCCATCGCGAATTTCACAAATACCTCTTAGTGCCGTGAACGACAAATATGTTCAATACGCTGGCCACAAACGTTCCGAAGACAAGGGGTTGCAACCCCTTGTCTTACGCGACAGAGGAGGTGCCACAACTTTGTCAACGTATTTTTCGTTCACGACATTAGGTCATTATGCTATAATTGAGACAAGCATTGAGCAGGAGTTTTTCCCGAATGAAATTCAAAGCCATTGTCCATGAAGCCGAAGAAGGCGGCTATTGGGCGGAAGTGCCCTCCATCCCGGGCTGTGCTACGCAAGGGGAGACCTTTGATGAACTACTGGCGAACCTCCAGGAAGCCATTGAAGGGTGCTTGGCAGTGGATCTTGAACCATATACTCAATAAAACGGGTTTACTGGCTTATTTTTTGAAGGCCGCCAACCTTTCTGAAAAAGATATTTAGGACGAACTGTTACCGAATGATCGCGCGCGAAGCCGCAAGGCTGCGAAGAGTGGATCTGACCTGGAGATCGGACCTACAACTTTAGAATAAATGGCAGGTTGAGAATGCGTAAAAATGTAGGTCGCTATCTCCAGGTAGGGCCATGTTCGGATTCTAATATGAAAGGATCCGAACTGGAACCAAGTTCATAGGCGCCTAACATGGATAAAACGGGGTGCGCTACAAAAACTTTGCGCAATGTTCTTGGGGCGCTGGAGAAAGCATTTTACTGAGAGAGACGAGATTGCCGATAGTTGATATTTTGTTGCTATATAACTATTTCTAAAATAATAGGTGACTGTCACCATTTATTCCCACCAGAACACCGGCCCATCATGAACGATCCTGCCGGGATCCACACCATCTCCAAGGGGACATCACTTGGAAGCATGATCGTCATTTCGCCCTCGTTCCCTCCTTCACTTTCACCCTCCACCATGCCTTCTCCCTCTTCTCCGCCTTCACCAACAGGGATATACTCATAGACGCCCATATCGAACCCGTTTCCTTGTGGACGAACCGTGCCGATAGTATCCGTGGCCGGGGCCCCGGATACGGTTCCGGTATCGATGCATGGTGACCCGAACTGCAACTGAACATTTCCACTTGTTGCATCCACGAACAATGGATCTAGGTTGATATTCCCTGTGCCGGAATACACAGAATCACCCTGGATACATGAATATGTTACCGATGGTGTGGAGTTAACGTCATATATTTCCGGTCCGGCTGCTGGCATATCTTCCCAGAGGATGCAATTGATCAGTATAGGTGTGGCGGTATCGTTGTATAGCCCGCCAAAGCTGTCGTTAGCAGTGTTCCCGGTAAACGTACAGTTGATTAACGTAGGAGAAGAGGAATTGTTGTGCATCGCTCCACTGTAGGCGGTGCTTGTATTTCCGATAAACGTACAGTTGGTCAATGTCGGCGAGGAGGAGTCAGCATTATACATCCCACCGCCATAGCTTGCCGCATTACGGTCGTTGCGAGCGACGTTCCCAACAAAAATACAACTGGTCAAGGTTGGTGAGGAGGATTCGTTATACATCCCGCCGCCGTAACTGGATGAATCAGTATTTGTGACCATGTTTTGAAAGAAAATACAGTTAATCAGAGACGGCGAAGAATTGAAATTGTACATACCGCCACCATATTGTTCATACATGGCCGTGTTTTCTGAGAAAGTACAGTTGATCAGTATTGGAGAAGAGTATGCGTTGTACATCCCAGCACCGGAACCGTAGAAAGCCATATTTTCGGTGAAGGTGCAATTGGCAACCACAGGTGACGTTTCGTAATTGTGCATCCCACCGCCATTATCGTGGTCTGCATAACCGTTTTGTATAAAAAATCCATCCAAAGTGGCATTATCCGAACCGGTTACACAGGACTCGGTGTTATCGCCATCAATAGCGGTTCTATTAGTTGACCAATTGCGTTGATCTCGTTGTGTTTCGGTACCAGCAAATCCACCATAAATGGCGACATTTCGCCGCATGATGATGGGGGCGTATAGTCCTTTGTATACCCAGACCTCTCCACCGCCCGCAAGATAAGCGGCGTCTATAGCGGCTTGAATTGTTCCAAGTGCATTGTTCCAAGAAGAGCCATCTCCTATGCCGTCGGGCGTTACGTACCAAATGGTTACCGATTCCCCTTCATCCTGTCCTTCGGGCGAACCTTCGCCTTCAGATAGACCTTCTGCTTCACCTTCGATAACGCCTTCACTTACGCCTTCGTCTTGACCTTCAGCTTCTCCTTCGTCTATGCCGCCTTCGATGCCACCTTCAATTGTTCCCTCATCAGAACCCTCTACGATACCTTCAATCGCGCCTTCTGGTCCGCCTTCAATAACGCCTTCTAAACTGCCTTCGCCCTCAACAATGCCTTCGATACCGCCTTCACCCTCTTCTGGGGAACCTTCGGAGAGCATGCCTTCGTCTTCACCTTCGATTATGCCCTCGACTTGCCCTTCAAGGATTCCTTCGGTAGAGCCTTCTCCTTCGACTATACCTTCGATCGTGCCTTCACCTTCCTCCAGTGAACCCTCCTCCGGTGAACCTTCAGAGGACATGCCTTCTCCCTCGGTTTCACACATTGGCCCAGGACCGGGTGCATAGCCATCTTCGGTACCGGGTTCACAATGATAACCGCCCGAATTAAAGAACTGGATCACCCGCAACAATTCAGATAGGTTAATAAACCAATCCTGCGTGTTGTAGTCGCTGTCGTGCGGGGTACAATCATGAACTCCGGTGCCAGGTGCATAGCCATCCTCCGTGCCGGATTGGCAATGATACCCTCCTGAATTAAAGAACTGGATCACACGAAGCAGCTCGCTCAGGTTGATCTGCCCATCTCCGTCTTGATCCGCTGTATGAGCGCCATGTGGTTCGCCTTGGCCCTCGCCATCAATCTGGCCTTCCATTACCCCTTCACCCTCCTCCAGTGAACCCTCGAAGGACACGCCTTCAGTAGAGCCTTCTATCTGGCCTTCGGATTGACCTTCTTCCGGTGAGCCCTCAAAGGGTGCGACTTCGCCCTCACCCCAACCTTCGCCTTCACCCTGCCCTTCAATTGCACCTTCAGTATTTCCTTCGGATTGACCTTCAAAAGTGCTTTCAGGCTGAAACTCGACGGTTGCGGGCGCAAAAGAATCCACGGTTATGGCAGTACCCGTGGGCGACGAAAGCAACATATCTGTTGACGATAAAGTGATCAGAGTGGAGTAACCGGTCGTCGCTCCTAAAATTTCGTGGAATTGAATCGTAGCCAAACTACCACTACCGGAGATACCCGTTCCCCCGGTTCGTGCCCATGCATATCCAGAAATGATTCCTGCCGTATTGTCGATAGTGCCTGGCTGGGAAATCGGCACATTACCATCTTGAGTTAGGAAACTACCAAGCGCAACAGATCCCGTCATAACTTGTAGCTTCGTCGGGTCAAACGCAAGACCTATCTGAAAACCGCCAAGATTCGTTACATCCTGAACAGAAAGCGTTACACTGAATACCGCGCCTAGTGCCACTGGCAAAGCGGGCGGCGCCAACGTTAAGATTACAGGGGATGTGTAAATTCCCGTCGTAGTAAGACTCTGACCCGCAGTAAAGGTGACCGTCTGATTGCCCGGCGCGGTCCAACCAGATATTCTCGTGTATGAAATCGTATGAGAACCAGCCGGCAGCATGACTGTTGTACCGCTGGCTTGAGTGATTCCGCTGTCCACAGACCACTGGGCACCAGCCTCGATTGCTGTCTGGGGCTCAATGTTTACAGTAAGAGAACAGTCAATGTTTTGTGTATAATATGCATCTATGCTACTGCCAGTTGCAAATATGGAATCAGTTGGCACTATCCAACCGGGTATTTGCTTGTAAGACACAGTATGCGGCTGGTCAGGCGTCAAACCTCCGACAGTAGCACCGCTAGACTGCCAGTCACCACCATCGACTTGCCACATTGCTTCCGCATCAACGGCTTCCTGAGGGTGAATAAATACCGTTACACTGATAGGTTCCTTTGTGTACCATCCAGTTCTTGTAGCTGGTTGGCCAGCGGGGATGTAGAAACTCTGGTTGTCGGGCTTAGACCAGCCTGGTATGGGCTTAAAAGACACGACAGCATTACCAGGCGTGACGTTATCGATGGTTTCTCCGCTGTAGTACCATATAACGCCACCGTCCATGCTCCATAGAGCGCCAGCGTCATTTGCGGCTTGTGGTGCGATGGTAACCGTAAGACTGGCGACCGTAGCCGTAGCCTGGACTTGGAAGTTGTAGGGGTTGTGTCCGCTATTGTTTGGAACGCTTATCGAGGCTTTCCATAGGCCTTTGGTCCCAGGCTGAAACCCAACATAGAAAGCATTAACACCGACGTATGGTGTAATAGGAGTAGAAGTGGGTTGTTGGGGAATGGAAAACGGTCCTATATCGCTAACAACGCCGTCCGGTGATTGCTGCCACACAACAGTTACGGAGCCAGTGATCAAAAGGTTTGTGTCACCAAAGTTCTGGATAACAAAAGCTAGCGATGTTAAAGGAATGTTAATGGCCACACTTCCGATGTCAGTAAGGGACAAATCATTAACAATTGGCCCCGTTGTGCTTCCGTAGTTTATTTGCATACTAGGGGTCGCCACAGCCGAATAGGCAACACTAACTCCGCAGAGAAAGATCGTAAATGTCCAGTACCAACTGCATTTCATTCTTAATCTCCTCTAAAGGCCTTCTTTGTCATCAATAGATGCACAAAAGTATTCGCCTTTTTGGTTTTGTCATTTATTGGTCATCCATTGACTCGCGAGAACTTGCAGGTCAAACAAATTTATGGCCCCGTCTTTGATCATATCGACTTTGTCGGCAGACGAACCGTCCCCTATAGATGCCCATGTTGGCGTCATGCCATCGCCCACATGTCGCTGCCACTGCGCTGCTAGTAACTGAAGATCAAACAAGTTGACGATTCCATCGTCGTTCAGATCAGCCTCCAACTGCGTTGTCGCCGAAGCCGATGTCGAGTAATTTCCTTGGTTCTGGTTGGGCGAATTATCCCGCGTCATCACTTGATAAGTGTACATCGTGTTCGCCGAAAGCCCAACGTCCTGGTAATTCGCGCTAGCTTGCCAAGCGCTGTCGTGGCCGCCGAGGGTCAAGCAGTGGAAGAAGTATTGCACGCCGCTGGGATCGTTGGCCGTCGTGGCCGTCATGCTGATCGTTGTGGCACCCGTGGCGTAGGGCGCGGTGCCCCAAGTGCTCGGATTGGGCGTCGGCGGCGTTGTGTCCGACACTGGCTGGGTCGTTGCCGAAGCCGATGTTGAGTAGCTTCCTTGGTTCTGGTTGGGCGAATTATCCCGCGTCATCACTTGATAAGTGTACAT